>NZ_JCASSK010000003.1:0-779817 GCF_059693705.1 Pedobacter sp. A2324 | reverse complement strand
CCCGAAGCTTTCAAAGCAAACAGACTGTTGTTTGTTCTTCAAAACTTAACTTCTTTCAATAATATGTCATTTAAGCTTGAATAGCTTATCTAAAGAAATTTAGGTGCCTATATCGGTGGTGTCCACCTCTTCCCATTCCGAACAGAGAAGTTAAGCCCACCAGAGCCGATGGTACTGCGGTAACACGTGGGAGAGTAGGTCGGTGCCAAATCTTAAACTGCCTAAAAGCAGATTAACAAGGACCCTTGCAGTAACAACTGTGAGGGTTTCTTCGTTTATATACACCCGGTGTTTTTAATACAAAGATTCTGTGCTGACTTCCGGATAAATATTTTTTATCTTCGCAGCTTAACTCAAACGATTATATTTTGCAAACGCTAGTACAGTTATCATCAGGGGAACTTCAGGGTGCCACTACTTTAAAATTATCTGAAGGCCTCACTGAATTTCCATTGGAGATTTTTTCGTTGGCAGAAACGCTGGAATATCTGGATCTTTCTGGTAATCAGTTGTGCCGTTTACCTGATGATTTCGGAAGACTCAGCAAGTTGAGGGTTTTCTTTGCTTCGGATAATCTGTTCACAAGTTTACCAGACGTTTTAAGTGATTGCCCCGTGCTCAGTATTGCTGGTTTCAAATCTAATCAGATTGAACACATCAGCCCTGCGGCGATTAATGCAAACTTGAAATGGCTGATCCTTACCAATAACCGGATTACTGATTTGCCATCGTCTATTGGTGATTGCGTAAATATGCAAAAGCTGATGCTTGCCGGTAATCAGCTTACTGCATTACCTGAGTCGCTGGTTAACTGCCGGAAGTTAGAGTTGCTGAGGATTTCAGCTAATCGCCTGGATCATTTACCTCAGTGGTTGATTTCAATGCCAGGGTTAGCCTGGCTGGCATTCTCAGGAAATGAAATACAACAAAACGCAACAGGCTTTCCTGATTTAGCAACTATTGATGTTGAACAGATCACCCTGATGAATATGCTGGGAGAGGGTGCCTCGGGTACCATTTACCGCGCTTCTTTACTGGAGGCAGATTTACTGCAGGATGCTGCAGTAAAGATTTTTAAGGGTAATGTAACCAGTGATGGTTACCCACAGGATGAGATGAGGGCATATATCGCTGCTGGTGCTCACCCGGCTATTGTAAAGTTGTTGGGTAAGATTCATTTCAGCCACGAGGACAGAAACGGGGTGGTGATGGAATTGATTCCTCAGGAGTTCTTTAACTTGGGAAGGCCTCCGAGTCTTGACAGTTGTACGAGGGACATTTTTGAAGATGAAGTAACTCTCTCAGCTCAGCAGCTGCTGGAAATTGCAAAGCGAATTGCCGATGTTGGCTTGCATTTGCACAGTAAGGGTATTATTCACGGAGATTTGTATGCGCATAATATCCTGGTTGACCCGTCCGGTAAAACGCTTTTTGGTGATTTTGGCGCCGCCTCCTTTTACAACAGGAGCAATGACGAAACAGCCTTTTCTCTTGAACGGATTGAAGTAAAGGCATATGGCTATTTGCTGGATGATTTACTTTCCATCACCAGAGATGAGTTTGAAGCCTATCAGGCTGTTTGTTTAATCAGAGACAGGTGTTTAGCGATCAATCAAAATGATCGACCAGGCTTTAAGCAAATAGTGAAAGAACTGGGTGTGTTGTGATATTAACTGCTCGCTTCTTCTTTTACCGCTAACTGCCCGCAAGCTGCATCGATGTCTTTTCCACGGCTGCGACGGATATTGGTGGTGATGCCCTGACTCTTCAGGTAGTTTGCAAATGCATCAATTTTATCACCTTCGGCATTCGTGAAATCGGCAAAAGAGATCGGATTGTATTCGATCAGATTGACCTTACAAGGGATATGTTTACAGAACTTTGCCAGATCCATCGCATCAGAAATTTCATCATTAAAATGGTTGAATACAATGTACTCGTAAGTAACCGGGTTCTTGGTTTTTGCAAAATAATATTTTAATGCTTCAGCCAATGATTTTAATGAGTTGGCCTCATTAATCGGCATAATCTCATTTCGCTTTTTATCATCTGCCGCATGAAGTGATAATGCCAGATTGAATTTAACGCCATCGTCGCCAAGTTTCTTGATCATCTTAGCAATGCCAGCCGTAGAAACTGTTATGCGCTTATAGCTCATGTTCAGTCCGTCTGGAGCGGTAATCCGGTCGATAGACTTTAAAACATTTGCATAATTTAAAAGCGGCTCGCCCATACCCATGTAAACAATATTGGTTAGGGGGTTATTATAGTTCTGTTTTGCCTGCTTATCGATTAAAACGACCTGATCATAAATTTCATCGGCATTCAGGTTACGTTTACGATCCATATATCCCGTTGCACAGAATTTACAGGTTAAGCTACAACCAACCTGCGAACTCACACAGGCGGTCATACGGTCTTCAAGTGGGATTAAAACGCCTTCGACAATGTTTCCATCGGCCAGGCGAAAAGTATTCTTGATGGTATGGTCGTTACTGAACTGGGAGTTGTTGACCTGAACAGCATTGATGGTAAAACCTTCATCCAAAGCTTTGCGCAAGTCTTTTGAAAGGTTGCTCATCTCCTCGAAGTTGGTTGCGGATTTTTCCCATAACCACTGATAGATTTGCTTAGCCCTGAACGCAGGTTGTTGCATTGCAACAAGGTGCTGTTGTAATTGAGGCAAATCCAGTGAGCGGATATCGATTTTCTTAGCTGTTACCATTTGCTGCAAAGGTACTCAAAAAGCTTTTAAGCTGAAAGGCGAAAACGGAAAGCAAAGTGTTGCCGCTCAGAATTTTACATTTTAAAGGCTATCTTCCTCTGCCTCTGCTATTTTGTTTTGGTCCGCTTTTGCCTTTAGAGGGACGTGCATTTCTGTTGGTTGAGCTGTTTTTACCTGCAGATTTTGAATTTGAATGACTTGTACTTTTTTTAACGCCTGGTTTCTGACCGGTGTTTTGTGTGCTCTTGATTGTTTTTTTCGGTTTAGATTCCCGAAGTTCGGGGATATCGTCCTGCAGCCCCGGTTTTTTAACCGATGGTTTTTTGCTTTTTGATGATACTTCTGAAGATGATTTCTCAACGCTTTTCATAATGCCGCTCAGTTCATCTTCTGAAAGCTCACGAAATTCGCCCGTAGGGATACCTTTTAAACTGATGTTCATGATCCTGGTACGTTCAAGTTTGGTTACCTCATAACCAAAATGCTCGCACATTCTGCGGATTTGACGGTTAAGTCCCTGGATCAGGATAATGTTAAATACATAGTTACTGACCTGGCGAACTTTACATTTACGGGTATTCACACCCAGGATGGGTACACCGTTACTCATTTCGAAAATAAAGTCTTCGGTAAGCGGCTTGTTTACCGTTACCAGATATTCCTTTTCGTGCTTATTTCCCGCACGAAGTATTTTGTTAACGATATCACCGTTGTTGGTCAGGAAAATAAGTCCCTGGGAATCTTTATCCAGCCGCCCGATCGGGAAAATCCGTTCACTATAATTGACGTAATCTACGATATTGTCTCTTACGTTTGATTCTGTAGTGCTGGTAATGCCAACAGGTTTGTTGAACGCCAGCAACACGAAGCTTGATTCTTCTTTAGGCTCTATATTGTGCCCGTTAACCATCACTTTGTCGCCAGCATAAACCTGGTCGCCAATTTTGGCCCGTTTACCGTTTATAAAAACATTTCCTTTTTCAATAAATCTATCGGCCTCACGGCGCGAACACAGCCCACTCTCGCTGATGAATTTGTTTAAACGGGTAGCCGTATTGTTGTTCATAATGCAATTTTACGGAAATAAATTCTGTATCACTACAAATACACAAAGAACACCAGGTTTTCGCTGATGTTCTTTATATTAATAAGGCTGATCTAAAATTTCTGTTCGTCGGCACTTGGGCCATAACTGCCCGGAATTGGAATATTAAGTAGCCTTAGGTAAACCCCTAATTGTGCACGGTGATGAATAGTTTGACTATAGGCAACCCTGATCATTTCATACTTAGTCATATCTCCGAGAATCTGGTCTCCATTTCTCAGGATCCATTGTTTATCAAATTCACCTTCATTGGCACTTTCCAGATCTTTTTTGCCACTTGAATAACTTTCTTCCAAAATTTGAATCAGATCGGCATTATTGCTCACTTTTTTCTCTTCATATGGAGCAGTGGCAAAGTCCAGTCCATCAGTATTGATTGCTAAACTAATCCAGGAGGGTAGTTCGGCAATGTGGCTGGCCAGCGATTTAAGTTTCATGCTTTTTTCGTGTGGCGCCCAATCAAATTTGTCCTCTGGTACCAGCGTAAGGAATTTTTTTGTGGTATTGAATTCTGATTCCAGTTCTTTCAATAATGCTTTAATAATATCCATTTTCTTTTGATTTAGTTTTTCGATTGTGTTCATTTCCATTAATAATAGATCGGCTATGCTCATGGTTTTAGCGTTTTGTTTCTACAAAGGAAATGGGGGTGAGTGACAACCCTATGGCAGTGTGAAAAAAAGAATTAGTAATTTACGGGTAGCATACTCATATATTCACTTAATGGGATATGTTGTTTTTTAATGAAAGCTTTTTCAATATTTTTCAGGCAGACGATTCTGGTAAGATTAAAATCCCGGTATTGGTTTCTGAAATGGCACCAGGCAATGAGGTGCCAGCTAAAGGCATAGAAAATCAAACCAATAGGTTCTACTTCCCGCAGGCTTGCTTCTTCTTTTGCATTTTTATATTCCAGCCGAAGCATCTGGTTTTCGGAGATGGCATGTTGAATAAGCGAAAGGTATTGGTAATTGAAGGTCAGGCATTCCGGGATCTGCAGTTTAATGTGCTGATTCATCGCCTCTAGCTTTTCTTTTTGAGTGGTTTTTAATACCGCCTTCACTTTAGTGAGTGCTGCAGCATAATGTGAACGGATGGATTGATCTGCAAAACCGTTTACAAGGCGTTCTACCAGCAGGAAGGCATTTGCTTCATCCATATTGAAAGAAACGGGAGGCAGAAAGTATCCCTGAACCAGGAAATATCCTTTGGGCTGCTCAAAGCTAACGGGTATGCCTTGTTCTTGTAAGGATTTGATATCGCGATACACGGTACGCACACTGATTTCGAACCGCTCTGAAATCTTTTCTGCGGTGATGTATTTCCTGGATTAAAGTAAAGTTAATATGCCGAAAAGGCGGTCGATACGGTTCATGTGTTTTGGCTTGATTAAAATTAAAAAAATTACCGGAGATAAGTCGGATGATTATCTATAATTCACGAAGCAATCACTGCAGCTCAGGTCTGTGAGTCTTAATCATATTTCCTTGGTATGTTATTTGTGTGAATGGAGCAGAATTGTCTTATCGTTAAACTTTCGTTTAGATATTGAGACACAATTTTTAGTTCATGGCAGCCGCAATTCAAAAACGATTTTTCAGGGCCGTAAAAGGAAAAGTAATTATAGGATTTTTATTTGCCTGTTTTGCTTTGTTGATGGCTTGGGGAATCAGCAAATTCGCCTTTACGCGGATGTTGAGTACCGTTGAAGAAATTTCTGCGCCAAATGATCGCTTACGCATTGTGAATGACCTGTCACACAAAATTGCCAGACTCGACCAGTTACAGCGTGATGAAGCTTTCAATAAACAAGGTAATTACAACTTTTTAAGGGAATCCAGAAGGTTGAGATCGAGTTTAGATACACTACGCAAACTTTACAGTGACGACTCGCTGCAACTAAAAAGAATCAAATCAATCAAAAATTTACTTGTACAGCGCGATAAACAGTTTATTGCATATTTGCAGGTTCGGGAGACCCTGGTGAATACAAAATCATTTTCTGATGAGGTGGAGAAACTTAATGAACTTGTTGCATCCCGTGCGAGACAAACCGATAGTGCGGTTTTAACCACAGAGATGACTACTTCTACGACTACAGTTGCACCAGAGGAAGAGGAAAAGTCAAGGGGCTTTTTGAGCAAACTTTTCGGAAAGAAAAAAGCTGACGTGTACAAAATCATCAATGAAGAATTTAAGGTAAAACGCGACACGCTTAATGCGAAGGCGGAAGATAGCATTATGAAAAGTATGACTGGCTCATTGAAAAATATTGAGCTGGAACAGCGCCAGAAAAGTCAGAAGTTTTTAAAACGTGAAGCTGATCTATCCAATGCGAGTAATGCGCTAACCAATCAAATTCTGCAGATTTTAAGGGAGGTGGAAGGGCAGGCTGTTGCACAGGTAGACCTTAACGGCATACAGGCAAAGGAGGTGGTAAACGATGGGATTACCCAGATTACAGCCATTATCATTACCTTCTTTTTACTTACTGTGATTTTGTTGTATTTGATTTTGACTGATATTACGAAGAGTAACCGGTATAGAAAGGAATTAGAGCAGGCTAAAGATGAGGCTGAATATCATGGAAAAGCTAAACAGCGGTTTTTATCGAACATGAGCCATGAGATCAGGACGCCTTTACAATCTATTCTGGGTTATGCCGAACTGATCGCGCAGCAGGACTATCCAAATAAAAAGGATGTGAACGCCATATACCACTCTTCGATACACTTGCTTCAGATTGTGAATGAAGTGCTGGATTATAACCGCATTATTTCAGGGGAATTCAAGTTTCATAATCAAGCGTTTAATATCCGTAAAATTCTTGATGAAGTGATATCTGTTGTGCAGCCTTTGGCTGAGCAGAAATCACTCACGCTAAACATTCAATTGGATCTGGGCGATATTGAGTTTGTAAACGGCGATGCTTTCAGGCTGAAACAAATTTTGTTTAACCTGTTGGGAAATGCGGTGAAATTCACTTTGAGGGGCGAAATCAGTTTAACGGTATCGATCAAGAAACAGTTAGATCATTTACACTTCCATTTTACGGTGAAGGACACAGGTATTGGTTTTGAACAAAAAGATATGGAGCGGATATTTAATGAATTCGAACAAATTGAATCTCCGGAGCAATATGTATTGAACCAAACGGGGACAGGATTGGGCTTACCAATTGTTAAATCGTTAATTGAGGCACAGGGAGGTAGAATACACGTAAAAAGTAAACTGGGTTTAGGAACGACATTCAATATTTATTTAACCTACACACAAGCACCAAAGCAAATTGACGACGTATCTGATCCACAGAAATATACAATTGTAAATCAGGGAACAGTTTGGGTGATCGACGATGATAAGCTTATTGTTGATCTTTGCGGGTTGATATTTGATAGACATGGAATTCCTTACAAAAGTTTTAATCAGGTAGCTGATATACTCCGTGAAAGTGTTGATTCGGAATTAAAGTTTGTGTTGATTGATATGCGGCTTCCGGAAATGACTGGTTTAGAGCTTTGCCATATATTGAAGAAGAAGCTGCCAGATACTGTTAAATTTTATGCCATCACCGCGCAGGTTTTACCTGAAGAACGTGAAATGGTTTTGAGTGAAGGCTTTGACGGATTGATTATGAAGCCTTTCCGTGCTGTTGATCTGCTTTCGATTTTTGAGAAGAAGCAAATACCGGAGGAACACGTTGAGTTTGATTTATCATCGCTGGAAAAGATGACTTTCGGTGATCAGCAAATGCTGGAAAAGATTCTTAACCGGTTTAAACAGGATTGTAAGGATGACTCCAGGGAATTAAAAGGGTTGCTGGTTGAAAACAATCGCGATAAGTGCCGTTTAATTGTACATCGCCTTGCAGGCAGGATAGCACAAATGGGTGCTGCTAAGCTGGCAAATGCCTTTCGATTGCTAGAAATCGAAGTAGCGGAAAAGGGCCTGACTGATCATATCAAGACGGAGATGGTCACCCAACTCGGTCAGCTGGACATCCTGATTATTGCGATTGAGCACATGACATTTGTGGTATAAGTTCTCTGAAAAAAAATCGTTATATACTATAACCATAAAATTGTATGTTTGATTAACCACACAATTTAAATCTAAAACCCATTAAAAAATGAATTTCACAAAAAAAATCTTCCTTACGTTAATTGCCGGATTGCTCACCATTAGCATGTATTCTTGTAAAACAAAAAAGATGGTTGCCAAGCCTGCACCTGCGCCTGTTGCAAAACCAACTCCGCCTGTGGAAACCAAAAAAACAGCACCTGTAGAGAAAGAAGTTGAAGAAGCGGCACCAGTTCAGAAGCCTGATTTTAATTTAGATAATATTCAGTTTGAATTCAATTCATTTGTATTAAAAACTTCTTCATTCTCTATTCTTGATAAAGCGGTAAGTGAGATGAAAAAATCTCCCAATACAAAATTCGTGTTAAACGGACATTCTTCAGCAGAGGGTACTCCGGAGCATAATATGTCGTTATCCATCGACAGGGCTAATGCTGTAAAATCTTATTTTGTAAACGCCGGATTGAGTGCAGATAAATTTACCATTGTTGGTCACGGTGAGAAAGAGCCGATTACCAGCAATGATACAGAAGAAGGCAGGATAATGAACAGAAGAACGGAAATCAAGGTTCAGAACTAATTTCGTTATTGTTATAAACAAAAAATGCCAGCTGTTGAGCTGGCATTTTTTATATCAGGCAGTTTAATTAAACCGTCATTACATCTTTCTCTTTCAATTCGGCATGTTTATCCACTTTGATGATATACGCGTCGGTTAGCTTTTGTACCTCTCCTTCGCCGGTTTTGATCTCATCGTCAGATACGCCTTCGCCTTTTAGCCTCTGGATTTTGCTGTTGGCATCTTTACGGATATTACGAACAGTGATCCGTCCGCGTTCAGCTTCTTCTTTTACTTTTTTAACCAGGTCTTTTCTACGTTCTTCAGTTAACGGTGGTACCACTAAGCGGATTACAATACCATCATTTTGAGGATTGATGCCAATGTTAGCCACCTGGATAGCTTTTTCGATTGCAGTTAAAAGTGATTTTTCCCAGGGTTGAATGACAATGGTCCGTGCATCTGGTGTATTGATACTTGCAACTTGCGACAATGCAGTTGCTGCACCATAGTAGTCAACAAAAATTCCATCGAGCATACCAGCAGAAGCCTTTCCAGCTCTAATTTTTGTTAATTCGGCTTCACAATGATCGATCGCTTTGTCCATCGAAGATTGTGCATCCATTAGTTGTAATTGTATGAGCTCATTCATAATGTGTGTATATCTATAGAAATAGTTTTAAGATTATTTAACCACTGTGCCTATTTGTTCACCGTTGGCTATTTTCATGAAGTTACCATGCTTGTTCATATCAAACACAATAATTGGAACCTGGTTTTCTTCACAAAGTGTGAAGGCCGTCATGTCCATTACGTTTAAGCCTTTTGCGTAAACTTCTCTAAAAGAAATTTCTTCGTATTTGGTTGCTGTAGGATCTTTTTCCGGATCTGCAGTATAAATACCATCAACACGGGTTCCTTTCAATACTGCATCGGCTTTGATTTCGATCGCACGAAGTGCAGCGGCAGAGTCAGTTGTGAAATAAGGATTTCCTGTTCCGGCGCCAAAAATTACTACACGTCCTTTTTCAAGGTGACGTACTGCACGCCTGCGGATAAATGGTTCACAAATCTGCTCCATTTTTATCGCGGTGAGTAACCTGGTTTTAATCCCAACTTTTTCCAGTGCATCCTGAAGGGCCATCGAATTAATTACAGTGGCTAACATACCCATGTAATCAGCCTGCGCCCTGTCCATTCCGCTTTTTTCGGCACTTAAGCCCCTGAAAATATTTCCACCCCCAATAACAATTGCAATTTCTAATCCTTTGTCGTGCACTGCTTTGATGTCTTCTGCATATTGCTTAACACGTTCATTATCAATTCCGTATTGTTTGTCGCCCATTAGCGATTCTCCGCTAAGCTTTAATAGGATGCGTTTGTATTTCATGACTTCAAAAATATTAACATTTTTTTAATACCTAGCTATGCTTTTAAATAATTGATGTAATTATTTCGTTGAGATGCTTTCACCCTTAAATATTACTTGCTGTAATTCGAGGTTTTGATTCAGCAGTAGAAGATTTGCTTCGCTTCCAACTTCAATGCTTCCTGAATATTCCTCACCACCTATTAGTTTTCCAGGATAAAGACTGCTCATTTTGATTGCCTCAGGTACCTCAATATTGCAGTGATTTACGCAGTTTTGAAGTGCCTTTAACATCGTTAATGATGAGCCTGAAAGCGTACCATCAGGCATTACGAATTTATTGTCTTTCTGGATATGTTGGTATGGTGGTATGTTGCAGGGCGTAACTGCATCTGTGATGAGGAACAGTCGTCCTTTTGATAATTTGTAGGCAATTTTAACTACTTCATAGTCCAGGTGTTCTCCATCAACTATGATACTCGCCATGGCCTTTTGGTGATTAAAAAAGGCGGTTGGAATTCCAGGTTTACGGTGATGAACGGGGCTCATCGCATTGAATAAGTGAGTGGTGGTTTTGATTCCATTATCGTATGCTATGGTGGCTTCACTAAAGCTTGCATCACTATGGCCTAAAGAAACAAGGACGTTATTATCCAGTAAATATTGTATGACTTTTTCATCCTGACATTCAGGAGCGATGGTCATCATTTTGATTACCCCATCTCCGCGGTCCAGTAATTCTTTTATCTCATCTAAGCTGGCCCTACGTACGAATTCGGGTATGTGTGCACCCAATCGTTTAGGATTTAAATAGGGCCCTTCCAGGTGCAAGCCAAGGAAATTCCGGGCCTGTTTTGCAAAGGATTTTGCTGTATTAATGCACTCCTTGAAAACTTCAGGAGAGTTTGTTGCCATACAGGCCAAAAATCCGGTAGTTCCCTTTCTTAACAAATCATCCTCCATAATGGTCAGTGATTCAATGGTTGGCTCAGCTGAGAAAAGCCTTCCTCCTGCACCATATATCTGTAAGTCGATGAACCCTGGAACAACCAGATATTCAGGATTTATAGACTCTGCACTCTCGATTGAGGTAATTTTTCCATCTTCTATAGCTATGCGTTTGGCATAGTTTATAGTATCATCACGGTAATACTTTGCATTTGAAATATTAAGCATAGGTGTTTTGTATAGATCCTAAAGTTAATCAGTTCAGGATAAAATGTGTGGCAATGAATGTCAAAAAGATTCTGTATAATTTTGGACAAAAAAAAAGGTCCCAATTTCTTGGAACCTTTTAATATGTTTAGGGATGCCTATGCACCTAATTGAACACGTTTGAAAGCCGTTACTGTTAAACCTTTAGCGGTGTTATCTAAAAATTTACGAACATCTACCGAACTATCTTTCACAAACTCCTGGTTTAATAAAGTACTGTCTTTGTAGAATTTATTCAATTTACCGGCAGCGATTTTTTCTACCATTTCTTCTGGTTTACCTTCCTGACGGATTACATCTTTAGCGATTTCAATTTCGCGCTCGATTGTAGCCGGATCAACACCATCTTTATCAACAGCAACCGGGTTCATTGCCGCAATCTGCATTGCAACATCTTTACCAGCTTCAGTAATATCTGCGCCATTAGCACCTTCGAATACTACTAAAACGCCCATTTTACCGTTCGAGTGAATGTAAGAAACGATTTTTTCGCCAGAGATATTTGCATATTCCTGGATAACGATTTTCTCACCGATTTTACCAGTTAGTTCAGTAATAGTTTCAGCAACCGTGCGTCCGTCTTCTAATGCAATAGCTGATAATTCTTCTGCAGAAGCAGGATTGTTAGCAACAGCTGCAGCTAAAACAGCTTGAGCAAGATTACGGAAATCTTCTACTTTAGAAACTGGTTCAGTTTCGCAAGCTAAAGCAACTAATTTACCGTTTGTACCGTCAGCTGAAACAGCGATTGATACCAGACCTTCAGAAGTAGCATTACCAGAACGGGCGGCAGATACTTTTTGACCTTTTTTGCGCAATAAATCAACAGCTGCTTCGAAATCGCCATTAGCTTCAACTAAAGCTTTTTTGCAATCCATCATACCAGCACCAGTTTGTTGGCGTAGTTTATTTACATCTGCGGCAGTAATTTGTACTGTAGACATTTTATTTCTTTTTTAAAAATTTACAATCTTGTTTATAACAACTACAGGTTACAAGTTACAAGTGCCAAGTTAAACTCATGTTAAGCCAACTTAAAACCTGAAACCAGTAACCTGTAATTTAAAAAATATGACTATTCTTCTGTTTTAGTTTCTTCTGATGAAGATGCTTCAACTTCCGCTTCAGCAGCTTTTTTGCGTCTTGGCTCTTTCGATTCAGGAGCATCAGCAGCAGCTTTAACTGCTACAGCTTCTTTTTCAGCTTCATCATCTTTTTCGCGTTTACGCTCATCTAAACCTTCTTCAATCGCTTTGATAATTACATCAGTAATTAAAGAGATAGATTTTGTAGCATCATCATTCGCAGGAATTGGGAAATCGATGTTAGAAGGATCAGAGTTAGTATCAACCATCGCAAAAGTAGGGATGTTTAATTTCAACGCTTCAGTTACCGCGATGTGCTCTTTCTTAACATCAATTAAGAATAAAGCTGCAGGTAAACGGTTTAAATCAGCGATACCACCTAAAAGTGATTCTAATTTAATACGCTCACGTTGGATCATTAAACGCTCTTTTTTAGATAAGATCGCATAAGTACCGTCTTTAGTCATTTTATCGATGTTAGACATCTTTTTGATTGACTTACGTACTGTAGCAAAGTTAGTTAACATACCACCTAACCAACGTTCAGTTACGAAAGGCATGTTTACTTTTTTAGCTTGCTCAGCTACGATTCCTTTTGCTTGTTTTTTTGTTGAAACAAATAAAACTTTACGTCCTGATTTTACGATTTGTTTAATCGCAGCCGCAGCTTCTTCAGTTTTAGTTAAGGTTTTATTTAAATCTATAATGTGAATTCCATTACGCTCCATGAAAATGTAAGGAGCCATTTTTGGATTCCATTTACGGGTAAGGTGACCAAAGTGTACACCTGCATCCAATAAGTCTTGATAAGTTGTTCTTGCCATTGTCTTTGCCTCCTGTGATTAACGTTTACTGAATTGGAATTTCTTACGAGCTTTAGCACGTCCTGGTTTCTTACGCTCAACCATACGCATATCACGCGTTACCAGGCCTTTAGCACGTAATGCAGGTTTTTTATCCGCATCTAGTTCAACAATCGCTTTAGCAATAGCTAAACGAACAGCTTCTGCTTGTCCTTTTACTCCACCGCCTTTAACGTTTACAGTAATATCATATTGACCTGCAAGCTCAGAAACTTCTAAACTCTGGTTTACGATATATTGCAAAGGTAAAGTTGGGAAATATACTTTGTGGTCTTTACCGTTAACGGTAATTGCTCCAGCACCGTCTTTTAAGTAGATACGTGCAACAGCTGTTTTTCTTCTTCCTGAAGTGTTAGTAACTGACATTTCTTAAAGTTTAATGGTTTTTGGAGATTGAGCTGCATGAGGGTGGTTTTCACCAGCATACACAAAAAGATTGGTGTATAATTTTTTACCCAATTTAGTTTTCGGTAACATACCACGTACCGCTTTCTCGATTACACGTTGAGGGTGTTTCGCCATTAACTCTTTTGGAGAGATAAAACGTTGACCACCTGGATAACCAGTATAAGAAACATATTGCTTTTCGCTGAATTTGTTTCCTGTCAATTTAACCTTGTCTGCATTAATAACGATAACGTTATCTCCGCAATCTACGTGTGGGGTGTACTCAGGCTTGTTTTTACCACGGATGATCATAGCGATCTTCGATGACAAGCGCCCCAAAATCTCGCCTTGCGCATCAACAACAATCCACTGTTTGTTAACAGTTTTCGCATTGGCCGAGACAGTTTTGTAACTTAACGTATTCACTTGCTTGTATTTAATTTATTAAACAATTTATTATTCCCATTAAATTTGGGACTGCAAAGATAGATTAAATACTTTTATTATCAAATAGTTGAGGTGATTTTTTTTGGCACTGTTTGCCATTTCCGCGGTTACAATTTGTGATTTTAAAAATCTGATACACTTTTATTATAGCTTCTGTACTCCTTTATCCAGTTCCATAAGGCAAATGCTGCTATAATAGTAAAGATAAAGTATTCAATTCCGAAAAATTTAGCCCCTTTTAAAAAATACAAGTAAGTTGCTACAACATCAATCAATAACCATATTATCCAGCATTCTATTCTTTTCTCAATCATCAGTAATGTCGTAATCACACTCATCACTAAAATAAACGAATCTACAAAAGGATATGCGCTTGGTAAATTAAACAGCAGGGGAAACCAGTTGTGCAGGTGACTGGCTAAAGTACCGACCAATAGGGTTCCGGCTACACCAACAGCGAGCCAGATCAGGAATTGTTTCGGCGGCATAAAACTTACCTTCAGCTGTTTTCTCTGATCAGCTTCTTGCGGCTTCGGATTTGCCCATCGCCACCATCCTATAATGTTCGTAATGAAAAAGAAAACCATTAAAAACATATCCGGATAAAGCTGGATTTGATAATAAAAGAAAGCAGAGAGGAAAACATTTACTATTCCTGCAGGCCAGCTCCAAATACTTGCTCTGGCCGACAATATCACCGATAGTATCCCAGTAAGTACTGCGAAAAACTCCAGGTAACTCAGGGGATAGCCAAGTACTTTGAAAAATATGCTGTGGGAGTTAAAAAAATCCATCTTCGGTAATTGAATGTCTAAAGTAGAAAATAATTACCTGAGTCTGCTGGTTCTAAAAACAAAAATAAGCCCCTGGTGTTAGTAAAATATCGCATGGAGTTCACCTCATCATTAACCAACAAATTTCTTAAATGCATTATTTAGATAATATTTTCGGTTATCCTGTCCCGCTGTTTTTAAAGAACATTATTATTGGTGTTGTGGCGATTCTAATTGGGATATTACTAAGGTTTCTCATTCACAAACTCTTTTTGTTGCTATCAAGGTGGTGGGATTTTATCATTATCAAATCGACAATCAAGCACCTGCGCAGACCAGTGGCTTTGTTTATTCCGTTGCTATTGCTAAACTCTTCTCTGGATATTATGGTGATGCCGGCAGGCATCAGGTTACCATTGGATAAAGCCCTGGAAATTGCGCTAACGATAAATTTTGCATTGATTCTGGTTCGGCTGATTAACATTCTGGAGGATTTTTTCTATCTGAAATATGATCTCAACAAAGAGAATAACTTAAAAGAACGAAAAATAAGAACGCAGCTTCAGTTTGTAAGAAAGTTTATCGTTTCACTCATCATCCTCATTACTGCTGCTATTATTCTCCTCAGCTTTGAAAGCATGCGAAAAATCGGAGCAGGGCTACTTACAGGTGTTGGAATTGGTGGTATTATTATTGGATTTGCGGCTCAGAAATCATTGGGAAACCTGTTAGCTGGTTTTCAGATTGCCTTTACACAGCCCATCAGGATTGATGATGTATTAATTGTTGAAGGGGAATGGGGGAAAGTTGAAGAAATTACCTTGACCTATGTTGTAGTCAATATTTGGGACCAACGACGTTTAATATTACCCATAACATATTTTATTGAAAAGCCGTTTCAGAACTGGACCAGGGTTTCGGCGGATTTATTGGGGACTGTTTTTTTATACCTCGACTATACTATACCAATCGAGCCGCTCCGTCAGGAGATGACCAAGCTACTTGATTTGAATCCGCTTTGGGATAAACGGGTAAATGTTGTTCAAGTTACTGACAGTACAAAAGACGGATCAATTGAGGTTCGCTTTTTAATGAGCGCTTCCAATTCCTCACGGGCGTTCGATTTACGCTGTAATATCCGAGAGGCGATGATCGCCTTTATCCAAAGTAACTATCCTGAAAGTTTACCGAAGAAAAGATTAGCGTTCAAGGATAAATTTGATAACATATAATTCACCGCCTCAGGCACCTACATATGTAGCCAAAGATGCCTGAGGTGGTGAATAAATTTATTTAAACATGCCTTTTAACTTTGCAAGCTTTTCCTGCAAGTCACCCTCAGCATCTTTTGGTTCATTACGAGGCTTAAAACTCTGTTTTGGATTTGCTTTATAATCTTGCTTTGGTTTTTGCTGCTGTTTCGGCTCGCGGGTTTGACCCGCGGCCTTCGGACTAGCCTCAGTTTTCATCGAAAGAGAAATTCTTTTCCTGGCTGGATCAACTTCCATCACCGTTACTTCTACTTTTTGATGCACTTTTACAATATCGTTAGGATTGGCTACAAATCTATTGGCCAGCTGACTGGTATGAACCAGGCCATCCTGATGTACCCCTATATCAACAAAAGCCCCAAAATTAGTAATGTTGGTTACGATACCCGGAAGTTTCATTCCTACCCTAAGATCTGCTATTGCGTTTATGCCATCTGTAAAGCTAAAGGCTTCAAACTGTTCGCGCGGGTCGCGACCGGGTTTAGCCAGTTCTTTGAGAATATCGTTTAAAGTAGGCAAGCCGATATGTTCGGTAACATATTGCTGTGGCTTAATCTGTTTTTGCAACTGTGGATCTTTCATTAAGGCAGAAACAGTTGTACCCAGATCTTTGGCCATTTTATCTACTACATTGTAACGCTCAGGGTGTACACCACTGGTATCCAATGCGTTTTCTGCATTGCGGATGCGGAGGAAACCTGCCGCTTGTTCGTAGGCTTTGTCGCCCAGGCGGGGAACCTTTTTCAAACTTTCGCGGTTTTTGAAAGCTCCGTTTGTATTCCGGTAGTCTACTATATTTTGAGCTAAAGTTGGCCCTAAGCCTGATACATAAGCCAAAATTTGTTTGGAAGCGGTATTGAGCTCTACCCCAACTGCATTCACAGCACTAATTACCGTGTCATCCAAACTGGCCTGCAGCTTATTCTGGTCTACATCATGCTGATACTGCCCAACACCAATGGATTTTGGATCTATTTTTACCAGTTCGGCTAACGGATCCATCAAACGCCGGCCAATTGATACGGCACTACGTACCGTTATATCCTGGGTCGGGAATTCCTCCCTTGCCACCTCGGATGCTGAGTAAATGGAAGCACCACTCTCATTTACCATGACGATGGTTACATTTGGCAAGTTCAAACTGCGGATAAATGATTCGGTTTCTCTGCCAGCCGTTCCGTTTCCAATAGCAATGGCTTCAATATTATATTTCTGACAAAGTTGTTGAATGACAGTTTCTGCATTTTTAACATTCCCCTGGCCCGTATGCGGGTAAATGGCAGTATTTTCCAGTAACTGACCTTGCTTATCTAAACAGACTACCTTACAGCCTGTCCGAAATCCAGGATCAATTGCCAATACGTTCTTTTGGCCCATTGGCGCCGCAAGCAGAAGTTGTCGCGCATTTTCAGCGAATACCCGAATAGCTTCTTCATCTGCTCTTTGTTTGGTAAGCACGCGAAGTTCTGTTTCCATTGCCGGTTCTAACAGTCTTTTATAACCATCTTCCAAAGCTTGTTGAACCTGTTTCGAGGCCGCATTGTTTCCTTGTATGAATTGGGCTTCCAGAATACTAATGGCATCTTCTGCAGGCGGCAATGCATCTAAACGCAAGATTAGTTCTTTTTCTCCACGCCGCATAGCCAGAACCCGGTGTGAAGCAGCTGTTTTTACTGGCTCATTCCACTCAAAGTAGTCTTTATATTTGATGCCTTCTTCTTCTTTGCCTTTGATGACCTCAGATTTAAAGGTTGCTTTCTCCTGGAAATAGGTACGCATTTTAGTACGGGCATCCGCATTTTCCGATATCATTTCAGCAATAATATCTCTGGCACCAGCTAGTGCTTCCTCCGGGGAGTTCACCCCCTTTTCACTATCTATAAACTGATTAGCTATAGTGTCTAAATCGAAATTTTGTTGGTCAAAGATCTTTAGGGCCAATGGTTCCAGACCTTTTTCTTTTGCCACTGAAGCGCGCGTTTTACGCTTAGGTTTATAAGGAAGATAAATGTCTTCTAAAAGCGAGATGGTCTCGGCTTCATTAATCTGTTGTTCAAGTTCTGGTGTTAGCTTGCCCAGTTCGGTCATAGACTTCAAAATGGCCTCTCTGCGTTTGTCCAGGTCACGTAACTGCAAAACCCTGTCCCGGATGGCGGCAACTTCAACCTCGTCCAGACTTCCGGTTAATTCCTTACGGTACCGGGAGATAAAAGGCACCGTCGCGCCCTCGTCCAATAGGTTTACTGTCGCTGTAACTTGTTTCTCTGCAACCTTTAATTCTGCTGCGATTATTTTATAATGAGCTAACATATTCAAAAATTAATGCGGCAAAGCTAATCAGGATTTACTGTATTTCAGGATTTTTAAAATGAAGTTTTCCACTGAAATTTGTGAGTAAATTTATGAAGTCTGATCCCTTTCTGCTTTGAATTTTGATATTCTACTAATCAAATCTAATGGGATAGGCTTATCAATTGGGAACTGAACTGCGCCTTTGCTCCATTTATAATCTCCAAATTCATTTTTAAATGCTTCAATCCCAGAACCGGTAGGATAGAAGCCGATATGTTTTTTATAGGCAGCAAAATATACCAGTACTTTATTTTGCTTAAAGGCCGGCATTTTATAACTGATCACTTCCCGGGCTTCGGGAACAGCCTGACGAATGGCCCGGCGAACCTGCTGCAGCATTTCCTGTGTTTTTGCAGGGAAGAGCGCAATATATTCGTCGATTGTCGTTGGTTCTGTTTTTCCATAACATTAACATTGTTAAGTGAAAATACAAAAAATGTTGATGCTATTCGCTGATCTGAAGATCGTATTTATGCAAAAGTCCCGCTAAACCTGATTTTGAAAACTTTGCTTTTTTGAGGCGATTGTTATCAGGATCTATGGAGTAATTATATGCGCTTCGGAAGTCTGCCTTTTCTAAAATTGTTTTATCGAAGGTTGATTGAAGTAAATCGCAATTTTGAAAATCGGAACTTGATAAATCGCATTCAGAAAAATCTACTTCGTGAAGTTGGGCGTTTTTAAAAGTGGTTTTTTTAAGTTTAAGCTTATAGAAGGAGCAATGATCTAATTTGCAGTTATCAAAGCTGAAAGCCAGACCGAAATCATTACAGTTTTCGAAGCGTAAACCAAGCATTTTGCAGTCTTTGAACGATACATCGCTGAAAACAGTTTTTATTAGGCTGGCTAAGCTAAGGTTACAGGAAGTGAAGCTGCAATCTAGAAATTTGACTCCACTTAGATCGGAATTTGAAAAATTACAGCTTATAAAGCTGCACCCTTCGTATTCTGCTTTTGGAACAGGTCTTAAGGTAAAATCTTGTTTATCGAATGTTTGATCAGCAATGTAGTTTACGGACATATATCGGCTTTTGTGCCTGCTAAGATAGAGATTCTTCTAAATCTTAAACGCCGATAGAAAAACTGCTTTTATTTTTATTGTATAAATAATAATTACAAGATGAATCTCACTTATATAAAATCAAGTGTATTAAATTTTTTATTCAAAATATCTGCGTTGTTCACATCAAGCCATTTGTCTAATATGGTTCCGTAAACTTGTCTGAAATCAAGTTGATATTTCAAATCTCCTGTATCTAAATCACTTAAATTTGGGGCATCATTGAATATGCCTTGTTTTTTCAGTTTGCCGCCAAAGATGAACATGTTATTTGCGGTTCCATGATCGGTCCCATTACTTGCATTTTGCTCAACGCGGCGCCCAAATTCAGAAAAGGTAATCACCAGGGTGTCATCCAACTTATTATTTGTTTTCAAGTCCTTTAAGAATGCGGCCATGCCTTCACTGTACTGTTTGAGTAGGTTTCCTTGCTGGTTAATCTGGTTAACGTGGGTGTCGAAACCACTTAGAGAAACATAATAAACACGTGTTTTTAGTCCTGACGAAATAAACTTGGATACTGTTTTTAACTGATTGGCAAAACCTGAAGCAGGATAGATAGATTTGGACTGATAAATTTTTGAGGTATTTTGAATGTAGCTGGCCGAGGATTGTGTTTCAATCATGGTTTTATATAAATAGCCGAGATTATCTTCATCCAAATGTTCTTTTTCGCTTTGCAGCATGGCTTTAAAAAAAGGATCATTGGTGTTGCGAAATAAAGAAGCAGGGTCTTTGAGTGCTATTCCTTTTTTACTTTGTCCTTTTAATGCCAGTGAAAGCGAATCATCAACTTCAATGGCAGTATAAGGAAATTTGCAGGTCTGGCAGTTGCTGTCTAAATATCTGCCGATCCATCCGGTTGATAAGAACTGGTTACTATCACTTCCTGTTTGCCAGATATCCATGGAGCGGAAATGGGAGCGGTCGGGGTTGGGGTAGCCCACATCATTGATAATGGTCATCCAGCCCTGATCATAAATTTCCTGCAGGGCTTTCATATTTGGATTTAGCCCTTGCATGTCATTTAGCTTTAGAACTTCCTCTGGTTTAATGGCAATGCTTCTCCTTTTCTGATAATAGATGTCGTTTCCATGCGGAACAACCGTGTTAAGGCCGTCATTACCACCGGAGAGTTGAACGACAACTAAATTTTTATAAAGGCTAAGTTCGTCTAAAGCCATCGCCTCTAAAGGCTTCATGAAAGCAGGTACAAACAATGAACCTGCCGCTACAAATCCTGTATTTCTTAAAAAGTTTCTTCTGTCCATCTCTTTGTTCTTTAGTGAATGATGAGTACCTGAATAATTAGCAAAGTTGATATTCTGGCATGCTCGTAATTTCGACGGCTGTACTTCTCAGTCCTTTGTTATCGCTTACCATGTTAGTTATCTTATCATTTAACCTGGGTTGCAGCAAAAATTCCGTTAGCGCAAGCGGGGTTAAACCACGGGGTAGCGTACTTAAAAACTTAGGCCAGTTGGCGTTTGCATTTACATAAGACTTTGGTTTGGCCGAAGCATTTGCATTATTGGTGCCTGCGCGACTCAGTGCGATTACGGCCTCATCTTCAGGGTCGGCTTTACCACTGAAATCTATTTCCCCATCATTCAATACTAATGAAGGGATGCGCATCCTCAGCATTAATGATGAACTGTCGATCCAGCTTTGTCCACCTGGCCATCCCGCTACATTCGGTGGATTAAATAAATATTGGCCAAGACTGCTTTGGAGCTGAATCAATACAGTGGGTTTATTGTAGGTAACAAAGAATTCGCGGCTCAAGCCTACCAGAAACTCTGCCGGTGATTTAATTTTAGTACCCACGTTTTCAGAATTATAGAACCAGTCAGCACTGAACATCTTTTTCATGAGTTCGCTGATATCATATTTGGAATTGTAGAAATGTGAGGCTAATTCTTTTACATGCGTTTCATCAGGGGTGTCGTTCACAAAAAATTTATAAGCTTTTCTTGCAATGAACTCAGCCGTTTCGGGCTTTTCCAGAATGATGTCTATGACATTCTCGCCTTCGAAATTACCTACCTTTCCAAAAAAAGTTTTAGTCCCTTCATCATGCTGATTTTTTCTGAAGATGAATGTTCCGTCTTTATCATAGCTCCATCCGGTAAAAGCGCGTGCCGATTCTTTAATGTCCTGCTCGCTATACTTTCCTCTGCCTAACGTAAAAAGTTCCATTAGCTCCCGGGCAAAGTTTTCATTAGGCTTGCCTTTTTTGTTTTGTTGATTATTCAGGTAATTGAGCATGGCTGGAGACTTGGAAACCTCTACCAGCAGAGTTTTAAAACTGCCTAAACCATGTTTACGCTGGATGTTATTAAGCTGTTGTGCATACATTGGATTGTTGCTGCGACAGGCAAAATGTCCGTGCCAAAACAGGGTCATCTTTTCCCGCAGGGGATGCTCAGTATTAATCATTTTGCTAATGAAGGCAATGTTTAAATCCTTGCTGATCTCATTCTGCATGCGGATAATTTCCTGACGCATTTTTTTTTCCTCATCGTTGAGGTCTTTTTTTGCATAAAGTCCTGCCTGTACCAGCAGTTGACGTTTTTCTTCAGATTCATCAACAAGTTTTAATGAATCATCTTCTTTTGGCTCTTCCAAAAGCCCATCAATTACTTTATGGATATTTTTTTTACTGAGTTTCTGTAAATTAGAATAAGATATGCCAAAACCAGCTCTGTTATAAAGGTGCTTAACTTTGATGAAATTATCTTTAGTGCTCATAATCTACGATTTAAACTGTAAGACTCTTATTAAACGTAAGGGTTTAAAGTTTGTTTTCTTTCTTATTTTCGCATATGTTTTTCCAACTCGATGAAAATGAACCCGGTTTTCCCGAACCTTCACTTGCCGAAGAGGATGGTTTATTGGCGATAGGGGGTGATTTAAGTCTGGAGCGTTTACTAAATGCCTACAGCAATGGGATTTTTCCCTGGTTTAGCGAAGGAGATCCCATCCTCTGGTACTCTCCACATCAAAGGTGTGTGATATATCCTGACAAGATCAAGGTAAGTAAAAGCATGAGAAAAACCTTAAGTGCGCAGCTTTTCAGATTTACACTAAACCAGGCTTTTGAGGATGTAATTTTAAACTGTGCTACGTCGCCCCGTAAAGATCAGGACGGAACCTGGATTACCTCAGAGATGCAACAGGCCTACATTGATCTACACCGTAACGGCTATGCGCACAGCGTGGAAGTTTGGCAGGATGATGAGCTGGTTGGCGGCTTATACGGGGTAAAGATTAATCAGGTTTTTTGTGGCGAAAGTATGTTTAGTAAGGTGAGTAATGCTTCCAAATCGGCGCTTATTTATTTGTCCCAGCTCAATATCGAATTGATCGATTGTCAATTGCCAAATGATCACCTGATGAGCATGGGTGCAGAAATGATTAGCCGTGATGTGTACGAACAGATTTTACATGCGCAATAACGTGGATTTTAGCCAAATAATAAAAAAAGCCTTACAATTGTAAGGCTTTTTTTATTTTAGTTTAGGCTAGAGTTCTCTTACCCAGATGTTTCTAAAACTGATGGCTGGACTTGGATCACCATGGTCTTGCAATTTGATGGATGCAGCCCCATGGCTTTTATACTCAGGCGCGCCAATATATCTGGTTTGTCCTTTTAACACATAGTTATTTTGCAAAAGTACCCCATTTAAAAACAAGGTTACAGTAGCAGGTTTTTTAACCGTACCGTCTTCATTAAAACGTGGTGCATTCCAGATAATATCATAATACTGCCACTCGCCTGGTTTTTTATTCGCGTTAGCTAAAGGAACTGCCTGTTTATAAACACTTCCCGTTTGGCCATTTACATAAGTTTTATTGCTAAAATTATCCATAATCTGGATTTCATATCCATCATCACCTGGGCCTGTTGATGCTAAAAATACACCGCTGTTTCCCCTTGCCTGTCCTTCACCAGATATATTTGCCGGAATTTTCCATTCTAAATGCAGCTGATAGTCGGTGAATTTTTTATTGGTTTCGATATTACCTGTTCCTTTCTTAACTGTGAAGAAACCATCATCAATTGTCCATGCTGCCGGTTTTGACGGATCTTTAACAGAATGCCATGCATCAAGATTTCTACCGTCGAAAAGGACAATAGCATCCGAAGGCGCATCTTGAGGAAGCTTACCTGGTGAAATAACTTTTGGTACCGGTTCCCAAACCTCTGTGGTTTTTGGATCGTTGGCCGGGTCAGTTTTTTTATCTTGTGCCATTGATTGTACGGCAAAAAATGTTGGGATCAGTAATAGTGCGTATTTGCTCATAATGGTGTGTTAACTTTCTAAAGTTAACCAGTTTTATAAGAAATGGAAATTTCGTATTTAAAATTTTACCCCAGCTTATCTACAACAACGGTTTCTGTTACCAGAACTTCATCCACAACATCTTCCAGGCTTCTTTGCTCGGCCAAATCTTTTAGCGGACAATAACCTGTTATACCACGATATAGTAATCCGGCCCCGATTGCAGCACTGGTTAAACCAATTACCGGGTGAGAAAAAATACTGGTAATGCCTTTTAATAATAAATACCCACCTGCGGCACCAGAAAGCCATCGCTCAGAACTGGAAACATTTTCAAATAATTCAGGATATTTCCAGGCTTCTTTAACATTGTTTAATGTTGTATTCAATTCTTCGTTTATCATGATTGTTGTATTTATGTTATGAGTTAATAACAAGAGAAATGAAAATGAGTTTTTCTTTTCTTGATTGCAATCATGATCTTGGCGAATTTCTGAAACCTTAATTCAAGATGTCCCTGATATCTTCTTTACTTAAAGATTTGAAGAAGCTTTCTTCAGTTGTGATGAGCGAGCTGGCGAGCGACTTCTTCCTGTTCTGTAAGGCGAGGATTTTTTCTTCGACAGTATCTTTGGCAATAAACTTATAGATAAAGACTTTTTTATCCTGCCCGATGCGGTGAGTCCTGTCAATTGCCTGCTGTTCAACTGCCGGGTTCCACCATGGATCAAGAATGAACACATAGTCAGCCTGTGTTAAATTCAATCCCACACCGCCTGCTTTTATAGAAATTAAAAATACCTTAAGCTCCGTATTTTGCTGGAATTCTGCCACTATTTCTCCACGGTTACGCGTCGCTCCATCCAGGTAAGCGAATGGGATGTTTTCTCTTTGAAAGTGTTTTTTAAATATGTCTAGGTGTTTTACAAACTGGGAGAAAACTAAAACCTTATGTCCGCCCTTCAGCACGTTATCAAGCGTATGAATCACATTCTCAAATTTGCCTGAATCAGACACATAACCATCATCAATCATCACAGGATGGTTAGCCAGTTGTCTTAAAGCCGTGAGGCCCTGAAGTAATTGAACCTGGTTCTGTGCAAATGTACCGTCGTCCATACTTTGCAATAAATCATTACGATAGGCGGACTTGGTTTTTTCGTAATAACTGGCCTGATCCTCGCTCATATTGCAGTAAATTATCTGTTCAGTTTTAGGCGGCAGTTCGGCGGCCACTTGTTCCTTCGTGCGTCGAAGTACAAAGGGTTTAATGATTGACTGCAGTTTTCGGGCCTTGTCTTCGTCTTTCTTTTTTTCTATGGCTTGTACGTACTCTTCGTAGAAGAAAGCTTGTGTGCCCAGCAAGCCTGGGTTGAGGAACGTTAGCTGTGACCATAGATCTCCTACGGAGTTTTCGACAGGTGTACCACTCAAAATCAATCGATGCCTTGACTTTAAACTTCTGACAGATTTAAAAGATTTCGAGGATGGATTTTTAATGTTTTGACTTTCATCAAGTATGATGTAGTTGAAGTAGAAGTTCTTCAATTTATCAGCATCTACTCGGGTTACCCCGTATGTGGTAATAACGATATCGTATTTAGCAAAGTTTGCGATGTCTTTATTGCGGTTTGAACCCGTGTGGGCCAGTATTTTCAATTTTGGGGTAAACCTTTTTGCTTCAGTAAGCCAGTTATAGATGAGAGATGTTGGCATAATGATCAGCGAAGTGCTTTGGGCATTTATTGCCTGTTCATCTTCTTTGACCTTTTGCAGCATGGCCAGCGTCTGAATAGTTTTACCTAATCCCATGTCATCGGCAAGGCAGCCTCCAAAATTGTATTCTCGCAGGAAACTAAACCAATTGTAGCCTGCTTTCTGATAATCGCGCAGACTGCCCTTAAAATGTGCAGGCATCTGCATATCTGCGATATCTTCAAAATCAGAAAGACGCTGAAGTTTACGCTCAAGGGTTACATTTGCCAAACTATCTTCTGCAAGATCATTGATCAAACCGATATGATGTTTTTTAAGCTTCATACTGGCTCCTGAATCTGCAAGGCTGAATAGACTACCATATTGTGTAAACCATTTATCCGGGATAATGGCAACTTCTCCATCAGGTAATAAAAACTCCCTGCGTTTATGTAAAATATGCTGCTTTAAAGATAAAAATGGTATTTGATATTTTCCAAACCACACTACTGCATTGATGTCAAACCAGTCGTTTGCTTCCTTAACTTCCAGGTCTATTTTGCTTATTCCAAAAACAAACCGTTTCTGTCCGGTGGCCTGCTCAATCTCAAACCCTGAAGCTTCCAGCGTTTCTATATGTTCATTTACCCAGTTGATGGCCGCATAACTTGGATTTTCATCCTGGTGAGCTACCTCGAGATTGTGCAAAAGGGTACTGGTTTTTTTTAATCCAAGTGATAAGAGTAGATTGAACTGTTTTTTTTCCCACTCTGCTGATCTTTTGATTCTGTGAAAAATATAATTGTCTGCGGTTTTTTCTAAACGTACAGTAACCTTATGTACATTTTCAACTGAAAAAGTATATTCGCCATATTTGAAATAAAGCTGAATTTGTGACAATCCTCCATCTACATAAAAAACTTTCAGAATGGGTTTTGCTTCAAATTGCTCCGTTCTAATCTCAAATCCCTCAGCATATACATGGTGTTTCTCGATCAGGGGTGCTACAAATTTTTCAAAATAAGTAGCTTCTGTAGACTTTGGAATTGCAATGTAGCGTTTGGCCAAAAAGGGTTGAAGTTTTTTACCCTCAATTTCCTGATCGAAAAAATATAAAATATCGTCAAGCAACAACCAGGCTGGCTTATTGCTCACAATCTGCGCTTCCCTGAACATAAATTCGATCCGAAGATTTTTATATTTTATGGTAGGGAAATATCTTGTTTCCGTTTCATTGCGACGGAAGTGAAATAAGATTGATGCGGGTTCTGAAGCCAGTTCTATTTTGCGCTCTACAGGCCAGCCATCCTTATCCATGATGTACAGTGCATCTTTAGTTTTTAGAATCTCAAGCGCTTCAGCCAGTTTTTTTTCGATCTTAGGTCTAACGCTTTCATAAAACTTATCATCAAAAATTTTAGCAAAGAACTCGGTAGGTCTGATTAACTTTTTGTAGTATTTTTTAATCAATGAGTCCTGTTCGATATCATCTAATATCCTGATTAGCTTAAAATCAATTTCGGTTAAACATCCGGAAAACTCTGCCGCAGTATGCGTGAAAATTCGCTGATAGGTAAAAGAAAAATCACCCTGTGGATTTAGTTGAACAATATGGGGTTCAATTAAATAGCCCAGGTACTCATGTTTGCACAAAGAGTATACAATTTTACATGGTTTAGAACTATCGACGCGTAACATTGGGGTGGATAAAAATTTTTAGAAGCTAAGCCGCTTAAAAAACTTTAAACTTACAATATTTTAGTAATACATCAAAAAACGCAGGCCATTTGGAACTAAAAATCTTATGCCGGTCCGCAGCTATACCTTTGCATTGCCGATGACTAAAATTATTGATTACGTGATGCATCATATATTTCTTTAATTCTGACTTTTTCACAGACACCCACCTAACCAGGCAGATGCAGCTATTTTAACCGTTTTGTAAGTGAAACCTGCTTAAACAAGAAAGCCATCCGAATGTATGGGATGGCTTTATATACTTTAGGATCTTGTGCTTATTTCCAGCCACCACCTAAGGCGCGGTATAGTTCAACAACTGCCTGTAGTTTTTGTAATTTGTCGTTTATACCACTCAACTGTGCAGTTAGTAAACTCTGCTCTGATGTTAAAACGTCTGTATAATTTGTAGCAGAGCTGTAACGTAATAACTCTTTGGTAAAGTCTACCGCTTTAGTTAATGAGGCAATTTGTTTTGCTCTTGTTTCTTCTTTTTCTGCTGCGGTTTGATAAGCATACAATGCATTTGAAACTTCCTGTCCGCCTGTTAAAAGTGTTTGCTGAAAGGTATAGAAAGCAATTTGCTGATTTGCCTGAGCAGTAGTTAAACGGGCTTTATTTGCTCCTTTTGCAAAGATAGGCTGTGTTAATCCACCAACTAAACTATAGAAGATAGAGTTATCAAAAAAGTTGCTCAATTGTAAACTAGTTAAACCTCCCGATGCGGTTAATGTTAAAGCCGGATAGAAATAGGCCTTCGCAACATTTGTGTTTTCGAAGGCTGATCTAAATCCAAATTCTGCAGCAATAACGTCCGGACGATTTTTTAATAACTGCGCTGATACACCAGTCTGCAGATTGGCAAAGGGTACCTGCGCGTCTATATTTGTACGATTGATACTTTCCGGAGCTTTTGCAAGTACAATACTCAATGCATTTTCGGCCTCTTTGATACTTCTCTTTAGATCAGGAATAGTCACTTGAGCGGCATATAAGTTCGCTTCACTCTGTACTACAGATGCACCGTTAACTACAGCTCCTTCTTTCAGCGCTTTCATAGTTTCCACATCCTGAGTTCTGATTTTTACAGTTTGCACAGTGATGGCAAGTTGTTTATCTAATGCAAGCAAATTATAATAACTATTGGCAATAGTTGCAATGAGCTGGGTTTGTACTGCACGTTTAGTTGCATCACTTTGTAATAAAGCTGCATAAGCTGAACGTTTGGCACTACTTAATTTTCCCCAGATATCGGCTTCCCATGCGGTGCTTAATGCGGCCTTATAAGTCTGGGTTTCCAGATTGATATTGATTCCGGAAGGAAAGTTTAATGCTGCAGCTGCCTGCTTAGCATCTGTAACTGAAACATCAGCCTGTAAACTTGGTAATAATGAGGCGCGACTTTGTCTTAAGGTAGCCTCTGAGATTTTTATACGCTCAATCGCTTGTTTTAAATCTAAGTTTTGATTTAAGCCCTGCTGAATTAGTGATTGTAATGTAGTATCAGAAAACAAATTTTTCCATGGCATATCAGCCATGGTTATGGTGTCTGTGGTATTATTATCCCGGTATAAACCTTCACTGACAACTTGTGGGCTGGTATACTTTTTAGTTACACAAGCACTAAAGGTAAGGATGGTAAAACCGATTAAGATGGAATGCTTATATCTGAATTTCATTGTTTTAAAATTAGTGTTTACTCTTAGCTGTTGCCAGTTCGTATTCTTCCGGTGTTTGCTCTTTTTCAATCCCATCTTCAAATGGCGACTTGTTACTGATTCGTTCCTGAAGGCCCTGGAAGATGATAAACAATGCCGGGATAACAAATACTCCGAATAGTGTACCCACTAACATACCACCTACAGCACCAGTACCAATAGATTTATTTCCTGAAGCACCCACTCCTGATGATAACATCAAGGGCAATAAACCTAAGATAAATGCAAATGAGGTCATCAGGATTGGACGTAAACGTGCCGTTGCTCCATCAATAGCTGCATTGATGATACTCATACCTTTCCTTCTTCTGTCTACTGCATACTCAACGATCAAAATCGCATTTTTAGCCAATAGACCTACAAGCATAATCAGGGTAATCTGCGTATAGATGTTGTTATCCACTCCGAAAATCTTATCGAACACAAACACGCCGGCAAGTCCTACCGGAAGAGAGATAAGCACCGCAAGTGGCAGGATATAACTTTCATACTGAGCTGCCAGTAAAAAGTATACGAAAATGATACACAGTAAGAAGATAAAGACAGTCTGACTACCTCCGCTAATTTCCTCTCTCGATAAACCAGAGAACTCATAGCCATATCCTGCAGGTAAACTCTCAGCCGCAACTTCCTGAACTGCTTTTAAAGCATCACCTGAACTGTATCCTGCATTAGGGTTACCGGTAACTGAAATAGAGGTGAATAAGTTGAAGCGGGAGATGGCTTGGGGACCATAAACTTTGGTTAATGTAATGAACTCAGAAACTGGTGCCATTTGTCCGGAGCCATTTTTAACAAAAATGCGGGTTAAAGTTTGTTCGTTAGAACGATACTGTGCATCGGCCTGATACATTACGCGGAACTGCTTTCCATATTTATTAAAGTTGGAAGCATATACCCCACCATAATAGCCTTGCATTACTCCCAGTACGTCAGCAACAGTTAAACCAGCCTGTTTTACTTTTGCCACATTTACATCAATTTGATATTGAGGGAAATTGGGATTGAAGGACGTTGACGCATATTGGATTTCCGGTCTTTTGCTCAATGCCGCCAGGAAGCCATTGCCAATGTCATTAAACTTTTTAATGTCGCCGCCGGTTTTATCCTGTAACTGAAATTCAAAACCACCACTGGTACCAAAACCCTGAATGGTTGGCGGGGCAAAGAAGATGATTTTAGCACCCTTGATGTTAGCCGTTTTGGCAAAAAGCTCTCCAATAATGATTTTTACATCACGTCCTTTGCGCTCATCCCATGGGCTTAACCTTGAAATTACCATACCATAGGAACTTCCCGAACCACTAATCATACTTCTACCAACAACCCTCAATGTATTTTTAATCTCCGGAATTCCGTGGGCAATACTATCGATTCTTGCAATGATGATGTTCGTTTCTTCCTGAGAAGTACCTGCTGGTAAAGATATGTCAGACATGATTGTTCCTAAATCTTCATTGGGTACGAAACCTTTAGGCGTGGTATTCATTGTCCATACCAAAACAATGGTAAAAAATGCAATTGCTACCCCTACAATCCATTTTGCATGCGACAAGAAACTTACGGACTTTTTATACTTGTTGGTAACTGCATCAAAAGAAGTATTAAATGCAGCATAAAAACGGTCTAAGAAGTTTTTCTTTTTATCATGGTCATCTCCATGAGGTTTTAAGAATAGTGCACAGAGTGCAGGACTTAAAGTTAGTGCATTGATTGCTGATAGAATAATAGAGATTGCAAGGGTTAATCCAAACTGCTTATAGAATACCCCGGATGAACCTGAAATGAAACTCACCGGAATAAACACCGCAGCCATAACCAGTGTGATGGAAATAATGGCTCCACTGATATCATCCATGGCATCAATGGTTGCTTTTTTCGCATCCGTGTAACCTTCATCCAGTTTTGCGTGTACAGCCTCAACTACAACGATCGCATCATCCACTACAATACCAATAGCCAGCACGAGGGCGAAAAGGGTTAGTAAATTGATTGTAAAGCCAAATAAGCTGAGGAAGAAGAATGTACCTACAATCGCCACCGGAACGGAAATGGCAGGGATTAGTGTCGACCTAAAATCTTGCAGAAAGATAAATACCACCAGGAACACCAGTATAAATGCTTCAATTAAGGTATGAATTACCTTTTCAATCGAAGCATCCAGAAAGTCGTTAACGTTAACTAACGTAGAGTAATGAACTCCTTTCGGAAAGGATTTTTGGGCTTCATCAAGTGTGTTGATCGAATTCTCGATTACTTCCTTTGCGTTTGAACCAGCGGTTTGGTTAATGGCTATACCAAGCGCCTGCTTCCCGTTAAATTTAACAGAACTTGCATAGCTTTGTGCACCAAGTTCGATTCTGGCAATATCTTTTAAACGAAGAATTTGTCCGTTCGCATCAGTTTTGATGATGATGTCTCCAAACTGCGCTTCGTCTTTTAACCTACCGGTGTATTTCAAAGTATACTGAAATGCCTGGTCACCCTGCTCACCAAACTGTCCGGGAGCAGCCTCTACATTCTGGTCAGCCAGGGCAGTATTAACGTCACTTGGAACCAGCCCGTATGTTGCCATAACATCAGGCTTTAACCATATACGCATGGTATAATCCAGGGTACCAAATGCACTTGCATCTCCCACACCATTAATACGCTTTATTTGTGGGATGATGTTGATATTTGCATAGTTCTGTAAGAACTTTTGATCATATGACGGATCATCACTATAAAGACCGAAGATCAATACATTACTCGCTTGTCTTTTGGCAGTGATTACCCCCGACTTGGTTACCTCGGCTGGCAATAAACTTGTTGCTCTGGCTACCCTGTTCTGCACGTTTACCGCAGCCAGATCAGGATTGGTACCCAGCTTAAAGTTAATGGTTATAGTGGCCGTACCATCATTACTGGCCGTCGAAGTCATGTAAGTCATGTCTTCAACACCATTGATTTGTTCTTCCAGTGGAACGACTACACTGTTCATTACCACATCGGCATTCGCTCCCTGGTAGGAGGTAGAAACCTGCACGGTTGGAGGTGCGATTTCCGGATATTGTGAAACCGGTAGTGTGGCTAGACCTAAAACACCGAGAATTACGATGATGATGGATATAACCGTGGATAGAACCGGTCTTTCTATGAATTTTTTAAACATAATTAATATTGATTACACTTTATGGGTGTGATTGCACTGACTATATTATTTATTTTTTGATATCAGCATATACTGAATCAGCACTTTGTTCTTCCGGTTTAATTTTAGCACCGTCTTTAAGCGACTGAAACCCTTCAAGTACGATCTTATCGCCTGCTTTCAATCCTTTGGTTACTACGTAAAACTTATCTTTTGCCAAATCCATGATCTGAATCTCGGTGCTAATGATCTTGGATGAATCACCTAAAATATAGACAAATTTCTTGCCCTGAAGGTCGATTGTAGATTTTTGAGGAACCAGAATGGCATTTTCGACATGTTGCGGGATGCGAACAGATGCACTACCTCCTGACTTCAAAAGCGCAACAGGATTTGGAAATGTTGCCCTTAAACTCGCTGAACCAGTGTTGGTATTAATCTGGCTGTTTATGGATTCTATTTTACCATTTTGTGCATATACTGTTCCGTCAGCGAGAACTAAACTCACTGCCGGGATGTTCGACATTTGTTGAGCCAGGGTATTACCTTTATAGGTTTTGGAAAAATCCAATAATTGCTTCTCATTGAGTGAGAAATAAGCATAAACTTTAGAGGTGTTTGAAACTGTGGTTAGCGGTTCAGTACTTGTACTGCTTACCAAACTTCCGTTTCTGTAAGGAATGCTACCTACTATTCCGTCAACCGGACTAGTGATAGAGGTATAGCCTAAATTTACCTGAGCGTTAGCCAGTGTAGCCTTTGCCTGTGCCAAAGCCGCTTTTTTGCTTTGCAAGGTTAACTGAGCAGCGTCTAAGTCATATTTGCTGATGATGTCTTTTTCAACAAGCGGTTTTGTTTTGTTTACCTGTAGCTGTGCTGCAAACACATCTGCCTCTGCACTGCTGATTGCCGCTTTAGCAGTTCTTACTTCCTGTTCGTATTGCGGTGCCATGATGGTGAATAGCAATTGCCCTTTCTTAACGACCGCACCTTCATCTACTAATATTTTCTGGATGAACCCGTCGACTTTTGGACGGATGTCGATATTCTGAATTCCTTCAATAGTTGCAGGATAATCAGAGTTGAGTTCTGTTGTCTGGCTTTTTACAGTGAAGACCGGGTAAGCCTGAGGGCCAGCTGGTGCAGCTGCGTTTTTTGCATCTTTGTTTCCGCATGATGCCAAAAGCATACCAATGCTCATACTAAAAAAGAGAGTTGTTACTTTTCTCATGGAGTATTCTTGTGTGTGTTAAATTATTTTCCGGATTGAAAACGTCATCAAAATTTGCCTTTTGACTGCCTGATTTCTGCCCAAAAATAAAGCCTAAAAAAAAATAAGATCGTCCAAATTTTGTCATTTAATCAATCGATTGATTTATTTTACGCGTTTTAATTGCTAGAAAGAGTTTTAATCCACTGTTTTATAGAGTGTTAATCTATTTTTCACCCAAAAAAGGAGTGTGTAATTATCTTGAGACAGATGTTAAGGAATGTTAAGGGAGGCTGTATTGTATGTTATTTATTGCAACCGATGTTGGTTTTTTACTCCATATTAAGCAGTCATAGTGTACGATATACACTTAGCTTTTGATTGCCAGATTCGTTAAATTTCAATAGCCAATAAAAAATCCCCTGGAATTTCCAGGGGATTCATTTATTTTGATATCTTCAAAAAGATTGACAACGTAGTAATTATTTGTTTACGTACATTACTTCTTTTACCGCTTTCACAACCTTTTCAGCGTTTGGCAAGCTTGCTGCTATTAAGGTAGGAGAGTACGGAAGTGGAACATCTGCACAGGTAATGCGAACTACCGGAGCATCCAAATAGTCGAAAGCTCTTTTTTGAACCATGAAAGCAATTTCACCTGAAAGTGAAGCCAATGGCCATGCTTCTTCAACTACAACCAAACGGTTTGTTTTCTTAACGGACTCGATAATTGTATCGTAATCAATAGGACGAACAGTACGTAAGTCGATTACTTCTACATTGATTCCTTCTTTAGTTAATTCCTCAACAGCTGGATTCACTACGCGAGTCAGCATTTTACCAAAAGTTACGATCGTAACGTCTGTACCTTGCTTGGTTACGTTTGCTTTACCAAATTCGATGTAATATTCTTCTGCAGGAACATCACCTTTATCACCATACATCACTTCCGACTCCATAAAGATAACCGGATCCGGATCGATAATAGCTTGTTTCAATAATCCTTTTGCATCATATGGAGTAGATGGAACAACAACTTTCAAACCTGGGGTATTTGCAAACCAGTTTTCGAAGTTTTGAGAGTGCTGTGCACCAAGTTGACCTGCGTTACCTGTAGGGCCACGGAACACCATTGGACAGGAGAACTGACCACCACTCATTGATAAAATTTTAGCCGCACCGTTGATAATCTGATCGATAGCTACCAACGAGAAGTTGAATGTCATAAATTCCACAATGGGAATAAGGCCTGCTGTTGCAGCCCCAGTTGCAATACCTGCGAAACCTAATTCGGCAATCGGGGTATCGATAATGCGTTTCGCACCAAATTCTGCAAGCATGCCTTGACTAACTTTGTACGCTCCGTTATATTCTGCTACTTCTTCACCTAATAAAAAAACGCGGTCATCTTTACGCATTTCTTCGCTCATGGCTTCGCGTAGTGCTTCTCTAAATTGGATTTCTCTCATTGTAAATTTTAATAACGGTGGCAAATATAATTATTAATCGCGTTGAAACCAAAGGCAATAATACCTGTATTTTGTAATAATTATGGTTGATAACGAGGATTTTTGAACCCTGATAAATAAGTTTTTAGCCTAGTTCTCAGAAATACTAGAATTAAATTCTGTTACCTTTGCAATAAGCTGTTTTTTCTATTAATATTCGTAAGTTTTACGAAACATCATCATCAAAAGGTGTTTTTCAGTCTTACACTTATTAATGATGAGGATTAATTAGCCCATAAATTTCACTGTCTAAAAACTGTCCCCTGAAATAATAATCCTGACGGAAAAGTGCCTCACGTTTGAAGCCATGTTTAATTAACATTTGTCTTGAAGCATCATTTTCTACATTGATGTTTGCCTTCATCGTGTGCAGGTTCATTTCTTCAAATCCAAAATCTATTGCGCACATTAGGGCTTCAGAAATAATCCCCTTACGCCAATAATCCGGATGGAGCATATAGCCGATCTCTGCACGGTGATTAGCAAAGTCTGTTCTCCAATAACCTATAGATCCGATCATTTCATCCGGCTTATCTTTTAACGCAATCACCCATGCCAGGTTGTCGCCGTTTTCAAAACCGTCATTAAATGCTGTAATAAATGTTTTTACTTCCATGATGTCTTTAGGTCTTTCCCGGTCGATATATTTCATGACCATTTCATTGGTGCGCATCTCAAATAACAACCGCGCATCAGAAATGGCATGTTCCCGAAGTATTAACCTGTCAGTTTCTAAAACAGGGAATTGGGTAAAATTCAGCTTTAACATAATTTAAATATTAGTTTTCATACCTATTTTCCAAACAAGGTTTTGTATATCGAGTATTTATAATTATCGGGAATTTCACTCACTTTAAAATAAGCATCACCAAAAAGTTCAGACAGTTTTTCCCGTAGTTTTGTTAAAAAAAGCGGTTTGATTTCTTCCAGGAAATCGCCCTTTAATACTTGCCTGTTGGCTTTAAACCAAACACCGCCATAGATGGGATCATTCATCGTTTTAACAATATACAGATTAGGTTCAACGCAGGTTTTTCCCGACGATTGTTCATATGCGTAAGTGTAGAGTAGTGTTTGAATCAGCGCTTTATTAATGTGTTTTCCGTTGGAATTGAACAGCTCATCTATATCTTTAAAAGCCAGTTTATCACTTCCGGTTTTATAATCTATAATTTTCGTAATTCCGTCCTTAACATCAACCCTGTCGATATAACCAAATATTTTTACGCTTTCTTCCCGGCCATTTAGCGGGAAGGTAATTTCAGCTTCCACCTTTTGCTCCAGACTAATGATGCTGAATGGCGTTTGGGAAATATCCTGATTCAGAATGATATTTACGTAGGCCTCAACAATTGCGACGATAACCTTTTGCATGCCTTTATATTCCATCACCAGGTCGGGGTGATTAAACAGGACTGAATTGAAAGCCCTCTGAATCATTTGAGGCACTTTCTTCCGTTGTTCGTTTATTTTCTCGGCAGTGATTTCCTCAAGCCTTAAATCCTCATAAAAATATTCCATCACCTTATGCAAGATGGAACCAATCTCGTTCGCTTCTACAACTGCGCTTATTTCTTTAGGCTCTTTAATGCCCGCGATGTAGTTAAAGAAGAAGTCAATTGGATTCGAAATATATTGGGTCAATGCTGATGGAGAAAGAACTTTCTTTTTATTGAGGTACTTCTGCAGGGTTTCCTGAATAAATGCATTTCCGTGTTTCTCAATAGCCACGTCTTTGAACGCTTCCGTTTTAACATCTAAATTCAACTCATAATAGGCGAAACTGAAACCACTCTCATATTCAAGCTGCTTTAAAATCCTGCTGGGCTCACCTGAAGTGGACTCATCGGTTAAGCTGTTATAAACAAAGTTGATATTTTTCGCCCTCTGCAATAAACGGTACACCATATAAGATGAAATGGCATCAAGATTTTCCAATACGGGTAATCCATATACCCTGCGGATGGAATCAGGAATAAAACTATTTCCAATGGATGATTTAGGAATAATACCTTCGTTAAAACCCAGAATGACCACTTTATCAAAGTTCAAATTTCGGGTCTCTAGCAAACCCATTACCTGAATACCATTTAAAGGATCTCCTGAAAGGGGAACAGCAATAGCTTGCAGGGATTTCTGAACCAGGTAAATCACGAATGGAATTTCCTCTTTGCTGATGTGGTGACTAAAGGTATCGTGCAAGCGATTCAGCTCTTGTATAGTTTTAACAAATAGTTCCGCATCGATTTTTTTAAGCGTTTTTGCATTTGATAACCGGGTGAGCACGAAGTCCAATACATCCAATAAGTGTGTAACAACAAATTGTGGTTCTTCAATCTTTTTGTAAAACACCTCAAACAGACCATTTTGCCGCAACAAGCGTTTATGATCGATTTCAACCTGATTCTCATCCAATAAAGCGGTTAGGATTTTATCCCGCATTTTTTGTGTTAAGCCTGTAAGGGGATGAGTTAAAAAAGCTTCAACATTTTTATATGAAACTTTATTGTCGTGTATGATTTCCAGCTGAGTGGTTAGCCAAAGATCCACCAGGCCATAAATGCTGGAGGTAGAAAGGGCAAAACCCATTGTGATATTCAGATCGATAGCAGCATCACCGAAGCTACTCGGAATGGTTTGCAGGGTTGGAATAAGCAGGCTTTCATCAGCAAGTACAACAACAGTTTTTCCTATGCTTTCTCCATTCGTATAATCTTCTTCTAAAATATTGTTTAAGATTTTAGCTTGCGCAGACTGGCCCTGAACCTTATAAACATTCACATGATGCTGAGCAGTTTTCATCAGGCTTTTCTGGTCAGTGAATACATTTCTGATTCCGAGCTGATTTAAGTTTTTCCTCAAAAACAAGCCTGCCTCCTGAGACGGGTCGTCCAAATAATAAGCATCTGTGTCGAAATAAAACAATGCCCTTTCAGTTTCCTGCAACTGGGTGAAAATCTTAGCCTCAGCGCTGCTTAACGCATTAAAACCAACAAATATGACCTTCCCCTTCTCAAAGTTGGAAATGAATTCCTGATGGCCTGTAATGTCATCAGCCAAATGGCGATAAACCGAACCGTTGGTCAGGTAGCCCATGTCTTTTAATCGGCTATGGAATTTATTGTACAGTTTGGGCATTCTTCGCCACATCTTAATGAACAGTTCCTGCTGTTTTTTATGCTTTCCTTCGGAATAAGACGTCCAGAATTGCGATAGGAACTGGTACTGTTCCGCGCTAAGATAATCGAAGTCCTGACTAATGACTGAAATATCCTCCAGGTCACGATATAGCTTTTGGGCATCAACCAGGTCGGCATCAATCTGGTTAAAGTCACTTAAAATGATTTTCGCCAACGGGAAGAATTTATGACTTGATATCGTCTCGAGTTTTTCTTCACTCAAAAGTTGGTTATAAATTCGGTGCAAGGTAAAGAACTGAAGATAAAAATCAGCGATCCGGTAATTCGTTGAAGCAGCGAAAAATTCCTGAATGGTAAAAAAAGAGGGACTAAAAAAAGGCTTGCCAATAATGTCTGCAAAATGCTTTTGTAAATAGGCTGCCGGCCTTTTGTTGTTAAATACTATGGCGCAGTTTTCCAGTTCATGACCAAATCTGGCAACTAAATCCTGAGCAACTTCGTGTAAAAATGTAGTCATCAAAAATATTTATTAGTCCTTTCGTAATCTAAAAGATTTTCCTCCAAATCTCGAGATATTATAATTCAATCCAAAGGTCACCACCCTGGTGACCTGATTACTACGGCTTTCTATTACAGAGTTTCCTAACACCCGCTGCGAAATGTTATTACCTTGATTCAACAAGTCGTTTACGTTAATACTGCAACTTAATACTTTGCTTTTGAAAAATGCTTTTTCTGCACCCAGATTGATGATGAAAGGGTTTGTATTGTTAAAACTATAACCTCTTGTAATCTGCTTATTTGCGCTAAAGTTAAGATAATAAGATGTGAATAATGTTGCCGTACCAGATGCGCCAAAGTTAAAGTTGTGAATTTGTGTATTTACCTGCAGGGATGTTGTACTGGTATTATTCTTGTTTTTGCTGGTATTATAACTGCCATTGACACTAATTCTGAGGATTTTTAGCTTCAACGAAGTTGAAAAATTAGCGTGGTAATTTTCTGTTTTGATGAAAGATTGACCCGTATTGAGCAAAAGGTTGTAACCGGCAAGACCTGCATTAAAAGCATTCATATTATTATCATTGTTGGTGTCCATATTGTAGCCTATACCTACTGTAGTGGTCAGTTTTTTAGTGTTCATTCTTCCTGAAAGATTTTGAGAAATGTTGTAACCCTTATTGAAACTTCTCATACTGTTAACAATTGCGGTTTTACGGGAATTTCCGGCGTTTCCTCCAATGGATATAGTATATTTTCTTGATTTGAAAGGAATATTGATATTATAGTTTAAGCTCACATTATAGTTTCCATTCACATTTTCAAAACGTGTTTCCTGCTTGTAGGCGCCAAGTGTATCGGGAATTAAAATGATGTTATTAACAATTTCATTTTGCGTGGCACTAATGGCAACTCCACTCTGGATAGAGATTTCGCTTTTCTTACCGAAATAATTAAAGTTTGACGAAACAGAATGGTTGAAAGATGATTTAAGCTCGGGATTGCCGATAACAATGTTCTGTAAATTCTGCGTATTTCTCACTGGTTGCATTTGCGAAATACCGGGGTTGTTATTTTGACCATTATAATTTACCGAGAGGGATTTAGTGCTGGTAAAGGTCTTCGAGTAGCTAAACGTAGGTGAGACATTGATATAATTGTTACTATAAGTATTACCCTCCTGCGGATATTCGTTGCGGATCAGATTTGGTCGTGCATTTAGTCCTATACTTAACCGACCCTTTTTTCCCGTTTGGTAATAGCGCACGTCCAGAGATTGATTTAGCGTTGAGTTTTTAGTCAGTACACTCAGTGAATCAACCCTCGTTGTGCTGAAGGTGGATGGATTAAGTACGTAAGTCTGTAAATCGCTGTTGGTTAATCCAACAGATCCATGATAACTGAAATTTAAGCTCCTGCTAAGTAGTGTATCTTTTTTCAAACTGATACCATAGGTTAGCCCGAAACTAAATTGCTTGTTTCCACCTTTGTTATATACGGTCCTGTTTAACAAGGAATCTTTTTCTAAATTGCCGCTAGAACTATAATATAAGGTATTAGTTATAACATTTTGTTCGGATTGGTTAGATGAGCTTGAAAAGGAAAAGTTCCCTGAAAAAGTGTTTTTCGTAAGCTTTTTAGAAAAGTCAAGATTGGTCCGAAATGAAGGCGTGCGGTTATTGGTCAGGGTGTTGTTGATGAAATCCTGCCTGGTGAAACCAGTTTGTAAATTTGATGAACTATTTTGTGATTGGGAATTGTTGGTCTCAAAGCTGGCTGAGCTCAATAAAAAGACTTTTTTAGAAACCTGATTGAAATTGACGGACATATTGTGCCCGTTATTCCCTGAAGAGGAGCGGTTTTCGATCTGGCTGTTCAATTTACCTAGCGTGCTGATGGTTTCAACCGTTTGCATACTTGTCGAGTTATTTGATCCACCCCGGTAACCGTAATTTATTCCAAAATTGCCTTTGTCTTTTAATTTATCACTATGGCTAAAACCAATATTCCGGCTTTCAGAAATGCCGGCGCCATTATCGGCCATGTTATAACCAATACTACCGTTGCTTTGCTTACTCCCTTTCCAAAGGTTTACATTCCCATTTCCACCTATCTGCTTATTGGTACCAGCGCTAAATCCAAAACCTCCGAACTGGCCGTTATCCATACCTGGCTTAGTAACAATATTGAGCATCTTTTGTGATTCGCCCACTTTGATTCCTGTAAAATTTGCCTGATCACCAAAATCATCAATTACCTGTATTTTGGAAACAATACCTGCCGGAAGTTTTGAAATGAAATCTTTGACATTATTCGTGAAAAAATCACGGCCATTGATACGAAGTTTAGTCATGCCTTTTCCCATTGCGGTTACGTTGTCATTTTCGTCTAGTTCAACTCCGGGCAACTGCTTGAGCAAATCGCTAACACGGTCGTCTTCCTGAATATGAAAAGCATTTGCATCATATTCAACCGTATCCTGCTTGTATTTTATCGCCACTGGTTTAGCTTTGATGATGACATCCTCCAGAATGATTTCGCCACCTTTTAATATAATTGTGCCTATATCAATTTCAGACATGTCGGGTTTGATAGTATATTTTGCCATGTGGGTTTTATAACCTATACCGCCTATATTGATCACAAGACTTTTTGCATTTATTTTAGAAAAGGAAAAACTTCCCCTATCATCAGTAGTGGTGTAGGATGAGTCTTTACCAAAAGTAATTTTGACGGTTATACCGCTTATTGCTTTTTTTGTAGAGTCGGTAACACTTCCTTTTATATCACAGGACGTTTGTGCTAAGCTTGGGGTATAAGCAAATAGCAACAGGAGAGAGAGTAAGAGCAGAAAATTTTTCAACAAGGTATTTATGATTACAAATGCATTTAGATTTAGATGGCTCGGTTAGTAATTTTCCACAACTATAACGCATTATTTTGCTAAATTAGATAACAGGCTTTAATTCTTTGTTAATTGCATAAAATAAATAGCCCTTCACGTTGCTGTAGCCCATTTCAGAAAGCAAGGCTTTGTACTTTAAGACCTGTTCAATATGTCTGTCGCTTTTTTCGAGTGTAAATTTATAATCCAGAATGATAACCTCATTGGCATTGATTAGCACCCTATCCGGACGATGAAGTTTTCCTTGTGCATCGACAATGTTTTTTTCGGTAATGCTGGAAGTTGCCTTATTTAAAATTTCCTGAAGTTCAGCATGATTTAAAACTTCGAGCGATGATGTGGTTAGTTTTGGAACCTCTTCCTCTTTGATAATACCCTGCAAAACCAGATTTGAAACATAATCTGCAACCTCTTTCTCGCTGCTGGCATTTGCCAGAATATCATGTAGTAAGGAACCTTTTCTTCCTGATTTTTCAATATTGATCAGGTGTTTTAAATTCTTCTCAGCTGAGGGCAGATAGAGTTCCGACAAACGAGAAGTGGTGGGGTAATTTCTCAGCTCAACAAAATTGGATTCTTTTGTTTTATTTTCAATCATTACATAGTCTGCAATTTCGTAAACGCCATGTTCATCAAACTGTCCTTCGAAAGTGAAGTTAATCACATCACCCATGTTTGAAAGGCTTAGCTCTTTATTTCCTTTGGGTTCAGCTTTTGCCATAGTGGCTATGTAAAGGAAGTCTTTGGAACGGGTAGTTGCAACATATAGCATATTTAATGCATCCATGTTATTATAAAGCAACTCTTCGTAGTAGGCCTTTGCAATTGATGAGTGGGCTAAATCTTTGTTGTATTTCAGAGGAATGCCCCTAAGTTCTTTATAAGCAGTTCCTTCTGACGAAACCCAAAATGTTGAGTTGGTTTTACCTTTTACTTCCCAGTTGCAGAAAGGAACAAATACAGCACGAAAAGCTAAACCTTTTGATTTGTGGATGGTGATGATTTGAATCGCATCGGCACCTTCAGGAGATGGAAGTGATTTTTTTATGCCATCTTCATCCCACCACGTAAGAAATGAGATAATGCCCTTTTCACCGAGTTTTCCTGCATTGGCGGTTAAATCGCGGAATGCTAAAAGATAAGGCAGGTGTTGGCTTAGCCGCTTCAAATCGTAGGCCTCGATTAGAATCTCTACGAGTTCGGGCAGGGGAAGTTGCAGCCACGATTGCCAGTGATTGCAAAGTGATTGAGGCAATACATCTGATAATGAAGATAGTGAAGTATGAGTGAGATTTAAATAGTGATTTGCATTTGCCTCTTTTTCATGTAAAGAGTGGTAAAGGGCGATACAGTTTGCTTTATAAAGTGCTGTTTGCGCATCCAGTCCGATCAGGACTTTAAGCGTGTTGATGATTAGTTTAACAGTAGAATTATTAGAAATCAACAAGGCATCGCCTGAAAGAACAGGCAACTTGAACTCCATTAGCTTTTGCACAGTTAATAGCGCCTCACTATTTGAACGCACTAAAATAGCGATGTCCTTCAACGAATAATGCTTCTGATCTTTTAAATAAAAAATTTCTGCTATTACATCATTCAGGGCAAGATCACGGAAAACCGTCTCACTGAACCGTATCTCTTCCGGAGCTTGTTCTTTGCCAAACTTTTTGATCTTAATTGTTCCACCCTTTAAAGTGTTGGGCGCAAAATTTTGCGTCGAGCCAGCATAAATATCTGTAATAATCGAATTATAGTGTTCCGCATTCCACCAGGCAGAAATATTTTCAGGTTTATCAGCTAAGTTTTGATTTAACTCATTTTGTAGCGTTAAAGGAATACTTTTATATATTACATTGTTAAACGTGATGATATTTTCGGTACTGCGGTAATTTTCTTCCAGACTTTCCTCCACCACATTATGCATACCAACATCGGTTTTAGCATGTTTATGCAGGATATTCCAGTCGCCATTTCGCCAGCGGTAAATGGATTGTTTAGTATCTCCCACAATCAGGTGATCTGTTAAATCCATGCTTGGGGTGGCAATGGCATTGGTTAAAAGCGATTTAAAGCTTCCCCACTGGCTGGTTGAGGTATCCTGAAACTCATCGAAAAGGAAATTACGATATCTGTTGCCCACTTTTTCCCATATAAAAGAGGGGTTCTCTCCGGCATCGTCAGTAATTCCGGATATCAGTTTTTGGGCATCGCTGATGAGCAGGTTATCGTTTTCAGCTCTATATTCTTTTAGCAATACAGCTATTTCCTGCATCAGCCTTAAATAATAAAGGTTTTTATTGAAGGCAATTGCCAATTGGTAATCCGGTAAGTAGGAAAGAAAATGATCTTTTATTTGATGTAATATGGGATTAATCGTTTCATAAACCTCTGGTATGGCGGCGTTTTTCTGAAACCATTCATCAGGCTCATCTATTAAGTTGAAAAGAGCCTCTATCTTAGAAAAATCTCCTCTGGCTATTAACACCAACTTTGTGAGGGGACTTCTGGATTTGCCTTTCAGGTGTTCATTTTCTACCCCTAGTACATTTATAGCCTCGTGTGCATCAGTTGCCAGCTGAACGATTTCATCCTCAAATCTTTTGATTTCTTCTTTGGTAACGCTGATATACTTTTTAAAGAGTTTATCAATATTCTCCGCGCCCAGCTCCTCTACTGCAGATTCAAAAATCTGGAACCGCTCTGAAAAAATTTCCCCGATTAAATTATAGAGTTCCGACTTGTAATTCCAGCTTTTGTTGTCGCTAATACGCTCAAGTGCCAGGTCGATGATCCATTGTAAAAGCTGCTTATTGTCGGTTAAGGCTTCATCCAGCTTGTTTACCAGGTCATCTTTAACCTTATCGTAATTCATTTCTAAATTATAATCAGCATTTAAACCTAGTTCAAAAGCAAAGCCGCGAATGACCTTTTGTACAAAGCCATCAATGGTGCTGACTGAGAAACGGCTATAATCGTGGAGGATTTTACGATAGATTTTATCTGCTTTAAGCTTTAAACCCTCTGCATTTATTTCAGGGTAGGCTACCAGAACCAGCTTTCTGTAATCATCAATTTTTTTCGAGGGGTTTCCCTGTGCCAGGCCCACCAGAACTTCTAAAATTCTTGATTTCATTTCTTCAGTAGCCTTATTAGTAAAGGTTACAGCTAAAATCTCGCGGTATTTGTTTTCACTGCTAAAAAGCAGCGTGAGATAATGTGCTGTGAGACTGAATGTTTTACCAGAACCTGCGGAGGCCTGGAGAATTTTAAGAGGTTTTGGCATAAATTCCTGATAGTTTATTTTTTCTTAACTTTTTTCTTGATTCTGGCTGGCCGTTTTTCCATTGGATAAGGAATATTTAATAAGTCCCTTATGACCACGGAAGCACAAGCGCCACCAAATGCTGCTGGCAGGTAAGAAATTGTGCCATAGGCGGAACGTTTAAAATTACTTCCGTCAGTTAAAATTAACGATTCCTTTTTGTATTCTTCAATAGAGAAAACAGCCTTTACCAAATTCAGGTTTGGGAGTTTGTTGAGTCGTTTGCGTACATAACTGGCGAAAACGCATTGATAGGTGTCTGGAAGCAAAGTGATCCTTAATTTGGTAGGATCAACTTTACCGCCTGCACCCATAGAACTCACAATCGGGATGTTTTTTTCCAGTGCAGTTGATAGTAGGGTCATTTTAGGCATTACGCTATCAATGCAGTCCATCACATAGTCGTATTTATTTTCCAGAATTTCCCTGCACTTATCAGGAGTAAGGAATGAATTAATCACATGTAATTTTAAATCCGGATTGATGGCAAGTAAGCGTTCTTGCATAATCGATGCTTTACCAACACCATGGTTTGTTGCCAATGCCGGCAATTGCCTGTTTCTGTTGCTTGGATCAACCACATCTCCATCTACAATGGTCATTTCGCCAACGCCCGAACGGCAAATAAATTCTGCTGCAAAGGAGCCAACCCCTCCTAAGCCGATTACTAAAACGTGTTTCGATTGAAGCAAGTCAATTCCTTCATTGCCAACGAGAAGGGCGGAGCGGGAGAGCCAGGATGTATCAGACATATCATTATAATTATTTATCAATGGATCACGAATGGTCACAGCATTAACGGTTTTTTTCGTGAGCTAGTTTCTGGTTGTTCCTAAAGTAATTTTAGTTCTTTCCAGTTTGTAAAAATAATGGCTTTTAATTCATCAACCGAACATTTTTTTAAATTCGCTGCGGCCTGATAGATCTGTTCGATTGATATTTCCGCAGAATCGGTTTCCAAAAAAAAACTATTACATTTCTTAATTAAACCGGCAGCATCAGAATCATGTTTTAAAATAGAACTTCCAAAAGATAGCAGAAAACCTTTATTTTGCATTTGCTTACCGAGTTCTTGGTTCTTATTAAAGCCGTGAATGAGAGTCGGGACTTTAATCCGCAGTTCATCTTTGAGCGCTATCAGTTCAGAAAAAGCTTTTACACAATGTAGGATAATCGGCTTCTCAAGTTGCTCTGCCAGTAAAATCTGTTCTTTTAGGATAAGGATCTGTTTATCTAGTGTTTCACCCCTTAATTTATCAAGTCCGCACTCACCAATGAGTTTAACATTTGCCTGTTTAGCTAGTACCTGCATGTACTTCATTTGCATTGGCAGTTGCTCCAGTGTTGCATACCAGGGATGTAAGCCTATTGAAATCGGCTTTTTTTTGGGCATGGCCAAAAATATATCGCTTGTCACAGATAAACTTTGGATGCTCATTACCCCGTTTTGCTTACCACTGTGATGCGTATGTACATCTAGAAAATCCATTAATAGGCAAAGATAGGTTTTTTCAAAAAAAATGCCGGGGTACCGTAATGTATCTCTTCTGTAAAGAATTCAGTATTAATCTATAAAAGTACTAGTCTTTATTACATTTGCAGTAACCATATCCTTTCACATGAAAAAACTACTTATTATTTTAGCTGCTTTATTCATTTCTACTTCGGCATTTAGCCAGGATAAAAAAGAGCCTGTTCAGATTTATAATCCTAAAGCCAACGCTTTGGCTGACATAAAAGCCGCAACCGAAAAGGCAGCAAAGGAAAAGAAACACGTACTGGTACAGGTGGGAGGAAACTGGTGTTCCTGGTGTATCGCTTTTCACAATTTAGTTGATACTACCGCCTCTTTAAAGCAAACCATTAATGATAACTATGAATTTTTATTGGTGAATTGGGATAAGGATCATCACAATGATGAAGCGATGAAAGTTCTCGGCTTTCCTAACCGTTTCGGCTATCCTGTATTTGTGGTACTGGATGGAACAGGCAAAGTGCTACATATAGAGAATTCATCTTATCTGGAAACAGATGAAATTGGTTCAAACGGAAAAAAGAAAGTGGGTCACGATGTGAAAAAGATTAACTCATTTCTAAAAGGCTGGACCTTTGCCGCAGTAGACCCCGATTCTTACAAACCAAAGTCTAAATAAGTAAAAAGCCGCAGGGCTTAGATTTTAGGTCTATCCCCGCGGCTTTTTTTAATCCTCCAAATCTGCTGGCTCATCATCAAGATTGAGCTCGTAGGATGGTCTGGAAGCTTCATCAGCTTGTTCCAGCATGTCTTTATCATGTTCGATACTGGTATCATCTCCTTCTAATTCATTGATGTTTTCAGTATCATCCTCTCTGCGTAAAGCATCGTTAGGGTCGTTTGAATAGTTATCTTCTTCTGGGTCTATCATGGCATTGAGTTTTTATAAATAGATAATGTTTTTGACCCCCGAATTGTTTTAAAAATAATTGGTTGTTTTACTGGATTATAACCCGTCACCAAATTTAAAGTTTGGCAAAATGCTTACGGGTAATTTTCCAGCTGGAATTAAGCGGTTATTGATAACTGCTGCAGCCGAGATTTGCATATAATCTTCTTTTTGATAACCAACAACCAGGCCTTTACTGTTTTCTAATCCAGGTAGCGCAGCCAGGTTATAAGGGTTGGCAAATAATGCAAATACCGTGTTCTTGCCGGATAATTCTTTAATGAAATTTTTAACCCCTGTGTTTAGGGGGATGTTATTTGCAGGCCTTGCCCGGCTATCGTGAATGCCTACAATTACCTGATCGAAGGCTGCAACTTCACGGGCAATATTCGAAATTTGAGCTGCTGTAGCATCTTTGTCTAAAACATAATAAACCGAGTTATAAAATCCCTTAGACACCTCCTTTTGGAACCGAGTTACCCCGGAAACGCCTATACTAATAATAGCGGTTCTTCTGATCGGAATCATGTTTTTAATATAATCTTTTCCTTTTAACAAGGTAACAGACGCATTGGCCAATTCCTGCACCAGCGCATTGCCGGCGGTCCGGTTTACTTCAGCGACAATATTTTTTACCACTACGGTATCTCTTTGGGTTAAGCCCGCCCAGTATTTTGCGGTTAGGATTTTCCGTACACTAATATCTACATCGTTCATGCTGATTCGCCCCTGCCTGATAGCACGTCGAATAAGCTTCACGGCCCGCTCGCTATTCTCAGAAAGTTCAAGGATATCATTGCCTGCAACAATGCCCATCACATCAGCCTCACCATCTTTAAAAAACTTTACTACGCCCTTCATATCCATCGCGTCTGAAATCACCAGTCCTTTAAAACCCAATCTTTCTTTCAGGATGCCTGTAACAATAGGTTTAGAAAGGGTAGAGGGTAAGTTAGGGGTGTTATCTAAGGATGGGATATTCATATGTGCAATCATTACTCCCGATGCACCTTGCTTGATCAGTTCTTTGAAAGGATACATTTCAAGGCTATCTAAACGTGCGGCTGTAAAGGTAAGTTGAGGCAAATCGTAATGCGAATCTACGTCTGTATCTCCATGTCCTGGAAAATGCTTCAATGTAGTTAGCAACCCACCATCCTGCATGCCTTTCATGTAGGTAGCGGTTTTGGTGGCAACGTTAAATTTGTTTTCACCGAATGAACGATAATTGATCACAGGGTTTTTGGGATTATTATTAATGTCTGCATCAGGGGCAAGGTTCATTTGCATTCCCATTCTTTTAAAGTCTTTGGCAACTTCAAGCCCCATTTTGTAAATGAGATCTTTGTTTTGGATTGCACCCAGTGTCATTTGATAAGGATAGGATATCGTGCTGTCCAGGCGCATACCCAAACCCCATTCTCCGTCGTTAGCCACAATCAAAGGAATCCGGCTAACCTTTTGGTAGGCATTTGTAGCGCGGGCTTGCCTTACTGGTCCCCCCTGGAAAAAAATTACCCCACCCAGTTGCTCTTTTTTGATTACCATACCCACAGAGTCGATATATTTCTGACCTAAATTGGTATGTGCACGCACAAAGAACATCTGGGCAATGCGTTCCCTTCTGTTGAGTTTATTAAATACAGAATCGACCCACTTAGGCTGGTTGGCCAGCATTTCCAGGTAAGACTTTTTCTGGGCATTTGCTGATAGCACAGCAAGGCCTAAGGAGATCATTAGGAATATATTTTTTTTCACTTTGTTTTGTTGTAATGCGATTCGGCTAAATTAATAAGTAATCATCGTAATAATCAAAAACCAATCCAAGTAATTAATTTAATACAATTAGTTGTTGCAATCGAAAGGAAAAGATGAAGATAAAGGCCCATCCTTTATCTTCATAAATTAGAAATATTGCTGTTATTTTGAAGTAAATGTTTAAATTGGTAAAACATACTAACCATTTTTTATGCCGAAAGATCATCAATATTCAACTACCATTACATGGACAGGCAATAAAGGCTCGGGTACCATGGATTACAGATCTTACGATCGGGACTATGTTATTTCTATAAAAGGTAAGGCTGATATTTCGGGTTCTTCCGACTCAGCTTTTTTAGGCGATAAGTCAAAGTATAACCCGGAAGATTTATTACTCTCGTCTATATCGAGTTGTCACATGCTCTGGTATCTCCATCTTTGTTCAAAAAACGAAATTGTCGTCATCGACTACAAGGATGAAGCTGTAGGCGTGATGGAGGAATTATCCGACGGAAGTGGGAAATTCAAAGAAGTGACCTTGCATCCACAAGTGTTAATTGCTGATCAGGCACATCTCGAATTGGCGCACTCGTTGCACCAGGAAGCAAATAAGATGTGCTTTATTGCTAATTCCCTTAACTTTGCGGTTAAACATAATCCGGAAATTAAAGCGGAGAATAGTTAATGGAGTTGGCAGTTCACAGGCTTTATTAAGCTGTAAACTGCCAATTGGATTATTTAAATTCGTATGCATTATCTTTTGGAGTAGCATCCATATAAATGCCACCATCCAGTGCAATGCTTCTCATCGCTTTTCCATTATTTTTAACCACTAATGAAATTACACTTTGATTGTTTTTCCATACCGAAGGTGTATAGTGAATTCTGTCGACCTTACCGTCCTTATAGGTAATCACCAGATCAAATGGAATGGCAAAACCTCCTATATTTCGAACCATAATTGGTGAGTTTACAGCCTTCTTTTTGGTATATTCCAGTTTCAGATCAATATAGTTGTTGGTGAAAAACCAGTTCCTAAAGAACCAATTCAGGTTCTGGCCTGAACCGGTGTTCATTGAATTGAAATAGTCCCATGGAATGGGATGCTTGCCATTCCATGTGTTCATATAATGGTGAAGTGACTTTTTAAATAACTCATCGCCCAACATGTCTTTTAAAGCCAGATAAGATAATGAAGCTTTGCCATAGGAGTTGTTTCCATATCCAGCTCCAGATACCTGATCGGACATCGAAATAATAGGCTGATCTTCTTCTGTCGACTTATCATTAATATAGTTGTTTACTCTGAATTTTTTATAAAAGTCATCTGCCGCTTGTTTCCCATGTTCAGCGATGCCAATTAAGTATTCAAATGTAGTAGCCCACCCTTCATCCATATAAGCATAACGGGTTTCGTTGATGCCCATATAAAATGGAAAATAGGTATGTGCAACCTCATGGTCTTGCACCAACTGTGCAAAAACAGGGTCCCCAAACTGGGAGTCATTAACCATCATTGGGTATTCCATGTCTGCAAAGCCTTGAAAAGCAATTGTTTTTGCATATGGATAAGGAATGCCTGGCCAGTTGTTGGAGAACCATGACAAAGCATTAATATTATACTTCACTGAATTTAAAAAGTCCTTGCCTGTGGTTGGGTTGTAAGCTGCCTGCGCACTTGCCCGGCGTCCTGTTTTTGCATCAACGATTACGCTTCCGCCATCCCAGGCATAGTGATTGCTTAATGCGAAGGTGATATCGGTGATATGATCTACTTTAAATTTCCAAGTATTCCAGTCTTTTTGTGCGGTAACTTTACCATCCTTTAGTTCTTGTTCACTGGCAATGTGAATCACTTCATCAGTGTTATAGGACGTTTTTAAGCGGGCAGAAATTTCCGGCTGCAAAACATCATCAGGATTTAGGAAATCACCGGTGGCGTAAACCACATAGTTTTTCGGCGCTTTTATTGAAAACAGATAATCATTAAAATCATTATAAAACTCAGCCCTGTCGGTATGCGGAATGCGGTCCCATCCATTATAGTCGTCGAAGACTGAAATACGTGGATAACTATAAGCTACAAAGAATGAGTTCGGATCAATCTGTCCTTCTCTACCACTTTCTTTGGATAATGGATAGTCCCATCCGATTTTCACTGTAATTTTCGACTTAGGGTTAAGTGGTTTTTTTAATTTGACGCTTCCCACTGTTCCCCAGTCTTTGCTATCTACTTTATAGCGCTCGCCATCTACAGAAAACGATGTGATGTTTAACCCCGAGCTTAAGAAATCTTGACTAACTGCCCCGCTCCTCGGAGCCGTTGGCTTATGTAGATTGTTTACAAAGCGTATGACCAGTGTTTTTAGGGTATCATTACTGTTATTACTATATAGAATTTCCTCATCTCCGCTCACCACCTTGGTTTCCGCATCGACTTTTATATCCATGTTGTAACGGCCATGGTTTTGCCAGTAGTTGGGCCCCGGGTTTCCGTTTGCAGAACGGGTACCTTTTAAATAAGCCGCTTTTATGTTCCTGGGCATGTAGAGTTCCTGAGCAGAAACCGTGTAACCTGCCAAACTGATTAGAAGGGCGAGTGAAAATAACTTTTTCATTTTTTTGAATAATTTCAGCTAAAATAAACTTATTGATCGAATTTTTAATCACTGTATAATTGAATGTTACTTCAGAGGCTAATATCAGTAAAAGGTATAAATCTTGATCTTTTATTTGGTTTTGTAATTTCCGCATTTTATCTTCGTTATAATTGAAGCAAGACTATGTAGAAACCAACTATGTAGTCTTGTTTGTTTTTTATAGCGTTTGAATAAAATTAATAGAGCAATGACAGAGGTAACGTACTATACACAAGAGGGGTTAGATAAACTAAAAGAAGAAGTTCACTATCTAACTACAACGGGCCGTCAGCTAATATCGAAAGCAATTGCTGAGGCGAGAGATAAAGGTGATTTATCAGAAAATGCAGAATATGATGCGGCCAAAGAAGCGCAAGGATTACACGAGGCGAAGATCTCAAAATTAAAAAATACTTTGGCTAATGCACGCCTCATAGATGAATCTAAATTGGATTTATCAAAGGTGTTAGCATTGTCTATTGTTAAAATAAAAAATGTTAAAAACGGAGCGACCATGACCTATCAGTTAGTCGCTGAAAGTGAAGCCGATTTAAAAACCGGAAAGATTTCTGTTAAATCACCAATTGCACAAGGTTTACTTGGAAAGTCGGTTGGCGAATTTGCTGAAATTGAAGTGCCTGCCGGTAAGATGCAGTTTGAAGTGCTAGAGATTTCGAGATAAACATTAACATTCACTTTTAAACCTACTATCCTTTTATGAGTATATTTTCAAAAATTGTCTCCGGCGAAATCAGCGCACATGTTGTTGCTGAAACTGTTGAATATTTAGCTTTTTTAGATATCCAGCCGCTTACTGCCGGTCATGTACTGGTGATCCCAAAAGTGGAAGTCGATTATATTTTTGATGCTGAAGAAGATTTATATGTCGGACTTTGGATGTTTGCTAAAATTGTAGCAAAAGGCGTTAAAAGTGCTTTTCCATGCAAAAAAGTCGGTGTAGCCGTGATTGGATTAGAAGTTCCACATGCCCACATTCATCTAATTCCTATGAACAATGTGAGTGATATGGATTTTAGTAAAGAGAAACTCAAGCCCACTCCCGAAGAACTTACTGAAGCCGCCGAAAAAATCAGGCAGGCTTTATTAGAAGAATAGTGATGATGCGGGTAATGCCCGCATTATTTTTTTAAATATGGGTTTTGATTGGGCAACGGTACGAAATCTGTTTCACCTGGCACAGGTCTGAACTTTTGCTCCAGCCAGTCCTGTTTAGCCTTTTCGATTGTTTCTTTATCAGAGGCTACAAAATTCCAGTATATAAATCTCTCCTCAGGAAACGGATTGCCGCCAAAAATATATATGGTGGTGTTCTCCAACATCGTAAATTCGCAGAGTTTAGCATCATTAGCCACTAGAATTAAGCGTGGTTGGAAAAGGTGTCCATCACTTTCTATGCCCCCCTCGAGTACATATAGCGCGCTTTCACCAAACAGATCATTTCCAATATTCAATTTTTGTCGGCCTATACTTTTAATCTCAATAAAGTACAGCGGGCAATATACAGGAACAGGTGATTGGCGGCCAAATGCTTCGCCGGCAATTAATTTAATATTGACTCCATCCTGTTGCCAGCTGGGAATATCTTCTTGATCAACATGAAAAAACTCAGGATCCATTTGTTCAAGTGCTTTTGGCAGGGCTACCCAAATTTGTAAACCATGGAGCATTTTATCCGTCTGTCTTAAATAAGAAGGTGTACGCTCTGAGTGAACGATCCCCTTGCCAGAAGTCATCCAGTTCACTTGTCCGGGTTTAATAATAATGTCTGTTCCCAAGCTATCGCGGTGCTCAATTTCCCCTTCAAATAAAAAGGTTAATGTAGATAAGCCGATGTGCGGATGCGGCGGTACGTCGAGATTTTCATGGTCACTCATAGCGGCTGGGCCCATGTGATCGATGAAAGCAAATGGACCAACCATTCGTTTTTCCCTAAATGGCAGCAACCTGCCAACCATGAAGTTACCAATGTTTGCCGGCCTTTCTTCAATAATGAGTGAAATGTTTGACATAGGATATGGATTTGAAATGGTGAATTTAAGAAAATTTTATAATGGTGATTAATAAAAAAGCACCCCATTTATGAGGTGCTTTTGAAATTATAATGGGAAATAGTATTAAACCAGTTCAGCCAATGCTTCCTTGCTGAATCCTTTCAATTCTGAAAAATTGTCATTTTTAATTTTTTCTACCCAGTTCGGATCAGATAATAATGGACGGCCAACAGCAACTAAATCAAAGTCACCACGATCCATTCTGCGTACCAACTCATCTAGCGAGCTTGGCTCAGAACTCTGACCTGCAAAGGCACCAAAGAAATCGCCATTCAAACCTACAGATCCTACCGAAATGGTTGCTTTTCCAGTTATTTTTTTTGCCCATCCTGCAAAATTCAGGTCTGAACCTTCGAATTCCGGCTCCCAGAATCTGCGTTGTGAACAATGGAAAATGTCGATTCCTGCATCGGCTAACGGCGTTAACCATTGTTCCATTTCAGTTTCATTTTTGGCCAGTTTGAAATCATATGCTGCAGGCTTAAACTGCGACAAGCGAATAATAACTGCGAAATCTTCACCAACACGTTTACGAACTTCTTTGATCACCTCAACTCCAAAGCGGGTGCGTTCAGCTAAGGTTTTACCACCATAGATATCTGTACGGTTATTAGTTGCATCCCAGAAAAACTGATCGATTAAATACTGGTGAGCACCATGGATTTCAACGGTGTCGAATCCAAGTGCTTTAGCATCAGCTGCAGCCTGACCGAAAGCAGCAATGGTGTCTGCAATAGCGGCATCTGTCATTGGAACCCCGTTTTCGAAGCCAGGACTGTTTAAGCTTGAAGGACCTTCGAATGGAGAGCTGGGTAACCATCCTGAAGCATGGTTGGCAGATATTCCCTGGTGCCAGATTTGAGGGCCCATCGTGCCACCCGTGGCATGAACATCGTTGATTACCTTTTGCCATCCTGCCAGGGCTTGTTCTCCAAAAAAATGAGGAATGTTTGGATCGGCAGAAGAAGAAGGACGATTGATTACTGTACCTTCTGATAAGATCAGTCCTACTTCACCAGCCGCACGCTTCGCATAGTACTCCGCAACTGCATCAGTTGGGATCCCATTTGGAGAGAAAGACCTGGTCATGGGAGCCATGACAATTCTGTTTTTTGTGGTTAATGATTTTAAGCTGAAAGGCTTAAATAAACTATCTGTATTCATATTGATTGCTATTTATAATTCTGTATTAATAATTTCACTTAATTTTTCAAGACCTTCCATATTCCGTTTGTAATAAGTCCACTGTCCAACCCTGGTGGCGGAAATTAAATCAGCACGTTGTAGAATAGATAGATATTCGGAGATGGTACTTTGTGAGAGTCCTGCTTTCATCTGAATTTGACCCACGCAAACACCCACATTTTCGAAGTCGGCATTAGGTTGATCTGGAAAATTTTCTGCAGGAGCTTTGAGCCAGTTTAGAATCTGCAAACGGGTTTTATTTGATAATGCTTTGAACACTTCTACTTGATCCATATCGCAAATGTATATCGACTTTTCCCGATATGCCAATTATCAGCCTAAAGATTACACAAAAATGGTAAATTGCCCTAAACTGTCAGGTTTCAAAAAGGGAAGTAATTGGAAAGTGTGGAAGCAACGTACGAGCTTAAAAAAGAAACGGGGATAAATCATACCGACCTATCCCCGTCATCTAAATTAACGCTCTCATATATATAAACACCTAAAAGGATGATTTATTATATCATGGCTAAATTTTTTTATTTTTTTTCTGCAGCCTTCTTCGCTGTGCTTTTTGGCTTTTTTTCTATTGCGGGAGCTTCTTCAGCAGCTTCAGCTTTTTTCTTCGCCGGAGCCTTAGTTTTTTTTACTTCAACACCTGTTTCCTCAATAACCTCCACTTTCTTTTTGGTTGTTGTTTTAGCTTTTTTAGGTTCTATAACCTGTTCTTCAACGTCAACTTTCTTTTTAGTTGTTGTTTTAGCTTTTTTAGGTTCAGCAACTGGAGTTTCGTCTACAAATTCAGCTTCTTCAATCTTAGGTGAATCTGCTTGTTGCAAATAATTTGCTAAAACCTGTTTTAAGTATATTTCAGGTTTAGGCATATTTATCACCGTACCAGGTTCTTTATCCTGAGACTGTTTTATATAAGCTGATTTAATTTTGCCCCAGTCTTTGGAATAAAGCCTGATAAACATTTCCACAAATTGTTCGTCAGTATATTTTTTAGGCAACCTACCCAGCACTGCCTGAATTTTTTCTTCTTTTTTATGTAATACCGCCATCGATTTTATTTTGCACAAAGATAGCCTAAAATAATCATTATCAGATTTTAGGTTTTCAGGCTATTACATCTTCCAGCGTTACGTCCGTTTTCCTGTTCGCAACAAGTCTTTCGCGATGTTGTATACCCCAGTTTCTCAGCTCATCAATCACCTTATGCAAAGAGCCGCTGTATTCAGTTAATTCATAAGTAACGGTAACCGGCGTAGTTGGAAACACGTTGCGGATGACAAATTCGTTCAGTTCCAGATCTTTCAGCTCTTTTGATAAAATCTTCGGAGTAATCTCTCCCAGCGATTTTTGAATTTCATTGAACCGTTTGGGGCCATCCTGTAAACTCAGAATTAAAGGTAATTTCCATTTCCCGTTTAAAACATACAGCGCATCCTTAACCGCGTTCAGGCTTGCCCTGCAACTTTCTTTTGTATGCTTTTCTTTTCCAAATGCCATGCGGCAAAGTTAATAGCTTCCTGAGCGAATATTGCTATCGTTCAGTAAACTAATACCAAATCGATAGCGCTTTGAGCCCGTCTGATTTAGATAATTTCCCAAGATCATTTCCAGCCTTTTTTCATTTTTTTATAAGCCTTTTTACTAATTTTCGATTTCTTTTTCGATCTCGATTTTCCTTTCTTCTTACGGGCATTGATGTTATTAACCAGTGAATTTTTGACCCCTAACTTATTCTTCTTAAGTCCTTTTTTCTTTTTTTTGTCTTTTTTCTTGCCGCCTTTTTTCTTTACAGCTTTCTTTTTCGTTTTTGCCATAACATGTAGTTTGTAGTTAACAACATTGTTCTTTTAAAAAGGTTCACTTTAAATGAGCTTTCAAGCAAAGTACTTTGAGCTTTTAAACAAAATTTTAGCTTCCAGATTGCTATACCTTTGATTCAATAAAAAAGACAATCATGAAAAAAGTTTGGTTTATAACAGGAGCCTCCCGCGGACTGGGAAGGAGTTTAACAGAAGAAGTATTGGCAATGGGCGATCAGGTAGTCGCTACAGCAAGAAACACCAACATGTTGGATGATTTGGTTGAAAAGTTCGGGGAGTTGATTTATCCACTAACCTTAAATGTGACCGATTATAATCAGGTAGCGATTACCGTAGAAGCTGCTATTGCCCACTTCGGTAAGATTGATGTTCTGGTGAATAATGCGGGCTTTGGAATTGTGGGGGCTGCCGAAGCATTTAGTGCCGATCAGGTACGGAGTCAGCTGGAAACCAATTTATACGCGCCAATAGAAATTACCAGAGCTGTGTTGCCTTACATGAGGAAACAGAAGTCAGGGCGCATTTTTCAAATTAGTTCGGTAGGAGGCAGAGTGGGTAATGCCGGGATTTCCATTTATCAGGCAGCAAAATTTGGATTAAGTGGTTTCACAGAATCACTGGCGAAAGAAGTCAAATCACTGGGGATTCTGGTTACCAGCGTGGAGCCAGGTGGATTTCGTACAGATTGGGCGGGGGATTCCATGACTTATGCCCCAAAAATTGATGGATATGATCTGGTAGATCAAAGAAGTGAATTTTTTCAGAGCGGCGATTTCATCCCTACTGGTGACCCCGTGAAAGCAGCAAAAGTGTTAGTGAATCTTGCTGTGCATCCTGAACCACCAATGCACCTCATTCTGGGAAGTGAAGCTATCGGTATGCTTAAGCATGCAGATACAACCAGGACACAGGAAATGGAAAAGTGGATGGGGGTGAGTTTATCTACCGACCATGATTCTGCTACAGATTTCTTAGATACTAGTCTGGGTAAGAGTTTCACAAATAGATAATTATCATGAGGTCATCTTCTCCCGGATAATCTCATCATAACAATTTCAAATAACCCGTTTATTTCATAATTTTGATAGCATGCCAAGCGAACTTAAACGTCCTAATATTTTATACAGCTGCTACTCGCACAAAAGCAGTGAAGGTGAACAGTTTATTGCCGACCATGTTTTTGGATATTTGATTTCCGGTACATCAGAAAACCAAATTGGAGAGGAAAAGTATATTTTTAATTCTGGGGACTTTAGATTCTTCAGAAGAAATCAACTGACGAAGTATACTAAAATTCCACCAAAAGATGGTGTGTATAAATCTATTACAATTGTTCTGGATCAGGAAACCTTACGCAGCATTGGTGAAGAATATAATCTGGTTGCACAGCAACAGGTTAAGACTCCTACAGCAATATTGTTTGAACCTAATAGGCTGTTTCAGAACTATTTTGATTCGATATCACCTTACCTGGAAAACAATAATGAGTTTAACAGTATGCTCACGAACTTAAAAGTTAGGGAAGCGGCGATGATTTTATTGCAAATTAATCCTGGGTTGAGCAATATACTCTTTGATTTTTCTGAGCCGGGTAAAATTGATCTTGAAGCTTATATGAATAAACACTATAAGTTTAGCGTAGATATCGGTCGTTTTGCATATCTCACAGGGCGAAGTCTGGCAACTTTTAAAAGAGATTTCAACAGGATATTTAATGTCGCGCCAAACCGCTGGATACAGCAGAAGCGCCTGGAGGACGCGTACTACCTGATCAAAGAAAAAGGTTGGAAATCTACTGAAGTTTATCTCGAAGTTGGATTTAAAGATCTTTCACATTTCTCTTTTGCTTTTAAGAAGGCTTACGGAATTGCGCCATCAAAATTATAAAAAAAAAGCATCAATTATTTCTAATTGATGCTAAAAAGGTTCGCTCTCAAAAAACCTTATTTTGTAACTGAAGTTAATAATCCACTTGTTGTAAAACTCGCTGCAGCAGTCGTGCTGGCTTTAGTATAGGTATCTCCCTGGTATAAACCGTTGAAATAGGTTCCTCCTGTTACGGTTCCGCCAGTATAAATATTAAACGTTGTGTTTGAAGCTAATCCAGGCATGCTAAATAACATCACCATTTTTGAATAAGCTCTTGGTACAACGAATGTGAATATATTTGTACCAGTAGACGATTCGATGTGTATCACCTGGTTAACTGTTGCTGCACTGGTGAATAGTACTGAGTTCTGTGTGCTTACGCTTGTAGTCGGGCTACTGCTTGCTCCCCCTACGCCAATTAACGTACCCCCGGTAATTTTAAACTGATTATTGTCGCAGTCAAATCCTTCTTCAGGAGAGATATAACCTGAAGATACGATTGTACCACCCGTAATGTTAATGGTTCCATTCGAATCTATTCCATCATTAAGTGTGCTATACGCATAAACATTTCCTCCGTTAATCACTACCTGACTGGTTGCATTAAACGCGTCATCATAGGTTACACACTCAACTGTTCCACTGTTAATGGTTAATATGGCCTTGCTTTCAATTCCTTCTGCACCTGTACCTGATGTTTTAACTGAAATTGTTCCTCCGTTTATTGTCAGGTTTCCATCACTCTTTATTCCTTTTGCAGATGTATCATCAGAACCATAAGTATAGGTTGCTCCTGATGTGGTGATGTTCACCGTACCATCATTAATGGTTAAAGTACCATCCGCATTTATACCTTTTCCTCCGGTACCAGTACCGGCAATAGTTATTGTTCCTTTCTGCATCAAGAAATTGCCGTCTACTTTAATGCCCGATGCTGACTCAATCTCTTTATCCGTGCTGTCGTAGAATGCACCACCTGATGTTGTTATGGTTAAAGCTGCGTTCGTTACAGTGAAATCTTTTCCACTCTTAAACCCTTTTGCCGCACTACCGGATACCGCAACTTTAACAGCATCACTGCTGTTAATGATTGTGGCACCTTCGCTTTTGATCCCTACAGCTTCCGAACCCGTATTGGTTATGGTAATGATTCCCCCACTGATGTAAACAGACGGATCTATAGTGCTCTCAGTTCCGCTGTAAGTTGTGGATAGTCCATCATCTACACTCGCTATGGTAATTGTCCCTCCAGCGGTTTGGATGTACCCTTCCTCTACTTCAATTCCGTCGCCGGAAGAGGTAATATCCAGTGAACCGCCTTCCATTGAAAAATAATCATTCGCATGAATACCGTCTGAAACTGCACCCGTGATGCTGATGATTCCGCTTTGTATATCCACGTAATCGTCGCTGGCAATGGCATGTTTGTAATTACCCTTTACAATTAAACGTCCACTGCCTTTAAATACCAATTGACCTTCACTAAATAACGTACCTTTCATGTCTTCAGTTCCGCTTGCTGTGTAAGTCGATCCGTCGATTAATCTGTTATTGGTTTCGCCCACTAAGGTGAAAGTAGCTTTTTTACTGGATTGAATATTTATGGCAGGGCCGTTTGCACTAATCATGTCGGCCCCGTTTAATACAACCCCAAACTTGTAGCTGCTGTAGATTTTTACTGAACCACTGTTGGTACTTCCCGAAATAACATAATTGATTTCAGTACTCGCCGTAGTTGAGTTTATGGTTACTATTCCGTTGGTATTGGTAATGGTTACACCGCTACTCTCATATGGGTTTGTAACAGTTGCAATATTATTTGCATAAGCAATGGTTACTGCATTTGTAACGGTTGTATCTTTTGAATTGGTTACAATTGTAGCATAAGTTGTTGTGCTTGTAGCGGTTGTCTCATCATCACTATCTTTTTTACAAGAAATCATACTTGCAGATATTAATAAGAAACAGATTATTGATGGTAGAAATTTAAACATCCTCATTTTTTCATCGTTAATAAAAACTTGATGAAGATATTTTGAGAAATATTTAAAAAATGTTAAGACTCTACGAATGGGTACTTTGAGTCGATGAATATGGATTTCCCTTTTTGCTACAGCGTTATCCTGAAAAAGGATAACGCTATTATTTGTTGATGTTTATCTTTCCATGAATTCCATACTGCCCATACCAATAGGGGCACCTGGAGGCATTGCCTGGGCAGGGGTTGGCTGAAACTTAGCTGGTGATTCTTCAAATTCTTTTATCTGTGATAAGCCATATAAAATATTTGCTTTTTGCTTTAATCCCGCGCCGCTCACTTTTTCGATCATCCAGCTCTTAAGTTCAGAGATTTCTAATAACGCTTCGCCTCTGACAATTTCTGATGCACGCGTATTGGCAGCAAGTTGTAGCAGGTATTTTAGTGTGAGGTTATTTACAAGTATTTGTAATTGTCCTTTATATCCCGGTAACAGACTGGTTTTCCAGGTTTTTTCGATCAGCTTATCTGTAACCGCGAGCAATCCAGGCTGTTTTTCATCCCTTGCATTATATTCCACCAAACGGGAAGCCCGTTCCGGATTCAATAGCGAAGAAATGGTTTCGTTTGCTGCGGCTTCAGCTGTTGCAATCGGATCGAATGTTGGACCAGTATAGCCACTAAACGTTTCTGCTGATGCAGGATAACCCGACGGGCGTGGAGGTATTTTTTGAATCAGGCTTTCTGGTAAAGCAAGTGCCTCCGGACTAATCGTTGAGATTAATGCATCAAAAGCACTCCATTGCTGAGCTGGGTCAACCATCTTAGTTGGAACCTGCCCATCATTTTTTATTGCGTGTGTGAAATATAACCCACCTATTGATTTTGCAACAGCCTCAATTTCATAGCGGTGAAGTAAATAAATTGGGACCAGGACTTCTTCCAAGGTGGCCATCGGAGCATCTTTTACAATTGCTTTTTCAGAGAAATTATCCAGCACCTGTCTTCGGATTTTCATTAGTCTATTAAGTTCTGCGATTGGATTTTCACCATCTTCCCATTGATTAGCCGATGGATGGGTATAGCCTCCAATATCGGGGATATATTGAAAGCCCTGCTTCAAGGTTTCTTCCATTATTTTATCAAGAGCTGCATCTTCGTTCGTGCCTTTGGTAAATTCACTGTACCCCCACATGATGGCTCGTTTATCCCAGCTTCCAATCCCTTTTGCATATGCGTCAGATAAATCGATACTGCCGTCTGCTTTTTGTTTAATCCTCGGGAAAGGATAATCCATCACAGATGCCCGGTCTTTGACACTTGCTGCAAAATTATGGTTTAAGCCCAGGGTGTGCCCGATCTCATGTGCGGATAACTGCCTAATCCTCGCTAATGCCATTTCTTCCATCACTTTACTTACAGGCTTTCCATCTGTATAGGGCTGTAGTAAGCCCTCGGCAATTAAATAATCCTGACGATGACGGTCGGAACCTAGCGTTACCACACCTTTGATGATTTCCCCTGTTCTGGGATCTATATAAGATGATCCATAGGAAAAGGCCCTTGGGCTACCCGCGCGGGTAATCCAGTTTACTACATTGTAGCGTATATCCATGGGGTCGGCGTCAGCAGGTAACTCTTTTACCTGAAACGCATTTTTATATCCGGCAGCTTCAAAAGCTTCATTCCAGAAAGATCCGCCTTCTATTAGTGCCTTTTTAATTGCTGCGGGTGCGCCGCGATCAATATAATATACGATGGGTTTCACCGCTTCGCTAATTTTAGCATTAGGGTCTTTCTTCTCCAAACGATGTCTTCGTGTATATCGTTTAACCAACGGTTCGGACATAAGGGCCGAAAAATCTGTATAGCTAAATAATTGATAGCTTGATCGTGGATCAAATTTTCGTTGCTTAAAATGTTTATCGGGCAGTTCTACGAACGACTGATGCATGCGTACAGTTACGGCATTAGCATCCGGAGCCAGGGTTCCTCTTCCACTAGGGGTGCCACCAGTGAAAGTTAGCATGGCCTCAAACTCAGTATTTTTGGGGAAGTTTTTAGTGTTAGGTATGTAAACAGCTGATCGGCTTTCGTCAACACGGTAAGTTCCGCCACCTGCTGCTGCCCCTCTGCCAGCTGCTCCACCCGAAGACGCAGGAGCGCCCATGGTAGCTCCGATATTCTGGCTGTCGCGAATAATAAAAGGCGTAAGGTCTATAAGGGTTTTATTTCCCTCTATTGCTACAGGAGCAAATCCCCAGATCACAGACTTGGCAAAAGATCCTTCCACTGTTTTAATTTCATCGGCATTTCCGTTCCCGGCACGATAGGCCAGGTTGGGTTCCAGTAGAAACACTTTTGGCCCTACCTTGATAAAGCGTGCAACATCAGCAGCAGCGCCTCCGCGTTCTGCATTTCTTCCGGCGCCATCAGTTAACGAGCTGAAATACAGAAAATCTTTATCAAATTGATCAATTTCCAGGAAAATTTTCCCTGTTTTTTCATCATAGTAAAAATTGAAATAGCCCTCAGATTTTTTGAAGTCTTTGGTGAAGTTCGAAATACTGGTTGCGACAGTAGCTTTAACCGCTGCAGGATTTTGAGCATGTATTTGAATGCTCAGGACACCACTGATCAGCAATATTACAGCGTAAAGTTTTCTCATCATAAAAGGATAGGGTTAGTTGGTTTGGTTGTTGTAGGTTGCCTACTTTAGTGTGCAGAGCAAATATAATTTAAAGCGTTTGTGATGTTGAGCGATCCAGGTAACTTTTTACATATATAATGAAAAAAATATTTAACTATATTTATTGCTAATGGAGCAGAAATTAGAAGTATGGCAGCGTGGGCCGTTGCCCGATGTTAGGCCCTTGTTACAACCTGTAGCCCATGCACTATTGCAGGCAAGGGAAGAAGTAAACGAATATTTGGAAGGCTTTCCGAAAGAACTACTCTGGATACGTCCAGCCGGGATGGCTTCTGCAGGATTTCACCTTCAGCATTTAAGTGGGGTTCTTGATCGGGTTTTCACTTATGCACGTGCAGAAGGTTTATCCCCTTTTCAATTTGAACAACTTTACGAGGAAGGCAAAGATCGGGCAGGGGGGTATAAAGTCGAAGATCTGGTTTCCCGGTTTAACGTCCAGGTTGATCAGGCCATGATACAATTGAAAGACACAGTTGAATCTGGTCTTACTGAGTATAGGGGCGTAGGTAGGGCAGGCTTACCATCAACTGTAATTGGTCTGCTTTTTCATGCAGCAGAACATACCATGCGACATGTTGGTCAACTAATGGTTACCGTTGCCGTAGTCAAATCTGAAGCTGAAAAGCTATAAAACAAAAAAGCACCAATCTTTTGGATTGATGCTTTTGTAGCCCGCAGGGGAATCGAACCCCTATTTCCAGAATGAAAATCTGGCGTCCTAACCGGTAGACGAGCGGGCCTTTTAATCAGAGTGTCTTTCAACTCCTTTGGTAGCGGGGACACGACTCGAACGTGCGACCTTCGGGTTATGAGCCCGACGAGCTACCAACTGCTCCACCCCGCACTCTATATCTTCAAATTTTCTTCGTTTGAAGGAGTGCAAAAGTAGGAATAGTTTTCATATTCGCAAAGCCTGAAAGCTTTTTTTTTCAAAAAAAAATATCTCTCAAAAGTAGAGAAGTCAATTTATACTATTTTTATATTGTAAATGAGTAGATTACACTTTGTTGTAGCTTCAATCTTTTATTAGGGCTCAGCAATGATATTAAAACTTTGAGGCTAACTGGAAATGTGCTGAAATTGCTAATTGAATTAAACGCAGAGGAGCAAAGGAAAGGCAGACTTTCCTAAAAGTGAGGGCCTTCATAAATGGATTTATGTGATAATTGTGAAAGAGATCTTATCTTTAAAAAATCTTTAAGATGATGGAAATATCATAATTATTGTCAGGAACGCCTTTGATTAATCGAAGTAAAATATACAAAATAAAGTTCAATGGAAAGTTTTTTTAAAATCGTCACAGACGGCGACTTGAAAGCTGTAAAAGAAAAAATCAGTGAAACAAATATAAATGTTTTGAACGTTAATGATATGTCCCTTTTACAAGTAGCACTTCAAAATAAACGAGATGAAATCGCACATTACTTAATAGAAAAGGGCGTTAATGTTAACAACCATGATAATAAGAGAATGGTTGCACTACATTATATCGCTGTCTATAGGATGACTTAAATTTAGCGAAAGCAATTCTTCAAAAAAATGCAGATATAGAGGTCAAAGATAAGTTTGGTAATTCTCCCTTATGGACGGCTATTTTTAGTGCTAAAGGAGAATACGGATTTATCAAACTGCTATTAGAAAATAATGCAGATTTAAGATCCATAAATGCCGCCAGAAAAACGCCGTACGATTTGGCCTATATTATGAAATTTCCTGAGTTAATAAGTTTAGTTACCGAATATTCTGCCTGATGCTCCTACTTTGCCGCAAGCAACGACTTATTTTAAAACAGCCGCAATACCTTTCAGTGATGTAATATCACCTATCGTTTTTTAAAGCCCTCATGACAATCATTGACTTATTTCTTTAGAACGATCCCAACAAGCCGGTTATCTTTTGTAACCCGGTAAATATCCTGCCACCATTTTGCACCTCCACGGCAAGAGGTAATAATCAATTTATTTTTTTTGCCGGATGTAAAATCGCAAAGGCAACTGCATTTACTTCTTTTATCCTCAGACGGTAGAAGTGCATTATATCGCCTGGTCTTAGTGGTATAAAGCCAAATGTTGAACGCCCGATAAACACCCATTCCAGCGTCCGGAATTGAAAACGCGAAATCATCATAGCCATCAAAATTGTAATCCTCGATGTAACTTTTTCTTTCGGCTTCCAATGCATCTATTGCATCGATTTGCCATCAGGGCCGTGGTAAATATATAAGCTAAAGGGCTTTTCTTCATCAACCGAATTCAGGTAGTAAGACTGGGCCTACGCACTTAAACTACCGATAAAAATAGCGTAGCTGTTAACAAAGTAATGATTGTTTTCACCAGGGGAAATGGAAATGTTGGTTTTATGTGTATGTAATAGGAGCATAAACTATGCTAATATTATCTTGGTAAGATACGGAAATTGGGAGTGATCTCAGAAATTTCGGTTAATGGTTTTTGAGTTGGACGTTGTGCATAGGTTTTGGCAATTTGTAAGGAGCTGGTTTTTGTAACTAAAAAACTGTGGCTGGTGGGCTGATCCTTGCTTCCATTGACTTTTTTAATCGAACTTAACAATTTCCTGATGGAAAATCTAGTGGCAAAAGGCATACATACTACGATAAATTAAAAAAAATTATATATTAACGATATGATGAAGTCCATACTTTACAGTCTCTTATTAATCATTGCAGTATTAGTATCATGCAAACAAAACAAGTCATCTCGAAGGGCCATTGATACTGTGCCTAAAACCAATACAGCCATAGATAAGATATCGAATCAGAAAGATGTTTATATTGGTAAGGAATTCTCTTCAGGCGATGAGCTAAATAGCGTCGAAACTTTCAGAGAACAGAAAACTGGGATTGACAGTATTTCATACAGTATTTATAAAGAAAGAACAAATAACCGCTATATCTTTTCCCTGGAAAGATCTTTAAAAAGTGAAGACGTTGAAAAATACAGGATCATCGATACGATCAACCTAAGATTTGCAGATGTAAGTGTGAGTATTGATGATCTCGGCAGCAATGAAATTTTGTACTTAAAGTCAAATGAAAAACTCCTTAAGAAATGGACTTTTGATAAACATAAGTTTCCAGCAAGCGGTAACCAATTTACAGGAAGTTATACCGGTCATTTTTTAAGAATGAAAGAGGAATCGGGAGATGCACGAGGTTGGGGAACAATTAAAATAAATATCAATAACGCATCAGCTAATTTTCAACTTGATAGTTATGTGGAAAATGTAAAGAAAGATCTGATAAGAGTAAATACACAACCATCTAAAATAGTTTTTGCTGATAAAGAAGATCGTAGTTTGACTTTAATAATCACTAAAAACAGCAATAAATATATTTTGAAAAGCAATTTTATAGATCAGCTGGTCGGTACCAGACAGACATACAAATTGAAAAAAGACCTGTAAGGTTTATTACATTGATGTTTATGGCCGCCTAATTAAGATAGGACTACACCCTAAATGTCTATTCTGCTTAGATTTAACGAATGATATATTTTTTTAGCAAAAAATATAAGGGCAAAAGGCATATCGTACAAGTAATCGCAGATTTTAGCAGAAATACTTTTAAAATTTCAGCATCTGAAAATGTAGACCAACATGCTTTTCTGGCGACAAATTCATGTCTATTTATAAACAGCCAAAATATCAGCAAAAATGCAGGGATCAAATAGGCTGTTATTTTTTTATTCATAAATCCTAAGCAAAAGACAATGACCAATTGAATTGGCATTAAAAATAAGATCCCATCAAATAGTGAACTGGTTCCATCCAAGCATGAAATGCCATCTGGTAAAAATAAAGCCATTTGTAATCCGCCTACCAGTGCAGAAACTAGGCTCATAATTAGTGATTTTTTTATTGTATTCAATTTATATCAGTTTATCATTTTCGTTTTCATTTTTCAAGAGTAAAATACAACCCAACATCAATAACATCATTATTACCAATGAAATAAATATGGCAGAATAAAAATGATGATCATATTTAGAAGGATTTGGTAATCCATCACCATAAGTTTCATCATTCTTATAAAAAGAATAAATAAGGTAAGTTCTAATTAGAAATACGATCTCTAAAAAGAAAATCAAGCTTAGTATTATTTTGGCTTTTTTAGTCATTATGGACAAAGAATATCTTTTGGATCAAAAACCCTGAATGACTTTGTTGCCATTCTCTTTTTAGATTAATTTCATTAATAAATTTATTTTCAATTTTTATCGATAACACATCCCTATTCTCTATTTTAAGAATGGCAGACCTAAACAATGTACACCAATCTAGTAACCTTTCCTTAGTTAACTACTGATTATAAAATGAATTCAAAAAATCGGTGAATGATTCGGAAACCAGGATGTAGTTTTTGTCTTTCAGAAATTCGGATTCTAAGATATAAATAGCACCATCTTCGGAGATCAGAAAAACATTCCCGCCATTATCATATGCAAATGGAATTTTTTTTTCAAAAGTAATTCCGCTTTTTTTATGATCAGCTATGATTTGTTCTATCGGCAGCGTTCCATATTTTATTGAATCAAATCCGTTGATGGTAAAGATGTTTTTAAACCTTTAACATAATCATAAGGTGGATAACCACCATTGTAGTTCAGGTAGTGCTGCCTAAAATCGTCTGGAAGGCTGACTTGAAAATTTTCCTCAAAGTTGTTGAGTTCTTCCTGTGTAACTTGTTTTTCTGATTGTTCAAATTGCATAAAACAATAATTAATGGTCCTTATATTTTTATTTTTCCAAAATTTAACCAACTATTTTAATTTGCGGTATCATCTTCCAAATCGCTTTATCAGGAGAATAATATTCAGCATTTTTTCAAATTTAATATAAGCCAAGACGCCTTAACCACCAATGACGATATTTCAGCTTATTTTGCTGATTTGTTAACCAGGCTAACTGTAGATTCGTTCACGATCTCTCCATCCATTACAAAACTGCTGAATTCGCATCCAAAATCTCTGTTCATCATGGTAAAGTGAGGTTTAACAGCATAGCTAAACCCATATATTTTTCTAATTGGCTCCTTTGCTATTTTGACCATAAGCGTATCGGTCAGCAGGATATTCTTTTTAATGGTGTAGTATCTTTGGTGCCTTAAGGAATCAAAATACTTTTTGGGAAGCGCATCCTTATAATCTGCTATGATCTTACCGTCGCGTTGTATTTTTATCGACACTGAATCTGCGTCATCATAAGAGTACCCAAAAAGACTGACATCTAATTGATCCACGCTGTTTTTTTGCGAACATTCCCTTTCAGCCCTCGCAAACTTCTTTTCATCGCTTTCACAGGCGACAAAAAACGGCAATAAAATGACCGATATGGCTTTTATTAATTTCATCCTTTAGTAATTCCAAATTTTAAACAACAATGATGCCGGGCTATTTGGCTTCAGGGTAGTGTGGTGGTTCCGCTAAAAGTGGCCACTGGTTTTCATCCATCGTGGCCACCTTTTCCGGTCTATATGTTCACTAGATTTCGCTTAAAAGTGGTCACTCGGCTCATTTTAAGCGGTTTTAAGCTTCTGAAAAGCGGGGATAGATTCAATATTGTTTCGTCTAGAGAAATCGAAATGGAGATATTCTAATAGCCTTAAAATCAAAAATTATATTGCTTATTCTGGTGTGTTTTTAAAAGTGAGCCGATTTGCCGTAAATCTTATTCTGGAAGGCCGTTTTTCTTGCAAAACCATCTTCTGTGTAGGATTGACAGAACAAATACAGGAAAGATAGATTAGAAAATGAAGGGAAGGAATCTGGGAAGATCGGATATGGCTGGCCTTGGTATCAAGAACTTTTGCATAGTGCTGAGTAGTTTTTAAGGCAGTATGCCCAAGTATTTTTTTTGCTTTCTTAGATAATATAATAAAGCAGATGGAAATTACCTTTCATAATTACTTACTTAGAGTGAAACAAAAGTAAGACATCATCTTTCTGGTATCAAGATGTTTAATAGCTGAACGTGTTGGTGTTCAGTTGATTGAAGTAAAATCGGTGCGTTGTGTTTTTGTTTTGGATACGCACCGAATTACACACTTTTTTATTGTGATTTGATGCATATTTTAGGATTTTGATATCAATAAAAAACCCTGCAAATTAAATACTTGCAGGGTTTTACATCATTTGATATTGAATCTTGTAGCCCGTAGGGGAATCGAACCCCTGTTTCCAGAATGAAAATCTGGCGTCCTCACCCCTAGACGAACGGGCCAATAAATTAGTTCTAAGTTCTTACTTCAAAGGCTGAAACTCAAACCTCGATTTATAACTTTCTACTCAATTTGGTAGCGGGGACACGACTCGAACGTGCGACCTTCGGGTTATGAGCCCGACGAGCTACCAACTGCTCCACCCCGCACTATATACAGCTCGGCTTTTCACGTGAATTAAATCCTTAACTCTGTTTCCGAATTGGAATGCAAAGATATAATTCGTTTCTTTGTACTGCAAATTTTTTTTAAAAAATATTTCGATGGCGCATAAAGCAGGTTTTGTTAGTATTATAGGTAAACCAAATGTTGGTAAATCAACCTTGATGAATGTGCTTGTAGGTGAGCGACTTAGTATTATTACTCCAAAGGCGCAAACTACAAGACACCGTATTTTAGGTATTGTAAATGAAGAAGATTATCAGATTATTTTCTCTGATACCCCGGGCATAATCAAACCAAAGTACTCTTTGCAGGAGAGTATGATGAGCTTTGTTAACGGGTCTTTGACTGATGCGGATGTACTTTTATTCGTTACAGATATTAATGAGACGCATGATGAAGACGATGTTCTTGATAAAATACTTGATCGCGACATTCCTACTATTGTATTAATTAATAAAATTGATACTGCACTACAGGAACAGGTGGATGAGAAAATTGCTTACTGGCAGGAAAAGCTGAAGCCCGTTTCAATATATGCCATTTCTGCATTACACAATCATAATCTAACGGGTATTTTAGATCACGTTCTTGAGCTAATGCCTGAACATCCGGCTTATTACGATAAGGAAGATCTTACTGATCGCTCAGAACGTTTTTTTGTTTCTGAAATCATCCGGGAAAAGATTTTCCTGAATTACCAGAAGGAAATTCCCTACAGTACCGAAGTTATTGTGAAAAGCTTTAAAGAAGAGCCGCTAAAAAATGGCAAAGGGCAAATGATCAGGATCAGTGCAGAAATTGTAGTGGAGCGTGATTCGCAAAAAAATATTTTAATAGGTACAGGCGGAAGTATGCTAAAAAAAGTAGGTACCGAAGCACGCATACAGGTAGAGAAATTTTTGGACAGCAAAGTCTTCCTCGAATTATTTGTCAAAGTAATCCCTGACTGGAGAAGTAAAAAGAATTACCTGAAAAGTTTTGGTTACGACAACTAACCATGATTCCCGGCTAATGAACTGACAGATAAAGCAATTAAAGATCTGCCGAATAAGTATAAAAAACAATTTAAAGTTAAAGGTTACAGAAATTAACAGTACCTTTGCAGCCCGAAATAATTGGGTTATAGTTGATAGTCAATGGCTGATAGCCAAATAGTTTAAGCAAGCTTGCTTAACACCACGATTGTTAACTATAAGCCATTAACTATCAATAATACGTAACATGAGTAATATTATCGCCATTGTAGGCAGACCCAACGTAGGTAAAAGTACCCTTTTTAACAGGCTGACTGAAAGCCGCAAAGCCATTGTTGATGACATGAGCGGTGTAACCCGAGACAGGCACTACGGTGTAGGTGAGTGGACAGACAGACAGTTTACCGTAATCGATACAGGTGGTTATGTAGCCAATTCTGAAGATGTTTATGAAGCTGCTATTCGTGAGCAGGTAATGATTGCTATCGAAGAAGCCAGTGTGCTGATTTTCATGGTAGATGTTACTACCGGAATTACAGACCTTGATGATGACATTGCCCAGGTACTTCGTAAGAGTAAAAAACCTGTTTTCGTTTGTGCCAATAAGGTAGACAATACGGCATTATATAATGAGATTCATACCTTTTATGGTTTTGGCTTGGGAGAGGTGTTCCCTTTGTCGTCCATGACAGGATCCGGGACCGGTGAATTATTGGATGAGGTAGTAAAAAACTTTGAAGACATTCCGGAGGAAGAAAATCAGTTGCCTAAAATAACGATCGCTGGCCGACCTAACGTCGGCAAATCATCTTTGGTTAATGCTTTAATTGGTACAGAAAGAAATATCGTTACCGCTAATGCTGGTACTACGCGCGATTCCATTAAAATTCACTATAACCAGTTTGGTCACGAATTTATGTTGATTGATACTGCTGGTTTGCGTAAAAAAACAAAAGTTAAAGAAAACCTGGAGTTTTATTCGGTAATGCGGACGATTAAAGCTTTAGAAGAAGCAGATGTGGTGGTTTTAATGATCGATGCTCAGGAAGGTATCGAGAGTCAGGATATCAATATTTTTCATTTGGCAGAGAAAAATAAAAAAGGAATTGTAATCCTGATCAATAAATGGGATTTGATTGAGAAAAATACTCAAACGATGAAAACCTTTGAAGAACACATCAAAGAACGGATTAAGCCTTTTACAGATGTGCCGATTATTTTTACTTCAGTGCTGAATAAACAACGTATTTTCAAGGCAATTGAAGCTGCATTAGATGTTTACAAGAACAGAAGTAAAAAGATACCAACTTCAAAACTAAATGATGTGATGTTACCTTTGATTGAAAAATTTCCACCTCCGGCATTAAAAGGCAAGCACATTAAAATCAAATACATTACGCAAATTAACGGAACCTCGCCAATGTTTGCTTTCTTCTGTAATTTGCCTCAATATATCAAAGATCCATATAAACGCTTTTTGGAAAACAAGCTTAGAGAAAATTTCGACTTTGCAGGTGCCCCTGTACAGATTTTCTTCAGACAGAAATAAATTTGTTAGTAGTAAAAAGTCAATAGCTTTGTTCACAACATCGAAGGGTTACCATTTCTTAACTATGGTAACCCTTTTTTAATGCTTAAAGCAAGCTGGTTTAAGGTTGAAAATTAATTTTGCAGTATGAAACTCGAGGTCAAAAACAGTAGAACGCAGGACATTGATGTTATCTTCAATTTTTACGACATGGCAATTGCCCATCAGAAAAAAGTGTTCAATAAACACTGGCAGGGCTTTGACCGTGAAATGGTAGCACAGGAAATTGCGGACAATAAACAATACAAAATTCTGATTGATGGGCAGGTTGCCTGTGTTTTTGCTGTTAGTTTTGCGGATAAGTTAATCTGGGGAGAACGAGATTACAGCGCTATCTACATCCATCGGATTGTAACCAACCCATCTTTCAGGGGTTATTCATTTGTTAAAGAAATAATTAAATGGGCAAAGGAATATGCCCGGCTTAAAGCCCTGAAATATATTAGAATGGATACATGGGCAGATAATGAGAAGCTTCTGGAATATTATACTGGCTGTGGCTTCGATTATGTTGGAATAGTTAACATGAAAGAAACAGAGGGCTTACCGAAGCATTATGAGGGAATAAGCCTAAGCCTTTTTGAAATTGTGGTAAGCTAGAATTTGAGTTTCCAGCTCATCATGTCGTCTACATCTCCAATATGTGAAAAGCCATTTTTTTCAAGAATAGAATATGAAGCAATATTTTCCTTCTCTGTTGCTGCAAATATTGACTTCACTTTTGGCTGCGCTTTTGCCCAGCCGATGATCCGGCCAACCGCTTCAGTCATAAAACCTTTTCCCCGAAATTCTTCATAAGTCCCATAACCAATTTCAATCTCGCCATTCGCATCAGGTTCTCCCACAAAACAGATATCTCCCACCATCCGGTTGTCTGGCTTAGAAATGATTGTCCATAAAGTATGATACAAGTAGTCTTTGTCCTTATCAGATACATTTGGTAATATACTTTCTTCTAAAGCAGAGCGTAGTGATGGTGAAATATTTTTTTTCGTTGGCAAAAGGTTAAATTCTTTTTCGAGCGAATGATCGTCTTTAATGTATTTAACCAATTGGTTGTGTGTAAGTGGCTTTAAGATGAGTTTTTCTGTTTCGATCATAGGATAATATAAACAAACGAATATAAATAATGATTTCTATTGTGGTTAATTAGGATTAAATTCTCATTGCTAAAATACTTTATCTTATAAATCATGACTATTTTTGTGCTAAAATTGTTAGCTTTAAATATCCCTCCAAAATAAAGCAAACTAAAATCATTTTGCCAATGCCAATGTTAGAAGAAACTTCTATGCCAGCAGAAATTGCTGCTAAATTTGTCAACTATACCTCCAGACACGTTTTTTTAACAGGAAAAGCCGGGACTGGAAAAACTACTTTCCTACGTAAATTAATTCAGCTCACGCATAAGAAAGCGATGATTTGTGCGCCAACAGGTATTGCGGCAATTAACGCAGCAGGAGTAACCATTCATTCTCTTTTTCAGTTGCCCTTTGGCGCTTTCCTACCAGAAGCCGCTACTGGAATTATTAATCAGAACATTACTTTCAATTTTAATACACCCCGAACCATAGTAAAACACCTAAACATGCAGGGAAATAAACGCCGCATGATTCAGGAGCTCGAATTGCTGGTTATTGATGAGGTTAGTATGTTGCGAGCCGACATGCTGGATGCGATCGATTTCTCATTACGCTACATTCGCAGAAACAGAAATATACCTTTCGGTGGTGTGCAGTTGCTTTTTATAGGTGATCTGTACCAACTTCCTCCGGTAATTAAAAATGATGAATGGAAAGTAATGGCGGGTTTTTATAAAAGCGTTTATTTTTTCGATGCTCTGGCTTTACAGACCAATCCACCTGTCTATATCGAGCTGGATAAAATTTATCGTCAGGACGATGCTGTTTTCATTGACTTGCTGAATAACCTGAGAAACAATCAGATCACAGCCGACGATACTGCATTGTTGAAACAGCATTTCAAACAGGATTTTAAGCCGGGCGCAAATGAAAACTACATCACACTCACCACACATAACAATAAAGCAGATACCATCAATCGCGAACGCTTAACACAGTTAGCTGCAAAGTCATATTTTTTTGATGCGAAAGTCAATGGCGAGTTTAATGAATATGCATATCCGAATGACAGGAGCCTGGAATTAAAGGTTGGTGCACAAGTCATGTTTATCAAAAATGATATGACTGCCGAAAAACGTTATTATAATGGCAAAATCGGCTTCGTTCATCACATTGAAAAAGATACCATTGAAATTGAATTGACTGAAGATAAAACGGTAATTAAGATCTCACCTTACACATGGGAGAATGTTAAATATAAACTGAACGAGGCTACCAATGAGATTGATGAAAATGTGGCTGGTTCATTTGTTCAATATCCAATTAAACTGGCCTGGGCAATCACAGTACATAAAAGTCAGGGTTTAACGTTTGACAGAGCAATTATCGATATCGGTGATGCGTTTGCACCTGGCCAGGCTTACGTAGCCCTGTCGCGTTTGAGGTCGTTAAAAGGGCTCGTATTAACCTCTCATTTGCGTGAAAATGGTTTAATGCAAGACCAGAATATACATTATTTCTCGAAAACACGGCAACCGGCGGAAATCCTCACTGAGCAAATTGGTTTAGAAAGTTACGATTTTGCCAGAACATATTTGCTGTCTGCATTTGACCTGAATCTGGTACGGTATTATTTAAAGGAGCATGTAGAAACCTTCGATAAAAGTGAAGCAAAATCTACCAAACAACGCTATGATGGCTGGACCATGGCGCTATATAAGGATTTTCAGCAGATCACATCTACAGCAGATACTTTCATCAATCAGCTTAAAGCTTTGTTTGCCCAGCGTACTGAACATACGCTATTCAACGTTTCCAAGAGAGTAGAGGCTGCCGTGAAGTATTTTAGCCCCCTAATCAAACAGGTATCAGATAAACTGCTTTCGCAAATTGAATCTATCAAAGAAGAAAAACAGATTAAAACCTATTTAACAGAACTACTCGAACTTGAAATTCTGATATATGAGCAGTTGAAAAAAATACACAAGGCGAAAGCCTTGTTGCTGGCAATTATCGAGGGTAAAGAATTCAGTAAGGCCGATACTGATGCCTTGTTAAATACAACCGAGCGTAACGCACAACTACAAAAGGCTATTCAGCTAAAAGGCGTCGCATTAAAAGTAAAATCGGCTGTTGAAAAAAAGAAAAAAGAACCAAAAGTCGATACTAAGTTTGTCAGCTTCGAATTGTATGAACAGGGTAAAACGGTCCAGGAAATAGCAAAGGAGCGGGGCCTCTCAGTTGGAACTGTTGAAGGGCATTTAGCCTACTTCATCTCTACCCAGCAAATCGATGTAGGGAAATTGGTCAAGCCCAATAAAATTAAAAACATCGCCAATGCTGTCGAGAGTCAGAAAACAAAATCAATGGCTGCTATACGGGAGTTTTTGGGTAAGGATTATTCCTTTGGAGAAATTAAGATGGTCTTGGCTTCGTTGTTTCCATCAGAGGAATGATGAGTGAATCATTATAAGTTTACCCTAAAATTATTTGGAGTTCTGTTTTTCCATTGTAATTCCTGGTAACCGCTGTCTTTAAGAAAATCAAAAATTCCTATCTTAGCATTCGTGGATAATACAAACCTTTTAGCTCAATACATGCCGGCCGAAGCGGCACCGCTGATTGCAAAATGGATAGATTATTTTCAGTGTGAATTCAAAATTGCTAAAACCCGTGCAACCAAGCTTGGTGATTACCGTCATCCTTACCGCGATAAAGGACACCGGATATCAGTGAATTTCAACCTCAATCACTATGCCTTTCTGGTGACGACGGTTCATGAATTTGCCCATCTGTTAACCTGGAATGATTTCAAAAATAAAGTAAAACCACATGGATCAGAATGGAAGAAAAATTTCCAGCGAATGATGAATCCTTTTTTTGAAATGAACGTTTTTCCTGCTGATATCCATCAGGCAATTGACAATTACATGTCGAACCCTGCGGCATCAAGTTGTTCTGATTTACACTTATCTAGGGCTTTAAAAAAATACGATTCTGGTAAGGCAGATATTTTACATGTGGAACAGTTACCCGTAAATACCAATTTCCGAATCAAAGATGGCCGCCGTTTTACCAAAGGTGAGCGCATTAGAAAACGTTATCGCTGCATCTGTATGGATGACAAAAGGGTATATCTGTTTAATCCCCTCGCCGAGGTTTTTTTGATCGATTAAGCTTGCGTTAGGCAAACTACTAAACGAATTCGAACTTATCCCCGTCAAATAAACCTTTGTCGCTCAGTTTCAACCGTGGAATAACCAGTAAAGCCATAAAAGACAGTGTCATGAATGGAGCTTTGAGCGTCGAGCCCAGTTCTTTAGCAAACTGATCAATCTGCGTATAACTTTCTGCTACCTGATAGCCATTCTGGTTGCTCATTAAGCCTGCTACCGGTAATGCCAGAACCTGTCTTTTATCATTTCCAATAGCCACAACTCCGCCCGTTTCTTTAATTACCAGATTTACTGCCTCACAAATACTCGCATCATCAACTCCAACAGCGATTATGTTATGACTGTCGTGTGCAACGCTTGAAGCAATAGCACCAGCTTTCAGCCCAAAGTTTTTAACAAATGAAACCGCCACAGGCGCATCATGATAGCGGTTCACCACTACCATTTTTAAAACGTCGTTTTCTGTATCACTTATGATATTCTGACCGAAGATTTTTGGCCTGGCAGAAAGTCTGTTTGTAATCAGCTGACCATCCAATGCTTCAATTACTGCAATTTCATCTTGTGAAGTGAATGGATATACAAAATCTGCTTCCGTTTTAAAGCTACAGTCAAAGTGATTTACGGATTCCTGATCTTCTATATCCTTGACCCAATTTCCAACGGTTTTTCCCTGCTCTGCAAGTAAAATCCCGTTCACATAAGTTTGTTTTATTTTAAAATCTTTAAAGTCATTGGCAATAATGAAATCGGCATTATCACCGAGGCGAAGCTGACCAACTTCTAAGTTATAGTGCGCTATAGGATTAATACAAGCTGCCTGTAATACATTAAAGATGTTTATTCCTCTGGCAACTGCCCTGGCACATAAGGCATTAATATGATCCTCAACCAAACTGTCAGGGTGCTTATCATCGCTACAAAACATAATCATTTCCGGCCAGTCATTTAACAGGTCTACTAACGCGTCAAAATTTTTGGCAGCGCTGCCTTCCCTTATGAGAATTTTCATGCCGCGTTGGAGCTTGTCTAATGCTTCATCTGCCGTGAAACATTCATGATCCGTCGATATTCCTGCGTCTATATATTGTTGAACAGCGTCGCCGCGCAAACCAGGTGCGTGGCCGTCTACTGGCTTGCCAACCGCATGTGCAGCAGCTATCTTTTTTAATACTTCCTCATCTTTGTATAGCACCCCGGGAAAATTCATCATCTCACTCAGGTATTTGATTTCCGGTCTTGCTAAAAGTGACTTTACGTCATCATGGTTAAGTTCAGCACCTGCAGTCTCAAATTTCGTGGCAGGAACACAGCTAGGTGCTCCGAAGTTGAATTTAAAAGGTACAGTCTTAGCATTAGACAGCATAAATTCAACTCCCTCCATACCGCAAACATTTGCAATTTCATGAGGATCACTTATTGTTGCGACAGTTCCATGAATAACAGCAAGCCTGGCGAATTCGCTTGGAATAAGCATACTGCTCTCAATGTGGACATGACTGTCTATAAATCCGGGAAGAATAAAGTGAGCCTTATCCACCATTTGAGAAAGCGCAGTAACAGATTTTATTTTTCCATCTTCAACCATCACTTCACCAAAGAAAATATTACGCTTTGCAATATCAACTATGTTTCCTTCAACTGTAAAATTGCTCATCCTGTTTATATAAATTAACCACGGTAACACATGATTTTGTTTTATAGTGGTAAAACTCTCTAATATTTTAATAATTTATCAATTGTTTCTGCTAGCCTCGCTTTAGCCAGAAAGTTATCTTCCAGTATTCTATTCATTGGAATTGCGGTATCCAGACTGCCGCAGCGCATCACAGGTGCATCCAGGAACTGAAAGCAATGTTCACCAATCCAGGCAGATATTTCAGATCCAAAACCATTGGTTAAGGTGTCTTCATGTAGAATTAATACCCTTCCTGTAGCTTCTACAGCAGCTGCAACAGAATCTTTGTCCCAGGGCTGCAAGGTTCTTAAATCAATTAATGTTGCGCTCACATCTGGATGGTCTTTCAGATAATCCAATGCCCAATGCACCCCTAATCCGTAAGTGACGATGACAAATCGATTACCTTCTCTAAGCTTAGCCGCCTTGCCAATTTCTGTGGTATAATAGCCATCAGGTACATTTCCTGTTAAACTCCTGTATAAGTATTTATGTTCAAAATATATTACTGGATTTGGATCTTCAATAGCTGCTAAGAGCAAGCCTTTAGCATCATCGGGAAAGGCTGGGTAAACAATTTTTAAGCCTGGCGTTTTGGTAAACCATGCCTCATTACTTTGCGAATGAAATGGCCCGGCACCAGTTCCTGCTCCTGTAGGCATACGCACCACTACATCTGCATTTTGTCCCCATCGATAATGTGTTTTGGCCAGGTTATTTACGATCTGATTGAAACCTACCGATACAAAATCGGCAAACTGCATTTCTACGACAGATTTGTAACCATTTATAGATAACCCGAGGCCTGCACCAACTATTGCCGATTCGCAGATAGGCGTATTCCGAACCCTTGACTTTCCGTATTTAACGGAAAATCCCTCTGTTATTTTGAAAGCGCCTCCATAGTCTGCAATATCCTGCCCCATTAAAACCAGATTTGGATATTTTTCCATGCCCAGATCCAAAGCATTTGATATTGCATCAAGGTAACGCATTTCCCTTTTTAAGCCGGTGGGTTCACTCACTGTTTGCTCGTGAGGATAGTACATGTCATTTAATTCTGTAAACAAATTTGCTTCCGGCTCCGGCTCATCAAAGGCTTCTTCTACATCGAGCTCAATGGTCTTTTTGATTTCAATTTTAATGTCGACCATTACTTCTGTTGTAAGGATACCTTGATCCAGTAAAAAATGTTCATAGTTACTTAGAGGGTCTTTCTTCTCCCACTCATCAAATAATTCCTGCGGTACATATTTAGTTCCTGAAGCCTCTTCATGCCCCCGCATTCTGAATGTCAAACACTCTACCAACATTGGTCTTGGTTTTTGCCTGATGTCTGCCGCAATCCTGTCAATCGCATCATAAACTTCCAGAATATTATTGCCATCAATTTGAAAACCTTCCATACCATAACCCAGGGCTTTATCAACCAGGTGTTTGCATCGAAACTGCTCTTCAACCGGTGTCGATAGTCCATAACCATTGTTCTCGATCAGGAAAATTACTGGTAAATTCCATACAGCAGCTACATTCAGGGCTTCATGGAAATCACCTTCACTTGTCGCCCCTTCGCCAGTAAAAACAAGGGTTGCTTTCTGTTTTTCGTCCAGTACATCTGCAAGTGCAATTCCATTAGCTAAGGCCAATTGTGGACCGAGGTGTGAAATCATTCCAATGATTTTGTAGTCCTGTGTGCCAAAATGAAAAGAGCGATCACGGCCTTTGGTAAAGCCGGTAAATTTCCCTTGCCACTGTGCCATCAATTTTTTTAACGGAATATCCCTGGAGGTGAAAACACCAAGGTTGCGGTGCATAGGTAGAATATATTCATCACTTTGCATTGCTAAAGTTGAACCTACCGCAATTGCTTCCTGGCCAATACCTGAAAACCACTTACCGATGCGACCCTGACGCAGGAGCTTTAGCATTTTTTCCTCAACCATACGGGGATAAAGCAATCTTTTGTACAAGCTCAATAAAAAACTATCGCTTTTGTTGCCTCGGTTGAAATGCATAATATGATGATTTAATTGTTAGCTAAAATTACTCTTGCTTACCCTTCTTCATTTCTTCATATTGCTTCGCAAAAGATTTATCTGCTAATGTTGGGAGTTCCCGGTATGCTCCCCAGCTTTTTTTAAAGAAACGTTTTAGCATAAAGTTTTTAAACCTGCCACCGAAAAAATCCATCCACTTACGTTTTTGCATCATGCGGCTAAACATGCTCCAACCCATTTCTTCTTTCTTGCCGTTTTCATGCGTTGCTGCTGCATCCCGGCGGTTAAGTAACAGCATCTTATGGATGTCAATCTTTACAGGACAAACTTCCGAGCATTTTCCACATAAACTGGAGGCATAGCTTAGATGTTTAAATTCTTCCATGCCTTTCAAATGTGGGGTAATCACCGATCCAATGGGACCGCTGTAGGTGGTGTTGTAGGTATGCCCACCAATATTTTTGTACACAGGACAGGCATTTAAACATGCTCCACATCGGATGCAATATAATCCCTGGCGTTGATCTTTTTGAGCAAGTAAATTGGTACGTCCATTATCTAAAAGGATGACGTACATTTCTTCAGGCCCATCAGTTTCATCAGGCTGACGTGGACCACTCAAAATGGTATTGTAAACGGTCAGGTTCTGGCCGGTTCCATGAGATGCCAGCAAAGGCCAGAACAGATCAAGGTCGTTAATGGATGGTATTACTTTTTCAATTCCTACGATGGCGATATGAATTTTTGGGAAAGTTGTACTTAAACGAGCGTTCCCTTCATTTTCCGTAATGGCAATACTTCCGGTATCAGCAATCAAAAAGTTTCCACCGCTTATTCCGATATCTGCATTCAAATACTTTTCCCGGAGTAATTCACGTGCTTTTTGAACCAATTGAGGTGGTGTAGCATCAATGGGTGTTCCAAATTTCTCATGGAATAATTTAGCAATATCTGTTGCGCTTAAATGCATTGCCGGGGTAACAATGTGGTAGGGGGCTTGCCCGAGAAGCTGCACAATGTATTCACCCAAATCACTTTCTAAAGATTCAATTTGATTGCTCGCCAGAAAATCGTTCAGATGAATTTCTTCGGTAGTCATCGATTTGGATTTGATGACTGTTTTTCCATTATTTCTTTTAATGATACTAAGAATTTCCCGCTGAGCTTCTTCGGCATCATTTGCCCAGATTACCTTTCCACCCCGTCTTTGGAAGTTTGACTCAAATTCAGGGAGGAATTTATCCAGGTTTTCCATCACACGCCATTTAATTACGTGTGCCTTCTTTTTCGATGCTTCGAGGTTTTCAAATTTAGACAATCCCCTTTCTACCGCAGTGTTGTATTTGCCAATATTGTAATTAATGGTTTTACGATGTGGTAAATCGAACGCCTTCTCATCAGATTTCTCTAAAAATTCCTCCGCAGTTTTCATCATAATTCAAAGATAGGATTTTATGTTTCCGTGGAAAGTATAATGCATAAAAAAGCCCTTCGGGTATCGAAGGGCTTAAAATATTTATTTCTTAGGATTTCCTTTACCATCCATGTCAACAGCCGGGCGTTTTGCCTGGTTGGCCAGCTCCCATGCGGTGTAATAGGTAAGTTGAGCACGTTTAGCCAGCAATGGAAAGTTAATTTTACTAACCTCATCACCTGGTTTGTGGTAATCTTGTTGCAACATACCGTCATAGAAGAAGATAATTGGAATGCCCAATTTGGCGAAATTATAGTGATCTGATCTGTAGTAAATTTGTTCAGGATCTTTTGGATCGTCATATTTATAATCCAGCTTCATTTTGGTATAGGTAGCATTTACACGCTCATTCAATTCGTGTAATTCGCTGCTTAACATTTTCGAACCAACCGAATAGATATAGTTTGCAGAATCTGGTTTGCCCAGATACTCCTCGCCAATACGGCCAATCATGTCGGTATTTAAATCTGCAATAGTATTGGCAACAGGGAATACCGGGTGCTCAGAATACCAGTCTGATCCCCATAAGCCTTTTTCCTCACCAACAACAGTCATGAATAATATACTGCGTTTCGGACCTTTACCAGCTTTTTTAGCATCAACAAAGGCCTTCGCCATTAACAATACTCCGGTTGTTCCCGAGCCATCATCATCGGCACCATTATTTACTTTATCTGTAGCATTGGGATCATTTACCAGTCCTATGTGATCATAATGACCCGTTAGTACCAGTACTTCTTTCTTTAACACAGGATCTGAACCTTCAAGATAACCCAGAACATTTTCACAACGAACAGCTGTTTCTGCTTTTGCAGCACTTGCAGAAAATGGAATAGTTAAAATCTGCGAAGCTGGTGCCTGGTTGTCGATTATTTTCTTTTGTACATCTGCAACTGTAGTGTTTGCTGATTTAAATAAATCATTTGCCAAAGCGGTTGAGATGGCGATGCGGGGAGCCGCATTTTGTGCTTCAAGTGCACTATTGGATTTCACCAAAACTCTTCCTTTATTTTGAGCCTGTTTGGTGTTTTCCGTTATTCTATCTACAGCAGGGTCTATGATAATGATTGCTTTTACCTGGTTTGCTGCAAAATAATTTGCTCTTTCCTCCAACATTGCTCTATAAGTAGCCCTGTCAATTCTTGCACCTGCTTTTAATGTCGGATCTCCGGAACCAAACATCATTACCACTTTGCCTTTAATATCAGTTCCGGCAAAATCATTGTAATTATCTTTCTTGATCGCATAACCAACAAAGACAATTTCATCTGTCGAGAAAGTGAAGCCTTTATCAGAGATTAAGCTTGGTGTTAATACATAATCTTTCTGGTATTCTTTAGGTTGGCCGTTCACCGTCACATGGCTTTCTTTCAGGGTAACGTTAACCAGGTCTATTTTCTGAAAATACTCACCATTAACGGGTCCTTTCAAACCGATAGTTTTAAAATAATTACGGATATAATCTGCAGCCATCCATGCTCCTTTCGTTCCGGTTTCCCGGCCCTCATATTCATCTGATGCCAGCACAGAAAGATGTTTAAAGCCGTCCGCAGGATTGATCGCTTTACTGAACCTCATTGCATCCTTGTTGGGTACGAGAGGTTTTACTTGAGCGAAGCAACTTGCAGAAAGCAGGGTAGCTAAGCTGAGGGTCAAAAATTGTTTATTCATTTGTAAGTTAGTTTTAAGGTTGGTTTAGCAAGATATTTTTTCTATCCGGTTCTGATGACGGCCACCTTCAAATGTGGTGTTTAGAAAGGTTTTAGTAATCTCTTTTGCCTCGTCTTCTGACACAAATCTTGCCGGGATACAAAGCACATTAGCATTATTATGTTTGCGAACAAGTGAGGCTACTTCTTTCTCCCAGCAGAGGCCGGCCCGGATGCCCTGATGCTTATTAGCTGTGATGGCCACACCATTTGCAGATCCGCATAATAAAATACCGTAAGTAAATTCACTATTTTCTACCGCTTCAGCTATAGGATGTGCGAAATCAGGATAGTCCACTGAATCAGCAGTATATGGCCCGAAGTCTTTTACATCATAGTCAGCCAGAAATTTTTTAAGTACTTCTTTGTATTCAAAACCCGCATGGTCTCCGCCAATTGCAATTGTTATTTTATTCTCAGGCATTTCCAAATTTAGAGAGAAATATAAAATCTAAACGTAATGTTTTCGTTAGTTAGCATAAAATGCTTTCTCAGCTTTTCTTTTTTTCCTCTCTATGTATGCAGAAACAAAAATACTTAACTCATATAGCAGAAATAGAGGAGTAGCTACAATCAGCATCGTCATAATATCAGGAGTAGGCGTAACAATGGCAGCAATGATTAAGATAATCACAGCAGCATACCTTCTGCTCGATCTCATTAGCTTAGGTGTCATTAACCCGAGTTTAGAGAGAATAAAAATGATGATGGGAAGTTCGAAAATAATGCCCGTTCCCAATGTTAGCGTGGCCACTGATGAAAGATAGGAATCTACAGTAAATGTATTCTTGATTTCCTCACTTACGGTGTAACCTGTCAGGAAGTTTACGGACAGGGGACAAACCACATAGTACCCGAATAATATACCAATAACAAAAAGAACAGAGGCAAAAAATACAAAACCACTTGCTGATTTACGCTCATTATCATGAAGAGCAGGTTTCACAAAGCGCCATATTTCCCATAATAAATAAGGAAAGCCAGCAATAATGCCGCACATTACACACACGTTTAGCTGTAAATTAAACTGGCCGGCCATTTCAGTATTGATGATTTCACCATTTATTTTAGTGATACACATGTCTTTACCTAATGATGGAAAGTGTTCAACCAGTTTGCACATCATCCTGTACGTCCAGAAACTGGGTTTTTTAGGACCGAATATAACTTTATCTAAAATTTCTTCGTTAAAATAAAATGCGATACCTGTAAAAACAGCAATGGCAATTACTGCCCTGATGAGGTGTTTACGGAGAACGTCAAGGTGATCAAAGAACGACATTTCTGCCTCTAAGGTTGTACTCTTTTGTCCAATAGCTTTTGTAAGTAGTGTTTTTTTTAAGTCGCTCATGTTGAAAACAAAAATACCATTCTAAATGAATAGAATGGTATTTACGTGTTAAATATAGAAATAGTTTATGTTATTGTGAGAATTGTATTAAAATAATGCCCACACTCCCTGAAAAAAAAAATCAGGAGATGCTGCATTTGTTTTTATCAGATTTGAACCTTGATCACACTGAGTGGTTTTAGATTGGCGGGATCGTTGTAGTTGAACTGGTGTACACCATCTTCGCCAGTTACAATCAGTGATTTCGGACCAGCAATTACATCAAAGCTTTTTACGCTGTTGATATGTTGCAACAAGTTATTACCAATTTTAGTGTTATCAGTAATATTAAAACTCTTTATTCCAAAAGTTCCTTCACATAAAAATAAGCTATTGCCACTGATGCTCAAACCATGTGGGTTTTGCATTGGAAAAACGGCAATCTGTTTAGGCTGTTTGGGATCTGCAATATCCACAACTTCCAGCTGATTACTCGCCTGTCTGCAGGAATTTCCTGTACGTAAGGTTACGTATGCATATCTGCCTTGCACTACCACCGGATCGCAGGCAAAAACGTGACTATAGGTAGAAAGTTTCACCGGGTTCGCCGGATCTGCTGCACTGAAGATATGCATCCCGGTATTTGTGCCTATAAATAATTTATTTTCGTAAGGGAAAATAGTTTCGACACCCCAACCTAAATTGATTGCCTTAACAAAGGAAGGGTTTGCTGGTGTTTTTACATCGAATAGGCTTAAGTCAAAGCTGCCAACAGTGTACAAATAGTCGTTCAATAAGGTAAATCTGGCCATTGATCCGCCCTGGCCTGTTGAACTGCTGCTTCCGCTGCTATATGATGCTGCATCATACATGATGTTTTTATTATAATTTTTCCTTACAAGTGTATCTTTATAAACAATCACATATTTTTGGAGATTAAAGTCAGTGTAGAACTGTTTAAACACGTCATTTACCCGTTTCACCTGTTTTATATTACCAATGTTTGAGATGTCAAATGCCAACAGGTCAACATAACTATCGGCGTATAATATATTATTCTGGATGGCCAGATCTACATTTCCGGGAACCTGGAGAAAGGCGACGTTCACAGGATTAGCCGGATTACTGTTGTTATAGATATGAATGCCCTTTGCAGGCTCATTAATGAACAAGTAGTCGTTGAAAATATAAATCTTGCCTGTTTTTTTTGGTTTTGTTGCTTTTGTAATGCCTACTGGCAAGGCCCTCATTTGCTGAGCAGACATCAATTTCGAGATCTGTATCTGCTCAAACTCTTCTCCTTTTTTACACTGTGTAAGTACTGCTAGAGTAAGCATTAAGAGTAATCCGTTAATTAGAAATTTTTTCATGATTAGTGGTTTTTACAGTCAAAACGATATGACTTTGCGAAACGCTACTAATTTTGGAAAATAATCTCTTAGTACTTAAGGGCTTGTCGAATAACAGAACGCTATTTACGAAAAAAGGCTATTCGTTTTATTGAATAGCCTTTTAAATTTTAAAGGAAAATGTTACTCTGAGAATTCGAAGGTTTCCATAAATTTTGTAGTAAAGTTACCCGCTCTGAAGTTCGGGTCTTTCATCAGCTGTAAATGGAATGGAATAGTAGTTTTAATACCTTCAATTACAAATTCACCCAAAGCACGCTCCATAGTACAAATTGCTTCTTCACGTGTTTGTGCCACACAAATTAACTTGGCGATCATAGAATCGTAATTCGCGGGAATAGAATATCCTGCATACACGTGCGTATCTACACGAACACCATGTCCACCAGGAGAGTGGAAATTCGTAATCTTGCCTGGTGAAGGGCGAAAGTTGTTCGCAGGGTCTTCAGCATTAATGCGACATTCAATTGCATGCATATCAGGGAAATAATTTTTGCCTGATATTGGAATTCCTGCAGCAACTTTAATTTGCTCTTTAATCAAGTCGAAGTTGATAACTTCTTCAGTAACCGGATGTTCTACCTGGATACGAGTATTCATCTCCATGAAGTAGAAGTTACGGTGTTTGTCGACTAAGAATTCAATTGTTCCTGCCCCTTCGTAGCTAACCGCAAGTGCACCTTTAATGGCTGCCTCACCCATGCGAACGCGGAGTTCTTCAGTCATAAATGGTGAAGGAGATTCTTCTACCAGTTTCTGGTGACGGCGCTGAATGGAACAATCGCGCTCAGATAAGTGGCAAGCTTTACCAAACTGATCACCAATAACCTGGATTTCAATGTGACGGGGATCTTCGATATACTTTTCCAGATATAAGCCGTCATTTCCGAAAGCTGCACCAGATTCTTGGCGTGCGCTATCCCATGCATTTTCAAAATCTTCATCCTTCCAAACTACACGCATACCACGACCACCACCACCGGCAGTAGCTTTCAGGATTACAGGATAACCCATCTCATTTGCGATTGCAATACCTTCCTTTACACTGTTAAGTAATCCTTCAGATCCCGGAATAGTTGGTACACCAGCTTTTTTCATAGTATCCTTGGCAGAAGCTTTATCACCCATTCCATTGATCTGCTCAGGAGTTGCGCCGATAAATTTTATGCCATATTCGCGGCAAATATTCGAAAATTTAGCATTTTCAGATAGGAAACCATATCCGGGATGTATTGCATCAGCATTTGTCAGTTCAGCAGCTGAAATAATATTAGGAATATTTAAGTACGAATCTTTACTTGGTGGAGGACCAATACAAACAGCCTCATCAGCAAAACGCACATGTAAACTCTCGCGATCTGCGGTAGAGTAAACTGCAACAGTTTTGATGCCCATTTCCTTACAGGTGCGAATAATACGCAAAGCGATTTCACCCCTGTTGGCAATTAGTATTTTTTTGAACATAATTTTTTTATTTGTGATAACACTGGTTTTAAGAATTGAACCGAATCGGGCTTTTCCGCATCAGGTTGACTATCTTAATTTGTGTGATCATCTTAAATTAAATGCCATGGTTCGTGTTTCCACGAACCATATTATATTTTATTTGGTTTGCGCAGGCAAGCCAATGCGTAAAATAGACAGTTTATTAAATAGGCTCTACTAAAAATAATGGTTGATCATATTCAACTGGCGATGCATTATCAACCAGTATTTTAACAATGCGGCCTGAAACTTCACTTTCAATTTCATTGAAAAGTTTCATAGCTTCAATAATACACACCACTTTGCCAGTGCCAATTTCATCACCAACATTCACAAACATTGGCTTATCAGGGCTCGATGAACGGTAGAAAGTACCAATCATTGGAGACTTAATTGTAATGTATTTCGAAGTATCTTCTGCAGCTGGTACAGCAGGAGTTGCTGCAACTGGAGCAGTAGGAGCTGTAGCAACCGGAGCAGCAGCCTGTACAAGCGGAGCTTGCGGTACGGTAGCATTTACAACTGTTGGCGCTTGATTTGTTTTGATCGTAATCTTAAAGTTTTCTTGCTCAATAGCAACTTCGTTTACTCCAGAACGAGAAACAAATTTAATCAGTTCCTGAATTTGTTTGATATCCATTTTTTAATCCTTGTTATGTAAAAAATAGTGTATAAATGAATTAACTAAGTTATACTTTTTTTGTTTTATTTTTTCTTTGAAAATCGGAGCGTTTAAAACTCCTGGTTATGTTGAAACGATGTTAATTTAAACCGTATCGTATGCCCATTTAAGGTAAACAGAACCCCATGTAAAGCCTCCTCCAAAAGCAGCCAATACAATGTTGTCTCCTTTTTTCAACCTGCTTTCCCATTCCCATAAACATAATGGGATCGTTCCGTTTGTTGTATTTCCGTAACGCTCAATATTAATCATAACCTTATCCGTGGAAACACCCATACGGTTGGCAGTAGCATCGATGATTCGTTTATTTGCCTGATGGGGAACAAGCCATGCAACGTCATCCGATGTTAAACTGTTGCGTTCCATAATTTCGGCAGCAACATCAGCCATATTTGTTACAGCAAATTTGAAAACTGTAGGTCCTTCCTGATGTGCGAAATGCTCCCTCGCATCTATTGTTTCGTGAGTAGCCGGTTTTACCGAGCCACCTGCTTTCATGCCCAGAAAGTCTCTGCCCGAGCCATCGGTTCTTAAAATTGAATCCTGAATACCCAAGCCTTCTTCATTAGGTTCCAACAAAGCGCATCCGCATCCGTCGCCAAAAATGATACATGTGGTACGGTCCTCGTAATTGATGATTGATGACATTTTATCACCGCCAACAACCAATACTTTTTTATGTCTTCCTGATTCGATAAATGATGCTCCGGTTGACAAACCGAACAGGAAACCTGAACAGGCTGCCTGTAAATCGTAACCCCAGGCATTTGTAGCGCCAACTTTATCAGCTAAAACATTTGCTGTTGCAGGGAAAGTGAAATCTGGAGTAGTGGTGCAAAAAATAATCAGTTCGATTTCTTTTGCATCAATACCCCTTTTTTTTAGTAAGCCATTTACAGCATGAACTGCCATATCTGAAGTACCCAGCCCTTCACCTTTTAATATTCTACGTTCCTTAATTCCCGTTCTGCTGGTAATCCACTCATCCGAAGTGTCAACAATGGTTTCTAACTCTGCATTTGTGAGTACATAGTCGGGGACGTAACCATTTACTGCCGTAATAGCAGCGTGAATTTTACTCATTTTAAAAAATTTAATAAATTATTTAAATGCCATTCTAATCTTTTCTACCAACCCTGTAGTAATCATTTCTCTGGATTGAAGAACCATATTTTTAACAGCCAGCGGACTAGAAATTCCATGTCCGATAACAACAGGAGCGTTAACGCCTAAAACCGGACTTCCGCCGTACTGTTCATAATTGAACCGGTCAAAGAACTCATCTTTCAAGCCCTTTTTAATGGTAATTACATAGAATGATTCCGCTAATTTCAACATTACATTTCCTGTAAATCCATCGCAAACGATTACATCCGATTTATCATTGAATAAATCTCTGCCCTCTACATTTCCAACAAAATTAAACAGGTTAGTTTCCTTCATCAATGGAAAGGTAGCCATGCTAAGCATATTGCCTTTTTCGTCTTCCTCACCAATATTCATTAAAGCAACCCTGGGATTGTCTATTTTAAATAGATTTTCAGCGTATAGACTACCCAGTACACCAAATTGTAGTAAAATATCAGGTTTACAGTCTGCATTAGCGCCAACATCAAGTAATAAACCGGTGCCGCCTTTTAATTTAGGAAGAATAGAGCATAGACATGGACGGATGATGCCCGGAATAGTTTTAACGCTAAAGACAGCGCCAACTAACATCGCTCCGGAATTGCCTGCACTAGCAAAGGAATCGATTTTACCTTCTTTCAAAAGGTTAAAACCAACCGCAATGCTCGAATTGGGTTTCTGAACGATTGCTTTGGTGGGATGTTCGCCCATACCAATAACTTCATCAGTATGAACGTATTCAAAATGATCTGGATTGAAACCTTCTTCCGCGAGAATGGGTTTAATCTGTTCGGTATCGCCAATAAGAACCAAATGTTCTCCAGCGTTTAGCGATTGATGAGCTGCTATTGCTCCCAAAACAATTGCTTTGGGAGCATAGTCTCCGCCCATTATGTCGAGGCCTATTTTCATAGAAAAAATCTGTTTGTGTTAGGGTCAGGCTAAATCCTGATTTTTCAGTTGACTAAGGTATGACTAAAGCCGCTGAACACAAACAATTTTTTAAGAAAATTACCCGATTTGAGTATTTTCGATAACCAATTTACCGTTATAGTATAGGTTACCATCAACGTTGTATGCACGGTGAGGTACGTGGATAGCACCTGTTGCTGCGCAAGTTGCTAAAGAAGGAGTCACTGCTTTATAGTGTGTTCTTCTTTTATTTTTTCTCTGTTTCGAGATTTTCCGTTTTGGATGTGCCATTGGTGTATAATCTAATTATTTTTTTAACTTATTAAGGGCTTCCCAACGAGGGTCGCTTGTTTGTTCGTTTTCTTCTGCCTGCTTGTCGATAGAGAGTTGTTCCAGTCTTTCAATCATTTCCTGATCACACTCCTTATCTGCCTGCTCGCAGTTTTTGATATAGGGTACAGCTACGTTAATCATTTCGTATAAAGGTTCTGATATATCAATCTCAGAATCTTTCCGGCTTAGGGTGATGATTTCTTCATCATCGCTCTCCAGCTCGTCTTCAGCAAACTTTACAATTTGCCTTTCATACAGATTAACCGGATAGGCAAACTCTGATAAACATTTATCACAATCCAGATTTACCGTCCCCTTTACTTTGAATTTTAAAAGCAACATGGTCTCTTGTTTCTCAAGTTCCAGGTCTACTTTCAAGTTTCCACTTTTGATTAATGAATACTCAAATGCATTAAAAAAGCGGTCATCAAGCTCATAATCAAAATGATGAGCTCCCAATTTTAATCCGGTAAACGGTATCGAAAATTGTTTTAATGGCTTCAAAGTACTGTAAAATTTTAGCCTGCAAATGTAGGGATAAAATAATTAGATTAAAAATGTTTTTTGAAAATTGTTAGCTGCTAAAAACTTATGAGGTACTGAAAATTTCTTTGCGTTAACTTTTGAGAACCATTTCTTTATCATTCCTACTCCATTCACTCCATGATCCAACGTACAGTTTTGGAATAGGTAAACCTGCGTAATCCATTGCCAGCAATGTATGGCAGGCCGTAATTCCAGATCCACAGTGCACGATAATATTTGCAGGTTTAATGTGTTCCAGCGCTTTGGCGTATTGGGTATTTAGTAATTCAGGCGCTAAAAAGCGTCCGTTAACATCTAGATTTTCAGTAAATGGAATATTGATCGCACCCGGAATGTGCCCCGCGATGGTATCAATTGGCTCCACTAAGCCAGCGAATCTATTGGCATCGCGAACATCAATTACGAGGTAATCATCTTTTTTCGCAACATTCTCCACTTCGTCCATATCAGCTAAGGGAAGATTCCAGTCTTGGGTTTCATATTGTTCTACCGATTTTGGTGTTTCTGATTTATTCGTCGTCGGGAAACCCGCTTTAACTGCCGCCTGAAATCCACCGTCAATTACCTGTACTTTTTTATGGCCGATAGCTTTTAACATCCACCAAAGTCTGGCAGCAGCGTTTCCGCCATTTTTATCGTCGTAAATAATCACATGGCTGTGCTTTGTAATGCCGAGTTTTTGCAAAACTAAAGCGAATTGTTCCGGTTGCGGTAGGGGATGCCTTCCACCAATGGCGTAATCTGCGATGTTTGCCAAATCCTCATTTACATCGGCAAATAAAGCGCCGGCTAAATGCTGTTCATGATACCTGGCTTTAGCGCCAGCACTTGCATCAATGATTACAATTTCATCATCAAGGTTCAGCCAGTTTAAATCCTCGGGTTTTATAATTGGGGATAGTTTTGACATATTCAGTTAAGATTTTTTAATTAATGAAAATACACCTATCGCGGGGCCAAGGGCCAAAATCGTGTAAATATAATGCGAATTCATTTCTTTTGATAAAATATTGATGGTTTGGATGCTGATAATTGTGACAGCAAAGCCTATACAATTAACTAAAGTGAGTGAAGTTCCTTTTAATCTTTCCGGTGCATGTTTAGCAACCAGTGATGAAAACAGAGGCGAATCTGCTGTGCCTGATAGACCCCAACAAAAAAGGAAGATCAAAAACAGATAGGTGTTTTCAAAGAAGAGAAAAATGGGTGATAGAATACAGCACAATCCTGAAATAGATAAAGCGATGGTTGCTAATTTTTTAGCTTCGAATTTCTGAGAGAGTATGCCTCCAAGCATACATGATATGCTCCCTGAAGCAATAATTAAAAAAGAAAAAAGGGAAGTGTTTAAACCCGCATTTGCATGTGTTTGACTATAAAGTATGAGCATAGCAGGGAGGAATGCCCAGAAAGTGTACAGCTCCCACATGTGTCCGAAATAACCAAACGCCGCTGCACGGAACTCCGGGTTTTTAAAAGCCCCAAAGCAGGAGCCTAGGCTGAATTTTTGCCCTGCAACCCTAAATGGCCCATTTGGCACAAAAAATAGGATGCAGCATGCACCAATACCTGATAGCGCTGATGTGGCGTAAATTACGTATTGCCACGAAAATTTTCCGGTAAACATTTTAAGCAGGTGTGGAAACGCAGTTCCTAAAACCAATGCTCCAACAAGAAAACCCAACGATTTGCCTAAACCGTCTTTAAAGTAGTCGGCTGCGATTTTCATTCCAATCGGGTAAATCCCAGCCAGCATAAAGCCTGTCAGGAAACGAAATAAAAGAACCATATGGATATCGTTCACTTGTAAACAGATGCAGAGGTTAAAGAGTGCTGCTGCTATACCGCAAACAAAGAAAACTTTAGACGGTGAAAAAATGTCTACTATTGCGGAAAACGCAAATATCAGTGTGCCACTAATAAAACCAAACTGAACCATGCTGGTAAGGTTGGCCAGAAGATTTATTTCGCCGGGGAACTTTTTAATGATATCGAAAAGTATTGCATTGCCTGCGAACCATAAAGAGGTGCATAGAAATTGTGATAGCACAATTATGTGTAAGATGTATCTGAATTTTTTGGTAGTCGGCATTTGAAAATTGTATCACAATTTTAAATAAAATAAACGGATGAACAGGGCATTTTCCCCGCTAATTGAAACTAGGAAACCTGCGAGAACAGGAACCTGAATTTAGTTCGTGTAGAAATGATGTTTAAGGCTGTATACCTAGTGATCTGACAAGACAGAAAAATAAGTAAAATGATACCAACATCAAATGGAATTCGTACCGGGCTGTTGCGTTAAGTTCCATTGATACTCCGTACAATCTCCGTACAAACTCCGATGAATCAGATCATTTGGGCACAAATTCTCAATACCAGAATTCAATGGATTACATCAAATTTGGAAGCAGATTTTCTATGTGTTAAAGTGAATCTGGAAGTCGCTTTTCTATTGCCCTTAAACTAAGAAGCATCATCCTTGATATCGAATTGCGTTTCTACAATTTTTCCACCTGTACGAAGTTGATTACTCAACATTTCTTCCTGTTCTCTACGATTTTTAACAATATGTATGGCGGAGAATAATGCTTCGGTAAATGAAGTTGAATCAGCAAGATCTTTTCCGGCAATGTCATATCCGGTACCATGGTCAGGAGAGGTACGTACAAACTTTAATCCGGCAGTATAGTTTACCCCATTATGAAATGCCAATGTTTTGAAAGGAATTAGGCCCTGATCGTGATACATAGCTAGTACAGCATCGAATTTTTTATAGCTACCATTTCCAAAAAAACCATCAGCAGGGTAGGGTCCGAAAACCATCATTCCTTTATCATATGCTTCCTGAATGGCGGGAGTTATAATTTCTGCCTCTTCAGCTCCCAGTAAGCCGTTATCACTTGCATGCGGATTTAAACCTAATACGGCAATTTTTGGTTTTTCGATCCAGAAGTCTTTTTTCAAACTTTCATTAATTAATTTCAGTTTGCTGATAATCTTTTCCTTTGTGATTGATGTTGGAACCTCTTTAACAGGGATGTGACCGGTAACCACACCTACACGTAGATTTTCGCTAATCAAAAACATCAATACATCTTTACTACCACTCTTCTCCTGTAGATATTCGGTGTGACCAGGGAAAGCAAAAGTATCTGACTGGATATTGTGTTTATTGATTGGAGCGGTAACCAACGCATCGATATCGCCATTTACCAAGTCGGCAGTTGCCTTTTCCAATGAAAGCAAGGCATATTTTCCGCCTGTTGCGGTCACCTGGCCCAGTTCGATTTTCACATCTTCTTCCCAGCAGTTAATCATATTGGCTTTTTTCGATTGCGCCTGATTAGGATGATTAATTACATTGAAACTAAAATCTCCGAGGTTGTTGGCTTTTCTATGAAACGAAGAAACTTTGGTGTGTCCGTATACAATTGGTGTGCAATAGTTTAAAATGGCCGGGTTAGATAATGTTTTGATAATTACCTCTAAACCTATGCCATTTACATCGCCTATACTAATACCAATTTTAAGTTTATCGCTCATCATTACTGAAAAATTTTAGCGCAAAATACTGATTTTCGGTTAAACAGGTGCTTACCGGATAAAAATTAGTTATTTTGTAAAAAAAAGTCAGTCAACAAACGCAGCTATTGGAGCATGGAGAACTGGTTGTTCTTCATATTTTCTGTGTTTACATGGCAAGAAATTATAAGGATGAGTTTAGTAAAAGCAAAAAAACATTTAGGTCAGCATTTTTTAACTGATAAAGGAATTGCCAATAAAATTGTAGAAAGTTTGGTGCGTACTGATCAGTATAACCAGGTTCTTGAAGTTGGCCCTGGAATGGGGATCTTATCTGATTTTTTGCTTCAACGTAAAGATTTTCAGACCTACCTGATTGATATTGACACGGAATCATTCCACTTTTTGAATGAAAAATATCCTCAGCTGGGCGATCGATTAATTAACGGCGACTTTTTAAAGCTTGATTTCGATGCTATTTTTGCTGATCAGTTTGCCATTATAGGTAACTTTCCGTACAACATCTCATCACAGATTTTATTTAAGATTTTAGATAACCGGCATAAGGTAGCGGAAATGGTTGGCATGTTTCAAAAAGAGGTTGCTCAACGCTGTGCTGCTCCATCAGGAAGTAAGGAATATGGTATTTTAAGTGTATTTCTTCAGGCTTATTATAAAATCGAATATCTTTTTACCGTTAAACCCGGCACTTTTAATCCGCCACCTAAAGTCCATTCTGCCGTAATCCGCTTAACCCGTAACGAAGTGCAAACGTTAGATTGTGATGAAAAATTATTTTGGCGTGTAGTAAAAGCCGGTTTTAATCAACGTAGAAAAACACTGCGCAATGCGGTATCGGCCGTAATGCCAAAAGACAAAATGGATAACCATGTATATTTTGAGAAAAGGGCTGAACAGCTAACCGTTGCAGATTTCGTAGCTTTAACACAGCACATAAGTAAGCTGATGGAAGCCTAGTTTTGGCTACTCTATTTCTTGCAAATCCATGATGATTTTCGTTAATTTTCTCCTTTTCTTTGCGATGCAATTTCTTAAATATGATGATTAATTACAGTGAAATATTTAGCGGTCGGGGGATGGATTATTTAACTTACCGTGCTTTGGTAGATCAGCTTTTATTGGAAGGGAAAGCTACGGGTGAGGTGACTTACGATTTGCACTACACTAAAATGAATGTGCAAAGGATGAGTCGCGTTGATAAGACGATTAGCTTATCTGATGAGTTTGTATCAACTATTGAAAGCCTTAAAGCCAGGTATAAATTTTTAGTAATTACTGAGGGATGGTGTGGCGATGCTGCACAGATTATTCCGGTTTTCAATAAAATTGCTGTTGCATCACTGGGCAAAATTGAACTGAAATTTGTCCTTCGAGATCAGAACCTGCCATTAATTGATGCACATTTAACTAATGGTGGCAGGGCAATTCCTGTTTTGATTATGCTCGATGAAAATGCAGATCGGGTGCTGGCTACCTGGGCGCCACGTCCTCAGGTTTTACAAGAACTTTTAAAAGAGTGGAAAAAAGAAAGTACTGAAATGCCCATACTTGCTGAGAAATTGCACGGATGGTATGCTAAAGATAAAACGCAAAGTACTCAATCAGAATTGCATGAACTTTTGAAGGGGCTGGAAAAATAATTGTCCCGATAAATTGCTTTTCAGTTGCTTGAGTCTAATCGACAGAAACTGTTAATCCTTCTTGTTGCAGAATTTTTCTGTAAACTTCCATTTCAGTAAAAGATCCTTCCAATACCGGGCATTTTCCTTCGTTGTGCACTTTCCAGGCAATTTTTTCGCCTTGGGATTCACTATAATCAAGGTATTTCATCATGCAATGAATCACATGATCGAAGGTATTGACATCATCATTCCACAAAATAAGGCGATGTACGGTTTTCAGGGAAGTTAGAATTTCTTCGAGCGTAAAGGTCTCTTCTTTGGTTTCTGTAGACATGGGTGCAAAAATAAACATTACTATCAAGTATTTAGTATCATGTTTCAAGATTTTGTTCGTTTGTGAATAATAATGGCTTCGGCAATAAATGATTAACTTTGTTTAACCACAATATAAAGTAATAAACATGCACCAATCCAAAATAGCGGGAATAGGCTACTATGTTCCTAAAAATGTATATACCAACAATGATTTGAGTCGTTTTATGGAAACAAGCGACGAATGGATACAGGAACGTACCGGAATTAAGGAACGTCGTTTTGCCGACCGTAATAAAGAGACAACGACTACCATGGGTATAGAAGCCGCTAAGATTGCGATAGAGCGTGCGGGGATTACCCCAAAAGATGTTGATTTTATTGTATTTGCAACATTGAGTCCTGATTATTATTTTCCAGGTTGTGGTGTTTTACTTCAACGTGAAATGGGAATGGGCGAGATTGGGGCACTGGATATCCGTAATCAATGTTCGGGGTTTGTATATGCACTTTCTGTAGCCGACCAATTTGTTAAAACAGGTATGTATAAGAATGTTCTGGTGGTGGGGAGCGAAAAGCATTCGTTTGCAATGGATTTTGAAACGCGTAGCAGAAACGTATCAGTAATTTTTGGAGATGGTGCAGGAGCCGTTGTCTTGCAGCCAACGGATGAAAAAGGAAAAGGGATTTTGAGTACGCATTTGCACAGCGATGGCGCAGATGCTGAAATTTTAGCGATGTATTATCCCGGTTCTCACGCTAATAAATGGATGAAGGATAAACCTGCCTTCCCTGATCAGGAATTAGGCGGATTGTTTATGACTCCGGAAATTTTAGAAAGCGGAGCAGCCTTGCCTTATATGGACGGGCCATCGGTTTTTAAAAAAGCAGTGGTAAAATTTCCTGAGGTAATCAAGGAAGCTCTTGCTGTAAACAATTTAACTGAAAAAGATATCGATATGCTGGTGCCTCATCAGGCTAACCTGAGAATCAGTCAATATGTACAGCAGTTGTTAGGTTTGAGGGACGATCAGGTTTTTAATAATATCCAGAAATATGGAAATACCACCGCAGCATCAGTTCCCATAGCTTTGTGTGAAGCCTGGGAAGCTGGTAAGATCAAAGAAGGCGATTTGGTTTGCCTTGCTGCATTTGGATCAGGTTTTACCTGGGCAAGCGCATTGATCAGGTGGTAATAGCATTTGCCTTTCTTAAACCAAATGCTATCTTCGCTGTAATCTTTCATCTTTAGATACATAAAATGCGCGCAGTTTTACAAAGGGTTACACAGGCAAGTTGCACAGTTGACGGCAAGATCACGGGACAGATTGGTACTGGATTTTTAGTGCTTTTAGGTATTGAAGGTGCCGATAATAGTGAGGATTTGGATTGGCTTGCACAAAAAATTGTCAATATGCGGGTTTTTGGTGATGAAAATGATTTAATGAATAAAGCATTGGCAGACATTAACGGCGGTATTCTATTGGTCAGTCAGTTTACTTTATTTGCATCTACTAAAAAGGGTAACAGACCGGGTTTTACTAAAGCTGCACGGCCAGATGTTGCTATTCCCCTTTATGAAAAAATGGTCGAAAAGCTTTCACAATTACTGGGTAAGAAAGTAGAAACTGGTATTTTCGGGGCCGATATGAAAATCTCGCTTCTGAATGACGGGCCTGTTACGATTTTAATTGATACAAAAGATAAAGAGTAAGAGATAACTTCATTTATGACAATCAAAGAAGCACAGGAAACAGTTGATCAATGGATTAAAACTACCGGAGTCCGTTACTTTAACGAATTAACAAACACGGCTATTTTGATGGAAGAGGTAGGAGAGGTTGCCCGGATCATGGCCCGGAAATATGGTGAACAATCTTTTAAAAAAAGCGATGAGGAGGTTAATCTCGCCGATGAAATGGCTGATGTCATGTTTGTGCTGATATGCCTGGCCAACCAAACAGGAATCAATCTTACTGCAGCACTGGAGAAAAATCTGGAAAAGAAAAGTATCCGCGATGCAGACCGGCATAAGAACAATAAAAAGATTAACCCTTAAGCTTTGCTAAGCGGTTGGAGGAATAAACTCCATTAAAGTACGATAAGCAACAAAACGATTTTTATATCTCTCATTTAACTCGTTTTGAAGGGTCGGAGCATAAATTTCCTGATATTTGTTATAGTTTTCAATAGATTCTACAACGTACTGGGCGCAATATGTAACCCCTTCATTCGGTGAATCCAAAACCTTCAGGAGTCTGTTTGATACAAACATCTCGGTGGCCATAACTGCCGGAACATGAACTTCGTGCATCCATTTCAACCAGTCTTCCGCAGCAGTTTCTTCCAAAATTAAAGTGACATTATATAAAAGCATGTTGCAAAGATAACCATTTGGGAAATGTTAAAAAAAACATTAGAATATCATTTTTCTTTCGTTTAATTATTTGCAAAAAATTAAATTTGCACAACCCTATTGTTTAGTAATGCTGTCAAATAACGCTCACAAAGTAGATAACTCAACCCGAAACTATATTTATACCGGATACCTTACCGCTATTTTTGGTGGTTTATTGGGTATTATAATAGGATGGGATTTAATGAAAAAACGCCGTTCTCTTTCCACTGGCGAAAAGGGATTTGCTTATTCGTTAAGCGACCGACAACATGGGGCCAGAATCCTGATCCTGTCTGGTATTTGCCTGATACTTCTGCTTACATTGGTGATTATCGCACTGGATGCTTAAACAGGGTTTTTAGCAAGAAGTGCTGAATTTAAACCCCGTCGCCCCTCAAATTTCTAAATCTTTTCCTTGCCTCTCCACTGAACATGCTTCCCGGATAATCGGTTATCAGCTTCTGGAAGTAAATTTTCGCCTGGGCAATGTCATTCAGATTCTTTTCACAAAGATCCCCGAGCGTAAAAAGTGCATCATCCGTCCAGATGCCATCTTTGAATTCTTCGGTGATTTTTTTTAAAATGTTTGCAGCAGATTGAAATTCGCCGGATTTAATTAGAATTCTGGCCTTACTCATCATCACAGCATCGGTCAAACCATTTCCCGGGAAGGCGATAGAGATGCTATCGAGTTTTTTAATCGCCTGGGTTGGTGAATTCCTGAATACAAGCATTTCAGCGTCGGCATACATCTTTAAGGCGTTACTGTCTGCAGGGCTTTGAATATTATCTGAAATTAACAGGCTTAAATTTAGTGCATCATTGGCGATGAGTTGAGAGGTTGCGGCTTTGAGTACTAAACATTGTCCGTTACTATATTCGAAATTACCCTGATAAAAGGAAAGTCTTGCGCTTCTGAACCGGGCTTCATTACCAATTGGCTGCCCTTCAAACTGTTTGGTTACCTGCTCATAAACTAAAAATGCTTCCCAGGGTTCGTTAGTAAGAATGTAAATATCGCCAAGATCGAGCTTCAATTGGCCAATATCCTGGGTGCTCAGGCCAGGCATCTGAATGGCATCTTCCAGAATTTTCTCTGCTTTGTCTGGCTGACTCAGATAGTAAGCCTGCAAGTTGGCCAGCTTCTTAAGGGCAAACAACGTATTTTTGTTCTTACCATTTTCATCTATCAGTGTTTGGTAGTCTTTGGCGAGAATAGCTAAATCTGCCGCTGTATACTTTCCCGATGTTTGTAAATTATATTTGGTATTTAACATTTCAATCTGCGATGGCAGATAAAAAGGACTGTCTTTGCCTTTTGTTAATAAATATTCGTAAGCTTTAATCGCGGTTTCATATGCTTTGTTATCTACAAAAATATAAGTAGAATTAAAGAGGGTTTCGCCACTCCCCTTTGTTCTTTTATCAAAAGCGATGAGCTGGCGTAAAGCCATGTCGAATTCCCGCTGCTGAATAAAATTCCAGGTTAAAAGTTGAATGAAAACTTCTGCATCAGGCGATTTTTGTACTTTACGCAGAATAGCCGTCTGAAAAGTTTGGTAATCTGCTTTATCTTCGAGAACAGACGATAATACCGCTTCTGCTTGTGGCAATACCTGGGGCATGGTTTCAAGTACATCAAGATATTCCTGCATGAGCATAGATTTATCTTTTCTAAACCGGTATATATTTAACAGTTCAAACGTGAATGCCTGCTCATTACCCAGGATTTTTCTTCCTTGTTTGAATGCTTGTATTGCGAGATCGTAATTTTCAAAGCGGTAAAAATTATTCGCCAGGTTTCTGATTTTAAATTCTTCTTTAGGTAGCTTGGAGATGGCCTCGTTGAAAATTTTGCTGGCAGCCTGCACGTCACCCTTCTCCTGGTAAAGTTTACCCAGCGCTATGTCATACCCATCGTTTGCTGGATTTTGACGAATTAGTTTTTTAACCAGTTTTTCGGCAACATCATACCGTTTGAGCTTAAGCAGCGCGTTGAAATAAATATCAAAGTAACCCTCATTATTTGGACGATCCAACAGTTTCTCTAATAACGAGGCAGCTTTTTCATAATCACCATCCTGATAGTATTGAATAGCGAGGGAAACGTCATCCTGGGCAATTTGTTGATTTTGGCGAAAAACCTGTGCGTTTGTCCCTAATGATGCCAATAAAAAGAAAATGAGGATTAAGCGATTCATAAGCTTGCATTATAATATTTAAATGTAACATTTTAATACAGTTTTAGCTTAAATAGTGGCCTGCAGAAAACGTATTTTAAATGTTACCTGTATTTTATTTTGCTTATATGCTATAAACATTAAATTGAAGCGAGCGACGTATATAAACGTTGCATAAGTAACATTGTTGGTGTAAATCATGCTTAAGTTGTTGTGATGCGTATTTTTGTCATCCCGTAATTATTTGTCTATGTTGAAGAGGATATTTTTAATCGTTATAGTTGCTGTCATTTCTGCCTGTAATGGCAATAAAAATGATGGGATTATACCTGTTGACGATTTCTTCAAAACGCAGGATAAGGCCTATTATCGCTTGAGCCCTGACGGTAAGTGCCTTTCTTATCTTAAACTACAGGCAAAAAAACTCGATTTGTTTGTAGAAGATATTGCTACAGGTAACAGCATTCAGTTAACCCATCTTACTGAAAAAAGCATCAGCTTTTATTTCTGGACCAGTAATAATGAGCTGATTTATTATACTGAAGATGAGTCCAAAGAGCGTCGTTCTGATATTTTTGTCATCAATAAAGATGGCAGTAAACAAGTTCAGTTGAGTTCAAACGAAAAAAGCAGGTTGCGTGTAATCGAGGATCAGTTGATTGACGACAAGTATATTATTGTTGCTTCTAACAAACGTGATTCTACTGTTTTTGATGTATACAGGTTAAACGTTCGGGATGGTAGAATGGATATTGCCGCTAAAAATCCAGGCAATATTACAGAGTGGATTACAGATAACAAAGGGGTTTTGAAGATTGCGGTATCCAGCGATGGAGTGAATGAAACACTCATGTATAGAGAAAATGAGAACCAAAAGTTTTTACCTGTTATTACCAACAACTTTGAGACTACCCTGCAACCCATTGCTTTCTCCGAAAAGGAGGCAAATGTACTTTATGCGATTTCAAATGTTAACCGTGATAAAAATGCTTTGATTGCCCTTGATTTGAAAACCGGTAAAGAAAAACAAGTTCTTTTCGCCAGCGATACGCTCAATGTTGTAGATGCAAAATATTCCCGCACACAGAAGAAAATGCTTTTTGTAACCTGTGAGACTTGGAAGAAGGAAAAATTTTATCTTGACGACAGTACAAGGACAACCTATTCTAAAATAGACAGGCTTTTGCCTGGGACAGAGTGGCGTATTATGGACAAAGATAAAATGGACAATGTTTTTGTAGTGCGTACGTTTACAGACAAAAATCCGGGTTCATATTATCTGTATACTTCGCAGGATAATAAACTTAAGGAACTAACTGATATTAACCCGGCAATTAGGCAAGAATCAATGTGTGCAATGAAGCCAATTAGCTTCAAAAGTAAAGATAGTTTAACGATTAATGGTTATCTTACCTTACCAAGAGTAAAAAAGGCAACCAATCTACCTGTAGTAGTTTTACCACATAATGGTCCGGGGGGACGGAATAACTGGGGTTACAATGCAGAGGTGCAGTTTTTAGCCAATCGTGGTTATGCCGTTTTACAGGTAAATTACCGTGGTTCTACTGGCTACGGAAAATCATTTTATGCTGCAGGCTTTAAACAATGGAGCGATAAGATTCAGTCGGATGTTAATGACGGCGTGCAGTGGTTAATTGATCAGAAGATTGCTAATCCTAAGAAGATTGCGATTTATGGGAATGGTTTTGGCGGCTATATTGCATTGAATTGTTTATATAAAAATCCTGATATTTATAAGTGCGGGGGATCAAACTCTGGCGTGATAAATTTATTTAGTTACTTTAAAACCATTCCACCATTTTTGAAAACCAATTTGCAGATGTATTACGAAATTGTAGGAAATCCGATTACAGATACGGAATACATGCGTTTTGCCTCTCCTGTTTTTCATGCTGATCGTTTTAGATCACCTGTATTTATTGCTCAAAATCCTAAAGATCCTCGGGTCAATGTAGCAGAAGGAGTCCAATTTATAAAAGAGCTTAAAAAGCGCAATGTTCCGGTTACTTATATTGAGAAGGAAGAAGGTCCTAACCCGGTAGTTCGGCAGCAGGGTCGGACAGCATTATACAAAGCATTAGAAGTGTTTTTGCAGGAGAATCTAAGTAAAAAGTAGGAATGGCTTTAGACAAAAAGAGTGGTTACCGTAAGAATTTCTCGCTTAGCGTTACTTTCATTTCCCTCATTTCCATATTATTCATCTTATCACTATTCCTGGCATTTAATTACAGTAAGAAATCGATTGAGAATGATTTTGTATCTGAAAAGGTGAATGTGCTGGAACAAAGTATAAAACCTTATAATGATTTTTTTCAGAATAAGATGCCTGAGATTTCTTACTACAATGGATTTCTGGATTCATCCACTGCTGCTAAATTCGTTGATACGATCTTATTAAAATATCCATTCATCTCGAAAGTAACTTTCTATGATACTGAGGTAAAAAATGTACCAGTAAAGGATGGCGTAAACGCCAATCATCTGGGTATTGGTCCGAAAGCCATTTATCAGTTTGGCAAAGGCATTCGCCGCGATTCAGTAAAGCTCTACTCAGCGGAAGATACAAGGTCGTTCAACGTTGGAAGCGATTTTAATTCCATGGCCATTAAGCTGGCCACCTTCGTTGAGTCTCTTGATACTGCATCTGTACCTACTCAGGAAGAACTTTTTACCAATTTTTCTATCGTCAATTCCAATGATAATAAGATTACTTACCTAAATATTCCCAGGGGAGAAGACTTGAGAAGTTATAAGGACATGATCAGGAAGAAGTTAAATCCTGCCCCTGTTTATCAGCAGGACGTATTGGTTTTTAACCTTGATGCCTCAAAAATCAAGATCATTAATACCAGGCCTTTACTTTATCAGAGCATTAAAATCGAGCCGCTAACCTATGATCCTATTGATACATCAGAAGAAAAAATTACCACGGAAATTGCATTGCCAGGTGCTTTTTCAGATTTTAAATTTTATCTGGTATCATCAAAATCGTACATCAAAAAAGAGATATTTATCTATTTTATGCCCATAGCGCTGGTATTGCTGTTGGTATATGGTGTTTTGTTGCTGGTGGCATTTTTAATTTACCGCAATCTGAATATCAATAGTAAAATGTTTAAACTGCAGTATGATTTTGTAAACAACCTGACTCATGAGTTCAAAACACCCGTCAGTGTGATTAAGATAGCTGGTAATAATATCAAGAGCGCAAGTAGCCTTAGCGCAAGGGAACAACAACTTTATGGTAAGATTTTAGATGAAGAGGCAGATAAACTTAATGGCCTGATGAATAAGCTGCTCGCCTTTACTCAAATCGAGAATAAGGCAATAAAGCTGAACCAGGAATCAGTCAATATTGTTGATTTTATCGAAAGTACAATTGAGTCGCATACCTTGAAGCATCCGGATTTTGCAATGACCTATGAGGTTGTGGGCTTTAAAACCTTTATCAGCGATCCTGTGTTATTAGGTAGCTTGTTTGATAACCTGGCAGAAAATGCTTATAAATATTCCAAGCCGGAGAATAAGAAGCTGCACATTTCTGCGAAGCTGATCAAGGGTGTATTGGTTTTTCGTTTTACTGATAAAGGTATAGGAATTGCCTCATCTGAATTGAATAATATTTTCAAGAAGTTTTTCCGGATTCAGAATGAATACAATCAGATGGGGAGTGTTGGCCTGGGTTTGGCATTCTGCAAAGAACTGATTAACTTTATGGAAGGTGAAATCACCGTAAGAAGCAAAGTCGGGGTGGGTACAGAATTTAAAATCGTGCTACCCTATAATAGTTAAAATGAAGAGATATATTAGGGCTTGTTGTTAACATCCTCTCAAATTAAACACACAAATACAAATGTCTAAAGAAGTAAAAATATTAATTGTAGAAGATGATGAGAACCTTCGTTTTCTTGTTGCACACCGCTTAAAAGCTGAGGGATATCATGTACTGGAAGCCAACGATGGTGATGCGGGAGAGCGTATGATCATTGCTGACCAGCCGGATATTGTTTTATTGGATTGGATGATGCCGGGCAAGCAGGGAGCAGAGGTGTGTGAAAACGTGCGAAAGCAAGGTTTTGAAAACCTGGTGATCATGATGACTGCCAAAGCACAGGATGTCGATAAGATCGATGCTTACAACTTTGGGGCTTCAGATTATATTACCAAGCCCTTTAACATGGATGTATTGGTGGCGATGTTGGATAGTAAGGTCAAATTCATCGTAAATAAAGATTCGGCTGAAATTCACCGTTTCGGAAATATGGAGCATCATCCCAACATCCATACTTTATTCAGAGATGGTAAGAAAATTGAGCTTACTATTTTAGAAAACCGTATTCTACTTTACTTCTTACGCAATCCTGGCAAAGTAATTAACCGCGATGAACTGATGTTAGTGGTTTGGGGATACAACTCTGATGTTAATACCCGTACGCTGGACATGCACATTGTACGTTTACGTAAAAAGATTGAATTAAACCCTGATAACCCTCAGTTATTGCAAACTGTAAGGGGTGTGGGATATCGCTTTAATGCGGGGTAATTGAATGATTAGGTGATTGAATGAGTAGAATGATTGTTAGCCTGAGGCTAAAGACGTTCACTCATTCAATTCCTCAAACCCGCTCATTTATTATGCGCGCTTTAGGGTAAATATGGTGATTTCAGGAAGAATGCCTACTCTTCCTGGATAGCCCAAGAAGCCATAGCCAACATTTACATAAAGTTGTTGTTTCTGTTCCTGATATAGGCCAGCCCATTCTTTATAAATATATTGTACCGGGCTCCACTGATATTCTTTTAAACGAACACCAAACTGCATACCATGGGTATGTCCGCTAAACATGGCATCAATCTGTGGATATTTTTGTAATACTTCTCCACGCCAGTGAGAGGGGTCGTGACTAAGCAAAAGTTTTACGGGTAAGTCATCAGTATTTTGTACAGCCAGTTCCATTTTGCCGTATTTTGGAAAACGCCCCATACCCCAGTTCTCGATTCCGAGAATTCCTATTTCTTCTCCGTCAACTTTTAGTCTTCTGTTTTCGTTCATCAGCAAATCGTAACCCATAATTTTGTGAACGTCGACCATATCCTTAAGGTTTTTGACTTTGGCCGGAGAAGATTCTTTTCCAAAATAATAGTCCCCATAATCATGGTTACCTAAAGAAGAATACACACCAAGCGGCGCTTTTACTTTTGAGAAAATATCCTGATAGTCTCTTACTTCGTTAGTCAGATTGTTAACAAGATCTCCTGTAAAAAAGATGAAGTCTGGTTTTTCAGCTAAAAACATTTCTACGCCTCCTTTTACAGCGGTTTTATTGTAAAAACTTCCTGAGTGGATATCAGAAATCTGCCCCATAGTGATGCCGTCAAACGCTTTAGGTAAATTTGGAAGGATTAGGTTTACCTTTCTGATCTGGTAATCATAAGCGCCAGAAATAATTCCCCAACTGAGCGAGGTTAAAGGAACTGCTGCCGCAACTAAACCCGCTTTGACCAAAAATTCTGAACGCGTAATAGGTTCAACTTCACTAACGGGTTGATCTTTTATGACTTCTCTCTTTTTGAAAAGCCTGATGAATAACCTTCGTAAATCATCCAGAACCAGGAAAGGCAACATGGCCATTTTGCAGGCTACCGTTAAAAAGAAGGCAACTAAAATAATAGCCCTAAGTGTTAAAAACAGGTTCAGAAAAATACCTGCGAATACACCAACGATCAATAGAAGACTGTAGCTCCAATAAACAATTGCAAATATCTTTTTTGTAAGTGGTTTCCATTTTTTAAAAACGACAACTATTGCGTTGTAGAAGTAAACATCAAATGCGGTAATGAGGATACAGGCGGCAATAATAAAAGGTAATCTTCCCATTAGATTTTGGTAAATAAAAAGCTTTGATAAATTCCTCCAGAGGAAGAACTTATCAAAGCTAAAAAAAATGTATAATTATGGTTTATCTGAAGTCGTCTTCATCCTCTTCTTCATCAAATTCGGCGTTGAATAAGCTGCCAAACATGTCTGAAAATCCAAATCCACCGTTTAAGAAGTTTTTACTCAACTGAGAATATTCGGCCAGCCCATGCAATACAAATTCCATCAAGAGTAGTGTTTGATTTTCACTTAGCTTAGGGTGAAATTTTTTAACGGTATCATATAAGCCTGGTACCAGCATCAGTGCTTTTTTGTACTGTACATTGGTTAAGCTATCTGTAACATCAACATTATTACCTTCTGTGAACCACTCTGTAATTTCCGTGTAAGGGTTTGCCGTTTTGCTTTTTTTCGCTTTTTCAGGATCCGGGAAATAACGGGCAAAAAGCGTTTTAACAGCCTTACCAATCAGTGTTGTAGCTACATGTGCAGGGCCTTCAAGCTCACCTTCATAAACCAGTTCAATTTTACCGGTGATAGCAGGGATAATACCGGCTAAGTCTGATAAGCGGACAAATGTATTCTTATCGCCCGATATTAACATTCTGCGTTCAGCAGTACTAATTAGATTTTCGTAGGCTGAGATGGTTAGCCTTGCTGAAACACCGGATTTTTGGTCGATATATTCACTTTTACGTGCTTCGAATGCAATTTGCTCTACTAAATCTTTTACCAGGCCATCAGCTTCGATGCTTGCTTTCTGCTCGGCAGTAAGTTTAGCTTCCTGAAAAGTAATTTTGCGGGAGATTTCAATACTTTTTGGATAGTGCGTTAAAATCTGACTTTCAATCCTGTCTTTCAAAGGTGTCACAATACTTCCGCGATTGGTATAGTCTTCAGGGTTTGCGGTAAATACAAACTGAATATCCAGCGGTAAGCGTAATTTGAAACCGCGGATTTGAATGTCTTTTTCCTGTAGCATATTAAAGAGTGCCACCTGAATACGGGCCTGCAAATCAGGCAATTCATTAATTACGAAAATACTACGGTGAGCACGTGGTATTAAACCAAAATGGATAACACGTTCATCGTTATAAGTGAGTTTCAGTGTAGCAGCTTTAATCGGGTCTACATCGCCAATTAAATCAGCAACAGTAACATCAGGTGTAGCCAGTTTTTCTGTATAACGTTCGCTGCGATGTAACCAGGCAATCTCAGTTTCATCACCCTTAGTTGCGATTTCGTTTTTGGCATACCATGAGATTGGATTCAAAGGGTCATCGAATATCTCACTGCCTGCTACGTAAGGCACATATTCGTCGAGCAAATTGACCATTAAGCGGGCTATGCGGGTTTTCGCCTGCCCGCGTAAGCCTAGCAGTAAAATGTTGTGGCGTGAAAGTATCGCTGTTTGGAGTTCTGGAATTACCGTTTCATCATAACCGATAATTCCCTCAAATTGTGTTTTCTTATCACGAAGTATTTTAATCAGATTCTCTCTAAGCTCCTCTTTGACGCTTCTTGATTTATAATCTGTTGCCTTTAACTGGCCTAAAGTTGTATTTTGCATGTATGGGAAATGGTTAAAGAATAAATGTTGGAGCTTAATTTTATTTCACTGTTTTTCTTCTGTTTTTAATGTAATCCTCGAAAATATACTCGCCAAGGCCGTTAAGTGAACTGTAAAAAGCTCTCCCTCCGTTAATCTCAGTAAACTGTCGGACGAACTGTTGGAGATAAGGATCTTTAGCAATCATGAAGGTGGTGATAGGTATTTTGAGTCGCTTACATTGTGCAGCCATATTTAAGGTTTTATTAATGACCTTTCTGTCCAAACCCATACTATTTTTGTAATACTTGCCATTTTCCTTCAAACAGGTTGGTTTCCCATCGGTAATCATAAAAATTTGCTTGTTGTGAGTTTTTCTTCGGCGTAGTAAATCAGTAGCCAGTTCAAGACCTGCAAAAGTGTTAGTATGATACGGACCAACCTGTAGATAAGGCAGGTCTTTTACCGTTATTGGCCATGCATCATTACCAAAAACCACGATATCCAATGTGTCTTTGGGGTACTTTGTTTTAATGAGTTCAGCGAGTGCCATTGCCACTTTTTTCGCTGGTGTAATTCGGTCTTCTCCGTATAAGATCATCGAATGGGAAATGTCAATCATTAAAACGGTAGAGGTAAGGGTTTTAAAATCTTTCTCTTCGACTTCTAAATCCCTGTCGGTTAACGTAAAGTCACCAATGCCATGATTAATCTGAGCATTCTGTATAGATGCCGTCATGTCAATCTGGTCTAAACTATCTCCGAAGTTATATTCGCGCCTGTCGGCATTTTTTTCTTCGCCAATGCCAGATTGATTGCTGTTGTGATTCCCTCTGCCAGATTTTTTAAGCTTTCCAAAAATTTCATCCAGCGCAGATTTGCGAATGGTTTGTTCGGTTTTGGCCGTTATTTTGAACTCACCGGATTGATTGTCTTCAGTCAGGTAACCTTTGTCTTTGAGGTCATCGATGAAATTTCCTATACCATAGTCATTATTGGTTAATTTGTATTGTTTATCGAGTTCATTCAGCCAGCTTAAAGCCTCCGCTGCATCACCTGCTGTATAGTTCAGCAGTTCGCTGAATAATTTCAACAACTCATCAAACCCACCTTTTGGCGTATCGCCAGGCTTATAATCAGAAAAACGAAAACCTCTCATGTAATTGTATTAACGAATAATTAAAGATAAAGGTTTGACAACTGACTAATTTAAGCAGGATGTCATATTTCAACCAAAGCCTAAAGCATAAAATGGTATGTTAAATTATAGAAGCAACCAATGTCAGTTAGCTAGTGCCATGTGGTAAATTTTTTTGTTGTAGTCTGGATTTGCTCCTGCTTGGGAGGCCACAAATGCACCAACTTTGCAGGCATTGTCTAATATGGATTCAATCGGATAGTCTTCTAGGTAACATGCTATAAATGTGGCTAAAAAAGCATCTCCAGCTCCAACTGTATCGGCCACCTGAACTTTATATCCGCCATGACGGAATAATTTCCCATCCTTCAGTACACATGCGCCCTTATCGCCCAGGGTTAGACATATGATTTCGATATTAAACTGAGTGGATAACTGTTTAAGCATTTGTTCTTCATCGTTACCTGTTAATCCAAAGCTATCGCGAACCCAAATAATCTCATCTTCATTGATTTTCAAAATATCGGCTTTCGATAGCAATATTCCTATTAGCTCCTTTTCATAGAAAGGTGCCCGTAAATTAATATCAAATATTTTTATTTTGGCATTATCGAGCAATGAAAATATGGTGTTTCTTGATCTTTCTTCACGGCAGGTTAAACTACAATACACTAATGCATCAGCCTGCTTAACTGCCTGGATGTTTGTGTTATTGAGAGCTATATGATCCCAGGCTACAGGCTGTTTAATGGTATAGGTTGCCTGGTGATTTTCATCCAGTTGAACAACCACAGTACTGGTAGGCAATGTAGAATGTATTTGAACTAATTCCGTACTAAAATGATTACCTTCCAGAAAGTTTAGCAATTCTTTTCCGTTATCATCGTCTCCGACGGCACTGACAAAACTACTTCCGATGCTTTGCTTGTGAAGGTTTAAGGCTACATTCATGCTTGATCCTCCGGCTTTTTTGCCCTCCGGGAAAACATCCCATAGTATCTCGCCAATTGTAATTACTTTATGCTGCATATGATGAAGATTGAAAATGTAAAGAAACAATTTTTATACATGGAACGAAATAATTTGTTTTATATCTTTACAGTAAAACATCAATATTATGAAAAGACTTTTAATTATCGCTTTCCTGCTGGTTTCAATTGGAACTTATGCGCAAACGGCTAAAGACAAACAAGCCATACTGGATGTATTGGAGAAACAGCGTGGAGACTGGAATAAGGGCGATCTTGAAGCTTTTATGCAAGGGTATGTGAAAAGCGACAGCCTGCTTTTTGTTGGTGGTAACGGGCCCACTTATGGATGGCAAAAAACACTGGATAATTACAAAAAAACATATCAAGGTAAAGCTGGGATGGGTTTTTTAACTTTTGGAATTAAAAAGGTTGACTTTTTAAATAAGGATGTTGCTTTTGTATTGGGGAGCTGGCATTTGAAAAGGGAGAAAGATGAACCTAAGGGATATTACACGTTGCTATTCAAAAAGATATCGGGAGAGTGGAAAATTTTTGTAGATCATTCGAGCTAACAATTCCAAGCACCAAATACGGAAAATATACTTTAAGCTGTTTATTCTCCCAGCTTAAAGTTTTTATAATAGTAATCTTTATCTTCCTCTGTAATTGCCCTGATTACCCTGCAAGGATTTCCTGCCGCGAAAACATTATCCGGTACATCTCTGGTAACTACACTTCCTGAACCAATCACTACGTTTGAACCTATTTTGACTCCAGGATTGATCACTACGTTTCCGCCGATCCAGACACTGTTTCCTATTGTAATTTCCTGTGCCCATTCGTGCTCCTGATCACGCAGGTGTGCATGTATAGGGTGACCTGCGGTATATATTGCTACGTTTGGGGCAATGAAAACGCTGTTTCCGATACTTACCTTTGCACAGTCTAGAATAACCAGATTAAAGTTTGCGTAAAAATTGTCGCCGATTTCAATGTTGTAACCGTAATCGCAGCGGAATGGCGGTTCGATGTAGAACATCTTTTCTGTTTTACCAAATAGCCGCTTTAAAAGTTCTTTGCGTTGCTTGATGAATTTTGGTGCCAGGTTATTGAACTCGTAAACAACTTCTCTTGCTTTTAGTCTTTCTTTGGATAGTTCGGCATCGCCAGCCTGGTAGGCCTTTCCGGCAAGCATCTTTTGTTTCTCGCTAAGTATTTCGTTTTCCATAACCCGAAGGTAGAAAAGATTATAAGAATGGCAATGTCTCAGATGTTGTAAAACAAAAAACGGGGCTATCGAAATCCGACTCCCCGCTGAAATTGCTTTCCCCAAAATCCTATAACGGACTTTATTGAAATTTATTTTAAGGTCTTCCTTTTGCGAGAGCTTTCTCTGCAATTTTAACTGCTTTCTTCTCTCTCCAGTGAGCGTACTTTTCTTTGAAAGTCATTTTAATTAAACTATCAATAGCGCCATGTGTGAATAAGCTCCAAACACTGGCCACTTTCCGGCTAATGGATTGGTCCCATGCCCTGAGACTTAACGAGAATGATCCGTCAACATATTTCATCCAGTGCCACATTCCTGTAGGCATGAATAACGTATCACCATGTTCCAGAAAAACCTCATATCCTTCTACGCCGTTCAGCGCAGGGAATTTTTCGAAATCAGGATTGGCAACATCATAATCTTCCAGAGCATAAGTTGCGTTAGGCAGACAATATAATCTGTCTTTCCACTTGTAATCGAAAAGGATGATGTGTTTTCTGCCACCGAAGTGTGTATGGAAAATATGAGGTAAGTCGATGTCGTAATGTAAGAAAGTTACTGAGTTGGATCCTCCAAAGAACATGGCAGGCATGCTTTCAATAAAGCCACCCATTAAATCTTTAGGGATTTTGATATCGTTGATTAAACTAGGGACTTTTTTGAAAAGATTAAAGAAAAATATCCTCAGTTCTGTTGGCTCACGTTTGATCAGGTCTAAATAATCGCCAAACTTCATGTGCGCCGTAGCAGCGTTAATAGGCTTTGACGGATCAGCTTTCGAGTTATCATATAGCGGAACCTCCAACTCTCCACCAACCTCCTTCAAGTATTCGGTGGTCCATTTTTCTCTCGCCGGCCAGTCTTTTGTAAGGCCTCTTATTACCAATGGTTTTTTAGTCTTTAAGTAGTTCTTTTTGAAATCTTCGGGAGTAATATTCTCTACGATATCAACAGGTTTTAAAATGAAGCTCATGCGAATAAATCGGTTATTTGTTGCCAAACAACAAATGTGTAAATTTTATTTTACAAATAATATAACTGCAAAGAAAAGTGACGCAAATTACTTAATCTAACTCTCGCTATTTGTTAACCATTTGTTAATCTAAACCAGCACCTTTCGGCTTACAATTTGGTCATATGCAGCATCCCAAAGGTCGATTCGTTTTTGCAGTGCAAGTTTGGTGGCTTCTTCGGCCTCAAGCCAGAATTGCTCATCTTTTTCGCATAATTTTTCTGTCATCGAAAGCGCTAAGTGGCTATGGTGATCTCCGTCAACTTCAATATGACGTTCAAGGTAATATTTAAATATCGATACTTTTTCAGGCTGGGTGCTATTCAGATCAGTCACCATACTGAAGAACATATTAGGAATTAAATCTTCGCGTCCGAATGTAAAGCTTGCAGCCTGGAGATGTGTTTTTCCGCTATTAATGATTTCGAAAGTGGAGTTGATGAAATTACGTCCCGCCTCTGGAACGTCTGCCAGCTCGAAAGCCATGGCAAAATCGCGGCCATTTTGTAAAGATCGCAAGAAATGGTTAATTGGCGCTATGTTGGCCCCACACTGTACCATGGCATCCAGGTATAACTCAAAATGGCTTTTCACATTTCCATCAGTATCCAGATCACTCTCTTCACCTGCTACAATTTCATTGATCAACTGCCTTGTAACGGCATCGCCCACTGGAAACCAGGGTAGAGTTGTGCAGGTTAAATTAATCTGTAGCGCTTTTAGCAAAGACATGAAATCCCAAACGGCATAAATGTGATGCTCCATAAAAACCTGAAGGTCCTCAAGTTCACTTATGGCGGAATAAACTTTATGGTTAATAATTTGTTGCCTTAAAGGCTCAATGTTTTGCTTAATCCTTACGATGTTGTGATGCATATATTGTTGATTTGTAGCAGGCTAATTATATCAACCGACTTTCCTGTTACTTAGTATTTGAGCGTCAAAATTAAACAGTCAGGACCTGCTAAACATATCTAATTTAAAACTTTAAACACAGCTGACAAATAGCGTTGTTTGTGATTAAAAAAAAAACGTTCCCACAACTGCGGGAACGTTCATTTGAATCATTTGGGACGTGATATGTTTTTCTAAGGATTATCTATGTTTTGGGTAATATACGAACACAGATAATTTATGGTTTTTGAAATAATGAAAATTTTTAAAATCCAAAAACGCTTCCACGGAGTGGAAACGTTTTAAAATATCACAGGTATTATGTTTTTGATTATTTAGGCATTAGAACGGTATCAACAACATGGATAACACCATTTTTTTGATTAACATCGGCAATTGTTACTGTACTCATTCCACCTTTTTCATCTTTTAAAACTAATTTTTTACCTTCCATCCAGGCCCAAAGTTTGCCGCCTTCAACAGTAGTTAGTTCTGCTTTACCACCACCAGCTTTGATTGCTTTTGCAATGGCTTTGCTATCCATTTTACCCGCAACAACGTGGTAAGTTAAGATTTTAGTCAGCATTGCTTTGCTTTCAGGTTTAACCAGCATGTCAACTGTTCCTGCAGGTAGTTTATCAAAAGCTGTGTTAGTAGGTGCAAAAACTGTAAATGGACCTGCACCTTTCAGCGTTTCAACCAAACCTGCTGCTTTAACTGCTGCAACAAGTGTGGTATGGTCTTTTGAGTTTACCGCGTTGTCTACAATATCTTTAGTTGCATACATGGCAGCACCACCTACCATCGGGTTTTTTTGAGCGTAAACTTGGGTTGAAAATGCCATAACAATTACGGCAGATACAGATAGGATTAACTTTTTCATTATTTCTTTTTTAAGTTCTGTTATTTGATTCCATTTACGGAGGTTTACAGTACTACGGTTTCTTAAAAAGAAAAATCATTTATAATTAACTGTATTATAGACTTTTAAAATTTATTTATTTAGAATTGTTTATCCTGTTTAAGCAGAGCTAAATATAGGTTGCCGAATTTAGGTCACCTTTGCTTGTCTTATTTTCTTCGATAATAACTTAGGAAAGAATCGTTTTAACCAAATTGCTTTTGTCTCTTTACCACCAATATAAACCTCTTCTTTCTTTACTTCAACTGCTTTTATTATTTCGGCAGCGCAAAGGTCGACACTCATTCCATTAGCTTGCGCATTGTCCATGAAGCCTTGTTTATTGCCATTTTCAGTTAATGCGTTTACAGAAATATTTGTGTTAATAAAACCTGGACAAACAATGGTAATGGAGATATTTTTATCAAAGACTTCATTTCGCATGGAATCGAAGTACCCATGAAGTGCATGTTTAGATGCCGAATACGCAGAACGAAGTTGGCTGCCAAATTTACCGACCAAACTACTTATAACCACAATTTGTCCGCCACCGTTTTTGATCATTGATGCTGCCACTGCTTTCGTTATGCCTACCGTACCCCAAAAATTGGTATTCATAATTTGCTGCTCTGTTTTAAGATCAGTTTGAAGGGCAAAACTGCGCTGACTAATTCCTCCACTATTAATGAGCAGGTCAATTTTTCCAAATATCCTGATGGCATCTTCTGCCTTTGCTGGCAGCAGGTCAGTTTCAATCAAATCGAAAGGTAGCACATGCACATTAAAGGAGTTCTGGCAATTTCCTTTCACACGAAATAATTCATCCCGGTTTCGTCCGGAGATGATCAGTTTATTTCCGGCTTTAAAATATTTATAAACCAGGGCTTCTCCGATGCCGGACGATGCTCCTGTAATCCAGATGATTTTAGACATACTATTCAGTTATTGAATTTTTGAATGATAACATATTCCTGGTTAATCAATGATGAATAATTCGGATGCGATATGGTCAGCAAAGAGTTTTCCACTATGGCTTAGCCTTATATTATTTTGTGCTGTGACTAACCAATCTTTACCTTCAAAATGGCTTAGATTATGTACAGTTTCTTCCAGAAAGTCTTTTCCAAAATCAGTTTCGATTTTATCAAGGTCGATGCCCCAGATTGTTCTCAGGGATGTCATCACATATTCATTAAAACGGTCGTTTACAGTTAATACTTCGACTATTTCCGGGAGCGTATTTCCGTTAAGATCACTCAGGTATTGGGCATTGTTGGCTGGATTCATATATCTGTTTATGCCGTCAAACCCGTGGGCTGAAGGGCCAATTCCAATATATTCAATACCTTTCCAGTAGTTTGTATTATGCACGGCGCGGGCTTTCGGTTTTGCGAAGTTAGAGATTTCGTAATGCTCAAAGCCTGCTTCGTTTAGTTTCTCCATTAAAATGACAAACTGCTCAGCAGCTTGAGTGTCGTTTACCGGAGTTTGCTTTTTATTTTTGATGGCGTGTGCCAGCGCTGTTCGGGGTTCTACAGTAAGTGCATAAGCCGAAATATGGGGAACCTGAAGGCTGACTCCCTTTGCGATATTGTTCAGCCATTTTTGATCTGTTAACAGAGGATAGCCGTAAATCAGGTCTATGGTTAGGTTCTCAAAACCAGCATCCTGACTTCTCTTAATGCAGTCTTCAGCTTCGGTTGCATTGTGGGCCCTGTTCATCCAGATCAGATCTTCGTTGAAGAAAGACTGAATACCAACACTAAAGCGATTAACAGGCAGGTGCCTGAGTTCCCTGATCTTTTCAAAGGTTAAATCATCAGGATTAGTTTCGATGGTAATCTCGGCATTTGAGTCAACTGAAAAGGTATGGTTAATCGAATCAAATATTTTTTGCAAATGATGTTCAGAAAGGATTGAAGGTGTTCCTCCCCCAAGGTAGATGGAACCAATCTGGTCTGCAATCCGGTCTTTTTTCATCTTAATCTCTTTACATATGGCGTCAACCATTTCATCCGCGTATTTTAATGAGGTACTGAAATGAAAATCGCAATAGTGACAAGCCTTCTTGCAAAAAGGGATATGGATGTAAATGCCAGACATGGATCGGTAATTATATTTAAATGATATTTTTAAATTATCATTTGTTAGTGTAGTTAATATTGAAGTTACAAAGGTAAGTGGAATAAAGACATTGTATCAAAATTTATTCAGTAGTTTTTTTGAGATCAGGATCTGGGTTTAAATACCCCATCCTTGGTCGACACATTTCGTTCTTTCATCGTTACACTTCTTCCACTAGTCGCATTGTTGGCTTAGACAGAGACTTTGGTCTTTAAATTGAACTTGTGGTGTAAACACAAAGAAAATGAAAACAATGATATTCGCTGTTTTATTGGGAGTAGCTTCCATTAGCAGCATGCCATCGAAAGCTCAGGTTAGTTTAAGTATAAATATTGGCCAGCAGCCAGCATGGGGTCCAACCGGTTATGATCATGTTGATTATTACTATTTACCAGACATTGACGCTTATTATTATGTGCCAAGCCGACAATATGTATACGAGGATAATGGTGCATGGGTATGGAGAAACAGCTTGCCGCCAAGATATGCCAACTATGATTTGTACAACGGTTATAAGGTAGTGATGAATTCCCCTAAACCATATTTATCGCATAATAAGCATGTTACACAATATGGTAAGTTTAAAAATTACAAAACTAAACAGCCAATTATTCGCGATAGCAAAGATTCGAGATACACTGGCGGTGGTAACCGAAATACACCCCAAAATAACAGGCCATCAGCAGTTCCGAGGCCAAATCAGGTTTCGAAAGGCAACAATGGCAAAAATGATAACCGTCCTGACAGAAATCAAGGTAAAGGAAATGAGAGGAAAGGAAAACATTAACAGTAATTAACTTTAAAGCAGGCGGCTTTTGGACATGGTTCAAGAGCCGTTTATAATATGCAACCATTTGCAAAAGCCCCTGTTGGAAAAAAATAGATGCTATGTGACTGTTAATCCGGAATCGAATTTCTATTTTGCACCATCAAAATAGATAAGGATGGCTTCAGGTTTTTTTGCAATATTAGATGATATTGCGTCTTTAATGGATGATGTTGCGGTTGCGAGTAAGATCGCTACACGTAAAACAGCAGGTATATTAGGAGATGATTTGGCCGTAAATGCGGAGAAAGCTACAGGTTTTTTAGCATCGAGGGAGTTGCCTGTACTTTGGGCAATTACAAAAGGTTCACTATTAAACAAGTTAATCATTGTTCCTATCGCCCTTTTGCTCAACGCATTTTTTCCAATTGCCATCAAAGTTATCTTAGTTTTGGGAGGCTTTTACCTGGCCTATGAAGGGGTGGAAAAAATTATTGAGTTTTTATTTCACCGGTCAGAGCACGGAAAAAAGCATAATGAAGAGGTTATAGATGAGGGCGCAGATGCTGAGAAGACCAAAGTAAAATCTGCTGTTACTACTGATTTTATCTTGTCTATAGAAATCGTAATTATTGCCTTAGGGACCGTGCTGGACAGAAGCCTTACTTTACAAATAATAACGGTTTCTGTAGTAGCACTATTGGCCACCGTTGGTGTTTATGGTATTGTTGCCCTTATTGTGCGTATGGACGATGCCGGATACAAATTAATTAAGCGTTCCGGTAAAAAAGGTTTCTTGTCTTTTTTAGGGAATTTTCTGATCAAAGCGCTGCCGGTGATTATCAGAATACTAGGAGTGGTAGGTACAATAGCTTTAATTTTAGTGGGAGGAGGAATATTCGTACATAACATTGAATTTTTTCATCATTTTCTTCCTGATTTTCCATCAATTATTAAAGAGTTTGGTGTGGGGCTGGTAGCCGGTTTAGTAGCTGTTCCAATATTTTCAGGTCTGACGAAACTGGTGGCTTTGATCAAACGTTAGATTATTCCTGTATTTGCAGCTATCCTGCAGGCTTCTATTACACTGGTTACATTAAGCTTAGCAAATATATTTTGTCGGTGACGGTTGATGGTATTAATACTTAAGTCTAGTTTTTTTGCAATCTCTTTGCTTCTTTTGCCTATACTAATGAGTTGCATGATTTCTTTTTCCCTTGCCGATAATATTGTGTTGAATCGATTTTCATGTTGATCGATAATATCTCCTGTTTTCGTGTTTAGTATCATCCCCTGTGGAATTACAAAATCGGGATGGTCAGGAATTAAATTATAAAGGCAAAGTGCCAGCCATATGCTGCCATCACTGGCATTTCCAATGTAAAGGAGGCGGTGTTTTAACGCGATATACTGCTCATTTTTATTTTTAATCCTCAGGCGCGTAATCAACTCAAAGTTTACTCTTTCATCAACCGGCATCATATTCAACATTTGAAAAAATTGAAATTCGAGTCGGTATTTTTTTAACAGATCATCGGGGTGGATTTTATTGAGCAGCGCATCTTCCCAGATAGAATTGATTTCTGTTTCACGTTTAAGCAAACCCAGTTCATCAGCAACCGGAGCATAGTAGATATAGCTTTTTCTCGCTTTCATGTCACTTAAAACACTAATGCTATTTTCCATTCTGGCATACATTGCTGCAATCAGCTTTCCGTTGTCAAGCTGTGTCTCCTGATTATGATCGCTTGCAAATGGCTGAGAAAATAGTTTTATGTCGAGCAGGTTTCGCATAGTGGCCAATAATTGTAATGGTTATTTATAACCATTGAATGAAACAGAACAGGTAAATAACTTTGCGAACTTAATTAAACTTCTATCGGAATATATAATGAAAAGAATATTTTTTTGCTTAATCCTGTTGCTTAATCTGAATACATTGAATGCACAGACACTGGAGAAAATGCAGTGGTTTAATGAACCCGCAAAATGGGAAATTAAAAATAACAGCTTAGTGATGCAGGTTACGCCTAACAGTGATTATTGGCGCATTTCACATTACGGATTTACAGTAGATGACGCGCCCTTTTTGTATTCAAATTACGGTGGGGAGTTTGAGGTGAAGGTTAAACTTACTGGTGCCTATAAAGCCCGTTTTGATCAAATGGGGTTAATGATTCGTACTGATCATAAAAACTACATAAAAACTGGTGTTGAGTTTGTTGATGGAAAATTTAATGTAAGTACTGTAGTGACGCATGACAAAAGCGACTGGAGCGTACTTACTTTAGATCAGGTTCCTCCTTTCATTTGGGTTAAAGTGATAAGGCGACTTGATGCAGTTGAGATTTTTTATTCGTTAGATGATAAAACTTATGTGATGACCCGCAATGCTCCTTTGGAGGATAATTCCCCGGTGATGGTGGGACTAATGGCTGCAAGTCCTGATGGAAATGGTTTTGAAGCCACATTTGAAAAATTTAAGATTAAACACCTTCCCGATCAACGGAGGCTGGAATGGCTTAAAGCGCATCAGTAAATCATGCCTCAATTATCGCCTCATATAATTTTTTTAATTGTTAACAGAATGCCTTGCTCATGCTCTTGAGTAAGGCTTTTGTTTGCGCTGAGTTAAACTAATCTGATTTCCCTGTTAGGCACGTTTAGCTGAGTGGAGTATTTTTAGTTTTATCCATTTGATTTGTTAAAGCACTTATCACAGTAAAATATGATATTTGCAGGTAAACTACAAAAAATATGAAGCCCTATCTACAGCTCTTTGATTTATCAAAAAAAGTAAACTATAAAACCGAAGTGCTGGCAGGCCTCACCGTTGCAATGACCATGATTCCTGAATCACTGTCTTTTGCCATTCTTGCAGGTTTTCCACCGCTAACTGGTTTATATGCGGCATTTATCATGGGACTGATTACTGCGGTACTTGGCGGCAGGCCGGGTTTGGTTTCGGGTGGGGCGGGTGCAACAGTGATTGTACTAATCGCATTGATGAAAAGTAATGGGCTGGAATATGTCTTTGCTGCGGTTGCACTAGCGGGTTTGATACAGATACTTGTAGGATTGTTTAAGCTTGGTAAATTTGTCCGATTAGTACCGCAGCCTGTCATGTTTGGTTTTGTAAACGGGTTAGCCGTGATTATCTTCACCTCACAGCTCACCCAATTTAAGTCCATTGTTAATGGAAGTGAGACCTGGATTACTGGAATGCCGCTTTACATCATGCTTGCTCTGGTGGCATTAACAATTACTGTTGTTGTACTTCTTCCTAAAATAACCAAAGCTATTCCTTCTTCATTAGTTGCTATCATCGTGGTTTTTGTATTGGTTTTGATTTTTAATATACCAACTAAGTTGGTTAGAGATATCTCGTCTGTCAGTGGTGGGTTTCCTCCTTTTCACATTCCTCAAGTGCCGCTCACACTTGATATGTTGAAAATCATATTTCCGTATTCACTCATTATGGCAGGTGTAGGATTGACCGAGGGTCTGCTAACGCTGAACTTGGTTGATGAGATTACTGATAGTAAAGGTAATGGTAACCGCGAAAGCATAGCCCAGGGATTGGCTAATTTAACCAATGGTTTTTTTACTGGAATGGGCGGCTGCCCAATGATTGCTCAAACACTTGTCAATCTATCGGCGGGGGCAAGAGCCAGATTGTCTGCAGTTGTAGCCGCTTTAACAATTCTAATTATTATCCTGGTAGGTGCGCCAGTTATTGACAGAGTTCCCATGGCTGCACTTATAGGCGTAATGATGATGGTTGCGATAGGAACATTTGAATGGATGAGCTTTAAGGTAATTAATAAAATGCCAAAGCAAGATATATTCATTGGGGTTTCTGTTGCCCTGATTACAATCTGGTTGCATAATCTTGCACTGGCTGTTTTGATTGGAGTGGTCATTTCTGCCCTGGTATTTGCCTGGGAAAGTGCAAAACAGATCCGGGCTAATAAAAGTGTTGATCAAAGAAGAATGACTATCTATGAAGTTTCCGGGCCTTTGTTTTTCGGTTCTGTCAGTCGTTTCATGGAACTTTTCGATGTGCAGAACGATAGTGCTATAGTTATAGTGGATTTCAAAAATAGTAGAGTCTTTGATATGTCCGGTATCGATGCACTTCACCGGCTAACAGAAAAATACAATAGTTTGAACAAAAAAGTTCATCTCCAATCCTTGAGCTCAGAAAGCCGGCGCCTGATTGGTGATGCTATTGATATTATCAGAGTAAACATAATTGACGATTCATCCGATAAAATTACTTTATAAATCACAGCTGGTATATGTTATTGCTTCATTGTCAAACATTAATGATTTTCGTCAGCATTGCCGGAACTGAGGTTACGATATATCGTAATTCTTTGTATTCGAGCTTCAAAAATGTTTTAAAACGCATTTCAATCGTTTGAAAACCTTGAAATTATGTATCAAAAATTTATTAAATAGTATTCAAATGGTTTTATAATTGTCAAATTGATATTTATAAAATTAATTTATTGAAATTATACTAAAAGTGCTAGCTCGGCAATAAAACGTTTTAGTATTATATATATTTGATTTAACCAAATTAACTAATTATGAGACTAATCACTTACTACAACCTGAGTACTATTCCTTTTGACACAAGTCAGATTTTGCTGTTTCCGAAAAAGTAAATATTAAAAATCATTTTTTTTATTAATTAACGATCCATTTATTATGCGATACTTATGGGTGTGCTGTGGCTTTTTTGCAATGCTTACGTTAAACGTTTTACCATGCAATGCAACAATTGTTAAGCTTTACACAAGTCTGAAAAACAGGCCTTTTATTCGTCAGGATACAACAAAAGTCAGAATTGTATCTGAAAGAGATTCGCTGCGAAAAGACAGTCTGGAAAAGATCAAACAGAGAACGCTTTACAGCAAGTTGGCTGGAACAGTTCAAAAAGATACCAGGGATTTATCACTTTTTCCTGCTATTTCATTACAGCAGAATCTAAAAGGGAACTATGCAGGTTTGTATGTTCAGGAGCCAACGGGAGAGCCCGGAACAATACAAAATATGTTTTTAAGGGGAGCTCCGATGCCATTACTTTCTAAAAAGGATGTGTATTCATCTCAGCCTTTGGTAGTGCTGGATGGTATTCCCCTTGTTGGAGAACATCCGTTTGCATTTGATATACAGCAATATGATTTCAACCGCATCGGTCCGGCGACGAATCTGCTAACAGGAATAGATATCAACAATATTGCCTCAGTAGAGGTTTTGAAAGATTTAGCAAGTACTGCAATCTATGGTCCCAGGGGAGTGAATGGTGTAATCTTGTTGAAGTCTAAAACGCCTGACGGGATGAACAGAAGCATAAGCTTTAACTCCTATATCGGTCTGGTTCAAAAACCTACAGTCAATACCATTAACGGCAAGTATGAAAATGAGTTTCGACAAAGATTTTATGACATTTACACCACTAACGGACGTTACTCAGATGATGAGCAATATCCGGTTTACCTTAGTGACTCACTTAATAATGTCTACAGTGGAAAATCTGATTGGACCGATTTGTACTATAAAAATGCACTTATATATGGTGTCAATTTGGGGCTGACCGGTGGCTCCGATCGTGCAAGTTTCAGGTTTTCACTTGGTAACACCAAAAGTGAAGGTGTAGCGGATGGTACCGGTTTAGACCGCTATAGTGCGATGTTTAACATTAATATGAGGCCGGTAAAATGGTTATTATTTTCTGCGATGATTAACGGGAACAGGCTGAACAGAACGCGTAACCGAAATCTGAGAGATCGTTTTACACAGCTAAATTATTTTCCTGATTTAAGTGCTCCACTAGCCCCAAATAAAGAATATTATGGTAATTACCTGGCGCAATATGATAAAGGATTCGATGATAACAAAACCAATTCTATACAAGGCTATGCCAGACTTTTGGCTACACTGGGTAAGTTTAAGATTTCATCTACTTTCAATGTAGATTATAATGAAGGCTACCGTGATGTATTCTACGCCAGAACGTTATTGCAGGGAACAAGCTATGCATCCAACTATTATGGTTTCAACCAAAGGTTGATGATTGATAACAAGGCTACTTACGATTTGAATGTCAACACCGTTCATGACTTTCATTTTGAGTTGGGTCAATCTACCATGTGGGATCTTTATAAATACAGTAATGCCTATGCTTACAAAGGTGCAAACGACTACATCAAAATTAATTTACTGGATTCAGATCCTAAACTTCCCAACGGGAATGACAATCCAAATTACCTTGTTCCTACTGCCTTTCCAAGGGAGTTAACGTATCGTTTTCTGGATAAAACACAGGATAATCTGGTTTCTTTCTACGGTAAAGTCAACTATTCATATAGTGATAAGTATTTCCTTTCAGGTACGTTGCGCCTGGATGGTTCTTCCAATGCACAGCCCACAACGCGGTGGTTCTATTCACCGGTATTGTCAGCAGCCTGGAACATAAAAAATGAATTACTTAAAGACTTCAAATCTATTGACGACGCTGTTCTTAGAGCAAGTGTTGGTCGTATGGGCCGAACATTTACTTACGATAATTATGCACAAGGTCCGCAATATACCGCAACCGTAGGTTATACAGGCAACCTGACAGTACCAGGGTATAATGCTATTGGAGTATTAACCAGACCATACTCATTCGGATGGGTTGGATATAATGTTCCATGGTCTTATTCTGATCAATTGAATATTGGTTTAGATGTTTCGATGCTCAAGAATAGATTGCATGCATCTTTAGATTTTTATACCAAAGCTGAGAAAAATCAACTTATTAGTATTCCGTCATATGCAGAGTATGGATACAAACAATCTATAGAAAGTGGACTCGATATGACTAATACTGGTTTGGACTTAACGATCAGTGCGTTGGTTATCTCAAATGCTAGGTTCAAATGGAATTCTGCTTTAAATGTAAACCATAATACCAATAAGCTTAATGCGCTACCCAGGGGTTTAAATGAAATTGTAATCGGTAATCGCTTTCTAAAAGTCGGTCAGCCTGTAGATCAATACTGGTTGCTTGAAAACGAAGGTATTTACACTGCTAACAGTCAAGTAGCTGTAGTAAATGGCCAACCATTGAAATACAATGGCCAGGCGTTAAAAGCCGGAGATCCAAGATGGAAGGATCAAAACGGTGATAATATTATAGATGAGAAGGACAAAGTTCTAAAAGGTCACATCATGCCATTGTTATCAGGAGGATTTGATAACTCCTTTAATTATGCCAACTGGACGCTCGGAACAAACCTGTATTTTAATCTGGGAAGAAAAATCATCAACCAGGAGATGGCAAACCGCTTCGATTTTGTGAACCGCGAAGGGAATACCGATTTAAGCTCGGTAAAAGAAATTACTTTTTGGGAAAAGCGCGGGGATTATAGCAAGTATCCTTTGTACAACCCCTGGAGTACTGTAATTCCTTATCGCGTTGATCAGGATCTATTTCTCGAAAATGCCTCCTTTCTAAAGTTAAGGTCTGTTTCACTAGGTTATGATTTAGGTCAGGTTCTTAAAAGAAAAAACATTAAGATCAAGAAAATTTTTGTGTACGGTTCAGTAAACAATGTGTTCACAGTAACCCCTTATACAGGTCAGGATCCTGAACTGGTAAGCTACGACGGGATGGACACCGGTTATGGCCAGCCAATACCGAGAACATATACATTAGGTCTTAAAATGGAATTATAATATGGAAAGAAGTAATACTAATACATCAATGATGAAAAATATACTATACACCATTCTCCTTTCGGTTTTTATAGTCTCAGGATGTAATAAGGCACTGGACGTTGATTCAAGCCGTACAGTGGGAGAAAAAAACATGTGGAATACCGTTGAAGATGCACGTGCTGGAATTATGGGAGTGTATGCACTTACCCGTTCAGCATTATCAGATAATAATGGACATTGGATTTATGGAGATGTTAGGCCTGGTGAATTTGCAAGTCCTAAAAGGCAGGACCTAAAAGCGGTTATCAGTAACAATTTAAATGCCTCTTATCCCGTAGTTGAATCGCTATCAGATTGGACCAGGTTTTACGCTATTGTAAACGGAGCAAATGTTCTGATGGAAAATGTAGCTCATGTAAGGGCTAATGATAAGCGTTATTCAGATAATAACATGACGGTTGATCTTGCTCAGGCAAGATTTTTAAGGGCATTTGCCTATTTCTATATGGTTCGTATCTGGGGTGATGTGCCGTTTGTAATTTCTTCCGGAGAAACTGGATTCGAAAATAAGCCAAGAGAAAGCCAGGCAAAAATTCTGGCCTGGGTAGAGTCTGAAATCCTTAGGGCTGCTGCAGATTTACCTTTTATCTACAGTGGCGGAGATGTTCAGCAACCTAGTAATTACTACAATGAAGACAGCAACCGTTGGGGAGGTGCCCTGGCGACAAAGGTCACGGCATATGCTGTTTTGGCGCATGTTGCTGCCTGGAAAGCTGACTATTCGAACGTATCAAAATATGCCAAATTTGTTGAAGATAACTACGGTAGGTCGCAAGGCGGATATACCTCTGTAACCGATCTGAGCAACTCTAATGGGTTTTTCTACAATAAAAATACCCGTCAGATGTTTGGATTCAATTCCGATTATGGTCACGTTGATGGTTCGGCAACCGGGCACATCGAGGAGCTAACGTTAGCAGAGCCAATCCTTACTAAAACAGTGCCGGACATTTATTTGCCAAAAGATTCTATCTTAAAATATTTTAATCTCGCAAAGGATGAAAGGTTTGCCATTGATACACTAGGTCAATCCAAATTTGATAGATATTTTACCAATCTGAATGGCAAGTATCCAATCTTCAGTAAGATTAAAGTGATTCAGGGTGGTGGCACAGATCCGAATTTCCGATACTTTACAAGTGCCCTTATTTTCACAAGGTTAGAAGACATCGTTCTACTGCGCGCCGAAGCTTTATCAGTATTGGGCGATCAGATTGGTGCCCTGGCTGAGTTGAATAATGTTGTGACACGTAGAATTACCAGTGGTACCGACTCACCTTATAGCACAACCGACGATTTGATTAAAGTGATCTTTGAAGAAAGACATCGGGAATTATTAGGCGAGGGGCAAAGGTGGTATGACCTGATCAGATTAAACAAGATCAGACAAAATGATTCCAGATTTATGGCGCTCATTAATTCCGGAGGTATATATTGGCCAATTTCCCGCAAGCTGATATCTCAAAATAATTTGTTAACTCAGAATCCTTACTGGCGCTAAACAATACATATATGAAGAATTTTATGAAATATGTGGGAGCAGCTGCAATGTTGTTGATGCTCACCTTAATTTATTCAGCTTGTAAAAAGAATGGCGGCTTTTACGATGCAGAAGAATCTACAGCACCATTTACCGGAAACACTTATGAATACCTGAAAAGCAAGCCTGGTGTTTATGATTCTCTACTTGTTGCAATTGATCGGATGGGTTTGCAGAAAACCTTAACTGATAGTAACGTTACTTTATTCGCGGTAACCAATCCAAGTTTTCAACTGGCTTTTAGAAACCTCAACACCCTCAGGAAACAATCAGATAAAGATCCGTTGTTTCTCTCGAATATCGATGGGGTACAACTTGATACTATGGTTTCTTACTACATCATCAGAGGAAAAAAACCTACAGATTCACTTAAACTTCAGGATGGATTAAACCTAACCAGTGTTAAAGTTGGCTATCCGATGCATGCTAAATCCATCAGGGCATCAGCAAGCGGACTGGTTGGCGCCGGACCAGAAGTAATTGAATTTAGTAACACTAAAAGAAGTCAGTTCATCAGAAACTGGGCAACCAGTACTACAGCATCCAATAACATCAAAACCAAAAATGGGATTGTGCATGTCATTAGTCCTGATCATACGTTTGGTTTCGATGGGTTTGTAACCCGGTTAACATTTGTTCCGCCACCACCAAACTTAATGGTTACCATCGGTGGTACATTGACTACAAACCGTGAAAACGGCGGAGGGATTACCGCTGGAGAAAGCTCAAGGAAAGTGATTGACGGCGACGATCATACCAAGTTTCTTTGTGATTTGCAAGGTTTTTTAACGATGACCTATAAGCTTAAAACAGCTGATGTATCATCTGTATATACTTTGATTTCAGCGAATGATGCAAATGAACGTGATCCCAAAGCATGGACTTATGAAGCTTCAAATGACGGCGTTAACTGGACTGAATTGCATCGGGTAAGCAATTTCTTTTTTGAGGAACGCTATCAACAAAAGGTATTTAGATGTACTAACACTACGCCATACTTATACTACCGTATAAACATTACCGAGTTAAGAAATGGCAGCGTATTCCAATTGGCAGAATGGACCATTAACAAAACGAAATAGAAGATGGATTACGAAAACAATAAATCAGAAAAACTTATGAAGTTAATTGCTAAAAAAGATCTTCTATTGATACTGTTTATTTTTGTTGCCTTAAGTGGCTGTAAGAAGCTTTACAACTTTCCAGATGAGAAAGATTATCTGAGTAATAATGTAAACTTTAGCAATAAGATCCTTGAGCCGATTATTGGCAGAAATAATCTAATCGGTGGCTTTAACGGAGATAACTCTACTCAGCCAATCACCTTTGAAATTGTAAATCCACGCTGGGGAGATGGAAGAGTAGTGACTGATATCTTTCAGAAGGTGCCCACATATGTATGGACTGCTCCCTATACAGGTTTAGAAAAATCCTTGGCTGAAATCGAAGCCAAAAGAAAAATTGAATCTCATCAGCTTTTTGAGATGCGCCCTTCAGGAGAATTTATTCTTTGGGGGTCGTCAACCAATCAACTGGTTTCCCCGCGACCAACCGACAGTACAAATTTTGCGCAGGATACGCGTTTCTTTGATGTTAAGGTGAAAAATTCGGGCGGGGAAAGACTGATTCGTGACTTTCAGATCAGACCATGGCGGGAGCGTCCGTATGAACCCTCAAATGATATTAATTTATATAGCGGATTGCCTGCGCCAGACCCAAAATTTCCTTTAGATAAAACGCTCAGGGATTATATACGTCCATTTTTAACCAATGTAATTGGCGAAACGTCAAACCAGGCACTGGTTAGTAACGACGATAAAAAAGATGTGGTTGTATATATCCGTCCGTTTTCCGGCGGTAACGGACATTCGCTTAGAATTAAGGTGTTAAATAAAGATCTGGTTGAGATCAATCCGGCTTTCTTCAATGAGACTGTATGGGATAAAATGATTCATGGATTTAATTTCCAGAAAACTGATAAGTATGTTCAGTATGACGTAGCCTATCCGATTCCCCTGGTTGAAATTCCAACCTCTTATGCTACAGGTGGCTCCAGAGCAAGGGTAAATCTAAGCTATTCAAGGGGTGCTTTCGGTGGAGGTCGTACCGTGGCCAACTTTGGTATCGATTTCGCCATCTACAAGGCAGGAGACTGGGAAATTGTTTTTCACTTTAAAACAGAGAATCCAAAATTCGCTAGCGAATAGGGTAACGTTTAACGCTATTTATTATGAAAAGAAATATACTTTTTTATATCATACTTATTGTATGTATAATCTGTGGTACTCATGCTTATTCACAGCAAAAGACCATGATTCTCAATGGTAAGGTTGTGGATAAGGAAACCAAACAAGGAGTTCCTGGGGTTTCTGTAATTCTTGAGGAGACCAATAAGGGTTTGACACAAACAAGTGGTAGCGGACAGTTTACTGTCAATGTACCAATAGGGTCAACGCTATTATTTAAATTTTTGGGTTTCAATACCCAAAAATATAAAGTTACCGGCTCGAATAATGTGACAGTTACTATCAGTGAAGATCGTACTGCACTTGATGATGTAATCATTGTGGCATACCAAAATCGGTCGAAACAGACAACGACCGGTTCCTCAGTGTTAATCCAAGCTAAAGAAGTTCAGGATATTCCGGTATCAAACGTCGAGCAACTGCTTCAGGGTAAAGTGCCAGGATTGAACATACAAAATAACACTGGTGCTCCGGGATTCAGGGGATCTGTACAGGTTCGTGGTTTGTCCAGCCTGACAATTTCAGGCAGTGGTAATGAATCTTTCTTGCAGCCTACCTCACCATTATACATCATTGATGGCGTGCCACTTGATGCAGACAAGGCTGCTGAATTCGGTTTTCAAACTCAGGGACCTGGTGTGAGCCCACTCTCGCTCATACCTCAGGAAGATATTGAGAATATCCAGATTCTAAAAGATGCACAGGCCACCGCAATGTACGGGTCAAGAGGGGCTTACGGTGTTATTATCATTACCACCAAGAGAGGTAACTCTAAAGTTCCGAGAATAAGATATGTAACCAATGCTTTCGTGAATGCCCCGCCAAAACTTCGTGAAACTTTGGGTGGTAACTCCGAGCGACAATTGAAGATTCAGCAGATCATTCTCAATGCATCAAATGTGGATGATATACGAAGAATTTCCAACACTCCATTCTTGTCGGACAGCTTAAATGCTTACTGGAATAATTCCACTGATTGGCAAAGTGTATTCTATCAAAGCACCTACAATCAAAGTCATAACCTGGCGTTGGACGGTGGTGATCCGAAGTTTAACTACAAGGCGAACGTGGGCTATTACACAGAAAAAGGAGTAATCAAAAATACAGGTTATGATCGTTACAACCTTAACATGAACATGGAGTTCAAACCCAACGACAAGTTCAGGTTCTTCGGTTTCATTAATGGATCAGTAGGTAAGCAGAATAAAGGTAATGGAGTAGGATTATTGCAATCAGGTGTTGCTCAAAATGGCCAGGCATCCAGTTTACTTCCCCCGCCATCATTTTATCAGGCATCAGGAGGTGTACTATCTGCATTGCAAACGTTAAATGATAACAATTCCCGAAACTTAAGAACAAATGTGGAAGCACGCTATGAATTCATTCCTGGTCTGGCTGCCTCGTCAACATTAAGTTACGATTATACATCTGATACAGAATCGACATTTACCCCTGCCGCCGCAAATGGCCAGTTTTCTAAACTTTATGATTATGTGGGTAGAAACTACCAGTTGTATAACCGTAATGGTATTACATATGCTAAAACCTTCGGTGATAAGCACAACCTGTTTATAAACACATTTAACGAAATTTATAAACAAGGAAAACAAGCTGGTATTACTTTACAGCAAAGAACGCCTAACGACCAATACCAGGGACCTGTAGGTTATGATGCTTATTACTCCAGAGGGGGAGGTGTATTAGAGAATTATAGGAATGCTACTATTGCATCTTTTGCTGGTTCCGTTTCATACGACTATGACAAAAAATACGTAGCTGAACTTTCTTATCGTCTGGATGGTACCTCGTCAACTGGTTTAGATAATCCGTATTCTAAAAATCCTTCAGTGGGTTTGAGATGGAACTTCAATAAAGAGAACTGGTTAGCAGATAAAAAATGGCTATCTTATGGTAGTTTAAGATTAACCTGGGGACAAAATATTGTTCCAAGCGGTAACCTGGAAAGCATCTACGGGATTTACAATCTAAACGGCAACTTCAACAATAACCCTACGATTGGAATCAACTATAACATCATTCCTAATCCATCTCTTAAACCTACTACTACCAGTCAGTATAACCTGGGCTTTGACTTAGGTTTATTCAATGAGCGTGTAGCAATCAACTTCGATACCTATTATAAAAAGGTTGACAACCTACTCTATGAAAGCCGCTTATCCAATATTACAGGCTTTAATATTTTAGCTAGCAATGACGCTGCTATTGCCAATTATGGTACTGAGGTGATGATCACTTTCAGGCCTGTAGTAAAAAAAGATCTTGATATCTCAATTTCTTTGAATGGAGCAATTAACCGGGATGTATTGCTTCGTCTCCCTTCAGAATATAATGGGCAGGATATTCGTTTTGACGACTCCGGGTATTTACAACATGTAGTTTACCGCGTTGGAAGAAATACTTTGTCAAACTATTTACGCATTAATCAGGGGGTATATAAAACTGATGGAGATGTGCCTGTAGATCCGGTTACCGGAAAGAGATATCAATCGAACGGACAGTTTTTTCTTGGTGGGGATCCAATACTGAAAGATGTTAACGGCGATTATATTCTAGATGACAGGGACTATGAAATCACCGGCAATTCACAGCCATTGATTACAGGAGGTATCTCTACCAATATCAGATATAAGAACTGGGGGTTAAATATCTATGCTGTTTATACTGCAGACCGTACAATTTTGAACAATGCTCTCGCAGATAGGATAGCAATTATGCGCGACCCATTCTCTCAAACATCAGTGGTGCCATTAAATGATCTTAATATCTGGAAAGCTCCGGGTGACATGGCAAAATATCCATATCCATACGATTATAAACGTTACAATCAGATTCAGCCTTTAAGAGCTGATCAAACCCTGTGGCAAGAAAGTGGCAGTTACCTGAAGATCAATAACGTCACTCTTTCATACATGTTCGATAAGAAACTGATCAGGCGGTTCGGGCTAAATCAATTGAGAATTTATGCCTCTACAAATAACCTGATAACGTTCTCTAAATATAGCGGACCAAATCCGGAAAACGTAACCACCCTGGGAAGAGATATTTCCACGGGGTATCCGGTTCCACGTACTTATAATATTGGTTTAAACTTAGAACTTAATACAGGCAACTAATCTACTATTGTTATGAAAAAAGTTATTATATATACATTACTCTTAGTGGCATCATTCTGTTTGCCATCGTGTAAAAAGTTTCTTGATATCCAGCCTTTGGATAAATTATCAGGAAACAACTTTTTCCAATCTAAGGAAGATGTGGTTGCAAACATTTACGATTTATCGAGAATTGTTTTTGGGAAATACAACGAAACACATTTTATTGGCGCCACAGGCGAATACAGGTCTGGCGAGGTACAATATGAAAGTCAATCGGACCATGCACCAGCACGTGCATTTGTCGAATATTTGGGTAGAAATGATTTGTTAACTGTTCTTAATAATTCCTTTCCGTGGTCGAGTGACATTAATTACAATTTCAATTCAATTACTGACTGGCGGGCTTATTATCAAGCTATTCAGGGTGCAAACATATTAATCGCCAAGTTGGATGAAGGCGTTTCGGGTGTAACGGAAACAGAAAAAAATGCATTTAAGGCTGAAGCAGCATTCATCCGCTCACTGAGCTATTTTATTATGGTGCGCCTTTATGGTAATGTGGTCTATTACACTGATGCTTTTCATGCTACACCCCTTCCACGGGAGAATTTTGTATCAGTATTAAATAAATGTATTGCCGATTTAAAAACCCATAAAAACAATATTGCATGGACTTATACTGACCCATCCATTAAAGGAGTGAGGGCAAACCGTGGAAGCATAGTTGCTTTAATCATGGAGATGAATATGTGGAATGCAGGTTTTGATCCGGGAAATGCCAATAAATATTACCAGGAAACTGCTGATTTAGGAAAAGAGCTAATTGCAAGTAAGGCGTTCAGGCTATTGCCGATCTCCGAATGGGCAACAGTAATTAAAGGAAGGTCAGATGAAAGTTTATTCGAGTTTTACAGAAGTATCAACTATGGAGATGCCAATTCAAGTGTATCACCAATTGCTGATATGTTTATTCACTATCCCTATAAGCGGCCGGAATATACCCACCGCGTGAGCTTTGCTTATTATCGTGGAGAGTACATGCAAAAGCTTTTTCAAGATGGAAGCGACAGAAGGATAACCGCATGGTTTAACGAGGATATTTTTGCTGATAACGGAAAGTTTATGTTGTTAAAATACGCGCAGAATGCATTTGCTACAGGAGAAGAGAATGCCAATCCAGATAATACTTTTATGGTTTTCCGTTACGGTGGCGAAATTCTGCTTGCCGCAGAGGCGCTTGCCGAACTTGGTCAGGATGCGGATGCGATCACTATGGTGAATATGATTAGGGATCGTGCCCAGGCCTCAAAATACTCAGGCGGCGGCGGTTCAGCACTTAAAGATTTCATTTTTTATGAACGATCGAGAGAATTGATTGGTGAAGGGCACCATTATTTTGATTTGGTTCGGACAAAAAGGATTTTAAGTAACCAATGGTCTTATAATGTTTTAACGGCTGATAAATTCAATCGCGGGGCATGGACATGGCCATTAAATTCGAATGCCAGAAATAATAACCCTTACGTAGTTTTAAATGACTATTGGGTAAATGGTGGTAATTAATTGATTAGAAAAGATTAAGATATGAAAAAGCTAATAATGATATGTGCAGCATTTTTACTGGTCTTGAGCGCCTGCAAACGTGATGAGTATTATATAGATGGTGGCAAAGCAAATCCAGATTATCAGGGGAATATGCTGCAATACCTGCAGGCTAAAAAAGTGCCATTTGATACCGTGGCCCAAATTGTAAAACTTGCAGGGATGGAGAAACAGTTCAGTAGTGAAGACTTTACCTTTTTTGCCTTTGATGATGATGTAATTAAAAGGACGATTGGGACTGTTCGAACAAACGGCCTTAACAATTTACTGTTTTATTCAGGCAAAGATACGGTGAAAACCCTTGATCAGATCTCACCGCTAATCTGGAAAAAATACCTTCAGCGTTATATGTTTAAAGGAGTAAATCGTTTGAAAGATTATACCCAGATTGACCTGGGGCTGAGATCGATTTATCCCGGAGCTTTATACTATGATTACAATAATACTGTGTCAAATATTGGAGTTTCCTTTGGTGATGCGAATGGAATCAGATATATCGGTTACCGAAACCTGGTATTTTCCTATATCCCCGATATCTCGAAACCCAACGACAACTGGATTTCTGTGAACATTGCATCATCGGATATCAAGCCTACCAACGGTGTTGTACATTCGCTAGCTTATTCCGGAGCTTATTTAGGCTTCAGTTTGTATGAGTTTTTCAATGATGTGTACACTACTGGTTTAACTCAAAGTACATCCAAATAATAAGGTTTAATATTAAAGGAATTTGAACATGAAAAAAATTAAATACATTCTTACGATATTTTTCCTGATTGGCTTGATCATTCAAGGCTGTAAAAAGGAAGAAGAACTTGGAGAAGAGCCTTATGTTGTAGGCAAACAGCCGCTCGGAGTTTTGATCAGTCAGACAGCGCCACCTGTTCCGGCAGAAGGAATAGTGGGAACTACTGTTACCATTAAAGCAACTGGACTGATGCCTTTTAAAGATCAGCTGACCTTTATGTTTAATGGTGAAAAGGCGGAAGTTGTGAGTGTAACAGCTACAGAAATCACTGTAAAAGTGCCCGCAGCCGGCAGTACAGGAAATGTTTCCATTGCCATTGGCGATCAATTGGTTGTAGGGCCGCAATTTACGGTAACAGGTCTGGTGAAAAATGACATCACCTGGAAGGCGAGCCTGGGAGCAAACGGATATGTAAGTCAGTTCTATGAAATGAATGATGGCCGGGCAATTGTTGTAGGCTCTTTTACCAATTATGACAATAAGGGAATTGTAACTCCGATAAATAGAATTGCAAGGGTTTCTTTGGATGGCGAGTATGACCGAACCTTCAGAACCGGACGCGGAGCCAATGGTTCGCTTTCCAGAGTGATGGAAATTGGCGGACGCTTCATCATTGCCGGAGGTTTCAGCGGCTATAACCAGCGCACAGAAAACATCAGTAACATCACCAGTTTGTTTCCTAATGGAGCTATTGACACAGTTTACATCCGCACACAACGCAGACCCACATTAACCGATACCACAACGCATAAATGGTTTCCAAAGTTCAACGGTGGAACAAATGCATTCATCAATCGTGTTTATCCTCATCAAGGCAAAATTTTGGCTACCGGAAGTTTCAGATACTATGTAAAAAGAGATTACCGTAGAGCGAATTATGATAATACCAGAGACACCGTGATTATGGATAGTACGGATATCAGGCAAATCCTACGTTTTAACTTAGATGGATCGCTGGATAAAACTTTCCGTTTCAACACAGCGACCAACAAAGGAGGTGTTAGTGCAAACGGACCTATTGATACTTATATGCACACTGATGCTACAAACTTTGAAAAGCTAATGGTATGGGGTAATTTCAGCACTTTTGATGATCAGCCTGCTGTAAGAATATTGCGCTTAACAGCTGCAGGAGCTAAAGATCCATCGTTTAATCCAGGCACTGGTGCCAACAACGGTATTGGGTCTTTAACTTATAATGCTACCACCAGGAAATATTTAATTACCGGGACTTTCACTCAATATAACGGTAAACCAGCAAATGGTATTGCATTATTGAACGAGGACGGATCATTAGATGAATCGTTCAGTGCAAAAGCCTATGAAGGGGGATATCCATACTTTGCCCGGCAGCTTTCTACAGGTTTAATTGTTGTGGGGGGCGATTTCAGAAAGTATGATAACATCACCAGAAATGGATTTATGATTCTCACCGCTGCAGGAGCGCTTGCTCCTGGTTATAATACTACCGGCCCTTTCAATGGCGGATTATCTGATGTGATTGAAACTAAATCAGCCGATGGTAAGAAAGCATTATTGCTGATTGGTGGTTTTAATCGCTTTGATAACCAGCCCTATAATAATATTATCAGAATGACTATTGAATAACTGGGACAGAAGCCTAATCAAATATAAAAGATGAGCAAGATGAAAAAATATAAATTATTGTTCGGCCTTATGGCCACAATGATGACCATTGCAATATTTTCCTGTAATAAAGATTTCGATAGAACTCTTACCGAGAAAGATGGGACAGATACCACAAATGTCAGGTATGGAAATCGGAAGGTTTTGTACTTAGTTGTTGATGGAGCAAGAGGCCAGTCTGTGTCAACTGCAAACATTCCGAACATTACAGCCCTACTCCCAAATGCTATCTATAGCTGGGTTGGCCTTAATGAACCAGAGGTAACGTTAGATGCCTCCAATTGGGCCAGTATGCTTTCTGGTGTGAAGAAAGCCAAGCACATGGTGACTAACAATGATCTAACAAACAATAATCTACAGAACTATCCGGCAGTTTTTAAACGGATAAAGGACAACAGATCAAGTATTAAGATAGCCTCATACACATCTTCGTCGGTGTTCCAAAAGCTTACTGCTGATGCAACTATTAACAGTTTATTAACTAATGACGACGCTGTTAAAGCTGCTGTGATTAACCAACTCAATACAGACACCGCTTCCGTTATTTTAGGTCATTTTACTGACGTTGAAAAAGCAGGAGCTTCTGTTGGCTATGATAACTCCTTTCCAGCCTATAAAACTGCGATTGAGAAATTTGATTCGACCGTAGGAGAGATATTAGCAGCGCTGAAAAAACGCGCTAATTATATTAACGAAGACTGGCTAGTTGTTATCGCTTCAAGCGATGGTGGAGCGTACGCATTGCCTGCTAATTCAGATGACCAAACCATTTTCAGCAAGCCTGCTAATAATGCATTTATCATTTATTATAGCCCTACCTATCAAAAAAGGATTATCGTTAAACCCTTTACTGGAAACCGCTACCTGGGGAAATCCATCAAGTTTGTTGGAGAAGAACCAAGGGCTGAAATTTCAGGGGAAGATGCTGCGGTTTACAATATTGATGATACCACCAAAATGACTATAGAACTTAAAGTTAAAAAGAACCAGGATATATTCAGGTGGCCCAGTGTTTTAGGCAAAAGAAATGAATGGTCAAGTGGACATCCTAGTGTAGGCTGGGTAATATATCTTGAAGAAGGGTATTGGTATTTTGAGTGGCGCGGTACTAAAGACAGCGATTACAAGCAATGCCGTGGCGGTGATATTAGAAAAGGCAGATGGGAAAATCTTTCGGTAAAACTGGAGCAAAGGGGAAATCAACGTTTTATACGAACTTACACCAATGGTGTTTATAATAATGAGGTTGAAATTACTGCTTCAGGATCTTTGGCTAACTCAAACCCGCTAAAACTCGGATTTTTAAATGGATCAGGTCATGGTGTTCCAGATTTTTATGTAACTGATATCAGATTTTTTAAACTCAGTGTTCCTGATGGAGTAATTGGTAACTATGCTTGCGAAACATCGATTGACCAGAGTCACCCATCCTATAACTATTTAGTGGGTTACTGGCCGGCAACTGACGGTAACGGCAATAAAATGGCAGATCTTTCCTCACAGGCTCATGATTTTACTCTTATAGGTGCGTTTACCTGGGAAAATTTCAACGATTTAATCTGTCCTCCAGATGCAAGCACACTGGCCGTATTGGTTCCGCAAACGTCAGACATTCCTTCCCAGATACTCAATTGGCTAAAAATCGCCAACAGGCAAACCTGGGGACTTGATGGTAGAGTTTGGTTGGATCAGTAAGTAATATTTGATAATTAATATATCAGCAATGAAAAAAATTATATACTCCGTTTTTGTAGTATTCACCACCATGGTGATATTCTACTCCTGTAAAGAATCTCAAATAGAGGATTTAAAACAGCCTGATGCAGCTACAAGAAGTATTACAGGTGAAGGAATCTCTGTAGGTAATGTGAGCATTGATAACCAGTTCGTAAAGGTTCCATTTAAAATATCATTATCTGGTGTCGCTGAAGAAGCCTTTCAGGTGGGGTTAACTTTAAATAATGATACGGTAACCCAGTTAATCAACAACGGAACCCTGACCAATGCAGTGTTGATGCCTACAGGGTCAGTTGAATACCCGAACGTTATCAATGTAGCTTACGGAGCTGATAATGGTGAAGGAATTGCTACGGTTAGACGAGCCGCTCTTGAAAAATATTTTGGTAAAAAAGTTGTATTTGCTTTAAAGCTTTCAGCGCCCGGAAAAGGAAATAAAATAGCTTCCGGAAAATCGACGATATTGGTTGTTATTAATACCGCTGATTTACTTAAGGCAACAGATATTCATTACCTCACTTTAAACGGTGGTGGGGTTTTCAATGTTGTACAGGGGTCAAATTATATTATCGGTCCTGCAGGGGTAACTATTCCGCTGGTGGTAAGTTTAGAAAATACACCAACCGGTGCCTTTAATATCAGTATTAAAGACAACGTCGACACCATTGCTACATTAGCTCGAGCAGGCACCATTCCGTCAAATTCGATTCACCTTGCAGCAAGTGACTTTGCGTTGGACACTTTAGTGCGTTTTGCAACCGGAGCATCAAGTGCAACGGTACGTTTATCTATACCATGGCCAGTTTTCGATGCCAATATTAGTGCGAACAAAAGGTTTGCCTTTGCGCTAAGTATCAAGCAATCTACGAATCATGTTATACACCCAACTAAGAGCAAAATAATTGTGGTAGTTGATCCCAGTGTGAATCTGGATAACAACTCTTATATCACCGGTAACGGTACCGGTTTAATTGCAAAGTACTATACCAATTATCAGTTAGATCCAGATGATGGAAGAGCGCCTTTCGTAACCAGAATCGATGAGAGTATCAACTTTAGTGGCGATGGATGGCCTGATGGCGTTAAGAACAGTGCAAACGTTTCTTTAAGTCGCGACAACTTTGCAAGCAGATGGACAGGCGAATTCCTGGCTCCGGTTCGTGGAACCTATACCTTTTACCAAACACGCTGGGATGATGGTTCGAGATTATACGTGAATGGTGTTGCTTTGGTCAACGACTATACTACCCAATGGGATAAGGATACCAGAAAAGGGACCATATTTCTTGAACGGGGCAAAAGATATAGGATAGAAGCTCACCACAGAGAAAATGTCGGTGGTCAGCAAGCTTACCTGGAAATTGAAGTGCCCAATGTTTTAAGCAAACGTGTTATACCAAAAAGTCAACTATTTCCTACGCCTTAAAAATTGACAGATATGAAAAATAATATAAAAAAATTGTTCAGCGTATTTTCGCTATTGCTGCTCATTGTGTTGTTAACCGTTAAATGTAAAAAAGATGAGGCAGTGGAAATTATTCAGGAGATTGAAGAACCAAAGCCAGTTGTGGCTTTTGATTATGCCCTGCCAGACCCCACCAAGTTCCTGGAAGTTAAATTTAATGCAACACCGCAAAATTATAAATCGCTTCTATGGCAATTTGGTGATGACAGCACATCAGTTGAAGTTTCACCCAAGCATGTTTACCGGTTTCCAGGGAAGTATCACGTAGTTTTAACTGCCCGAAACGGACAAGGGTATACCGCTGTTAAAGAAATCGATATTACAGTGGTTGACCCAACAATAAACTATTCTATTTGTGGAGAAAATTATATTCAGACCATTGGAGGCATATTTTCAGTAAATTTAGAGGCCGGGGCTGGTCCGGATAGTGGTGAGGGATCCAAGAAGCTAGTGGATGGTGATACGAAAACTAAATTTTTACAAGCAGGATTCGATGGCACTCAGCGATGTACATTTGAGTTAAGAACTCCGCAGGTTGTGGGAGCCTATACATTAACCTCAGGTAATGATGCAGCAGACCGTGATCCTAAATACTGGATTTTGCAGGGTTCAACGGATGGTATTCAATATCGGGATTTACATACAGTAACTTCTTGCCCTTGGGAAAATACAAATACTGGAACAAGCAGAAATCAAACGAAACTATTTCATTTTGACAACTATGTTGCCTATAAGTTCTACCGTCTTTACATTAAACAGACCAGATCTGCAAGGGTATTTCAGCTATCGGAATGGACCATTAATAAAAAACAACCCTAGTTAACGCTCTGGTTTTACATGCAAGTTTGGAAATACATGGGGCATAAAACCTCATGTATTTTTGCATGTCAAGCAGAAATTACAATGGATAGCAGATAAATTTTTATACATTAGTAAAACGTTTAACTGCTTCTATTTTCTAACCGAAAACACACACACAATTATGAATAGAATTAAAATTTTTAAATTATTAGGGATAATCGGCTGCGTCTTTTTGAGCGGTTTACTCCATGCTCAGGAGCGAAAGGCGCCTTCCTATCCATTGATTACACACAACACTTATTTTAGTATCTGGTCCAATACAGATGAACTCACCGCTTCTTCTACAGCGCACTGGACTGGTGCAGACCAATCCTTATTGGGATTAATAAATGTTGATGGTAGTATTTACAGATTCTTAGGCAAAGAAACGCCAAGCTATAAAACGGTATTAGAAACTTCTGACGAGAAAGGTTATGAGGTAAAATACACAGAAAATAATCCCGAGGGGGAGTGGAATGCATTTAGCTATTCTGCAACCGGCTGGAAAACCGGTTCTGCTCCTATAGGTGATGATGTAAAGAATGTTAAGACGTTATGGAAATCTCATGATATTTGGGTAAGGAGGAATTTTACTTTAGCAAATCCCGCTTCGATAAACGAACTTTTCCTGAAAATTAATCACGATGATAATATTGAGGTTTTCCTGAATGGTAAAAAAGTATATGATAAGGAAGGATGGACCAATAGCTTCCAATATATAGCACTCAGCAATAGTGGTAAAAATGCATTAAAAGCAGGCCAGAACGTGATTGCTATCCACCTTTTGAATACTGCAGGTGGACGTTATCTTGACTTCGGTTTGGTGAATAAAGAGAAAGATGATGCGCAAAAAGTTCAGTTGGCTAAACAAAAGAGTGTTGATGTGAAAGCCACGCAAACCATTTATAATTTTACCTGTGGTAAAGTTGATTTGAAATTAACTTTTACTTCTCCGCTTTTAATGAATGATTTGGGACTGTTTGCAAGACCTGTGTCCTATATTACCTATCAGGTTAAGGCTAACGACAGCAAAACCCACCAGGTAAAAGCATACCTAAGTGCCTCATCGAATATTGCCGTATATAGACCCTCACAGGAAGTTAGCGCAACAAAATATGCGACCGCTAATCTATCTGTGTTAAAAACAGGAACTTTAGAACAACCTGTTTTACAAAAAGCAAGTGATGACATGCGTATTGACTGGGGTTACTTCTATGTGGCAACTCCAAAAACCTCAGGAAGCATTCAATTTGTAACCAGCGAGAAAGATGCAGCTAATGCTTTTAGAAAGGGAAATGCGGCATCAACAGCAAAACAAGGGAAGATGCTGGCATTAAATACCATTATTCCTTTTGGTAACGTAGGGAAAAATGCAGTGGAGAAATTTGTGGAGCTGGGATATGATGAAATTTATTCAGTTCAGTATTTCAATAAGAACTTAAGACCATGGTGGAACACTTCGGGTAAAGAAACCATTGAAGGACAACTAAGTGATGCTGCAGTACAATATAAAGCGGTAATCGTTAAATGCGAGGCATTCAATAAGTCTGTTTATGCTGATGCTTTAAAATCTGGTGGTAAAGAATATGCAGATTTATGTGTTTTAGCTTATCGTCAGAGTATTGCTGCTCATACTTTGGTAAAAAGCCAGCAGGGCGAAATTTTGTGGTTATCTAAAGAGAATAATAGTGGCGGCTTTATTAACACGGTTGATGTTACTTATCCGTCTGCGCCTCTTTATCTAATTTACAATCCATCTTTGTTACAAGGCATGCTCAATGGTATTTTCTATTTTAGTGAAAGTGGAAAATATCCTCATCCATGGGCTGCTCACGATTTAGGAACCTACCCTCTGGCAAACGGTCAGACTTACGGTGAGCCTATGCCGGTAGAGGAATCCGGTAACATGATTATATTGACTGCTGCGATTGCAAAAGCACAGGGGAATGCTGATTATGCGAAACTACATTGGAAAACGCTCACTACCTGGGTTGACTACTTAACCAAAGAAGGCTTAGATCCTAAAACACAATTGTGTACTGATGATTTCGCCGGGCACCTCGCAAGAAATGCAAATTTATCAGTTAAGGCGATAGTTGGTATAGCCTGTTATGCACAAATGGCTGAAACGCTGGGCTATAGGGAAACAGCTACAAAATATAGAGCTATCGCCGAAAGCATGGTGCCAAAATGGATTGAAATGGCAGAAGCCGGAGATCATTATGCGCTTACCTTTGATGATAAAAATACCTGGAGCCAAAAGTATAACCTGGTTTGGGATAAAGTACTAAACTTAAATTTGTTTCCACAGAAAATCTATAATACCGAAACAGCTTATTACCTGAAGAAACAAAACCGATATGGGATTCCACTGGACAGCAGAAAAGCATATACTAAAAACGACTGGATTTTATGGACGGCTACCTTTGCTCCAACACGTGAAGATTTTGAAGCTCTGGTACATCCGGTTTACAAACATGCCATTGAAACTGAATCAAGAGTTCCCCTGAACGATTTTTATGATTCCAATACCGGGATTCGCGATAATTTTAAAGCTAGAAGTGTTGTAGGAGGCTTTTACATGAAAATGTTTGCTGATAAATTGAACGGCCAATAGATAACTATAGTCAAGACTAAAAATGCTCGCAGATTTGTGGGCTTTTTTAGTCTTGTTTTAAAAGTCCAACTCCAATTGATTGCTTTCTGACTTCTCCATCGGTGCGTCATCGTGAAACCTGGAAAGTGTGATTCCTAATAATCTTACTTTTGTAAACCCAAGATCGGCCTCCTGTAAAAGTCTTATCGCTTCCGTATATATTGCTTCGGCTTTATCAATAGAAAAAGCAAAAGACCGGCTGCGGGTGATGAGCTTAAAGTCCTCAAATTTTATTTTAAGTGTAACCGTTTTGCCGCTAAGCTTATACTTTTCCAGTCGCTTTGCTACTGTCTCGCTTATTTGTCTCAGCAAATCATGCATTACTGCGTCGTCATTGGTGTCCTCGGCAAGCGTATCTTCGGCGCCTACCGATTTAGTCTCGCGGTGTGCACGGACAGGCCTATCGTCAATGCCCCGGACAATCTGATAGTAGAACTTCCCTGATTTGCCAAACTGGGCGATGAGTTGTTCCTGACTTAAATTCTTAAGATCGGCCCCCGTGTTGACTTGCATTGCTTTCATTTTTGCAGCGGTAACTTTGCCTACACCGAAAAACTTTTCTACAGGAAGTTTTTCCATAAATGATTTGATTTTAGAGGGGCCAATGAAAGTCAGACCATCAGGTTTATTCATGTCTGATGCCACTTTCGCGACAAACTTATTAATAGAAACACCCGCAGAAGCAGTTAAATTCAATTCATTTTTGATGGCATCTTTTATTGACCTGGCAATATCGATAGCCGAACCGATACCCAATTTATCTTCTGTAACATCCAGGTAGGCTTCATCCAATGACAGGGGCTCAATAATATCCGTATAACGGCTAAAAATTTCTCTTATAGACTTCGATACAGCAGAATAGGCATCAAAACGTGGATATACAAAAATTGCTGTAGGGCATAACTGGTAGGCCTTACTACAAGACATGGCTGATCTTATTCCGTAAATTCTGGCTTCATAGCTAGCTGTAGCCACAACTCCCCGGCTATCAGGTTTGCCTCCCACAACCAGAGGCTTTCCACGGTATTCCGGAAAATCGCGCTGTTCTACAGATGCGTAAAAGGCATCCATATCGATATGAATGATTTTTCTTAAAACTGTACTTGGTTGATCAGACATCTGAATGAATAAATGTCGGAATTTATTCTTGATTTTTGGAACAAAAAACCTTGGCGATGCAGGTGATCATTTGCTTGAAACTTTTTAAAGGGGAATTAAATAACCATAGGTTATGGCTATGTGAGGCAACTGAGTTCGCGTTAACCAATTGCCTGAGAGAATTTCTTCAAGGAAGTTATTGTGAGAATTAATGTTTAGTGTATAATTCTTCGATAGCCTTAATTTAGCAGAAATTCAACCTTATTTAAAAGTGAATCCATTTCAAAAGGTTTTTCCATAAAGTCGTTTGCACCAGCGTCCATGGCAGATTGCCGTATATCCCTACTTGCCGAAATCATTAAAATTGGAATGTCTTTGAATTCTGGATCGCTTTTTAATTGTTTGCAAATGTCACGTCCGTCGTGACCGCTCATCCATATATCAAGAAGGATTAAATCTGGTCTGTTTTTCACTGCCTCAATTACTGACCCGCCATCATAAGTATAATTAACGTCGTATCCCATCACTTCCAAAATCATTGTTACTGCGTCCACTATACCCTCATCGTCGTCGGCGATGAATATTTTCTTAGTTCCCATTTGTAAAAGTTATTTCCATCAAACCATTTGTTTGTGTGCTGACATAAGCCGGATCGATACTACAACAGTAGTAATACCAATATTTGAGTATTTGTTTTAAAAAAAAGAGTAATTCAAATAAAAACTTCTGCTTGCCTTATTCTACAATTATCTAAAAAATGATCTACAACTGAAACATTTTCTCATCAAGAAAGTATTGATTATAGTCAATTAACCCTGCTTTTTATCTAATTTATTATTAAATGCTTTGTTGGTCAGTGTTTTGTGAAATATTGTGGCGTATTTAGCATTTTTATCATTTATATTTACCTCATCAAATCGACGTTTTAAAAGGTTTACAGCCATCAATGGATAGTATTAATATTAAAGAATTAGCTGAAGCATTAAACTTATCTACTTCTACAATTTCGCGTGCTTTTAGGGATAACAGTGATATTAGTGTTGCTACCAAAGAGCTTATTCTATCCAAAGCCAGGGAATTAAATTATCAACCCAACCATTATGCCAGTAACTTAAGGGAACAAAAAAGTAAAACCATTGCGGTGATTGTACCGGAGTTGGCGAACAACTACTTTTCACAGGCTATACATGGAATTGAGCGTGTAGCAAGGGAAAAGGGCTACCACATCTTGATTTACGTAACTGACGATGATTATACCAAGGAAGTCAACTTTATTCGCCACTTGCACAATGGAAGGGCCGATGGTATTGTGATGTCGGTATCGGGTGAAGCCAATGATCACAACTATTTAAATAAATTCGGAATAAAAAGGTTACCGTTAGTCTTTTTTGATAGAATTTATGAAGATATCCAAACCCCACGAGTGATTACTAATGATTATGAAAGTAGTTTTTCAGCTACTGAGCATCTAATTGAGCAGGGGTGTAAACGAATTGCCTATATGGTGGTAAACAAAAGTTTGTCTATTGGCAAAACCAGGATGCAGGGCTATATTGATGCACTCTCGAAGCACCATATAGCTTTTGAAGAACATTTGATTATTGATTGCAGCAACAGTTATGACGAAAACAGTATCATAGTAAAACAGGCGTTAATCGATTTGAAGCCTGACGGTATTTTTACTTCTGTTGAACGCCTTGCCTTTGCTACCTATTATGCCTGTTATGATTTAAATATAAAAATCCCACACGATTTAAAGGTGATCAGCTTCTCAAGTCTGGAGATCGCGCCACTGTTGAATCCGTCGCTCACCACTATCACGCAACCTGCTACCGAAATAGGGGAGGAAGCTGCCAATCTGCTCTTCAGAATTCTGGACAATCACGATGCGGAAAATCGCATAAATGAAGTGGTTCTGAAATCAAAAATTATCGCCAGAAATTCTACTATGAAGTAGCCTTTAAAATGGCGAAAAATTAGCCGTTTTACAGACCGTTTTTTGATCTGATTTTTTTCAAAAAAAATCTTCACTTAGTGTAAAATAAGCAGAATTTCGATTCAAAACCGGGAACGTTCCCGAAAAACAGCGCTGATTTTTGTCTTTATTGTCGGGAACGTTCCCGAAATAGGCTCTAAAATTCACTTAGTGTAAAATCTACACTTTATTTTATTTGTTGATGTTTTTAAAATATTGTAAAACAGCTTGTTGTGTTTTGTTTGTTGGCGAATTATTAAACCTTTTATGTTAAAAAATGCGAAATTTTTACTGCTTTCGTTTTGTTTTTTTTGGTTGTGAAATATATTCTTTAAATAAATTTTGAATTACCATTTCGGTCTGTAAATTAGTCCAGTGTGTAATTCACTATAATATTTAACCAAATTTTTATACTTAAACGAGCTTCGAATATGAAAGTATTTTACCTGTTAAAACAGGGGCTTTTGGTGCTGTTGATTTTCTCAGCATTAATCGTAAAAGCACAAACCGGATCGGTATCTGGTACAGTGCTTGATGAAACTGGACAGCCCTTGCCAGGTGCTTCTGTAATTGTTAAAGGAACAACCAGAAGTACTTCAACAGATGTTAATGGAAAATTCAAATTAGCCGCACTCTCAAACGGTTCTATCACAATTGCTGCCAGCTTTATCGGTTACCAGACGCTTGAAAAACCAGTAACGGTTTCAGCGAATGCTACATTGAATTTTCAACTGGTGCCCGATGCACAGAAACTAAATGAGGTTGTAGTAATTGGTTATGGTACGGCTGAAAAGAAAAACCTGACGGGATCAATCACTACGGTTTCTTCGAAAGATTTTCAGAAGGGTACGATCTCCAATCCTGAACAATTAATTCAGGGTAAAGTTGCCGGGGTTAACATTACCCAAAACAGCGGACAACCCGGAGGCGGAAGCCAGATCCGAATTAGAGGTGGGGCTTCACTGAATGCAAGTAATGACCCGCTTATCGTGGTTGACGGAGTTCCCTTTAGTGGTAATTCTATCAATAATGCGCCAAGTCCTTTATCGTTAATTAATCCAAACGATATTGAAACCTTTACCGTGTTAAAAGATGCAAATGCAACAGCCATTTATGGTTCTCGTGCTTCAAATGGTGTAATCCTGATTACGACCAAGAAAGGTTCATCAGGTGCTCCTGTGTTTAATTTCAATACTAATAATTCAATTGCAACAGTCGCCAAAAAAGTGGATGTACTTTCTTCTGGCCAAATTCGTGATTTCGTAAATGCAAATCCGAATGCAACTTACGATGACGGCAAGACATTCACTGCTTTATTAGGACAATCGAATACTGACTGGCAGGATGAAATTTATCGTAATGCCTACACGACAGATAATAATTTAAGTATATCGGGCTCATTCAAAAATGTTCCATACCGTGTGTCTGCAGGGTACCTTGAACAGGAAGGCTTATTAATCACCGATAAATTTACACGTGCATCAGGTGCATTAAGCTTATCACCAAAATTTTTCAAAGACCACTTAAAAGTTGATTTGAATTTAAAAGGAACATTAACCAATTCGCATTTTGCTAACAGTGGCGCAATTGCAAGTGCAATTCAGTTCGATCCGACTCAATCAGTTAACGCCTCGAATAGTTTTGGAAACTATTTTGAATGGCTTCGTTTAGCTGATGGGAGCATTAATCCAAATGCACCCCGAAACCCGGTCGCTTTAATCAATCTGCAGAATAACAACGGAAATGCTGACAGGAGTTTTGGTAACTTGAGACTTGATTACTCATTTCACTTCCTTCCAGAATTGCATGCTAACCTGAACCTTGGTTACGATGTATCCAAGGGTTACGGTAAAATATCAGTTCCTGCTTTTGCAGCACAAAGTATATCCACTAACGGATCATTTACACGTTCTCTAGCTACCGCAAGTAACAAGGTATCGGAGTTTTATTTGAACTACGCCAAAAATGTTGAAAGTATCAGAAGCCGATTTGATGTAACGGCAGGTTATGGTTATTACGATAATAAAACCACCAATTATAACTTTACAAGCTACAATGGATTAGGCGCAGAGCTGGTAAAACCTGCTAATGCTTTTGATATTCCGAGAGATAAGCTTCTTTCATATTATGGAAGATTTGTATACACTTTGGCTGATAAATATATCCTGTCAGGAACAATGAGGGCTGATGCTTCCTCGAAGTTTTCAGAATCTCAGAGATGGGGTTATTTTCCATCAGCAGGTTTCACCTGGAGAGTTATTGGTGAAAACTTCCTTAAAGACAGCAAGGTGCTATCTGATTTGAAGTTGAGATTAAGCTATGGGCAAACTGGTAATAAGGATGGTATTGGTTATTATGATTATTTATCTAAATATTATAATAACAGCACAACGGGTAAGTACCTGGTTGGAAACACTTATTATGACTATTATAGTCCGGCTGCTTATGATCCCGATTTGAAATGGGAAACTACTACTACATATAATGCTGGTATAGACTACGGTTTTGCTAAAGGCCGTATTTATGGAGCAATCGATGTTTACTACAAAAAAACAAAAGACTTATTAAGTAAAGTTAACATTCCGGTAGGAACCAACTTCAATAACGAATTAACAACTAACGTTGGTAACATGGAGCTTAAAGGTGCCGAGGCAAGCATCAACTTCGGAATCATCAGAACAGATGATATGAACTGGGATATCGGCTTCAATGCAGCCTATAATAAAAGAAAGATTACAAACCTTACGCTAAATCCAGATCCAGCTTCCAAGGTTGGTGCCGGAGATATTTCTGGCGGAACAGGAGTTACGTTGAAATACAATGCAGTGAACCAGGTTCCGGGGGCATTCTTTGTTTATAAACAAGTATATAATGCTGCTGGCAAACCTTTAGAAGGGGTTTACGAAGATTTAAATGGTGACGGTGTAATCAATACAAGTGATCAGTACTTCTATAAATCTCCTGATCCTAACTTTACGTTTGGCTTCAATACTGCCTTCAATTACAAAAGATGGACAATCAGCACTGTTTTAAGAGCAAATATCGGTAACTATATTTATGACAACGTATCATCTAATTTTGGAGTAAGGGCAAATATTTTAAGTTCGGCCGGAGTAATCAACAACGCAGGTTCAGATTTCCTTTTCACTAATTTCCAGAATACTCAGTTTCTGAGTGACTATTACATCAAGAATGCATCATTCCTTAAAATGGATAACCTTGGTTTAGCATTCGATGCAGGGAAATTATCGAAATCTGGTAATGCAACATTGAGATTAACGGCTAACTGTCAGAATGTGTTTGTGGTAAGCAAATATAAAGGCATCGATCCTGAACAAACTTCAGGTATTGATAACAACCTTTATCCTCGTCCCCGCACGTTTACTTTAGGATTAAATCTTGGTTTTAATTAGGCAATGATAAAGGAACATGTTCTATAACATGTTCCAGAACAAAATATATCAAAATGAAAAACTCATTTAAAATAATATTGATATCAGGATTGTTGCTGGTATCGTTAAATTCCTGCAAGAAGGAAGATCTTAATTTACTGCCAACGAATGATGTTACCGCGGAAACGGTTTATGCTACGGCTGCGGGTTACAAGACAGGTTTGGTGAAATTATATGCAAGTTATGGCTTAACAAGTTCGCAAGGTTCGGATGCAAGTGAGATTGGCGGCTTAAACTCTGGTTTTGCAGATTTCCTACGCTTATTCTGGACCTCTCAAGAGCTAACAACTGATGAGGCTATCTGTGCGTGGGGTGATACCGGAATTCCGGAATTAGATAACTCAACATGGGCAACAGACAATCAATTTTTAAGGGGATTGTATTCACGCAGTATTTTGCAAATTACCCTTTGTAATGAGTTTTTGCGTGAAAGTACCGCTGACAAATTAGCTTCCCGTAATATTACAGGAACTGCAGTATCTGACATTGCTAAATACCGTGCAGAAGCCCGTTTTTTACGCGCTTATCAGTACTGGGTATTAATGGATGGTTTTGGTAATCCACCGTTTGTAACTGAAGATGACGCTATTGGCAAAGTTGCCCCAAAACAAATCACCAGAACAGCTTTATTTAACTACATTGAATCTGAGTTAAAAGCCATTGAAGGTGAATTAGTTGACGCAAGACAAAATGAATATGGACGTGCTGATAAAGCTGCTGACTGGTCTCTATTAGCGAGGTTATATCTGAATGCTCAGGTTTACACGGGTACCGCCAAATATACAGAAGCGATTACCTACTCGAGCAAAGTAATCGCAGCAGGTTATTCTTTAAAAGTAAATTACCTGGATTTATTTAAGGCGGATAATAATGTGAATAACACAGAAAATATCCTGACAATCAACTATGATGGTGTTAATGGTACTAATTATGGTGGGACAACCTTCCTGATCAATGCGGCTATTAACGCTGACATGACTCCTGCATCTTACGGTGTGCCTAATGGCGGCTGGGGTGGAAACAGAACACGTCAGAATTTACCTGCTTTATTCCCAAATACTACCGGATCAACAGATAAACGCGGTACCTTCTTTGGAACCAAAAGTACCGTTGATGAAATCGGTGTGTTTACTGACGGACTACGCGTTACCAAATTCAAGAATGTAACATCTGCGGGCATCACACCTGCTTCACTAAATGGTACATTTAGCTCACTGGATTTCGCGCTATTCCGCCTGGCAGAACAATATTTAATTTATGGTGAAGCGGTTGCACGCGGCGGTTCGGGTGGATCAGCAGCTCAGGCATTAATTTACGTAAATGCATTGCGTACCAGGGCCTACGGTAATACATCAGGCAACGTTGTGGCTGCCGCACTAACAACGGATTTCTATCTGGATGAACGCGCAAGGGAACTATACTGGGAAGGTCATCGTCGTACCGATTTGGTACGTTATGGCAAGTTTACGGGATCGACTTACTTATGGCCATTTAAAGGTGGAGTTAAAGCCGGAACCAATGTGCCAGCTTACCGTAATATCTACCCAATTCCAGCAGCAGATTTGATTGCTAACCCAAATCTGGTTCAAAACACAGGTTATTAATCTTAATTCTATAAAAGATGAAATCAATTTTATTAAAATCAATCGCATTGGGTTTAATTTCCCTTTCGCTTTGGTCTTGCAAAAAAGAGGGTACTCTGGTTGTTTCCGATGTTGCACCTGCCGGAACACTTACCGCCTCGACAACAAATGTATCCCTTACTCAAGCTGGGGGTGCTAATACAGCGCTTACACTTAGCTACCCTTTGGCAACATCTTCAGGTTATGTAGTTCCGGTAACATCAACACTTCAGTTCGCCTTGAAGGGAAAGAATTTTGCATCAACCCGGGAAATTGTTGTAACTACAAAAAGCTATGCACCAACAATTGAGGAGTTCAATAGCATAATATTGGCTTTAGGTGCTAAAGTAAAAGAGGCGGCTCAGATTGAAGTTAGGCTGAAATCTGGTGCTGCGGTTAATGATTTGACCTATTCTAATGTAATTACTTTGAACGCTACGCCATACCTGGCTTCATCTTGGATTTATGCACCAGGAGCTTACCAGGGCTGGACACCAGCAACTGCTGACAGTTTAATCTCTGCTTCCAGCAATGGTATCTATACTGGAATGATTGCTTTTACTACAGGTAACCTTGAATTTAAAATTACGCCTGCAAAGAAATGGGATATTGCTTACGGTGATGCGGGTGGCGGGAAAATCAGCACTTCCGCAACTGACAATTTAAAGTCGACAGCGGCAATTGTTAAGCAAGTAACAATTGATTTAAAAGCAGGAACTTATACGATAGGAACTCCTCTTGAGTGGTCGATCATTGGTGACGCTACACCTGGTGGATGGGCTGCGGATACCGACATGAAAGGTGTCAATGATGGTAAATCAAACAATTATTCCATTACCACTAACTTAGTTGTTGGCGCACTGAAATTTAGGTTTGCGCACGACTGGGGAACCAACCTTGGTGGCAGTTTAGCTACTCTAACTAGTGGTGGAGACAACATCTCAATTACTTCAGCGGGAAGTTATACCATTACTCTTGATGTGGCAGCGAAAAAAGCCACACTTGTAAAAAACTAATCATTAACTTCTGCCCTGTAGCATTTATTTGTTACAGGGCTTATTACTTTTAAAGTTTCGGCATGATCAGATCCACAACCATTTTTGCTCAGTTACCCTTATTTAATGCTCGAATTAAGTTTCAGGCTCAGACAGTGAAAAAAATGTGCCTGATGAGTTTCCTTGTGCTGTTATCAACCGTGAATCTCTTCGCTCAGAAATTAGAGCGCATCGAACCCATGTTCTGGTATACAGGCATGCACAATCCAAAACTACAGTTACTTGTTCACGGTGAAAATATTGCAACAAGCACTGTTTCATTATCTTATCCCGGCGTGAAGCTGGTTAAGGTTAACAAAGTAGAAAATCCCAATTATTTATTCGTTGATTTAGAGCTTTCTTCAACAGTAAAATCGGGAACGTTCCCGATTAATTTCACTCTAAAAGGGAAAAAAATATTCAGTTATACTTACGAATTTAAAAGCCGCGATAAAAGCGCTGACAGAATTCAGGGTGTAACACAAAAAGATTTTATTTATTTATTGATGCCCGATCGTTTTTCGAATGGCGACAAAAGTAATGATGTAGTTCAGGGATTAACCGAAACTACGCTTAACCGGGATAGCATGTATTATCGTCACGGCGGAGATATTCAGGGAGTAATCAATCATCTCGACTATCTTAAAGATTTAGGCATCACCACCGTTTGGATGACGCCCGAAATTGAAAATAACATGCCTCATGCATCTTACCACGGTTACGCTGTTACCGATCATTATAAAATAGACCCACGTTTCGGAACTAACGACCTTTATAAAAAATATGTAGAAACCGCTCATGCCAAAGGCATGAAGGTGATTAAAGATATTGTACACAACCACATAGGAACCGGTCATTGGTTTTTCACAGACCTTCCTATGAAAAGCTGGGTTCACCAGTGGACTAAATATACGCAGACCAGCTACCGCGATCAAACCGTGATGGATACCCACGCCTCGGCTGCAGACCGCAAAAAAATGTTGGATGGCTGGTTTGTGCCGTCAATGCCGGATTTAAATGAATCGAATCCCTATGTTCAGAATTATTTAACTCAGAACCACATCTGGTGGATTGAATATGCAGGAATAGACGGTTTGCGTTTGGATACTTATCCCTACAATGATCCGGCTTACATGGCCGACTGGGCAATTAAACTAAAAGCAGAATTTCCTCACCTCTCTATTTTTGGTGAAACATTTGTTAATGGTGTAGCCAACCAGGCGTATTTCACACAGGGAAACACCGTAAACCGTGGCTTCGATACCCACTTGCCGGGAATTACTGATATGGCCGTTAAGGATGCCATTTATGAGGCAGTAAATGGTAAGAATGGATGGACAGACGGAATAAACCGCTTATATGATGTGGTTGCGCATGATTTTCTTTATCAGGACCCGACCAGAAACTGTATCGCTTTGGATAACCACGATATGAGCCGCTTTTATTCCATCGTAAATGAAGATTTTGATAAGTATAAAATGGGTATGGCCTTCTTATTGACCATGCGCGGCATTCCTCAGATGTATTACGGAACAGAGATCCTAATGAAAAACTTTTCAAATCCTGATGGCCTGGTTCGTTTCGATTTTCCAGGTGGATGGGATGGTGATAAAAAAGATAAATTTATTGCAGATCGCAGAACAGGAAAAGAAAATGAGGCTTTCAATTTTGTAAAAAAGCTCGCAAACTTTCGTAAATATAGCGAAGCGCTGAGAACCGGAAAGCTGATGCAGTTTGTTCCTGAAGATGATATTTATGTCTATTTCCGTTACAACAATACAGCTGCAGGAACTGTTATGGTAATCGCAAATAACACTGAAAAGGAGAAGACGTTAGATACCGGACGTTTCGCAGAAAGGACCAGTGGAATTACCACCGCAAAGAATGTTATTACAGGAACTAGTACAGGTATTAAGGCAATAAAAGTACCTGCCAAAACCGTATTGGTTCTGGAATTAAATTAAAGCAATTTTAAACAAAAATATTTAAGCCGAAAGCAGGGTGATCATAATATGCTGAAACCCGCGAGCTGATACTAATTATAGAACAATGCAAGAAAATCTCACACCTCCTACTTCAAATCTTAACTCGTCAATTAAAGCTTGTCTTTTTGATCTTGATGGGGTATTGGTAGACACGGCAGTTTACCATTATCAAGCCTGGAAGCGCCTGGCAAATACTATGGGTTTTGATTTTACAGAAGAACAAAATGAGCAGCTAAAAGGTGTAAGCCGTGTAGAGAGTCTGAATAAAATCCTGGCATGGGGCGGTGTAGAAAAAACAGATGCTGAAAAAGAACAACTGGCTACGTTAAAAAATAGCTGGTATGTGGATATGATTACTAAAATGACCCCGGCGGAGGTTTTGCCTGGAACAGTAGATTTCCTAACGGCGATACATAAAGCAGGCTATAAACTGGCATTGGGATCGGCAAGTAAGAACTCTGGAATCATTCTGGAACGTACCAACCTGGCTCATTTCTTTGATGAGATTGTAGATGGGAACATGGTGACCAAATCAAAGCCAGATCCGGAAGTGTTTTTGAAAGGCGCAGAACTTTTGGGTGTTAAACCCGATGAATGTGTGGTTTTTGAAGATGCAGTGGCAGGAGTTGAAGCCGCAAAGCGTGGGGGGATGAAGGCAATAGGGATTGGCGAAAAAAGTGTGCTTACAGAGGCTGATGTAGTAGTAAGCGGATTAAATAAATTAACGGTTAAAGATTTAGAAGAGTTGTAGATTGATCAAATTCGTCATGGTGAGGCACGAGACAATCTAAAAATAAAAGAATTCAAATCAATTACGGGGGATGAACACTTTAAAAAGAGATTGCTTCCTGCCTCGTAATGACGAAAGCATAAAAGATGAAGAATTACATTAAAGCAGATGAGTGGAATATTATCGAAGAAGGCTTTGATCCACATTTAAATAAAATTTCAGAGAGTATTTTCAGTCTGGGTAATGGCCGCATGGGTCAACGTGCCAACTTTGAAGAAACCTATACTGGTGAAACCCTTTTGGGAAACTATGTGGCTGGTGTTTACTATCCTGACAAAACCCGTGTGGGGTGGTGGAAAAATGGCTATCCTGAATATTTTGCGAAAGTTTTAAATGCGGCAAACTGGGTAGGTATTGAAGTGAGGATCGATAATGAGACTCTGGATCTTGCCAAAGCAGAAGTATTGGATTTCAAGCGTGTTTTGAATATGCATGCCGGTGTTCTGGAAAGAACATTTACTGCGAAACTGGAAAGTGGCAAAACGGTTAACGTTAAAGCCACTCGTTTTTGTAGTATTGCCGATGATGAGGTTGGGGCTATCCGCTATAGCATTACTGCTGTAGATTTTGATGGTAACCTAACACTAACACCCTTTATTGATGGCGACATCAAAAACCAGGACAGTAACTACGATGAGAAATTCTGGACAATGGTTTCTGATGAGATCACCGGAGTTGAAGCTTACCTCAAATTAAGAACGAAGAAAACGGAGTTCGAGGTTTGTACTGGAAGTCATATCGCATTATTCAAAAATTCGGAAGAAGTGGCCATCAATCCGGAAGCCACCCGAAAGGAGAAATTTGTTGGTCAGACTTTTTCTGTTGATGTAAAAGCAAATGAAGAAATTACCTTAGTGAAAATCGCCACAAATCTATCTTCAGAAAACTATCCGAAAGAATCACTTTTAAAAGAAGCTAAAGCCGTGATCGCTAAAGCAACAGCTAAGGGTTTCGATACACTGATTAAAGAACAAACTGAAGCCTGGGCAACTAAATGGGAAGAAAGCGATATCGTGATTGAAGGCGATGTTTCTGCTCAGCAGGCTATCCGTTTCAATATTTTTCAACTTTTCCAAACCTATACAGGTAAAGACGACAGGTTGAATATCGGACCAAAAGGCTTCACCGGTGAGAAATACGGAGGTTCTACTTATTGGGATACTGAAGCTTATTGCGTTCCTTTCTATCTGGCAACTGCACCTCAGGAAGTAAGTAAAAACCTGCTGGTTTACCGCCATAAACAACTGGGTAAAGCCATTGAAAATGCGGCTAAATTAGGTTTTAAAGATGGAGCTGCTCTATATCCAATGGTAACCATGAATGGTGAAGAGTGCCATAACGAGTGGGAAATTACATTCGAGGAAATCCACCGTAATGGAGCCATAGCGTTTGCTATTTACAACTACATCCGTTATACAGGTGATGAAAGTTACCTGTTCGATTATGGTTTGGAAGTTTTGATTGGTATTGCCCGTTTCTGGAAACAACGCGTTAACTGGAGCAGCGATAAACAACAGTATGTAATGCTGGGGGTTACCGGGCCGAATGAATACGAGAACAACGTAAACAACAACTGGTATACCAGTATGTTAGCCGTTTGGTGCATGAAATATGCAACAGAAGCTGCTGAAATTGTTAAAACCCAACAGCCTGAAAAATATAACAGTTTATTGGCGTCCGTAAATTTTAATGAAAGCGAATTTGCAGACTGGGCAGATATTATTGAAAAAATGTATTTGCCGGAGGATAAAAACTTAGGAATTTTCTTACAACAGGATGGTTATCTGGATAAAGAACAGACGCTGGTTAAAGACTTACCTGCAAGTGAAAGACCAATCAATCAGAAATGGAGCTGGGATAGAATTCTACGTTCGCCTTTTATTAAACAGGCTGATGTGCTACAGGGTATTTACTTTTTCGAAGAAGATTTTGATTTGGAGACCATCAGAAGAAACTTCGATTTCTACGAGCCACGTACCGTTCACGAGAGTTCATTATCGCCTTGTGTACATAGTATCCTTGCGGCTAAATTAAATGATGAAGCCCGTGCTTACGAATTTTATTTACGCACCGCACGTTTGGATTTGGATGATTATAACAACGATACTGAAGATGGTTTACACATTACGTCGATGGCCGGCACATGGATGAGTGTGGTGGAAGGATTTGCAGGCATGCGCGTTCGTGAGGGTAAATTACACTTTAACCCTTTCTTGCCAAGGCAGTGGAAATCATTCTCGTTTACTGTTGGTTTCAGAGGAGCGACGTTAAAGATCAATATTACAGAAAACGGAATTAATATTAAAAACCACAATGCTGTGGATTTAGAAATCGGAATCAAAAATCAGGTTTATAAATTGGCAGGAAATGCTGAAGTAGAAGTGAATAACGCAGAGTTGGTATGATTGTAGATGGAAAATTCAGGTGGGGAAGTCATCTTTACACCGTGGCATATGCTGCGTTGATTTTCCTGCTATTTATTTCAACATCATCCTTTGCACAAATAAAACATCCCAAAATGGACGATAAGCAAATCGTTATTTATCAGTTACTGCCCCGTTTATTCGGGAATAAAAATAGTACGAATATTCCTTATGGTACCATTCAGCAAAATGGTGTGGGCAAGTTTAATGACATTACTGATCAAGCTCTAGACGGCATTGCAGCACTCCATGCCAACTATGTGTGGTACACAGGTGCTATTGCGCACGCGAGTTTGACCGATTATTCTGCATACGGCATTAAGGTTGACGATGCTGACGTAGTAAAGGGCCGTGCTGGTTCACCTTATGCCATCCGCGATTATTATGATGTAGATCCTGATCTGGCGGTTGATGTGAAGAACCGCATGCAGGAATTTGAGGCGCTGGTGAAAAGAACGCACGGGAAAAACCTGAAGGTGATTATTGATTTCGTGCCTAATCATGTGGCCAGGAGTTACCATTCATATGCAAAGCCGGAAGGCGTAGCTGATTTTGGTAGTAATGATGATGTAACCAGGAGCTTTAGTGCCAAAAATGATTTCTACTATGTACCTGGTCAGCCTTTTGTGGTGCCTACAAACGGACTGAAGACACCGCTATCTGTTTTACAGGATGGTAAGTTTGATGAAAATCCGGCCAAAGCGACCGGCAATGATGCTTTTACGGCATCGCCTAAATATGACGACTGGTACGAAACGATTAAATTGAATTATGGTATAGATTATCAGAATGGCAAACAAAACCATTTTGATCCTATTCCTCCGGTATGGACGAAGATGCGTGACATCCTGATCTTCTGGACTAAAAAAGGTGTAGATGGTTTCCGTTGCGATATGGCAGAAATGGTACCTATTGCATTCTGGAACTGGGTCATACCTCAGGTAAAACAAGTTAATCCTGATTTAATATTTTTAGGAGAGGCTTACAATCCCCAGGTTTATAAACAGTATTTAGAAGAAGGTAAATTCGATTATCTGTATGATAAAGTTGGTTTGTATGATGGTTTGAAAAGACTGATCAGAAACGAGCCATCGGCAGATGTGAAAGACATCCGTCATGTATGGCAGGTAGAAAGTGCTGGTTTTGGCAAACACATGTTGCGTTTTCTGGAAAATCATGATGAGGAACGTATCGCATCTGCTGGCTTCGCAGGAAAAGCTGAGCTGGCTTTACCCGCAATGGTAGTTTCGGCAACATTAGGTTCAGGACCGGTGATGCTTTATTTCGGTCAGGAGGTTGGAGAGAAGGGACAAGGGCAAGAAGGTTTTGGAGGCGATGATAACCGCACCACGATTTTTGATTACTGGGGTATTCCGAGTCACCAGAAATGGATGAACGGTGGATTATTTGATGGACAAAAGTTAAGTTCCGAGGAGCAAAAGCTGAGATCCTGGTACAAGCAACTGTTTAAGGTAACCTCTGTCAGCGACGCCATTAAAAACGGTGAGATTTATGATGTTCCACAAGCGGCAAATATGAATAACCGCATGTATGCTTTCATCCGCTACTCGGGCAAACAGCGTTTGTTGGTTGTCGTGAATTTTGATCGCCATGCATCACTTGAAGCCAATATCGAGATTCCAGATCATATTCTGAAGGTGAAACACTCCTCTCCGGTTACTGATTTGTTAACAGACCGAAAATTAAATATCCCAGCTGGAACCAGTATTCCTGTGACGCTTGGGCCGGTTTCGGCGCAGGTAATAGAATTTTAGAGCAATAAAAAAAATTAACCACAAAGTACACAAAGAAAGCAGCGTAAATTTCAAGCCTCCGTGCTTAATGTGTAAACCCAGGTGCGGCTTGTGGGAAAAATAAAACCAAATACAATGAGCTTAAAAACAGTATTCGAGAATCCCAGGTTAACCCTCGCACAAATCATTAATATGAGCGTAGGTTTTTTTGGAATTCAATTCGGTTGGGATTTACAACGTGCCAACATGGGGCGTATTTATGAAAACCTCGGTGCCAATCCTGATCAGGTTCCATTACTGTTTTTGGCTGCTCCGCTAACAGGGTTGCTGGTACAGCCGGTTATCGGTTACCTGAGCGACAGGACATGGCATCCGAAGTGGGGCAGGAGGAGACCTTATTTTTTGCTTGGGGCCATTGTAAGCAGTATTGCTTTAATTTTTATGCCACACAGCAGTGTTTTGTGGATGGCAGCAGGACTGCTCTGGATTCTGGACGTATTCGGAAACATAGCGATGGAGCCTTTCCGTGCATTTGTTACCGATAAGTTACCAGATAGCCAGGTTAACCGGGGTTTCATTATGCAAAGTATGATGATCGGTTTGGGTGGAAGTGTGGCTTCTGCATTACCCTGGTTAATGAACAATTTGTTTCATTTGCAGAATACCGCTGAACAGGGTAACATTCCTGAAAATGTGAAATTCTCTTTTTACATAGGAGCATTCTTCTTCCTGGCAGCTGTGCTTTGGACAGTTTTTACTACGAAAGAATATCCCCCGCAGGATCTGGAAATACAACGAAAAGAAGATAACAATAAGGGGTTTGCCGGCGGTGTTTCAGAAATTTTTGGTGCTTTGAGGAACATGCCTAAGCGAATGCAGATTGTTTCGCTTGTTCAGTTTTTTACCTGGCCCGGGCTATTTTTAATGTGGTTTTATTATACCACCGCAGTTGCGGTAAATGTGTTCGGCGGCAAAGATGCTGCCGACCCTGTTTATGCACATGGTGCGGATTTTGGTAGTTTAACTTTAGCCTATTACAGTGTGATCACTTTCCTTTTTGCTTTGGTTTTACCAAAGATTGCAGATGCTCTCGGGCGGAAAACAACGCATGCTTTATGTTTGGTTTGTGGTGCCATTGGTCTAATCAGTGTAGCCTGGATACATGATAAGAATATGTTGTATTTGTGTATGACCGGCGTGGGTATTGCCTGGGCAAGTATTTTATCAATGCCTTATGCTATGCTAAGCGGCTCACTGCCAAAAGATAAAATAGGCATTTACATGGGGATATTCAATTTTTTCATTGTATTGCCTGAAATAATTGCCTCCCTGGGTTTTGGCTGGTTAATGCGTAACGTGCTTAACAATGACCGGCTTTTAGCTGTTCAGCTTGGTGGCGGATTGATGATTCTGGCGGCTGTTATCTGTTATTTATTTATCAGAGAGCCTAAGAAAACAGACGAAAAGCTGGCTACAGAGATCGCGATCGAAGAAAACAAATCAGTTTAAATAAATCGTCATTGCGAGGTACGAAGCAATCTGATTAGAAAGATAGCTTGTCCCGAAATATGGGACAAGCTATGCCTAGCACTGACGAAATCTTATAATATTCTAACCAAATGAAAAAACTATTTTACCTGTTATTGCTGGTGACCGCATTTAACACGGCCTGTAAAAAATCATCAACTGATGCCGGAGCAGAAGTGCCTGTAAGTAATGTGGCGGATTTACCTGCGGGTGCCAAAGATGGAGTTGCATTTATCAATAACGGTACTTCGGCAATCATTACGCTATACGCCCCGGGAAAAAAGTCTGTATCATTGATTGGTGATTTCAATAACTGGTCGGCCACAGCTTCTGTGATGAAGAATACCCCTGATGGAAATACCTGGTGGGTACAAGTTGACAACCTCAACCCGGCTACCGAGTATGCTTATCAGTTTTACGTAGATGGTACGCTGAAAGTTGCCGATCCATATTGCGAGAAGGTTCTCGATCCGGATAATGATCAGTACATCTTTTCAACTGTATATCCTGGTTTGAAAGCCTACCCGACCGGTAAAACGACTGGTATCGTGAGTGTAATGCAGGCCAATCAAGCTGTTTATACCTGGAAGTACAGTAGCTTCAGTCGCCCCGAAAAGAATAATCTGGTTATTTATGAATTATTGATTCGTGATTTTACTACTGAACATACCTATGCCTCGACCCTGGCAAAGCTTGATTATTTGATTGGTTTGGGGATTAATGCAATAGAATTAATGCCTGTTAATGAGTTCGAAGGAAATTCAAGCTGGGGCTATAATCCATCGTTTTATTTTGCTCCTGATAAGTATTATGGAACAAAAATAGCTTTGCAGAATTTTATTGATGAATGTCACGGTAGGGGAATTGCAGTGATCATGGATATGGTGTTGAATCATTCATTTGGTCAGTCGCCTATGGTTCAACTGTATTTTGATGGGACGAAACCGACTTCAAGCAGTCCGTGGTTTAATGTAGATGCGAAACATCCTTTTAATGTTGGCTATGATTTTAATCATGAAAGTTTAGCGACTAAAAAGTTTTCGAAGGATGTAATGAAGTTCTGGATACAGCAGTATAAAATTGATGGTTTCAGGTTCGATCTGTCGAAAGGTTTTACCCAGAAATCGTCTGTTGATGACGCGCAATTTCGTTTGTATGATTCAGGACGCATTGCAACGTGGAAAGATTATAATGCGTATATCAAATCTATCGCCCCTAATTTCTATGTGATATTAGAGCATTTCGCAGAAGAATCTGAAGAGAAAGTTCTGGCAGGTGATGGCATGATGCTTTGGAACAATATGAATTATAATATGAATGAGGCAACGATGGGGTGGTTGGATAATTCTAACTTTCAATGGGGATTTTATGCGAATCATGGTTTTGTAAAATCAGAAAATCTGGTTGGTTATGGCGAGAGCCATGATGAGGAACGTCTGAATTATAAGAACATCACCTATGGCAATGCATCAGGAAGTTACGTGATTAAAGGAAACCTCGCTACTTCTTTAAAGAGAGAGGCACTGGCTGCTGCATTTTTATTTGCGATTCCCGGGCCGAAAATGGTTTGGCAGTTTGGTGAGCTTGGTTACGATATCAATATTGATTACAACGGCAGGACAGGTGAAAAGCCCGTTAAATGGGATTATTACAGTGATCCAAACCGTAAAGCCTTATACGATGCATATGCAAAATTTATCCGCTTGAAAAAGAATAATCCGATATTTAATTCTACCAGTTCAACTTATAATCTGGCTGGGGGTATTAAATATATCAAACTGGTTGAGGGTACAAATACCGTGGTGGTAGTAGGTAATTTTGATGTGGTGAGTCAACAGGCAAACATCGACTTTGGCACCTCAGGAACATGGGCTGATGCTGTCGGGAATGGTATCACAATGGGCAGTACTTTTTACACGGCGACACTAGCACCTGGCGAGTATCACGTATTCAGCAAAACAGCTTTAAAGTAATTATTGCCTTGCCATGTTAGCGGGGCGTTTGTTTTTGGTTGTAAATGCGTAACATTTGTAATGTGATTTTTGAATAACGCCCCTTTAGTTTGATCTTTATGATCCAAACTAAACTTTATGAAATTTAAAATATTACTTACGATTATGTTGATTTACAGCTGTGCGGTTCATGCGCAGCAGTCAGGCAGGAAAAATGTTTCGAAAGAAATAGCCGCAACTCTGCCCGTAACGGTAAAGGATGAAACCAAACCTGCCGTTAATGAGCGCACAATAAAGGTGGAAAGCACCGTAGTTACTAATCATTCGGTCAATATTGATGGGAAATCTGTTCCGTACAAGGCTACAACCGGGACCTTACCGGTTTGGGATGAAGAAGGTAAAGCCATAGCGGGATTATTTTACACCTATTATGAGCGTAGTGATGTATCGAACTGGGATCAACGTCCATTGGTTATTTCTTTTAACGGTGGTCCGGGATCTGCCTCGGTATGGATGCACATTGCTTACACTGGTCCGGTTGTATTGAAAATTGACGACGAGGGATACCCTGTTCAGCCTTATGGTTATAAGGAAAATCCCTATTCGATTTTAGACGTCGCCGATATTGTGTATATCGATCCGGTAAATACCGGTTATTCGCGTGCCGTAAATAAGGATATTCCGAAAGATAAATTTTTTGGTGTGCGTGCAGATATCAAATATCTTGCTGAGTGGATCAATACATTTGTAACGAGGAATAACCGTTGGGCTTCGCCAAAATTTTTAATTGGTGAAAGCTATGGTACAACACGCGTGTCAGGTTTGGCGCTTGAACTGCAAAACAGCCAGTGGATGTATTTGAATGGGGTTGTGCTGGTATCTCCAACTGAGCTTGGTATAGAGCGGGGAGGGCCCGTAGAGGCTGCTTTGAGATTACCTTATTTTGCCGCGACCGCATGGTACCATAAAGCACTGCCTCAGGATTTACAGTCCAAAGATCTGACCGCTATGCTCCCTGAAGTGGAAACCTTCACCATAAATGAATTGATTCCTGCTATTTCGCAGGGCGGGATGTTGAGTACTGACAAGAAGAAACTGATTGCCTCCAAAATGGCCCGTTATTCAGGATTATCAGAGAATGTGATACTGGATTACAACCTGAATGTTCCAACAGATTTTTTCTGGAAGGAACTGATGAGAGATAAGGGTTTTACTATAGGTCGTTTGGATTCGAGGTATCGCGGGATAGATAAAATGAGTGCAGGCGAAGGACCCGACTACAACGCGGAACTAACCTCCTGGCTACATTCTTTTACCCCTGCTATTAATATGTACATTCGCAATGAGCTGAATTATAAAACTGATTTGAAATACAACATGTTCGGCTCCGTTTACCCCTGGGATAACTCTGGTAACAATACCGGAGACAATTTGCGTCAGGCAATGGCCCAGAATCCATACCTGCATTTGCTGGTTCAATCGGGCTATTATGATGGTGCCTGTGATTATTTCAATGCGAAATACAGCATGTGGCAACTCGATGCTGCGGGGAAACTGCAGGATCGGATGAGCTGGGAAGGTTATCGGAGCGGGCACATGATGTATTTAAGGAAAGACGACCTGAAAACTGCAAATGCCCATATCCGGGATTTTATAAAAAAAGCTTTACCAAAGGCTGATGAAGCGGCAAAGTTTTAATAGTAAAGACAGGGGTAATATGGCGTGCGATGCAAGTGAGCGTTGGAGTAAATGTATCCAATATACTAAATCTGTGTAATCGTATTGATTAATTACCTATTTTTGTGGTTCAATTATGCAACAGATAAAAACATCATTCGATTTTGAGAAACCTATTGCCGATTTAGTTCAGCAGATAGAAAAGGTTAAACAAGTTGCCGAGAAAACTAAAGTAGACATGTCTGCTACGTTGGACGAGCTTGATGGTAAATTAGAAGAAACCACCAACAACTTATATAAGAACTTAACCGGCTGGAACAAGGTTCAGATGAGTCGTCATCCGGATCGCCCGCAAACCCTTGATTACATCAATATGATTTGTGATGATTTCATTGAGTTGCATGGCGACAGAACGGTGAAAGATGACAAAGCTATTATTGGTGGATTTGCAACTATTAACGGTCAAACTGTTATGGTTATCGGGCATCAGAAGGGTAAAAACACTAAAGAGCGCCAGTACCGTAATTTTGGAATGGCTAACCCTGAGGGTTACCGTAAAGCTTTGCGTTTGATGCGTCTGGCGGAGAAATTTAATAAGCCAGTAGTTTCTTTCATTGATACGATGGGTGCTTATCCGGGTTTGGAAGCTGAAGAGCGCGGACAAGGTGAGGCGATTGCCAGAAACTTATTAGAGATGTCGGTACTTCGTGTGCCTATTATTTGTATTGTTGTTGGAGAGGGTGCTTCAGGTGGAGCATTGGGCATTGGAATTGGTGATAAGGTTTATATGCTGGAGCATACCTGGTACTCTGTAATTTCTCCTGAATCTTGTTCTTCTATTCTATGGAGAAGCTGGGATTTTAAGGAGAAAGCTGCTGAATGCTTAAAACTAACCTCTGATGATATGTTTGGCAACAAATTGATTGACGGCATTATCCCTGAACCTCTTGGCGGCGCACATCAGGACCCGGAATTAATGGGTAAAACTCTAAAGGAGTATATCTTAAATGATTTAGCTGCATTAGGTAAGTTAAAAACCGATAAAATGATTGAACAACGCATTGAAAAGTTCTGTGAAATGGGCGTGGTTAACGAATAATCAATTATCAACCATATAAGATTTAACCCTGTCTGGCATTGGCCTGACAGGGTTTTTTGTTTTAATAAAAATCCTTGTTAATACTTTCCAATTTAGATAAGGTTTTATCCATCTTTATTTATCGCAGCCTCATATCATCCTGACCATTTTATTACCTTTTGTTAACCCTTTACTAACCCTTTGACTGAAGCAAAAGTTCAGGCCAGGCTAATGGCGGGCTGAGCCAGGGTTATTGCGCTGGTTACTAAACCTAAGGGAGATGTTAAGCGGTAGTAAAGAAAGTGTACAGTAGTATAAAGCCATGGGTGGATAAAAGGTGGCGAAAAGGTGGGTAGAATGTGGGTTGGAGGTGTGGTGGGCTGAAAAATTATTTTGGAATTTTAATCTGATTGATTAAATTTAGTGATCATCCCTTTTGACTATGCTAATATAAAAAAATTATGGCTATACAAAATGGAGTGATCAAAATTAAAGGGAAGCTGGGCGATCTTGTCGCTTACGAGCGCAATGGCAAGTATGTAATGAGGCAGAATGTCTCAGACAAAAAGCAGTCGGAAAACAGTAAAAAAAGCAGCCGGGATTTTGGTTCGGCCAGTAAGACTGCTGCACAGCTTCGTAAAGCATTTGCACCATTAGTTGAGTTTTATGGAAACGATGGCCTGGTGAATCGGCTTAATAAACAGTTGGTCGCGATTTTTAACACCATCCCTCCTGAACATACAGGCAAAAAGAGAGTTGCTGATGGCAATATTGCCTTGCTTAAAGGATTTGAATTCAATAAATCAAGGCCCTTCGATGAAGTATTCCGATCTCTTCCGACGCTTCAGATTGAACCGGATGGTTTGGTTAAACTTATTATACCAAAGAAAAAGACCCGTGAGCTGATAAAGCCACATCCCAAAGCAGTCAGAGCCTGTTTGCAGGTACGTGGCTTTCATTTCGATCTAGGCGAAAGTGAAGAATATGAAATTATTAAGATTAAAGATCTGATCATTCACTTAGATCAGGAACAGTTTCCGAAAACTGTATTGCCTATCAAACTGGATCACGACGGCGATAAGGCGTTAGTTATCGTTATGGGGATTCGTTTTAATATTGGGGGATCGGGATATTCGGGCGACAAAAAATATTTCGTATGTAAGATTACCCATGCGCTGCATTTAAAGGATGGAATCGTCATAGATTTTGTTGCCCAACCAGGCAAAAAAGCTGTAATAGCAGAGGAAGAGGAGAGCCTGAGCTGGGTTGTTGAGGATTGATGTTTAATAAGAGAAAGTTGACTCTAAATTTCAAAAAAAAAGCAGCTGTAATCAATTACAGCTGCTTTAATATATTATTTGTAGTTCCTATTGAGGAGATTGCTGCGGAAAGAACATCGATAAACGGCTTTCTAAACCGGTGAATATCTTTTGCAGGTTATTGCTTACCTTTTCCTGGCCAGCAGCTTTACTTGTTCTGATCATTCGATCCAGATAATATAGCCCGGTTTGAATGTTTTGCGAACCTGTTAAGCCCTTGGTTTGCGAGACGTCTGCCAAATGGCTAAGTTCTTTATTAATATAATCGCCAGACTGTGTTACAATCTCATTCGCTCTGGCCGTTTCTCCTAATTTATATAAGTTTTCAGCCATGTAGAATTTCACCACCACTGTACGGATACCAAAGAATTTCTGCGGCATTACCTCATAGTATTTATCTACCACCTTTTTAGCTTCACCTAGTTTACCTTCTTTGATTAAGCTTCCTGTCAGGTTACTGAAAATGTTTGTGAAAATAAAGGTATCATCAGACGATTGCGGGTCGAGATAGGTTGCTGTTTTCATGTTCCCCCATTTAAACTTCGTCATCACGTTATTATACAAGGCAGGTGTGTTTAATTGTTCTGCTTTATCTTCCGTTGTTGCTGTATCAGGTTTTAACGGCAATAAGCGTAATGCAAGTCCTTCGCTATACAGGTATTTGTCTAAACCGATATACTGCTCTGAAGGAACCGTTGAAGCGAAATAAATCGGACGTTTCCAGTTATTGTGTGCGAGGATATCAAACATGGCTAAAGTTCCCTTTGTCACATAACCTTTGTTGAAAGTCCAGTCCATTTCAGGAACAATTTTAGCAGCATCAGCTGCCGGCACTGTTCCTGTACTCACTACTTCCTGAGGGTTAATGGTAATTTTAAGATTTTTGGTTGGCAGGAAGTTTGATTTTGTTCCATCCTGCATGGCTACTTTATCATCATCATTTGGAGATAATAATAAATCAACTATATTTTTAAGTTCAATTGCACCTGCGATTTTATAATCGTCATATGGCATTACATCACGTTCACCCTGGACATATTGTTCTGGTTTCATGGTGATTGGCAATGGTGCAGACTCATTTTGTTTTTGCCTTAAGCCATTGATGTACCAATCGGTATCGAATAAGCTTAAATTTACGATGCGTACATCCGGGCGAACGTTTTCAACTTCCTGAATATACCAAAGCGGGTAAGTATCGTTGTCGCCATAAGTAAATAAGATAGCATTTGGTGCGCAGGATTGCAGGTAATCCAAAGCGATATCATGTGGCACCAGTTTTGTTGAACGGTCGTGGTCATCCCAACCTTGCTCGGCCATAATCACCGGAGCGGCTAATAAGCCTAAAACAGTTGCACCTATGGCGCCGGTTGTAGGAGTTAATTTTTTGAAAAGCCAGTCAGAAATTGCAAGAACGCCTAAACCAATCCAGATGGCAAAGGCATAAAATGATCCTACATAAGCATAATCCCGCTCGCGTGGTTCCAATGGCTTTTGGTTGAGGTACAATACAATGGCTATACCCGTAAAGAAGAATAATAAGGCAACCACGCCAGCATCTTTCTGGTTGCGTTTGAAGTGCCAAACGGCACCTAGCAAGCCGATAATCAATGGTAAGAAAAAGAAACGATTGTAAGCATTATTGTCTACAGTAGAGGGCGGCAGATTTGCCTGAGATCCCTGGCGAAGTGCATCGATTGGCTTAATACCGCTGATCCATTCGCCTTCATAGCCACTTCCCTGACCCTGTTCATCATTCTGTCGTCCTGCGAAATTCCACATGAAATAACGCATATACATATAGCCGATCTGATAGCTGAATAAGAATCCAACATTATCAACCAGATTTGGATTTTTAGCATCATCTAAGTGCATCCATTCTTTGTAGAAGCCTGCATGGCGGGCATCATCACTGTACATACGAGGTAATAATGTGTTATTGTTATACTCGTAATCTGTTTTTTTGCCTGCGACTTCGTATTTGTCTTTGCCTTTCCTCCAGATGGTTTTACCGTCATCAGTAACCCCTACACGTTCAGAGTTATAGTTTGGACCGAACAGCAAAGGCCTGTCGCCATATTGCTCACGGTTCAGGTAGCTTAAGAATGAAAAAGCATCTTTGGGTGCGCTGTTGTTAAGATTTGGATCTGCTTTAGCCCTGATGATAATCATGGAAAAAGAAGCATATCCGAAAATGATTAAAACGGTAGAAATTAAACCTAAGTTTAATAATTTCTTTTGATGTTTTATCGAGTATCGAATACCGAATACCAAAGCGCTGATAAGCAGAATAGCGAAGAATAATACCCCTGTTCCGAAGCCCATTCCCAGTGTATTTACGAAGAACAGATCAAAGTATGCCCCAAATGAAACCAGATATTGAATGATACCATACTGGATAACTGCCAGGATTAGTATCCCTACGATCAGGGTTTTAATTACACCTGTAGCAGTTGCTTTTTCAGTTCTTTTGAAGTAATAAACAAAGGCCAAAGCCGGAATAGTCAATAAGTTCAACAAGTGGATCCCAATTGATAGTCCCATAATGTATGCGATGAACAACAACCAACGATCGGCTCTTGGTTCATCCGCATGTGCTTCCCATTTTAATATTGCCCAAAATACAATTGCAGTAAATAAAGATGATTGAGCGTAAACCTCAGATTCTACAGCAGAAAACCAGAAACTATCAGAATAGGTATAAGCTAGGGCACCTACAGCTCCGGCACCCATAATGCTGATTAATTTAGCTGTTGTAAGCTCTTCTCCAACCTTCAGAATGGTTTTTTTCGCTAACGCAGTGATTGTCCAAAATAGAAATAAAATAGTTGCTCCGCTTGAAACGGCAGAACCTACGTTCATCCAATAGGCTATTTTCGTTAAGTCGCCTGCTGCAAAAACAGAGAAGAAGCGTTGAAGCATCAAAAACAGGGGTGCTCCAGGCTGGTGTACAACCTGCATTCTGAATGCTGAGGCAATAAATTCACCACAATCCCAAAAACTAGCAGATGGCTCTAAAGTTAAAACGTAAGTTATTGTTGCAATTAAAAAGCAGATCCAGCCTACTATATTATTGACTTTTGAATAATTCATTGGTTTGTATAATGACATTAAAAAATAAAGTTCACATAAAAATGCTGCCGAAATTAACTATTCTAGTCGATAAAACAGGTAATTTTTTAGATTGATTTAACAAAACTTAACTGCAATTAGCGGTTGATATAAAAGATTTAAGGCGATTTAAATTTGAGCAAACAGCTGAAACCCACAGGTGGAGTTTAAAAACATACCTATGGGCTGAAGTTAAAATGTTTAAGGCACTATTATCCGGCAAAAGGCGTGAGGCGAGTGATGAATCCGTTGTACTGTTTTTCGAGTTTTTTACTCATTTCATTCTGCTTAAATGCTTCGGTTAGTTTTACCATTTGACCAAGGTAGGCCAGGTAAAAGCGAATATTCTGTTCAGATACGAGGCGTTTGTCGGTTTCTGAGGATTCGGTTAGGTAATTTAGTTCTTTGTTGATGTGTTCCGCCGATTTATTAATCAAGGCATTTGCGCTGTTAAGGTCATTCATCCGATACAGATTTTCTGTGAAATAGTAAGTGCTCATAACCTGGCGCATGGTGTAAAATTTATCCGGAATGACTTCAAAGTATCTACGGGCTACTTTTTTACTTTCCGACAGCTTTCCTTCATTAATTAAACTCGTTAATAAACTGTTAAACATAGTTGAGATGTAGTTTACATCGTCGGCCGATTGCCTGTCTAAATGGTTGGCATGTTTGATATTGCCATAGCCATATACCTGCATTAGGTTCTTGTATAGTGGTTTTGCATTTACCCGGTCAAAATCTTCGGTGACATCGGGGTTGGGTTTTAAAGGCAGTAATCTTTTATTGAGTCCTTCAGTATACAGGTATTTTGTTAGTCCGATATACTGGGCATCAGGCATGGCACCTGTAAAATAAATTGGCCGTTTCCAGTCGTTGTGGGTCAGGATATCAAACAGGGCCAGTGTACCTTTCGTTACGTAATCGCTATCGTATATCCACTGAATGCTATCTGCAATTTTACCTGCATCTTCTTTAGGTACGGTACCGGTATCGAGCACTTGTTTTGGATTTACGGTTATTTTCAATTTTTTGGTTGGCAACACATTATATTTTGAGCCATCGTTCATCACTACCTTATCTTCATCATTTTCTGATAATAAAATATCCAGAATTTCTTTGAGTTCTATATGCTGGCTAATTTTATAGTCCTGGTAATACATGATATCCCTGGTTCCTTCCACATATTGTTCCGGTTTCATAGAAATGGGCAGCGGGGCAGACTCATTTTGTTTCTTTTTCATTCCGTCGATATACCAGTCGGCTGTAAAAAGACTCAGGTTGACCACGCGTACATCCGGACGAATGTTTTCGACTTCCTGCGCGTACCAAACAGGATAGGTATCGTTGTCGCCATAAGTGAAGAGAATAGCGTTCGGTGCGCAGGATTTCAGATAATTTACAGACATGTCGTGAGCGAGGTGACTATCAGAACGGTTGTGGTCATCCCATCCCTGGCTAGCCATGATGACTGGCGCAGCACATAAGGCGATGCTGGCGGCAACAAGACTTGCGCTCATCGGGTTAAGTTTTCGGGATGCCAATTCTTTCAAGCTTAAAACGCCCAGTCCGATCCATATGGCGAAGGCGTAAAAAGAACCAACATAGGCATAATCTCTTTCGCGGGGTTCGACGGGAACAGAATTCAGGTACACCACAATGGCTACCCCTGTAAATACAAAGAGTAAGCCAATTACGCCGGCGTCTTTCTTGTTACGTTTAAAATGCCAGAGTGCACCAATAACTCCCATGATGAGGGGTAGAAAAAAGAATCTGTTATAGGCTTTATTTTCGGTGATTGAAGGGGGGAGGTTATTTTGATTTCCCAAGCGTAAGGCATCAAGGGGCTTAATACCACTTAACCATTCTCCATCACGGCCACCGCGTTGTCCGTCTTCATTGTCTTGTCTGCCGGCGAAATTCCACATGAAATAGCGCATGTACATTTGTCCTGTTTGAAAGGAGAACATATATTTCAGGTTGTCTAAAAGGGTTGGTTTATGTTCATCACTGAAGCCCATGTAGTTTTTATAAAAGCTGATGTGTTCAGGTTTATCGCTATACATTCTAGGCGCGAGGGTTATGTCGGCATATACATACTCTGATTTTGTTCCCGCTGATTCATATCTGTTTTTTCCTTTACGGAGAATTTGTCCGGTGGTTTGGATATCAGTTTTTGGTGAGTTATAGTTTTGGCCGTAAAGTAAGGGGCGGTCGCCGTACTGGTCGCGGCCTACATACCTTAAGAATGAGTAGACATTATCTACGTTGTAATTGTTAAGGTTAGGCTTTGCCTGAGCTCTGATGATCAGTAATGCAAAAGAGCTGTAACCAAAAATGATAAGAGAAACGGAGAGGAGTACTAGGTTTAGTGTACGTTTGTTTTTAATGATGGAGTATCTGATGGCATAAAATAGCCCGCCTACTACTAACAGGGAATAAAATAGTATTCCCGTGCCGAAGCCGAAGTTCATTGAATTCACAAAGAAGTAGTCGAAGCTGGCGGCCAGCGAAATCAGGAATTGTATTACTCCGAACTGAACGAATGCAAGTGCGGCGATTGATGAAAAAAAAGTTTTTAAAATACTTTGCCAGGTTACTGAGGCTGATTTTTTAAAATAGTAAATAAAAATGATGGCTGGAATGACCAAGAGGTTGAGTAAATGTACGCCAATGGATAAGCCGGTTAAATAGGCTACGAAAAGCAGCCACCGATCTGCCCGCGGATCGTTTGCCTGTGATTCCCATTTCAAAATCGCCCAGAAAGTGACGGCTGTAAATAACGAGGATATGGCGTACACCTCAGCCTCGACAGCGGAGAACCAGAAGCTATCTGAAAAAGCATAGGCCAGGGCGCCTACTAATCCTGAAGCAATGACGCCAGTTATTTGGGAGTTATTTAGTTCTTTGTTTGGTTTAATTATTGTTTTTTTTGCCAGTGCGGTAATTGTCCAGAATAAGAATAATATTGTAGCGGCACTTGCTAATGCTGAGGAGAGATTGATAAAATAAGCGACCAGGTTTTTGTCTCCGAATGCAAGGGTAGCGAAAATTCGCTGGATCATGGAGACGATCGGCGCTCCGGGCTGGTGTACCACCTGTAATCGAAAGGCAGAGGCGATAAATTCACCGCAATCCCAAAAACTGACAGATTGATCCATTGTGAGGATATAAGCGGTTGCAGCGATGAAGAAACAAATCCATCCGGCGAGGGTGTTGGTTTTTGAATAAGTCATGGTTTCAGTTAATCAGTTATAGGTTATTGTTAATAGTCGGATTTTGAAATGCAGCGTTGCATGGAAGAAAAAAAATTTTTTGATCTTCAATTAGTTAGCAATAAATTTTAATTTTTTTTAAATACACTCTTGCATAATTAAAATATGCTGCCTACATTTGCATTCGCTTTTGAGGAGGTAATCTCAAAAGAAAATTTGAAAGTTTGTCCGATAGTATAAGGGTAGTACAACGGTTTTTGGTACCGTTTGTCTTGGTTCGAATCCAGGTCGGACAACTAAATTTTAGTTCGGATCGTATCTTAACAGATATGATCCGATTTTTTTTAACCGTAAACTACACGGATCATGCCATTGCAGTTTAACCCGGTAAAATTATTCTCCGGAACAGGTTCAAGAGGACTATCACTTAAAATTGCCGAGCAATACGGTAAACCACTTGGTGATGTAACCATTCACAAATTCAGTGATGGCGAATTCCAACCTTCTTTTGATGAATCTATACGTGGCTGTGATGTTTTTCTTATTCAGTCTACTTATCAGCCAAGTGATAATTTAATGGAGCTTTTGTTGATGGTTGATGCAGCTAAACGCGCCTCGGCACATTACATTACTGCAGTTGTTCCTTACTATGGTTTAGCCCGTCAGGACAGAAAGGATAAACCGCGTGTGGCCATTGGTGCTAAGTTAGTTGCTAATTTATTGAAGTCTGCTGGTATTCACCGCATCATGACAATGGATTTGCACGCTGCGCAGATTCAGGGATTTTTTGATATTCCGGTAGATCACCTGGATGGATCGGTGATATTTGTTCCTTATATCAAGAGTTTGGGGTTAAAAAATTTAACTATTGCATCTCCGGATATGGGAGGTTCGTACAGGGCCCGCACTTTTGCAAAGTTTTTCAATGCTGAGGTGATTATTTGTGATAAACGCCGTAAGCGTGCTAATGAAATTGAGTCGATGTCGATCATTGGTGATGTGACAGGGCAGGATGTGGTTTTAATTGACGATATTTGCGACACTGCCGGCACACTATCGAAAGCGGCTGCTTTGATTATGGAAAACGGCGCTGCAAGTGTTAGAGCTGTTTGTACACATGCTGTATTATCGGGTAAAGCTATCGAAACTGTAGAAAATTCGGTTTTAACTGAGCTGATTGTTACGGATACGATACCTTTGAAAAGGGAGAGTGGAAAGATCAGAGTTTTGAGTACAGCCAGTTTATTTGCAAGGGCAATTGCCAATGTGAATGAGCATGGTTCGATCAGTGACCTGTTTAGAGTTTAAAATTTAGGTGGCACATTGAGGTTTAAAGGCTTAGGTCTGATGCCCGCAACGCAATACTTATTACTAATAAATAAATAAAAATAAAATGAAAACAATCGCTATTAGCGGTTCTCCAAGAGAGAACGTAGGGAAACGCGATGCCAAGGAACTTCGTTACGAAGGTAAGGTTCCAGCGGTATTGTATGGTGGAACAGAGCAAAAACACTTATCTGTGGTTATTGCTGATTTAAGAGATGTTATTTACACTCCAGAAGTGAACTTTGTTGAAATTGATGTTAACGGTGCTAAAACTAAAGCTATCGTAAAAGACACTCAATATCACCCATTAACTGATGTATTATTACACATCGATTTTCTTCAGTTATTTGACGACAAAGAGATCATCATGGAAATTCCAGTTAAATTAACAGGAACTTCTCCAGGTGTTAAAATGGGGGGTAAATTAATCCAGAAGTTACGTAAGCTTCGTGTTAAAGCATTACCTTCAAACATGCCACAAAATGTTGAAGTGAGCTTAGAAAAGTTAGAAGTTGGGAATTTATTCCGTGTTCGTGACCTTAAAGTTGAAGGTTACACGATCACTAATACTCCTGAAGATACTATCGTTTCAGTTGCAATGTCAAGAGCATTAAAACAAGCAGAAACTGAAGCTGCTAAAGGAAAGAAATAGTTAGCTTTTTAAGTATTCCTGTTTACAGGTTTAAACGGTGCAAAATTCATTTTGCACCGTTTTTTTTTACCTTTGCGGCATGAAGTATCTTATAGTTGGCTTAGGTAATATTGGGCCTGATTATGCACATACCCGACACAATATTGGTTTCGATATTGCGGATGAGTTGGTTAAAGGTTTAAATGGAAGCTTTGATAATCTTCGTTTGGCTTATTATTCGGAAGTGGGTTATAAAGGTAAAAAGCTACATGTGATTAAGCCGACTACATTTATGAATTTGAGTGGGAAGGCTGTGAATTACTGGATGAAGGAGCTTAAGATTGCGCCAGAGCATGTTTTGGTTATTGTTGATGATCTGGCATTGCCACTGGGAAAGCTTCGTTTAAAACTGCAGGGGTCGAGTGCAGGCCATAACGGGCTTAAGAGTATTGAAGAAGTTTGCGGGGGACAAAATTATGCACGTTTGCGTTTCGGTATTGGTAACGACTATCCTAAAGGCAGGCAGATAGATTTTGTATTAGGCCTGTTTGACAAAAATGAACAACCGGAACTTCCTGCATTAATAGATAAGAGTGTTGATCTGATTAAAAGCTTTGTTACTGTGGGACCGGCGCATACGATGACTGCTTTCAATAAGTAAGTCAGACAGTGCTTAGCCAGGCTTTTCGGAAAGGGGGACTGGCGATAAGCGGAGTTAGTAAACAAAAAAAGACCATCTTCCGATGGTCTTTCCAGTATTATAGTGAGTTAATGATTATTTAACTTGTTCTTGTGCCCGTGCGATGTAAGCATCAACTAACTGAGCTTCGGCACTTTCAGGGTATTGTGTTTTGATTTTAGTATAAGCATCAACTGCTCCGTTAAAATCTTTAAGGTTTTCGTTTACCAGGCCTAATTTTTTAAGGAACATAGGGGAAGTAAATTTACTAGCTTTATCAGCGGCCTTTTTGTAGTAAGTTGCTGCTTGTTTGAAATCTTTCAATTCGCTGTAAGCATCACCTAATAAACCTAAAGCCAATGGATCGGCAACCGGGCTACCTGTAGCACTATATTTGCTTAATGCATCTACAGCCTGTTTGTATTCACCTTTACGTAAGTAAATGCCACCAAGGTATAAGTTTGCTAAGTTTGCAGATTTTGTATTGTCATATTCTTTAGCAATCTGCTCTAAGCCTTCATATCCACTGCCACCTTTGATGGCTTTGTTAGATAATGAGTCTACACCAACGTATTGCTCTGCTTTATACATTTTGCTGGCAGCTTCCTCAGCGCGGCCTTTTAAATACACACCCTGATACCAAAGATATACTAAGATTAATAAAACTACAGCACCTGCAATGAACAATATGCTTTTGTTATTTTCCTGTAAGAATGAACCTTTTTTAACGGGTTGAATTGTCTGATTATCTGTTGTAGACATGTTTGTTTAAAAAATTAAGATTGCAAAAATACATTTTTCAATCAAAGTATCAACCTTTATTTTGAAGTATTTAATTAATCGTTAATGGATTAGCATGGTGTAAAATCGATTGTCGGGAGATTATTTGCGCAACAGGCTGATGAGTGCATTAAACCAGGTTTGATTATCACTGAATATGCCCGAATGGTTAATAACCAGGTATACTGTCTGACTTTCGGAACGGCTTATGGTTGACCTGATCCGAAGGGGTTGCCAGAACAAGCCAAAGTTTTTTACGGCAGAAGGGGGAAAAAGTTCATCGAAACCCATGTATACTTCCTCGATGTGGGAAATGGGCAATTCCAGTTGTTTATCTCCGGTAATAAAAATACCATTCGACGCCAGCAGGATATTTCCTTCATGTTTGTGTATGGGTTTTAAAAATGAAAAGAGACCTGCAATTTTTTTGTACCAGTTTAAGCTTTTATCTTCCGTAAGCTCATGATCGTATGACCAAAGAACGTTACCCTCGAGCATTTTTTGTGCAACCATATCGTTTTTACTTGCAATGAAAGTACAATTTTTTTTAGTCTTATCAACCTTAATTTTGAACAATGGATATTAAGAGGTTAAAAAACGGTAAATTTGTGACATATCTATGTGGTTAAAGAATCTTACCCTTTTAAATTTCAAGAACTATGGTGACGCGGAGGTTCGTTTCTCAGAAACCGTAAACGTTTTTACCGGAGATAATGGTTCAGGCAAAACGAATATGCTCGATGCCATTCATTACCTGTGTTTGTGTAAAAGTTACTTCAACCCCATCGATACCCAACAGATTAAAACCGGCGAGGAGGTTTTTATGATTCAGGGAGATTTTGACCGCAACGAGAAGAATGACAAAATCAGTTGTGGTGTAAAGCGGAATCAGAAAAAACAATTTAAGCGAAATAAGAAGGAATATGAAAAGCTGGCCGATCACATTGGCCTTTTTCCGGTGGTAATGGTTTCTCCTTACGACGTTAACCTGATTATGGAGGGTAGTGAGGAGCGCAGAAAGTTTATTGACAACGTGATTTCGCAAACTGATTCACAATATCTGGATCAGCTAATTATTTATAACCGGATTCTTCAAAACAGAAATTCTTTCCTGAAGCAGGTTGCTATTACACGAAAGTATGACCCGATGTTGCTGGAAATACTGGATGAGCAACTGGTAAGCGCGGGCAACAGTATTTTTGCAACAAGAAAGGCGTTTATGGATGAGTTTATTCCATTGTTTAGCCAATATTATAACTACCTTACCGAAAGTAAGGAGTTCGTAGAAGTTTTATATCAATCTCAACTGAATGATACCGCTTTTGAGGAACTGTTGAAAAGGTCTGTAGAAAAGGATCGTGTTTTAGAGCGTACAACTACAGGAATTCATAAAGATGAACTGGTTTTTTCTCTCAGTGAAATGCCACTTAAGAAATTCGGTTCACAGGGTCAACAGAAATCCTTCCTTATTGCTTTAAAGCTTGCTCAATACGCCTATCTTTCAAAGAACAAGGGATTTAAACCCATTTTGTTGCTAGATGACATTTTCGATAAGCTTGATGATAAAAGGGTGCAAAAATTGATGCAAATGGTGTCGCACCATGATTTTGGTCAGATCTTTATTACTGATACAGGCATGGAGCGGGTGAAGTCTATTTTTGAGGAAATTGATGCAGAGGTAACTATATTTGAAGTAAAAGAAGGACAGATAAACAATGCGTAAACCCAATGATATTACTATGAAAGATGCCGTTAGCAAGATGCTGGACGTGTATCGACTGCGTCGAAAATTCGATGAGACATCAATTGTTGCTATTTGGCCTGAAATTATGGGAACCGCAATTGCTAACCGAACTACCCAAATTTATATTCGTGATAAGAAACTGTTTATCAGGATAGAATCATCAGTGATTAAAAACGAACTGGTTATGGTGCGGCAGGGGATTATCCAAAAGCTTAATGAGCATGCAGGCAGCGAGGTAATTGTGGAAATGATTTTTCTTTAATAAAAAGGGGCTGATAAATGAACAATTTATCAGCCCCTTTACTTTTTATACTTATATCTTGTAAGTGTTTGTATTGAGTGATCTCAAATTAGCTCTTACCGCCTCCGAAAACTTTTGCAAGAATCCATATCAGTAATGCAACCACTAGTACAACTATAATAATACCCGACCAAACGCCGGCTTTAAAAATACCTCCTATAAGTTCACAACTCGATAAGGTAGTGCATAAAAATGCGATCAGTGCTAAAGGTAATACTCTTTTCATAATTAATGTCAATTTGTATAGTCCTAACATTAGTGTCAGAAAAAAGTTTTAGCAGGTGCGTTATTTGCCGTTAACCTTCAATAGCTCAACCTCAAATATTAGCGCGCTATATGGTGGAATATCTGCACCAGCACCACGCTCGCCATAAGCCAGGTTGTACGGGATAAAGAATTTATATTTGGAACCAGCAGACATTAATTGAACTCCTTCTGTCCAACCTGCAATTACCCTGTTTAACGGGAAACTGATTGGTTCGCCTCTGTCGTAAGAACTATCAAACTGTTTACCATTTAATAATGTTCCTTTGTAGTGTACGAGAACTGAATCAGTAGCTACAGGCTTAGTTCCTGTTCCTTCAGTTAAAACCTCATATTGTAAACCGCTTGCAGTGGTGTGAACACCAGCGCGTTTTTTATTTTCCTCTAAAAATGTTTGTCCTTCTTTTATCATGGGTGCATATTTAATTTTATTTGCTTCGGCTTCTGCCTTGTTTTTTACAAAAGATGCTTTTGAGATGGCTTCATTGATGCATTGTTGTGCCTGCTCCTGAGTCAGGTAAGTTTTAGTGCCATTGAATGCATCTTTCAATCCTTTTAGTAAAACATCATAATTTAATGTGGAGAGCCCTGTTGATTTAAGGCTTGATCCAATGGATGTTCCAAAAGCGTAACTTGTGGAGTCAAGGCTTGATTTCAAACCAATTACGGCAGGCTTAGCTGGCAGGGTGGTTTTTTTTGCAACAGGTTTCTTTGCTACTGTTTTGGTTTGTGCATAAGATGTAACGGCTAATCCTGATAAACAAGCCGCTAATAAAATTTTTTTCATTATGTGTGATTGTTGTTATTGCTAACGATTAATTGGTTTGATTATTTTGAGCCGAAAGATACAAAAATGCTAAAACAATAAAACCCCGAATGTTCGGGGTTTTATTGTTTTATAACTTGATATAAAGCTTAGAAACGTTCGTCGGCTTTAAAGAAGAAGTTTCCTTCAATTTCTGCATTTTCATCAGAATCTGACCCGTGAACTGCATTTGCATCGATTGACTTTGCATATTTCTGACGGATTGTACCTTCTGCTGCTTCTGCAGGGTTTGTTGCGCCGATCAGTTTTCTGAAATCTTCTACTGCGTTATCTTTCTCCAGAATAGCAGCTACAATTGGACCTGAAGACATGAAGCCTACTAAATCTTTGTAGAAAGGACGCTCAGCGTGAACAGCATAGAACTGACCTGCAGTTTCGTCTGTTAGCTTAGTATATTTTAATGCAATGATTTTAAAACCTGCATTGGTGATGTCGTTGATGATTGATCCGATGTGGCCATTTGCAACTGCATCAGGCTTGATCATAGTAAAAGTTCTATTCGTGCTCATTGTGTTTTGATATCAAATTTTGTGCAAAAATACGTTTTAATTGATGAATATAAAAGGATAGTTAAATACATCTAATAATATTAATTTTTACTTAGCTTTGCAACTCTTAAAATATGATAACACTTACAGAATTAAAATCCTTATTAGCTACTCCACAACGAATTGTGATTACCACGCACCACAAACCTGATGGTGATGCAATGGGTTCTTCACTGGGTCTTTACGGGTATCTGATTCAGAAGGGACATCATGTTAAGGTGATCACTCCAACGGACTATCCAACCTTTTTACATTGGATGCCAAATAATTCGGACGTTATTATTTTTACTGAAGACCAGGAGAAGGCAGCACAGCTGGTGGATGAGGCATCGATCATTTTTTGTCTGGACTTTAATACGCTAAGCCGTATTAATGAGTTAGGTGAATTGGTGAGGGCTTCGAAATCTACAAAAGTGATGATTGACCATCATCTCGAGCCCGAAGATTTTGACGATTACCGCCACTGGGATATTAATGCCTGTGCGGCTGCACAGTTAGTTTACGACTTCATCGTAAATCAACTTGAGGACAAAGCCGGGATTAATAAAGATGTTGCATCTTGTTTGTATACGGGGATTATGACAGATTCTGGTTCATTTCGTTTCGAATCTGCCACATCGGATGTTTATCGCATTGCGGCAAACCTGATCGACCTTGGTGCCGAACATTGGAAAATTCATCAGTTGGTTTACGATAATGCCAGCGAAAACCGCTTACGCTTTTTAGGCTATTGTTTATCGAATAAGCTTGAAGTTTTAAGAGAGTTTAATACGGCAATTATATCGGTAACTAAAGATGAATTGGCACAGTATCATAGTGCTACCGGGGATACGGAAGGTGTTGTAAATTATGCTTTATCAATTAACGGCATTAAACTGGCAGCATTAATTGTTGAGCGTACGGATAAAGTAAAGTTGTCTGTTCGTTCAACCGGAGATTTTCCTGCTAATGAAATTTGTAAGAAATACTTCAATGGAGGTGGGCATAGAAATGCTGCAGGAGGTGCGTCAGACCATAAACTACATGAAGTTGTTGATCAGTTTAAATCTATTTTAGAAGAATACAAGGAACAGCTACTTGCTTAACATTACAAATCAAACTTTAAAAAGTCAACATAAATTAAATGAAAAAAGGAATAATTATTCTAGCAGCTGCAACTCTAGGTTTAGCAGCATGTAACAAGGAGAAAAAGGGTGCCGGGGGCTTATTGTACACCATTCACCATTCTGATGGTAAAGAAAAAATCAAAGAAGGCGATATCGTTAAAATGAACTTTGTTCAAACCAACGATAAAGATTCAGTTTTATCAAGTACTTATGATAGCGAAATGCCTGCAGTATTTCCTGCGCAAAAGAAAATGTATGCTGGTGACATGAATGATGTATTGACATTATTCGGAGAAGGCGACAGTGCTACATTTAAAGTGAATTTAGATACGATGGCTGCTCAAAGCAAACAACCAAAGCCAGAGCAGTTCAAAAACGATAAATACATCACTTTTACCGTTAAAATCGAAAAAGTATTCAAGAAAAATGCTGGTGAGGCAGATTCAACTTTCCAGAAGAGAGCAACTGAGTTTTTCCAGGCAGATTTCAAAGAAAGAGCTGAAAAACAAAAAGCTGCTGAACCTGCAAAAATCAAAGCTTTTATTGAAGATAATAAGTTAGATGTTAAAACTACGCCAAGTGGTTTAAGCTATGTTATTGAGAAGCCAGGTTCTGCAGAAAAAGCTGTGGCTGGTGATACGATTTTAGTTGACTATACAGGTCGCGTTACTAAAAAAGGCAAGAATGGTATTTACAAAATTTTTGATACCAGCGATGAGAAATTAGATAAAAAAGAAGGTAATACAAGACCAGGTAAACCATACGGCCCACAGAAAATGGCTTTAGGACAAACAGTACCAGGTTTTGATGAGGCTTTACAAATGATTGGTAAAGGTGGAAAAATTAAAGTTATTATTCCATCTAAATTAGGTTATGGTGAGCAAGGTGCTCCACAGGCTGGAATTATGCCTAACAGCCCGATTGTATTTGACCTTGAAATTAAAGATATTATTAAGCCTAAAGCTGGTGCAGCCCCTGTTGCTACTGCTCCGGTTAAGAAATAATTAAATTCTTAATGTTTTAGATAGTCCTGCCTAGCGATAGGCGGGACTTTTTTGTTTAAGGGAGTTTTATAGTTTACATTGGTATTGTGCTTTGATGATTTGTGTTTCTGCTTTTTAACATATTATCGCCTATCTTTGTACCGATCAAATCATATCGGGCGTTAACCAATAAGTTGATGGAGCAATCACTTAGGGTTAAATAACAACATTAAAAATGAAAGGAAAAGTATTAGTTGTTGCATTTGCAGTGACATTGGGACTTGCAGCATGCAATAAATTCGAAAAGGGTGAAGGTGGGATGACCTACAAGATCTATAGCAGTGAAGGAAAACCAAAAATTCAGGAAGGAGATTACGTGAAATTAAACGGTGTTGAAACTGTCGAAACGACTACCAACCCTGATTCGGTAATGGTTAATACCTATGACAATGAACGGCCTGCTTTTTTTGCCATTACAAAATCAATGTTTCTAGGCGATTTAACTTCCGGATTAAAACTATTAGGAGAGGGGGACAGTGCTGTTTTTAAACTTAATCTTGATTCGATGGAGAAATATTCAGGTACCCCGAATCCAAAGAATTTAAAATCCAAGATTGCCACTTTCACTATCAAAATTGAAAAGGTGTTACACAAGGGAAATGATGTTGATTCGATTTTTGATGCAAAGAAAAGATTGTTTTTTGAGGCAGAGTATAAGGCCTTAAATGAGAAAAATAAAGTAGTTGAGCCAGCTAAGATTAAGAAATACATTGATGAGAATAATCTGAAGGTGACTACGGCTCCATCTGGATTAAATTATATTATTGAGCGTCCGGGTAATAGTGAAAGAGCAAGTTTAACTGATACAGTAGTAATGGACTACACGGGCCAGTTTACTAATAAAAAGTCTGACGGGAAATTAAACGTATTTGATACTTCGGATGCACGAATTGCGAAAGACGCAGGTATATTCTCTGAAAGCGTTCAGTACATTCCACGTAATTTACCTTTGGGGCAGCTGCCTCAGGGGGTAATCCAGGGGATTCAGCTGATCGGTATTGGTGGCAAGATAAAAATGATCCTGCCATCGAAACTGGCTTTTGGCGAAAACGGTGGAGGACCATTTAATCCATTTACCCCACTAGTATTTGATGTTGAACTGAAAAGAATTATTAAGCCAGTTGGTGGTTTGCCGCTGAGCAAATAGCTTTACACGGAAGTGTTTAGCCCAAAAAAATGCAACCTTTAGGGTTGCATTTTTTGTTAGGGCGTAGTGTTGGATTAATGAGTGGTGGAATGGCTGAATTATTGAATTTTCAGGGCCAGTTTTTGAAAGGATTCTGGGTTAAGTTTGAGTTGAAGTATTTTTGTTCATGTGTAACTTCTTTATCAATCCAGATGGGTAAATCAAAGTATTCATCCTCTGAAGACAGTTCTATTTCAGCCACGATCAACCCACTGTTATCACCGAGAAAAACATCGATCTCCCATAGCTTGTCTTCGTGAACAATTTCATATCGCATTTTTTCGAGTTCCTGATCGGAAAAATGATTCAGTAATTCGAGGGCTTCCTGCAAAGGAACCTCATATTCATATTCCAACCGGGAGGCACCTATTGAAATGCCTTTAATGGTTAACCATCCTTTTGAGTCTGCCACTCTTACTCTAATCGTTTTGTCAGGATTGGTTAAAATGTAACCTTGTCTTAAATGTTTACCTTCTGGCTTGCTTAATTTTTCCCATTCTGAGGGATTTAAAAGGAATTTTCTTTCTATTTCCTTTCCCATTATCTTGATCTTTTTTGTAAATCAGTTACCGGAATACTAATCAGCCTGCCCACTGGTTGTTTGCCCTTATACGTGATTATCCTTAAAATGCTTGCGTCTTTTGGCGGGACAATTGCGGCAGTATATTTGGGATAAAAGCGATCGGGAGTAGAATTGTCGAAACTGTAATAAATATCCAGCCCGTCAATTTCAGGTGTGAGTTCGATCATCAATTGCTTGTCTGGAGACCTTTTTACGCTAATCATTGGGTCGTAAATGGCAGGAGAATATTTAGTTTCAGCCAAGTCTAATCGTTTGAAATGTTCCTCTGTACGCTGCACGAAGTTTGTCCAGTTTTTCTTTTCGATTGGGCTCCATACTGATTCAGAAATGGCAAAAGCACGAGGCCAAAGCATATATTGTACCTGGCGGAAATTAAAGATCTGTTCTGTCCACAGGTTGGCCTGTCCACCTATTACATATTGTGCATTTACGCTTGCCGGAACGGGATTAAATTGATATGCTTTATTTAGTCTTAGGGAAGCATATACGCGCGGTTCGGTAACTACATCAGCCTGCATGTAATCCAGGTAGGCAAATTCTGTTGGGCTCATCACAACGTTGTGTTTGTCATTAGCTGCCTGAATTCCATATTTCATTCCTCTCCAACTCATCACTGCGGCCGTTGGAGATACACCACCATCGAGGATTTCATCCCAGCCCATAAACTTCTTGCCCTTAGCCATTACAATCTGCTCGACTCTTTTTTCGAAATAAGCCTGCACCTGAGGGATGGTTTTTAAGTTTTCACGTTGCATTAATGCTTTTACCTGATCGTTCTTTTCCCAGAAATTATGGGAAGCTTCATCTCCTCCCATGTGAATATAATCAAAGGGGAAAAGTTGAGCAATTTGCGTGATTACGGTGTCGAGAAAACTATATACTTTTTCATTTGCGGGGCAGAGTGTATTATCAACCAAGGCAATTGGAGGAGCGCCACGGCTCCAGTCCATAATTTTTTCCCCTGAACGTACCTTATAATTTACTGCATCAGGTGTGCAGGAAAGTTCAGGGTAAGATGCGATTATTGCTAAGCTGTGTCCGGGTACATCAATTTCGGGGAGGATATTTACGAAACGTTCCTGAGCATATTGTACCAGTTCTTTAATATCGTCCTGAGTATAGAATCCACCGTAGGTACGAGGTTCATCGGCCGTTGGCGGAATGAAATCGCCGAAAGTGCCTATCTTTTTTACACTCCATGCGCCTACTTCAGTAAGCTTTGGTAAGCCTTTAATTTCGATTCTCCAGCCTTCATCATCTGCTAAGTGCAGGTGTAACAGGTTAAATTTATAACGGACCATATCATCGATGAATCTTTTCACTTCATCTTTGGTAAAAAAATGGCGTGCAACATCGAACATCAGCCCGCGCCAACCAAGTTTGGGATAGTCAATAACATCTACGCAAGGTAGTTTCCATTTCTGGTTGTCTACCAGCTCTTTGCTTTCTATTTCAATGGGGAAAAGTTGTATCAACGATTGTGCTCCCCAGAATATCCCTGCAGGTTTATTAGCTGTAATAACTATTTGTGTAGGGTTAACATTGAGCTTATAGCCCTCATTTCCCAATTGCGGATCGGCCTGGCTGTTAAGAATCAGTTTAATTGTGGGATGTGTGGCATTATTTACAACACTGATGAATTTTCCCGTTGATGTACCTATGCGGTCGGATAAGAAGGTGATACTTTGTTTAAGTTCGGCACTTTTGACCGCCTGGATGATTACGTTTTCGGGTAATGTAAATGTACCTGTCTTTTTCATCAAAGATACAGGTTCCGGAATTATGGCAACCGGGGTTTGAGACACTGTACTCTCGGTATCACCAATTTCTGGTTCACTTACTATGTTTTGGGCACATAAATTAGCTACTGCGATGCAGAAGCTAATCATCAGGATTAATTTCTTCATAATATCTTAAACTGCGGACACACCGGATGAGGATTAATCTGCAATTTATCAAAAAGATTTTAATTCAGATTGTTTTGATTTGGTTGCCTGCCAAATAGGGAACTTTTTGGGGCTAGGAAATAATCGCCTGAATAAATGCTTCATGCAGATTTTTGCTGAAAGCGGAGTTAATATCAAGTCGTTCAGGGTGCCATTGTATGAAAAGCAGGAAGGACTTGTTATCCGGATGAAGCCTTTCCATTGCTTCAACAACGCCATCTGCAGATATTGCGGCCGCTACCAGGCCTTTACCCGTTTTATCCGTGCTTTGGTGGTGGTTGCTGTTTACAAGGCCCCTGTCGGTATTCACAATGGTGCTTAACCAGGAAGATGGATTTACAATGATTTCATGGTAACGGTCGCTTTTATCGGGCATTTTTGAGTGGTCGAATTTCCCCCAGGTTGGGATATCGGGAATAAGCGTACCGCCAAAGAAAACATTTCCTACCTGAATTCCCCGGCAAATGCCCAACAGGGGTATGTTATTAGCTTCGGTGAATTCCAGTACTTTGAATTCGAACTCATCACGTTTTTCGTCTATATCATCCTCATAGCAGTAATGATAGTATTCTGGTAAGTTATAGAATCGTGGGTGAACATCTTCCCCTCCAGTAAGTACAATGCCCTGGCATCTGGTGATTTCATCAAAATTATTTAGTTTGTACCCGAGCTGGATCACCTCAACATCATCGTTGTATGCCATCACCCAGTCGCGGTAAATCGAAAATTTGCTGCAGTCTGTTACACCTATAATAATTTTTTCTGACATGGTTCTCTTTTCCGTAAGGGATACTAAAATATATAAAAGATTTCAATTGGATGAAACACAAAAAAAACCGCCACTGCTTCAAGTGGCGGTCATCACTACTTTCCCTATTCGGAACTTAGTTTTTACAAAGATTTATCTGGATTTGTTTGCAGATTATTGCTTTAATGGCGTGTTAGATGTTGAGGCTTTAACCGGTGCAGCGAAACTATCAAACTGATTTACCGAAAATCCGGCTTTCTTTAATCCAGCTTCAAAGGCATCCGTTTTGCCGACGATGACAACTCGTGTGTTATCATGGTTATAGTATTTTTTTGCCACTCTCAGTACATCATCAGTGGTAACAGCATTTAATTTCTGCAGATAGGTACGATAAAAATCTTTCGGTAAATTGTTAATCAGGATGCTGCTGGCAAAACCAGCTGTTCTTGCGGGATTCTCAAGGCCCAGGGCAAAACTACCATTGTATAAATTTTTAGCATTTTGTAACTCTTCAGCGGATACTTTTTCTGTTCTGATGCTATTGATTTCATGCAGGAATTCTACCACTGCACTGTCGACCTTTTCATTTCTAACAGCAGCATTGGCTGAGAATTTCGACTGAAAACGACCCGCACCAGTACTGGAGTATGCGCCATAGGTAAAGCCGTGTTTTTCACGTAAGTTATTAAATAATCTGGATTCAGAACCACCTCCTAAAATCTGATTAGCAAGCAAGACCGGGAAATAATCAGGGTTGCTCATTGGCAAATCAATCAGGTTAACCACCGTAATTTCTGATTGTACAGCATTGCTGACGTTGATAATATCAACTTCTGTTTTTGCAGGATTGCTGACTTTTGCCAATACAGGCAAAGTCAAAGTTGCTCCTTTCCAGTCTCCGAAAGCTTTTTCAGCAAGTGCTTTGGCAGCCTCAGGTTTAATATCTCCAACAAAAGTAAGATAACCGCGAGAGGGTGTAATGTATTTTGCGTAGGCTGCTTTCACATCTGCCAGCGTTAAGGCAGTGATCGAAGCTTCTGTTTCGAACTCACCGTTTGGATGTTTTTTTCCATAGGCCAGTGCATTTACTACCCGGCCAGATATTGCCTTTGCACTTTTTTCGTTGGACTTGAGGCCTGTAAGCGTTTGGGATTTCAGTTTTTCAAATGACCCGGCCGGAAAGGCTGGTTGACGGATACTCTCTGCCATCAGTGCAAATGCCTGTGGAAAGTAGCGCGTTAATGCAGTTGCAGAGCCTCCATTAGAACCGGCACTTACATCTGCCCCAAGCTGATCTACAGCGTCATCGAACTGGGCTTTAGTTTTTGATGTTGTTCCTTCATTTAACATGCTACCCATCAGGTTCACCACACCGGCTTTGCTGCCTTCAGTTATAGGGCCTGCATCTATGCTGTAGCTTGCAGAAACTTTCGGTAGTTTGTGATTTTCCACAACAAGAATGGTAATTCCGTTGGCTAATTTATAGATGGCCGGATCACCGATGGTAATTACCGGCGCGGGGCCCGGTTTCGGCTTTTGGCTGCGATTTATGGTTTGTGCTGAAATGCCTTGAGCCAATAAGGAAACAGCGGCTAATATGAATAATTTTTTCATGATTTTGAATATTGTTATGAAAAGCGATCGCTTATTTCTTTGGTAAGTAATACAAAACAACTCGTTGGTTTTTGCCCAGGTATTTTTTAGCCACGTCTCTTATTTCCTCTCGTGTAATCGATCGGATTACCTCTAATTCTTTATTGATGTCGTTGGTATCCTTATCATGGAAAGTATAGCCTGCTGCAAGGTTTTCGGCCACGCCGAGCATTCTGCTGTTTGCACTTACATAATCGTTTTCGAATTTATTCTGTAATTTTTTATAATCACTTTCGCTTATTAATTCGGTTTGCAAGCGAGCTACCTCTTCATCAATATCTTTCAATAAATCATTTAGTGGCGTATTTTTGTTTGGAAGTGCGAGGGTGATGTAAGCACCATAATCTTCAAGGCTGTAATTAAAGGCGGCAACCTGCAATGCCGTTTTCTTTTCATCGACCATCTTAGTGCTTAATCTTGAACTGCCACCGCCTGATAGAATCGAACTGATCATTCCTAAAATTTTACTATCTCTACTTTTCATTCCCGGAACACGGTATGCAGCGAAAATTGCCGGAATCTGGATATTGGCATCGTAAGCGGTGTCGATGATTTCTTTTGTGATTTCAGGTAAGGTGTACGTTTTACGAACTACCGCTGCACCTTTAGGTACTTCATTAAAATATGATTTAACAAGTGATTTTGTTTTGTCTACGTCTAAATCGCCGGCAATGGTTAGCACTGCATTGTTTGGAACATAGTATTTTTTAAAGAAAGCAATAAATTCATTTAGCTTGGCGGCATTTAAATGTTCCATGGAACCGATCGGCTGCCAACGGTAAGGATGTCCGTCAAATAAATGTGAAAAGATTTTTTCTGTGAATTTTCCGTAAGGTGAATTATCAATGCGCAGACGTTTTTCTTCTTTAACGACTTCATTCTGAGTTTTAACTCCAGTTTCATTAATTACCGGGTGTAGCATTCTTTCACTTTCCAGCCATAATCCGAGCTCCAGCTGGTTGGACGGAAACACTTCGTAATAAAACGTACGGTCTTGTGATGTATTGGCATTATTCTGACCGCCATTACTGCTCACCAGCTTCATGAATTCACCGCGTTTGATATTATCTGAACCTTCAAATAGCAGGTGTTCGAAGAAATGTGCGAATCCAGTGCGCTCTGTTTCCTCATCCTTTGAGCCCACGTGGTACATCACCGAAACGGCAACAACGGGTGCAGTTTTATCCTGGTGAAGAATGACATGCAAGCCATTGTCCAGATCAAATTCTGTAAACTGTACTTTCTGTGCAGCAGCACTGAAGCACAGGCCAGAAATAGCCAGAGCAAAGAGAAATCTTTTTTTCATGAGTATAAATTGTTTTTTAATGATTAGAAATAATCAAAAGCAGGAAGCGAGAGAGCGTTTCATTGATATGTTAATCCTCTCAATAAATATGATTGGATTGGGCTAAAATAAGGGTTTTAAATAAAAAAAGCGAGTAATTATACCCGCTTTTGAAGGAATTTTTATCTCCAGGCTTTATATTGATTAATTAAGCCGTTTGTAGAACTATCATGACTGGATACTTTATCCTCGCCTGCTAATTCAGGCAGAATCTTTTTAGCCAGCTGTTTACCCAGTTCCACCCCCCACTGGTCGAAGCTGAAGATGTTCCAGATAACGCCCTGAACAAAGATTTTGTGTTCATACATGGCGACCAGGCTTCCTAAAGAGTACGGCGTAATCTTTTTCAATAAAATGGAGTTGGTTGGACGATTGCCTTCAAATACTTTGAAAGGTGCAATTGTTTTAATTTCATCCTCGGACTTACCTTCTTTCTCCAGTTCGGCAGTTACTTCTTCTTTTGTTTTGCCGTTCATCAATGCTTCGGTTTGTGCGAAGAAGTTAGAGAGCAGTATGGGATGGTGATCACCTAAAGGGTTTAAGCTCTGTGCAGGGGCGATAAAATCTGCAGGGATAATTCTGGTGCCCTGGTGAATGAGCTGATAGAAGGCGTGTTGGCCATTCGTTCCGGGCTCACCCCAGATGATCGGACCTGTTTCGTAGTCAACCTCATTTCCGTTGCGATCTACATGCTTGCCATTACTTTCCATGTCGCCTTGTTGAAAATAGGCTGAAAAGCGGTGCAGGTATTGATCGTAAGGTAAAATTACCTGTGTTTCCGCGTTATAAAAGTTGATGTACCAAACACCTAATAATCCGAGGATTACCGGGATGTTAGTTTCGAATTCTGCTGTTTTAAAATGATTGTCGGTAGCATGGGCGCCTGCCAGTAGTTGTTTGAAATTATCAAAACCGATGCTTAATGAGATTGAAAGACCAATGGCGCTCCACAGTGAGTAGCGGCCACCAACCCAATCCCAGAATTCAAACATATTTTCGGTGTCGATGCCAAAAGTCGAAACATCTTTAGCATTTGTAGATAATGCAGCAAAATGTTTTGCAATATCCTGTTCTTTACCACCTTTTTCCAGGAACCAGGAACGTGCAGAATGTGCGTTTGTCATGGTTTCCTGGGTAGTGAAGGTTTTTGATGCTACCAAAAACAGTGTTGTTTCGGCGTTTAATTCTGATAGTGTTTCAGCAATATGGGTACCATCGATATTTGAAACAAAATGGATATTTAAATGATTTTTATAATGCTTTAAAGCTTCAGTAACCATTACCGGGCCCAGATCGGAACCACCTATGCCAATGTTAACGATATCCGTAATGGCTTTACCCGTGTAACCCTTCCATTCGCCGCTGATAATGCTGTTGCTGAACTTCTCCATTTTAGCAAGCACCGCGTTTACTTCAGGCATCACATCTTTACCATCGACTAATATTGGTGTGTTGCTCAGGTTCCTTAATGCAATGTGGAGTACTGAACGGTCTTCCGTTTCATTGATTTTATCGCCTGCGTACATTGATTCGATGGCTTCATCAAGTTTGCATTCCCGAGCCAATTGGATCAATAAAGCAAGTGTTTCATCGCTGATGCGGTTTTTGCTATAGTCTAATAAAATGTCTTCAAAAAAAACAGAAAACTTGTTGTAACGATCTGCATCCTCGGCAAAAAGATCTTTGATGCTTTTCTGATTGATATCGATAAAATGGTCGGCTAAGTATTTATATGCCTCAGTTTCTGTGAAATTTATTTTAGGTAACATAATCTTTCTTTTTTTGTAAAAGTAATAAAGCAAAAATTTAAAATGGTCTTTTTAATGTTCAAAAAACATTAACAAATTTTAATGCAGGGAAAAATGGTTTTTGCAGGTTGTCCGGGTTTAAGTTAGAAGACTATTAAAGTTATCGACTTCTTTTTTTAAAAACTTTTAAATGATTAGTTTAGAGCATCCTTAACCTAAACCCTTCTTTCATGAAAAAAATATACTTATTCGGCTTTAGCCTTTTATCATTCAGCACATTTGCTCAAAAATCGCCTTTAAATGTACAGGTTGCAAAAAAAGCCGACGCCATTGAACACAAGGTAATCTCCTGGCGCAGGGATTTTCATGAACACCCCGAATTGGGCAACCAGGAAGTAAGAACGGCAGGGATTATAGCAAAACACCTCGCATCTCTAGGTATTACAGTAAGTACGGGCGTAGCCAAAACTGGCGTTGTTGGGGTTTTGAAGGGTGGTAAGCCAGGTCCTGTGGTTGCTCTTAGAGCAGATATGGACGGTTTGCCAGTAAGCGAAAGGGTGAATATTCCATTTGCATCAAAAGTAAAAACGCAATACAACGGCCAGGAAGTTGGGGTAATGCATGCGTGTGGCCACGACAGTCACGTAGCGATACTGATGGGAGTTGCCGAAGTTCTGGCAGCTATGCAAAAGGATATTCCGGGTACGGTGAAATTCATTTTTCAGCCTGCTGAAGAAGGTGTACCTGCCGGTGAAGAAGGTGGTGCAGCTTTGATGATTAAGGAAGGCGTACTGGAGAATCCGAAAGTTGAGGCTATTTTTGGCCTTCACATCAATTCGCAAACCGAGGTTGGCAATGTTACCTACAGGCCGGGCGGCACGATGGCGGCTGTTAACGACATGAAAATAACGGTTACCGGTCGTCAGGCCCATGGTGCATACCCCTGGAGCAGTATTGATCCAGTTGTAATTTCTGCGCAGATTATTAACAATTTACAGACCATTGTGAGCCGGAATTTAAATGTAACCGAAAATCCGGGTGTGGTAACCATAGGCGCCATTAACGGTGGTGTCCGTTCTAATATTATTCCAGAAAAAGTGGAAATGTTGGGTACTGTACGCAACTTCAGTAAAGAAGATGAAGCGATGTTTATCGAACGCATTAAAACGATTGCGATGAAAACGGCCGAGGCTGGAGGCGGAACTGCTGAAGTGAAAATCCCATATAGCAACCATTACCCAGTAACTTTTAACAATGTAGCGCTAACCGAAAAAATGTTGCCCAGCATGCAGGCCACTGCTGGTAAAGACCACGTGCTGCTAAGGCCACCGGTAACAGGTGCCGAAGATTTTTCATTTTTTCAGGAAAAGGTACCTGGTTTGTTTGTGTTTTTAGGAGGTATGCCAAAGGGCAAAGATCCATTGAAGGCACCTTCGCATCACACGCCAGATTTCTATCTGGATGAAAGTGGTTTTGTTCTGGGGGTGAAGTTGCTGTCAAATTTAACGCTAGACTACATGACCATGAAAAAATAAACATGAATGGCTGAACCGAAAATTCAGCCATTTATGTTTCATTATTTTTTAACCTGAGATTTCTTTCCAAACTGTCGGGGATAGTATGACAGGGTTGTCATAAAATACTGTTGCAGCACATTCTGTGTTCCTAAAGTAAAGCTGTTAGAACTTCCATAATTTAGGATATTGGTGTTTTGGTGCAATAAATCTAATGCAGACATTTTAAACTCTGCATTATTGCCCTTCAAGAAGCGGTAGATGGCACTGGCATTCCAGATTGCAAAATTTATATCTGCAGCATTTTGTGAGGTGCTTTTATTGAATGTAATATTACTGTTCAGGGTTAATTTCTTAGTGATGTTATAGCTGGAGCTAAATGTTGTTGCCAGGTTCTTTCCGCTATATTTTGTATTAAAGGCTTCTTGTTTGGATCTATAAGTGCCGTAGGTTTGCTTAAAATCCAGGGCAAGATAAGCTTTATAGGTATAGGTTAATCCTAATGAGGAATTTGTATTTAAATTACTTGAATAAGTGAAAGCGGTGTTAATGTATTCGGGATTTTTAGTCGAATTGACATATGATGCTAATTCGAACTGGATTTCGGAAGTTTTGAATTTATAAGCTTTTCTGATGTTACCACCAAGGTAGATGTATTTGTTACCATCTGCATTAGTAAGGAAAATACTTCTCCTATTGAGGTTATCAATAAAAGTGCTGTCGATGATATTATCTTCTATCATACCCGCACGGATATTCAGGTTATAGTTTAAGGTGTTTTTATTGGTTTGGTCATAATGATTGAAGTTAAAAGCAATTGTTCTTTCAACACCTGGCTTTAAATTTACGTTTCCACGCTGCACACTGTAGAGGTTGGTGCTATCAACTAAAGGTGCTAACTGGTTGATGGTTGGGATTCGCATATTTGTATTGAAACTGATACTGTAATTTCTATAGTATTCTCCGTATTGGCTATCACTGTAACTAACATTGGCTTCGGGAACAAACTGGCTGTAGTTTCTTTTAATGTTTTGTATGGAACGGTCCGACTGGTTATCCTGATAAACGAACTTTTGTTTTGGGGTAATCCTGATGGACAGGTTTTTGTAGAAGCGGTTTGAAAGTGATTTGTAAAAGGACTTGCTTACACTAAAGCCCATAGCATCGTCAATGTAGTTTGTATTGATTTTATTGCTCAGGTATTGGTTTACTTCATAATTGTTAGTACCGGTATTTAAATCCTGCACATGGTTATTGTCTTTTGTATTGGAAAAGTTTATCTCATTGTTTAGGGCCAATTCGATATTCCATAATTTATTTTTACCGAAAAGCATTGATCTGAGATCGAGAAACTCCAGGTTTAGCTGTTGGTCAATTTTATTGTTTTTTGTTTGATACTTTCTGTTAAAATTCTGATTGGCCACAGTACTGATAAAAGACTTAAAATCGGTGATGTTTAGCCCGTTGTTTTCACTATTAGAAATGGCCAGATTATAATTTGCATTGAAACCCTTGATGAGTTGTTTGGGCTTCATGTAGTTTTGGCTGTGGCGGTAGTTTGCCTGAAAGTTAAAGTTCGAATTTTGATAATCGTTTGATGAAATGGTATTATTTGTACTGGTTACAACACCCTGGTTGTTGGTGGCATTTCTGAAAATTTCGTTATCAGAGTTTCCATTATTGGTTGTCAGTGCCTGGTTAATTTTTAATGAGTTGTTTTTCCTGATCCATTCATAGTCTGAGTCAAACTTCTGGTTAATGCTGCTTGAGGTTGTTTTGTTACTCCATTTTTCAAAAACCTTTTCATTTTCGCTTACCGAAGTTGTTGTTAAAGCATCGGTAAGGTAATCGGTATCTTTGTTTTGCAGAAAGTAGTTGGCGTTTAAAGTATTCTTATTTTCCCATGTTGGTTTTTCAACAAAATTGTAGGTAAATGCCACTCCGGTAGCGGTGGGCTGGTTAATACCATCAGCCCTGAAGTCGGGTTGATATTCTACGTTGGTGCCGACCCCTTTAAAAGTGCTGTTCAAAGTTAACTGCCTTATGCTATTTAGTGATTTGTTGATATTGTTGCCGGCCCCGACTATGGCCAGTTGCATTTTAGGACTAAAAACATTAAAGCTAACATCGGCTTCATAACGTTTACCGGTACCGTATCCAATGCCAATTTTGCCGAAATAGCCTACGTCTTTACCTTTTTTAAGCTTCAGATTCATGGTTAGGGTAGAGTCCAAAGGGTTGTTTTTATCTTTTACCGTATTGTAGACCTGAATTTTATCAAGTGCATTTTTAGCGATATTTTGGGTGGCCACCTTAGCATCGCCCCCAAAAAATGATTTGCCGTTTACCAGGACGCTTTTTACTTCCCTTCCATTAACTGTAATCTGACCATCGCCCCAAAGGGTGATATTGGGTATTTTTCTCAATAAGTCTTCCACCACTGCATTACTGTCCAGTTTAAATGCCGCGGCATTGAATTCCAGGGTATCACCGTTCATTCTGATGGGAGGTACCGTCACCGTTACTTCCTGCAAGCTAATGTCCTTCGGGTTAATAATAAGTGTTTGCAGATCGATAAAATTCTTATCAGTGGGAATGCTGAATTTTTTACGCAGGGTTTGATAGCTTACGTGACTTACTTCCAGTTGTAACGAAGTGCCTACGGGCAGGTTTTTAAAACTAAACTCACCATAATTATTGCTGATCTGATAGCTAATCAGACTACTATCGGCAGCTTTGTAGATTGAAACCGTAGCCGATTTTAGGGCATAATTATGGGTAGTGTCGCGAATTATCCCTTTGGTTGAACCGGGTAAGGTGGGTTTGCTTTGCTGGCCAAACATAGGTTTTGCGATTACCAGCAAGGTGATGAAGGTAAGTAGCTTGAAAAAGTTGAGCATGAGAGGGGAGTTAATTTTGTTTTGGCTTTAGCTGGATGATTACGGGATTGCTTTTTTTGTTCTGGGTTTCAAAATATTTGGTCAACACCGGGTTGTAAGTTCTGTTTTTTCCGGCATTTAAATCTTTAAAGGAAAATAAGGCTAAGGAAGAGTAGCTGGTATAAAAATATCCGTTATCGAAGGTATGGAAACCATAATTTGCAAAATCATAGTAAGATCCGCTATCGGTAACCGGAAGGAATTGTGAGAGCGAATCGGGCTCTATATTTTTTATGGAGGTTAAATCACCTGTTTTAAGATTATAAATAAGTGAGTTTTTTTTATCCTGACTAAAGCCCCAGCTGTTGGCTTTGAAGTAAAGGTTATCGCCGATGATATAGGCATTGCTTAACCCATATACCTGATCTTTGTTTTTTTCGAAATATTCGACCCTTTTATTTTTGTATTCTGGAATGGCCATAAAATTAGAGGGGATAGAAATACTGGCGGGGAAAATAATCCTGTAAGCTAAAGACAAGGCTTTGGGTTTAATTTTATATATACTGTAGTCATAATAGTTAATGTACAGCAACTCATTTGGAATACCAGAATCGGTAATGGGATTTCCTGATCCGATAAACTGTTCGGTTTTATAGCTATCTTTTGCGAAAGGAAAATACAGGGCTATTTCTTTATCTTTATTTAGGATAGCCAAATTATAATTTGTACTATCCTTATCCTTTGTGGAAATATAATAGGGAGCAATTATCGTTGTGCTGTCTGCGTATCTGATGTATCTATCTTCTATTTCTTTATCGCGGTTTACCGGACTTTTTTTGAGAAGTTTCCCATCCAGATCGAAAAAGAACTGATTTTTCCCTGAAGATATCCTAATCATGAAATCATCATTATGTTTAATGAGGTTGAAGCCATAGAATACTTGTTTTTCTTTTTCATCAGCATCGGCATCCATTTTACTGCTGTTTACCTTTGCCCTGAATTTTCCATCTTTATAAAATATGAGCACAGATTTGGTATCGTAATCATAGATGATGTAACAATCTTTGGTTAGTTTAAGCTGGTTTATCGACCCAAATAAGCTTTCCTTTGTGGTTTCGAGGGGTATGAATTTTACTTCACTAAATACCTGTGAAACTGTGGCACCGCGTGATGCTTCCGGATCGATGCGTAGGGTTACCATTTCCGAGCTGTCAATTTTAGTGGTTTGTGCCCAGGCAGCCGCACAGCACAGCAGGTACCCGAGGAGAATAGAGAGTAGTTTATTTAGCATGACTAGTATTTAAAACGTTTTAGTACCGTTGCCCTTTTTCAGATATTATCTGATAAAATGTTGAAATAATAAAATTGTAATTTGTCTGATCTGATGAAATGGTTCTGAAAATTAGTGAATTAAAATTGTATTTATCTGTTAAATTTTGGTTTTAACAAAATTTAACAGCTTGTAATTTTTAAGCTTTTTAAAATGAATAATTTGGGACTTTCTCTGGTTGAAATGAATTTAGTTTTGCCTGTTTGATAATTTCAATATCGCATTATACTATATTTGTTGAATGACCAAAGAACAAGTTCAGGATTTAAGAGACAGGGTAACGTCTCTGAGGAGGTATCTTTGACGTTGATGAGCTACTTTACGCCATCCGCGAAGAAGAAAAATTAACCATGGCGCCCGATTTCTGGGACGATCCGAAGAAAGCAGAAAAAATACTTGCCGAAATCAGTACCAAGAAGAAATGGACTGATGGCTACAATGCTGCGCACAATGCCGTAGAAGATGTGGTTGTGATGTATGATTTTTTTCAGTCGGGTGATGCTTCAGAAGCAGAACTGCAGGAACAGTTTGATACCAGCAAAACGTCGGTAGAAGAACTGGAACTGAAAAACATGCTTCGAAACAAAGAAGACCAGCTTCCGGCGGTAATGCAGATTACGGCAGGGGCGGGGGGGACCGAGAGTTGTGACTGGGCCAGTATGCTATTGCGGATGTATTTAATGTGGGCTGAGAAGAACAGTTATAAGATTACTGAGCAGGATTATGCTGAAGGTGATGTAGCCGGAATAAAATCGGTAACCATCGAAATAAAAGGCGATTTTGCTTATGGCTATTTAAAAGGAGAAAACGGTGTTCATCGTTTAGTTCGTATTTCACCATTCGATAGTAATAATCGCAGACATACTTCTTTTGCGTCGGTTTATGTTTATCCTTTAGTTGATGATACAATTGAAATAGATGTTAATCCGGCGGATATTGAATTCGAAACCTTCAGGGCTGGTGGTGCTGGCGGGCAGAACGTAAATAAGGTTGAAACTGCAGTTCGTTTATATCACAAACCTTCGGGCATCATTATCAAAAATCAGGAGTCGAGATCACAACTTCAGAATAAGGAAAACGCCATCCGTTTGCTAAAATCGCAGTTATATGAGATTGAGATTCGTAAGCGTATGGAAGCATCGGCCGCGATAGAAGGAAGCAAGAAGAAAATTGAATGGGGCTCCCAAATCAGGAGCTATGTTTTAGATGACAGAAGGGTTAAAGACCATCGTACCAATCATCAGACTTCAAATCCGGATGCCGTTTTAAACGGAGATATCAATGAGTTTCTGAAGGCCTATTTAATGGAGTTTTAATTGTTTAAAAATGAAAAAATCAGCTCTGCTTTTAATCCTGTTTTGTATGGGGGTAACAATTTCAAATGCGCAGGAAATTATTCCGCTTTACACCGGCGAAATACCTGGCTCAAAGCCTACACCGGCTGAATATGTGGAGAAAATTGAGGTAAGAACCAACGGTACTTTGAGTATTACCAAAGTTTCTGTACCTACCTTAACTGTTTATGAGGCCCCTAAAGACATTGCAACCGGTACGGCAGTAATTATTTGTCCGGGTGGGGGATATGGCGCCCTGGCATTCAGTCACGAAGGTATTGATGTGGCTAAGAGATTTAATGCCATTGGTGTTACGGCCTTTGTATTTAAGTACCGTTTGCCGAGCGATCAGATTATGGTTGATAAAGCTTACGGACCTTTGCAGGACGCTGAGCAGGCTATATATCTGGTTAGGAAGTATGCTAAAAAATACGGCATTAAAAAAAATAGAGTTGGTATCCTCGGTTTTTCTGCAGGTGGTCATTTTGCATCAACGTTAATTGCACATTATAGTAATTTAAAGATTAGTAACCCTGAGAAAATTAGTCTTAGGCCTGATTTTGGGGCACTTATTTATCCTGTAATCAGTTTTGAAAAGTCGGTACATACGGGCACTATGAAGAACCTTTTGGGCTCAGCACCTGCCGATAGTTTGAAACATTATTTTTCTGCTAACAAAAACGTAAATAAAAAGACACCTCCAACCTTCTTTGTACATGCTAAAGATGATGCAACTGTTCCATACGCCAATAGCATTTTAATGAGTGATGCCTTGAAAGCTGAGGGTATCGATACGGAGGTTTATCTTTATGAAAAAGGAGGTCACGGTTTCGGTTTAATCAATAAAACTTCCGATGTTGATTGGTTTAACTTATTAGCAGCCTGGTTAAAGAAGGAAAAATTTTAGTTATTTCATTTGTTTTACCGATTGGTCAATCACATCGAGTAAGCCATCTGTATAAGGGTCGTCGTTAAGTTCCCAGAACATGATGCCATTTAGGTTATGATCGACAACATATCTGGTTTTCAATGCGATTGATTTTGCGTCGTCGAATGTGACCAGCTGTTTAGTCGCAGAATTGTAGTAATAGGGTGCTTTAGCCAGATCATCCCAATAATAGGTATAGCCATTTTCCGCAGTTAATGTTTTTTTATAATCTCTCGAAGATATACCGTGAAGAAACTTTGTAGGCTGATACAAGCCCTGGTTCGCATCTGCAGTATTTTCAAAAACTCTTGCATAAAACGCTGCGCCCAAAGCAATTTTGTCTGCGGGAACACCATATCTGAGCATTTCTTTAATAGCATAATCGGCAGATAGCTCTTGTTTATCAGTTGAAAACAGGGGAGTATGGTGTCCGCTGGTTGTAGCATACCCACCGACCAAATCATAGCTCATCAAATTTACGCGATTAACAAGCGGCATTACTTTTTTCCATTCGAAGCATGAGTCGAGGCAGTTTTTGGTCCCCCCTGCAGCAAAGCTGATTTCTGCTTTTTTACCCAATGTTCTGCGCAGTTCTTTAATTAGCACTGTAAAATGTTGTTTGTCGCTTTGAGCATATTTATGCCCGGGATATCCTAATACGGCCGGGTACTCCCAGTCAATATCAATACCATCGGCATGAAAATAATTGAGCAATGATTTGGTTGTTCTGGCAAATGTTTTACGTCCATCTGCCCTGCTAAAAACTTCAGAGCAGTTGGGGCAGGCACTCCAGCCACCCATAGCGAGCATTACTTTCAATTCAGGATTACGTTTCTTGAGGGCGACCATGTTTGCAATCAACGCAGAATCTTTGGCGTTATGGATGAACATACTATCGCCTTTGAGATGGCCAAAGCTATAAATCAGGTGAGTGATCTTTTCTATGGGGTAATTTTCTAAAACTGTTCCGTTTCCCGTATAATATGCAATGACATTGGTCTTGCTGGTCGTTTGCGCATGCATGTTATTTTGGAATACAAACATGGTGAGTGCAATCAGCATCATGCTGCAAACGTTTTTGTTAAATTTCATGAAACGGCTTGTTATGGGTTATTCGGAAAGTATAGTTTGTAATTCATTTAGTTCGGCAACTTTATCGGTTGCTCCTGCACTTTCATAAGCGGAGATGAGGTTCCTGATTACCCTTCGGATAATGTCGGTATTGCTACAAGGTCGGTAATACTCTTGCTGAGACTCTAAGTTGAGCTGACGCAAAAACTGATCAACATCATGCTTTCCAAATATATTTCCTTTGTTAAAGGCGTTAATGTAAAAAAGGACACCATATTCTGTAGCGTCTTGCTTGCTTTCATCAATAAAACCCAAAATAAAATGCTGTGGCAAGTTAATGCCATAGATGGGTAAATCAAGTTTTTGAGCAAGGGTAGAATAGATGATGGCAAGCGATATCTGATTTCCTTTTTTGCTTTCAAGCACCTGACTCAGGTAGGAATTTTGAGGGTCGTGATGATTTTTTGTATTCCCGCCAAAGCCATATTGCTGGTAAAGAATATGGTTGATGAGTTTTACTTTTTCTACTGAACTCATTTCATATTGCAATCCCAACCAGATATCTCTTTTGATTTCCTCTATCTGATTGATGACCTTTTGTTCGTCGAGATCTGGGTATTGATAGCGGTTGATAATTAAAGCGCCCTGGAGCAGATCGAATGCTCCGCTCAGGTACCATAGATTCAGGTCTTCTTTAACGGTATTGAACTGGATCTGATGTACGATATTTTCAATACGTTCCTGCAATAATCCGTCGAATGATTGTTCCCAGGCGTTTTCAAGATAATGGATTACCTCACCACCATATTCCATTAATTTTTTTTCTACATGTTGGTAAACTTCCTCATCAGGATCATCCAACAATTTTACTAAAGCACTAATCTCCGAGATATTTTCCATAAAAGATACATACGTTTGCGGTGTTTGTTTACTTTTGCAATATTATGCTACTTCAATTTATTACAGATTATCTTAAACACCGTTTGACAGCTAAAACCCGTCACGGGACGCATTCGCCATTTGTTTATAAGTTAGCTGATGAGGTAATTTACGATTTTAGCGATAAATCTGAATATAAAAATATTGAGGAACAGCGAAAAAAACTTTTTAATGACGATTCTTCCATCACTGTCACCGATTTAGGTGCAGGTTCGCATTTAAATAAGAACAGGACTAAAAAAGTAAGTGAAATTGCCAAGAATGCGTTGAAAAGTCCACGATTAGCCAAGTTAATATATCGTTTAGCTAAAAATACCAATCCTAAAACTGTAATTGAATTGGGGACCTGCCTTGGAATTACCACTTCATATTTGGCTAAGGCATGTCCTGGTGCCGAAGTCATCAGTATTGAGGGTTGCCCACAAACGGCCGGTGTTGCAAGAAACAATTTCGATGATATGGGTATTGAGAATATCGAATTGCATGTGGGTAATTTCGACTTGATTTTACCCGATGTGATTGCAAAACAGCCATCACTTGATTTTGTTTATATTGACGGAAACCATCGTAAGGAGGCTACTTTAAATTATTTTAAATGGTGTTTGCCAAGGGTAACTGAAAGCTCGCTTCTGATTTTTGACGATATCTACTGGAGTGAAGGTATGAAAGAAGCCTGGGCTGAAATTAAGCGTCATTCGCAGGTTACTGTCACGATAGATTTATTCTGGATTGGTTTGGTTTATTTCAAAAAAGGTCAGGTGAAAGAACATTTCAAACTAAAATTTAAGCAATGAGAGAGAAAGCCCATTTAAAAGGTATACAGAAGCGTTCAGCACTATATATATTGCTGGTTAGCCTTTTTGCCGGGATGTTGGGTTGTGGGGTATCGTTTGCTTTACAGATGAGTACGCTAACGCATATTATGCTGGGCTGGGATTTTTTCTGCATTGTGCTGATATCTCTTCATTGGTATATGTTTTTCAATACTTCATCTTCTGAAACGCATTTAAAGGCCAGGATGCAGGATGAAAGCAGGGAAGAAATTTTTGCAATTGTACTGGTATCTACTTTTGCCGGATTACTAGCAGTAGTATTGCTTCTTATTAATAAAGACATTAAAGCGCTTGATCTTGTAACAGCAATTTCAGGTATGTTTTTATCCTGGTTTCTGGTGCATACTACTTTTAGTATGCGATACGCTCACCTTTACTATGGTGATAGCGATGATGACAAAGGTAAAGGTCTGGATTTCCCCGGAGAGGATGAACCTGATTTCATTGACTTCGCCTATTTTTCATTTGTTCTGGGCATGACTTTCCAGGTTTCGGATGTAGAAATCTCTTCACGGCAGTTACGCCGGCTTTCTTTACTACATAGCTTAATTGCATTTGTTTTCAATACTGTAATAGTGGCACTCACCATCAATGCACTTGCGGGTTTGAGTAAGTAACTGTACTTTGGTCTATTTATGTCGCTTACTGTCAATGTTTTAATGTTTGTCATATTATGACGCCAGATCGTTGAGGATATCTGTACGGTATGATTTCGGCGATGAAAAAATAAAACAATCAGAACATAAAACGGATAATGAAGATGAGCGCAAAAAAAATTAAAAAGCTTCTGCTATGCTGATGTAAAAGCCGCTCTGGCGTTGCTCGTTGCTTCTTTTTTCACCTACTCCATAATCCAGACGGATACTTATTCCTTTCTCGGGATCGAAGAAGTATCTCAAGCCAGCTCCGTAGTTGGGTTTGAACCCTTTGGCGGTTAACTGGTCATTTCCCCAAACAGTTCCTGTTCCTCCAAACAACGTTGCACCGAAACGGGTATTGTAGCGATAGCGTAGTTCTCCCTGAGCCACCAGAAGGTTTCTATCACGGAAGCGCCCGTTATAATAACCTCTCATCATTTCATCGTTACCCATTTGCTGTAAGAGGTAAACGGGGGTGTTTTTGCCTGTAATTATATTGTAAAGCCCTTGTACGCCAAAGGAGAATTTATTGCTCAGTTTCCAGAAATTTCTCAAATCAAATTTGATCTGACTTCCGGTAAAACTCCCTTCAGAAAAAATATCAGGCGCGTATTGATAGGTACCTCTGATGAAAAAACCTTTGGTTGTGTAATTGTTATTGTCCCTGGAATCATAGGCCTGAGAAACCCCCAGATACAGGACACTTCCATTTCTGTGTTGATAATAAGGGTTTGAACCGAAAATCCCATCTGGTTGCAAGTCGTTGTATTCGTAATTTTCAAAGCCCAGGGAGATACCAGAATATGCTTTGGGCAGAAGTTGTTTCTCGGCCTGTAATAAAACTTTAAATTGTTGCTGAATGAGTTTGTCTTTATTTGCCTCAAGTGTACTGTTTCCTACTCCATAAAAATTGAAGGGCATTCGTTTAAACCGGAGTTCACCAATGTAGTGAAGGTTATTTTCTTTCCCCCAGATATCCAGGATGGTACTCATGTTATATGCCTTCTTGGTAGAATAGTTCAGGTTCAGGGTGATTGACGAAGGGCGGTTAAGGGTATCTTTACGATCGACATAAAAGCCAAAGATTGCGCCAACACCAAACTGGAATCCGGTTTCCTGTGCATACCCGAAAGAAGGGATAGGGAGGAAGCTTGCTTTACGAAGCGTATCCTTTTCATTAGACAGTAGCTTTTTAATCAACTTTATTTGTGCAAATGAGCTTCCCGAAAGTGCTATAAAGAATATGATTAGGTAAATTTTTTTCATTCGTGAATGATTTGTTCAATACGTAATGAAGATAAATGATATTGTTACTTCATTGCCGCAAATTAACTGAAATTATTTTATAATGTGGCGCGAGGTGTTTCTCCAAAATTTCCTCAATGTTTTCAAAATCGTATCATAATTCGCTACTTTTGCGGCAAACAATAAAAAGATGAGCAATACAAGAGGACCAATATCTCAGTTTATGGAGCGTAATTACCTCCATTTTAACGCTGCGGCGATGATGGATGCTGCCAAAGGCTACGAAACGCATTTAGACGAAGGTGGTAAAATGATGATTACCCTTGCAGGTGCAATGAGTACTGCTGAATTGGGAATCTCCCTTGCCGAAATGATCCGCCAGGATAAAGTGGCTATAATCTCTTGTACAGGTGCAAACCTTGAAGAGGATATTATGAATCTGGTTGCGCACTCGCACTATAAGCGTGTACCAAACTATCGTGATTTGAGTCCACAGGATGAGTGGGATCTTCTGGAGAATCACTATAACCGTGTTACTGATACCTGTATTCCGGAGGAAGAAGCTTTCCGTCGTTTGCAGAAACATATTCATAAGATCTGGAAAGACGCCGATGATGCCGGAGAAAGATACTTTCCACATGAGTTTATGTACAAGATGCTTTTAAGCGGAGATCTGGAGCAGTACTATGAAATTGATCCGAAAAATTCATGGATGCTTGCTGCAGCTGAAAAGAATCTGCCAATCGTTGTACCTGGATGGGAAGATTCTACAATGGGAAACATTTTCGCTTCTTATGTGATGAAAAAAGAGCTGAAAGCTACAACCATGAAAAGTGGTATTGAATATATGGGCTGGTTAGCTGACTGGTATATTGCGAACAGCGGGGGTAAAGGTATTGGTTTCTTCCAGATTGGTGGAGGTATTGCAGGCGATTTCCCTATTTGTGTTGTTCCTATGCTTTATCAGGATATGGAAATGGAGAATATTCCTTTCTGGAGCTATTTCTGTCAGATCTCTGATTCAACCACTTCTTATGGATCATACTCTGGTGCGGTTCCGAATGAAAAAATTACCTGGGGCAAACTGGATATTCATACGCCAAAATTCATTGTGGAGAGTGATGCGACAATTGTTGCACCTCTTATGTTTGCCTGGATCTTAAAACAATAAGAGTAAAAATCCAATCTTCCAAATTTTGGATATATGATGCCCATTGGAGATTGTATCAAAAATGGGCATTTTTCTTGCCTGACGGGCTTGAAACGCCATTTGTTTAGAATGATTATAAATTGTATTTCCAGTCACTATTTTGTCATGGGATTTATTAATAAGTTATACTTTTGTTCAAGTTTTGATGGAGCTATGGCAGTTTAATCATCAATTTCCTAACAAAAAATAAATTAAATAAGTATAAAGTGTTCATTATGAGAGATATCTCGATGATTTTAAAAAGCGTTTGGAAGTCGTTATTCGTATTTTCAGCAATTTCCGTAATAGCGGTTTCAACCGTAAATGCGCAAGATGCTGCTAATGGAAGAACGCTTTTCAAAGCAAAATGTTCTTCGTGTCATGCATTGGATGTTAAGTTAACTGGTCCTGCCCTAACGGGGGTAAGTGATCGCCACCCTGAGGATTTTCTTTTAAAGTGGATTCCGAATAACAAAGCAATGATCGCTGCCGGTGATCCTGCTGCTGTTAAGTTGTTCAACGAAAATGGTAAAGTGGATATGACTACTTTCCCTGAGCTTGACGAAACGAAAGTAAAAGATATCTTAGCTTACATTAAAGAAGGTGAGCCTAAGAAAGCCGCTGATCCAAATGCAGCCGGACCAAAAGAAGATAAAACTTCAGGTTTATCAATTGCGGGTATCGTTGCTATTGTATTAATTGCAATTGTAATTCTGGTAATCTTAGGTCGTGCAAGTAAATTGCTTGAACGTTTGATTCTTCAGAAACAAGGTATTGAGATTGAAGAGGATGTGCCTTTAAATGTAGGTATCCGTAAAATGTTCAAAAACAAGAAGTTCGTGATGTTCTTCATCTTGTGTCTGATCATTTGCTTAGGTTCATTCGGTTGGATGGGTATGTGGAATACCGGTGTTCATACTGGTTATCAGCCAGTACAGCCGATTAAATTCTCTCATGAGTTGCACGCTGGTATCAATCAGATTGATTGTCAGTATTGCCACAACGGAGCATTTAAATCTAAGAATGCTACTATTCCATCGTTAAATGTTTGTATGAACTGTCACAAAGCTGTACAGGCAAGGGATAATTATGAAGGTGAAATTTCTCCTGAGATCAAGAAAATCTACGCTGCTTTAGGATACGATCCTGAAACTCAGAAATATGATCAGAGTAAAGCTAAGCCGATGGAGTGGGTTCGTGTACATAACCTTCCTGATTTTGCTTACTTCAATCACTCTCAGCACGTAGTTGTAGCTGAAGATGCGATCCGTAAAGCAAAAGGATTACAGCCTACCGAGCCAGTATGTTTCGCCTGTCACGGTCCGGTTAATACAATGGAAGAGATTTATCAATACTCTCCGTTAACCATGAAATGGTGTATTAACTGTCACAAAGAGACTGATATTTCTGGCCAGAAAAACAATGCTTTCTATGCTAAGGTAATCGAGGCACATGAGAAGATTAAAAAAGGCGAGAAAATTACCCCAGCATTATTGGGTGGTTTAGAATGTGGTAAGTGCCACTATTAATAGAGTAGAGTTTAGTAAGAACGTTCGAATAAACAGTAATATAGCTTAAATGGAAAGCAACAAAAAATACTGGAAAGGCTTAGAGGAGTATAACAATACACCCGATTTTGTTAAAAATAACAAAAACGAATTCGCCGAGCCACTTCCAATAGAAGATGTTTTGAATGAAGCAGGGTTAAGTACCGTTACCCCACGCCGCGACTTTTTAAAGGCGTTAGGTTTTGGTTTAGGTGCAGTAACTTTGGCTGCATGTCAAACAGCCCCTGTTCATAAATCTATCCCTTACCTGGTAAAGCCAGAGGAGGTAACACCAGGTATTCCTAACTATTATACTTCGAGCTTTAACGGCCAGAGTATTTTAGTTAAAACCAGAGAGGGTCGTCCGATTAAAATTGAGCCGAATCCAAATGCCGGTGAATTTAATTGTGGTACTGATGCGAGAGCACAGGCTTCGGTTTTAGATTTATATGATGTATCTAAATTAAAAGCACCAGCTTTTGTAAAGAACGAACAAGTTGAAGAAACAACCTGGGCAAAAATCGACAGCTTTGTTAAAGGCGAATTAGCCAAAGCACAGGCTGGAGGTAAAAAGATCCGCATTGTTGCTTCAACAGTAAACAGTCCTTCTACTAACGCTGTTTTAGCTCAGTTTATTGCGAAATATCCTGCAGCTAAACTGGTTCAGTACGATGCTGTTTCTTATACAGGAATCATTCAGGCTAACCAGAATAGTTTTGGTAAAGCGGTATTGCCAAAATATAATTTCGACAAAGCTGACCTTATTGTAAGTGTTGGCGCAGATTTCTTAGGTACCTGGATTAGCGGTGAGGAATTTACTTCTCAGTATACTGCTAACCGTAACTATAAATCGTTAGAAGGTAAAAAAATGAGCCGCCACATTCAATTTGAAAGTGGTATGAGCTTAACAGGTACAAACGCAGATACGCGTGTGCCGATCAAATTATCTGAAGAGGGACCGTTATTAATTGCGTTATATAATGCAATTACTGGTCAGGCTTTAGCTGGCGGAACTTTAGGAAACAATACCACTGCTGATAAAGTAGTGAAATTAGCGGCTAAAGAACTGGTTCAAAGTAAAGGTAAAGCCCTTGTGGTTTCAGGCTCGAACGATGTTTCTACTCAAATCCTGGTTAATGCCATTAACGCTGCAATTGGTAGCTATGGTACAACCATCGATTTAGATAATCCTTGTTATTTATATGCTGGTAACGATGCTGAATTTAATGGCTTAGTTGCTGAAATGAATCGTGGAGAAGTTGGTGCTGTTTTATTTTTAAACAGTAATCCGGTTTACGATTTCATGAATACAAAAGCATTCACTGAAGCGTTGGCTAAAGTACCTGCAAAGATTTCATTTGCAGACCGTGCTGATGAAACTGCTACACTTTGTGATGCGATTGCAATTAACCACAATTATTTAGAATCGTGGGGTGATGCAAATGCTTACGAAGGATACTATTCAATTGTACAGCCAACCATTAATCCGGTTTTCAATAGCCGTCAGGCAGAAGAGAGCTTATTGGTTTGGGCTGATGCTCCGGTAAAAGATTACTATCAGTTTGTACGCAGCAACTGGGAAACCAAAATGTTGCCTGCATTAGGTCTTAAATGGAATGATGTATTAGAGAAAGGTGTTGTTAGAGCTGCAGCCAAACCTGCAGGTGCTTATTCTTTCACTTTATCATTAACTGCTGTAGCTGCTTCAGTTTTGAATTCGAGCAAAGCTTTAGCGAAAGGTGGTAACCAGGTAGAATTACAGGTTTACGAAAACATTCCAATGCGTGATGGTAAAAATGCTAATAATGCGTTTTTACAAGAGTTACCTGATCCGGTTTCTAAAGTAACCTGGGATAACTATATCGCTCTTGCTCCTAAGTTTGCTGAGAAATTGGAAATTAAAGAATTTGATGTTGTAACGGTTAAAGGTGGCAATGGATATTCAATCGATCTTCCGGTATTAATTCAGCCAGGACAGGCACAAGGTACTGCCTCTATCGCTTTAGGTTACGGCCGTACAAAAGTAGGTAAGGCTGGTAACGATGTAGGTAAAAATGCATTTCCTTTCATTTCATTTGTAAATGGAACAATGCAATATGCTACAAATGTAACGATCACTCCAACTGGAGGTCACTATGAGCTTGCTCAAACACAAACTCACCACTCATTTGAGGGGCGTGCAGTAATCAAAGAAGCCACTTTTGCGGCTTATCTAAAAGACGCATCTGCAGGTAACGAAAAAGGTGAACACAAAGATTACGATCTGTGGGATCAATATGAAAAACCAGGTAACAACTGGGTTATGGCAATCGATTTGAATGCTTGTACTGGTTGTGGATCTTGTGTTGTTGCTTGTAATGTTGAGAATAATATTCCTGTTGTAGGACGTGATGAGGTTCGCCGTCGTCGTGAGATGCACTGGATTCGTATTGACCGTTACTATAGCTATGAGACTAAAGAGGGTGATGTAACTAAAGAAAAAGAAATCGCTAAGCTTGAAGACTTAGATCACGTTTCTGTAGTTCACCAGCCGATGTTGTGTCAGCACTGTGATCACGCTCCTTGTGAAACAGTTTGTCCGGTATTGGCAACAGTACACTCATCAGATGGTTTAAACCAAATGGCTTATAACCGTTGTGTAGGTACCCGTTACTGCGCGAATAACTGTCCGTACAAAGTTCGTCGTTTCAACTGGTTTAACTACTGGAATGATTCACGTTTTGATAACTATTTGAATAACGAGTTTACTCAATTGGTTTTAAACCCAGATGTTACTACCCGTTCACGTGGTGTAATGGAGAAATGCTCGATGTGTGTTCAACGTATCCAGGCTGGTAAATTAGAGGCTAAATTGCAGAAACGTCCGTTGAAAGATGGCGATATCAAAATGGCTTGTCAAGAAGCTTGTTCAGCAAATGCCATCATATTTGGTGATTCAAACGATCCTAATTCAGAGGTTTCAAAAGCTTTACGTTCTGAGCGTATCTATTACGTTTTAGAAGAGATCAACGTGAAACCAGGTATCGGATATATGACTAAAATTAGAAATACAGATACAACAGTACAAGCGTAAGCTTTAGTATAAAGAAAATACAAATTATGTCAGGACATAACGAATCAATACTTAGAGAACCATTAATTACCGGCGATAATATCACGTATGCAAAAATTACAGATGATATTTTGATGCCGGTAGAGAACAAGCCGAATAAGGCCTGGTGGATTGGTTTCATCGTAGCCTCTATGGGTGCATTACTTTGGGTTGTAGCAGTAAGTTACACTTTCTGGAATGGTATCGGTGCATGGGGTTTAAATAAAACAGTAGGATGGGCTTGGGATATCACCGGTTTCGTATGGTGGGTAGGTATCGGTCACGCTGGAACTTTAATTTCAGCGGTATTATTACTTTTCCGTCAGAACTGGCGTAACTCGATTAACCGTTCGGCAGAGGCGATGACCATTTTCGCCGTAATCTGTGCAGCGACGTATGTAGTATCTCACATGGGCCGTCCATGGTTAGCTTATTGGGTTTTACCTTTGCCAAACCAGTTTGGTTCATTATGGGTAAACTTTAACTCACCACTGGTATGGGATATGTTTGCCATCTCGACTTACTTTTCTGTATCATTATTATTCTGGTACACTGGTTTGTTGCCGGATATTGCAACCATCCGCGACCGTGCTGTTGGAACGCGCAGAAAAATCTATTCTATCTTCTCTTTTGGGTGGAGTGGAAGTGTTAAAACATGGCAACGTTTCGAGGCGGTGTCTCTGATTCTTGCAGGTATCTCAACTCCACTGGTACTTTCAGTACACACAATTGTATCAATGGACTTTGCAACATCCGTAATTCCAGGATGGCATACAACGATCTTTCCGCCATACTTTGTGGCAGGAGCGATCTTCTCAGGGTTTGCGATGGTATTAACCTTATTATTGGTTGCCCGTAAAGTTTTGGGTCTTGAAAACTACATCACCATGTTCCACATTGAGTCGATGAATAAAATCATCATCTTAACCGGATCTATCGTAGGTGTAGCTTATTTAACAGAGTTCTTCATTGCATGGTATTCTGGTTCAGAATATGAGCAGTATGCATTTATCAACAGATCTACCGGTCCTTACTGGTGGTCGTACTGGATGATGATGACCTGTAACGTAATTTCACCACAGTTGTTATGGTTCAAGAAGATCCGTTTAAGCATTAAAGCTACCTGGATTTTATCAATCGTAGTAAACGTTGGTATGTGGTTCGAGCGTTTTGTAATTATCGTTACTTCACTACACCGTGATTATATTCCATCAAGTTGGGCAATGTTTTATCCAACGTGGGTTGATATCAGTGTATTCGTAGGTTCAATCGGATTATTCTTTACTTTATTCTTATTATTCTTAAGAGTATTGCCATCCATCGCTATTGCCGAGGTTAAATTATTATTGAAATCTGCGAGTGAGCAAGCGAAGATGAAGCAGATTAAAGAAGGTCATGAGAATAAAGAATATGTAGCTGAGTACATAGAATCTTTAGAAAAATTTGATAGTGTTAAACAAGAAGATTACGCAAAAATATAACAATGAGTGATATCAAATATATTTTAGGCAGTTTCGGTGATCCTGATGAGATGATGCATGGCATCGAAAAGCTTCAGGAGAATAACATCAGTATTTTTGATGTATATACCCCAATGCCTATTCACGGAATAGAAGCTAAATTAGGAGTTAAAAGATCGAGAATCGATATCGCAGCATTTTGCTTTGGTATTACCGGAACTTGCGCAGCATTTGCTTTAATTTATTTTTGCGCAGTAATCGATTGGAGAGTTAACATTGGTGGTAAGCCATCATTTGCATTGCCGGATTTTATTCCGATAATGTTCGAGCTTACCGTATTGTTTTGTGCTTTCGGTATGGTGTTAAGCTATTATGCTTCTACACATTTATTTCCGGGAAGAGCTCCAAGAGTAATGGATCTTCGTGCGACTGATGATCGTTTTGTTATTGCAATCGATGCAAAAGATAATACAGCGCATACTGAAATTGATGGTTTATTAAAAGATGCCGGTGCTTTAGAAGTAAAGTATAATGAAAGGAAGTACATTAGCTATGAATAAGAATAAATTTGTTTATACTGCGTTTTTAGCTATTGCTTTTGCAGCTAGTTTATCATCTTGCAAGGATAAACGCAGTACTGGCTTAGAATATGCCAGAAATATGTATGATCCGATCGCTTTGAATCCGGATCAACCAGTGGATACTGCACATGTACCTAGTTTTAAAGGTCATGCTGCACAGTTGCCACCAGCCAATACCAAACCAGTAGGTTTCACTGAGTATGATGAATACCCTAATACCAAAGAGGGTTATGAGGCTGCCGGTGTGAGTATGGTTAACCCTTTACCAGTTGATACAACTAATCTGGCACAAGGAAAACATTTATTTACTGTTTTCTGTAGCCCATGTCACGGTGAAAAAGGGGATGGACAAGGCCACTTAGTTAAAATCGAGAAATTTAGCGGTGTACCAGCTTATCAAACGGGCGCTTCATCGCGTGGTGGAAATATGGCAGATCTTACCGCTGGTAAAATTTATCATACCATTACATATGGCGTAAATAACATGGGGTCGCATGCGTCACAAATCAATCCGACAGATCGTTGGAAAGTGGTGATGTATGTTCAACAATTACAAAAAGGACAATAGTAAAGCAGAATATAAATGGGAACTCACAATATTAATTTTAGTGAACAGTTTGAGTTTACAGGTAAAGTAAAAACTTTAAGTATAGTTGGTATCGTTTTCGGTATTGCTGCTGTTGCTTACGGTTTTTTAAGTGGCCATCAAGAGCGCACTTTTGCAAACCTGTTGCTTATGGGATATTATTTTGCATGCGTTTGTATGTCGGGAATGTTCTTTTTAGCTGTTCAATTTGTAGCTCAAGCAGGTTGGTCTGCTTCAATTCTACGTGTACCACAAGCCATGGCAAAGACTTTGCCTATTGCAGCGGTTATTCTTGTTGCTATCATATCTGCAGGTCTGTTCTTTGAGCATTCTATTATAGAACATGGTCAGAACGTTACTGTACCTTATCTTTACAAACACTGGGCTACTCATGGTTTAGCAGAAGAAGGTTCTGAGCACTATGATGCGATTATAGCAGGTAAGTCAGTATTTTTGAACAAGCCTTTCTTTTTGGCTCGTCAGATATTGTTCCTGGGGGTGTATAGCATCTTCGCTATCATGTTTACTAAGTTTTCGTACAATGAAGATTTAGCAGGCGGCTTAAATTCTTATAGAAAGAGCTTTAAAAATGCGTGTATCTTCTTAGTAATTTATGGTTTTACTACGCCAATTTTTGCTTTCGATACGATCATGTCGTTAGAGGCTCACTGGTTTTCAACGATGTTTGGCTGGTATAACTTTGCTGCAATGTGGGTAAGTGCTTTAGCTACTATTGCCATTATCATCATACTGTTAAGAAGAGCCGGTTATATGCAATGGGTTAACAATAGCCACCTGCACAACCTTGGTCAATTCATTTTTGGTTTCTCTATTTTCTGGACATATGTATGGTTTGCACAATTCTTATTGATCTACTATGCTAACATGCCGGAAGAAACTGTGTACTTTTACAAACGCTTTGAATATTACAAATTCTGGTTTTTCCTAAACCTTGCAATGAATTTCCTGGCACCAGTATTATTGCTAATGGATAGGGATAACAAAAGAAAAGATGTTAAATTGTTATTTGTAGCTATCGTGGTATTATTAGGTCACTGGGTTGATTACTATCAGATGATTATGCCAGGAGCGGTAGAAGAAGGAACTAATGGTTTCAGCTTTATCGAAATTGGTACTGCAGTAGGATTTGTAGGTTTGTTTACCTTTACGGTATTGACCGCACTAAGTAAGAAACCACTTATTGCAAAGAACCACCCATTATTACAAGAAAGTTTGCACCACCAGCTATAGCCGGTGGTATTATAGGGCAGATATTTTATTATTATTATAATTAGCAGTACGGCGTACTACTTTTAAGAAAATGAGTTTAAGAAAGTTTATCACGAATAAAACGACCGCAGCTTTAGCAGTAATACTTACTGTTTTTGCAAGTACCAGCGCTTTAGCGCAAGAGGCAGCAGCGGGTGCTGCAGCGGCAACAAAAGTTGATATGGGTGAGGTTTATAAATCAGTCATTTTTTATGTATTGATTTTCTTAGCCATATGTTTATTCATAGCCATTATTGGGAAAGCCATCAGGGTTTATGAGTTAAGCCGCGAAGCACAGGGTAAACCTGTTGGGATCAACTGGAATAGAGTACATGCAAGTTTGTTTGCATTATTCCTTGTTTTGGGTTTATATGGTGTGTATTGGGAATATACGGTACATGGTTCAATGTTGTTACCTGATGCTGCTTCGGAGCATGGTAAGAAGATCGATCAGATGTTCAATATCACATTGATTATTACCACTATCGTTTTCATTGCTACTCACATTTTATTATTTGGATTTGCTTACATCTACAAATATTCAGCAAAAAGAAAAGCTTACTACTATCCGCATAACAATACCATTGAGAAAATCTGGACTATCGTTCCGGCTTTAGTTTTAACGGTATTGGTTTTGATGGGTTTTTTAACCTGGAGATCAATTTTCTTCAAAGTTGAAGATCCAAACAATAAGCCGCTTCAAATTGAGATTACTTCTGAGCAATTCAAATGGTCAATCCGTTATCCTGGAGCTGATGGTATTGTAGGTACTAAAAACTATAAGTTAACTACTGCTACCAATACGTTAGGTATTGATTTTAAAGATATCAATTCACGTGATGATGAAATGGCTGATGAGTTAGTTCTTCCTGTGAACAAAGCCGTTAAGTTAATTTTAACCAGTAAGGATGTGATTCACAGTTTTTACATGCCACACTTTAGAGTGCAGTTAAATACTGTTCCTGGTATGAGAACATTCTTTGAGTTCACGCCAACAAAAACTACTGCTGAGATGCAGCAGGAAACAAACGATCCTAATTTCAAGTACCTGTTTTATTGTGCTAAAATTTGTGGATCTGGTCACTACAACATGCAAAAAGTTGTGCGTGTAGTTTCTGATGCTGAGTATAAAACCTGGTTAGCTGAGCAGAAAACATACTTAAACGATGATTTAAGAAAACAATTTAATTTGCCAGTGGCACCTGCAGCTGTGAAAGCAGAGGCAGACTCTACAGCTACCGATTCGGCTGCTGTTAAAACTAACCAAATGGCTTTAAATAAATAATATTAAGCAGGAGCGAAAAGAATTATGTCAACAATAGCATTACACGACGAACACACACACGATCACGCTGATCACGGTCACCACAAGGAGACACTGATCTCGAAGTATATCTTCAGCATGGATCATAAAATGATTGGAAAGCAGTTTTTGATTACGGGTATTATTATGGCCGTAATTGCAATGGGCTTATCGATTTTATTCCGTATTCAACTGGCCTGGCCAGAAACTAACTTCCCTTTCCTTGAAACCTTTTTAGGTAAATGGGCAGAGGGTGGACGCATCAAGCCTGATTTTTATCTGGCTCTGGTTACCATTCACGGTACCATTATGGTATTCTTTGTACTAACAGCCGGATTGAGCGGAACGTTCAGTAACTTATTAATTCCATTGCAGATTGGGGCAAGAGATATGGCATCGCCATTTTTAAACATGCTTTCATATTGGTTCTTCTTTATGGCCTGTGTGATCATGATGTCTTCTTTCTTCATACAAACAGGACCTGCTTCAGGAGGCTGGACGGTATATCCTCCACTTTCAATTGTTGCTAAGGCCATGCCTGGTTCAGGATTGGGTATGACTTTATGGTTGGTGAGTATGGTACTTTTCGTAGCGTCGTCTTTAATGGGTGGTATTAACTATGTAAGTACGATCTTAAACATGCGTACTAAAGGTATGGACCTTTGGAAAATGCCTTTGACGATCTGGGCTTTCTTCTTAACAGCGATCTTAGGTATTTTATCTTTCCCTGTTTTGGTTGCCGGTGTGGTATTAATGGTTTTCGACCGAAGCGTTGGTACGAGTTTCTATTTATCAGATATTGTTATTGGTACAGATATTTTGCCTAACGAAGGTGGTTCGCCAATTTTATGGCAACACTTGTTCTGGTTCCTAGGTCACCCTGAGGTATATATTGTAATTATGCCTGCATTGGGTATATCATCTGAGGTTATTTCAGTAAATTCACGTAAGCCAATCTTCGGTTACCATGCGATGGTTTATTCATTAATTGGTATTACTGTACTATCATTCATCGTATGGGGACACCATATGTTTGTAACAGGTATGAACCCATTACTAGGAGGGGTATTTATGATCACTACTTTGATCATTGCGGTGCCATCAGCAGTTAAGACCTTTAACTATCTTGCTACTTTATGGAGAGGTAATATTCGTTTTACTCCGGCTATGTTATTCGCAATCGGTTTAGTATCATTCTTTATCTCTGGTGGTTTAACAGGATTATTTTTAGGTAATGCATCATTAGACATTAACCTGCATGATACTTACTTCGTTGTTGCCCACTTCCACCTCGTGATGGGATCCGCAGCGATCTTTGGTATGCTTGCGGGGGTTTATCACTGGTTCCCAAGAATGTTTGGGAAGATGATGAATGCAAAACTGGGTTATTTACACTTCTGGTTAACCTTTATAGCTGCATACCTGGTTTTCTTCCCACTTCACTTCTTAGGTTTAGATGGTGTACCTCGTCGTTACTATGCATTCACTGAATTCGAATTCATGAAGAAATGGTTAACTGTAAACGTATTTGTTACATGGGCAGCTATCATGGCAGCCTTAGCGCAAGTAGCTTTTTTGTTTAACTTTTTCTATTCTATCTTTAAAGGTAAAGTAGCACCTCAAAATCCGTGGGAAGCTAATACATTAGAATGGACTGCCCCAGTTGAACATATTCACGGTAATTGGCCAGGGGAGATTCCTACTGTTTACAGATGGCCATATGACTATAGCAAGCCGGGACATGATGTGGATTTCATTCCTCAAACTGTTCCTTTTTCTGAGACAATGAGCTCTAACTTGCCTCATGACTTTGAAGGAAATGAAGTTGCAGAAAGAATACAGCAAGATTGGGAAAAATCCAATCCGGTAACAGAAAACAAAGGCTAGTAAAGTCTTAACATTTTAAAAAGGGGTATCTGATTAAGTTTCTGCTTATCCGGATACCCTTTTCATCTTAAAAGATATATGGTCAGCGGATCAGAGCAACGTTTTATCAGGATTAATTTGATTACCATTATCGTTACGTTACTGGTAGTCCTTGCGGGTGGAGTTGTACGTAGTACAGGTTCGGGCATGGGTTGTCCTGACTGGCCTAAATGTTTCGATCGGTACATTCCGCCAACAGATGTTTCCCAGCTTCCGGCTAACTATAAGGAAAAATACGTGGCAGGCCGTTTAAAGAAGAATGAGAAATTTGCGAAGTATCTGGAAAGTATGGGTAAAGTAGCCCTTGCCGATAGTATTCGACATGATCAAAGCATAACTGTTCCTGAAGAGTTTAATCCAACTAAGACGTGGGTGGAGTATATTAACAGGCTTACAGGAGTTGTTGCCGGTATATTTCTTTTGTTGACTGTTATTTATTCGTTTACTTACAGGAAAAAAGCGAAACGTATAATTGTTCTCAGTATTCTGAATATTTTTGTAGTTGGGTATCAGGCATGGCTGGGTTCAATTGTGGTGTCAACAAATCTGGCTCAATGGGTTGTAACGGTACACATGCTTTTGGCGCTTGTGCTCCTGGGTATATCAATTTATACTTATAACTACGCAAAGCAATTAAATAAAGAGCCTTCGGTTATTATGTACCGCATTTTATGGTTGAAAGGCTTTTTACTTTTCACTGTAATATTAAGTATTGCGCAGATTGTGGTAGGTACAGAGGTAAGGGAAGCTATTGATGTTATTGCGAAATCCCTTTCGTATAGCGGAAGAGCGAGCTGGATCAATAAAGTTGGGTCTGTTTTTTCTTATCACAGGGATCTGGCTATTATAGTTTTAATTTCAAACGGCGTAGTGTATAAAATGGTTATTGATCGTTTTAGTGGAAAAGCGGCACCGCTATTAACTGCCCGCTACATTTTGGCGGCACTATTCATACAATTATTAAGTGGTTTTGCTTTGGCATATATCGCTTTTCCTCCGGCAGCCCAGGCAGTGCACATACTGTTTTCGACGTTGCTGTTTAGTTTACAGTTTTATCTGTACTTGCTGGTTTACAGGACAAGTACTTACAGACAATAAATATTATAGTATTGAAGCAGATATTTTCAGATTTTTCGAAACTCATCAAGTTCAGACTATCGTTTACGGTAGTGTTTTCTGCATCGATCTCTTTTTTGATCGGACAGAAGATGCAAGTGGGTAGGGGACATATTCCAACGATAGACTGGGGCAACTGGCTAATCCTTATCGCCGGAGGGTTTTTAGTTACTGCTGCTGCAAATTGCTTTAACGAGATCATTGAAAAAGATCTGGATAAGTTAATGAGCAGGACCAAAGACAGACCAATGCCTGCTGGTAGAATGACGACCGGACAGGGATTAATTCTTGGTGTGTTCATGGCTTTTCTTGGCACGTGGTTACTTGGCAAATTAAACCTCGAAACCGGACTGCTGTCAGTGTTTTCCATTCTTTTATATGCTTTTGCTTATACGCCTTTAAAGCGGAAATCGCCAATTGCCGTTTTTGTTGGTGCGATACCTGGGGCTTTGCCACCACTTATTGGTTATCTGGCCGCCTTTGGCAGTTTGAAAGCAGAATTGTTCCACGAAATTGACTATTACATTGCTGGTATATTATTTCTGATTCAGTTTGTTTGGCAGTTTCCACATTTCTGGGCAATTGCATGGGTATTGGATGATGATTACAAGAAAGCAGGATTCAGGTTATTACCTACAAAGAAACGTGACCGGACAACAGCTTTAGTTACTTTTCTCAGTACGTTAATACTAATTCCTGTAAGTCTTTTGCCAACATTCTATGGTTTTGGTGGTTATTACATAGCAGCGCTTTCTTTAATTGCCGGGCTGATATTTAGCTGGCTGGCGCTTAAGCTTTTTTTAAACCAGGAACTTACCGACGCAAGAAAGGTGATGTTCTGTTCATTTTTTTACATTCCGGCTGTACAGCTGGGTTTATTATTAAATTTCATTGCAAAATAAATTATGGTTTTAACGATGGAGAATATTCCTGATACATTTGACCCAAAGCCACGAAAGTTTATTGTGTGGCTATTTGTGGTATCTTCTACCATTATGTTTGGTGGCTTTACCAGTTACTATCTGGTATTTGCGGCATCGAAGGGTAAGGGGCATGGTTTAGTTTTGCCAGATGCTTTTATTTATTCCAGTTTAGTGATCCTGGCAAGCAGCTTAACACTATTCCTGGCTTCGAAGGCACTAAAGAAACTTAATTTCAGTTTAGAGCGCAAACTCCTCTGGATTACAATGATTTTAGCTATTGTGTTCGGGGTGATGCAGTTTAACGCATGGGGAAGCATGGTTAGGACTGGTGCTACCTTGGTTGGTAATAACGCAGCCATTTCTTTTATATATGTGGTATCAGGTGTCCACTTATTGCACATTATTGCAGGTGTTGGTTTGATCATCAACGCTTTAGCAGGTAGCTATAAGAATGTTCCTGCTGCCCAAAGCCAATACAAAATGGAAATTGCTTCTATTTTTTGGCATTTTATCGATATATTATGGATATATCTTTATGTTTTTTTACTTTTGAACCGTTAAATTTGTTAACATACTATTATACTATTTCCAAATGAATGCAGTATCACAATTAGATCAAGTTAAAACCGGACCATGGGATGGCGGTCGTTCACCGTGGTCGGTAGAATATGGTAAAATCATGATGTGGTTTTTCCTCTTGTCGGATGCTTTTACCTTTTCTTCGTTATTGGTCTACTATGGCGCACAGCGTTTCTCGAAACTTACGTGGCCTGATCCGGATTTGGTTTTCCAATCTATCCCTGGGTTAAAAGATTCAGGCGCTCCACTTGTTTTTGTGGGTATCATGACATTTATCCTCATTTTAAGTTCTGTAACTATGGTTATGGCTGTAGAAGCAGGACATCGCCGGGCTAAGAAAGAAGTAATCTGGTGGATGGTTGCTACTGTTATAGGTGGTTTCATGTTCCTTGGATGCCAGGCTTTAGAGTGGTCTCACTTGCATCACGAAGGTTTCTGGTGGGGTTCAATTCCTTCGGCTGAAGAGTTGAAGCACTTATTCGACGGACCAGTTTCGGAAATTGCAGCACAGCAGTTTGCTAACCTTTTCTTCACGATTACCGGTTTTCACGGTTTCCACGTATTCAGTGGTGTTGTAATCAATATCATCATTTTGATTATGACGATCAACGGTACGTTTGAAAAGAGAGGTCACTACCTGATGGTTGAAAAAGTTGGTTTATACTGGCACTTTGTTGATTTAGTATGGGTGTTTGTATTTACATTCTTCTATTTGGTTTAATTTATCATTATATAAAAATATTCACATGTCACAACATACACATACAGAAGAAGGGCACGAGCATGGCGACCATGCAGGAATGAGCAAAGGTAAGATCTGGAAAGTTGCCGGTATATTATCTTTAATCACTGCCATTGAATTTATCATTGCCCTGGTACTGATTCCAAATGGCGCAATGAGCCAGCACGTAGGTAACTTTGTATACATTGCTTTAACATTATTAAAAGCATTCTATATCGTAGCTTACTTCATGCACTTGAAATTTGAGAAACTTGGTTTGCAGTTATCATTAACGGTAACGTTTATTTTCATCATTTACTTCATAGTTTTAATGCTTATTGAAGGCGGTTATTTGAACTTACACATGATGAGTCATTAATGAAACCAAACCCTATAAAAAAGGTATTAATCCTGGTAAGCATTTTAGCTATACCGGGATTTTTGTTTTTTTACTTATTGCCTCACTTTGCTAAGAACCGGTACAAAAGCCTTCCTTACTTTGGAGAGAAACGTTTGTCGGGAACATTTCACAGTGTAAAAGGCAAGAAAATTCCGGATACCATTTACCACGAGGTGCCAGATTTCGACCTGATTAATCAGGAAAGTAAAACTTTACAGTGGAAATCTTTTGAAAACAAGATCGTTGTACTGAATTTGTTTAACGCAAACGCGGGAACTCAGCAGGCTAATCATTATTTGAAACAGCTTTCTGTTAGTTATGAACATAAACCCCTTGTCAGGTTTTTAAGTTTAGCCGTTAAACAGGAGGCGCCAGTAGCGTTGAAACGATATGCAGATAGTTTAGGCGTGTTAGCTTCCAAATGGGATCTGGTGTCGGGAGATACGGTTAAAACCTATCCATGGATTAGAAAAGGTTTACTTCTGGATGTTGTGGCTGATGAGCAAGGGGGAAAGACGAGTTACATCTTCAGCAATAAGCTATTACTTATTGATCATCAGCACCGGATCAGAGGCATTTATGATGCCGACAATCAACAGTCTACTGCAAGGCTGGAGGATGAGATTAAAGTTTTGATTGCAGAGTATTTAAGAAATTTAAAGGATGGAAGGTAGTCATGATTTTCTCAAAATCATGACTACCTGATTATCATTATTTAATAAACAGTTGATGGAAAATAATTCAATAGAGAAGAAATACAATAAATGGATTGTTATTTTATCGGTAGCCATTCCGGTAGTGGTGGCACTTTTGTTTGGTGTTAACCTTCGGAAATGGAACCCTGATATTAAACCTCTTTCGTTTTTACCTCCCATTTATGCTGCGATTAACGGACTGACTGCAATTGTGCTGGTAACCGCGGTTTGGGCCATTAAAAACGGGAAACAGAAATTGCATGAAAACCTGATGAAGTTTGCAATTGGTTTGTCTGTAGCATTTCTGGCCATGTATGTAGCTTATCATATGACTTCTGATTCGACAAAGTTCGGAGGTACAGGTGTGATAAAATATGTTTATTTCTTTATTTTAATTACTCATATCTGCTTATCAGTCATTATTATTCCTTTTGTATTGGTTACTTATGTAAGGGCACTTGCTAAGCGATTTGATAAGCACAGGAAGCTGGCAAGGATCACTTTTCCGATGTGGTTATATGTTGCTGTTACTGGTGTGATTGTCTATCTAATGATATCGCCTTATTATCATTACTAAGTAAGTTGAAACTTATAGAGCCTGACCATTGTGTCAGGCTTTTTATTTTAACATTATTTCTGACTGAAGTAATCGATTGAAATCTTATATTTGGTTAGATAGGCCTAATTCGTTTTAGCTTCTCTAATAAAGTCAACTAACTTGAAAACTTATTAAATTATCAAACAGTTTTCGCCACTGTGAATGTATGATATCAAACGGAACAAGTAATGATCGGGTGCTGATAGATAAGATTGTGGAAGGTGACGAAAAGGCTTTCTCTGAGCTGTTTTTTCAATATCTTCCAATATTACAGGCGTTTGCATTGAAATTTACTAAAGACCAGGACGATGCGAAAGAGATCATTCAGGATTCGTTCCTTCGACTATGGGTAAATAGGGATAAGTTAGCCTTCGTAGAAAATATAAAGGCTTATTTATACAAATACGTTTCGAATGAGTGTCTGGGCTATCTGAAGAAAAAACTCCGGGATGAGAAGCTGGTCAATATAATGGCTTCCAAAAATGATCATGCTGAGTATAATACACTCAATACAATACAGGTTAATGAGGTCACCCGAATTATTGCTCAGGCAGTTGATAAACTTCCCAGCCAGCGAAAGAAAATTTATCATCTTAGCAGAAGTGATGGAAAAAGTATTCCCGAAATCGCGGAATTACTAGGTATTTCCCCCAATACTGTAAAAAATGCATTGGTACAATCGCTGAAATTCATTCGCTCTTACCTGGAACAGTACGGAATTACTATGGTTTTACCCTTTGCATTTACTTTTTTTAAAATAAAATAAAATAAAATTCATTTTCCGATAGTCCTAATTTCAATATCTGTCTTCTTATAGTCAGAATTATTATGGACCAACGAATCAACTATCTTTTAAAACAATTTACTGACGGAGAACTAAGCAGCATTGAGCGGCGGGAGTTACTTCAATTAGCAGAGGAATATCCTTTGTTAATCAACAGTGAAATTGTGAAGTTAATTGAAGCGCAAATGGTCGATAGGACTATAGACGATGAGCAATCCTGGGACAGTGTTCTGGAAACAATTCTCGCGAGCGATAAGCCGAAATTAAAAACAGTCAAATCTATCAATTTGAAATGGTGGTGGGCTGCGGCAGCTGTTGTGCTGATTGTATTCTCCCTTTCTACTTATGTTAATGTGACCCGAAAAAAAGAGCACGTTTTTGCCACTGATTTTGCACCAGGAAGTAATAAAGCCATTTTAACTTTAGCGAATGGAAGAAGAATCTCTCTGAACGATGCGGCAGCAGGCGACTTAATGGAAGATGCAGGCATGGCAGTAACGAAAACAGCGAACGGACAATTGGTGTACCATATTGTTAAATCGAGTGAGTTAATAGATGACACTAAAAAGAATACTATCACTACACCAAACGGAGGAGAATGGCAGATTAAGCTACCAGATGGCTCTATTGTTTGGTTGAATGCAGCATCATCGTTAACCTATCCATTAAATCTTGGAAACGGTACAATTCGTCAAGTGCAATTAGCCGGAGAGGCCTATTTTGAGGTTGCAAAAGACAAATCACATCCATTTATTGTTCAAACAGCAAAACAGGAGCTAACCGTTTTAGGTACACATTTTAACGTTAACAGTTATGCTGACGAAGGTGTAACGCGAACAACTCTACTTGAGGGAAGTGTGAAAATAGAAAATTTCCAAAATGGCCAATGGGAAATCCTTAAACCTGGTGAACAGTCGGTACTCAATAACGGAATGTTCAGGGTTGACGAAGTTGATACTGATGAATCAATTGCCTGGAAGAATGGTTATTTCATGTTTAACAACGAAAAGCAGGAAAGTATTTTAAGAAAAATCGCACGCTGGTATGACGTGAAAGTTGAATTTGCAGATCAGTCGGCCAAGGATGTAATGTATTATGGAACGGTAAGCCGCTTCGATAAAATATCTCAGGTATTGCGGAAATTTGAGCAGACAGGAGAAGTACGATTTGATATAAAGGACAAAAAACTAATTGTGTACAAAGATTAAACGAGCCACAGATGGAGGCATAACTAACCTTTATCTATAAAAATAAAATAACTAATTAAAATCACCCTAAACGTAAACAACTATGACCACACTTCGACAACAGATCTGACGATTCAAAAAGTTAAATGCATAAAAAAAGGAGCGCTTCAACACTCCCTTTTATGTCTGTTTAACTATTCCGTAAACCGGATCGATTAAACCAATTATTTCTTGAATAACTGCGAACGCAATTTTGCGTCCAAACTTCATTGCAGTTCGCTAAAACAGACTATTAAATGTACAAAATTTATATTAAAATTTTATGTACGCAACGACGCTACATACCTAAATTATTATTAATGATGAAGTTAATTACGGCTGTTCTGTTGACTTCCCTCATGCAGGTAAGTGCCGCTACCTATGGCCAGTTCATTACATTAAAAGAAAGAAATGTTACCCTGGAAAGAATGTTTAAGGAAATTAGGCAGCAATCTGGGTATGACGTTTTGTTATCAACCAATAAAATCAAAAGTACCACCACAATTAATGCTAGTTTTAACCGAGCTACGATTGAAGAGGTTATGGCAAAAATCATTGCCGATAGGGATCTTACCTATACCATAGAAGATAAGACAATTCTCATCAGCTTAAAAGAAAGATCAATACTAGATAAGGTAGTGGATTACTTTGTTGCTGTTCGTGTAACGGGCAAGGTTAGGGATAAAAGTGGTGCGGTTTTACCTGGAGTAAGCGTACGGGAAAAAGGTGCTTCAAATGCAGTTTCCACTACTGCTTCCGGAGATTATTCGATCTCAGTTAAAGAAGGCGCGACTTTGGTGTTTAGCTTTATTGGATATAAAAATGTTGAGGTTGAAGTAGGTTCGAAAACAACGATAAATGTAACACTTGAAGAAGATGCAGCTCAGTTAAAAGAGGTTAATGTGGTTTCTACTGGTTATCAAAAGATTGATAGAAAGTTGTTTACTGGGTCTGCTTCTTTGGTAAAAGCAGAAGATGCACAGCGCAACGGTGTGCCTGATGTGAGCAGGATGTTGGAAGGCCAGGTTGCTGGCGTAACCGTACAGAATGTTTCAGGTACATTTGGAGCAGCTCCTAAAATACGTGTGAGAGGTGCAACATCTCTTTCGGGCGATAATAAACCATTGTGGGTTGTTGACGGAATTATTTTGGAGGATGTTGTGAATATCTCCAATGAAGCGCTTTCCACTGGCGATGCTAATACTTTGATTGGCTCTTCTGTCGCAGGTCTTAATGGTGATGATATTGAGAGTTTCACGATATTAAAAGATGCAGCTGCAACTGCATTATATGGTGCACGTGCTATGAATGGTGTCGTGGTAGTTACCACGAAGAAGGGACGAATAACTGATGGCTCACCACGCATAAGCTACACAGGAAACTTTACCACATATCTGAAACCATCATATGAAAGTTTCGATATCCTAAATTCAGCGGATCAAATGTCAGTCCTTTTGGAATTGGAAAACAAGGGCTACTTCCAGCATACAACTGCTTCTCGAGGTTCGGAAGGCGGTGTTTTTTACAAAATGTATAATTCTTTGTACGACTATAATCCTTCCACCGATTCTTTTGCTTTACGCAATGATATTTCAAGCAGAAATAATTTTTTAAAGCGTTATGCCAATGCTAATACCGATTGGTTTGATGTTCTTTTTAAGAATTCTTTGCTTCAGGAACATTCCTTGAGTGTAACATCGGGAACCGAGAAGTTTCAAACGTATACCTCAACATCTTACCTGCATGATAATGGGCAGACAGTTGGAAACAGCGTTGACCGTTTTACTGGTAATTTTCGTGCTACGGCTAAAATGAGCGATAAATTGAGTTTTGAATTATTAGCAAATGGCTCTATCCGTGATCAGCGGGCTCCGGGAACTCTGGAAAGAACATCTGATCCGGTATATGGCAAATACTCGCGTGATTTTGATATTAATCCATATTCGTATGCTTTGAATACTAGTCGTACGATGACTGCTTTTGATGAAAATGGAAACCGCGAGTTCTTTACCAGAAATTTTTCACCCTTTAACATACTTCATGAACTTGAAAATAACTATTTGACTTTAGGACAAATTGACTTCAAAGTTCAGGGTGGAATCAGGTATAAGATTATTCCCACTTTAACCTATTCAGTTGACGGGGCGTATCGTTATGCCAAGACAGAGCGGCAACACTATCAATTGGAAAGTTCAAATATGGTGTTAGCTTATCGTAACGTGTCAGATGCTACTACTATAGGAAGCAATAAGTTTTTGTATACCGATCCATCCAATCCTTATGCATTACCTGAGAGTGTGTTACCAGAAGGGGGATTTTATAACACTACAACTGACAACCTTAAAAATTACTATTTCAACCAGAAACTTGAATTCGACAAGATTTTCAACACTGATCATCACCTCTATGTATTAGGCTTAATGGAGGTTCGTTACACAGATAGGCAGACAGAAAACTTCGATGGAGTTGGTTATCAGTACGAGAATGGCGGAATAGTCAACTCCGCATATAAATATTTCAAATGGGCACAAGAATCAGGGTTCCCATATTTTGGAATGCAGAATACCTATGATAGATTTACTGGCTTCCTTGCAAATGCAGCTTACTCATACAAGGAAAAATACACATTAAATGCTTCAACTCGTTTAGACGGTTCAAATAAAATGGGGAAAAGCCGCACTGCAAGATGGTTACCTACCTGGAATGTTTCAGGGAAATGGTTTATTAATAATGAATCATTTTGGCCAAAAGATAGTAAGATCTTCACCGCAGCAGCTTTAAGGGCCACATACGGTTTGACAGCAAATATTGGGAATGCAAGGAATTCAAGCGCTATTTACTATAATCAGGTAACAAGAAGACCATATGATAATGAAAAAGAAACTGCCACTTATATCTCAGGGCTTGAAAATTCTGAGTTGACCTGGGAAAAAAATAAGGAATTAAATATTGGAACTGACTTAAGCTTTTTTAATAATAGAGTAAATTTAACTTTAGATGTTTATACTCGAAATATCTATGATTTAATTGGACAAATTAATACATCCGGAATTGGAGGGCAATTTGAGAAAACAGCAAATTATGCCAGTATGAGTTCCAAAGGTATTGAATTCACTCTTGGTGGTAATCCAATAAGTCACGATAACTTTAAATGGCGAACGAACTTTAACATCGCATATAACAAAAATGAAATCACAAGTTTAAAGGTAAATCCAAATATTTTCAGTTTGGTTGATGCCGATGGCGGAGTTTTGGAAGGTTATTCTCAGAGGGGGCTATTTTCTGTTCAATTTGCAGGGTTAGACCATGATAGAGGCTATCCATATTACATAGATGAAGATGGTGTGAGGAACACTTACATCAATTTGCAAAGTACGAGTGTTGAGCATTTGAAATATGAAGGGCCAGTAGATCCGAAGCTTACAGGTGGCTTCTATAATCAGTTCAGATATAAAAATTTCAGTCTATCTACACTATTAACATTTGCTACAGGGAACGTAGTCCGTTTGGCTAATACATATCAGTCAAGTTATTCAGATATTTATTCAATGTCTAAAGATATGTTGAACAGGTGGGTGATGCCAGGGGACGAAAAATTCACAAATATCCCAGCCTTACTTGATCCGTTTGATGCCTCCCAGACTATTAAAGACGCATCTGGCGCATCTGTCGGTGCTGTATATCCTTACAATTTGTATAATTTTTCAACAGAGAGGGTAGCCAAAGGAGATTTTGTAAGATTTAAACAAATTTCTCTCACTTACGACATACCGAAAACCATCTACAGCAGACTACATATGACCAATGCGTCAATTTCCTTCGTTGGGAATAACATCGCATTACTATATTCTGATAAACGGTTAAATGGACAGGACCCTGAGTTTTTTGGAAGTGGAGGCGTTGCCTTGCCAATCCCTAAGCAATATACATTATCATTAAAAGTTGGCTTTTAGAAAAAAACGCTATGAAAATAAAAACACATTTTTTATTATTTGGACTTGGACTTATGCTTACTGCTCAGTCATGCAATAAGTATTTGGATAAAGAACCAGACAACAGGACAGAAATTAATACAGTAGACAAAGTAGCTCAATTAGTCACCACTGCCTACCCTGGACGCGATTACTATTATTTCACAGAATCAGCATCGGATAATAGTGAAGATAAAGGCAATGGAGTTGGCAATCTAGACGACGCAATTGCCCGTCCTTATGCCTGGCAAGATGTTGTTGGTGACCAAACGGGATCCACTACTTCTTATTGGAATAGTTGTTATGAAGCAATTGCTGCTGCAAATCAAGCTTTGGAGGCGATAAATAACGGAAGTTTTGGCAATGCAGTTTTACCGTATAAGGGTGAGGCGTTAGTGGCACGTGCTTATGCTCACTTTATGCTGGTAACATTTTTTTCAAAGCCTTATCAAATTGGTGGCTCAAACGACTCCCCTGGTATTCCATACGTTACTGCGCCAGAAACAAAAGTCATTGTACAATATGATAGGGAAACTGTCGCAAAAACCTATGCTAAAATCGAGAAAGACCTTTTAGAAGGAATGCCTTTATTATCTGGATCAGCTTATGGTGTACCAAAATACCACTTTACTCCGGCGGCGGCACATGCTTTTGCTTCCCGTTTTTATTTGTTTAAAGGAGATTGGCAGAAAGTTGTCGATGAATCTACAGCAACAGTTACGGGCGGTGATTTTTTTAACAATCTGAGGCCTGTGAATACAATATATAAAGCATACGGAGCAGAAGATTTCAGGCTAGCCTTTACACGGTCTGATCAAAAGGCAACACTCTTGTTAACGGAACAATACTCAGGATGGCAAAGACAAACATCTCCAAGATATGGGTATGGAGTCAATATGGTAAAAATGTTCGGGACCTCAGGTAATTTTACTGGTAAGTCGAGGGCAGACAAAATTTTGTCATATGGAGTGCCGGCTTATACCACATATAAATTCAGAGAATATTTCTTTCGTACCAGCCCGGGTGCTGACATTGGGTTCCCTTATCTGATAGCACCTTTATTAACTGTTGACGAATCACTTCTGAACCGGGCGGAAGCTTATACGGAACTGGGACAATTTGATAACGCACTCAGGGATATGAATACTTTTCTCAGTACCAAAATCAATAACTATAGCGCCAGTAGCGATGCCGCAACACTCGCCAGGATCACAAGTTACTATGGCATACTAGATTCCAAAGAAGTGCTAATCAAATTCATCCTGGAAAGTAAAAAAGCAGAATTTTTACAAGAAGGCTTACGGTGGTTAGATATTGTAAGGAGAGGTTTAACAGTAAAGCATAATGTTTACGACAGCAATGGTGTAGAAACATTTGTTGAATTGAAGGCCGGTGATCTTCGTCGTGTTTTTCAGATCCCGCAGGAAGCGCTTTTGTCGGGAGTAGCATTAAATCCCAGATAATAAATATCAATTATTATGAAAAAGAATATATATAATATTTTCGCAATATTGCTCTTCGTCGTTGCTTTGATGTCATGCAAGAAAGAAGATGTGCTAAATACCGACTTTAGTCAGTATAACATTGATAATCCTGTTGCCAATACCGATCTTGATAAATGGTTGACTACAACCTTCCTAGACGAATATAATATGGAAGTGATTTACCGATATAATCGGTTTTACCACGGTAATGACAGGGATGTGGCTTCAGTAAAAGTAGAGAAAGTGCAACCTCAGATGCAAACTTATCTGGATGGTTTTTTGCTACCTTACCGGAAAATTGCCGGGACATCATTCATAAAAAAATATGCACCTAAGCAGGTTGTATTATTTGGCTCAGGATCGTATAATCCGGACAACTCCTATACACTTGCAACAGCTTCAGCAGGAAGGAATATTACCATTTATGACTTGAATAATTTTGATTTGTCTAACACTAATGCTATTGTTGGCAAGCTTAGAACAATTCATCATGAGTTTACACATATTCTGAACCAAATTGTTCCTATGCCGACTGACTTTCAGTTAATTACAAAGTCTACATATCTAGCAACATGGACTACGGTTAGTGATGCTACTGCGCGAGCAAATGGTTATGTAACTCCTTACGCATCAAGCCAACCAGGGGAAGATTTTGCAGAAACGACCACATCGTTGCTAGTATTAGGACAAGCTTGGTTCGATGCATGGGCAAATGGGTCAACTGCTGCTGGAAAAGCAGCCCTTAAAGCCAAAGAGGCGAGTGTAGTTCAGTACTTTACGGTTAACCTTGGTATAGATTTCAGGTCGTTGCAAAAAGAAATACAAGAGGTTGTACGTAAAAAGTACAGTTACCAGCAAGCGAGTTTCCGTTATTGGATGAGTCAGAATCTATTTAAAACAATGACCATCAATCTAGAAGACGGAATATATACTGCGAATGGTTCATCCTCCGATTTTTCAGTTCCGTACAACTCGTTTAAAGCAGCAGTATTAGCTTTTAATGCCACTCAGAAATACCACTTGGACTATATTCAATTGAGATTCGACTCCTCAACAAGTTTAGTAGTCAGAGGAGCTTTTTCGAATGCTACTACTCAGTACTTTGGTGATTATTCTTTTACTTATACCGTTAATCCAACTACAGGAGCTGTAACTTTTACAAAGGTAGCGAATGGAACTGGAACGACATTTAACAACGGAGCCTTATTTGCTACTTCATTTACAAATACTATACAGGCGTATTTAACAGGTAAAACATTCATAGCAGACTGGTTACCTGCATCCATTGACGCAGCAAATTATAACCAATATGGTGGCTTCTATGTAAGCGGTGTGCCAACAAATTACTTCTATGGACTTTTAGGACAATAATGTGAAATGAAAAAAATATTATATCTATTTATATTCCTGCTTTCAATGGCGGGATGTAAAAACTCTTCCTTTGAATCGGCTTTTGATGAATTACCAGAAGCCCGAATGCAAGCTGCGATTGCAAAAGTCAATACCACTTTAACCAGTGCACAAAATGGATGGATTGCAACACTCCCAACTCAGGCTGGGGGTGGATATGGATTCTTTATCACATTTGATGGAGCTACACAAGTGGTTAAGATGTATAGCGATCTGACAGGTGCTTCATCGACCACAGTAGGTGTTTCAACTTATCGTGTTAAAGCTAATGCGGGGGCTGAATTGATCTTTGATACTTATAATTCAATCTCTCTTTTAGATGATCCTGATCCTGCCTCATTCGCGGGAGTTACGGGTTCAGGCCATAAAAGTGATGTTGAATTCATTTACGATCACTCTACTGCAGATAGCATCATTTTTACCGGCAAAAAATATCGTCAACCATTTAAATTGGTGAAGGCGACTGCAGCACAAAAAGCTGCATATGAAAGTGGAGGTTATAAAACTGCCATCGATAAGTTCAAGAGCTTTTTTGCAACTACGAGCAATCCATATATAGAAATTGTATCTGGATCAACAACGTTGAAAGGTGGAATTAACTTTGACTTTACAACAAGCGTAGCGTCCGGGAAACGTGTCAATTTTACGGGTTTACTTACCGATGGAACTGTAGGAAGCGGATCCTCCAAATTTGCCTTCAAACTTGATGGGGTTGATTTTTTAGGGTCAGGATTAGCTTATTCCGGAGTAACATTTCTGAAAGCTCTATGGAAAGATGCCACAACCCTGGTTTTTTACGATGTGGCAGGAAAAGAGTATATTGTTAAATCCAACCCAACCCCACTACTACCATTGTATATATTGATTGGTTCGGGATATAAATCAGTCATTGTTCCTAATGCGACAACATTCCCTGGGTGGGGTAGCGACTTCATTACTCGTCGAGCAGCTGCGACAACTGGATTAGCAAGATGGAATATTGGTGCTGGTTCACTAAGGTTTCAGAGTATGACATTTACTTTCAATGACGTTACCAAGAAAATGAGTATAAAAATTGATGCTCCAGATGGTACAAATAGTTTCTCATTGACATTTGATTATACTTATACCAAGACAGCTGACGGAGTGTTCAAATTTAATCAGGGAACTTTAGGTGGTAATGAATCGGCTATTGGTCCAGATTTAGCTCCCTTGTTAGGGCAACGAATTAATGTGGATACGTTTACAGTAGATTATTTTACCCATCCAACCACCGGAGTAGTAATGGCTCTGTTTAAAAGTGTTCAGAACCCTACATTTACGTTTACAGGGAATATTCAATAAAATTTTTTCCGCTCTCTCCAAGCCCCCGATTTATCGGGGGCTTTTTTATGACATAATTTTTGCCTCCCTCCATCCGTTAAATCTTTATATTTGTACTGATGAAAAAGAAACTGGTTTTTACCATACTAACATTCGTTCTCACTTTTGCGTTCATGCTTCAGTCCAATGCACAATGTGCCATGTGCAGCATCAACGCCGAACAAGGTATCAAAAACGGAAATACAGTGTCTGCAGGCTTAAATACCGGGGTACTATACCTGTTGGCTATTCCATATTTAATGGCAATGATTGTGGGGGTAATCTGGTATAAAAAATACCGTAAGAAAAACATTCAGCTTAATATGAAGAAAGAGCCGTTCAACCTGAATTAGTATGGCGGGAGGGACCTCAAAATTATCAGCAATTGTACGTTGTAAGTGCCCGCATTGCCGCAGAGGCAATATCTTTACCGGTAGCATGTACGGATGGAACATTCAGCATACTAAAGAAATCTGCGGACATTGTGCACAGCGCATTGAAATCGAACCTGGCTACTTTTATGCCGCCATGTATGTGAGTTATGCCATGAATGTGCTGGAAATGCTGTTTGCCAGCTACGTTACCTACCTGTTTGCCGGTCCTTTAACTGACGATACTTTCTGGGCATATCTGATCGTGATCTTCGCAGGTTGTTTCGTGCTTTATCCTTTCAATTACCGTTATTCAAGGATTATATTGCTCCACATCTTGTCGCCAAATATCAAATATAAAGCCTGGTACGATCAGTAAGCTAAATTGCTAAACTGTTTAAGCTATTGAATTGTTAAGGTGGCGGGTTGTCACTTATGAAGGCAGGCCATTATCCTCTAAACTACAGAAACCCTATGTTAAAAAAAGAAACCCTTCAATTTATAAAAGACGTATCTGAAAACAATAACCGTGAATGGTTTGCCGAAAATAAAGCCGTTTATGAGGAGGCGAAAGCTAATGTGCTGGAACTGGTAACGCAACTCATTCCGGAAATAGCAAAGGTTGATCCGGTATTATCGGCAGAAGCTGATCCTAAAAAAAGCCTGATGCGCATTTACCGCGATGTGCGGTTTAGTAAAAATAAAGACCCTTATAAAAACAACTTTGGGATATGGTTTGCCACTAAGAAAGGGAGCAATGAGCCAGGATATTACCTGCACATTCAGCCGGGAAAGAGCTTTATTGCCGGTGGTTACTGGATGCCCGAAGCGCCCCATCTAAAACTGATCAGGCAGGAGATTGATTATAATTTCGATGACTTTAAAGAAATTATAGAAAACAAGGATTTTAAAAAGAGCTTCAAATTAGGTACAGAGAATGCGCTTAAAAATGCACCTAAAGGTTACGATCCGGAGGACCCTAACATTGAGTTTTTAAAGTTAAAAAGCTTTGAAGCGACTATGAAAATTGCGGATGAAGAATTTTTTAAACCTGCACTCGTTAATAAGTTGATAAGTTCTTTTGCAACGGTACAACCATTAGTTGCATTTTTACGGAACGCGATCAATGCGTAATCAAACACGACATCAAATAATATAATGAAACAGACCTTTTTAGCTTTTGCCTTTCTCTTATTTCTCTCTTCGCTTACTTCTTGTGTGGTTTTATCGCCTAAAAAATACAAGGCGCTTCTGGGTACCAAAGATTCACTATATACTGCTTTCAATGAGGGATTAATCAAAATTGAAAATCTCGAGAAAGAAGTTAATAGGTTAAAGAAGGACACCACTTTAATGGCCGAAGAACTTCGCGACCTGCAATCGAATTATAACACGGTTGATGCGAATTACAAAAAGCTAAAGAGTAACTCATCTTCAGAGATCACCAAGTTATCCGGTGACCTGGCAGCGCGCGAAAAACGCTTGAAAGAAGTAGAAGAGGTGCTGCGCAAGCGTGATGAAGCTACGAATGCACTAAAAGAAAAACTGCAACAAGCTCTACTTGGATTTACCAAAAGCGGATTAACGGTGGAAATAAAGAATGGTAAAGTATATGTTTCCCTAACTGATAAATTACTATTTCCTTCCGGTAGTATCATTATTGATGATAAGGGTAAACAAGCACTAACCCAGCTGGCTAATGTACTAAAGCAGCAACCTGAGATTAATATCGCTGTTGAAGGCCATACAGACAACCAGAAAATAAATAACCTGGGGCAAATTAAAGACAATTGGGATTTAAGTGTACTTCGTGCAACTTCAGTAGTACGATACCTCACCGAAAACGAGAAAGTTGAAGGGGTAAGGATGACCGCTACAGGTAAGGGAGAATTTCAGCCTTTGGGAACAAACGCGAATGCAGACGGTAGAAGCAAGAACAGAAGGATTGAGATTGTGCTTTCGCCAAAACTGGACGAACTTTATAATTTGATTAAGTAGTCGGATAATTATTGGATGGATATATCTAAACAAAATATATTCATCCAAGGTTTAGCTCACCCCAATCCATTTACATGGTTTGATGTTTCCGGTATGACTTCAGGATTTTAAAAGTATTCTCAAAATCGTCACTATTCAGATTGGAGTATTCAGGCATAGAGATTCTGTTGGCCGTTAAGAAATTCAACAACTCTTTTATTGTATTGGATACCTCTTCGGATGCTTCTGTATGTTTTAAAGCTTCAATCTTACTGAGTATCAGTGCAATTTCGAACATCTTAAAATCATGCTTTACTGCAATGGTTAAACCATTATCTGCCTCTGCAACGGCTTGCTCATAATTGTGAATGCTATTGTAAAAGGTAGATTTAAACATGCTAAAACCTGTCAAAATAAAATTCGTGTAATACGTATATTCACTATCTATGATTTTATCCATGAATTGGATGATGCGCTGTGCTTTTTTTAAGTAATTAAGCTTCAGATAGGTTTGTCCAAGATGTAAAATCAAAAACGGAGAGAATACCGAATGCCTGATAAAAAAGATATTTGGGTATTTGTTTAGAATGGCCATTATAAAGCGATGGCATTCAGCATAGTTTTTCTGAGAAAAGAGTGTGAGGAGCACCATTCGGTAACACAATATTTCTTGCGTTGTGATCTCATCATTTTTCTTCGGTCCGTTCCGGTCTATTTCCTGACAAAGCTTAATAATTTTATCTTCCAGCGTTTTGCTTTCATTAGGCTTATTAACCATATTGTTGTAGAAGTATAAAATCAAATCGTAAGGATTTATTGGGAATAATTCACCCAACCGCTTATAATTCCGCTTTAACAGTTGCATGGTGTTCAGCAGCGAAGTTTTATCTACGTCTATAAGTGCCAGGTTACACTCAATAATATGAAGCATAATCTGCACATCTTCATTAAGTACGTTTTCAGAAATACTTCTTATGGTTTCTTTGTAGAGGCTACTCATCGTACGGCCGGAAGCCATAATGTCTATAAAATCGACACCTACCGATAATTTGTTAAAATTCCCGCTAGGCCTGGTGAGCTCATATTTAGCGGTATAACAGATAAAATCAAATGATTGATTCTTCTCCTGATTTGAAAAAGGGAGTTTAAAAATATTCTTTAACTCTGCTATTTCATTTCTGTTAATGCAAAATCTGATCGACCAGTGCAGAATATGAGACCTTAGAACGCTGTCTTTGTCGAAGGATTGCAGAATATGTTCAAAAAATCCTTTAGATGAACGATATTCAAATTTCTCTGTAATCTGAATGAATAAAAAATAAGTGTAAATATCCTCATTCAGAAACCTGACTACCTCTGTTGGAATTGCTGTACTAAGCCTTTTCTCTTCAACGATAATACCTGCCTGTAACAATTCTTCATAAGCCTCAGGATAAGTGTTTACATAAGTTAAAAGTTTCTCTTTATGCACCCTCAGCTTATTATCACGTTCAGAAATACAATCGCTTAATTTTTTAAGTAAGAATATTTTCTCAGTGCTTTTCTTCGCTAAAAACACCCTTTTTTCTAAAAAATAGTGAATTAACTCATAACAGAGTAGGGGATTGCCAAGTTCTAGTAATTTATTTTCATCCTTTAGTTTGAAATAAACCTGAAGCCAGAACGGCGTTTTGAACAACGCCAGTAGTTTCGGACTTACATCTGCTACCGATATCACCTTATTCTCGATGTAACTCAAGGTGGATAATATTTCTTCAATATTTAATGAAGGGAGATTACTCAGGGTATCTTCATCATAAAATAATCCGGTGTACCAGGTTTTGTTCAAAAACGCTGATCCTGAAATGGCCGGCTGTAAATTAATCCAGGTATTGGTTCTTAAACCAAATATGATTTTTAAAAAATTGTTTTCCTCAATGCTATACAGGAAATCGATAAATGTTTTAAAGTATTCAGACTTCGACAGGAATTCATCGATGCCATCAACAAATATCACAAAACGTCCTTCGCGCTTTTCCGGATTCTTCTTGAAAAAATTAACCAGTTCACTAATGCTTTCGAATTTGAATTCTTTTAAAAACCAATCTTTCAGTGTGCCTCCTCCGGAAATAATGCGGGTTAAAACGGTTGAGTTGATTAGTAATACGATATCATTTTTATAGATTGCGTGTTCAGAAACGAAAAAATGTTCAGCCATGTGTGCCAGCAGGATAGATTTTCCTTGTCCGGGTTGAGCGCTGATTGTTGAAAACTGATAGTTGTTTTTTAAAAAATAATCCAGATCTGGATAGTAAAAACTCCGGTTTGATGTTGCATGAAAGGGCACACCAGAGTTATTTTTTTTCGATACCAGCGCAACCTCGGTAATAGCCTGTGCTTTTATCCGAAGATCCTGCCATATACTTTGTGCTGATGTGGTTTGACTTTCCTTGTCCCTGCAAAAGGAATCCCAGTCGTCATAACCAATATATTGCGATAAACTATTTAAGGTGAATAGAGAAAATTTATGCAAAGTATTCGCAAAGCCAAAAAAACGCTTAATGGTCGTTTCACTTACATAATTCTTAGTTTCCTGGAATACGTACTCAGAGATGATCTTACAATGTGCAGGGTCTATATTCCTCAGTCCTGACTTTATAAGTACAAACTTCCTGAGTTCAATAAGGAGTTCGTTAGCGTTCATTTATATATAGATGGATGACTACGCTAATGTCATCATAATTTCACAAACAGTGAAATCTTTTAAGTCTTTATTCACGCTATGAATGAAATGAATAAAGAGATTCATTCAGTGAATGAATAGCAATGGATAAGATTGGTAATCATCCAAAATATAGATTTGTCATAATTATATAATGCGCGAATAAGGCTTGGCCAGATACGCACAAACTACCTAGTAAGTCATCCTAAATTACGCCTGACATGATGAAAACCTTTACCAAACGTTCCTTAACTGGGATACATTGCAAAGCCTTTGCGCTTGCAATCATCATTCTATTAACGCTCTTTCAATCACAATCGTATGCGCAAACTAAAAATTTTGCGACTGTTGTAACTCCAACTGCGGGAAGTGCTACGCATATTGATAACATCAATAATGCAATCAGCACCAGCGATGGCAATTTTGCTACGCTGAATTCGTATGGAGGTGCATTGTTAGGATTAGGGGCATACTCTTCCGGCATTGTGCTGCAGTTCCCGGGTAATATTCCGGCAAATCGTACTACATATGTTCGTATAGATTTTGATGCTTCAGCACTAAACGCATTATTGGGGGGAACGCTTGGCGGTACGCTTGCCAATGTTATTGGCGGACTGGTCATCGGCGATCATCGAATCGATATAGCAGCGCAAAACTCATCAGGCACCACTGTTCTTAGTGGAAGTACATTGTCAGGATTCAATAATAACTCGAATATAAAGGTAGTTAAAGATAAAAACGGATTTACCTATATCGCGCTAACACCGAGTGTAACCTATGATAGAATCGTAATCACTGATCTGACCACTGCCGTCGCATTATCTACTACCGGTAAAACAAACGTATATTATGCTTTCAACATTTCAGGAAATGATAATTGCGATGCCAATGTATTTGCCAATTTCGATGAAGAAGGAATTTCACTCGATGCACTGGGCCTGTCAGGATCCCAGAATTTTGAGTTTCAGAACATCATTGACGATGACAGAACAAACTTTTACCGACTCAGCACAGGCGTACTAGGTGTTGCAGCTTCTAAAAGTGTAAATATTTACTTTCCAAATTTATCTGCTACAACAGATAACATTAATATCAGGTTTAAAACGTCGCCTGCATTGTTGAACCTCAATTTGCTAAGTGCTGTTGACATTATTGCCTATAATAACAATCAGGAAGTTTACCGTACAACAGGCGCAAATATCATTGGCCTTGATTTACTGGGTCTTTTCAATAACAATCAGGTGGCTACCGTTCCAATAGCACCAGGTGTGGCTTTTGATCGGGTAACCATCAAATTAAACAATATTGTAAGTGCAAACTTAACGCAATACCTGGACATCTACGGCGTAACCAGAAGTCCGGCATTTCCTACATTTGTCGCGCCAGCCTCCAATGCTATTAATGTTTGCTTCAATTCTACAGCAGCGTTAACGGCTACCACAGCTTCCACCAACCAATTGGTATGGTATGATGTAGCTGAAGACGGAACCGCCTTAGCCGCTACTGCTTATAATGGAACGTTCACCACACCGGCTTTAACAACAAATAAAACCTATTATGTTGCATCACGCAAAATCGGATGTACAAATGAATCCGTTAGGGTTCCGGTAACCGTTACCGTAAATCCCGCAATTGTTTTCAATACTACAACACTGGCCAATGCAACCCCGGGATTTGGATATTCGAAACAAATTACTCCTGCAACCGGTGGTACCGCAGGTTACACCTATACCCTGGCTTCAGGAAGCTCACTTCCCGCAGGATTAACACTTTCATCATCAGGTATTGTTTCTGGTACGCCTACAGTTCCCGGAACTTACAATTTCTCAATAACCGCAACTGACACCAAAAACTGTACAGCTACAGCGACCTACACTTTAGTGGTAACTGGCGCATTAGTGTTAACTCCAGGCAATTTGCCTGATGGGGTAACCGGAACAGTTTATCCAACACAAATCATTCCTTCTGCAACAGGGGGTACCGGTCCATATACTTACACTGCAACTAACCTGCCTCCAGGATTAGCATTTGATCCGACTACGAGGGAAATCACCGGAACACCGACTGTTCCCGGAAACTATACAATTCCTGTAACGGTGACAGATGCAAATGGAAACACGGTTACGTCGAACTATACTGTTAAAATTACAGATCCACTGGTATTGCCGCTGGCAACACTGGCTGATGGTACAACTGGTACTGTTTATACTACCCAGATTATTCCTTCGGCTACAGGCGGTTCAACTCCATATACTTACACCGCCACTGGCTTGCCTCCGGGATTAACATTTAACCCTACAACAAGAGCAATCGCCGGAACACCTACAGCTTCAGGCACCTATACTGTTCCAGTAACGGTAACGGATGGCGATGGAAAAACCATTACTACAAATTATACCATTGTGGTGAACGACCCATTGTTACTTCCATCAGCTACCTTGCCGGATGGAAATGTAGGGGCGGTTTACGCTGCGCAAACCCTTCCTGCAGCTACAGGCGGTGTTGGTCCTTACACTTATGTAGCTACTTCTGTTCCTGCAGGCTTAACATTTGACCCTACAACAAGAATCCTTTCAGGTACGCCTACAGAAGCGGGTAATTACACAATTGGTATAACCGTTACTGATAGTCAGGGTAAAACGGCAAGCAACAGTTATGCTATAAGAGTTGTGGGTACGGTGAATTTACCAACCAGAACTTTGCCTAACGGAGTTGTGGGTACATCTTACCTGCCACAAACACTTCCGGCAGCATCTGGAGGTACTGGTTCATTTACCTATGCGGCAACAGGATTGCCTCCAGGCTTAACATTTAACCCGACAACAAGGGAAATTTCAGGCACACCAACAACTGGCGGTCCTTATACCATTTCTCTTACAGCAACAGATACCAACAACAATAAAGCAACTACCACTTACGCACTTAACGTTACTGTAAATGCGCCGGTTGTAGCATCTGCAACTGTTTGTTCAGGTAGCACCGCTACTTTAACGGTAAGCAATACGCAAGCAGGCGTAATCTATAACTGGTATGCCTCAACCGGCAGTACACCGCTGGTTACCGGAAATACCGGCACCTTCACCACACCGGTTGTAACTTCATCTACCGTGTTTTATGTGGAGGCCGTTTCAGGATCGGCTGTGAGCAGCAGAACTCAGGTTAACGTTTCGGTTAACCCGCCTGCTACACTTGCAACCATTACTACCGCGAATCAGGTAATTAACAGCGGCCAGACCACTACTTTAGCCGCTACGGCCGATGCAGGAAATATCATAAGCTGGTATGCAACTCCAACAGGAGGAACCGCACTTTCAAATGCAAACACTTTCACTACTCCGGTATTAACGGCCACTACAACTTACTACGTACAAACGAACAGCGCTGCAGGTTGTGCCAGTGCAACACGTGTACCGGTAACTGTTACCGTAATCAACAATGGCGGTGGCGCATCGTGTAACGCCGCAGCGAGTCAAAATTCCGGAATTAATGGAATCTGCTTGTTATGTAACATAGCAAATCCCGGCAATTCAACTGATACTGATGCCGCTAACTTCACCCGTATTTCTTTAGCAGTTGGTGTTGGTGCAACAGGATATCAGCAATTAATCTTCCCGCAATCGCTTGCCAGGGTAGCGTCAGACAGCATTCAACTAGATCTTGGCTTACCAGGTGGTTTAGCTGATGTTGGCGTACTGAACAATATTACCGTAACCATATTAAACGGTACCACAGTAGTCAGAACAGTAACCATTAATTCGGGTTTGTTAAACCTAAGCCTGTTGGGTGGTAACCGTTTTACGGCTACTGTTGCGGCTGGTGGTGTTTACGACCGTGTTCAGGTGAGCTTTGCCGCAGTTGTTTCTGCGTTAAGCAGTCTAGATATTTATGGCGCAAGAATTATCTATCCAAACCCAACCATCATTACAGGTGCACAAAGCATTTGTAATGGTAGTACAGCTACTTTCTCCGCAACTCCGGCTGAAAATACCGTACTAACATGGTTTACAACAGCCACCGGCGGAACCGGAACTTCAGGATCAACTTTCACAACACCTGCTTTAACAGCAACAACTACTTTTTATATTGAGGTTAGCAAAAACGGCTGTCCGAACCCAACCAGAATTCCCGTAACAGTTACGGTAAACCCGGCAATTGTATTTGCCGGCAGCACCTTAAAAAATGCCACAATTGCATCACCATATAGTGTACAGCTTCCTGTGGCAACAGGTGGTACCCCAGGTTATACCTATGCGCTTGCTTCGGGTAGTACTTTGCCAGCAGGACTAACCCTATCAACCACTGGGTTGGTAAGCGGTACCCCTACTGCAACCGGAAATCCTACTTTCGATGTTGTAGTAACGGATACTAAAAACTGTTCGGTTACCGCAACATTTACTTTGACTGTAACACCTGCTTTAGCACTTACCCCTGGCGCATTGCCGGATGGTGCAACAGGTACAGCCTATACCACTAATGGTATTCCTGCTGCTACAGGTGGAACAGGTCCTTATACCTATACTGCAACAAACCTTCCTCCGGGATTGGTTTTTAATCCAAATACGAGAGAAATTACCGGAACACCAACACAGGTTGGTAACTATACAATCCCGGTTACAGTAACTGATGCAAATGGTAATATCATTACATCTAACTATACTTTAAGCGTTGTTGATCCTTTGGCATTGCCACCAGCAACCTTAGCGAACGGAACAACAGGAACTGTTTACACTACGCAGATTATTCCTTCTGCAACAGGCGGAACTGTTCCTTATACTTATACAGCAACAGGTTTGCCTCCGGGATTAACGTTCAATCCAACAACCCGCGAAATTACCGGTACGCCAACTCAGGCAGGTACTTATACTGTTGCCGTTACGGTTACAGATAATAAAGGCAGAACTGCTGCTAACAATTACACCATTTCGGTAGCCGATCCTTTGAGTTTACCTAACGCCACTTTACCTGATGGTATGGAAGGCAACGTATATGCCACACAAACTTTGCCTTCGGCAGTAGGGGGTGTTGGTCCTTTTACTTATGTGGCTTCTAACCTCCCTCCAGGATTAGCTTTCAATGCTGCAACAAGGGAAATCACAGGTACACCAACTCAGGCGGGTAATTACTCCATTGGTTTAACGGTAACTGATAGTCAGGGCAAAACAGCAAGTAATAACTACGGCCTGCGGGTTATAGGGGTGCTATCTTTACCTGGGGCTACATTGCCGAATGGTATTGTAGGTACTTCTTATCCAACTCAAACACTACCAGCAGTAACTGGTGGCACAGCTCCGTACACCTATCTGGCCACAGGCTTACCTCCGGGATTAAGCTTTAATACAGCCACCAGAGAGATTACTGGCACACCAACGTTAGGTGGAACTTATACCATTTCGTTAACTGCAACAGATGCAAACGGAAATAAGGCAACTACAGCCTATGCATTAACTGTAACGGTGAATGCACCAGTTGTGGCTGCGGCGACAGTATGTTCAGGCAGCCCGGCTACCTTGAGCGTAAGCAACTTACAAGCTGGTGTTACTTATAACTGGTACGCTTCTACAGGAAGTACACCTTTGGTAACCAACAATACCGGCGTTTTTGTTACGCCAGCTGTAACAGCACAAACGGTGTATTATGTTGAAGCTGTTTCGGGAACTGCTGTGAGTTCAAGAACAGCGGTTACAGTTTCTGTAAATCCTGCTGCGAATCCAGCTACGGTTACTACCAACAGTCAGGTAATTAATGCGGGACAAAGCACTACTTTAGTGGCCACGGCCGACGCAGGAAACACCATTTCCTGGTATGCTGCTCCAACCGGAGGAACGGCTCTGGCAACAGGTGGTTCATTTACTACTCCGGCATTATCCACTACTACTACTTATTATGTTGAAACAACAAACGCATCAGGTTGCCCAAGTGCTACACGTGTTCCGGTTACAGTTACTGTAATTAACGGTGGCGGTGGTACAGCATGTAATGCAGCAAGCAGTCAGAATTCAGGTATTACCGGAATTTGCTTGTTGTGTAATATTGCAGGTGCAGGTAATTCTACAGATGCTGATGCGACTAACTTTACCAGAATTACGCTGGCTGTTGGTGTTGCATCAACGGGATATCAACAACTTATTTTTACCACTCCAGGCGCAGCTACCGATAGCATCCGCTTAGAACTGGCATTGCCAGGTGGCTTAGCTGATGTTGGTTTATTAAGCAATGTCACTTTAAATGTGTTAAACGGAACTACACTTGTCAGAACCGTTCAATTGAACTCCTCACTGCTAAACCTTCAACTTTTATCAGGTAACCGCTTTGCTGCAACCATTGTTGGCGGCGGGGCATTTGATAGGGTACAGGTTAATTTTGGAGGTGTACTTACAGCGCTTACCAGCCTGGATATTTATGGAGCAACTACAGTTTATCCGAATCCAACGGTAACTGCCGGAAATCAAACCATTTGTTCGGGTAGTACGGCTACTTTAACTGCAACTGCTAACGGTGGAACAACACTTGCCTGGTTCGATGCAGCTACTGGCGGTACACAATTGGGTACAGGTGAAACATTCACTACTCCAGCTTTAACCGCAACAACAACTTATTACATAGAGGTGAGTAAAGGTACTTGTGCCAATACCACCAGAGTACCGGTTACTGTTACGGTAACACCTGCGTTGCCAATACCAGTACTGGCTACAATTGTGAATGTTTGTGCAGGATCTACCGCAACTTTATCGGTTCAAAATCCTGATGCAGCCATAACTTACAGATGGTATGATGCGGCAACAGGCGGTACTTTGGTTTACACAGGACCGGTATTTATCACACCTGCTCTTTTAGCCAATACGACTTACTATGTTGAAGCTGCGCAAGGAAATTGTACAAGTGCAGCCCGTGCGGTTGCTGCGGTTACCGTTAACCCTCGTCCGGCGCTCCCTGTAGTAAGTGCAAACGCCTCTACAGTAAGTCCTGGTCAGTCTGCAATTATCACGGCAACTTCTGCTGATGCAACCAATACGTTAAACTGGTACAGTTCGGCAACTTCAACAACGCCGATATATACTGGTACCACATATGTAACGCCGCCATTAACCGCCACCACAACTTACTACGTGGAAGCAGTTTCAACAAATGGTTGTGCTTCAGCCAGCCGTGTTCAGATTACCATTACGGTTAATGGAAACGGATCTCCAAATCCTGTTCCTTGCGAAGCTGCAACAACACAAACCGGTGGCGTAACCGGAGTGGCTTTACTTGCGGGTGTGTTTAATCCAACATCAGCAATTGATAACGACACACAAACAGCCTCATCATTATTAATGCCGGTAGGTGCTTTAGGTGCCTCAGTATATCAGCGTTTAGGCTTTGGTTCACTTTCAACTGTGGGCGATACTGTTCGTGTACTGGTTTCAACTCCAGGCAAATTATTGTCGCTGGCCTTATTGGGCAATGCATCGGTAACCACATACGTGGGTACCAACAGCAATGGCGATTCGCGATTATTAAATAACAATACCTTAAATGTTCAGTTACTAAGTGGAAATACCCAGGCACTGGTAACTTTTGTTCCAACAAGCGTATTCGACGGGGTAGAGGTTAGGTTAAATTCAGGCGTATTAGGCGCATTAACATCAATAGATGTAAATTATGCTCAGCGCGTACTGGTTGCGCCAACTGTTACATCTTCGAATGTAACATCGTGTGTTGGCTCTACTGCACAGCTCAGTGTGAGCAATCCATCAGCAGGTTTAACTTACCGGTGGTATGATGCCAGCGGTGCTTACCAAACGGGTAAAGACGGTATAGTGTTCACTACGCCAACATTAACAGGCGATACCAGATTCTTTGTGGCAGCTGTGTCTGCAACGGGATGTGTGAGCTATAAAACAGTAGTGAACGTAACTACCAGTCCGGCACCCGTAGCACCAACGCTTTTAAATGCTGCGGTAAATACTTGTCCTAATACTTCGGTTACCCTACAAGTACAAAATCCTGTAGCAGGAATGACCTATAACTGGTATGATGATGCAACCTCAACAACTGTATTGTTTACCGGCGACAGTTTTACAACGCCACTGATTACTGCTAACAGAAGTTATTTCGTAGCAGCGGTTAATGCCTGCGGAACTGCCTCGGCCAGAACAGAGGCTACCATTACTTTAGGAACAATTGATATTCCGGTAATTACGCCTCCGTCTATTACAATCACCTCCAATTCAGTAGCGGTACTAAAAGCTACGTCAAGTACTGCAGGTGCCACCATTACCTGGTACGAACAGGCGAATGGAGGTGTGCCGGTATTTACTGGTGAAACATTTGTAACACCACAATTAACTGCAACAAAAACTTACTACGTAGAGGCTAGCGTTGCTGGCGGATGTACTGCTACCAGCCGTGCATCGGTTACGGTAACAGTAATTAATCAACCTCCGGTAACTACACCATGCGGTTCAGCAACTACCACTGTTGCCAGCGGAGTAAGCGGTGTTGCGTTACTTGCAGGCGTAATCAATCCGACTTTTGCGGTTGATAATGATGTAAACACAGGTTCTAGTCTGGTTATTCCGGTAGGCGCTTTAGGTGCTTCCATTTATCATCAGGTTGGCTTCCCTGGATTATCAAATGTTGGCGATACCTTAAGGGTAAAAGTTACTGTGCCAGCACAATTGTTATCAGTTGCGCTTTTACAAAACCTAACGGTAACCACTTTCCAGGGCAACACCAGCAATAATGATGTAACTTCGATCTCTAACCCTCTAATTACATTAAACTTATTAGGCGGTGGAAATTCTGCCATCTTAACCTACATCCCAACAAGCAGATTTGATGGTGTAGAATTAAGACTAAGCTCAGGCATTTTAGGTGCCTTGACTTCGGTTAACTTCGATTATGCACAAAGAACCATCACCAAGCCAACTGTGGCGGCAGCAACAGCAAGTGCTTGTCAGGGATCTTCAGTAACCTTAAGCGTATCCAATCCTCAGGGAGGAATTACCTATAAATGGTACCTCGGAACTACCTACCAGGCTGATGGTATTACTTATACCACCAACCCGGCATTAGCTGCAGGAACTTATACCTTTAATGTAACTGCAACAGCCAATGGTTGTGAGAGCCCTGCAACTCCAGTTGTAGTAACGATTTTACCTCCGCCGGCAACTCCGATTGCGAGCACAACAAATCCGGCTTCTACCTGCGTAGGATCATCTGCAACATTAAGTGTTCAGGCCGTTGCAGGTGTTACTTATAACTGGTACGATGCAGCTACCGGAGGAAACATGCTGGTAAATAACAACAGCAGTTTTACTACCTCTGCATCCCTGCTACCTGGCGTATATGATTACTACGTTGAAGCGGTGAGCGGCAGTAGCTGTTCAAATCCAACACGTACAAAAGTTTCTATCACTGTAAATCCAGCGGCTTTAGCATCTGATATTACGGTAACTGGTGGAACAACATTGTGTGCATCTGGAACTACTACATTAACTGCAAGCAGCAGCACAGTAACCAGTCCGGTATTTACATGGTACACTGACGCAGCCTTAACACAGGTTGCTTTTGTAGGCGCAGTGTTCAATACACCTGCTATAACTGCAACAACACGTTATTATGTAACCGTTAGCGGCACCAATAAATGTGCGAACACACCTGGTAATGCTAAAGAAATCATTGTTACGGTGAATCCGGTAGCAGTGGCTGCTGATATCAGCGTAACAGGCACCAGTACGGTATGCGGGGGCGCAACAGTAAGCTTAACTGCAACCAGTACAACGGTAACGAATCCGGTATTCAGCTGGTACAGCACAGCCGATTTGTCTACTAAAGTATTTACAGGTCCGGTGTTCGTTACACCAAACTTAACTACTACAACAACTTATTATGTAACAGTAAGTGGAACCAATAAATGTGAGAATACAGCTGCTACCGCACGGGCAATTACCATTACGGTTAATCCTATCGCAACGGATGCTGATATCACTGTGAGTGGACCAACCTCAATTTGTACAAGCTCTACAGCAGCCTTATCTGCCGGAAGTACAACAGTGGTTAATCCGGTATTTACCTGGTATAGCAATGCAGCTTTAACAACTGTTGCCTTTACCGGACCAAACTTCACAACTCCAGCTTTAACAGCTAACACCACTTATTATGTAACTGTTAAAGGCGATAATAAGTGTGAAAATACACCGGCTACAGCCAAAGTTGTAACAGTAACCGTTAATCCGGTTGCAGTAGCTACCGATATTGCGGTAAGCAACGCTCAGATCTGTTCAGGTTCTACCGTGTTGCTGATGGCGTCAAGTACTACTGTTACGCAGCCGGTATTTACCTGGTACAGTGATCCTTCGTTAACCGTTCCGGTATTTACGGGTCCAACCTTCACCGTTACAGGTTTAACTACTACCACAAATTATTATGTAACCGTAAAAGGCAGCAACAAATGCGAAAGCAATGCTGCAACTGCTAAAATGGTAACCGTTACGGTTAATCCACTAGCTGTTACCACTGATATTATCGTAAATGGCAGCACTACAGCGTGTGCAGGCTCAACAGCGGTATTGTCTGCAACATCACCAACAGTTACCAATCCGGTATTTACCTGGTATAGCGATGCTGCACTGACTAATATCAGCTTTATTGGTGCAACTTTCACCACTCCTGCCTTAAACAGTACTACCACATACTATGTAACGGTTAAAGGTGATAATAAATGTGAAAATGCACCAGGCACTGCAAGGGTAGTCACCATAACAGTAAGTCCGGTTTCGACTGCCGCCGATATTACTGCTGCCGATGCAACTGTATGTGCAGGATCAACAGCAACACTTGCTGCCAGTACAACAACAGTAACTAACCCAACCTTCACCTGGTATAGCAATGCGGCTTTAACAACAGTGGCATTTGTAGGGCCAACCTTCATTACCCCTGCTTTAACCAGCACTACTACATATTATGTAACAGTTAAAGGCGATAATAAATGTGAAAATACAGCCATTACTGCCAAGGTTGTCACTGTAAATGTGAATCCAGCTGCGGTACAAGCCGATATAACCTTGTCAACTCCGGCCACCATCTGCGGATCAGGAACAGCAGTAATCAACGCAAGTTCTACCACAGTTACCAGCCCGGTATTTACCTGGTACAATGATGCATCACTAACGAGTGTTGCCTTCACTGGACCGATATTTACCACTCCGAGCTTAACCACTACCACTACATATTATGTAACGGTTAAGGGTGCAAATAAATGTGAAAACTCAGCTGCTGATGCAAAAGCGGTAACGGTAACCGTTAATCCGGTTGCGGTAGCAACAGATATCACGGTAAGTGGTTTAACTGCAGTTTGTGCAGGTTCTTCCGCGGTATTAACTGCTTCATCTACCACAGTTACCAGTCCGGTATTTACCTGGTATAGCGATGCAGCCTTAACTACTGCTGTGTTTACAGGAGCAGTGTTCACCACGCCGGTACTAACAACCAATACTACTTACTATGTAACTGTAAAAGGAAGTAACAAGTGCGAAAATTCTGCCGCAACTGCAAGAGCGGTAAGCTTAACCGTAAATCCGGTTTCAACTGCGGCCGACATTACTGCAGCGGATGCAACGATTTGCGCAGGCAGCACCGCAACCCTGGCAGCAAGCTCAACAACAGTAACCAGTCCGGTATTCACCTGGTATACTGATGCCGCTTTAACAACGGTAGCCTTCGTAGGTCCAACGTTCATTACACCAGCGTTAACGACTACGACGAAATATTACCTAACTGTAAAAGGTGCCAACAGATGTGAAAATTCTGCGGCAACGGCCAAAGTAGTAACCGTAAATGTAAATGCAGGCGCAGTTCAGTCAGACATTACATTGTCGGCCCCTGCTACCATATGCGGATCGGGTACGGCGGTAATCACTGCAAGTTCAACAACAGTAACCAGTCCGGTATTTACCTGGTACAATGATGCTTCATTAACCAGTGTAGCTTTCACCGGCCCTGTATTTACTACGCCAAACCTAACCACCACAACTACATACTATGTTACGGTTAAGGGCGCTGATAAATGCGAGAACACAGCGGCTAACGCTAAGGCGGTAACGATTACGGTGAATCCGGTAGCCGTGGCCAGTGATATTGCAGTGAGTGGTTCGACGACCATTTGTACCAACTCCACAGCAATACTAACGGCTTCATCTACAACAGTAACCAGTCCGATATTTACCTGGTACAGCAATGCAGCCTTAACTACGCCAGTTTTCACGGGCGCAGTATTTACAACACCTGCATTATCAGCCATTACCACTTATTATGTAACTGTTAAAGGAAGTAACAAGTGTGAAAATACACCGGCAACAGCACGTGTGGTAACTATCACCGTTAATGCTGCTCCAAATAATCCGGTAGTTGCAACAAATGGCACTAACATCTGTGCAGGCGATGCGACTACTTTAACCATTAGCAATGCACAAACGGGCGTAACTTACGAATGGTACAGTGCAGCTACAGGCGGAAACTTATTGTTCACCGGAACCAGTTATACCACTGGTGCTTTAACTGCAAATACAGATTTTTATGTAATTGCAATCGGAGCGGGTGGCTGTAACAACAGCGGCGGCAGAGTAAAAGTAACCGTAACGGTGAACGTTAAACCAACGGTACCAACGGTTGCCTCTACAACAGTAAATGTTTGTACAGGAAGTCCTGCCATATTAACCGTAACAAATCCGCAAACCGGAGTTACCTATAACTGGTACACTACGGCTACTGGAGGCACAATTGCAGGTACGGGCATAAACTTTACCACTCCTGGTATCACTGCAAACATTACCTATTATGTAGAAGGTACTAACGGATCATGTACATCAGCCACAAGGACACCGGTAAATGTTGTAGCCCTGCCGGTTCCGGTAGCACCAGCTTCGGTAACGGCAGCAAACGGTACACTTTGTTCGGGCAGTTCTACTGTGTTAACTGTAAATAACCCAATAACAGGCCTTGTTTACAGATGGTATGCAGCAAGTTCAGGAGGCAGCATTCTGGCCGAAGGTACAACCTTCACCACACCAGCTTTAACTGCTACTACAACTTATTATGTAGAGAGCATTGCAGTAGGCGGTTGTGCGAGTCCTACGAGAACAGCAGTAACCGTCACTGTACTTCCAGTGCTTGATAAACCAGTTGTTTCAGTACAAACCACCACGGCCAATAGTATCGTGTTTGCATGGCCTGCGGTAAACGGTGCCACTGCTTATGAGGTATCGATTGATAATGGCCTTACCTGGATTACACCAGGCGGTGGCGCTACAGCCACTTCTTATACGGTACTTGGTTTAAAACCTGATCAAAGTGTAACGATTATCGTAAGGGTAAAAGGTCAGCTTGATTGTCAAACCAGCACATCTGCTGCAGTTACCGGGAAAGCGACTAATCCGTTTGGAAATGAGGTGTATATCCCGAATGCATTTACGCCAAATAACGATGGAAAGAATGATACGTTCATGATCTATGGTACCACCATAGCAAGTGCAAAAATGACTGTGTATACGCAATGGGGTCAGTTGATTTATCAAACTGATAACATGAATGCAGGATGGGACGGAACTTTCAAAGGTGTAAATCAGCCAATCGGAGTATATGTATACATCGTTGATGTTACCTTTAAAGATGGTACAACGACAATGAGAAAAGGAACAGTAACCCTAATTAGATAATGGAAAGCATTGAGTGCACTTTGCGCGTCAGAAGCGGATTAAATAATAAACAGTTAAAAATAAATACCATGAAACTACTATCGGCTTTTAAAATATATGTGGCAATAGTTGGATTAGCGTTGTGTACAACTAAATCCTTTGCACAAACGGATCCCCACTTTTCACAGTATTATGCCTATCCGCTTTGGTTAAACCCGGCATTAACAGGCGTTATTGATGGTGATTACCGTGGTTCGGTAAACTTCAAACAACAATGGAGTTCACTTAACAGTTCGTTTTTAACCGGGGGAGCATCTTTTGATCTTGCCCCCAAAAAGAATTTCGCTTTCGGTGCAACCGTATTAAACCAAAGAGCAGGTGAGTTAGATTTTAACTACCTCACCGCTCTCGTTTCCGGGTCGTACCGTTTACGTTTTGGTAGAGAGGGTTTGCAGACAGTAAACTTTGGATTACAGGCAGGAGTGATTAACAGAAGTTTTGATTTTTCCCAGGCGCGTTTCGGAAACCAGTTTAATCCGCTTTCTGGTTATGATGGCGGGATGATGAGTGGGGAGACGCTTTCTTCGCAATCATCACTTGTACCTGATGTGAATGCGGGTGTAATGTTTTTTGATGGAAATCCTAACCAGAATGTGAACGTATTTGCAGGTGTTAGTGCTGCGCATTTAACCCGCCCGATGGATCGCTTTTCCGGAACGAACTCCCGTATCCCGGTTCGTTTTACTGCACATGGTGGTGCACGTATAAAAGCATCCCAACTATTGGATATTGTTCCCAATGCCTTGTATATGTCGCAGGGAAATACCAGCGAAACCTCTCTTGGTGCATATGCCCAGTTGAATGTCAACCCAAGCGCAAACATTCTTTTCGGTGGTAACTATCGTTTAAAAGATGCCGCAATTGCTTTTGTGGGGTTACAATTAAAAAACATGGTATTTGGTTTAAGTTATGATGTAAATACATCGTCATTTAATCGCGCTTCCAATAGCAATGGTGGTTTAGAATTATCCATTTCACTGATCGGACGTAATGGTATTATCGGTCCAAACTTCTTTTGTCCACGTTTATAATTTAAGAAAATGAAAAAAACATTACTCATTTTATTAATAGCTTTTTGCGGTTTTGCACATGCCCAATATGTGGTCAATTATAAAAGAGTTGCCGATACTTACTTCGAGAACGGAGATTACTATGCAGCATCTACTTTCTATAAAAAGGCATTAAAGATTACCGGCGATAGTGCTCAGGCGGTTTTGCCTTATGGAAAGGAAAGAAAAACAGCGACTGACGAGCGGGTGATCGAAGATTATGAAGGCTCTATTTACAACCTGGCCGAGTCGAGCAGACTTTACAGGGAGTTTAATGAGGCTGAGAAATACTATGGCGTGGCCATCACTTTCAGCAATACGCGCTTTAGAAAAGCACTTTTCTATTATGCAGAATCGCTAAGGGCCAACAGAAAGTTTACGCAGGCCATTACCGCATTCTCACAGTTTATACAAAAAAATGCAGGTGATCCGTTAACCAAAGATGCGCAGAAAGAAATTGAGTCATGCAAATTTGCCATTGAAGAAATGCGTTTCCCAAGGATGGTTCAGATTAAGAAAATGCCAGGTCATATCAATGGTTTAGGTTCCAACTATGCCCCGGTAAAAATCAATGGCGACTTCTATTTTACCTCCTCACGTCCGGTTGCGGTGGGAAGCAAAAAGGATATTGTTAAAACGGATGCAGGCGAAGTGCAGGTGTCAACAAAAAACAACCCATTTATTAATAACCTGTATAAAGCAAGCGGAGATTTAACCGCAGCTGATGTTTCAGTTAAATCAGTAGATATTACTTTTCCAAAAAATTTAGAAGTTGCGGCACCAAGCTTTTCGCCTGATGGCAATACCTTATACTTTACCGGTTGGATAGACAAAGGGAACTACTCCATTTACAGTGCCAGGAAAACCGGTGAAAAATGGAGCGATCCCTTACCACTCGGACTAGAAGTAAACAGCAGGGATTTCAATTCAACACAGCCTTTTGTAACTGGTGACGGTAAGTATTTGCTTTTTTCTTCTGACCGTTCCGGGGGCTTTGGGAGATATGATATCTGGTTCTGCACCATCCGCGAAGACGGAACTTTAGGGCAACCGGTTAACCTGGGTGCCGACATCAATACGGAAGACGACGAACGCGCTCCATATTATAATGTTAGAACTAAAAAACTCCTTTTTAGTACAGATGGCAGGGTGGGGCTCGGCGGTCTTGATTTCTTTGAAGCTGAGGGCGACCTGATTACCTGGGCCAAACCTAAAAACCTTGGCTATCCTTTTAACTCCTCAAAAGATGATGTTTATTTCACAGCGACAGATAATAATGGGACAAGAGGATTCATTAGCTCAGACAGGGAATCGTCATGCTGTTTAGAAGTTTTCGAAATCAGAAAAGAATTCCTAACAGTTAAGGGTATTTTAACGGACTGTAAAACTAAAAAACCACTTGCAGATGCGTCGGTTACGCTAACCAACGTAGAGAGCGAACAAAAAATGACCACCGGTACTGATGGGGTGTATACTTTTCAGGTAGATTCAAAACGCCCGGTTAAACTGGCTTTTTCAAAAGATAATTATTTTACCATTACGAAAACCTATCCTTATGAGGAATTGGCAAAAGCCGATACACTGATCTATAAGGATTACTGTTTAAGTCCTTTTAAGCTGGGCATTCCGATTACACTCGATAATGTGTACTATGAGTTTGACAGTGCTGATTTGACCGAACCATCGAAACTGGTACTCGACTTCCTGATTCCGATTATGGAGGATAATCCTGAAATGGAAATTGAGTTAAGTGCACATACGGATAATATTGGTACCGATGAGTATAACCTTGACCTTTCCAACCGCAGGGCACAATCTTGTGTAGATTATCTGATCAGTAAAGGTATTGCTGCCAACAGAATGACTTCTAAGGGATATGGTGAATCTATGCCTATCGCTCCAAATACAATTGGCTACGGCAGGAAGAAGAAAGACAATCCAGCAGGAAGGGCAAAAAACAGAAGGACTGAGTTTAAGGTTACCAAAAAATAGAACATATCTAATCATTTATAATCAAGAGGTTGCCTTAAAAAGCAGCCTCTTTTTGGTTTGTAGCAGCCGGGGATTATTCATAATGACGGCGGTAAGGGCACTGCCTGAATTTTGTTTATTATATTTTCAAAATAATCTTTGTAATTTTCACCTGTTCACAACCTGCAAATGAAAGTTAATATCCACCCCACAGTATTATTCAGGACCCCAAGGTTTTCTTATTTAACCGAATTAACAGATTGTTGGGAGGAATTAAAAGCGGCTATTGCCATATCATCATCGGATTTTTATGAAACCATTAAGGATGTAAGTGCCAGTGAACTTTCAGCGTTACCGTCAAAGGTTTACTTTACAATCTGGAAGTATTTTAACCGTGCTAAATTTCGATCTACACCGTACGGAACCTTTGCCAGTTTCAGTATATTAAACCACGCGTTTTCTGCTGATGTAACGCCTGTTACGATCAATCGTGAGCAGCATTCAACATCCCTGATGGATTGGCCGTTAAAAAATAATATCAATTTTGATTTTAGTCAGTTAATTGCCAATAACTGTTTATTATTCAGTAACAGCAGCTTTTATCTGTTGCCCGATACCATCCGGTACATTGCCTGTAGCAATGGTTTATTTGAGCTGGCCGAGATTGAACAGGATGGCCTGGTACTTCAAATACTGCATGCCTGCCTGGTGCCCCTTCGGGTAAATGACCTGCCAGAGAAACTGGGTCTTGATGAACCGGGAACCTTGGCCCTTCACGACCTGCTACGCGACATGCACGATTTACAGCTGATTTTTACCAATTATGATGCAAATATTATAGGGGAAGATTATTTCACCCGGATAGGTTTAAAAACGGAGGTTGATTCGCCCACCTATATCATTTCAGAAAGAAATGCCTGGGGCAGTCTCTCACAACAGGATTTACAAAGCATACCAGATGCCATAGCTTTTATGCAGGGTATTCTTCCTGCAGGTGAACGGGAAGCCTTAGCGTTATTTATAAAGAAATTTATCAAGAAATTTGAAGGTAAGGAAGTTCCCCTTATGCATGCCCTTGACCCCGAATTAGGAGTGGGTTATGATGAACTGGAGCACGCCGGGAATGGTGATGATTTAATTACGCAGCTTGGCATCCGCAAGCAGAAAAAACCGGATGGCCGGGATGTGAAGGCTTTAATATCGCAAAAGCTTTCTTCACAACAGTTTAAAGATGGAGAAACGATTTTCCTGAATAAGCTTTCCATTCCGCCCCTGGGAAAAAGGAATCCGCTGCCAAACTCTATCAGTATGCTTTTACGGATTGCAGATGGTTTAATCTTTGCAGATCAGATTGGCGGGCCGACGGCAAATGCACTAAGTGGACGTTTTACTATGGCCAGTGGTGCCGTGGAAACCTATTGTAAACAAATTGCTGCTATTGAGCAGGAGGCAAATCCGGATGTGTTGTTTTTTGATGTTGCCTATATGGTTGAGGCGTCAGTAGATAATATCAACCGGAGGAAGCTGGTTTATCAGCACCAGCTTTCCATTTTAAATTTTGATACCTCCGGAGAGCCACTTTCACTCAATGACATTCAGATTTCCATCATCAACTCCGAAATTGTTCTGCGCTCTAAAAGTTTGAATAAGCGGATTGTGCCTAAAATGGCATCAGCCTATAATTATACGAGGTCTGATTTATCCGTATTCCGTATGCTGTGCGACTTACAACACCATCATGCCCAAACGAGTCTTTCACTTCCGCTGGATGGCTTATTTCCAGGAATGGATGACTATCCGCGACTCCAGTATCAGAACGTGGTGTTGAGTCCCCGTAAATGGAAGCTTTACAAGGCAAATTTCTACCACGACAAACAACCGATAGCCATTGAACAGTGCAGGGATTATTTGAAACACAGGAATGTAAGTGCCTATTTTAAAACAGGCTTGTCGGATCAAACCCTGTGTTTTCATTTGGATCGTGATGAAGATTTAAGCGCCTTTTTGCTATACATACAGAAACAAGAAAGCCTTTACATTGAAGAAGTGGTGCTACCCGATGCCAATGCGGTGATGGATGAGTATGGGAAGCCCTATCTCGCCCAGTTCGTTCTGGGTCTTTACCATAAGGAGAAAATTTATCATGGAATAAGTCAGCCGGATTCTTTTTTAGAGGTGATAGAAAGCTTTCCACCCGGAGAGGAGTGGCTGTATTTTGAAATTTTCTGCCATCAGCAACGTACTGATCAGATCCTGGCGGACACTATTGCACCTTTCGTCGACCAATATGCTAATCACATCAAAAGCTGGTTCTTTATCCGGTATAATGAGGGGGGAAACCACATCCGCTTTAGAATATTGTTAAATAATCGGCAAGATGGGCAGCTGCTTACTTCCGCTTTTGTGGGCGGTCTTGACTTATACCTAAGTTGCGGACTGATTTCTGATGTCCAGATCAAAACCTATAAGAGAGAGCTTGCTCGTTATGGTGCTGAGTTGATTGTGGCGGTTGAAGATCATTTCAATATTGATAGTGAATATGTGCTGTCGTTATTTGAAACAATATCCGAACCATTTGACAAATACTGGTACTGCCTGAACCTGATCGCGATGATTAAAGCGACGGTAGATTTCGACGGGAAAGATTTTATCAGTCTGGCAAAACTCATATCTGACGTATTCAATGAGGAACATGAGCTTGATGCGTCTGATTTCAAAAAGCTAAACAGCCAGTATCAGTTGTTTAAGAACGCATTACCTCAAGCATTTACTGATGCGCAGCAGGCAAAATTTACCGCTTTTGCCCAAAGTTTTATTAAGACATTGGGGGAATGTACATCTCAAAGACGTTTTAAACTCTTTAGCGACCTGATGCACATGCATGTTAACCGTCTGTTCAATAAAGATCAACGGGTTTACGAAATGGTAATGTACTACTTTTTGCTCAAAGACCTACAAAGGCAAAAGGCTATGAGTAGTTAACGGTTGAGTTTAGCCAGTGGATTGATGACGTCGATATCGATTTCTGTAATGTATCTGTTCAAAGGATCCCTGTAGTATCTGAATAAATAATCTTCGCCATAAAAGTTGGCCAAACGCTTATTAATGTTGTCTATTCCAACGTGATGACTTTCAGTTTGTTTTCCTTTATTATCGTTTACCATATTGATGGTTGTGATATTTAAGTTGTTATTTTCGTATACAATTTTAATTACTGCAGGTTGTGTGGAGTGCGTAACATTACCGTGCTTAAAAATATTTTCCACCAGAGTAAGGAGGATAAGCGGGGGGAAGCGTAAACCAAATAAGTCACCAACCACTTCCAATTCCAGATTAATTGTATTCGCTGTTCTGAGCTTATGGAGGTTGATCAGGTGTTCAATTTGTTCAATTTCCTCATTTAGCGGAACCATTTCCGATGCTTCGGGTCTTTTTAATGCATAGCGCATCATTTCTGCCAGGTTCATAATTGCATCTGCAGCCATGGGTGCCTTCTTGCGCGCATCGTTATAGATGAAATTTAATGTATTGAATAAAAAATGAGGATTAATCTGACTCCGGAGGTAGTTATTTTGCGATTGCACCAAATCATTTTCCAAAGTCTGCTTTTCGATTTGTGTAACAAGGGTTTGACGTTCAAGTGCTTCTACTTTTTTCCTATCTTCAAAAGATTTCAGGATGTAGACGTAGCCGGTAGAATAGCCAATGAAAAGGATTGAGCGGTATATGCATGGTATAATGAAATTCTTGTCGAAAACTACGGACGTGTTTTCTTCGATCAGTTTGATCTTCTCAAAAAGAATGATGAGAATGTAGGTTGAAACAGTGTAGTTTATTATGATAAATATAATCAGCAATAATATCTTCACTATTCTAAGCGAAATTTTTTGATCGTTCAGTATTCTTTTTAGGAAAAATGCATAAAGATAGAAAGTGGAAATATTGACTAAATAAATAATTAAATAGTCACCAGGGTCCCGAAATCTTTTTGTTGCATATCCTAAAATAAATACTTCATATATGATGTACAAACTCCAGATTAGTAGGTGGATTTTATATTTTCTGAGAAAATTTTTTAAGGGTAACAGAGTCATTTTTTAGGGTTTTATCTACGTAAATGAGGTTTTTATCTTTTAAATGATATGGTTTGTGTAAAAAAATGGTCAGGCTAAACTTAACGGCGCACCTTTACAGAAATTAATAACGACAATAAATACAACTTAATAATAATTAAAATGGCAACTCAAAACAACTCCACTACTACTTCAAAACTTGCTAAGAAAACTGTTTTTGTTTTTAAAAATGTTAAGGCTCAAAATAACTTTTCAACAAATCCAACTGGTGATCAAAGCCACACCGTTATGACAAGCTGGATTGTTGCTATTTAATACTTATAACACTTTCACAATATCAATACAAATTCATCATGAAAAATCAGAATACATCAAAACTTGCCAAGAAAACTGTATTTGTTTTTAAGAACGTAAAAGCTCAGGATAACTTCGCTACTAATCCTACAGGTGATCAAAGCCATACCGTAATGACAAGCTGGATTGTTGCAATTTAATACTTATAACACTTTCACAATATCGATACAAAATTCATCATGAAAAATCAGAATACATCAAAACTTGCCAAGAAAACTGTTTTCGTTTTTAAAAACGTCAAAAATCAGAATAATTTCAGTACCAATCCCACAGGTGATCAAAGCCATACTGTAATGACGAGCTGGATTGTTGCTATCTAACTGGTTTACTGACTTCTGTTAGATTTTAATAAACTACTCTGTACATAGGCGAAGAAAGCTTCTTTATAGCCTTCGCCAATCTGGATCATTTCGTTATTTACTAAACGGATAATATTTCCATCAACCTTCTTTATTGCCGACTTAGCCACAATATTCGATTTATTTACCCGGATAAAGGCGTGGTTTTCCAAAGCTTTTTCGATTTCTTTCAGGGTAAGGTACGTGGTATGCGTCTCCGATTTGGTAATAATTTGTATGTAATTCTGTAAAGCTTTGATATATAATATTTCATCAATCGCAATATTGGAGAAAGCATACTTGTGATCGCCTTTGATATAAAGAGCAGAAACCTGTTCTACTTCTTTAAGCGAAGCCTTAGCATTATTAGCCTCTTTTTTTAGGATTCTGTCAATTCCCAGAGCAAACTTTGCAAATGATATCGGCTTCAGCAGGTATTGGTCTGACTGCACATCGAATGCCTGTAGGGCATAGTCGGGGTGAGCTGTTGTAAAGATAAGATACTTACTCTTTTCCCTGATGTTTTTAGCCAGTTCAATTCCATTGATTCCAGGCATATCAATATCCATGAACAATAAATCAATTTCATCGTCTACACTGATCTCAGTCAATGCTTGAACAGGGCTGGTAAATGTCTTAAAAATTGTAAGACCTGGCATCTCCGCAATATGGTCAGTTAGCACCTCAATTGCATGTTGCTCGTCGTCTATCACAACGCATTTTAGATTCATGATTTCTTATTCTGTCTGTTTGGAGTGAATTGATGCAAGTTAAATAAAAAAAGGAATGGCTTCAGCAAAGTATCAAAAAAAAAATAGGGCTATTGTTTTTGTGTAATGGACTTCAGGTTTCATGTAATAAACTAACGGGTTCATGTAAAAAAATAAATGTACCCTAATCTTTTTCTAATCTTTATACTGTTTGCCAAAAACAAATAATTGAATGATTAACATCTTCAATTAAAAACAACATCTGCCTGCCCAATCTTGTGTAGCCTGTAGATAAGCAAATTAAAAACAGGCCATACAATAATGGGTTGGTAAACACAAAAAGATTATTAAAATAATACCCTAAGAAACATTGCAATGAGACACAACGAATACGAGTTTTTATTAAACAATATTTATTACAAAGGGATCATTGGTAATCAGGCAATTTCTGCTGATATCTATCAGAGAATGCAAAAAGAATACAGCAAACTTAGTTTCTATGCACCCAACAGAGGTGAGCGTGAAACTGAATTTGCTTTTAAAAAATCGTTTTTAATTGTACGTACCTATGTACAACAGGCAATTAAAGACGGAATTAGAAATTTTCAGTCTGCAATGCAGGCAACAGATGTAACCAAGTTGAACTATATGGTTGCGATGTTGAACAGAAACTTCTTCGATAAGAGAGGTTTAGATCAGATCATTTCTAATGTAAATACTGTATTTAACCAGTATTGCAGCAATTAATCATCCCTATAAAAATATAATCAATAAGTTAACATGGAACTGAAAGATGAAATTGGCCAATTTGCCACGAGAGTTAAGAAGATGCTTCCTCAGGTGCAGTCCGAAGACTTAACCAGAAATGCGTTAGTAATGCCCTTTATTCAGATTTTAGGTTTCGATCCTTCAGAAGTTCAGACTGAAGCTGTTTTGGATTTTGGCGTTAAGAAAAGCAAAAAAGTAGATTATACCATTATGAAAGACGGCGAGCCGACCATTCTGGTAGAATGTAAACACCACGATGATAACCTTGATATTCACGATTCACGTTTATCAAAGTATTTTCGCAAAACTAAAGCTAAGTACGGTCTGCTTACTAACGGATTAGTTTACCGCTTCTATACAGATAAAATGGTGCGTTCTAAAAAGAACCAGGAACCAGCGTTTGAGTTTAAACTTACAGATACTAAAGCAGCAACAATTGCTAAAATGATTGAAGATCATAAAGATTACTTCAAAGTTGAGCACAAGCCGGCATAGTCGAAAAATATTTATTTTAATCTAAGAGTTCCCGAAAATTCTTACCCTAAAATCCTGATCACCATCAGGATTTTTTGTTTTACGGCATTTGGGTTTTAATCACCATCTCAGGTTTCTGAGTCTGCGCTACACATTTTCTTTTCTATCAACACCTAAGGCACCTTAGCTTACCTGAGTTAAGGAATAGTAATTAATATTATGAAACTAAGTGTTCGTTGTCTAAGGTGATAAATTGATGTACTCATGCCGTAAAACAAAAAAAGAGAAGCGCTAGCTTCTCTTTCTTATGTTAAAAGTAGATTGGTTTAAATCAACTCTACGCTTCTGCTTACAAATGCTGTTAGCTCTGCACCTGTTAGCATTCCCTGAGCCAATAAAGCTAAATCAACAGCTTGCTTAGCCAGGTTGCTTTGTTCCTCGCCTTCAGTTTTCAAAATTTTGCTTACCAGCTTATGGTTTCCGTTAATCGCAACTTTATAACTATCTGGCATCTGACCATAGAAGCCCATACCGCCACCCATAGCAGCCATGTCTTTCATCCGGCGCATGAATTCATCCATGGTAATTGTTACCGGTAATTCGTCGGGGTTTAAGGCAACTACCTCTACCTGCATACCTGGTTTGGTAATGGCTTTTTCGAAAATAGTGGTTACTTCTTTTACCTGGTCCTCACTTAACACATGTTCATTAACTTCGTCTTTATCAATCAGCTTATCCGCAACACTAGAATCTACACGCTTAATAGTCGTTTTCTCTAGTTTTTGCTCCAGCTGATTAATGAAGTGATTGTCGATAGGAGAATCCAGCACCAGTACATCGTAATCCTTTTTATTGGCCGATTGGATGAAGGCATCTTGTTTCGAGGCATCATTAGAGTATAGGTAAACAACTGTTCCATTCTTGTCGGTTTGCAACGGTGCTACTTTCTCTTTGTATTCATTTAAAGTAAACAGCTCACTTTTGGTATTTCCAACCAAAGCGAAGTCTTTAGCTTTGTCATAGAATTTCTCCTCGCTGATCATACCATACTTTACAAACAAACCAATGTCTTTCCATTTATCTTCGAAAGATTTACGGTCTTGTTTAAAAAGTTCAGAAAGCTTGTCTGCTACTTTTTTGGTGATGTAGTTATTGATTTTCTTTACATTGCTATCAGCCTGTAAGAAACTACGTGATACGTTAAGTGGAATATCTGGTGAATCAATCACTCCATGAAGTAACATCAGGAATTCCGGAACGATGTCTTTTACCTCATCGGTAATGAATACCTGGCGTGAATACAACTTGATTTTGTTGCGCTGCATTTCAAAGTCGTTTTTCAACTTAGGGAAATACAAAACACCAGTTAGGTTGAATGGATAATCTACATTCAGGTGGATCCAGAACAACGGCTCTTCGCTGAACGGATATAATTCCCGGTAGAAGGTTAAGTAATCTTCGTCTGACAAATCTGCAGGTGCCTTTGTCCAGATCGGGTTTGTAGTATTGATGATGTTATCAACTTCTACATCTTTATATTGTTTTTTTCCTTCTGAATCTTCACCATCTTCTACCGATTCGGTTTTTGTACCAAACTGGATAGGCACAGGTAAGAATTTAGCGTACTTATCCAGGATTTCCTGAAGCTTCGAGGCTTCCAGAAACTCTTCAGAATCTTTGTTTACGTGTAGGATGATATCAGTTCCGCGGGTGGTTCTGTTACCTTCTGTAATTTCAAATTCAGTGCTTCCATCACAAACCCAACGGGCAGGTTCAGAACCTTCCTGGAAAGATAGTGTTTGAATCTCTACCAGATCTGCAACCATGAATGCTGAGTAAAAGCCTAAACCGAATTTACCAATGATTTCGTTGGCGTCTTTAGCATCTTTAAACTTTTCAACAAATTCGCTGGCGCCTGAAAATGCTACCTGGTTGATGTATTTTTTGATCTCCTCGGCAGTCATACCCAATCCATTATCGCTGATGGTAATGGTTTTAGCGTCTTTATCAACCGCAACCTTTACGAGTGGCTGGCCAACTTCGCCATTAAACTGACCTAATGACCCAAGTCTTTTAATTTTCTGTACAGCATCAACAGCATTAGAAACCAGCTCGCGAAGAAAAATCTCGTTATCCGAGTATAAAAACTTTTTAATTATCGGGAAAATATTCTCAGTGTGAATCGAAATATTTCCTTTTTCCTGTATGCTCATATGTAAATAATTATTTAATCTACACTTGCATATCAATGCCTGTTCCAAACAGTGTTATTTGTCAAAATGACAGAAAGCGGAAGGGAAACATAAACAGGGTAAATAAAAAAGCCAGGTAAACACTTTGGTTTCCTGGCTTTGTGATAATATATATGAACTAATTCAGTAAATGACTCTGGTCTTGTTCCAGTGAGAGGATTTTTGCTATTTTTTTCAAAAGCACATCCATTTGGAAAGGTTTTGAAAGGAAATCATCCTGTCCATAATTCAGTGTAGTAAAATCTTTCTGATCATATAAACCAGATATCAGCAGAATTGGGATTTTAGACGTACTTTCAATGGATTTTAATTGTTCACATAACACACGTCCGTCAATGTGGCCCAGGGAAATGTCCAGTAAAATGAGATCTGGATTAAAGCTTTCAATGCGGTTAAATACTTCTTCACCGTCATTAAGTGCGGAAACTTTAAATCCACCAATTTCAAGTATCAATTGAATAGTTTCTAAAACTTCAATATCATCGTCCACTACTAATATTCTCTTCATATGTTCTGCGCAATTGTTCTGCTTCCAAAATTATAACAAAATGTATGTGCTTATGTTTAAAATCTTAAGAATATTTTAACAATAAGTTTATACCCCAAAAACAGGTACCTAGCTGGCTTGCTTAATAATACCTTCTTTTTCGAGAATGAAGTTAAAAAGCTCATCTATGGGCTTCTGAAGTATTTTTCCGGGCTCGATCTTGTTTTCTTTCAAAACAGCAATAAGTTCATCCTGATAATAGTAGGCAATAGAACCTACAAAATGACAAGGAACATTTTTGTATTTAGGATAGTCTTTCACATTGGTATCTACAAATTCCTGGAAACCCGTTCTCAGTATTTCCTGGATAAAAGGATGATCCTTATGATTCGCCATAAAGCGGCTGAAGCCGGCAAGGTAAATATTAGGGAAAGACTTCTGGTACACATTGGTAATAATCTGCTCTTTATCTGCAGGGAATGCTTTTTTAAATTCAGCAGCCAGCAAAGCGGGCATTTTATTATATAAATAAGCCAATAATACCTTCTTACCAAAGAAAGTTCCTGATCCTTCATCTCCCAACACATAACCTAAGCCATGGTGCCCGTCGTGAATCTTCTTTCCATCAAAATAGCAGATGTTTGAGCCTGTGCCCAGGATGCAATTTAAACCTTCACTGCTGCCACAGGTAGCATATACAGATCCAAGTAAGTCATGGTCTACCGAGATGAATGATTTGGTAAATACAGCCGAAAGTCCGTTTGAAACTACTTCATGTTTATCGGGAGATGAACAGCCTGCCCCAAAAAAGTAAATTTCCTTCACCTGATCGGCGTATTGAACAACAGTTTCATTTTTCAAAATCAGCTTGCTGATGTCTTGCTCATTTAAAAAATAAGGATTTATTCCAGGGGTATTGAACTTAATGGTCTCACCATCAAGATAGCCCATCCAATCGGTTTTTGATGAGCCACTATCTGCAACAAGTATCATGCACTAAATATAGAGATTAATTGGATAAATCTATATTTCCACTGATTTCTTTCAATGTAGTTTCCGCAATTTTTGCCTGGTACTGCATTTCGATGAACCTGTTTTGCGCATCAATGGCATTGCGTTGTGCCTCTCTCAATTCCAGCGGAGCAATACTTCCCAGCCTGTATTTGGCCAGGGTAATGTCGAGATTCTCTTTTGCATTATCTACGTTACGCTGCTCCAGCTTAATTAAATCGAGATAGGTACTGTAATTCTGATAGGCTGTAAGCAGTTGTGCATTCACATCAAGCTTTGTTTTATTCAGGTTTAAACCCGCCGTTTCTATTTCAATTTTTGCATTTCTTTCCTGTTGCCTTTGCAAAAAACCGTTAAAAAGATTCAGGCTGGCGGTAACACCGTAGGTAAATCCATTCGCTGCGAATTTCTGGTTAAAGCCGGTAGGGGTGGTACTGTTAGACCGGCTATAACCCGAATTAAGGCTGATTGCGGGATATCTCGCCCCCCTGATTGATTTTAGATTTAATGCCGCGATGCGCTGATTGATGAAAGCGTACTGCACATTGGGATTTTGCTTTTCTGCCAGCTCGGCCTGGCTGGTGAATAAAATTCCTTTATCTACTTCTATGCTGTTGGCAACTGCAAAATTGGTGCTGATGTCTCTCACCATAATTTGATTCAGACGGACTTTTGCAACCTGTAAAGCATTTTTAACCTGAAGATAGTTTGAGGTATCGGTGTTGTAATCAACCTGGGCTGTTAACACATCTAATTTTGAACCTCTGCCCAGCTGAAGTTTCGTTTTAGCAATGTTAGTGCGCAATACTGAAACATCCATTGCACTATCGGCAGCAATTAACAGCTGCTGTTGCCTTACAATATCGTAGTAGGCGGTAACCACATCGGCAACCGTTGTTAATATGGCTAACCGTGAAGTAGCCTCACCCTGCTTTTGTAACTCCTTCAAGCGGTCGTAATTCGCAAACATGCTAAAGCCATCAAATACAGTCCAGTTTAAATCGGCCCCCAGATCGTTATTGGTACTCCTCGCACCGGTAATGACCCTTTCTGCACCAGTTGCCGGCGACTGCCGCGTATTTTGAATACTTCCTCCGTTTGAATATGTTCCGGTCAAGGTTGGCAACATCCCGGCATTGCCGATATTAGCATTATTCTTAGCTATCAAAACTTCATTTTTGCTTATTTTGATATCGTAGTTATTTTGCAGCGCGATACTAATTGCGTCATGCAGGCTAAGTTTCTCCTGAGCAAAACCCGAAAGGGATAAGCTTAAAATGAAAAGAAACATGCTTAATCTTTTACCCATCTTATTCTTCATTGTGTAAAGCCTCCTGTTCAAAGCGGTGTGCATCTTTCAATTGTTTGTTAGGTTTGTAAGGTTTTGCCCAGTAAGAGTAAATGGCAGGAATGACAAATAAAGTTAGTACGAGGGAAAACATGGTTCCACCCACAATCACAGTTCCCATACTCATTCTGCTTTTTGCGGCTGCGCCTAGCGCAAGTGCGATGGGTAGCGCGCCAATGGCAATCGCCAAACTGGTCATCAATATCGGCCGCAAACGTGAAACAGCTGCTTCCCTAATGGCTTCAGGGATGGGAATTCCTTTCTCCTTAAGCTGGTTGGCAAATTCAACAATTAAAATTCCGTTTTTAGTTACCAGACCAATTAACATAATGGTACCAATCTGGCTAAAGATATTCCAGCTTTGACCACATAACCATAAAGATAAAAAGGCACCGGCTACAGCCATCGGCACAGTTAAAATGATGATGATCGGATCTTTAAAGCTTTCAAATTGCGCTGATAAAATCAGGTAAACCAATAGTAGTGCCAAACCAAATGCAAACACTGTATTCGAAGAGCTCTCTTTAAAATCCCTTGATTCCCCGCTTAGATCGGTTGAGAAAGTTTCATCCAATACTTTTTTAGAAATGGCATCCATGGCATCAATTCCCTCACCGATACTTTTTCCTGGTGCCAGGCCTGCCGAAACTGTTGCAGCAATGAAACGGTTGTTCCGGTATAACTGAGGAGGACTGCTTTCTTCTTTTGCAGTAACCAGATTGTCGAGCTGAATCAGCTCCCCTTTATCATTACGTACATACACAGAACTCAAATCAAGCGGATCTTTTCTATCGGTCCGGTCGAACTGACCAATTACCTGATATTGTTTTCCGTTCATGAAAAAATACGAAAACCGCTGTCCGCTCAGGCCAAGATTTAAAGTCTGCGCAATATCAGCTATCGATACACCCAGATTTTTTGCTTTATCCCGGTTGATGGTCAGGTTAATTTCAGGTTTGTTAAATTTCAGGTTTACATCCGATACGGTGAAGGTAGGATTTTTCGCTACCTCGTCCATAAACAGAGGAACCTTCTCCCTAAGTTTTTCGAAGTTCTGCGCCTGAATGATATAACTTATCGGCAAACCACCGCGCCTGCCTACTGAGATTGTAGGTTGCTGATTTACGATTACTTTTCCTTCGGTATATTTTTTTGTGGCTTTGGTAAGCATATCAGCAATATCCTTCTGCGTGCGTTCCCTGTCTTCCGGATTAATTAATCCCATTCTTACGAAACCGGAGTTGGTAGAGCCTGCGCCACCAAAACCAGGGGAGGTAATCGTGATATTCACATTTTTCTCAGGAACGGAATCTATCACCAGCTGGTTCAGTTTCATGATAAACTGATCCGTTGATGTGAAAGAAGCACCCTCTGGCAATGTCGCATTAATGTTAATGGCACTCCTGTCATCATAAGGAGCGGTTTCCTTTGGTAATATTTTCCAGAACAGGAATATCAGTCCTACACAAATCACAATGATGGGAATGGAAAGCCATCTTTTGTCTAAAAACTTATTGAGGTTGGATTCGTAAGCATCGTTCAGTTTTACGAAATAAGGTTCAGTCCAGTTGTAAAACCTGGAAGGCTTATGTCCGCCTGGTTTCATTAAATAGGCATTGAGCATAGGGGTTAAGGTGAGCGACACAAACGCAGAAATTAATACCGCTGCACCGATTACAATCCCAAATTCCCTGAATAAACGCCCAACAAATCCCTGAAGGAAAATTACGGGAAGGAATACTGCGGCCAAGGTAATGGATATGGAAATTACCGCGAAGAAAATCTCATTTGAACCTTTAATTGCGGCCTCAAAGGGCGACATACCTTCTTCAACTTTCTTAAATATATTTTCAGTAACCACGATACCATCATCTACTACCAGTCCGGTAGCCAGTACGATGGCCAGCAGGCTGAGTACGTTAATGGAAAAACCAAAAGCATACATGATAAAAAATGTAAATACCAGTGACACCGGGATATCAATTAAAGGCCGGAATGCAATGGCCCAATCCCTGAAAAACAGGTAAATGATCAGAATTACCAGTACCAGTGATAAACCAATGGTTTCGGCTACTTCTGTAACCGATCGTTTAATAAATAAGGTATTATCTAAAGAAACATTTAGTTTAATGTCTTTAGGCATATCAGCCTTCAGCTTGTCAAAACGTTTGTAAAACTCTTTGCTGATGTCGAGGTAATTAGCTCCAGGCTGAGGAATAATGGCTACAGCAACCATGGGGCGGCCCGACTCCCTCAAAATTGTTTCTTCGTTCTCAGATCCCAGAACTGCATAGCCAACATCTTTCAGCTGTACCACCTGGTTGCTGTCGGATTTGAGAATCAGATTGTTAAATTCATCCTCATTGGTTAGTTTTCCGAGGGTTTTAACCGTTAGCTCAGTAGTTTGGCCAGTGATTTTACCAGATGGAAGTTCAACGTTTTCATTATCCAGTGCGGTAACAATATCCTGTGAAGTTAAACCGTAAGCACTTAGCTTATTGGGGTCCATCCAGATCCGCATCGAATATTTTCGCTGGCCCTGAATCTGTACACTACTCACCCCGGGGATAGTCTGGATCCGGTCGGCGATCACATTTTCAGCAAAATCACTCAGCTCAAGGGTATTTCTTTTATCGCTTTGGATGGTCATGGAAACGATAGGGTCGGAGTTTGCATCCGCTTTACTTACTGTCGGCAAGCCATCAATGTCTTTTGGAAGTGTTCTGGCGGCCTGCGAAACTTTATCTCTTACGTCGTTCGCAGCCTCCTCAATATTTTTATCCAGATTAAATTCGATTGTAATGTTGCTGGTACCCTGATTACTGGATGAGGATATATTCCGGATTCCATCAATAGAATTGATTGATTTTTCCAGTGGTTCGGTAATCTGCGATTCGATAATGTCGGCATTTGCACCCGGATAGGATGTTCTTACGGAAACTACTGTCGGATCGATAGACGGATATTCGCGAACACCAAGAAAGGTATAACCGATAATCCCGAAAAGGACAATCAGCAGGTTCATTACAATCGCTAGAACCGGTCTTTTAATACTGGTGGTGGAAATACTCATCTTTAATTTTTAACTAAATTAACTTTTACCGGAGCATCCTTTTTTAAAGCCATAGAACCCGTGGTTAAAACGGTGTCGCCAACTTTTAATCCCGATGTGATTACGATATTTTCGTCAGTACGTGTTCCGGCTTCCACCTTTACCTCCTGAGCTTTTCCATTCTTCTGAATATACACAATCTTGCCTTTTAAAACAGGAATAATGGCCTGATTAGGAATTAAAATGGCATTGGGTAAAGTATTCAGCGCTAGTTTTATTTTGGCAAATGCACCAGGAAGAAGCTTATTGTCGGCATTGGGCGCCAGTGCTCTGATTTGTAAAGTTCTCGTTGCTGCATTAATTCCCGGTTCGATAGCATAAACCTTTCCGGTATTCTGTTTAGAGACACCATCGGTAGTAAAATTAATTGATGAACCCATTTTAATCTGACCAGCATATTTTTCCGGAACAGAGAAAGTAATCTTGATGGGGTTTGTACTTACCAGATTGGCAATTACTGTTGCAGGGGTTAAATATGTACCTGCAGAAATACTCCTTAAGCCAATTCTTCCTGAAAAGGGTGCTCTGATGGTTGTTTTCGCCAGCTGTGCCCTGATGAGCTGGGATTGCGCCTGAAGCGACTTGAGGTCGGCAAGCGAGGTGTCATATTCTTCCTGACTTATGGCACCTTTTTCCAAAAGTTGTTTTGCCCTGTTTTCATTTGTGCCTGATAGCTTCTGTTTAGTCAATGCTTCCTGAAGTTGCGCCTGGATGTCTCGATCGTTCACTTTTACCAGAACACTGCCTTTGGATACATTTGTTCCCTCAGTGAAAAAGATTCCGGTAACCAAACCTGAAACTTCGCTTTTTAATACCACAGATTCGTTGGCTTCGATCACGCCGGTTACTTCCAGGTCGGTGTCGAAAGAAGTAGTTTTTACCACCATTCCATCTACCACCATGGGTGCAGGGCCACTTCCTTTTCCTTTATCGGCACCCTTACCTTGTCCGGATGAAGCACCGCCCTTGCCTTCTAATTTTTTATTCGCGTTAATTCTGTAGTATACTAAATAGGCGAGGCCTAAAGCCAAAACTGTATAAATGATATACCTTTTCTTCATGTTTATATTTGAGTTCTGCTTATCTGTGCATTAAAACTAAATTAACGCTACAGAATAGAGTGTAAAAATATCCAAATAGTTTAGTCCAAAATTTGTTGTATTTAAGATGTTACCATCCGGGATGGTACATGAAGCTGCATCGGGTCCTGAGCGAAACAACTATTTTACACCATAAGTATTAATTTTATGCTAAATCATCTTCAATAAATCTAAATTTGTGGCAAAGCACATTCAATATGTTTAATGAAAAATCAGTTTTAAGTTTAGTTTTACTACTAACGTGTATTATGGGAGCACAAGCACAGGTGAAAATTGGCTTCGAGGTTTCATTTAAGGAGCCGCAAGCGCATTATGCAGAAGTTCAGATGAATATTTCGGGCCTGACCAAAGATTACGTTGATGTTAAGATGCCGGTTTGGACTCCCGGATCGTATTTAGTGCGTGAATTTGAGAAAAGTGTTGAAGAATTCAAGGCTACTGCCGGCGGAAAAATTGCCAGAGTAGAAAAAGTAAGGAAAAATACCTGGAGAATTTTCTCAGCAAAGGCATCAAATATTCAGATCAATTACCGGGTTTATGCATTCGAAATTTCAGTGCGTACCGCTTTTATTGATGAATCGCATGCCTTCTTATCGCCAACAGGTATTTTTATGCATCCTGACGGGATGATCAAATCACCCAGTACGGTTAAGATTATACCATTTAATACCTGGAGTAAAGTTTCTACAGGTTTAGAGTCGGTTTCAGGTCAGGCTTTCACCTATAAAGCATCAGACTTTGATATTTTATACGATAGCCCTATAGAAGTTGGCAATCAGGATGTATTTGAGTTTACTGCTGCGGGTGTCCGTCATGAAGTGGCCATGTATGGTGGTGGAAATTACGATAAGGAAAAGCTAAAAGTAGATATGGCTAAAATTGTGGAAGAGCCCACTTCAGTATATGGCGAAAACCCAAATAAGCATTACGTTTTTATCGTGCATAACTTTCAACGTGGCGGGGGCGGTTTGGAGCATTTAAACTCTACAACCCTTGGCGCTTCCAGAAATGCCTATTCAACTGAAGCAGGTTACAAAGGCTTTTTGGCATTGGTAGCCCACGAATATCATCACCTGTGGAATGTAAAGCGCCTGCGTCCGGTAGCTTTAGGCCCTTTTGATTATGATAATGAGAATTATACAACCAATCTTTGGGTAGCGGAGGGTTTTACTTCCTACTATGAGAATAAATATATGCACAGGGCAGGTTTTAATGATGAAGCGACATTTGTAACTGATTTGGCGGGTGCAATAGGCACCGTGTTAAATACACCGGGTGCAAAATACCAGTCGGCTGCATCTTCCAGTTATGATGCGTGGATTATCGGCTATCGTCCGAATGAGAATTCAAAAAACAATTCTATCTCTTACTACAATAAGGGTGAGGTGATCGGGATTTTAATGGACCTGGAAATTATCAATGCCACCAAGGGTGCAAAAAGTCTGGATGATGTAATGAAGGCGATGTACTGGCAATGTAAAACCCTTAAACGTGGCTATACTGATGCTGAATTTAAAGCAATGGTTGAAAAGGTTTCAGGCATTAGTTTTACCAGTTTCTGGGCCAAGTATGTAAATGGTGTTGACGATGCAGAATATGTAAAATACTTTGGTTACGCCGGAGTAGATGTGACTACGGAAAATGCCACTCCAGGCAAACCCGTTACCGGAGCTGCGGGTCAGTTGAACAACAATGGCGCAATCACTGTAACGTCAATTACCCGGAATTCTGCGGCATGGGTTGCAGGTTTAAATGTGAACGATGAGATTGTGTCGGTAGATGACGTAACGATAAGCGATGCGCTGTCGACTGTAAAACTGAAAAGTCCGATGCTATCGTTAGAAACCCTACCATTGGTTGGAAAGAAAAACATCGGCGACGTACTAAAGCTTAAAATTAAACGGGATGGTTTAGACAAAGAGATATCGTTAAACCTGAAAGAAAATCCAAGTGTACGGTTGAAAGCCACTATCAATACCAATGCAACGCCTGCACAAAAAGCTGTTTTTGCAAAGTGGCTGGGGAAATAGGTATTCCATAAACAATAATTCAAAACCGTCAGTTTACCTGGCGGTTTTTTTGTTTAACCTTCTGAATTGATCCAATGGTGGAAATCCGGATGACAGCATAGGTGAATAAGCATTATCGTGTGTTATTCAGCTAGTTATTTAGTTTTACACCAGACAACTCCGGGACAACATTTAGGCAAGTTCGCCTAAACTTCGGGTAGGGTTCGTCTTTTGCTTTGGTCTCACCCGATGGCTGGCAGAACATTTCCCGAACTTGTCCAGAACTTTTCTGCATGTTGTCTGGGAGAATTCCCGAGGGCTTCCCGACCACTTCCCGACCACTTCCCGAACGCTTCCCGAACACTTCCCGAAGCTCAGTCGAGCGTTTCCCGAACAAACAAGGGGTTTTCCCGAACACTTCCCGAAGAGCTCCCGAACAACGGCTCAACGAAACAAATTTCATATGGATTTGTTAGTATCAGCCGATATCGGCTTTTATAATGCTTGCAAGGGCATTCCTAACCCTCAGAACAAAAAAAAACCGCTGCCTGAAAGGCAACGGTTCTAAATTATATTACTATTTCTTAAAAAGTATATCTGAAACCTAAGCCGAATCTTCCGGCGTTAAAGTCGCTGTCGTTATCGCCAATATAAAGTCTTGGTCTCCAGTCAAGAGCTAACGCCAAAGGCGCTCCTGAAAATTTATAATCGAGACCTACCATTGGTACAAGATAGAAACTTGATCCTCCGTCATACAGTTGAATTGATGGACCACCACCTAAATACCAGTCTAATCCTTTTGCTCCCGGAATAGCCGAATTGTATTGTAAGAACCCTTGAATAATGGTTGAGTTTCCGCCGAACAATACATCACCCTGAATGGCTGCTTTCGGACTGAAGTGGTGTCTGATTGAAGGACCTACCAATGTAGCGCCATCGCCAAAGTCAATTCCTAATCCTAGCCCAGTTTTGTAATTCTGCGCTTTAACTGTTGTAGCTGTTAATGCAAATAACGCGATGCATCCAAAAATTGTAAATAACTTTTTCATAATTTAAATGTTTTTGTAAATATCATCAGCCTAACAACTTTAATGCCGTTTCTGTTTTTTGGGTAAAAAGTTAATGAGATGAAAAAACAATGCTTGCATAGTAATTTTGTTATTGGTAAGTTTATTGCTGTAACTAAAAGACCTGCAAAAATTTTGGTGTTGGTTACCCTTACATCATTTTTAAATTAAAAAACATCAGGATCAGTACATCTTAATGTTGGATTTTTTAACTTAACCAAATATTATATCATCATATGGCGGCAGAAATTACAAGGGTTTTCGATTTATTGAAACACAACCTGGAAAAACCGAAGCAAGCGTTTATTAACGGAAAAATTAATGGCAAATGGGTTAACTACAGTACAGCTGATTTTTGTGTGAGTGTAGATAATTTAAGTCGCGGATTAATAAATGCCGGAATAGGCAAGGGCGGCCGTGTGGCAGTGATGTCGCATAACCGGCCGGAGTGGAATATTGCAGATTTCGCTGCCAATCAGATTGGTGCCTATCAGATCCCGCTATATCCTACACTCGCTGAACATGATATCCAGTTTATACTCAAAGATGCTGAAATCGCCATCATCTTTGTCGCTGATGAGGATTTATATAAAAAGATTAAACCTTGTGTAGATGAAGTAAACCCGGCTATCAAAATTTACAGTTTTAATACCATAGAAAATGTAGATTGCTGGACGGTACTTACCGAGAACGGAAAGCAAAGTAAAAATATTAATCTTGACGATCACCGGTCGAAGGTTACGCCGGAGGACATTTTAACAATCATTTATACCTCAGGCACTACAGGTACACCGAAAGGCGTAATGCTTACCCATCATAACCTGGTGGCTAACTTTATAAATTCTGCCGTGGTTATGCCCGGGGGTGTGAATAAAGGTTTAAGCTTCCTGCCGCTGTCGCATATTTTTGAACGCATGATTATTTATCTGTACCTGTTCAACAGGATGGAGATTTACTATGCCGAAAGCATGGAAACTATCGTAGCCGATATACAACATGTGAAACCAAATGCATTTTCGACGGTCCCCCGGCTGCTTGAAAAAGTCTATGATAAGATAATGGAGAAAGGTAAGGCGCTTACCGGGATTAAAAAGGGTATCTTCTTCTGGTCGCTGGCCGTTGCAGAGAGATATACTACTGATGCCGGTGCCTGGTATAACCTGAAGCTTGGAATTGCCAGGAAATTGGTCTTCAAGAAATGGCAGGAGGCCCTCGGTGGAGAAATTGTGGTGATTGTTTCTGGCGGTGCAGCTTTAAACCCGCGCCTGGCCAGAATTTTCTGGGCGGCGGGGATGCCCGTTTTTGAAGGTTACGGTTTGACTGAAACCTCGCCGGTGATTACGGTAAATCATTTTGGCGGAACCATGTTTGGTACCGTAGGTGAGGTGATTAAAGGTGTGGAAGTAAAAATTGCAACTGATGGGGAGGTATTAACACGAGGTCATCAGGTGATGAAAGGTTACTATAACCGGCCTGACCTTACTACAGAAGCCGTAGATGCGGATGGCTGGTTTCATACAGGTGATATTGGTGAGTTGATTGACGGCCGCTTCCTGAAGATAACCGACCGTAAGAAAGAGATGTTTAAAACGGCGGGAGGTAAGTATGTGGCGCCGCAAATGCTGGAGAACAAATATAAGGAATCTATATTCATTGAGCAGATCATGGTTTTGGGTGAAAACCGGAAATTTCCATCAGCGCTGATTGTGCCGAATTTTGAAACACTGAAAACCTGGGCCGGCCGAAAGGGAATTAGTTTTACCAGCAATGAAGAGATAATTAAAGATGCGCAGGTGCAGGCGAAATATAATGAGGTTATAGAGGCCGCCAATGTGGACTTCGGTAAGTGGGAGCAGGTAAAGCGATTTGCCTTATTGCCTAAAGAGTGGAGTATTGATGGCGGGGAGTTAACACCTAAACTAAGTTTGAAACGAAAAATTATAACGGAGAAAAATAACGATATCATAGAAAAAATATATAAAGATGCAGAAAACTATAAGGCCCCTAACTGATTTTAAAATTACCTCGATACTGATTGCGATAACTATTTTTTTTGCTGCTTGTGCCGGCGGACAGCTTGGTAAGAATAATAGCGGAGAATATAAAAACGGAATGGTCGTTTCGGCCCATCCGGAAGCATCGGAAGTTGGGGTGGAAATTTTAAAAAAAGGAGGGAATGCAGTTGACGCAGCGGTAGCTGTTCAGTTTGCATTGGCAGTAGTTTATCCGAATGCCGGAAATATAGGGGGCGGCGGATTTATGGTTTTCCGCTCGGCATCTGGCGAAATTAATGCCCTGGATTTTAGGGAAAAAGCTGCTGCGGGAGCCAGCAGGGATATGTATCTGGATGCTTCTGGCAACCCGATTGTATCGAAGAGTTTATATGGACATTTAGCCGCGGGGGTACCCGGATCGGTTGATGGCATGGTTGAGGCCCATCAGAAATATGGTAAACTGACCTGGGCACAGGTATTGCAACCTGCAGTTGAGCTTGCTCAAAACGGATTTAAAATTACTAAACGTCAGGCTACTGAATTAAACGGACTACATCGAAAGTTCATGGATTTTAACCCCAACGGTACGGCCTTTGTTAACCTGGAAAGTACCTGGAAAGAAAATGACTTACTGGTACAAAAAGAACTGGCCAATACATTAAAACTGATTCAGGAAAAAGGAAGGGCAGGATTTTACGAAGGTGCAGTAGCCGATTCGCTGGTTGCAGAAATGCAGCGTGGAAAAGGCTTGATTACCAGAGAAGATTTGAGGAACTATCACTCTGCCTGGAGAAAGCCCATTACAGGGAACTACAGAGGTTACAAAATCATCACCATGCCACCAACATCAAGTGGTGGTATTGCACTCGTTCAGCTGCTTCAATCGGTAGAGTCCTATCCTTTAAAAAGATGGGGGCATAATGCCGATTCTACAGTTCAGGTGATCGTGGAAGCTGAGCGCAGGGTATACGCCGACCGTGCAACGCATTTAGGCGATCCTGATTTTTACGCGGTTCCACAACCAGGTTTGCTGCATGCTGCTTACAATAAGGGTCGGATGGCAAATTTTAACTGGAATGCAGCTACACCAAGCAGCATGATTATGGCAGGAGAGGTTAAAGGCAAGGAACACGAAGAAACTACTCACTTTTCTATCGTTGATCATGATGGCAATGCCGTTTCAATTACTACCACACTGAACGGTTCTTATGGATCGCTTGTAGCGGTTAAGGGTGCCGGATTTTTACTGAACAATGAAATGGACGACTTTTCAGTGAAACCGGGTGCACCAAATATGTATGGTCTGGTTGGAGGAGAAGCCAATGCCATTGCGCCAAACAAAAGAATGTTAAGTTCAATGACGCCTACGATTATAGAGAAAGATGCAAAACTTTTCATGGTTGTGGGTACGCCAGGTGGATCTACCATCATTACTTCCGTTTTCCAAACCATTATCAACGTGATTGATTTTGATATGGGGATGCAACCTGCTGTTGCAGCCAAAAAATTTCATCATCAATGGCTGCCGGATGAAGTGTATATTGAAAAAGATGCAATCGACAGCATTGCTGTTGAGAAGTTGAAGGCAAAAGGCTACAAAATCGTTCCTCGTGGAGCTATTGGAAGAGTAGATGCCATTTTAAAAACTAAGTGGGGTTATTATCAAGGTGGTGCTGATCCAAGGGGAGACGATAAAGCAGTTGGTTATTAGATTTCGTTGGACAAATAAAAGCTTTCCACCGCTGTGGAAAAACTATTGAAGGGCCTTAATATTTTTGGTATAACAATTGTATATTGTGGATGACGCTTTTTCAACGTTATACAAAAATTATGAAAGTAAGTTTATTCAAAGCACTGCCAGTTGCACTAGCTGGTTTGTTTATGGGATCGGCCGCTTTAGCGCAGGAAACACCTTCTGCCACTACGGCTGCAAAATTCAGAACCTGGTCTATCGGTGTTAATGCCGGAGTTCTAACACCTGTTTCACCGCTGGGTGGCAGAAACGATTTTAGCAATAACAAATACAATTTTGGTTATGGCTTGTATATCAAAAAACAATTTACTCCATACTTCTCACTTCGTTTAGATGGAGTTAGAGGTAAATTAAGTGGTGATAATACGGAAGCTTTCGGAAGTGGCGCAGCAAATAATTCAGCTGTGAGGTCTTTTGAAACCCAGTTAGAGTACTCGGCTACTTTAAATGCAGTAGTAAACATGTTTAACATCGACATGTTTAAAAAAGAGAATGCTTTACAGCTTTATGCATTAGCCGGAGCTGGTTTCGCAGGTTATCAGCCAACCATTACTACCGCTAGCGGAACTACTGCTTTTGGTGGTGGAAAAACAATCAATGAATTGATTATTCCTGTAGGTTTAGGTGCTAAGTTTAAGATTTCTGATGCTGTAAATTTTGATTTAGGATGGACGTTCAATTATGTTGATGGTGATAATTTAGATGGTGTTTACAGAAACGGAAACGACAAATACAGCTATGCACATGCTGGTTTAGAGTTTGCTTTAGGTACTGGTAAACAACTTGCTTTCCACAACCCTGTTGCTGCAACTTACGATGAAGCAGTAGCGGCAAAAAACACAGCAAATGCCTTAAAATCTGATTTAGATGCGCAAAAAGCAGAAAATGCAAAATTGCGCTCAGAGATGGCTGATATATTAAAAGATACAGATGGTGACGGTGTTGCTGATAAATTAGATAAATGCCCTGGAACACCAGCTGGTACTGTAGTAGATGGTTCAGGTTGTCCATTGAAAACTCCTGAAAAAGTGGTAGAAAGAATCATCACTGAAGAAGATCGTAAAGTAGTTAAAGATGCGATTTCCAATTTAGAGTTTGATTTGGGTAAAGCTACCATCCGTTCTAAATCGTTTGCTACTTTAAATCGTGTTGCTGCTCTATTGATCCAGAAAAACTTCAGTTTGAAATTAGCTGGTCATACTGATATCACTGGTTCAAGAGAATTAAATTTACGTTTATCAAAAGAAAGAGCTGAATCAGTAAAGGCTTATCTGGTAACACAAGGTGCGAATGCATCCCGTATCGAAGCTACTGGTTACGGACCTGATCAGCCGATTGCAACCAATAAAACTGCAGCTGGTCGTCAACAAAACCGTCGTGTAGAGTTTACGCTTTACTAGGCATATCGAATTATCATTTTAAGCGAAAGCGCCCTGGCTGTTACCGGGGCGCTTTCGTTTTTTAGTGACGCCTGAATAGTTTTGTTCAGGGTACTTTTATATTTTTATTGGTTCGAGGCAATAGACTTGATTACCTGTTTAATTTTGTTCAGGTCGTTCATCTCCACATCAGGTTTTCCTGGTGATAACATCTGATAAATGATCTGGTTGTCTTTACTGTCGTATATACTGATTATTTTGTCGTTGTTACGCCTGGTATAGATCAGATATTTTAAACTGGATTGAGGTGCCAGTATTAGGCTGTCGAGTTGCTCACTGGTTACAAATTTGAGTTTGTAGTTATAAGGTTCCAGTTTTTCATCTGCGGGGGAGCTTGCCGTTTGCTGCGCAGAAAAAAGCTGACGGATGTATTCAGGGACATACAATGTTTCTTTGGTAAGCTCCGGAACACGGATCTTATTGTAAAACTGAAAATCGAGTGAGCGGCTTTGTCCAAATAAGAGGCCATCATTGATTTGTTTTAAATAGCCTGCTAAAAATCCTGGAGACCAGTTAAAAAATATAGATGAGTTATAAAAATCTCCAATCAGATTTCTTTTTACTGTTCTTGAGATTTCTTCCTTACCGCCACTTCGCTGTTGTGCATTTATGCCTGTATATAAATCTGGTGAAAGGGTAAGATAGGCCAGAGTATAGATATTTTTCTTTTTGGGTACATCAGAGGGGGTAACCAAAGCCAAAGAATAAATGATGTTGCTGGTCAGGACCTCGTCCATTTTAGTATTGAAAATATCAAAAGAAAAGAAGGAATACTGCTCAGCCGTTTGATATTTTGAAAGCTCTTCGGGCTTAATAATTTTATATGGGGTTACTGTCCATACTTTTTTGATGGCCTCATCGAATTGCTGCAGGTCCTGGTAGTTTTTGTATTGGAGGGTAAACAGCGTTGTTGTTTGTTGAAGTACCTGGAGTTTCTGACTGTTGAACAATTCCTTTCCATAGTAGGTCACCTGAGCTTTGGGAGCCATACCAAATGTTAATACCAGGGCCAGAAGGAGCCATAGTTTTCTCATAATCATCGTGATTTGTGTGTGGCTCAATATTAATAATCTTTTAACAATTATTTTCTTTTTTTCTATTGCAATAACAAAATACATTCATTAGCTTTGTTATGCAAGCATAATAAATTAACAAAATGAAACAACAGCAAACATTAGATTATCACGTGAAGTTTGCATGGCAGAACATGTTTAATAAATATAACCAGATGGCTGCCAGTTTTGGCATTACACAGGCTATCGGGTACATGTTGATTAACATTAATGATGATGAAGGAACTGCTGTTTCTAACCTGGCTGGGCTACTTGGCGTAAAAGCGACAAGTTTGTCGCGTATGCTGAATAATATGGAGGAGGCGGGACTGATTTATCGTGAAACCTCTGTAGGTGATAAACGTTCGGTAAAAGTGTTTCTAACCGATTTTGGTAAGGAGAAAAAACATTTGGCCAAAGGTGTTGTTCGAAAATTTAATGAATATCTCGACGAGCATTTTTCTAAAAAGGAAAAGGAGACATTCATTAATTTATTAATTAAACTAAATGATATAACTGTAGCATATACTGTTGATTAACATGAAAAGAAGCATAAACAAGGTTGCCGTTCTCGGCTCGGGGATTATGGGTTCGCGTATTGCATGCCACTTCGCCAATATTGGTGTAGAGGTTTTGCTATTGGATATTGCGCCAAAAGAACTGACTCCCGAAGAGCAGGCAAAAGGATTGACGCTGGATAAACCAGTAGTAAAAAACAGGATCGTAGATGCAGCTTTGCAAAGTGCTGTAAAAACAAATCCCTCTCCGGTTTATTCTAAAAAAGTATTGAACAAGATTAAAACCGGAAACTTCGACGATGATATGTCGAAAATTGCAGGTTTTGACTGGGTGATTGAGGTGGTGGTAGAAAATCTGGATATTAAGAAAAAGGTTTTTGAACAGGTAGAGCAGTTCCGTAAACCCGGAACGTTAATTACATCCAACACCTCTGGTATCCCTATTCATTTAATGGCGGAAGGCAGGAGTGAGGATTTCAAGGCAAATTTCTGTGGAACACACTTTTTTAATCCTCCACGTTACCTGAAGTTGCTGGAGATTATTCCAACACCACATACCAGGCCCGAAATTGTTGATTTCCTGATGCACTATGGTGATAAATTTTTAGGTAAAACAACCGTTTTGTGTAAAGATACGCCGGCATTTATTGCAAACCGGGTTGGGGTATATTCAATTATGGCACTGTTGCATCTGGTAGAAAAGCTTGACCTGACAGTAGAGGAGGTAGATAAATTTACCGGACCGGCATTGGGCAGACCAAAGTCAGCTACCTTCCGCACTTCTGATGTGGTTGGTCTGGATACCATGATCAAGGTGGCAAAAGGACTTTATGACAATTGCCCTGAGGATAAAGCACACGAGCTGTTTAAGCTTCCTGCATATGTGCAAAAAATGGAAGAAAATAAATGGCTGGGTGATAAAACCAAACAGGGTTTCTATAAAAAAACTAAAACGGCCGAAGGTAAAACGGAAATCCTTGCGCTGGATTTAAAAACGCTTGAGTATAAACCACAACAAAAGGTAAAATCTTCTACCCTGGAGATGACCAAGCCTGTTGAGAATCTACGTGAGCGAATGAAGATTTTTGCCAAAGGAAAAGATAAAGCTGGTGAATTGTTCCGCCATTCCTCTTTTGGATTATTCGAATATGTTTCAGACCGGATTCCGGAGATTTCAGATGAATTGTATCGCATTGATGATGCGATGCGTGCAGGTTTCGGATGGGAGTTAGGACCTTTTGAGCTTTGGGATGCTGTTGGTGTTAAGGAAGGGATTGAAGGCATGGAGCAGTATGGAAATAAAGCGGCTCCATGGGTTCAGGAAATGCTTGATGCAGGCCATACCACATTTTACAAAGTGGAATCCGGGATTAAAAAATATTATGATATCCCTAGCAAATCCTATAAAGCGCTGCCGGGTACAGACGAGTTTATAATTTTAGATAACATCCGTGAAAACAAAACGCTGTGGAAAAACTCCGGCGTTTCGATTATCGATCTGGGTGATGGCATCTTGAATGTAGAATTCCATACTAAAATGAATACCATCGGTGGAGATGTGATCTCGGGTATCAATAAGGCAATTGATATGGCCGAGAAAGATTACCGCGGTTTGGTTATTGGTAACGATGGCGCAAATTTTTCTGCCGGTGCAAATGTAGGGATGATTTTCATGATGGCTGTAGAGCAGGAGTGGGACGAATTAAATATGGCCATCCGCATGTTTCAGAATACTTCTATGCGCATTCGTTATTCATCCATTCCGGTTGTGGTTGCGCCGCATAATTTAACACTTGGTGGTGGCTGCGAGTTCAGCTTACACGCTGATCATGTGCAGCTTTCTGCGGAAACTTACATGGGGCTAGTAGAATTCGGTGTAGGTGTTATTCCTGGTGGTGGCGGAACAAAAGAGTTTGCTTTACGGGCCTCTGATGAATATAAAGACGATCAGATTGTACAAAATGCACTGAAGGAACGCTTCCTGACAATCGGTATGGCAAAGGTGTCGACTTCGGGTTATGAAGCTTACGAACTGGGTTATCTGCAGAAAGATAAGTTCTCGATTTCGATGAACAGAAACAGGTTACTGGCGGATGCGAAAGCGAAAGCCATTGAGCTGGCAGAGGCAGGATATACTAAACCTGTTCAGCGTACAGATATTAAAGTGCTGGGTAAACAGGGGCTGGGGATTGTGTACGCAGGGGCAAACAGCATGTATGCCGGACACTTCATTTCTGAACACGATAAGAAAATCTCAGAAAAACTGGGTTATGTAATGTGTGGCGGTGATTTATCCTACCCAACTGAAGTGAGTGAACAATATTTACTGGATTTGGAAAGGGAGGCATTTTTGTCACTGGCCGGAGAAAGAAAATCATTGGAAAGGATCCAGTCGATTATTACTAAAGGAAAACCGTTGAGGAATTAGAAGTTAGTACAAGGATACGACTATTAAGGTATGAGTATCGGGATTACTAACAGATTTAAAAAAAAAATGGCGATTTCAAGCTGAGCTTTGTCTTGATAATTGATACTCGCTACTAGATACAAAAACAATGGAAGCATATATTATAGCCGGATATCGTACAGCAGTGGGCAAGGCTCCACGTGGCGTATTTCGTTTTACAAGAGCTGATGATTTGGCTGCAGAAGTAATCAGAGCATTGGTTGCCTCGGTTCCAAATCTGGATAAGGAACAGATTGATGATGTAATTGTGGGTAATGCTACACCAGAAGCAGAGCAAGGTTTGAATATTGCCAGGATGATTTCGCTGATGGGCCTGGATACGGATAAAGTGCCTGGCGTTACGGTAAACCGTTATTGTGCCTCTGGTTTGGATACCATTGCTACCGCGGTTGCGAAAATTAAAGCGGGTATGGCCGATTGCATTATTGCCGGTGGAGTGGAAGTAATGAGTGGAATGCCCTTTGGTGGCTGGAAACTTGTACCCAATGCTGAGGTTGCCAAAAATAATCCCGACTGGTATTGGGGCATGGGATTAACGGCCGAGGCAGTTGCAAAAGAGTACAATGTAAGCCGTGAAGACCAGGATGCATTTTCTTTGAAATCTCATGAGAAAGCCATTCAGGCCATTAAAAACGGTCACCTTAAAGACGGGATTTTGCCTATCACCGTCAATGAAAGTTACCTGGACGAGAACCTGAAGAAGAAAACCCGTTCTTACGTGGTAGATACCGATGAGGGGCCCCGGGCAGATACAACACTGGAAAAGCTGGCTAAGCTTAAGCCTGTGTTCGATGCTGTCGGCAGTGTAACTGCCGGTAACTCTTCGCAGACCTCAGATGGTGCAGCATTTGTTTTGGTGGTTTCTGAAAAGAAAATGAAAGAGCTGAACGCAGAGCCGATTGCACGATTAGTGAGTTACGGCGTTGCTGGCGTGCCACCGAGAATTATGGGCATTGGACCAATTGAGGCTATTCCAAAAGCATTAAAGCAAGCGGGTTTAAAACAAAGCGATATCGATCTGATCGAACTGAATGAGGCATTTGCTTCTCAATCTTTAGCGATCATCAGAACTCTGGATTTGAATCCTGATATCATCAATGTAAACGGTGGAGCAATTGCATTGGGTCATCCACTGGGTTGTACAGGCGCAAAGCTTTCTGTGCAGATGTTAAATGAGTTGAAGAGGCAGGATAAAAAATATGGAATGGTTACCATGTGTGTAGGTACGGGACAGGGTGCAGCTGGAATATTTGAACTGCTATAGCCATACCGTACTGATTAAGTTTAAAATAAAGCGACTTTCAATACTCGCTATTAGATATTATAAAAATGGAAACAACTGCAAAAAAAACAATTAAAGGCGGAGAATTCTTAATCAAGGAAACCGTATATCAGGATGTATTTATCCCTGAAGAATTTGATGAAGAGCAACAGATGATTGCACAGACTTGTCGCGATTTTCTGGAAGCTGAAGTGTATCCTAACTTAGATAAAATAGACAAGCAGGAAGATCCTGAATTGATGCCGACACTTTTGACAAAAGCGGGTGAGCTGGGAATTTTGGGTGTTTCTGTACCGGAAGAATACGGAGGTTTTGGTAAAAATTTCAATACCTCGATGCTTGTGGCTGATGTGATCGGTGCCGGGCATTCATTTGCGGTAGCGCTTTCCGCCCATACAGGAATTGGTACTTTGCCTATCCTGTATTACGGTAACGAAGAGCAGAAAGCAAAATATATCCCTAAACTGGGTTCAGGAGAATGGAAAGCTGCTTACTGCCTGACAGAACCAAACTCAGGATCGGATGCTAATTCCGGAAAGACAAAAGCAAAGTTGAGTGATGATGGCAAACATTATATCATCAACGGACAGAAGATGTGGATTACCAATGGTGGTTTTGCGGATATCTTTATCGTTTTCGCTAAAATAGACGATGATAAAAACCTTACAGCCTTTATTGTAGAGAAAGATTTCGGTGGAATTACCATGAATCCTGAAGAGCATAAGATGGGTATTAAAGGTTCTTCTACCCGTCAGGTTTTCTTTAACGACTGTCAGGTTCCTGTAGAGAACATGTTAAGCGATAGAGAAAATGGTTTTAAAATTGCCGTAAATATTCTGAATATCGGCCGTATTAAACTTTCGGCTGCGGCAATTGGTGCATCAAAGGCAACACTTAATACTGCCATTAATTATTCAAATGAACGCAGTCAGTTTGGCCGTCCGATTTCAAAATACGGAGCTATCCGCTTTAAAATTGCAGAAATTGCTTCAAAACTCTATGCTGTTGATGCCGCTAACTACCGTGCCGGGCAGAATATTGACGATACTTATGATGGCTTGGTTGCAGGTGGAATGGAATCCGGCAAGGCAAGGCTGAAATCAGTTGAGCAGTTTGCCGTGGAGTGTGCCATTTTGAAAGTGTGGGGCTCAGAGGCTTTGGATTATACCGTTGATGAAGGCGTTCAGATTTATGGTGGAATGGGTTTTAGTGCTGATGCACCGATGGACCGGGCCTACCGTGATGCCCGGATCAACAGGATTTTTGAAGGCACGAATGAGATCAACCGTTTGCTTACCGTTGATATGATGTTGAAACGCGCCATGAAAGGTGAACTGGACTTAATGACTCCGGCAACTGCGGTTGCTGCGGAATTAATGAGTATTCCTGATTTTGGCGAGGAGGATACAACCTTATTTGCTGCCGAGAAAAAAGTGCTGGCTAACTTGAAGAAAGCGACTTTAATGGTGGCAGGGGCTGCGGTTCAAAAACTGATGATGACCTTAAGTAAGGAACAGGAGATTTTAATGAACATCGCCGATATGGCTGGTTATGTTTACGTATTGGAATCGGCTTTGTTGAGAACAGAGAAACTGGTAGCAACAAAAGGAGAGGATGCAACAGCGGGTCAGCTGGATTTATTAAGGATTTATATGGTTGAGGCTGTGGATGGGGTTGCGAAAGCCGGTAAAGAAGCACTATGGGCTTTTGCTGAAGGTGATGAGCAACGCATGATGTTGGTTGGCCTTCGCCGCTTTACCAAATTAGAGCCATTTAATGTTAAGGATGCCCGTCAACGTGTTGCACAACAGTTGATTGAAGCCAATAAATATATTTTTTAGGTTTTTGAAGTGAGGTTTTGTGGTTCAGGGATGGGTTTTATCAGCCTCTTCCCTGGACCTTTTTTTGTTTATGGCCTCAGTTGATTATTTTAACATATAAGACATTTAAGGCAAAATAAGGTTTGAATCAAAAATGTAACTTACATTCCTGATATGGTTGAACCTCACCCGCTTGAATAAAAAATAGTTATTTAGCAGTTTTGTAATGAAATTAATGTTTTTTAAAATCCTACTTTTGCGGCATGAATAAGTTTAAACTACTAACTGTTATCCTATTGTTTACAGCGACTTTTACAGCTTGTAAAAAAGATAAAGATACCGAAAAGCAGATTGCTGATTTTATTGCAGAAAATAATATCAATGCAACGAAAGACAACTCCGGATTGTATTACCAGATCATCAAACCTGGTAGCGGTACTTTCACCTATCCTGCAAATACCAGAATTACGATTAAATATGAAGGTAGATTACTGGATGGTAGTGTTTTCGATAACGGGGGCGGTAAAGAACAAACCTTCAATCTTGCTGATTTGATTCAAGGCTGGAGAATAGGTATACCCAAAATCCAAAAGGGAGGAGAAATCCGTTTGATTGTACCACCAAGCCTGGGTTACGGAAGCAGTTCTGCAGGACCAATTCCTGGAAACTCTGTACTTGATTTTACTATTCAGCTTTCGAATACACAATAAGCTTAAACACTAAGGTGAAAGCCTGGTGTAAAACGTTTCAGCTATAACTTGTTGATTTAGCTTTTTTGTTAAAATAGGTTAAAAATTGTAGCATCCGTATTAAAAGCTTATTTTTGCAGGTAATGTCTCTGCCAATTTAATACTCGATTTTACAATTACACTTACAGACGTACAATAATAAATGAACAATTTTACCAAACTTAGCCTCCTAACACTTATTGTGGCTTCAACAATTTTCAGCTCATGTAAAAAGGAGTATGATTCGATACAGACTGTTGATGATTCGGCTATAGCGGCTTATATATCCAAGAATAAACTGACTTCGATGGTACCTGATTCGCTCAAAACAGGTTTCTACTATCAGGTTACTAATCCGACTACTGGTTCATTGTTTGCAAATAGAGATTCGATATTATATGATGTTACAATCAAATCGATGAGCAGCGGAACACAGTACTTACAGTCGCCAACCTACGCTAATTTAGGGACGTATGTAGGATATCTTAACAGCTTTTATCAGTCATCATTGCTTGCCCCTGGTCAAAATACCGCGAGCGCCTGGAATATACCAGCTTTCCGCACGGCAGCATTGAAATTGAAACCAGGTGGTTCTGCACGCATTTTATTGCCTTCGTATTTAGCATTTGGCAGAAACGGAGCGGGAAGCATTCCATCAAACGAAAATCTTGATATTACCTTAACGAGTTATGCTTACGCAAAACAATGGCAGTTTGATGATTATAAAATAACAAATTATTTGACCACTAAAGGTTTAACGGCGACTAAGGATGTGTCGAGGGTATATTACATTACTACGACTACAGGAACTGGAGTGGATCCTATTAGCGAATCGAGTTCACTAGTTGTTAAATATACCGGGAGATTTATTGACGGAACTGTTTTTGACTCTTCTACAGACGGTACATACACGACTACCTTAGCTGAGGTGATTCTGGGTTGGGGGAAAATCATACCTAAGTTCACTGCAGGAGCCAAATTCAGAATGTTTATTCCATCTGATTTAGGTTATGGTACATCAGGTAGCGGCAGTGTTCCGCCCAATGCTATACTTGATTTCGACATCGAAATCGTAAGTGTTACGAACTAGACAAAGCTTCTTTAAAAACTTTAAGCACTCTTTCACGTGCAAATGTATGCTCAACCAATGGTTGGGCATATTTTTTTGTGCCATATTCCGGTACCCATTTTTTGATGTATTCAAATTTAGGATCAAAACGTTTGGTTTGCAGCTCCGGATTGAATACCCTGAAATATGGGGCGGCATCATTGCCTGATCCGGCTGCCCATTGCCAGCCCCCTACATTACTGGCCATTTCGTAATCCAGCAACTTTTCTGCGAAATAGGCTTCACCCCAGCGCCAGTCGATCAACAGGTGCTTCGATAGGAAGCTAGCCACCACCATACGCACGCGGTTGTGCATCCAGCCGGTTTCGTTTAGCTGTCTCATTCCGGCATCAACTATTGGGTAGCCTGTATTGCCCGAACACCAGGCTTTGAATTCCTTTTCATTGTTGCGCCACTTGATTTTATCATACTGCTTTTTATATGAATCAAATGCCGCATAGGGGAAATGCCAAAGGATCATCATGTAAAATTCTCTCCAGGCCAGTTCCGAAAGCCATACATTCGATTTAGCATCCAGCGCATCTTCTACAGCCTTTCGGATACTTAATGTGCCAAAACGCAGGTGTAATCCGATGTGGGTTGTTGAATCTAAAGCAGGAAAATCACGCTCTTTGGCATAGTCATCTAATTTATCTTTGTAGCTCAGTTTGGGAAACCTTAGCTTGCTTTCTTCGAAACCCATTTCGGCTAAGGCTGGGATAGGCAGGTGTTTTGTTTTCAATAAGTTGCTAAAATATTTTCTAGTGGGATAGGGTTTGGTATAAAAATCATTCAATTTAGCATGCCACTGCTTGTAAAATGGGGTAAATACTGTATAGGGTGTTTTATCTGCTTTAAGAATCTCTCTTTTTTCGAATATCACCTGATCCTTAAAAGTGTTGAACGAAATTTTTTCACTGGTCAGAAACTCAGCCATATTATCATCACGTTCACGGGCGTAAGGCTCATAATCGTGATTGGTGTAAACTTCTTTAACCTCGTAATCTTTCAGAATCTCTGCCCATACTTTTTCAGGTTTACCGTATTTAACCAACAAATCCGATCCATGTTTCTGAAGATCTTCTTTCAAATCCTGAATCGTTTGATAAATGAAGGTTACGCGGGCATCGTCTTTAGGAAGTTTGTCGAGTATATTTTTATCAAAAATAAAAACAGGCAAAACAGGATTTTCGCCTTTTAAAGCGCGGTATAAGGCAGCATTGTCTTCTAAACGTAAATCGCGGCGGAACCAAAAAATGGAAATGGTTTTCATAAGGAAAGGGTGATTTTTTTGAGCGGTTACCGATACAAATCGGCAAGTGCATCATTCAAATGGGTAAACTTAAATTTGAATCCGGCATCTAAAATTTTCTGCGCAGAGGTATTACTACTCATGAGTACGGCTTCGGCCCTTTGGCCCATTAGTAATTCAATGGCTTTTTTTGGAACTTTTAACGGCCAAAACGGTCGGTGAAGCTGTTTCGCAATTGCCCTGGTTAATGCTTCGTTAGTTTGCGGGAATGGGGCACAGGCGTTATAGGCACCTTCCATTTTTAAGTTGCTAATGGCTTCGATATACATGTCTACCATATCATCGATATGCAACCATGGCGTCCATTGTTTCCCGGTTCCCAAAGATGATCCCAAAAATAAACGCACTGATTGATCCAGCTGTGGTAAAGCACCGCCCTTGGTACTTAATAAAATACCTGTACGCAATTTTACAATACGCAGGCCCAACTTTTTACCTTCATCAACGGCATTTTCCCATAGTTTGCAGCATTCTGCCAGGAAGCCAAAACCAGCACGACTCTCTTCTGTTAAAATTTCATCACCACAATTACCATAATAACCAACTGCTGATGCGGATATGAAAGATTTAATCTGATGGTTGGGGTTGCCTTTGATGGTATTGAAAATTAATTCGGTGGATTTTACCCGGCTATCAATGATTTGCTGCTTTCGTTCGTCCGTCCATTTTTTTTCTGCAACAGGCTCTCCCGCCAGGTGAATGATCGCCTCTATACCATTAATGCACCCTGCATCTATTGTGCCTTTGTAAACATCCCAAACAAAATTATTTGGGTCGTTGCTTTGTTTTCGGGATAGTGTATTAACCTCGTAACCTTGCTTGAGAAGTATCTTCTTAAGTTCGGTACCCACAAGGCCGGTTGCACCAGTAATCAAAATCTTTCTTGCCATGCTAATTAAACAGTAAAGATAGGTTTTTGTTGGCAACCGTGTGGCTTATACTTCATATCTTAGCATGAAGTATAAGCACTGAGGTTTCAGTAATATCGCCACTTCAAGCACCAATAGCTGGGTTATTTACTTTTTACAAACCTGTTATAATTTTGCTTTTTGGCGCTTTAACTGAGTAGCTGAGTTTAATGGTTTTGGTTTCATTTGGTGCAATTTTTAGCTGCCAGGTGAGCATGCCAGTTTCCCTGTTTACCGTTGCTCCACTGTTTTCCAGTAGTTCGGTTTCGATGTCGCTATCACTTGACAAGGGATATTGATCTTTCAAATTCAGCTCAATGCTTTCTTTTTTGGTATTTCTGATCTTGATTAAGTAGGTGAAAACCTGTTTTTTATTGGAGCCTATCAGTTTACTACTGCTAAAATCTTCCTGTTTTTCTCTGGTAACGATGATCTTTTTATCCTTTCCCATGCTGAGATTTAAGGTGTCTGTGAGATTGGCCGGGTTGATATACGATTTACCGGTATACGTGCCTTCGAATATGATGTTCGCATCGCCTGCCTGGAGGTTTAATTTTTCCCAGTTTACCACTTCGGCAAGAAGATACGCTTCCCGGGTTAATTTTGGAGCGGCATAATATTTATAGCTTGCAGGTACCTCGTACTCTTTAAAAGCTACGGTGTGTGGCTTATTGTCGCTATTCACATCATATGGTATGTCGATATCGAAAGTTACACCAAGTTGCGTTTCATTAACGCTGGTGTAATTATTAATGGTTGATGGGGCAGCTGGCTTTTCTCTTTTTGCCTTTTCGTAACCCGTTACAACCACTTCTTTCAGCATTTTGTCTTGAGCCATGGACGATATTCCCCTAATTTGTATTCCTGCCGCTTTACCTGCCAGCGCCTGTTGAACAGGATTGTATACAGAAACAAACCAGGGATTTAAATTTGGTGCAGTAATTTTGTAATTTGGATTTCCAGTTGATAGAGAGAGTTTCACTTTTTTCCAGTCTAAACCCGTATTCTGTGTAATCTCAGCTTTGTAAATCATCGCCAGGGGTTGAGTTGTACTGGACGATTTGATATCATAATTTGCCAACCAGCCTGCGTTGGGTGTAACATAGTTAATGCTGTATTGGGCATCAGTATTTTCCTTCGACATCACCTGGATCACCAATTGTCCAAGTTGTTGATTGGGGTTATTTCTAAATTCTGCCAGTTGCTGCTGCAACTGGTTTAATTTCTGACTTTGTTTATCTTCAGTTTGGGCCAATAGCGCTATGGCGTTGCGAACTTCAGTATTTTTTGCCCTGTAGTATTCGGCAAGTTTCATCAGTTCAGTTACATTGGTGCCGGTTGTTGTTCCGCCCGATTTCCGGTTCTCATCCAGCAATACCAGGGTTTGTTCTTCGATGGTTTTGGCATTACGGGTTTTAATGAGCAGGCTGTTTATAAAGTTAATGCTGTCATTAAGCTTTTTAGTTTCCGGATTTGCTGCATCTGTATTCAGAAAATCGCGGTTAAACTGTACGGCCAGAATGGTAACGCCAGTGGATACGCCAACCTGGATAGAGCTTTCGTTTACACGGCCGGAAATATTATTAATGGTAATTTCTGAAGTACCTGCTGGCAAGGCAACCTTTCCTGAGTGAGAAAGCTGTGCGCCGTTGTTGTAAACCGTTACACTTTCCAACATGGCCTTTGATTTAATTTGTTGCTGGGCGAGGAGGGTGAAGGGGAGAAATAATGCGATCAGGAGAAGTTTCATGTTATCAGTTTAATGGTTTTTTATAATCTATAATTAAAATGAGGATGATCGGTTATTCCTGATTCCATAATCCACATTGTTTTTGTTGCCTGTTTGTAAAGAATTTATCATGTTTATGATGCCGAAGAAAAATAAGGTAAATTTGTTCTTCGCGTTCTTGATACCCTTTTCCGAATAAAACATGTCCAAAAAAATTTTAGTCTGGTTTAGAAATGACCTTCGTTTGCATGACAATGAAATGCTTGTTGAGGCAATTGCTAAGTCGGATTCGATTTTACCTGTTTATATTTTAGACCCCCGCCAGTTTGTAGAAACGAAATATGGTACACTAAAAACAGGCAGCATCAGAGCACAGTTCACCCTTGAAAGTGTTTTAGGGCTTCGTCATTCTCTGAAACAGATAGGCGGAAACTTACTGATTGTTACCGGTAGTCCGGAAGATATCGTTCCACAGCTGGTGCAGGAATATGAAATTACTGAAGTATATCACCACAGGGAAGTAGCCCGGGAGGAAACACATGTATCCGCATTAGTAGAGAATGCCTTGTGGAAACTTCGTATTAATCTGAAACATTTTATTGGCCATACGTTATATAACAAGGAAGATTTACCTTTCCCTATTAAAGATATACCAGATGCTTTTAATCAGTTTAAAAAGAAGATTGAGCGTGATTCAATTATAAAACCTTGTTTTGCTGCTCCCGATCGCATTAATGTTGCGGAGGTGATTGATTGGGGTACTTTACCCGAACTTGCGGACCTTAACCTTTTGCAGCAGGCACAGGATAAGCGTTCGGATCTTGAATTTTTAGGGGGTGAGGCTGAAGGGCTGGCGCATTTGCAAAAGGTAATTTTACTGATGCAGCAGGCGGCAACTTCCAAGAACCTTATTCTGGCATCTAAACTTTCTGCCTGGCTTGCGATGGGGTGCTTATCACCACGTAAGGTATATTGGGAAATTAAAAAGATGGAAGGGGTGCCTAACACCAAGGCGATGTTCAATCATATTTTACTTGGATTGCTTTGGCGGGATTATTTCCGTTTCATGTTCAAAAAATACGGCAATACCTTCTTCAGTCCGAATGGTTTTGGCAGTCAGGGATTGGTGGACGTGGAAAATGAACAGGAGAATTTTAGTAAGTGGAAGAATGCACAAACCGGGTTTGCTGTGGTTGATGCAGTGATGACGGAGCTGAACACCACCGGATTTATTTCAAATGTTGCCCGCCAAACGGCAGCTCTTTATCTGATCAATAATCTGGAAGTAAGCTGGGTTTTCGGTGCAGCATATTTTGAAGAAAAACTGATTGATTATAACCCTGCAAGTAACTGGGGCAATTGGGCAAATGTTGCTGGTGTGGGCAATGACCAGAAGTCGAAAAGCGTATTTGATCTGGATAAGAATATCAAGAATCTGGATCCAAAAGGAAATTACGCCTTAACCTGGAGTTCTTAGATTTACTCATTCACACTTTCTATAATTTCTTCAATTACTGGCTTGCATTTTGCTTTGTTTGTTTGCAAAGCTTTCTCCTGCATTCATTCAATTATTTGTACTGAATGTCAGAATGTTTCTAAATATATTTTTTTGTGCAATTAATCCAGTTTTTTACCATTTATATAAGGTAAAATTCTAATTTTGTAGGGCTTATAGTAAACAGTAAATAATGGATAGTTTATCTTATATTAACGGCGCAAACGCCGAATACATAGATTCTTTATATCAGTCGTATCAGCAAGATCCTGAATCAGTTGAGTTTGGTTGGCAAAAGTTTTTTGAGGGTTTCGATTTTGGAAGAAGTTCTGAAGCCCCGTCAGTAACAGTAGAAACTCCTGAACAATTTTTAAAAGAGGTTAATGTTCTCAACCTGATTGACGGCTATCGTAGTCGCGGTCACTTGTTTACACATACCAATCCCGTTCGTGAGCGGCGTAAACATTTACCGACTTTAGATCTTGCAAATTTCGGGCTATCGGATGCTGATCTGGAGACCGTTTTTAACTCTGGAGTTGAAATTGGTATTGGTGCAGCAAAGCTGAAAGATATTCTTGCTGTTTTGAAACAAACTTATGCTGGCTCTATCGGAGCAGAATATAAATTTTTACGTACCCCTGAAGTGCTGAACTGGATTCAGCAGAAAATGGAAAGTACACGCAATACGCCGAACTTTTCTATTGACGAGAAAAAACGTATCCTTAAGAAATTAAATGAGGCGGTAAGTTTTGAAAACTTCCTTGGTACGAAATTTTTAGGCCAAAAACGTTTCTCATTAGAGGGTGCTGAGGCACTGATTCCGGCTTTAGATTCGGTAATTGAAAAAGGTGCTGAATTAGGAATTGAAGAATTTGTTATTGGTATGGCTCACCGCGGTCGTTTGAACGTGCTGGCTAATATCATGCAAAAAACCTATAAGGACATATTTACTGAGTTTGAAGGTAAAAGCTACAATCCGGATACACCTTTTGGTGGTGATGTTAAGTATCACCTGGGTTACTCTACAGATGTGAGTACCATTTCAGGTAAAAATGTTCACTTAAGTCTTTGCCCAAATCCTTCGCACTTAGAAACTGTTGATGGTGTGGTTGAAGGCATGAGCCGTTCTAAAATCGATTTTAAATACGGTGGTGACAACAGCCGTTTAGCGCCGATTTTGATTCATGGTGATGCATCTGTTGCAGGACAGGGTATTGTTTATGAAGTGATTCAGATGGCAGGACTTGAAGGTTATAAAACCGGTGGTACCATCCACCTGGTAATTAATAATCAGATTGGTTTTACCACAAACTATAAAGATGCACGTACCAGTACTTACTGTACTGATATTGCTAAGGTAACTTTATCACCTGTATTCCACGTGAATGGTGATGATCCTGAAGCTTTGGTTTACGCCATCAACCTAGCAATGGAATACCGTCAGAAATATAAAAATGACGTATTCATTGATATTTTATGCTATCGTCGTTTTGGACATAATGAGTCTGATGAGCCTAAATTCACTCAGCCTTTGTTGTACAAAACAATTGAAAAACACCCTAATCCAAGGGAAATTTATATTGAGCAGTTAACTAAAGAAGGTAAGCTGGAAGCAGGTCTTGCTAAGGAAATGGAAAAAGATTTCCGTGGTATTTTGCAAGAACGCCTGAATGAGGCTAAAGAATTTGTAGCTGGAAATAATGAAATTAAATTTGGTGGTGCTTGGGCTGATTTGCGTTTAGCAACGCCTCAGGATTTCGAAACATCACCTGTTACGGCGGTAAAAAAATCTACTTTACTGGAGATTGGTAAACGCATTACAACTTTACCGTCGAATAAAAAGTTCTTCAAAAAAATTGAGAAGTTATTTTCAGAGCGGACCAAAATGGTTAATGAAACCAATGTGTTCGACTGGGCTATGGGTGAGCAACTGGCTTATGGTACCTTGTTATCGGAAGGCAAAAGGGTTCGTTTAAGCGGTCAGGATGTTGAACGTGGTACTTTCTCTCACCGCCATGCGGTACTTACACTCGAGGATAGTGAGGAAGAATATGTTCCTCTGGCAAACATTTCAGATCAGCAGGCTCCTTTTGATATTTACAATTCTCACTTATCAGAGTATGGTGTTCTAGGTTTTGAATATGGATATGCAATGGCTAATCCGAATGCCTTAACCATTTGGGAAGCGCAGTTTGGTGATTTCTTCAACGGTGCCCAGATTGTGGTTGATCAGTATATCGCCAGTGCAGAAACGAAATGGCAGCGTGAAAACGGTTTGGTGATGCTGTTGCCACACGGTTACGAAGGTCAGGGCCCTGAGCACTCGTCTGCACGTATTGAACGTTTTATGGAACTTTGTGCAGATTACAACATGCAGGTTGTGAATTGTACAACTCCGGCAAACTTTTTCCACGTATTGCGTCGTCAGTTTAAACGCGATTTCCGTAAACCGCTTGTAGTTTTCTCTCCTAAAAGTTTATTACGTCATCCCGCCTGTGTTTCTCCATTAGATGAATTTACTGAAGGTGGTTTCAAAGAGGTGATTGAGGATGTAAATGTTAAGGTTGATGATGTTACAAGAGTGGTATTCTGTAGTGGTAAAATTTACTATGAGTTGCTTGAAAAACAACAGGCTGATCAGGTAAAACACGTTGCAATAGTTCGTGTTGAACAATTGTATCCTACCCCTGTTGATCAGATGGAAGCGATCACCGCTAAATATACAAATGCTACAGAAATTTTCTGGGTACAGGAAGAACCGGAAAATATGGGTGCATGGCCTTATTTATTCCGCAAATTATATAAAACCGGCTTAAAAGGTATTGATGTAATTTCAAGAAAAGAGAGCAGCAGTACTGCAACAGGTTTTGCGAAACAACACGCCAATCAGCAGGCTTATATTCTGGCTAAAGCACTTGAGCTTCCCGTTAAAGAGTCAGAAGTGCAAGCGGAAACCAAGAAAGCAAGCAAGAAACTTGCAGCGGCCGACTAATACAAAACGATAAAGAAATTAGAAGCTAATAAAGACATATATTAAACATTATGAGTTTAGAAATAAAAGTTCCACCAGTTGGTGAGTCGATAACGGAAGTTGTTTTATCACAGTGGTTAAAACAGGATGGTGATGTTGTTGAAATGGATGAGGTTATTGCTGAATTAGAATCAGACAAGGCTACTTTCGAATTAACCGCTGAACAAGCCGGAACTTTAAGAACCATAGCTGCTGAAGGTGATACTTTAGCGATCGGCGCGGTAGTTTGTAAAATTGAGGATGGTGGCGCAGCACCTGCAAAAGCTGATGCTCCAAAAACAGAAGAAAAGGCAGTTGTTGCTGAGGATAAAGCTTCTGCTCCTGTTGCCGAGAAATCTGGCGATAGTTATGCTACAGGCACTCCATCGCCTGCGGCAGGAAAAATTCTTGCAGAAAAAGGTATCGATGCCGGAGCCGTAAAAGGTACAGGTATTGATGGACGCATTACTAAAGATGATGCTGTAAAAGCTGAAGCTGCTAAAAAAGCAGAAGCACCAAAAGCTGCTGCTGCACCTGCGGCGCCTGCAGCTCCTGCAGGTCCACGTTCTGAGCGTCGTGAAAAGATGTCGCCATTGCGTAAAACCGTTGCTAAACGTTTGGTTGCTGTAAAAAACGAAACGGCTATGTTAACTACTTTCAATGAGGTTAACATGAAACCGGTTATGGATCTACGTAGCAAATACAAAGACTCATTCAAAGATAAACATGGTGTGGGATTAGGTTTCATGAGTTTCTTCACTAAAGCGGTAACTGAAGCCTTAAAAGATTTCCCGGCTGTTAATGCACGTATAGAAGGAGAAGAAATTGTTTACAACAACTTTGCTGATGTATCTATTGCAGTATCTGCACCGAAAGGTCTGGTTGTTCCTGTGATTCGTAATGCAGAAAGCATGAGCCTGGCGGAGATTGAAAAATCAGTTCTGGCTTTGGCTTTAAAAGCACGTGATGGTAAATTAACCATCGAAGAAATGACAGGTGGAACCTTTACCATTACCAATGGTGGTGTATTTGGTTCAATGATGTCGACACCAATCATCAATGCACCTCAATCGGCTATTTTAGGCATGCACAATATTGTTGAGCGTCCGGTAGCAGAAAAAGGAGAAGTGGTGATTCGTCCGATGATGTATGTTGCATTATCTTATGATCACCGAATCATTGACGGACGTGAGTCTGTTGGATTCCTGGTTCGTGTTAAACAACTATTAGAAGATCCAGCCAGATTATTGTTAGGCGTTTAGGTCTTATTAAAATAATATTTGAAAGAAGTCAGGCATTAAAGTCTGACTTTTTTTTGTGCCTGGAATTTAATTTTCATAGAAGGGTTTCAAAAAAAGCGGCTACAAAAAAGCCCGTCTCAAACAGAAACGAGCTTTGGTACTGTAATATGATTTTGGTTGGAGGTTAATCCTCAACAATTTCACTGTTGATGCTTACTTCATCCTTTACATCTTCTTTAAAGTAGTTTTTCTGGAAAATGAGGATGAGTATCACGCCTACCGAAATAGCGGCGTCGGCAAGGTTAAAAACCGGTCTGAAGAATACAAACTCATCACCGCCCCATATTGGAATCCAGCTTGGGAAGTGTCCTTCGGCAATCGGGAAGTAAAGCATATCTACCACGCGGCCGTGAAACCAGGTTTCGTAACCATAAATCTTTCCATAGAATACCGAATCAATGATGTTCCCTAATGCCCCAGCAAAAATTAAGGCAACGTTCAGGATTAACCCGCGATGATATTTGTGCTTAATGAGATAATGTAATCCGTAACCAATTCCACCAACGGCAATGATGCGAAATAAGGATAGTGCCAGCTTTCCAAATTCCCCGCCAAACTCCATGCCGAAGGCCATACCATTATTTTCGGTAAAGTGAATGATAAACCATTTACCGATAATGTTAAACTCCTGACCAAGGTACATGTGGGTTTTGATCCACGTTTTTAATACCTGGTCGGCAAGTAAAACCAAAAAGATGACTAATAAAGGTTTTGTGTATCCTTTCATTAACTCTGCTTTAGTTTTGCTTCCATGCTTAAAGTAGCGTGAGGAACGGCACGTAAACGCTCTTTCTGGATTAACTTACCTGTTTCGCGGCAAATACCATAAGTTTTGTTTTCAATGCGTACCAATGCATTTTCAAGATTGTCGATAAATTTGCGCTGACGGGCAGCGAGTTGGTTAATCTGCTCTTTTTCCATTGTTGCAGAACCATCTTCCAATGTTTTGTAGGCACCCGAAGTATCTTCAGTACCATTTGCGTTAGGGCTACTTAATGAAGCGGTTAAAGAGTTTAACTCTTCTTTTGCCATGCGCAATTTATCTTGAATTAATACTTTAAATTCCTGAAGTTCACTGTCTGAGTAGCGTGTTTTGTTACTATTTTCCATGCTTTTAATTTAGTTTTCTAATATATGGATTTATATTTTAGTTACTGAAATGCTTAACTCAACATCGTCGATAACGATTTTGTTTGCATTTATTACAGCATCTTTTAATTCTAGTTCATCTGCTAAAATTTCTGCGCAAATGTAGGCCTTGTTATGGTTAACTGCAGTAGCAACAAAGTTATCATTTTGTAAAGCCACCTTAATCCTATCCGTTACTTCAAAGTTTAATTCCTTACGGAGATTTTGTATCCTGTTAACGAGTTCACGGGAGATACCTTCCTGCTTCAGGCCTTCGGATATAGTCACATCCAGTGCAACGGTTAAGCTACCTAAATTTGTTACCTGCCATCCCGGAATATCTTCAGCAAAGACTTCAACATCTCCATCCAGGTCTATTACATATTGAGCATCGTTGTTGCCTGATACGTTAATATGACCATCGTTTTCGAGGCGTTGGATATCATCCTGATTCAGGTTTTCCAAAGCTTCTTTAATCAGGCTCATATCCTTACCTACTTTTTTACCCAACGATTTAAAGTTTGGTTTTAACTTTTTCTTCACGATGCCATGCGTATCGGTGATGAACTCGATATGTTTAACATTTGTTTCTGAAAGGATATAATCGGCAACCTTCGAGATTTTTTGCTCGAAATCGCCATTCAGGGAAGGGATCAGGATTTTTTCTAAAGGCTGGCGGACATTGATACCTGATTTTTTACGCAATGATAATACCATTGAAGAGATATCCTGTGCGTAAACCATGCGTTCGTTCAAGTCAGTGTCGATTAAGCTTTGGTCTGCTGCTGTCCATAAGGTAAGGTGAACAGACTGCTCGGCATTTTTATCGTTTACGCTTAAGTTTCTGTATAACCAATCGGCAAAGAATGGCGCTACCGGACTCATCAGCTGTGCCAGGGTTTCCAGACAGGTATAAAGTGTTTCGTAAGCAGCACGTTTATCGGCAGTCATTTCGCCTTTCCAGAAACGGCGGCGGCTTAACCTGATGTACCAGTTACTTAAGTGTTCATCAACAAATGCCTGAATTGCACGGGTGGCTTTAGTGGGCTCGTAACTGTTGTAGCTTTCGTCCACTTCGTTAATTAAGGTTTGCAGTAAGGATAATATCCAGCGGTCAAGCTCCGTTCTTTCTTCAACTTTGCTTAAGTTATTTTTGTCGATTTCAAACTTATCAATGTTGGCATATAGCGCGAAGAATGCATAAGTGTTGTAAAGTGTTCCGAAAAATTTACGGCGAACTTCTGCAATACCCTCAATGTCGAATTTTAAGTTATCCCATGGATTTGCATTAGAGATCATGTACCAACGCGTTGCGTCGGCGCCATATTCGTTAATGGTTTGGAACGGGTCTGCAGCATTGCCCAGACGTTTGGACATTTTCTGTCCGTTTTTGTCCAGCACCAATCCATTTGACACTACGTTTTTGTAGGCTATTTTATCGAATACAAGAGTAGAGATGGCGTGCAAAGTATAAAACCAACCACGGGTCTGGTCTACACCTTCAGCAATAAAATCTGCCGGGAAGTCTTGATTTGCATCAATCGTTTCCTTGTTTTCAAAAGGGTAGTGCCATTGTGCATATGGCATAGCACCCGAATCAAACCATACATCAATTAAATCGCTTTCACGGCTCATTGGTTTGCCTGATGGAGATACTAAAGTGATCTGATCGACAACATTTTTATGCAGGTCTATCAGCTCGTAATTTTCTTCAGACATGTTTCCAATTTCAAACCCTTTAAACGGATTTTCCTTCTGGAAGCCTGCTGCTATAGATTCTTCAATGGCATTGTATAGTTCTTCGACAGAACCTATCAAAACTTCTTCTTTTTTATCTTCCGTTCTCCAGATTGGTAGTGGAATTCCCCAATACCTTGAACGTGATAAATTCCAGTCGTTGGCATTCTTTAGCCAATTGCCAAAACGACCCTCTCCAGTAGATTTGGGTTTCCAGTTGATGGTTTCATTAAGGTCGAACATTCTGTCTTTAACATCTGTTACTTTAATGAACCAGGAATCTAGCGGGTAATATAATAGTGGCTCATCAGTTCTCCAGCTGTGCGGATAACTGTGAACGTATTTTTCTACTTTGAAAGCTTTGTTCTCTTCTTTTAGTAAAATTGCAATTTCTACATCAACCGATTTTTCAGGTGCTTCACCAGCAGTGTAGTATTCATTTTTTACATACTTGCCTGCAAACGGGCCAACATGTTTTGTGAATTTACCTTGTAAATCGACCAGAGGAACCAGGATGTCGTTGTCATCCAGTACCAGCATAGGCGGGATCTCTGGAACAGCCTCTTTGGATACCTTCGCATCATCTGCCCCAAAGGTTGGCGCAGTATGCACAATTCCGGTACCATCTTCTGTAGTCACGAAATCTCCTGAGATCACTCTGAAGGCGTTCTCAGGGTTGTTGAAAGGTAAAGCGTAGGTTAAAAGTTGCTCATATCTGATTCCAACCAATTCCGTTCCTTTGCATTCGGCAAGGATTTGATAAGGTATTTTTTTATCTCCAGCTTTAAAATTTGTAAAATCTTCAGCTTCATTACTCTCAAAGAAAACTTTGCTGAATTGTTTACCAACCAGGTTTTTTGCCAGGATGACGTTTGTTGGAAGAAATGTATACTGATTAAAAGTTCTTACTAAGACATAGTCGATTTTAGGTCCGACAGTCAAAGCCGTGTTTGAGGGTAAAGTCCACGGTGTGGTAGTCCATGCCAATAAATACAGCTCACCAAACCCCTCTAGGAAGGATGGGAGTGTATCTGCAAGCGCCTTAAACTGTGCAACGATTGTGGTATCGGTAACATCGCGATAAGCACCAGGCTGGTTTACTTCGTGTGAGCTTAAACCAGTTCCTGCTTTTGGTGAATAGGGCTGGATGGTATAGCCTTTATAGATTAACCCTTTATCGTAAATCTGCTTCAAAAGCCACCAAACCGACTCCATGTATTTTGGTTTGTAGGTAATATACGGATCATCCATATCTACCCAATAGCCCATCTTTTCAGTCAGGTCGTTCCACACATCGGTGTACCGCATAACTGTTTTTTTGCAGGCTTCGTTATAGTCTTCAATAGAAATTGTTCTACCGATATCTTCTTTGGTAATGCCTAATTCTTTTTCCGTACCCAATTCAACAGGAAGGCCATGCGTATCCCAACCCGCTTTTCTCTTTACCTGGTAGCCTTTAATTGTTTTGTAGCGGCAAAAAATATCTTTAATAGCACGCGCCATTACGTGGTGAATACCTGGCATCCCATTTGCGGATGGCGGGCCCTCGTAAAAAGTAAACGGGTTAGATTTCGGACGGGATGAAATGCTTTTCTCAAAGATGTCTTCTTCTTTCCAAAAATCGAGTATTTCTTGCCCTATTTTGGCAAGGTCTAATTGTTTAAATTCGCTATACATCAATTCAGTACCTCAAAAAATTAAGGTTGCAAAGTTAAAGTATTTCGCTCAATATTGGTAGTTTTGATGTAAATACTTTGAGGTGAAATTATTTAATATAGGGCTTTTGCTCATGGTGATGGCAGTGGTTGTATTGCCCGTTGTTGCGTTGCTAAAACCTGCTAACGAGCATTTTGTGTTGTATTCATTTTATTTCTGCGGCCTGCTCGAACTAATTGGACTCGTCTTTGTTTTAGTACATATTGTCAAACTAAAAAATAAGGCCCATGATTAAGTTACTAAAGTTGCAAAAAGCAGTGCTGGTACTTGTTGCTGGAGTGCTCTCTTACGTTTTATATCTGATATTAGATGCTAATCATGTTGATGGTGCGCGCTATCTTCAAATGCTTGCCGGGGTGCTGGTGATGGTGGGTGCGTTATGGTTTCTGTATCCTATTCTTTTTGCCAAGGTTGATGGTGAGGGAAAAGCCGAGATTATTACTGATCCGACTGTGGAACTGCCTGAGGATGATGAAAAACCGGTTGTGCAATAGATACCCATATAAGGAAATTAAGCATTAAGTTATTAGGGAATATCTTTCTTAAATGCCTTATATGGTATCAGTATTTTATATTTTTTAATGGTCAAATTCATTGGCATTTCTTGCCGACTCTTCATCTGAAATAATGGTTCTCACCTTCTTTTTATCCAGCCACAAAACCAGTGCAGGCAACAATGTAAGGTTGAAAATCAGCGCGACAAATAATGTAATTGAAAGGAGTAAGCCTAACACTACTGTTCCTCCAAATGTTGACGCTGTGAATATGCCAAAGCCAAAGAACAGGATTAAGGCAATGTGCGTCATGCTTACACCCGTTTCGGTGATGGTGTCGGTAATCACCTTCGGGATACTGAAATTCGTTAGCGTGAGTTCTTGTTGATATCGGGTGAGGAAATATATGGTCTGGTCTGAGGCCAAACCAAATGCTATTGTGAAAATCAAAATGGTTGACGGTTTTAATGAAATCCCGAAATAACCCATAATTCCTGCTGTGATTATAAGAGGCACGATGTTCGGCAATAATGAGATGAACATAATGCCCAGACTTTTAAATTGTGCGAGTCTCAAAAGGGAGATCAGCACAATGGCCAGTCCGATGCTTTCAAACAGGTGTTCGAGCATATAATCGGTACCTTTTGAGAAGATAACGCTCGATCCGGTCAGTTCCACGTTAAATTTGTCTGGAGGCAGTATACTATCGATGCGGGGTTTTAATTCTGCCATGATTGCATCCAGGCGTTTTGAACCTACATCTGCCATTTGAAAGCTCATTCTGGTGCTTTGATTGCCTTTGCTGATGAAATTAGTTAGCAGACTGGAATTTCCTTTTCCTCCATTTGCAATATAGGCCAGAATAAAGTTTTTCTCCATATTATCAGGTAAGCGGAAAAAGCTCGTATCGTTGTTGTAGAAAGCCTGAGTTGCATATTTTAATCCCATATTAACGGAAATAGAACGCGAAAATTCCGGGTATGCAGCAATCATTTTCTCCATTTTCTCCATCCGCTTCAGGTTAGTTAAGTTAAAAACGCCATTCTTTTTCTTGGTGTCAACACTTACTTCGAGCGGCAGTATTCCCTCGAAATTTTTCTCGAAGAATTTGAGGTCAGTCAGGATTTCGGAGTTTTTGGGTAAGTCGTCTACAACATAGCCGTTTACATTAATCTTCATTACCCCAATAAAAGCGATAATTGAAATGATCAGCGTACCAACATAAATCAAACCGCTTTTTTGCTGAACCAGCTTATCTGTTTTAACCAGTAGTTTGTGTAGAAATCCTTCTTCAACGTGGGTTTGTGCTTTTAGTTTCGGAGCTGGCAAATAGCTGAAAATGATGGGGATCAGGCACAAACACATAAGCCAGGTAATCATTACATTGATTGACGCCACGCTTCCAAACTGCATCAAAAGCTCACTGCCAGTAAAATAAAGCACACCAAATCCTATTGCAGCTGTAATATTAGCGATTAATGTGGTTACCGCAATGCGTTCTATTGTTACGCTTAAGGCCCTTTGCTTATCACCGTCTTTCCTGAGTTCATTCTGGTATTTGTTGAGTAAGAGAATGCTGTTAGGGATACCAATGATAACGATGAGTGGAGGGATTAACCCCGTTAAAATAGTAAGTTCAAAACCAAATAGCACCAGGATTCCGATGCTCCAGATTACCCCCATAATCACCACCAGAATAGGGAAGAAAACGGCATAAAACTTTCTGAAGAAGATTAGAAGAATAAATGCTGAAACTAATATCGATAAGCCAAGGAACAGCACAAACTCATTACTAACCAGCTTGCTCACAGCCGTGCGTATATAAGGCAGTCCCGAAATATGGACCTGAATTTTGGATTTTTTCTGAAACGCTCTTGCCTTCTCTTCGATTTGTTTTAGTATCGGGTTTCTGGCAGCTGAATTCAGGATCTTCGTATCAAAAGTGATGGCCATTAACGTTGCATTTTTTCTGTTGAAAACCAATCCCTCGAAAAATGGGGTATTGTATAAAGCATTCTTAATTGAATCCATGGCTGCATTCGTTTGCACTACGCCATTTGGAATGGGCTTTAAAATAAACTTTTGCTCAACTGTATCTTTTTCCAGCTGAAAAATTCTGCCGGTTGAAAGTACTTGTTTTATACCTTTGAGTTGTTGGATGTCGTTTGACAGTTTCACCCATTCATTGTAAACTTCTTTCTTAAAAATGTCAGGCGATTGGATTCCAATGACCATTACGCTTCCATCCTCGCCAAATGTTTTCTTAAAATTGTTGTATTTTACGAAGGCGCTGTCCGTAACCGGAAGAATTTTGCTTCCTGTGTAAGAGAGTTTTACGTTTTTAGCCTGATAGGCCATGAAAATGGTGCCGAGTACGAAGAAAACGATAATGGCAATACGGTTCTGAAGAATAAACCTTGATAGCTTTACCCACATGTGTAATCTAGTTTTAAATGATAATGGCAAAACTAAACTTATTTATAAATGAGAATGTCTTTTTGCTCAAATAAATTTGCACAATTAACCTACTTTTGAAAAAATTGTTTTAGCGATATGTTGCACAAGGTCAGGGGAATTGTTTTAAAAACAACCAGTTACAGCGAGAGCAGTGTGGTGGTACAGGTTTTGACAGATAAATTTGGGATGCAATCGTATCTGATTAACGGTGTGAAAAAGCCACGGGCAAAGGTTAAGATGAACATGTTGCAGTCGTTGCATCTTTTGGATATGATTGTTTACCATAAGGCAAATACGAATATTCAGCGCATTTCAGAAGTCAGGCAAACACCGGTGTTCAAAACGATTCCTTATGATATTGTAAAGTCGAGCATCATTATTTTTTTAAACGAAGTACTCTACAAAAGTATCCGGCAGCAGTCTTCAGATGAAAGCTTATTTGATTATATATACAACTCGGTAGCCTGGTTTGATGAGAACGATGAATTGAATCCGAACTTCCATTTGTCTTTCTTGCTGAAGCTTACCCGTTTTTTAGGTTTTGCCCCTAATGAAAAAAGGAGAGGAGATCAGGTTTATTTTGATCTACAGGAAGGAGGATTTGTTTCAAGGGTACCCATCCATTCAAATTATCTCCAGCTGGATGATGCTTTATGCTTTATTTCCCTTTTTGAAACCTCTTTGGAAAAAATTTCTGAAATAAAAATGAGTAATGTGCAACGGAGATTTTTGCTGGATAAAATATTGGTTTTCTATACCTTACATACGGCGTCCTTTGGTGAGGTTCAATCTCATAAAATACTGGAAGTGCTCCTGAGCTGAAAAAAAATAAAAAATATTTGCGAAACAAGATTATAGCGCTATATTTGCATTCCCAAACGGAAAGGGAAATTAGCTCAGCTGGTTCAGAGCACCTCGTTTACACCGAGGGGGTCGGGGGTTCGAACCCCTCATTTCCCACACTAAGCCTTTCAGGAAACTGAGAGGCTTTTTTGTTAAAAAATATTTTACACCTATATCTAAATTTTAAACGCGAAATTGTCCCGGTATTATTTGAGTTAAAATGGTCAGTAAGATTATTCGCTTCATCTTCTTTGGGAACTACTTCGTGGGTATACTGGCGGTTGCACTAACTTTAGAAGCTACAATCCAGTTGCGTCTGCCGTTCAATTCAGTCAACTATTTTCTGTTATTGTTCCTGGCGCCGACCATTTACTATACCTATGCTTACAGTAAGGTTTCTACCCAACCGTCTGCAACAAACCCAAGAACACAGTGGTATTTTGAACATCAGAAACTGATCGGTTTTAGTCAGCTCATTTTATCTGTATTGTGTGCAATACTGGCGGTAAGCCTATTGTATGCTAATTTTTACCACATCTTAAATTTGCCACTGCTTTATTGGGTAGCCATTGGAGTTATACTGATTGCAGCTATACTTTACTATGGTTTACTGCCACGCTCTTTTCTGAATATTAACCTTCGGAATACCGGCTGGTTTAAGGCATTCGTAATCGGCTTTGTGTGGGCTTGTTGCGCCAATGTATTGCCCCTCATTATGCTGAAAATCGAGACGGGTATTAATTATCACGACTCGGTTTTGTGGACATGGTTGTTTATTAAAAATTGGATGTTCTGTACTGTTAACGCAATTATTTTTGACATCAAAGATTATCCAACCGATGCCAATAAGCACCTGCGGACTTTTGTTGTGCGTTATGGATTACGTAAAACCATATTTAATATATTAATTCCTTTACTCATTATTGGCCTGGTTTCTCTGGGGATTTTTGCCAGTTATAAAGGTTTTGGAATTCCGCAGGTATTGTGTAACGTACTACCATTTGTAGCAACCATTTATATCGCGTACTCCATGCACAAACGCCAGAATATCCTTTACTATCTGATGGTTATTGATGGCTTAATATTATTTAAGGCAGTCTGTGGTATCATTGGAATGCAGTTTGTTCAATGATTTGTTTTCAACCTGCAACAACACATGATATTCATTAACTTAGATAGAACATCATATTCCTGACCATTAAAACTACAAGTTTTGTTAAATGATTATAGTAAGATAGCTTCCCGATACGATTTTTTGAGTCGTTTGGTATTTTCCCGGTCACAAGTCAATGCACAGATCAATCAGTTAAAACAAATTCCGGACAATTCAACAGTGCTTATTGCCGGGGGAGGGACTGGCTGGATCCTGGAGGAAATAGCTAAGATACACCCTTCGGGACTGCACATCACCTATGTTGAGATCTCATCAACAATGCTTGTACTTTCTAAAAAAAGAAATTGTGGCGTAAATAACGTCGATTTTATCCACTCGGCAATAGAAGTATACATTGCAGATCATGTTTTCGATGTGATTATTACCCCGTTTCTATTTGATAACTTTTCTTTGCAACGAGCGGAGATTGTTTTTAATAAACTACATCAGCAACTAATAAATGGTGGTTTCTGGTTTATGGTCGATTTCAGTCTGCAACAAAAGCAAGGTATCTGGTGGAAGAAAATTTTCCTTAAGCTGATGTATACTTTTTTTAACATCATTAGTCATGTTGAGGCTAAAAGGCTGATTGATATGTCGGGTTATTTTCTAAGAGCCAATTACACTACTGTTGAAGATCAATTTTATTATGGAAAGTTTATCAGGGCCACCATTTATCAAAAATGACAATTATATAATGCAACTATATTGCATTTGTTCAATTAGTTTATGAATTTTACATCAAAAAAAATGATATGGATTTTGATGTAATAATAATCGGTGGAAGTTATACTGGTTTATCAGCTGCGCTAGCGCTTGGACGGGCAAGAAGGAATGTGCTCGTGATTGATGCCGGAAAACCCTGTAACAGACAAACGCCACACGCTCATAATTTTTTAACACACGATGGGGAGTCGCCAGCAAACATATCAGCGAAAGCTAAAGCCGACGTTTTAAAATATCCAACGATTAGATTTCTTGAAGGAATGGTCAGCTCAACTAAGAAAGAGCAGAATCATTTTTCCGTTCAATTGGAAAGTGGGAGGAGTTTCCAGGCGCGCAAACTGCTTATTGCTACAGGTTTAAAGGATGTTCTACCCGATATTGAAGGTTTTGCAGATTGCTGGGCCATATCTGTTATCCATTGTCCATATTGCCATGGATATGAATTTAAAGATGAGAAAATTGGACTGTTCATGAATGGGGACCATGCTTTTGAAATGGCACGTACACTATGGAACTGGAATAAAGACCTTAAACTGCTCACCAATGGAATATCTCAGTTAACGGTTGAGCAGACAGAAAGATTAAAGTCCAGGTCAATCCCTATAATTGAAGACGAGATTGTAGCTTTTGAGCATGAAAACGGTATGTTGAAAAGTGTAGTCTTCAGGGGTAATAAGAGATTGCCCTTAAAGGCGGTTTACGCCAGAGGGGAAATTATGCAGCATCTTGATTTCGAAACCCAATTAGGACTGTCGATAACAAACTTGAATACAATTAAGGTAGATGAGCAACAAAGGACTAATGTTGACGGTATTTATGCGGCAGGAGATTGCACCACGCTCATGAGAACGCTGTCTGTAGCGGCAGCATCAGGTACGCTTGCCGGAGTCATGATCAATAAGGAATTGACTGGAGAAGATTTTTGATCGATCACAGCAATTAGAATACTATTGCTGCTGCAATTGTTGCGATAAACATCGTTGCCATTACTATTCTATCGGCCGTTATCCACTGCTCTTTGGTTAAAGGAGTTACTGTTTTCTTTGTCGTTGTTTCCGCCTTCGGTCTTACCAGTCTGATTGCAGATATATCCAATTTAATAATCATATGAAAAGTTTTTATAGGTTACTTTTCACAAAACAAATCCTAAGCCAAAGCACTTAGGATTTGTTCAAATGTTGATAACTTGTATTTTTTTGTTAATTATTTGATATTTATACGGTTATAAACCACATCGCTTAATCGTAACAAGTTTTAAAGCTGTATGTTTATTCGAACAATCTGCTGTCCTATCGTTTTATTTATGAGTACATTAGCCCGGCGTTTCCTCTTGTGCAACACGGTTTAATTTACTGTTTTTCCTGCCGTATCCAAAATAAATGGCTAAACCAATAATCAGCCATACTGCTAACCTTAACCAGGTTTCCCAGGGTAGAAAAACCATCATGGCAATACATGTTAAAATACCAAGAATAGGTATCAGTGGTACAAAGGGAACTTTAAACGGCCGTTCTGCTTCCGGATTGGTTTTTCTCAGAATTAAAATTCCGGCACAAACCATCAAAAAGGCAAGTAGTGTACCGATGCTCGTCATTTCTCCTACAACATTCATCGGAACAAATGCTGCAAATAGGCCTATGAAAATGCAAAGGATTATGTTTGATTTCCATGGTGTTTTAAACTTGCTGTGCACATCGGAAAACATTTTTGGCAGTAACCCATCCTTACTAATGGAGTAAAACATTCTTGACTGCGCCATCAAGTCAATCAGAATAACCGAAGTGTAGCCGATGAGAATAGCGAGGATGATTGCCTGGCTCAGCCAGCCGTAGGGCGTTTTCTCTATTGCAATCGCAACAGGCGCGCCACTGTTTGCAAATTCTTTATAGTTTGCTAAACCCGTCATCACATGGCCAAACAACCCAAATAAAACTGTGCAAACTAAAAGGGATCCAATAATGCCGATGGGTAAATCCCGGGCTGGGTTTTTTGTCTCCTGAGCTGAAGCGGCTACCGCATCAAAACCTATAAACACGAAAAATACCAGTCCGGCACCACGTAAAACACCACTCCAGCCGAACTGACCGAACGTACCAGTATTTTCAGGGATATAAGGATGGTAATTTGCAGGGTTAATGTATTTCCAGCCTAACGCGATAAATACCAGTACTACGCCAACCTTTAGGAAAACAATGATGCCATTTACAATGGCCGATCCTTTGGTTCCGCGAATCAATATTGCTGTCATTAATACCACAACTAAAGCCGCGGGAATGTTAATCATACCGTGAACAACTGATCCATCAGCAAGTTTCCCTGTTTCAAAAGGAGATAAAGTAAGTTGTGGAGGTAGGTAAATTCCGAGGCTTCCCAGAAATTTTGTTAAATATTGCGACCAGCTAATGGCTACCGTTGCGCAGCCAACTGAATATTCCAAAACTAAATCCCATCCGATGATCCAGGCAAATAGCTCACCCATTGTGGCGTAAGAATAGGTATAGGCACTTCCTGCAACCGGGATCATGGATGCAAATTCTGCATAACATAATGCTGCAAAACCACAACCGAGGGCAGCAATTACAAATGAAAGCGTTACCGCCGGGCCAGAATGGTTTGCTGCCGCTAAACCAGTAATGGAGAACAGCCCTGCACCAAGCGTTAAACCAACCCCTATTAAAATGAGGTTTACCGGACCTAGTGTTCTTTTAAGTGTCCCTTCGCCACTTTGATTTGCCTCTGCAACAATGCTAACTATAGATTTTTTCATGAAAATAAGTTATGACGATGCAAAATTATCAAAATATATTAAATCTATCGTATTTATATGGTGGGGTTGTGTGGTGGTCTAACAAATAATCCTGATCCCGAAGGCGGTCGTCATCAAAGCATTTACACCCTGATTGTATAGTGTGATGCCAAAGGCCAAGTCAGGTAAATTCATCAATTCCTGGCTTTTTTTAAGGCTATTAAAGACCATCTAAATTTTATATATAAAATTAATTGCCTGTATAATAGTTAGTTATTCATTATTATTCATTTGATACAGTACTATGTATTGCATAGTACATTATAAAACATATATCTTTGTATTATGATAGCAGAAAATACGCAAACGCAAATGCGGAAGGGAATTCTGGAATACTGTGTTTTATCAATCATTTCGAGAGGAGAAATTTATGCCTCAGATATTATTGCCGAATTACGTGCGGCAAAATTATTAATCGTTGAGGGTACACTATATCCATTATTAACCAGGCTTAAGAACAATGGTTTATTAAGCTATAACTGGGTAGAATCTACCTCAGGCCCACCACGCAAATATTATGTCTTGACAGAAGAAGGCAGAGAAATATTATCAAAATTAGATCAAACCTGGCAGGAACTGGCTTATGCTGTGGGTGTATCTCAAACCGGAGCCAGCTCATAATAAGTAAACGAAATGGAAAAGACCATCATCATAAATATAGGAAACACCATCATTCATATTGAGGAAAGTGCCTACGAACTCTTAAAAGCCTACTTAAATGAGGTAAAGCAATATTTTGCCAATCATGCCGACGATCTCGAAATCGTAACCGACATTGAGAACAGAATTGCCGAATTACTAACAGAACAACTGGAAGCCCAGAAGAAACAGGTAGTTGACTCCGCAGATGTGAATGCTGTTATTGCTCAAATGGGAAAAGTCAGAGATTTTGATGCTACCGAAGATGCTGAGGAAGAGCCTGTTCAGGAAAGCAATTACCAGCATCAGTACACCGAAAAGAAATTGTACCGTGACATGGATGATCGTGTAGTGGCAGGTGTTAGTTCAGGCATTGCACATTATATCAATACTGAAGCACGATGGATCAGACTGGCCATGCTGTTGCTTACTTTTCTGGGCGGAACCGGGATATTACTTTATGTATTATTGTGGATCATTATGCCTAAGGCAAAGTCGCGGGTTGAGAGAATGGAGATGAAAGGAGAGACGGCTAACCTCGAAGGGTTTCAACGAAACCTGGATGAAGAATTGGAAGCGATTAAACGCGGGATGTCTTATGCAGGAAACCACACCGGTTCTATCTTTGCCAGAATAGGAATTTTTATAGGGGAATTTTTTGAATGGCTGGGTCGGTTCATATCCGGAACCGGAAAGGTAATTTTCAAGGTAATTGCAGGATTCATCATCCTCTTCGGGATACTTTTTTTGCTTGGTTTAATTATTGGTGTCGCTGCTTTTCAAGGTTTCCTCGATGCCAGCATTTACGAATATTTTCCTTTCTCCATCATCGATGAGAGCAATAGAGGTGTAATTCTGTTTTCGGCATTCATCGTAATGTTTATCCCGATACTGGCTCTTGTTCTCTTTTCAATCAGGGTTGCTTTTAATAAACAGGCCATTAACAAAACACTTTCTTTTGCATTACTGATTGTGTGGCTGGCCGGAGTAGCCACCGCTTGTTATCATGCAGCTAGAATTTCTTCTGAGTTTAAGCAACATGCAGAATTAACCGAAACTGTTGATCTGGAAATTACGCCTACTTACGTAATTGATATCGATAAAAGTAAGTATTTCAGTCATGAAGATAGTGTTTCCTACCACATTACCAATGGTAACCGCAACCAAATCGTAACTGATGATTTTGAAAACGGCCCTTTTGTATCGCCTAACAACATCAGAATTAACATTGAAAAAAGCGAAACGGGTACAGCGCGATTAATTAAAAAATACGAATCGCAGGGGAAAAACTTTCCAACAGCACTTCAGAACGCACAAAACATAAACTATACCTATGATTTAAAAGATTCGCTTTTTGTATTCAACCCACGATTTGAACTGAGAAAGGGTACCATCTGGAGAAATCAGGAAGTAACCTTAATCTTCGAAATTCCGGTGGGCACAAGGCTTATTTTAAAAGAAGATGCCTATAGGTATATCAATAACTATTGGGCATGGAGCTGTAATGATCATGAAGATGACCACAACAACTACAGCGTCTGGATCATGACCGAAGAAGGTTTGAAATGTAAGTATGATTTAGACCACCCTGAAGAGAATACAGAAAACCAATAACATGTTTTAAATATCGTCCCGATTCGCAGATTATCGAACCGGGACGATTGCCACCCATTAGTTTAAACCACACCTACCAGACCATGAAAAAATTGCTAATGCTTATGGCATGCCTGATGGCATGTGGGGTTTCCTTTGCCCAAAAATTACATCACCTATCGGGGAAAATTATCGATGAAAAGTCCGCCGGCGTGCCATTTGCAGTAGTAAGTCTGCATAAAATCGCTGATACCAGTCTGGTGAAGCGCATATCTTCCAACATCGATGGTCGTTTCGAATTTACTCAGTTAAAAGAGGGTAATTACATGATCTCAGTTTCAATAGTTGGCTTTAAACGAAAAACTACCAATCCGTTTTTGCTGGGTGAAGATGTAGAGTTACCCGCCATTGCGATCGAAAGCTTAACGAAGCAGTTAAATGAAGTAAATGTTTCCGGAAAGAAACCATTTATCGAGCACCAGATCGATAAAACAGTTTTAAATGTCGAAAACAGCATCACCGCGTCAGGGGGAACGGCATTGGAGGTTTTGGAAAAGGCTCCAGGCGTGCAGATCGACCGTCAAAGTGACCAGATCAAGCTGAATAACAAATCCGGGGTATTAGTCATGATTGATGGTAAGACAAACTTCCTATCGGGCGCCGATGTAACTGCCCTGCTCAGTAACATGAGTGCAGAACAGATTTCTACGATTGAACTCATTACCAATCCATCTTCAAAATATGATGCAGCAGGAAACGCAGGAATCATTAATATTAAGCTTAAAAGGAATAAAGCCTATGGGACTAACGGCACGGCTTCACTTAATACCGGTCAAGCCTTCATGCCCGATTCACCTAAAGACTTATACCGGGTTGGAATTAACGTTAACCTCAATCATCGTGAGGGAAAATGGAATGTTTTTGGAAATGGTGCTATAGCTACAAAATCAACATTTAATAACACCTATCTGGACCGGACAACATCGGCCAATGGTGTTGCCAGTCTGCTTACCCAGAATTTTGATCGTAAAAATAAAGGAACTGGTTTTCAAGGCAAATTAGGCGCTGATTATTACGCATCAGAAAAAACGGTATTTGGGGTAATGGTTGATGCCAATACAGTGAGTACAAAGCTTACTAATTTCAGTAATACCAATATTAGTGCCGTTCAAAACGGGATAGCTAACCTGAGTTCGATTCTTCAGGATGCCAATTCAACTTCGCCGGTAAGTAGCATCACCGCAAACTTTAATATCAAGCATGATTTTGATAAAAAGGGTAAAAGTTTAACCTTCGACGTGGATTATTCCGGTTTCGGAAACGAGAAAGATGAGTACTTTTTGGCCAGTTATTTAAACAGTGGGCGGGTTTTGACCAATCAAACTAATTTAAGGAATAATACAGATGCACAGATCAATGTTTACGCTGCTAAAACAGATTTAACATTGCCCTTATCAAAAACAGTTAAAGTTGAAACCGGGTTGAAAAGCAGCTATGTTGTTACGAATAACGATTTTCTTTCGGAGCAACTGATTAATGGCACCTGGCAGAATGATATTGGCAAGTCGAATAAATTTATTTACAAAGAAAATATCAATGCTGCTTATGTAAATTTTGGTAAAGAATGGAAGGTTTGGCAAGTACAACTCGGTTTAAGAGCAGAGCATACTCACTCGAACGGCAACTCGATTACAGAAAACAAGGAAGTCGACCGCAATTATCTCTCGCTTTTCCCAACAGCTTTTGTGAACCAGAAAATCACTGAAAACCATAATATCCGTTATTCGTATAGCCGAAGAGTAGATCGTCCGAATTATCAGCAGTTGAACCCTTTTGTTTTCTATTTGGATCCGCTGGCTGTAGATCAGGGTAATCCTTATCTTAAACCGCAGTTTACCAACAATTACGAAATCAGTTATAGTTATAAAGAGAATTCACTGTCGCTCAATTATTCCGATACGCGCGACATGATCACACAGGTTAGTCAGCAGGACGATGCCACTCGTGTTATCAGTGTAATCCGCCAGAATCTTGGTCGTTTTCAAAACTATTCCGCTGCAATCAGTGTGCCGGTTAAAATTGCTAAATGGTGGAATTTCCAAAATAATTTCAGTGTTTATTACAGTAAATTCAACGATCCGAATCTCGAAGGTGCAGCTTACAGTGCAGGCAAGGTTGCTTTTAATGTGTATAGCTCAAGTTCTTTTACTTTGCCTAAGGATTTTTCTTTTGAAATAAATTTTTGGTTGAATAGCCCGCGGATATCTGGTGTAGAAAGAACAACCATTACACAATACGCGCTAAATGCCGGAATGCAGAAATCCATGTTAGATAAAAAACTTAAACTGAGATTGAGTATGGATGATATTTTCTTAACCAATTACTGGGCAGGAAGCCTGGTGTACCAGAATGTTAATATGAATGTCGTTAACCATTATACCAGCCGACGAGCGAACCTGAGCATTAGCTACAATTTCGGAAACCAAAATGTGAAATCAGCAAGATCCAGAAGCACCGCAACCGATGATATCAAAAACAGGGCAGGAGGGAATTGATATCATGGTTATCTGAGGGTTAAATGATAATGGAAGGAATAGGCAAAAAGCTTACGGAGAAATAACATCATTCAGGTGGAAGATAATCAAAGCCTGAATTAATACCCTTATTTCCAGTAATCCGCAAGTTTTTCAGCCTCTTTTTTAGTTAAATGGATTACTGCTCCATGCTTTGGCGAGGGGAAATTTGTAGACCTCATTACTCCTTCGTTAAAACGACCCAGATTTTTGAAGTTAACAAAATCAGCTGTTTCGCTGAAGCCAAAATTGTGAGGGTTAATCCGGTAAATGTCGTAAATCAGCAACCATTTTTGCTGACCGATAATTTTATACACCGTAGGTGCTTCGCAGCCTTTGTCCTCCGGATCGTACCATTTATCGTCATATTGATAACCCGAATTGATTGTGCTGGAAACGGCCTGTTTCACCCCTGAAGTTCCATCATGAGGAACATAAAACATATGATACTTATTGCCAACTTTGGTAATGTCGGCATCGATGTAAGAGACATCTTTCGGATAGCTGAACAACAATTTAGGTGGAGTATCCAAACCTTTAAAATCCTTATTCATGTAAGAATAGTACACTTTATCTTTTCCGTTGCCAAAACGCATGGTGAAGTAAATCATCATTTTTTTCTGAGCTTCATCATAAATAAGCTCAGGCGCCCATGCGCAGCCAATATCAGCAAGTTCAGGAAAGGCCTGGTCTACTCTTAGAACCTGATGAGTCCAATGAATGAGGTCTTTTGACTTCATTAAAACCAAGCCACGGTTATTTCCCCAGCCGTATTTCTTTCCATCACGTTCCCATTCGGTACTTCTGTAGCCTTGCTTTTGAGCATATATGTGAAGGTCGGTTAGAGCCAGATAAAACATGCCATCCGGTCCGCGGCAGATGTAGGGATCGCGTATGCCCTTTTGCTCGGCAATGGTATCTCCGGCAATAATAGGCTTCGCCTGGTTAATATCGGTAAAACTATAACCGTCTTTACTTAGTGCCATGTAAAGGCCATGCGTATCGTCCTTGAAATAGACCATCAGATAGGCTGACATATCTTTTTCTGTAGGAATCTTTTGCTTTTTCTGTGCCTTTGCCATGGCGAAAAAGAAAATCATCAAGGAGGAGATAAATATTAATTTATACTGAAACTTCATTTGGTTCTATGTTGGTTAGAAATTGAAGTCCAAAATAACCAATAATCGTCAATTCAACGATTATTGGTCAGGAATATTTTATGTTAACCTTTACAGACGGGAACTTTAATGCAGGCTATTGTTTTAATAAGGCATCTATTTCCCCGTTAAATTCCTTTACAAATTCGGTATAGTACTTTCCGGTAGCCGGGCCACTGTATCCGGTATGGATCTGAGCAACCTCACCTTTTTTATTAATGATAATGGTAGTTGGAAATGATAAAAAGTTCTTTAAGGCGGGCAATGATTCTGCAACAAGTTGTTTATCCGGTTTCCCCGCGATAACCTGATCATATTCAATTCCAAACTTTTCACGAAACCGGCTTAAAGCTGTACGGACATATGCCGAATCGAGTTGTCTCTCATAGTGAATGCCTATAATTTCGACACCACGTTTACGGTTTTCTTTATACCAGGGTGCCAGGAAAGTTGCCTCGTCAACACAGTTGGGGCACCAGGTACCTGTTATGGTCAAAATCACAACTTTATTCTTGAACTTTTCATCATTAAGCGATATTTTTTTTCCATTCACATCAGGCAAAGAGAAATTAAGGGTTTTGTAACCATCTTTCAAAAATGTCAGTTTAGTTGCATCCGGTAAAGCCGCATTTTCATTTTTTATACCGTCAAAGGGTACGTTGCCACGTGCCGTAACAATCTCCCCATTGATGCTGCCCTCCTTTGTAAAAGTACCTTTGTAAAATGAGGGTCCCGATCCGATAAAGCTGGATAAATAAAATTTGTCGCCATCCACAACACCCTCCAGGTAACGCGAATCGCCTGTGATACGTAGAAATGTCCCGGTAAGTTTATTGCCTTGTTGTTTAAACAGGCCTACAACCTTTTCAGGATCTCCATTTGGCGATTTAAATGTCACATCGTAAGTTCCGGAAAAATCACCCGAGGCAGGTTTTCCGTCTGTTTTAAAACGATAGTTTTCACCCTTCCTGGCCGCTAAGACCGTCGGTTTCCCTGTACGATCTTGTTTTCTCAACACTCCGATCAACGAATCACCTTCCAGTTTTAACGCAAATTCGTTATCAAACTGGTTTAATTTAACCAAAACAGAATCTCCGGTCTGTGTTACAACACCTCCTTCGAAATGCTCGTCGGCATTTAAAAATACGAGATGTGCAGGGCCGCCATTTTTTGAACTGATCTCAAAATTAAAGGGTACCTCTACATCAGGCTTAATCTTAAAAACGCCCCTCCATTTGCCTGGTAATGAAAAAGTATTTGATTTTACACTTTTAGCATCCTTTTTTATACTGGTTTGTGCCTTTATAAGGCTTGCTGAGGATAAAAGAGATAAGGATAGAAATGCAACAGTTTTAATATTCATAATCGTGGGTGAATCTAAGGATTCAGGGCAAAGGTAACGATCTCAAGAGCTAAGAAGAAATTTTTTAAATAAATTCTAGGGATTTTATAGTCTATTCAATTATTGTACTATCTTTGCGCCAGTTATTTTAAAATACTTATCAAGAAAGGTGGAGGGAATGGCCCCGTGAAACCTTAGCAACCCGCCGTAGCTGGAAAAGGTGCTAATTCCATCCCAAAGTTTTTGGGGTAGTTAAGTCAGTTGATTGCAAATATGTATGATAATATATTGTAGCACTTCTGATTTAAGGAAGTGCTTTTTCATTTGGCAGTATTGCAATGTTGAGCGGTATTAAATCACAATAAAAAAGAAACGATGAAAAAAACTAACGAGCAGGCACCCTATCAAATTACCCACTTTAAAAAATACCTAAAGCTATCGCGAATGTGTAGCAGCGGTTGCTGAGACGCTAAAAAAGAAACGTAATCAGCGTTTCCTGTCTCAAATTAAATGTCATTTATTATTGTGTTAAAATTCGCCCAAAAGCGAAGTGGAATGGCTTTGCCCGGATTTTGACAATTTTTAAACTAATCATTAATCATATCTTATTTATGTTCAAGAAAATTAAGCTGTCTGCAATACTTTTTTTGCTACTGCTTTCACAGATCTCCCGTGCACAAAATATCACGGTTTCGGGTATTGTAAAAAGTGCATCAGGTCAAACATTGCCTGGGGTATCAGTTGTGGTAAAAGGAGCCAAAGAAGCGGCTACGACCAATAACAACGGATCATTTACCATTTCTGCAAATCCGAAAAGTATATTGTTAATCTCTTACATTGGATTTGATACCAAAGAGGTTGAGATCACAGAAAACACAAAAAATTTAGCAATTATTTTAACTGAAAGCAGTAACGCGCTGGATGAGGTAGTGGTCACTGCCCTGGGTATTTCGCGTGAAAAAAAATCTCTGGGTTATGCCGTTCAGGAGCTAAAGGGACAGAGCCTTACTGAAGCCCGGGAAAGTAATCTCGTAAATGCGCTGGCCGGAAAAGTAGCAGGGGTCAGGATCACGAATAGCCAGGGTGATATGGGTTCTTCCAGAGTAGTTATCCGTGGGGAAACATCCATCTCCGGAAATAACCAGCCATTGTTTGTAGTTGATGGCATTCCGGTGGATAATTCACAGTTAAGCGGTGCCGGCGCGAGGGATTATGCCAATACCATTTCTGATATCAACTCAAATGATATTGAGTCGATCAGTGTGTTAAAGGGCCCCAATGCTGCGGCACTATACGGCTCGCGGGCTGCGGCGGGAGTGATTATCATTAAAACAAAAACCGGAAAATCGAAAAAAGGATTGGGTGTTACCTTCAATTCAAATGCAGTAATCGAAACCTTATTAACCTTACCTAAGTATCAGGATGTTTTCGGACAAGGGTCTGAGGGTAGGTTCAGTTATGTTGATGGTAAAGGTGCAGGGATTAATGATGGAGTAGATGAGAGTTGGGGACCTAGAATGGATGGCCGGCTGATTCCTCAGTTTTTCTCTAAGGGGGTAGCCGTACCCTTCGAAGCGCATCCAGACAATGTTCGCGATTTCTTTGAAACCGGTTATTCGCTTTCAAATGGTATTGCTGTAGAAGATGCAAGTGAGAAATTTAACTATCGCCTGTCTTACAATAACCTGAAGCAGGTTGGTGTAATCCCGAATTCAGGACAAGGCAAAAACTCACTTACGTTAAATACTACCCTAAATATCACACCTAAACTTAGCCTTACCGGAAATGTAAACTACAATATGTTGAATGCAGATAATTTGCCTGGAACCGGCGGCTCACGATCAACCAGTACCATGTTGCAGTTTACCTGGTTCGGCAGGCAGGTTGATATCAACCGCCTGAAAAATTACCTGGATGAAAATGGAAATACATTCAACTGGAACAACAGCTATTATAGTAATCCGTATTGGGTTGCCTACGAAAATACCGTATCACAACGTAGAAATAGAATTATCGGAAGTGTGGGCTTAAAATATGCCATTATAGATGGTTTGAATTTTAACTTCCGGTCAGGAACAGATTATTATAACGATCGCCGTAAAGTCAAAATCGCTTACGGTACAAATGGTACACCTTTCGGATCTTATACAGAAAGCGCATACACGGTTAGTGAAAGCAATACGGATGCTACCCTTAGTTATGATAAAAAACTTAATGATGATTTCAGCATTGAAACCCTCGTAGGTACCAATATTCGGTCGAGATTTACCGAACAGAATGATCAGAGTGCGCCCAGGCTGGCGGTAGCTGGTTTATACACCCTTTCTAATTCTCGTGATCCCCTAACTTCTTCAAACAGTTATACAGATTTTAAAACCTATGGCATTTACGGATCTGCCCAGGTTGCATTCAGAAATTACCTGTTTGTAAATGCAACTGCAAGAAATGACTGGTCGTCTACGCTTCCGACACAAAACAGGTCTTACTTTTATCCTTCATTCAACGGAAGTTTATTGCTCACTGAAGCTTTTGATATTAAAAGTGACTTATTAGACTACGCCAAAATCCGCGGGGGATGGTCTAAAGTGGGTAAAGATGCTTCGCCATACCTACTAATAAATACGTATACTTTTGGGGCTCCTTTCGGTACAAGTCCTCAACTCATTCCATCAGCAACAGATTTGAACCCGGATTTAAAGCCAGAAACTACTTCTTCATCAGAGCTTGGCTTAGAGGCGGTATTATTCAACAAACGCCTGCGCTTTGATTTAGGCGTATATAATAGTAACAGTTTCAACCAGATTTTAAGCGTAGATGTAAGTGCGAGTACCGGTTTCAGATCTAAATTACTTAATGCAGGGAAGATCAATAACAAAGGGATTGAAGTGCAGCTGGGGGTAACGCCAGTGAAGAAAGCTTTTACCTGGGATATTGATGTAAATTACGCTGCGAACAGAAGTAAGGTCATTGAACTTGATCAAAGCGGATTGTTGCAAACCTATGTTGTGGCAACAAACTCTGCTCAGGTTATTGCTGCGGTAGGTCAGCCGTATGGTGCACTGTTTGGTAATGCTTTCCTGAGAGATGGAAATGGCAATATCGTAGTAAATGCCACGGGCGCACCGCAAACCGATCCAACTAAAAAGGTTTTAGGTAAGTACACTCCTGACTGGATAGGGGGAATTTCGAATACCTTCAGCTATAAGGGCTTTAGTTTGGGCGTATTAATTGATGCCAGTTTTGGTGGATCAATTTATAACGGTACCTATGCAACCGGAACGTACACTGGTGTACTTGCTTCTACTTTGCCAGGTAGGGCAGCAGAATTTGGCGGGATTTCATATTACTATCCCGGCAACCTTAAAGCCAATGGAACTGTTAGGCTGGCAGCAGGCACTGCTGCACCTGCAGGTGTAACGGTTTACGATGATGGAATCATCTTCGATGGTGTTACTGCTGACGGAAAGAAAAATGAAAAAATACTTCCTGCCCAAACTTATTACAAATCGTTTAGAACCATTGATGAAGCCAATATTTTCGACGCATCATACGTAAAGCTTCGTGAAATTAAACTTACCTATAACCTGCCTGCGAAATGGCTTCGTCCATTGAGCCTGCAAGGTGTATCTGTCGCTTTAGTTGGAAGAAACCTGGCTATACTGCACCGAAATGTAACGGATATCGATCCGGAGGTGGCATTCAATACGGGTAACGGACAAGGTTTGGAAAGTTTATCTAACCCAACAACCCGTACTTACGGTATCAACCTAAACATTAAATTTTAATTACCCTGTTATGAAAAAGAATATCCTATATATACTGGCTTTAACAGCAATTTCATTTTCTTCGTGCAATAAAGAGCTCGATGATGTGAATACAAACCCCAATACCACAGAAAACGCTCAACCCGATTATCTGCTTACCGGAGCAATAAAAAATGGCGCTGACGCTTATTGGGGAACAACAAATAACATGAATTCCAGTCTGCTGTTTGTGCAGCAGTGGGCCAAGGTCCAGTACACAGAAGAAGATCGCTTCATTTATTCTAACAGCAGCTTCACTTCCCTGTGGTCAACATTGTATGCAACAACCATCACCAGTTTAAATAAAATCATAGAAATAGGAAATACAACAGGTAATTCCAATTACAGGGGTGTAGCCTTGACTTTAAGATCCTGGTCATTCCTCTTGCTTACTGATGCTTATGGAGATATCCCATACACCCAGGCGGGAAAACTTAGCCAGTTTATTACCCCTGCATACGACAAGCAAAAAGACGTTTACTACGGTTTGCTTGATGATTTGAAATCAGCAAAAAATGCCCTTGATCCTTCGGGCAAGAGCATTGCCGGCGATATTATATACAGCGGCGACATCAATAAATGGAAAAAGCTTGCCAATTCATTGCGATTGAGGATAGCATTGCGTATTGTCGACAAAGAGCCGGCAAAAGCAAAACAAGTTCTTGACGAAATAAAAGCTGATGGCGATTTGTTTATTGCCGACAACAGTGAAATTGCACAGCTGATATACTCCATTTCGCCTCAGCAAAATCCGGTGAGTGCACAGTTCGATACCAGAGATGATTATAGAATCAGTAAAACGATAGTGGATAAGCTTTTCAGTCTCAACGATCCGCGTTTGCCTGTTTATGCCAGCAAAACACAAACTGCAACACCCGAAGAATACATCGGTTTGCCTAATGGCCTGACCAATTCGGAAGCCAGTAACCTGGGTTTTGCCAAAACATCAAAACCAGGTACTTATTTTCTCGCACCTCAATCTCCGGCTGTATTTTTTAGCTACGCTGAGTTGCTGTTCGATAGGGCAGAGGCTGCTGCAAGAGGATTGACCACAGAGAATGCTGCTGATTTATACAAACAGGCAGTGATCGCTTCACTCAAACAATTCGGTATCAGTGATGCTGCAGCTACAGCTTACGCGGGCCAAAGTGCTGTTCAATACGATGCAGGCAATTACAAGAAGTCGATTGGTGAACAAAAATGGCTTGCACTTTTCGGGCAGGGTTTAGAAGCCTGGGCAGAAAGACGCAGATTGGATTATCCCCAGTTAACGGCATCAGTTAATACGGTGTTAAACGGACAAATTCCAGTGCGTTTTATCTATCCCGGTACCGAACAATCCTTAAACGGGCAAAGCTATAAAAGTGCCGTGGCCAATCAGGGTCCAGATCTATTGACTACTAAGTTGTGGTTTGACCAATACTAACTTTATTTAAAACAGGGCGGTGTTAGGAACATGTCTGCCCTGTTTAATTTAAAACGGAGCTTGTAATAAATTCGTTTGGTTGAGGGTAAAAATGGAGATAATGGTAACTTGCAGGCCATTTATCAATTTTAATACGAGCCATGAAGAAATCAGTTCTTACCCTTATCATATTTCAATTTTTGGTGCTGAGCACTTTTGCACAAAAGAAAGCACCTTTTTGGGATGATGTACAAGTGATTAAGAAATATGATATGATGTATAAAGCACCCGCTCATCCGGTATTGTTTGTCGGAAGCTCATCGATTAGAAAATGGGATGATCTCACGCAGACTTTCGCCGCATACAATGCCTTAAACAGGGGAATCGGTGGTGCAGTCATTAATGATATCACCTACTACTTAAACGATGTGGTATTTCCATATCAACCGAAACAAATTGTGCTGTATGTAGGCGAAAACGACCTTCCAAATGATACAGTTACTCCCGATACCGTCTTAAACCGAACAGTCCGGTTATATCAGGCCATCCGGGCCAAATTACCAGCTACTCCAATCGTATACATTTCTATTAAACCCAGCCCCAGCAGGGAAAAGTTTAAAGCAAAGGCTGAAGCTTCAAATGCCCTTCTCCAGAAGTTTTTCGCAAAGGAAACCAATACCACTTTTGTAAACATTTATCCGTTAATGTTATCTAAAACCGGCGAAATGAGAAGAGAATTATTCCTTGATGATATGTTACACATGAATGCACAAGGATATGCTATCTGGAAAAAGGCAATAGAGAAATACCTGATGAAGTAAAGCCATACGTATTGTGTAGACCGTAATGCAATTATGCATTTGTTCTCCTGCCCGATATTTATCTGCTAAACTCAGATAAAGCTAAGCTTGTTTTTGTACATTTGGCTTCCATCTTCAAAATAAGATAGATAAGTATGCCCATCAGATACAGCTTAGCCATAATTTTCCTTTTTGCCCTCAACATTTCTGTTTTTGCCCAAAACAAATTTACCCTTAGTGGAACCATTCGTGATGCCAGCTCCGGGGAAACCCTCATCGGCGCAACTGTACGCCTAACAGGGTCATCCTCAGCTGCAACCCTTACCAATGCATATGGCTACTTTGCACTTACTCAAGCCGAAGGAACCTACACCCTTACCATTAGCTATACCGGTTACGCAAACCAGGTTAAAACGATTGTCCTGACTAAAAACCTGAAGATAAATGAAGAGCTAAAAGCAGCCAATGATTTAGCTGAAGTAACCGTTAGTGCCAATAACCGCAGAAACGAAAATGTAAAGAGTGCACAAATGGGACTGGAGAAAATCGACATGCAGTCTTTGAATAGCATTCCGGTGTTATTGGGTGAAAAAGATGTGCTCAAAACCATTCAGTTGCTTCCAGGTGTTAAATCCGGAGGAGAAGGCAATACCGGATTCTATGTACGCGGTGGTGCAGCAGATCAGAATCTTATTTTGCTGGACGAAGCGGTAGTTTATAATTCTTCTCACCTTTTGGGCTTCTTTTCAACTTTCAATGCAGATGCCATCAAGGATGTAAGTTTATATAAAGGGGGAATGCCTGCTCAATATGGCGGCCGTTTGTCTTCCGTTTTAGATGTTAAAATGGACGATGGAAACAATAAGGAATTTAAGTTTCAGGGTGGAATAGGCTTAATTGCATCACGTTTAAAAGCCGAAGGACCGATTGTAAAAGACAAAGGTTCTTTTATGGTGAGTTTCAGGCGTACCTATATCGATCTTTTCCTGCGGGCTTCGCCGGATTCTTCCATCAATGGAAGTACATTGAATTTTTACGACATCAATGCGAAAGCAAATTATAAAATCGACGACAAAAACACGATTTATATTTCCGGCTATTTTGGGAAAGATAACATCGGCGTAAAAGATCTTTTTGAGAATAACTGGGGAAATGTAACCACTACTTTCAGGTTAAACCATATTTTTAATAGTCGATTGTTTTCCAATACTTCTTTAATTTACAACAACTACAACTATACCGTTCAGCTGCTTAATGATGCGACTAACTTTAAAGCAACTTCTCTGGTACGCGATTTCAATTTAAAAGAAGACTTTCAATACTTCAGCAATAAACACACATTGAGGTTCGGCCTCAATTTAACCCAGCATCGCATATCGCCCATTGATATTACTACTTCGCAGGAATCGCAGGTTAATCCGCTTACGCAGGAGAAAAGGTATGGACTGGAATCTGCAGCGTATGTTTCTGATGAATGGGCGGTTACAGAAAAGCTAAACCTGCTCTATGGAATTCGCCTGGCAGCCTTTTCCCTCATGGGACCAGGGAATTTTAGTACATATGATGCATCAGGCAATGTTATATCCACTCGAAATATCGCCAGCGGTAAGTTCTACAAAAATTACCTTAATCTTGAACCGCGTTTTTCGGTAAGTTATTTATTTAATGAGCAAAATTCGGTAAAGGCATCTTATAACCGGAATACACAAAATATCCATATTTTGACCAACGCAACATCGAGTTCACCAACCGATCAATATGTATTAAGCAGCAATAATATCAAGCCAGAAATTGCAGACCAGGTAGCCCTGGGTTACTTCAAAAACCTGGAAGAGAACAATTATGAGTTTTCCGGAGAGATTTACTACAAGTGGTTGCAAAATCAGATCGATTATAAAAACGCAGCCCAGTTACTGGCCAACAGTAATGTAGAGTCTGAATTGCTTTACGGTGTGGGAAGGGCATATGGCTTGGAATTGTTTTTTAAAAAGAAAACCGGCAAGCTCAATGGCTGGATTGGTTATACCTTATCCAGAACCGAACGCAAGTTTGCCGAGCTAAACAATGGGAATTATTTTCCGTCGAGGCAAGATCGTACGCATGATGTTTCAGTGGTTGGTATCTACAACATGAATAAAAGGTGGACTTTCTCTTCGAGTTTCATTTACAGTACCGGCAACGCGGTTACCTTTCCGGCAGGAAAATATACCATTAGCGGTCAAACCATGTATTATTATACCCAGCGTAATGCGGGCAGAATGCCTTATATCATGCGTCTGGATTTAAGTGCAACTTTAGAGGGTAAAAATAAAGGGAAATATCAATCGAGCTGGACATTTGGCGTTTATAATGCCCTTGCACGGAAAAACCCTTATTCGATTGAGTTTATTAATGATCCGGCCAACCCGTCTAAAACTGTCGCCGAACAAACATCATTGTTTGGAATGATCCCCTCGGTAACCTGGAATTTTAAATTTTAAGCCATGAAACAACTTATATTTATCTTATGCATGGTAGTCTGCTTTTCTTCTTGTAAGAAGATAATAAGCATCGATACCGAAAACGCTCCTCCGCAGATTGTAATTGAAGCTAAAATTAATGACAGGCTGATTGACCAGCAAATCAGGATCACTAAAACAGTAGGCTATACTGATGCAAGTATTTATCCAACAGTATCAGGGGCAACGGTGAGCGTTTCAGATAGCCGGGGAAACAACTACGTATTCAGGGAAACCGCTGCAGGTGTATATACCAACAGGATGCGGGGTGTTTATGGTGTCACTTACACCATGAATGTTGTTGCTGAAGGTAAAACCTATACGGCAAGCTCGAAAATGCCAAACTTAGTCAGGATGGACTCGATTGGTATTATCAGCAATACATTTTTTGGAAATGAACGAAAAACAACTGCCGCATATCTGGCAGATCCGGCTAATGAAAATAATTTCTACCGCTTTACACTCAATAGAAACGGCATTAATTCCAATCGTATATATGTGAGCAACGACAGGCTTACCAATGGTAATAAATTGCGGATTCAGTTGTATTTTAATGCAGAGGATGATGAAGATGAAGACCTGTTAAGTGGCGATAAAGTGGCCGTAGAAATGGAAGGCATTGATTCCAATGTATTTGACTATTGGTATGCACTGAGTTCACAATCGGGCAGGGGGCCGAATCAGGGCACAACACCGGCCAATCCAACTTCGAATATATCAAACGATGCATTGGGCTATTTCAGCGCCAATACTTATCAGAAGATTACGGCGACAGTAAAATAGTCATATCAAAGAAATAAGGCGATAAATTCATGGTCTTAAAAAACAGAATTCAGGCTTTCCGGTTAATAAAACATGAATGTATTTATAAGTGGTAATATCGCTTCAGATGCACTGCAGGCACTGGAAGAAAATAACATCTCTTTTACACAATGGAAAGAGGAACGGCAAATTAGTGCTGAAGAACTGATAGAGGCCTGTAAAGATCAGGATGCGCTCATCAGTGTTGGTCCCAATAAAATCAATGCTGCGTTTTTAAATGCCTGCAAGCACCTGAAAGTAATTGCACTACATTCCGTAGGCTTCGATCAGGTGGATGTTGCAGAAGCTAAAAAGCTGGGTATAAAAATCGGGAATACTCCCGGGGTGCTCAGTGCCGCTACCGCAGATACCGCTTTTCTGTTGATGCTGGCCGTATCCCGCAAAGCCTTTTATCTCCACAAAAAAATCATCAACGGCGAATGGAAAAACTATGAGCCGACACCTGAGCTTGGAATAGAAGTGACCGGCAAAACTCTTGGTGTTTTTGGTATGGGGAAAATTGGTATTGAGCTGGCCAAAAAATGTGCTGCTGCCTATGGGATGAAAGTGATTTACCATAACAGATCAAGAAATGAAGCTGCTGAGCAGGAATTAAATGCCACCTATGTTTCTTTTGAAGAGTTACTGGCACAAAGCGATGTACTGTCTGTTCATACAGCGTTAACCAGCGAAACAAAAGGTAAGTTTACCATTGATGTTTTCAAACAAATGAAGCCCAATGCTATTTTTATCAATACCGCGCGGGGAGGCATTCACAATGAGGATGATTTGATACAGGCTTTAAAAGATAAACTGATTTGGGGAGCTGGGTTAGACGTAACGAATCCTGAACCTATGGAAAATAATAATCCTTTGCTGAGTATGGAAAGCGTTGCTGTTCTCCCGCACATTGGCTCCGCTACAGAAGAAACACGTGCAGCAATGTCGAGGTTAATTGGTGAAAATATTATTGCAGGGTTAAAGGGGGAAGATTTACCCTATCCCGTTGATTAATATCCATTCCTGAATTTTTTGTTGATATTAAAACAAAAAAGCTGACCAGTTCCAACCGGTCAGCTTTTTTGCTTTCTATATTTTCCTCTTATTTTACTGTGTATCTGAAGATCGATCTTCCCAGATTACCATTTGCATCAATACCTTCAACCGTAACTTTGTATTGTCCGCGGCCATCTGCATTGTAGAATTCAAATGAAGCATTTCCGGCAGCATCTGTTACCACTTTCGGATTCCAGTAAATGGTAGTACGCAAATCACTGCGGTTCATGCTCGCAGGTGCTTCGTATTTTGGAGAGTAGAATTGTTTTTCCTTATCATAACCTTGTGGAGAGAAAGTTAGTTCATAATATTTAGGTAACATATCCATCAATTGTGCTTTGGATATTTTCTGTCCCTTAGGTGCTTTTTTCTGGTTAAATACCAGTACACCGTTCACGTTATTAGCTCTGTTTACCAGGCCAAGTTCATCTCTTAAAAAGATTTCTACCGATTCAAGCTGGTTAACATCAATTGTATTGATCTGGTTCACATCAACATTCATCCCGTTAATGAAAATACCCATTGGCGTTCTGTTTCCCGAATTATAATCCCTGCTTACGTAAAAGTTACCGTCAGCATAGGTTACCCCGGCAAGCATTCCCTGTAAACAATTGATTAGCATGCCGCATCCTTTTAACCTGTCGCCTGTAATCTCGTGGTCAGCCATCTGACTTAAGCCTGTTAAAGCTGGATAGTCCTTGTGGCTAACCTTTGGAATAATAGCCGCTTTAACGGTAATGTCTTTCAGGGTATGTAAATAGGCATACTGACGTTTGCTATTGTCCAGGTAAGTCGTTAGTGCGCTATCAATATTCAAAACTTCTTCTGCAGCACTGAAATTTCTGGTCAAACTTGGTACCGGCGATCCGTTCATCTGTAAGGTCATGTTCTTATAGAGCGGATTGTACTTTGCTGTAATAGTAACTTTTGATGAATCATTGAAAACCAAATTTTTAAACCTGAAATTACCCACCGGATCTGTAGTCCCTTCAAGGTTAAAGCGTTTGTCAGGAATGCTTAATAATAGCGCTCCTTTCCTCACCGGAATACCGTTGTTCATCCTTAAAATCCCCGAAAGTTCTATACCCTGCTCAGGTAAGAACTGGATCTTTGGAAGCTGGTTGGCAATGATATCTGAATATTTAAAGCTTCTATATCCCTGCGTCAGTAACAATACATCCAGGTCTGCATTTTTCTTCGCATCAGGTGCATTAAAGTAATAGTTCGCTTTTTCTATGTAGCCCTTCACATCGCTGCTTAATAATAATCCAGTCAGGATGGTACTGGTAGCATCTTCACTTGAGGGTACCTTGGTTTCATCCACTACAGATACCGAGAAACTTCCCTCCACAGGCGCACCGTCTTTTTTTGCGGCCATGTTTATCTTAACTTTCTTTTTTACACCGTATGTAGTTACCGGGCTGGAAACAGCTACAGCCATATTGTTTTTGTGCTGAACAAAAACCAGACGCTCGCTTAGTGGTTTACCCGACTCATTAAAAAGGGTGAGCTGGGCGATACCAGTAGGGAATTTTGATTTTAGAACAGTGGTATTATACTCTTTATTAGATAGTGCAGTTTGTGCACCATAACAAATCACGCCTTTGCTTTGTGCAATGATGTAGAATTTTTTTCCCTGATTATCATTAAAAAAAGGATCGTTCGACAGAATCTTAATCGCAATGTTATCTGCAGAAGTGTTATCGATATTAAGCGTTATTCCGGCAGCGGTTACAGCAGGCAGGTTGTAGCTTTCACTAGTTCCATCTGCATAATTCACAGTGGCTTTGTAAGTTTTTCCGGCTTCGGCCAACACGTTAAAACTACCCATGCCCAGGTGCTGCGCTGAAAAAACAGCAACCTGCTTACCATCGCTATCGGTTACAACCCCTTTGGATGCAATTCCCAAACCATCACTTTTTACCGCCTTGAAGGCGACCTTGGTTGTTAAGCCCGCTATCAGGTTGCCACCCTCAGGGAAAAACTGGAAGTCTTTACTTAAAATTGCATTCCTCAGAGAGAAACTACTGTTGGCAACGTCCTTATCGGTCGTGTTAATCGCGGTAACCAGTTGTCCGTTTTTTAATTGATACTCGGCTTTCTGCGCATTACTCATGGCGATGGTCAGATAGCCATTGGCATCTGTTGTACCCCTGCCTTTAGCGATAACCGTATAGGTTGTTACCACCTGCCAGCTTACGTTTCTGTTTGCATACGGCTTGTTGTTCGCGTCTTTAAACTGCACCCGGGCATCTATTTTTTCCAGTTTATCTGTAGAAGTATTTTTATAGGAAATATGTGTTTTCACCTCCTTGTCTATCGCTTCCCCAACATAAAATGTTTTACTAAAAAAAGCAGGCTCATCACTGTTCAGCATCCACATGGTATAGGCCCTGATGTGGTAATTTCCCTGTTTGTAGTTAATCTGATCTAAGGGGAAACTGCCGTAAGCAAAGCCACCCGTGATTGGAAGTTTTAGTGTTTGAATAAGTGAATCGCTTTGGTTGATGACATCAACATAAATGATTTTACTTAGCGTAGAAAGGAAATTCTGATTTTCAGTTACATAAGCCTTAAACCAAACGGTATCTGCAACAGCGTAGTAAGGTTTGTCAAAATGCAGGTATATTTTTTCAGCAGGATAATCATTTAAAACTTTGTTTGTTTTGGTGATAATGGTATTGATTCCAATAGTATCGGTTTGGGCAAACAAAGAAAAGTGGAGTGAAAATAAAATTGAAAATATAAACGCTATTCTAAAAATCTTCATGTATTGGAAATTTATTACTAAGAGTGTAAATATATCCAATTAAACATACAGCACCTAAAGCGAATTGATGTTTAACATTTTTTTACATATTGCTGCTTATCAAGCGTGAAACAGAAAGGTTTGTAACAAAACAGGCTGCCAAATGGCAGCCTGCAATGCTTACTTAAAAATACATTTATGTTATTTATACTCGATAACAAACTCGTTCAATGGCGTGCGAACCTTTTTAAGGTTAACCAACCAGTCTCCGGCCTCATCTCTGTTGCCTAATGGCAATAGGGTTACGCTTTTCAATCCTTTATCATTAAGCCCTAAAAGCTCATCTACCGCAGGGCCGTTAAAACCTTCCATTGGAGTGGAATCTACCTTCAATAAAGCCGCTTCAGCTATTGCAATCCCAAAAGCAATATAAGCCTGACGGGCAGCATGATTGAAGTTTTCTTCTGCAGATCTGGATAAGATCATTCCTTTCAACTGTGTTTTGTAAGCATCAGTAGCATCTAAAGGTAAACCACGTTCCGTATTCATTCTGTTAAATACAGCATCAATGCCTTCTTCAGTATAGTTTTCCTGAGCAGCAAAAACCAGTAGGTGCGAAGAATCAATTACCTGAGCCTGACCGTATGCAATAGGGGCAATTTTTTCTTTTAATTCCTGGTTAGTCACTACAATTACTTTGAATGGCTGCAGGCCTGAAGAGGTTGGTGCAAGCAGAGCAGCCTGAATAATCTGATCGACTTTCTCCTGCTCTACAGGCTGACCATTCATTTTTTTAACGGCGTAACGCCATTTTAGGGCATCTAATAAACTCATAATATAGTTAATTTATTTTTATCAATTTAATGAGACAAATATCAAGATAAAGATCATATAGATTGTTGATGTATGGTAAGAAAGCAAGCTGCTATCTAAAAGAATACTGGCTTAGATTTGGCGTTTAAGGTTTTAATTTAATATCACTCCGAACAGGGAAATGATCTGATAACCTGGCTTCGGTGATTTTGTAATTTAACACTTCAATATCTTTTGAAGTGGCTATGTAATCAATCTGGAAATTAGGGAATTTGCCATTGTAGGTTTTGCCAAAGCCTGATCCCTTTTTAATAAAACTGTTATTAAGACTGTCAGTGATCTGTGTTACTACATAAGAAGCGGGGGTATCATTGAAATCACCGGCAATTAAATAGGGTAATTTACAAGAAGCCATTTCCTTTTTCATCATGTCTACCTGGCTACTTCGTTTCAAAAATGCACTTTTAAGCATCCTCAAAATGCGTTTTGAGGGTTGCAGTTCAGTATCCATTTTTTTTACTTTATCCAGGTACTCATAATCCTGTTTTTCGAAGGATATAGACTGGAAGTGAACATTGTAAATTCTTAACGCTTTCCCTTTAACATTTAAGTCAGCATAAATGCACATGTTGCCGGGATATCCTTCATTGAAGTGAATTTCTCCCTTATCCTTTATCGGGTAGCGGGAAAATATGGCGAGTCCGATCGCTTCGTAATCGTTTTTGTTTGTTGGTACAAAATAGTAATATTTGGCGTTCAGCAAGGCTTTTAAACTGTCAATGGTATCGAAATTACCTTTATATCGGGTATAAAACTCCTGAAAGCAAACCACATCGGGATTCTGGTCTTTAACTACCTGAAGCATCTTCTCCTTAACCTGTTCATCGTTATCGCCTCCGTAAAGCTTAAAGTTATGAACGTTGTAGGTCATCATCCTCACACTGTTCTCTGGTTTCTCAGCACCTCCCTCATCTCCTCCAATGGCAAACGTAGCTTTTAGCGTTTTAAAGCCTATGGCAATTACCACAATGGTCACCAGCGCGAATATCCATTTTTTGCTGATCAGCCACCAGGCAATAAATATAATATTAATGACTAAAACAAACGGGTAAGCCAATCCGAAAAAAGCGATAATCGCATGTTTTCTGGGGTCCATACTTCCTGCAAGTGTGCCCAGTAGCAAAAATATTGCTACCACTACAGCAACAGGCAATATCAATTTATCCAGGAAACTATACTTTTTAGTCTTCGCCATTAATCCTTACTCGCTTTAAATAACTTTTCTTTTTCTGATGCAGTTAATTTATCGTACCCGGAAGTTGATATTTTGTCTAAAATAGAATCTATTTCCTGTTGAGAAACCCCTTTAAAGTCTTGTTTTTTTACCGGAGGCTTTTCATTCTTCACCACCCTTAATTTAGGTTTTTTTTCGAATACTTTACTCCAGTCGCGACCACTTTGCAAACTTTTGATAAACAGGAAACCCAGGAGTGCGCCACCGATATGGGCCAGGCTGCCACCTGCATTTATGGAGCCCACTGCCAGGAAATCAAGAAAAAAATAAACCAGTGCAATCCATTTAATTTTTACCTCACCCAGAAAAAGCAGCATGAGGCTATAATTCGGAACAAGTGTTGCTGCTGCAAAAATGATGGCATTTACTGCAGCCGATGCGCCAACAATGCTCACCATAGCTAATCCGCCCGAATACACAGGGAAAATATTTAAAACTGCTACAGCAAAAAGTCCCCCGAATATACCACCGGTAAGGTAAACGAAATGAAACTGCCGGCTGTTCAGGAAGTTCATAAAAATACTGCCGAACCAGAATAAACCCAACATGTTGAACAAAACATGTAAAATCCCGTCATGGAAAAACATATAAGTGAGCACCGTGTAGAAACGCTCAGGCAGGCGCGATATACTGGCTGGCAAACCTATGTACTGGTTAATAAATTGATCCATGCTAAAGCCCGACTGGCCTAAGAATATGAATACGCCAATGATGGACGTGATTAAAAAAATAATCACATTGATTCCGATATAAAAAAACAGTGGATTTCCAGATTGGAAAATCTTAAATTTTAAGTCTCTAACTGTATTATTCATAAAGCGTATAAAATGTATCGTTTTTATCTTTCCAGATTTTTACCAGGATAAAACCTATTAAAGCACCTCCAAGGTGGGCATAGTGTGCAACTGAATCGCCGGCAATACTTGCTACCCCCAATGATAGTTCGATTAATATATATACGGGTATAATGTATTTTGCTTTAACTGGTATAGGGATGAACATAATTAAAAGTTCTGCATTCGGATACAACATGCCAAAGGCTACAAGCAATCCGAAGATGGCTCCAGATGCACCTAGCATCCCACCAAAATATATACCGAAAAGCGTCTTAACCTGCGCCGGAGAGGCGTCTGTAGCGTTATAAAGATCACTTAAATTTAGTTTACCGCTGGCAGTAATACTTCCGACGATTTGATGAACTTCAAAAGCCTGAACTGCCCACTGTAAAAACAAAGCCCCTAATCCGGTGATGAAGTAAAAGATTAAAAATTTCTTCGGGCCCCAACGTTGCTCCAGGATACTTCCGAAGCTATACAATGCGAACATATTGAAAAATATGTGTGCCAGGCCTCCATGCATAAACATGTAACTAATCGGCTGCCAGATTTCAAACTTGGGTGAATCGAAATAGTAAACAGCCAGCAGGTCGTCTAAGTGCAGTTGTGGAAGCAGGTAAGTAGCTGCGAAAAACAGTATGTTGATGATTAGGAGGTTTTTGACAACCGGGGGTATATATATGTTATTCATTGCTTTTTATTTCTCAAACTTTTTATCCAGCTCTGTTAAAGTAATGGTTTGAATAATTGGTTTTCCACTCACGCTAAAATTAGGTGTTTTACAGGCAAAAAGCTCATCAATCAAGGTATTCATTTCTTCCTGGCCTAAAGCCGTTCCTGCTTTTATTGCACTGTTTTTTGCCAGTGTTCTGGCTAAACTGTCACGTTTAGTTAACTTCAATTCTTGCTGAGAGTTTTTAAAACCTTCAATTAATTGTTCAAGGAGCTGTGTTTCATTAATATTACTGCTGCCCAAATCTACCGGAACACCCTCTACAACCAACGTGTTTTTCCCGAATTCCCTTATATCAAAACCTAAACTTTTAATGTCATCCAGCAAACTTTTCGCCAGCTCGAAGTCATTGGCGTTTAGTGTGATCGTTTGTGGAAACAAGCTTTGTTGTGAAGCCCCTTTCCGGTCATCTAAATGTACGAGAAAACGTTCGTAAAGGATGCGTTCATGTGCCATTTGCTGATCAATAACCATCAAACCCGATTTAATCTGGGAAACAATGTATCGGTTATGCAACTGCATATACTGCTTCTGTTTTGTCTCCAGCATTGGTTCTTCCTGATAAAAGGAAGTTTGCTCTACGATGGGCTGATCAACTACTTCGTATAGCGAACCCCAGTTTTTAGTACTGGGCTTTGCATCATAATTTCTTGGTGAAGACGCGTAACCTGAAGTAGAGGTAACGTCGCTTGCAAAAGGATTGAAATCCGGATTGAAATTGATGCTTGGTGGTACAATATCCTCAACAGCTTTTTGAGTAATCATATTGCTGAAACCAGTTTCCTGATCAAAATCTAATGTAGGAGCAATGTTATATCTTCCTATGGAACGTTTCACTGCCGATTTCAGAATCGCATAGATTGATTTCTCATCAAGGTACTTGATTTCTGTTTTGGTAGGATGAACATTGACATCGATTTTAGAAGGATCAATCTCAATAAATAACACATATAATGGAAAACTATCATCAGGCAACAGATCTTCAAAGGCAGAGCTCACTGCATGATTTAAATAAGAATCTTTGATAAAACGGTTATTAACAAAGAAAAATTGTTCTCCCCGGGTTTTCTTGGCAAAAGCAGGCTTGCCAATGTAACCTTTAAGGTTAATAATGGTAGTTTCTTCTTCAACAGGCACTAAACGCTCATTGTAATTGTTCCCAAAAAGGTGAACCACACGTTGCTTCAGGTTTCCTTTTGGAAGATTAAAAATTTCTGTTCCGTCATGATGCAAACTGAAGAAAATAGCGGGATGTGCCAATGCTACACGTTGAAATTCATCAATGATGTGGCGCATTTCTACAGGATTACTCTTTAAAAAATTACGTCGTGCAGGGGTATTGTAAAACAGATTTTTTATCGCAATTTGGGTCCCTGCAGGGGTAGCCACGGGTTCCTGTGCTGTTACTTCAGAACCTTCGACCGAGATACAGGTGCCGATTTCATCTTCATGTCTGCGGGTTTTCATTTCCACCTGGGCAATAGCCGCAATAGAGGCCATAGCTTCGCCGCGGAAGCCCATAGTACGGATAGCAAATAAGTCTTCAGCCTTTCTCACCTTTGATGTGGCATGGCGCTCAAAACACATCCTGGCATCCGTAACACTCATTCCGCACCCATTATCCACGATCTGAATCAATGCTTTACCAGCATCTTTTATCACCAGTTGAATTTTGTCGGCGCCCGCATCAATGGAGTTTTCGAGCAACTCCTTTACCGCAGAGGCAGGTCGTTGAACAACTTCTCCGGCAGCAATTTGATTGGCAACAGCATCAGGCAATAAATGGATTATATCAGTCATGTATTAAGACAAAGTGAATTCGCTAAATTATGGAAAATAAGCGTAAGGATTCGGATTTGTTTAAAACTCAACATGTAAATGACGCCATTTTTCTATCTTTAAAAGATGAAAACATCCCTGTGTGCTTTGATGGTGGCCATGCTGCTTTTTTCCTGCAAAAAACGGCAGGACGTAGATACCATTGTTTTTAATGGAAAGGTGTATACTGTTAATAGTGGCTTTGAAACAGTGGAAGCATTCGCTGTAAACGATGGTAAAATTGTCGAACTCGGATCTACTGAAGATATTAAAAGCAAATATACCGCTAAACAACAAGTCGACGTTTCCGGCAAAACGGTGTATCCTGGTTTTATTGATGCACATGCCCATTTTTATGGATACGGACAAAGTTTGCAGGCTGCAGATTTACGTGATACGAAATCATGGGATGAGATTTTGCAGCGTTTATCGGCTTTTGCTAAAACTCACCCGGATGGTTGGCTGATCGGAAACGGTTGGGATCAGAACGATTGGGCAGATAAAGCTTTTCCAACAAATGAAAAGCTCACGTCACTCTTTCCTAACCGCCCTGTATTTCTTAACCGCATTGATGGTCATGCGGCTATTGCGAACCAAAAAGCGCTTGACGATGCAGGTATTAGAGGAAAGCAAGAGCTAACAGGGGGAGACATGCTTAGTATGAACGGAAAACTTACAGGAGTGCTGATTGATAATGCAGTAACGTTAGTCGAAAATAAAATCCCCTCGCCAGATGCAAAGCTTGCAGAAAAGATATTCACCGACGCCCAAAAAAACTGTTTCGCAGCAGGCCTGACCACAATTGATGATTGTGGCTTAGGTTATCTCGCCGTAGAATTTATTGAGAAACTGCAGAAGGAAAATAAACTCAAAATGCGTTTATATGTGATGCTCTCCGATCAGGAGGATAATTACAAATATCTTTTCGCCAGGGGAGCTGTGAAAACTGATCGTTTAAATGTGAGGGCCTTTAAAGTTTATGCCGATGGTGCCTTAGGATCCCGGGGTGCTTGCCTCTTACACCAATACAGTGATATGCCAGGGAAAACCGGTTTTTTATTGAGTAATCCAAAACACTATGAAGACGTTGCCAGGAAAATTGCGGCTAACAACTTTCAGATGTGTACGCATGCCATTGGTGACTCTGCAAACAGAACCATTCTTAAAATCTATAACAAGATTCTCAAAGGAAAGAATGATAAAAGGTGGAGAATTGAGCACGCTCAGGTGGTAAACCCAAACGATTTTGATCTGTTCGGTCAAGCGAGTGTTATACCTTCAGTGCAGCCTACTCATGCAACTTCTGATATGTATTGGGCTGGCCAGCGCCTGGGGGCTGAACGCCTCAAAAGCGCCTATGCGTATAAACAACTATTAAAGCAAAATGGATGGATTCCTTTGGGTACAGATTTTCCGGTAGAAAACATTAATCCATTATTAACGTTTTATGCTGCAACGGTAAGAGAAGATGCAAAAGGTTTTCCGAAAGGAGGCTTTCAAATGGAAAATGCCCTGACCCCTGAAGAGGCATTGCGTGGGATGACCATTTGGGCAGCAAAGGCCAATTTCGAGGAAAACGAAAAAGGAAGTTTGGAAAAGGGCAAGTTTGCAGATTTTGTGATTCTCGACCGCGATATTTTAAAATCATCACCACAGCATATTTTAAAAACCAAAGTATTAAAAACCTATCTGAATGGAGAAAAAGTATATGAAGCGAAATAGATTGTTTATTCTGGCTGCGGCGAGTTTTTTTAATGTTTTATGTTTAATGGCATGCGCCCAGGAGCATTCCACAAACGAAAAGAAGCTTTCTGTTGCAAATTCAATTACCCAAAGTACAGTTGTATTAAATAATCAGGACTCCATTATACCGCTGAAGTCGCTCGATAAAAAAAACATAGCATCCGTGAGTCTTGGCTTTTCTTACAGCCTGGTATTTGATAGCCTGGCCAATAAATACGATAAGGTATCTTCATTTTCTGCCAGTTCTTATAAAGACAGTGTCAACCTGAATGATCTGGAAGATGATTTAAAATATTTCAACACGATTTTAATTTCCATTGATGACCAGCATGCCAGTCAGGCAAAATATGTCAACTTCATCAACAGCATTAGCAAAACAAAAAAAGTAATACTGGCAGTATTTGGAAACGGGATTGCCTTAAGGGCATTCGACGCACTGCAAAGTCCGATTGTATGGACGGCCCAAAACAGCACAGATGCTGCGGCAATCGTTCCGCAGTATATTTTCGGGGGAATTGCTGCGGGCAATAAACTTACCACTGCTTTTTCTCCACGTTATACAATTGGATCGGGCTTTGTTACGGTAAAAACGAGATTAAAATATACTGTGCCTGAAGATGCAGGATTGAACTCAAATGATTTGAAAGGCATCGATGCCATTGCGGCAGAAGCAATTGGACAGAAAGCTACTCCGGGGTTGGTGGTGTTGGTTGCTAAGGATGGCAAAGTGATTTTCAATAAAGCTTATGGAACACATACTTATGATACCAATGTGCCTGATAAGGTAACCGATATTTTCGACCTGGCATCAGTAACCAAGGTTACTGCTACAACTCCTTCAGTAATGCGCTTGTTTGAAGAAGGGAAATTAAAGTTAGATACCAATATCGGAGCCTATATTCCTAAAGCCCGCACCACGCCAATGAACAATATTCAGGTGCGTGAGGTGATGTTGCATCAGGCTGGTTTTATTCCCTACATTCCATTTCACGACTATGTAAAAACAGGCGATTATAGCAGAGATTCATCGGCAGCTTTCCCTACGAAGGTGGCGGACAACTATTTCATCAAAAAAGGCTTTTTTCAGGATTTTATGTGGCCAAAAATGCTGAATTCTCCAATTAGGACGAGAGGAAAATATGTTTACAGTGACATTAGTATGTATGTCATGAAAGATATAGTCGAGCACATCAGTGAGGAACCACTTAACGTTTATACATATGAGAATTTTTATAAGCCATTAGGGATGCAAACGGCCGGGTTTTTACCTCGAAACCGTTTTAAACCCGAACAGATTATCCCGACAGAACAGGATACCTATTTTAGAAAAACCTTGCTGGTTGGCTATGTACACGATCAGGGCGCTGCCCTGGCTGGTGGGGTATCCGGGCATGCCGGTCTATTTGCGAGTGCAAACGACCTGGCCATTATTTACCAGATGTTGCTTAACCGGGGAACTTATGGCGGACATGAATACTTTAAGCCGCAGACTGTTGATATGTTTACTTCAAAGCAATCGAATGTTAGTCGCCGTGGTTTAGGTTTCGACCGCTGGGATCCGGATACCAGCAAACATTACCCTTCAGACTTAGCCTCGACCCAAACTTACGGACATACAGGCTATACCGGTACCTGCGTTTGGGTTGATCCTTCCCGTGGACTGGTGTACGTATTTTTATCAAACCGGGTTAATCCTACTGTTACAGATAAACTATCCAATATGAAAATACGAGGAAGGATACAGGACGTGGTGAATAAGGCGATCGATGAATCTGGAAAGTAGCATCGTTATGAACGAAAAAAGCACCGGCAGTTTAACCGGTGCTTTTTTTAGGGAGGTTATCTGATCTTTGGCCAATTACATCTTCAATCCAATCTCTCTAAGTCTTTCATCCAGATATTCACCTGCAGTCATATCGCTATATGCTTTAGGGTGTTCTGCATCAATAGTAGAAGGCAGGCTGGTTAAATCCATATTGCTGCGGGGATGGAGGAAAAACGGAACCGAAAAACGTGAAGTTTTCATCAGTTCGCGTGGAGGGTTCACTACCCTGTGTGTAGTCGATTTTAGCTTATTATTAGTCAAGCGTTGCAGCATATCACCCACATTTACCACAATATCAGTATGGTGCGCCTTAATCGGCAACCACTCATTACCTCTGGTTAAAACCTCCAGTCCATCGGCACTGGCACCAATCAGTAAGGTAATCAGGTTAATATCTTCATGGGCACCTGCGCGTACAGCGTCATCAGCAATTAATTCCGGGTTTTCAATAGGGAAGTAGTGTATCCCTCTTAAAATCGAGTTTCCATTGTGAACATGCTTATCGAAATAATCTACAGGAAGCTCCAGATAAGTTGCAATAGCCCTTAATAAGTGAGTTCCGTTTTCCTGTAACTTTCTATAGATCTCACCTGTTATCGGATTAAATTCAGGTAGCTCCTCCAATATTTCATTATCAGGATATTCATTTTTTACAGGATCACCGTCGGTAACTTCCTGTCCGATTTGCCAGAACTCTTTTAAATCCGGTGTTTTGGCTCCCTTCGCAGTTTCTTTACCAGCACTTGTATAGCCACGCTGACCGGCTAACTCAGGTTTCTCATATTTTCTTTTAATTTCAACAGGCAGCGAAAAAGCGGCCTTAATATTTTCGTAAAGCTTATCAATTAATTCCTGACTTAACCCATGATTGGTAATCGTTACAAAACCTGAGTCGTTGAAGGCGCGGCCTAATTCATCAGAAAATTTTTTGCGTTCTTCTTCAGTACCGTTGATGTACGAGCCTAAATCCAAACAAGGAATATACGGTGTAGACATGTCTCTGTTTTTTATGTTCTTACGAATTTAGAAAAAGAATTGTTAATAAGTGTGATTATGGATGTAGAATAACAATTAAAATGCTGATATCTTTATGTTTAAGTTATTAACAATCCATTCGAAATTTAACTGAATTTGAGTTTGTCATCCGAAATCCATTATTGAATGGTCTGAAACTTTAACCACTTTATTTTCGTAATATATGATGAAGCTAAACCATATGGAAAGCTTTTTATTAACGTAAATACACAACATGAAAAAACTAATTTTGATATTATTGTCCGTTTTATCCCTAAGCCAGGCGAATGCTCAGGGTAAAAAAACGGAGAAAGCAACATTCGGTATGGGATGTTTCTGGTGTACTGAAGCAATCTTTCAGCGACTGAAAGGGGTGACTTCAGTAAAATCGGGGTACGAAGGTGGTACATTAAGTAATCCAACCTATGAGGAGGTTTGTACAGGAGCCACCGGTCATGCAGAAGTTCTTGAAATTAACTATAACCCATCGGTGATTTCTTACGAAGATTTGCTGGAGGTATTTTGGAAAAGCCACGACCCTACAACCCCGAACAGGCAGGGTGCAGATTCAGGAACCCAATACCGCTCAGTTGTTTTTTATCACAATGCAGAGCAAAAAGCCCTGGCGGAGAAATATAAAACAGAATTAAATAAAACCAATGCCTTTGGTAAGAAGGTGGTAACAGCAATAGAAGCGGCAAAGCCCTTTTACGTTGCTGAAAATTACCATCAGGATTACTACCTCAAAAATGGTAGTGAACCCTATTGCCGGTTAGTAATTCTTCCCAAAATGCAAAAGCTGGAAAAGGTTTTTAAAGCCAAACTGAAAAATTAAAAAGAAGATCCTGCGCATCAAGCGTGGGATTTTTTATTTAATAGCTAACCATCTTAACGGTTTTGCAATTTTTGGTCTGTTCTTTGTTAAAATCATAGAATAGATTTGACTATTTTTTCATTTCTTATCAATTTTTTTATAGTTTTAAGCACCTAAAAAAGAAGCGTTTTTGCGACGCCTTTTTAAGGGATGTAACTCCTTTAATTCAAATGACTAAAAAGAAAAAGACAGTTGGTAAAACTGACGCAGATGTAATTCTAATTGGCGCTGGTATTATGAGCGCAACACTTGGAGTTTTGTTAAAGCAATTAGAACCCGGTTTAAGTATCGAAATTTACGAACGTCTGGACGTAGCAGCAGCTGAAAGTTCTGATGCATGGAATAATGCTGGTACAGGGCACTCTGCTTTTTGTGAATTGAATTACACGCCAGAGAAAAAGGATGGGTCTGTCGAAATAAAAAAAGCTATTCAAATCGCTGAGAATTTCGAAGTATCCAAGCAGTTCTGGGCTTACCTGGTAGAGAAAGGTTTGGTTTCAATTCCTGAGAACTTTATTCGTAAAATTCCACATATGAGTTTTGTATGGGGTAAAAAGAATGTCGACTACCTAAAAAAACGCTATGATGCACTTACAAGTTGCGACCTTTTTAGCGAAATGCAATATACTGAAGATGTAGATACGGTTAAATCCTGGGCGCCACTTATTATCGATGGACGTAAGAAAGGCGAAAAACTGGCTGCAACTAAAATGGATCTGGGTACAGATGTAAACTTCGGCACATTAACGCGTGATATGTTTAACAATCTGAAAAATCAGAGTGATGTTAACCTTTATTTTAATCACGAAATACGTGACTTAAAGAAAAATAAAGATGGTAACTGGATTGTAAAAGTTAAAGATTTAGCTACTAATGAGAAACGTAAACGCGTAGCCAAATTTGTTTTCATTGGTGCCGGCGGTGGCTCTCTTCCTTTGTTAGAGAAATCAGATATACCGGAAGGCAAAGGCTTCGGGGGATTTCCTGTAAGTGGACAATGGTTAAAATGTACCAACGAGGAGATTATTAAACAGCACCATGCCAAGGTTTATGGTAAAGCCGCAGTAGGTGCTCCACCAATGTCGGTACCACATTTAGATACCAGAATGATTAACGGCAAGCAGGCGTTACTGTTTGGTCCTTACGCAGGTTTTTCAACTAAATTCCTGAAAAACGGATCGTTTCTCGATTTGCCTAAATCTATAAAGTTTAATAATATTCGTCCGATGATTTCGGCCGGTTTGCATAACCTTGATCTGACCAAATACCTTATTGATCAGGTAAGACAATCACCTGAAGATCGTTTAGAAGCACTTAAGGAATATCTCCCAACTGCAGAATTAAAAGACTGGGAGCTGGAATATGCAGGGCAGCGCGTTCAGGTGATCAAAAAAGATGAGAAGAAAGGTGGTGTACTGGAATTCGGAACAGAGGTGGTGAGTGCTGCCGATGGTTCAATTGCCGCATTATTGGGTGCCTCTCCGGGTGCATCCACTGCCGTTTCTATTATGCTTGAGCTGCTTGCGAGGTGTTTCAAAGAAGATCTGGCTACGGATGAGTGGCAGGCTAAAATTAAAGACATGATTCCAACCTACGGTAAGGAACTGGCTAAAGACGCTGCGCTTTGTAAACAAACCAGAGAAAGAACTACAGCGGTACTAAAGATTGGTTAAGTAGGATAAGCTGAAAGTATCCAATGCTGATCACCACAAATCGAGATATCAACAACAAAAAAGCCGAATCAATGATTCGGCTTTTTTTATTATGCTGCGATTACCTCGGCAACCTCTTCTGCTGAAATGTCGCTGTGCGAAGCTTCCAGAACGCAATCACCGTTTTTGATTAGTAAAATCTGCGGCGATTGATGTGTTACCTGAAACAGACTTGCAACTTCGTTGGAAATGTCACGATAACTGATCAAATCAAGGAAATAGAGCTTTGTATCTTCAGGAATAACATCCCAGCTAAATTCGAAATTTCTTTTCGCCATCATACTGATGGAGCAGCGTGTACTATGTTTGAAAATAAGATTATAGCCACTGTCGGCTTTTATCTCATTCAGTTGATCTAATGAGGTTAAATTTACCCAGGTCATGATATGAATTGTTTTACAGCTTTAACAAATGCAAAAGAATAAAGTTCTGCAAATGACCTGCAAATGAAAAAGCAAGAATAGTTAGATTAGTTTCTTCTGCGTTTGCCTTCAGGATATGATCCGTAAGCAGGGCAAAGCTTGTTTGAACAAGATTCTAAAATGGTAATGGTGCTGAACACCGCCAATAATAATATGGCTACTTTTTTCATCTGATGAAGTATATTTTAATAAGCTAAGATACAAATAGTATTATGAATAAGCAATTTTAAATATTGGCTGAAAAATCGGCCATTTTTATAGCAGTAATTGCTGCCTCATCACCTTTGTTGCCATGTTTTCCTCCTGCACGATCTTGTGCCTGTTCCAGGTTATTGGTTGTCAATACGCCAAATATTACAGGTTTGCTGTACTTGATCCCCACATTTGTAGTGCCTTGAGCCACAGCATCACAAATAAAATCAAAATGTTTGGTATCCCCCTGAATTACACAACCCAAACAAATAACCGCATCTATGTCGCTTCTTTTGCTCAGTAAAATTTCCGCACCTCCGGTTAATTCGAAACTTCCAGGTACAGGTAAAGAGATAATGTTCTCTTCTTTTACGCCATTTTCCAGGAGTGTTTTCAAGGCACCGTTGTATAATGCGCCTGTAATTTCAGCATTCCACTCGGCGACAATAATTCCAATTTTATAGTTAGCACCACTTGGAACTGTAGTATGCGAGAAGTCGGATAGATTTTTTAATTGTGTTGACATACGGCAAAGATAAGTCTAAGTGTTGAATCTTTGAAATAGAAATGTTTACAGCTTGCAACATTTATGGTAGTCGATTTTTAAAACCAAGCCCCCTAACGCATGATTTTGCAGCTGGAAACAATATTCACGGCTCAAATCAATTGTAAATTCTGGTAAGTTGCCCCTATAGGAATAATCTTTTCGCCAATCCAGATCTGATTCCGGTCGAATTTGCTGATCTTTTTTTTTGGAACAATAAATGCCCTGTGGCACCTAATAAAATCGCTTTTCGGAAGCAGTTCCGCTAAATCGTTAATGGTAATGCGCGAGCTAATCAGTTTGCTGTCGGTTTGTATTTGGGTATAATTTCCAGAGGCTTCCACATATTGTATATCACTTAATTCAACCCGGATTTGTTCATAACCATCTTTTACAAATATATAGCCTAATGAGGTTTCCTGCCGCTGATTTCGCAGATCAAATAACTCCTGGGCTTTATTGCAGGCCTTTAAAAAACGGGAAAGTGAAAAAGGTTTTAACAAATAATCAATAGCATCGAGTTCAAAACTTTGCACAGCGTGTTCAGTGTAAGCCGTAGTAAAAATAACCATCGGTGCATTGGTTAAACTCTTCAGAAAATCTATACCACTGATATCCGGCATTTTAATATCAAGAAATATCAGGTCTGCTTTATTTTGCTGCAGATAGGTTGTCGCCAGAAAAGCATCTGTGAAAACCTGCTTCAAATCAATGAACGGAACTTTTGAAGCATGCGATTGAATGATTTCAAGGGCAATCGGTTCATCATCTATAGCAATAGCGGTCATGATAGTTGTATCGTCAGTTAATAAAATTCAATCTTTTGCGCTGCGGCTTAGCAAAATACTAATCCAGCTGCAATGTCAAATGTACAAAAAACTCACTGGCGCTTTCACGGATAATCAGTTCGTGTTTTCCAATATAAAGCATCGCTAAACGTTTTTTTACATTTTCAAGTCCAATGCCACTTTTCAGCTTTTCCGGATCGTTATCCGCTTTAATATATATGCTGTTGCTTACGTCAAAATATAAAGTGCTTTCTTTGGTTTGAAGGCTTATCTTAATGTATGAAGGTTGCTGTAAACTGATCCCGTGCTTAAAGGCATTCTCCACAAAGGGGATTAAAAGCATCGGAGTGATCTGCAAATTGCCAAACTGCTCTTCAATATGTGTTTCAATCCTGATGTCTGCCGAGCGGGAGGTTCTTAGCTTTTGCAAATCAATGTAGTTGCTCAGGTATTCTACTTCACGTGTCAAAGAGATTTTATCAAGGGTATTCTCATGTAACATAAAACGCATCATATCTCCCAGCTTCTGTATTCCTTCTCCGGTACGGTCGGCATTTTCTTGTAATGCAGTGCCATATAATGTATTTAGGGCATTAAACAGAAAGTGCGGATTGATCTGCGATTGCAGGAAACTCAGGCTCGCATCCGATTTGCCAAGCTCCGTTTTCAAAGTGTTTAATTCAGCATCGTTAGAGATTCTCTTTTTATACAAATACCAGCACAGTGGCGCGCTTAAAAGTAATTGCGTTGGAATATTAAACAGAAAAACAATCAGGGCACCTTCTACACGGCCGTTGAATACTAAAAGTCCAATCAGCGATACAGGAACAGAAAGCAGTAAACTTGCCAGCAATATACTGAAGAGGTATTTACGGAATTTTTTGCCACTTAAAGCTAGTTTTGGAATCAGGTAGTAAAGGGAGTAGACGCCTATACCTATGGCGCTGAAAATCACCAGCGTCCATATGGTACACACCTCATAAGGGGCATCAGTTATCAATAATAGCAGCATTCCGATTAGCCAGAAGGCCAGGCCGGAAGCAATATCCGCCTTAACTTTGTTTTGCTTACTGCCAAGCTCATCATCTGAATTAATCAGGCTGATGATAAGCGATTTGATCAGGATGTAAACCGTAATGATAATGACAATCAAAAAGGAATTATAGAAACTTTTGAAGAAGATATGGTTATAGGCTTGTTGTATGGTGTTATAGGTCACAAGTTCGTAGGCCAAACTATAGGTACGGCAAATGCCGATGGCCATGGTTGTAACCCAAATCAGAAAAACAATGGAAAGGTAATGCCATACCGGTTTCTCTTTCTTAATTACCGAAGGGATGATATAAAAATTTAACAGCAGAAAGTTGAGGTACAAAACTGTTATGATGACCACCTCAGGAATAAAATAGTTAGTAAAGCTGGAATAGGAAATGTGTTCATCGTAAAAGCGCGACCAGTTTTCGTTGTGGTGCTGATCGACAGTATTGGATATCAATCTGATGAACAAACACAGGTAAATGATGCCTGATACCCAAAACTCTACTTTGTTTAAATCTTTAAGTTTCATACTGAAATATTTGATAATACAATGTTAGCAAGCCAGAGGCACTATATTCATAAAATGTGATGGATGACCAAAAAAAAGTGACAGATGATTTAAATTGTAAGAACTTACCAGTTTATTACCTTTGCAACAATCCAATTAATCACAAATCCAAACACCACGAACATGATCGTTTACGGAATTCCTAACTGCAATACAGTGAAAAAATCACTCGACTGGCTAAAATCACACCAGATAGAATTTGAATTTCATGATTTTAGAAGGAAAGGCATCACTGCAGAAAAGCTTAAGGAGTGGTTCAAGGTTTTTGGATGGGAGACAGTTCTAAACAAAAAGGGGCTTACCTGGAAAAAGTTATCTAAAGAAGAGCAGGCTGCAATTGATAATGAGGATAAGGTAATTGTATACCTGATCGACAATACCAGTGCGATAAAACGTCCGGTTATTGAGAAAGATGGTTACGCCATTTTAATTTCTTTTGACGAAAACCAATACGCTAAAACACTTGTCTAGACCAGTTGTTGTATTGTTAAAGTTTGTTAAAAGCAAACATTGGATGTTTAACTAAGTTACTTTTGAATATGTATAAGCTGATCGTTTTTATTTTACTGGCATTGCCATTTGGCGCCCTTGCGCAATCCGTTACTACCGGAACAGTTTTCGACTATTCAAAAAAAACACTTTCCCTGCCGGGTGTTACCATTCGTAACTTAAACAGTAAAAAAACATCTTCTACCAATAAGGAAGGGAAATATACGATTGCAGCAAACGTTGGTGATTTAATAGAGTTCTCTGCTGTCGGTTATCACACTGATACATTATACCTCACCAATCTTTTAAACAGAACTATTTATTTACCAGTTAAATCTACTAACCTTGCCGACGTAAACGTGGAGGCCGTTCGCATGAACAGTCAGATTACTGATGCTAAAGATCCGCTTGCAGAAAAATATACTTTGTTAAGTACTGGAGGGAACCTGAACCGTAAAAGAATGACGGATAAGGTAGGGGGCTTGAACCTTAATTTAGGCTATGGAAAATATAAAAGAGAACAGCGTAAAGAAGCAGATTTGCAGGAAAAGGAAATGTACCAGCAGGAGATTGATGAAAACTTCAGTGAGAAAGCCATTACCGATTTGACTAAGTTACAGGGGACAGAACTTAAAAACTTCATGATTCTTTACCGTCCCTCGGTAGAGGCTGTAAAAGCAGACCGCCCATATCGTTATGCTTTTCATATTTCAAGAGCATTTGTTGCGTGGCAAAAGCTAACACCTGAGCAAAGAAAGCTTCAGGATTTGCCAAAGCTAAAAACCAACTAATCATCACACACTCCTTAAAACAGGTAACAATATAACCACATTTCTTTACTGAATGTGGTTTTTTTTATATTTACAGCCTGTAAACCTTATTATTATCATGAAAATTACTAACCTCATAGGTTTGTGTTTGTCGTGTTGTGTATTTGCTTTTTCGGCAAATGCTCAACAAGCCGCACAACCTGTAACAACTCCAACAAATTATAATCCCGCAGAAGCGTTCGGTCCATTGTTTTATACTCAGAATGGCAATGAGTTTCGTTCTGCTATTGGTGCTCCTGGGCCTAAATACTGGCAAAACAGAGTAGACTATAATATAACCGCTAACCTGGACGACACCAAAAGTCTGGTGACAGGTACGGTAACCATTACCTATAAAAACAATAGTCCTGATAAATTGCCATACTTATGGCTGCAACTTGATCAGAATACTTTTAAGGAAGATTCGCGGGGTAAAATGATTACACCTGCCCGTAGCCGATACGGTGCGCAAGGCGAAAAGTTTGATGGCGGATACAAAATCGGTACAATCAGTGTTGCACAGAAAGCTGCAGCAGTAAAATTTACCTCATTAATTGAAGATACACGCATGCAAATCCGCCTGGATCAGCCCCTTGCGGCTAATGGCGATGTTGTAACTATCAAACTGGACTATTCTTATACCGTTCCAAAAGAGGGATCGGACAGAACAGGACACTTAACGACCAAAAACGGAGAAATCTTCGCTATCGCACAATGGTTTCCGCGGATGTGTGTTTATGATGATGTTATAGGTTGGAACACTTTGCCATATTGGGGCGGAGGAGAGTTTTATTGCGAATATGGCGATATCAATTTTGCCATCACCGCTCCGGCGAGTCATATCGTGATGGGCTCCGGCGAATTATTGAATCCACAGGAGGTTTTCACTGCCACGCAACTGCAGCGCTGGAATGCTGCAAAAGCAAGCGATGCCACTGTGCATATCAGAACAGAAAGCGAAGTAACTGACCCGTCTTCCCGACCCTCAAAAGATAAACTGACCTGGAAATTTAAAATATTAAATGCCCGTGATGCAGCCTGGGCTTCATCAAAATCCTTTGTTTTGGATGCTGCACGTATCAATTTGCCAAGTGGTAAAAAATCGCTTGCAGTGTCGGCCCAACCAGTAGAAAGTAATGGTGCTGATGGTTATGGCCGTGGCGTAGAATATGTAAAATCAACGATCGAACATTATTCCACTAAATGGTTCGAGTATCCATATCCTATGGCAGTGAATGTGGCCACAAATATTGGAGGGATGGAATATCCGGGTATCGTATTTTGTGGATGGAAAGCGAAAAATGGCAGTGCATGGGGAGTTATCGATCATGAGTTTGGCCATACCTGGTTCCCGATGATTGTTGGATCTAATGAAAGAAAATACGGTTGGATGGATGAAGGTTTTAATACTTTCATTAACGGTATATCATCTAAAAACTTCAATAAAGGGGAATATGCTGAACGTCCTGCTGATATGAACCGAATCGGTAAATCAGTAATTGGTAACCCGGTTTACGAAAATATTATGCAAATGCCTGATGGAATGATTGAGAGAAATATTGGCGTTAATCTTTACAGCAAACCAGGATGGGGGCTAGATCTTCTAAGAGACCAGATTTTGGGTGAAGATCGTTTTGATTATGCATTCCGCCAGTATATCAAAAACTGGGCATTTAAACACCCAACCCCGTTCGACTTCTTCCGCTCAATGGAAAACGGTGCCGGAGAGGATTTAGCATGGTTCTGGAGAAGCTGGTTCTTAAACAGCTGGAAAATGGATCAGGCAATTTCTAAAGTTGATGTGGTTAAAAACAATGATGCCATCAATGGTTACAACATCACTGTGGCCAATCTGGAGAAAATGCCAATGCCAATTATCCTTCAGGTAAAAACCAAAAGTGGTAAAACAGATATCATTAAAATACCTGTAGATGTTTGGATGAAAAATACCACCTGGTTGGTGCGCTATCCAACAACAGAAGAAGTGGTTTCAGTTACTTTAGACCCGAATAAGGTTTTGCCTGACTCAAATCCGGATAACAATACCTGGACAGCAGGAAACTAGAAACAAGAATGTTAATTTAGCCGCAGATGATCAGATTTAATCAAAGTCTGGCAATCTGCGGTTTTTTATTGTTTGTAATCAAATTCCAACCAGTTTAATTTAACTTTGCACCATGGCCGAGCAGCAGAAAAACAATCCACTTCACGGAATTACACTGGAAAAGATCGTTACCGATTTACATGTTCATTATGGATGGGAAAAACTGGGAAGCCTGATCCGGATAGATTGTTTCAACAGTAACCCGACTATAAAATCAAGTCTTAAATTTTTACGCAGAATGCCCTGGGCCAGGAAAAAGGTAGAGGATTTGTTCTTAGATACTTTTCATTCGTAAATTTCCAGTTAGATTAATACTTCAGAAAACCACTAAATTCAGTTCGGTCTATCCGGTAGATTCGTAGTATCGTAGTAGTACCGTCGCAGGGCACTCGCTTGGGTTTTCCCTGCACTTTCTTTGCACATTCCTTGCATCATGTTTGGGTAAATGCATGGAAAACCCATTAGAAACGCATTTAAACCCCCTTTTTATTGGTAAAACCCCCTTAAACCCGCCGCGAGAGGACTTTTTTAAAATGGCATAACTGCAAAAAGTCATCCTGGAGCCATGAATATGGAAAATTACTGCACATGATTTATCTTAAAACGACCTGCTCCAAAATTTTTCTCCTAACCCCTTGATTTATAAAAAGAATTGTTCTACTTTTGCAGTCCGTTTTATAGGCTATCTGAAAGGAAGCCGGGGGAGCGGTAAATTTTTAATAAAAAACATAAAAAAGCACAATGCCAACTATTCAACAATTAGTTAGAAAAGGTAGAGTAGCACTGGAGTTCAAGAGTAAGTCTCCAGCGTTGGACAGCTGTCCACAGCGAAGAGGTGTATGTACACGTGTGTACACCACTACCCCTAAAAAACCAAACTCAGCAATGCGTAAAGTAGCCCGTGTTCGTTTAACGAACGGTAAAGAGGTGAATGCTTACATTCCTGGAGAAGGTCACAACTTACAAGAACACTCAATCGTTTTGATTCGTGGTGGTCGTGTTAAAGATTTACCAGGTGTACGTTACCACATCATCCGTGGTGCATTAGATACATCAGGCGTTGCTGGTCGTAACCAACGTCGTTCGAAATATGGTACTAAACGTCCTAAACCAGGTCAAGTTGCTGCTGCACCTGCAAAAGGAAAGAAAAAATAATCGGGAGGAAATAAGAAATGAGAAAGTCAAAACCAAAAAAGAGAATTATCCTTCCTGATCCTAAATTTAACGATGTTCAGGTAACCCGTTTTGTAAACAATATGATGTACGATGGAAAAAAATCTATCGCTTACGCAATTTTTTATGATGCTGTTGAAATCGCTGAAAAAAAAGCTGGTGAAAACGGATTAGAAATCTTCAAACGTGCTTTAACTAACATTATGCCAGCTGTAGAGGTTAAATCTCGCCGTGTTGGTGGTGCTAACTTCCAGGTTCCAACTGAGGTTAGACCAGAGCGTAAAACAGCTCTAGGTATGAAATGGTTAATTTTATACGCTCGTCGTCGTGGTGAAAAAACCATGAAAGAGAAATTAGCTGGTGAAATTGTAGCTGCTGCTAAAGGTGAAGGTGCTGCTGTTAAGAAGAAAGAAGATACGCACAAAATGGCTGAGGCTAACAAAGCGTTCTCTCACTTCAGATTCTAGTCTTAGGATTAACAGATTAGTAAGATTACACAGATTTAATTAGAAGATTATACTGATTAGATAAATTGCACCGATTTGTTTTTACATAATCGGTGTAATCATTTAAGATCAGAAAAATCAAAAAAATAACATGGCAAGAGATTTAAAATTTACAAGAAATATCGGAATCGCTGCTCACATTGATGCAGGTAAAACTACAACAACTGAGCGTATCCTTTATTATGCTGGTGTAAGTCATAAAATTGGTGAAGTGCACGAAGGTGCAGCAACAATGGACTGGATGGCACAAGAGCAAGAGCGTGGTATCACGATCACTTCTGCTGCAACTACGGTTGAGTGGAAATACAGAGGTCAGGCTTACCACATGAACATCATCGACACACCAGGACACGTTGATTTTACCGTAGAGGTAAACCGTTCTTTGCGTGTATTAGATGGTTTAGTGTTCTTGTTTTCTGCAGTTGATGGTGTAGAGCCTCAATCTGAAACCAACTGGCGTTTGGCTAACAACTATAATGTTGCCCGTATCGGTTTCGTTAATAAAATGGATCGTTCCGGAGCAGACTTCTTAAAAGTTGTTAAACAAGTTAAAGATATGTTAGGTAGCAATGCAGTTCCTTTGCAATTACCTATCGGTTCTGAAGATGCATTTAAAGGTGTAGTTGATTTAATTAACAACCGTGGTATCGTTTGGAATGAGCACGATAAAGGTATGACCTTTACCGAAGTGCCAATCCCTGAAGATATGTTAGATGAGGTTGCTGAGTGGAGAGAAAAATTACTAGAATCAGTTGCTGATTATGATGAGTCTTTAATGGAGAAATTCTTTGAAGATCCAAACTCAATTACTGAGCGTGAAATTTTAGATGCTTTACGTGCAGCTGTTTTAGATGCTAAAATCGTTCCTATGGTATGTGGTTCATCTTTCAAAAACAAAGGTGTTCAAACCATGTTGGATTATGTGATGGAATTATTGCCTTCGCCTCTTGATTCAGAAGGCGTAACAGGTACAAATCCAGAGACAGGTGCTGAAGTGTTATTAAAACCAAGTATCAATGAGCCATTTGCGGCATTAGCATTTAAAATTGCAACTGACCCATTTGTAGGCCGTTTATGTTTTATCCGTGTTTACTCGGGTAACTTAGAAGCTGGTTCTTACGTTTATAACACACGTTCAGAAAGTAAAGAGCGTATTTCACGTATTTTCCAGATGCATGCTAACAAGCAAAATCCTGTGCCTAATGTGGCTGCTGGTGATATTGCTGCGGTAGTAGGATTTAAAGATATCAAAACTGGTGATACTCTTTGTGAAGAGAAAAACCCAATCGTTCTTGAGTCTATGAACTTCCCTGAGCCGGTTATCGGATTGGCTATTGAGCCTAAAACTCAAGCTGATGTTGATAAATTAGGTATGGGATTATCTAAATTAGCTGAAGAAGATCCTACGTTCAGAGTGCAAACAGATCAGGAAACTGGTCAAACTGTAATCTCTGGTATGGGTGAGCTTCACTTAGATATCCTGATCGACCGTTTAAAACGTGAGTTTAAAGTTGAAGTTAACCAGGGTGCACCACAAGTGGCTTATAAAGAAGCAATATTCGGTACAACTGAACACCGTGAGGTTTATAAAAAACAATCTGGTGGTCGTGGTAAATTCGCTGATATCAAAGTTGTGGTTTCTCCAATTGATGCCGATTTTGAAAAAGGCGGTTTGCAATTCGTAAACGAAATTGTAGGTGGTTCAATTCCTCGTGAATTCATCCCTTCAGTTGAGAAAGGTTTTGCATCTGCAATGTCCAACGGTGTATTAGCTGGTTATCCACTTCCTGATATGAAAGTACGTTTGATTGATGGTTCATTCCACGCAGTCGATTCAGATGCTTTATCATTCGAGCTTGCAGGCCGTATGGCATACCGTGAAGCTTTACCTAAATGTAAACCTGCATTGATGGAGCCAATTATGAAAATCGAAATCTTAACCCCTGAAGAAAACATGGGTGATGTTATCGGTGACATGAACCGCCGTCGTGGTCAGTTACAAGGTATGGATACACGTAACGGATCTCAGGTAATCAAAGCATTGGTTCCACTTTCCGAAATGTTCGGTTATGTAACTCAGTTACGTACCATTACTTCAGGTCGTGCAACTTCTACAATGGAATTTGATCACTACGAGCCAGCGCCTAAAAACGTTCAGGACGAAGTAATTGCTAAATCAAAAGGTAGAATTAAGTCAGAAGACTAATTCAGGTATAAGGTAAAAGGCGTGAGGTTAAAGGTTTTAAACCCCAAGCCTTACACCTTAAACCATCAACCTTTTTAAAGATAAATCCGGTTCCTGTTGTTAATAGCTCTAACAGGGAATCACAATTAAAAATAAGATGAGCCAAAGAATCAGAATTAAATTAAAATCTTACGATTACAACTTGGTAGATAAATCTGCTGAGAAAATCGTAAAAACTGTTAAGCCTACGGGTGCAGTTGTAAGTGGACCAATTCCACTTCCTACAGAGAAAAAAATCTTTACTGTATTGCGTTCTCCACACGTAAACAAAAAAGCCAGAGAGCAGTTTCAATTGTGCGCTTACAAACGCCTATTAGATATCTATAGCTCTAACTCTAAAACAGTTGATGCTTTAATGAAACTTGAATTACCTAGCGGTGTTGAAGTTGAAATCAAAGTGTAACTTGATTTAAATGAATTGAAAAGTCCTGGTGAAAGCCGGGACTTTTTTTGTGCCTTAATTTTAGAAACAAAAAACCTTTTCCGGCGTTTGATTGGTATGACAGATAACGAAAATTTACCAGTGAAAGGACAGGATTTTGCCGATAATGAGAAGGAAGAAAACAAAAAACCTTCATCACATGGGGAGGTAGCAAACCAGAAAGGAAGCGATTTCTCGGAACTTGAAGAAAGCAGAATGGAAAATCCACCCCGAAAAAGGGATGATAATGGCTCAAGCAAGGAAAATGTAGATAGTACCAATGGCGTGGATCAGGAGAAAGGAATCTAGTTAGAAATGTATTATTTCTCCCTTATTTTTGTTATTCCTTTGGTATCCTTCCGAATAATATTAGAAACATTTTTAATCAATTTACTGTTTAGTAAACAGATAGCACTGAAAAAATACTGATATGAATAAGGATAATGTTAATGAGCAACATACAAATGATGGAATAGAATGGGATAATGGAGAGGCTACTTATGGACATAAGTTACCTGAAGTTAAACGCAAAGATGAGCCTGAAACCGATCCATCAGAAAAAGCTGAGGATAATGTTAATCAACACCTAAAAAATAAAAACCTCAGTCAGGATGAAGATATTGCCAATCGAAGCAGAGATGAAAATCGTGGTATTGGGGGTAAAAGTCTTTAATATATTAAACAGGTAATGTCGGTAATCAACATTACCTGTTTAACGAGTAATGAATTTCCGGTAGATGGAAATGGATCAGAATTCCACAACCTGTTTTTTAAGTGAGTAGCGAATGCCCTCAAATCGTTTAGTTATGATGAACTGTGGTTAATTTTTTGTCGCGTATTCTGATTTGATCACAAAAATCGAAAAATAAATTGCAAATCACTCAACTCGTGCCGATATATTTATTGATTTATGTCAAATGATCATGTCTGTCAGGACAGTTATCTTATTCATTACAAATCATGCGCGCGGGTATTATTGGAGGTCAGATTGAAGAACCTTATATTGGCTTATCTACTTAAATTCCCGTATCAAGCGCATGATTTTCATCTTGCTCATTTATTTTGGTTGTCGGATTTTTAAAATCATCACTTGAACTTCCAGTGTGACTTTCGGCACTTTCAACAGTAGGATGTTGGTCTTCACTATTGTATGCGTCATCGCTTAATGAGTCTTTTCCCTGGGTTCCAGAGTTGTCATAACCATCCCGTGCAGCTTTATTACCTTCAATGAGCTGACTTGGATCTTTACCAAAAGAGTTCACTTCATCAGAATCATTTCCGGTTTCATAAGCCTTTTGAACATCAGATTTTGCCTCATCCCTTTTTCCGTTGTTTACATAGCCCTCTAAATGCTCATCTTTATTATATACACTCGTTTTCATAGTAGCTTTTTTTATTTATAACAGTATAGTTATGAAATGGTTTCTGATTAATATCGGGTTCAGTACCAAAATACCTCATGGTATCCATAAATAATTGTCCTGCATTTTTATCGCTTTTGCTTAACTTGGCAGCAGATTTAATACAGTGATATACAAATGGAGTGGAAATATTTGCTTTCAAATAAGAGGTTTGGTCAGGAAAGTTGGACAGGTGACCGCGACAGGGCAAGGTCTGATTTTCAACGAGATTACGACCGCCTGATTTTTTCTTCTCCTTTCAGGCGTTTGCAAAATAAAACCCAGGTGTTCCCATTGCCGGGAAGTGTATTTGTGCACAACCGGTTAACACATAGTCTGGAAGTGGCAAGTGTTGCACGTTCTATGGCAAATATTTTTTTAAACACAGTCGAAGAAAAAGACCCTGCGCTCATTCTATCAGTTCCTTTAATAAGTGAAGTTGGCAATATTGTGGCAGCAGCGGCATTGGCCCATGATTTGGGCAACCCTGCGTTCGGACACTCGGGTGAAGCCGCTATTTCACGTTATTTTACTGATGGTGATGGAAAAGCGTACCAGCACGATATGACAGAATCGCAATGGCACGACCTGATTAATTTTGAAGGGAATGCAAATGCAATCCGGATACTGACTCACCCTCTCAAAGGCAAAGGAAATGATGCTTATGCCCTCACATACTCTACATTAGCCTCGATAGCGAAATATCCCTGCGCATCAATTGCTGGTAAGCAAAAGGGTATTTTACATCGTAAAAAATATGGCTTTTTTCAGTCGGAAGAAGAGACGTTTAAGAAAATAGCTGAAGAGCTTCATATCGATAGGGAAGAGCATGAATATTTGATCTATAAACGACATCCCTTAGTTTATTTAGTAGAGGCTGCTGATGATATTTGCTACAGCATTATAGACCTTGAAGATGCACATCGCTTAAAAATTTTATCTTTTGAAGAAGTTAAAAATTATCTTCTGCCTTTTGCTAATTCAAATACAATTGAAGACAGGTTAAAAAATGATTATGAAGATGATGATGCAAAGGTTGGTTTACTTAGGGCCAAAGCAATAAACACCCTCACTAACATTTGTGCTGGTATTTTTTATAGGGAACAGGAAAGTTTATTAAAAGGTGATCTGAACAACAGCCTTACGGATCTAATTCCCGAACCCTACCATGCAGCCTGGAAGGCCATAGAGAAAGTGTCGATCGAGCGTATTTATAATTTTTCTTCAGTGATTCAGAAAGAAGTGGCAGGTTATAAAATTATGGCAGGTTTGCTCGAAGAATTTGTCCCGGCACTGATTCATAATAATACGCATTATTATAAAAAGTTAGTCAAACTCATTCCTAAACAGTATCATACTGACTTGCGTGATATCTATGCAAGGACTCAAAGTGTGTTGGATTTCGTATCGGGTATGACAGACCTTTACGCCGTGGATTTATATAGAAATATTAAAGGAATATCATTTCCATCGGAGACTTAAGAAGGATCTTTATCGCTTGGATTGTTTATAATTATTCTATTGATAAATGTCACTTTGTGTAAAATTAATGAAATGAATTGTTTTGCATGTTTCTGATTTTAAACTAATTAATTTGTAATAGTATAATAAATTAGCGCTTTCGTGTAAAAGGAATGTGCAGGGATATACTAATTATTAGATTTGGGAGTTGTGGCTTGCCAGGATGAATCAGGCTGCAGCACTTTAGATCTTATCCCTATTCATGAAAAAACTTTTATTTATTACTTTGCTAAGTATGGGCTTGGCAATGTTCGTTCGGGCCCAGGCTCCTCAACAATTCAATTATCAGGGTGCTGCCAGAAATGCCAACGGCACTCCCTTAGTCAATAAAAATATTGCTGTCCGTTTAAGCATTCTTGATGCCTCGGCGACCGGAACTGTCCAATATGTCGAGGTGAGAACGGTTACCACAAATACAGTCGGACTTTATGCTATTGCTATTGGTGGCGCTGGCGCTTCTTCAGTTACAGGTACTATAGCAGGAGTTACATGGGGAACAGGCCTAAAATATATTAAAGTTGAAGTTGATCCTGACAACGGAACCAACTTCACTATAGCCGGAACCGCTCAGTTATTGAGTGTACCCTATGCGCTGTACGCAGCGAACGGCCCAACAGGGCAAAAGGGCGATACTGGTGCAACTGGCCCAGTTGGTCCGCAAGGTGTTGCTGGTGTTGCCGGCGCTACAGGAGCTACAGGTCCGCAAGGTTTGAAAGGAGATATTGGTGCAACTGGCCCGGTTGGTCCACAAGGTGTTGCCGGGATTGCCGGCGCTACAGGTGCAACCGGGGCGCAGGGTCCGCAGGGTGATATAGGCGCAACAGGACCTCAGGGTATACCAGGTACAGCAGGTGCGAAGGGTGATAAAGGTGATAAGGGAGATACAGGTCCGGTGGGACCATCGACGGGTGTAGCTGGTGGCGATTTAACAGGTAACTATCCTAATCCAACTATTGCCAGCTTACAGGGCATCACTTTATCCGCTGCTGCTCCATCAGCCAATCAGGTTCTTGTATTTAATGGAACCACATGGCGACCGGTAACCTTGGATGTGGCTCAGCTTGCAGGAGCAAAATCGCTGTCATCTACAGACTTAAGTATTAGTGGAAATGGTTCAACTGCTTTACTGAAAGATGTTGTTGTAGATATCAATTTAGGTGCAGTAACCACAGTCAAACTTGCGGATAATGCTGTAATTACTTCAAAACTGGCAGACGCCGCTGTTACTTCGATAAAAATTGGTAACAAGGAAATAAAAAATGTGAATATAGCTGATGCAGCAGTAAACACACTACAAATTGCTGATGCTGCTGTGAGTACACCTAAGTTAGCTGATGCATCAGTTACGCTGGCTAAATTAACAACAAATGGTGTAAGCGATGCAAACAAAGTGTATATCACAAACGCAACTACAGGAAAACCAGAGCTGATTAGCAGAACATTGTTCGCTAATGCAAATGCCTGGGCTTTAGGGGGTAATACAGGAAACGTTGACCAGACAAACAATTTTTTGGGTAATACCGATGACGTGGCAATTAACTTCATGGTGAACGGTCAAAAATCCGGCAGATTAGGTAACTCTTCTGAAAACAATATTTCCTACGGCTACAAAACGTTTACTTCAAATATTTCAGGATTTTACAATAGCGCATTCGGACGGGAAGCCCTGTCGTTAAATATATCGGGCTACGAGAACAGCGCGTTTGGATACATGGTTTTACAAAGGAGTTTCAGTGGAATTAACAATAGTGGTTTCGGTTCGCAGGCATTGTTAATCAATACTGTTGGCTCCAATAATTCCGCTTTTGGTACACATGCTTTAATGGCAAATGGTACCGGTGTGGCTAACACTGCGATTGGTAGTATAGCGCTGGAAGCAAGCAATGGCGATAATAATACCGCGTTAGGATATGCTGCCGGTTCAAAAAACAGCGGTAGTGGAAATGTATTTATTGGCAGCAATGCGGGAAACACGCTCACCGCTGCAAACAATACATTGGTGATTGCCAATTCAAATACGACCTATCCGCTAATACAAGGAACTTTTACAACAAACGGCGGTGCAATTGTGATTAATGGCTCTTCAGCCGCAAGCGCCACATCATATGCCCCCGCCAATACAAGTTCATTAAATATTAATGGCTCTGTTTCAGCGAGTATTTTAACGTATACTACTGCAGGTACATTAACCCTCGATGACAGTCATTACACTGTTCGGGTAAAAAATACAGCAGCTGCTGTTAATATTAATCTTCCTGCTGCCGCAACGTGCAAAGGGCGTATTTACATTATCGTAAAGGCTTTGTCATCGGGAAACATCACGTTTAACAATCCGGTTACTCTAAATGATGATACGAATATCACAACCTTAAACGGCAATAAAACCATAACGATTCAAAGTGATGGGACTTCGTGGATTTCTATAAACTAACGATATGAGAAACATCAGTTATTTGTTTATTATTCCGTTTGTATGGGGATGCCTCGCTACAGAAGTGAAGGCGCAAAGCCTACCATATACAATAAATGCCGCTAATGGTTCTGCTAAAATCAGCAATCAGTTTTACGATTTTAGCGTTGGGGAAATGGTATTGGTGCAAACCTTTCAAACTGGTTCCGTTAGCTTAACACAGGGATTTCTTCAACCTTTCCTAGTTATCGAAACCGCTGCCAACATAGCAATAATGAACAATATTCTAACGCCCAATGGTGATGGTAAAAACGATTATTTTGTGGTGAAGGGAATTGAAAACTATCCTTCAGCCAGGCTCAGTATTTTTGATAGGGGTGGGCGCTTACTTTATGTAACTACCGGTTACCAGAACAATTGGGATGGATATGTAAATGGAAACCCGCTAGCTGAAGATACCTACTATTACCTTCTTGATTTGGGTGCGGGCGGCACCATCAAAGGTTTTATATCAATTTTATATAAAAAATAACAACGTGAAAAAGATCAATATATTTTTAGGCGGGATGTTGTTATTGTTTTCACCATCAGCCATTGCTCAGCTTAATCCGATGGGCAGTATCTATTACCAGAATCAGTTTTTGCCGAATCCTGCAATGGCAGGCTTAGAAAATAACCTTAACCTAAATGCAGCCTTAAAAGCCCAATGGGTTGGAATGGATGGAGCACCCAGGATGCAATACCTTACAGCGGATTATGGCTTGCCTAACAATAAGGTTGGTTTAGGCGCATTAATCTATAATGAAACAGCCGGAGTAATTAACAGATTTCGCGCCACGGTTAGTTATGCTTATCACTTGCCTCTTGGCGCTCAGTCCAGCTACCTCGACTTTGGTTTATCTGCCGGGGTAATGAACGAAAATGTAAACATCAGTAAAGCGCAAGGCGACCTCAGTGACGATGTACTTAATAGTTTTAACGACCGCAGGCTTTATTTGGATGGCGACTTCGGTATGGCTTATCGAAACACCAATTTAACCCTTCAGGGAGCCTTACCAAACCTTAAACGTTTGTTTAAAAGAGATGTGATCAGAAATGTAGTAGACCGGTCGATATATTTTTTCGCGGCCGGATATAAATTTACTACCGATAAAGTATTGAGTTCAGTAGAACCTAAGTTGGTTTATCGCGGTGTACAAAACTACAATGGAATTTTTGATGCTGGTGTTAATTTCCAGTTTCTGGAAGATAAAATCATGTTCAATGGGGTTTATCATAGCACCAACAGCTTTACCGGCGGTTTTGGGATAAACTACCAAAAACAATTTTCATTGTTACTGCAGTATACCACCAATACATCCAAAATGCAAAACTATAGTAACGGGGAGTTTGAGGTAGGGTTAAAGTATAGTTTCAAAACGCAGTAGCATTATCATACAAAAAAGCTTGTCGTATGCCTGTTTGATATTGGGGCTTTCCGACAAGCTTTTTAAAATTAATGGCCTTAACAATTTTTATCTTCCACGGGCATCATCCCATTTATTGCGCTCATCCTGAAGCTCACGCGCCAGTTTCATTTCTTTGTCTTTAGCTTTTACTTTATGGGCCTGAAACTCGTCAGCAACTTCCTGGTAAAGCTGAGTCCGGTAAGTAGCTTCCTTCCTGAATTTTCCTGACTGAATGATTACAACCGCAAGGCCAATGGCTAATAATATGATCAATGCCCAAACTATGGTGTTATAGGTACCTTTATTAAATGAAATGCCCAGAAAACTAATTTCGTTTACGGATGCATTCGCGCTGGCCAGTGAATTTTCTTTTCCGGAAACTTCGCCTTTTAAACTGGCGATGTTATCTGTCTGGGTTTTAATTTCTTTTCTGGCTACCTGAAGTTCTCTGCGTTCTTTTCTCAAAGTATCATTCACACTTTTCCATAAAGATGATAATCGGGTAGGATTGATCAGCCTTGCGCCATATAAACTTTTCGATTTTCTTAACATGAATTCATACTGTCCATTTAGAGAAGGGTCAGTGTTTTTCGATGTGTCTTGCTTAGCTTGTCCAAACGCAACGTTTAAAATCAGCATAGCCCCTAAAAACAAAAGGGTAGGTTTAAGTTTCTGCATAGTTTAAATATAGGTGTTAAATTGTAAAACTACATTTTTATCCAATCCTCAACTAATCTAATTTGGTAAATTCATTATCAAATTGATAAAAATGATTTCATATAATCTATAGATTAACACTTTTATATAACTTTTATTATAAATTAATTCACGATAGATTACATTTGCCTCATGCAAATAGGAATTATCGGTTTAGGCGACATGGGCAAGTTGTATGCCCTTTCGTTCGTAAATGCTGGCTATAGTGTATGTGGGGCAGACATGCCATTGCGTTTTAGTGATCTGAAAAATGAACTGGAACCAAAAGGTATTGAAGTATTAATCGATGGACATGAGGTTGCGAGAAAATCAGACTTTATCATCTATTGTGTTGAGGCTGAAAAAATTGATGAAGTGGTGGCCAATTTCGCCCGTTCAACGAAGTTTGGTGCCATTGTTTCCGGGCAAACTTCTGTTAAACATCCTGAAATTGCTGCATTTGAAAAACATCTTCCACAGGATACACAGATCGTTACTTGTCATTCATTGCATGGTCCGGCTTTCAGTCCCGAGGGACAAACTTTGGTAGTGGTACGCCACAGGGCAACCGATGATGTGTACATTAGGGCGTTAGAAGTTTACAAGTCTCTCAAATCAAATATTATTGAAATGGATGATTATAGGGAGCATGATAAGATTGTAGCCGATACACAGGCCGTTACGCACATGGGGTTCGAGAGTATGGGATCAGCCTGGAAGAATGCCGGGTTTTTTCCCTGGGATAATCCTGCTTACGCCGGGGGAATAGATAATGTAAAAATTCTAACTACACTAAGGATTTTTAGTTATAAATCGCATATCTATGCCGGTCTCGCCATTTTAAATCCTTATGCACAGAAGCAGGTGAAGTATTATGCGCAGGCAGAATCAGAGTTATTCAAGCTGATGATTTGTGAAAATGAAACTGCGTTCCGCGAGAAGATATATGCTGCAAGGGATTTTGTTTTTCACGAAAGTCGCCAGCTGCTATTACTTGATGATAACATCATGAAAGAATTTAGCCTGTCTGACGCCAATCATAAGCTCAAACCAAATTCTCATCTCAGTTTATTGAGCATGGTTTATGCATGGTATAAAATGGGGGTTAATCCATATGATAACATGATTTGTCAAACTCCGCCTTTTAAATTGAGATTAGGCATTGCAGAATATCTTTTTAAAAATGAATCTATGCTTGAAGAGTCGATAACCACTGCACTTTATGATAAATCTATCAGAGGGGATGATTTGGAATTTCATACTGCAGTTCATGAGTGGGCATCGATTATAGGTTATGGAGATTTGAATGGTTACAAGGCTCATTTCGAAGCAGCAAAGTCTTTCTTTGCCAATCGTTTAAATGACGGAAGGGATTTAAGTGCCGAAATGATCAAAAGGTTAGGGAAATAGATAAGCCTCATATACGTACGTGATTTTATTCAGATAATCGTTCGTTTACCCCAAACACGTATCTTATATTTGCCCGTATGTCGGTGTTGCTGTTTACCCTTATCGTTTTGTTAGGCTCTCTGCTAGCCGGTTTAGTGGGTTCTCTTACCGGTTTGGGAGGCGGGGTTATTATTATTCCCTTACTTACCCTTGTTTTGGGTGTCGATATACACTACGCAATAGGAGCATCAATTGTCTCGGTAATCGCTACCTCATCCGGATCGGCAGCAGCATATGTTAAAGAGGGAATTACGAATATCAGAATAGGGATGTTTCTTGAAATTGCAACTACTGTTGGCGCAGTTTGCGGTGCAATTGTAGCAGTTTATCTGAATGCAAGCTACATCGCCATCATTTTTGGTTGCATACTTATCTTCTCGGCAATTATGGCCCTCAGGAAAAAAACAGATCACAGTACACTGGACAGAAGCGACAGGTGGGCAAATTTCTTCAATCTCAATGGAACTTATCCGGATAAAGGGATTATGCATGAATATGCGGTAAAACATATACCTGCGGGCTTTTCGATGATGTTACTTGCAGGAACACTATCCGGGTTATTGGGGATTGGGAGCGGAGCATTAAAGGTTATTGCAATGGATAATATCATGCGCCTCCCTTTCAAGGTATCTACCACAACCAGCAATTTTATGATGGGCGTAACAGCAGCTGCCAGTGCAGTCGTATATCTGCACAGAGGACAAATTGATCCGGGTATTGCCATGCCTGTTTGTATCGGTGTACTAACCGGGGCTACTTTGGGCTCAAAGCTGTTGCTAAAAGTTAAGACCGGTAAACTTAAAATTGTTTTTGCGGTGGTGGTTACCTTTCTTGCTCTGCAAATGATTTATAAAGGAATTAGCGGATTATAATTGATGAGGCACAATAAAAATTCAGGTGATAAAGATATTCAGGTCATTTTAGGTATCATGCTTCGTGCCGGAGTAGTGATATCCATGACCATTGTGCTGGTTGGAGGTTTTATTTTTCTATTTCACAAGAAAGGCTCAGTTACCGATTATAGGGTATTTAAGCCTGAGCTTGCGAAGTTTTCTTCTATTATTAAAATAGTTAAAGGAATTCCTTCCCTGGAGGGGGATGCCATCATTCAGTTTGGTATATTGATGCTGATTTTCACACCGATAGCTCGAATTATCTTTGCCATTATTAGCTTTTTTATAGAGAAAGACTACCTGTATGTGCTTATCGGGTTTATCATTTTAACCATCATAACCATAAGTTTAGGTGGTGGATTGGCACATTAATCTGTTAATTAATCTTAAACTCCATCATATCAGCAATTTATTTGAAAAAATATTTCGCTAACTATTTGAAAATTAATAATTCTTGTCTATCTTTGCCGTCCCTTTCGGGGGATTGAACAACCACCTTGAACGAAGCCCTACTGCTTCGATGGGTGTTAAAAAGAAAAGATAAAATGTCAGGAATTATTGGAAAAAAAGTAGGAATGACCAGTATTTTCGATGCAGAAGGAAGAAACATTCCTTGTACTGTAATCGAAGCTGGGCCTTGTGTAGTTACACAGGTAAAAACCGAAGAAAAAGACGGTTATTCATCTATCCAGTTAGGATACGATGAGGCTAAAGAGAAAAACACAACTCAACCGTTAAAAGGCCATTTCGCTAAAGCGAACACAACTCCAAAACGCAAACTGGTAGAATTTGATTCATTTACAGCTTCACTTAATTTAGGTGATGTAGTAACTGTTGATGCATTCGCAGAAGGTGATTTTGTTGATGTTGTAGGTACCTCTAAAGGTAAAGGTTTTCAAGGTGTTGTGAAACGCCACGGATTTAGTGGTGTTGGTATGCAGACTCACGGTCAGCACAACCGTTTACGTGCGCCAGGTTCACTGGGTGCGTCATCATTCCCTTCACGTGTATTCAAAGGAATGCGCATGGCTGGAAGAACAGGTGGAGACAGAGTAAAAATTCAGAATTTACAAATTTTGAAAGTTTATGCTGATCAAAACTTATTAGTAGTTAGTGGTTCCGTTCCAGGAGCTAAAGGTTCTTACGTAATCTTAGACAAGTAATCAAATGGAAGTTAAAGTATTAAACATTTCAGGTAAAGAAACAGGTGCCAAGGTGCAACTTCCTGAATCGGTATTTGGTATCGAGCCTAACGACCACGCGATTTATTTAGATGTAAAACAGTATTTGGCTAATCAACGTCAGGGTACTCACAAATCTAAACAACGTAATGAGATTGCTGGTTCTACCCGTAAACTATACAAACAAAAAGGTACAGGTGGTGCACGTGCCGGAAGCATTAAATCTCCGTTGTTTAACGGTGGTGGTCGTGTTTTTGGTCCTCAGCCACGTGATTATAGCTTTAAATTGAACAAGAAATTAAAATCATTAGCACGTAAATCTGCTCTAGCTTATAAAGCAAAAGATAACAGTGTGGTGGTTTTAGAAGATTTCAACTTCGATACTGCTAAAACTAAAAACTATACAAGTTTATTGGCTGCGTTAAACGTAGGTACTCAAAAAACTTTGTTGGTTTTACCTGCACAAAATAATAATATCTATTTATCAAGCAGAAACGTTCAGAAAACCAAAGTAATCTCGGCAGCAGATTTAAATACTTATGATGTATTAAATGCTGGTGTACTTGTGTTAACTGCAGATTCTGTTAAAACTTTGGAGGAGGCATTTGCCAAGTAATATGGAAATTTTAAAAAAACCAATATTAACCGAAAAAGCTTCAGCTTTAACTGAGAAATCTAACCGTTTCACATTCGCTGTTAATCACAAGGCTAACAAAATCCAGATTAAAGCGGCTATTGAGAAATTGTACGGTGTAACCATTGTTGCAGTTAACACAATGGTTGTTGATGGAAAAGCGAAATCTCGTTACACTAAAGCAGGTTTTGTTTCAGGCCGTAGCCCGAAATTCAAAAAAGCAATCGTAACGTTAAAAGACGGCGAAACAATAGATTATTACGCAACTCTTTAATTTAATAATTAATTATAACTATGGGCTTAAGAAAATTTAAACCAGTTACTCCAGGTACCCGCTTCAGAGTTGGTGCTAGTTTTACGGAGATTACAGCAACCAAGCCCGAAAAATCATTGGTTGTATCATCAAAAAAGTCTGGTGGACGTAACAATACAGGTAAAATGACTATGCGCTACATGGGTGGTGGTCATAAAAAATCGTATCGTTTAATCGACTTCAAACGCGATAAATTCGATATTCCTGCAACAGTAGCTACTGTTGAATACGATCCAAACCGTACTGCCCGCATCGCATTATTACACTATGCTGATGGCGAGAAGCGTTATATCATTGCTCCAGAAGGTTTGCAAGTTGGTTCGGTAATTCTATCGGGCGATAAAGCTGCACCTGAAGTAGGTAACACTTTAAAATTATCGAACATTCCATTAGGTTCAATTATCCACAACGTGGAGATTCACCCTGGAAAAGGAGCACAATTGGCTCGTAGTGCAGGTGCTTACGCACAATTAGCTGCCCGCGATGGTAAATATGCTACTTTGAAAATGCCTTCAGGCGAAACCCGTTTAATCCTGACTACTTGTCTTGCTACTATCGGTGCTGTATCTAACTCAGATCACGCTAACGAAGTATTAGGTAAAGCAGGTCGTAAGCGTTGGTTGGGCCGTCGTCCGAGAACCAGACCGGTAGCGATGAACCCAGTAGATCACCCAATGGGTGGTGGTGAAGGTAGATCATCAGGTGGTCACCCACGTTCAAGAAATGGTGTTTTAGCTAAAGGCTTTAAAACCAGAGAACTTAAAAAATATTCTAATCGTTACATCATAGAGAGAAGGAAGAAATAATGGCTCGTTCGATAAAAAAAGGACCTTATATTGACCATAACGTAGAGAAAAAAGTAAACTCTATGAATGATTCAGGCAAAAAGTCTGTAATCAAAACTTGGTCTCGCAGATCAATGATATCACCAGATTTTGTGAATCATACATTTGCAGTACACAATGGAAATAAGTTCATCCCTGTGTACGTTACAGAAAACATGGTTGGTCACAAGTTGGGAGAATTTGCTCCAACCAGAACATTCAGAGGACACGCTGAAAAGAAAAAATAATTAGACAATGGAAGCAATAGCAAAATTAAACAATTGTCCAACCTCACCGCGTAAGATGCGTTTGGTTGTAGATCTTATCAGAGGTGAACGTGTAGAAAAAGCATTAAGTGTTTTAAAGTTTACCAACAAAGAAGCAGCGATAAGGGTTGAGAAATTATTATTATCTGCAATTAACAACTGGGAAGCAAAAAATGGCAAAACTTCTGATGGAAGCGAGTTATTTGTTAAAACAATTATGGTAGATGGTGGTCGTCAACTTAAACGTTTACGTCCGGCACCTCAAGGTCGTGGATATAGAATTCGTAAGCGTTCTAACCACGTTACGCTGATTGTAGATAGTAAAATAACAGAAACAACTCAAAACTAATTAGGAAATGGGACAAAAAGCAAATCCAATAGGTGCCAGGTTAGGAATTATCAAAGGATGGGATTCTAACTGGTTCGGTGGCAACAACTACTCCGATAAATTAGTTGAAGATGAGAAAATAAGAAAATACCTTTCTGCCCGTATCGCTAAAGGTGGTGTTGCTAAAGTTGTTATCGAGCGTACGTTAAAACGTATCACCGTAACAATTCACACAGCACGTCCAGGTATTGTAATCGGTAAAGCAGGTGCTGAGGTAGATAAAATCAAAGAAGAGTTAAAGAAACTGACTAAAAAGGAAATTCAAATTAACATCTTTGAAATTAAACGCCCTGAACTTGATGCACAATTAGTTGCAGAAGGTGTTGCTAAACAATTAGAAGCAAGGATCTCATTCCGTAGAGCAATGAAATCTTCTATCGCATCGACCATGCGTATGGGTGCTGAAGGTATCAAAATCATGACTTCTGGTCGTTTAGGTGGTGCTGAAATGGCACGTACTGAGCAGTACAAAGAAGGAAGAGTGCCTTTGCATACATTCCGTGCTGATATCGACTATGCTTTAGCTGAAGCTTTAACCACTTATGGTAAAATCGGCGTTAAAGTATGGATCTGTAAAGGTGAGGTTTATGGAAAACGTGATTTGTCTCCAAACATTGGTTCAACAAACAACGGTCCAAAAGGCGCATCAGATAAACCAGCATTCGGTGGAAGAGATAACCGCGGTGGCGGAAGAGATAACCGTGGCGGTGGTAACGACAGACGTGGTGGAAACCAAGGCGGCGGTCGTGGTCCTGGCCAGGGTGGTCCAAACAGAGGTGGTGGCGCAGGCGCTAACAGAGGTCCTCGTAAATAATTGATTTATTAACATCGTTTAACGATTAGAACAAAATAAAATGTTACAGCCAAAAAGAACGAAGTTCAGGAAGATGCAAAAAGGCAGAATGAAAGGTTTAGCTTCTCGTGGAGCTGAATTAGCATTCGGATCTTTCGGTATCAAATCTTTAGAAGCTACTTGGATTACAAGTCGCCAGATAGAGGCTGCCCGTATCGCCGTAACACGTTTCATGAAACGTGAAGGTCAGGTATGGATCAGAATTTTCCCGGACAAACCGGTAACTAAAAAACCTGCTGAGGTACGTATGGGTAAAGGTAAAGGTGCTCCTGAATACTGGGTAGCAGTTGTTAGACCTGGACGTGTAATTTTCGAAGCTGAAGGTGTGCCTTTAGAAGTTGCTAAAGAAGCATTACGTTTAGCAGCTCAGAAATTACCAATCCAAACCAAATTCGTAGTACGTAGGGATTACGTAGAAGCATAGTAAAGTGTTGAGGTGAATGTTGTAAATACTTGTTTATTATAACCGCTACACTCAACGTAAAAGAAAAGAAAAATGAAAAATTCAGAAATCACAGGGCTTTCAAAAGAAGAATTAGTAGCTAAGATTGCGGAAGAAACAGAGAACTTGTCAAAATTAAAGTTCGCTCACACTATTTCAGCTATCGAAAATCCTTCGCGCATTGCAAAAGTAAGGAAAGACATAGCCCGTTTAAACACGCAGTTGACTCAAGTGAAAAACACTGAAGTAGCTACTGAAACTAAATAATTTGATAGTCGACATGGAAAGACAATTAAGAAAAACAAGAACTGGGTTAGTGGTAAGCAACAAGATGGATAAATCTGTTGTGGTGAGCGTTGAGCGTAAAGTAAAACACCCAATTTATGGTAAGTTCGTGAAGAAAACTACCAAATTTATGGCTCACGACGAGAAAAATGAGTGTGGTATCGGTGATACGGTATTGATTATGGAAACTCGTCCTTTGAGTAAAAACAAGAACTGGAGATTGGTACAAATTTTAGAAAGAGCTAAATAAGATGGTACAACAGGAATCAAGATTAAACGTTGCTGATAACAGCGGCGCAAAAGAAGTATTGGTAATTCGCGTGCTAGGTGGAACCGGCAAACGTTATGCTTCAATTGGAGATAAAGTAGTTGTTACCGTGAAAAGCGCTTTACCGTCAGGTAACATTAAAAAAGGTACAGTTTCTAAAGCAGTTGTTGTAAGAACAAAAAAAGAAATCCGTCGTAAAGATGGTTCTTATATCCGTTTTGACGATAATGCTGCTGTATTATTGAACGCACAGGATGAGCCAAGAGGTACACGTATCTTTGGCCCGGTTGCGAGAGAACTACGTGAAAAACAATTCATGAAAATTGTATCATTAGCACCGGAGGTATTATAAAATGGGAAACAAAGTAAATACACCAAAACTTAAAATCCGCACTGGAGATTTAGTTAAAGTAATTGCTGGCGATTCAAAAGGTCAACAAGGAAAAGTACTTTCAGTACAAATAGATAAAAACAGAGCCATTGTAGAAGGCATTAACTTAGTATCTAAACATACTAAACCAAATGCTGCAAATCCGAACGGTGGTATTATTAAAAAAGAGGCTGCTCTTCACATTTCTAACCTGATGTTGGTTGATCCAAAATCTGGTAAAGCTACACGCGTTGGTCGTAAACTAAACGCTGATGGTAAAATAGTTAGAGTGGCTAAAATTTCAGGGGAGGAAATTAAATAATGGCTACTACACCAAGATTAAAAAGCAAATACAAAGAAGAAGTTGTAAATGCATTGAAAGAAAAATTTCAGTACAAAACTGTAATGCAGGTTCCAAAGTTGGAGAAAATCTGTATCAATCAGGGTGTTGGTCGTTTTTCTGTTACTGACAAAAAGATTATGGATACCACTATCGTTGAGTTGACTACCATCACTGGTCAGCAAGCGGTTCCGGCACAGTCTAAAAAAGATATCTCAAACTTTAAATTACGTAAAGGTATGCCTGTAGGTGTACGTGTAACATTACGTGATAATAACATGTATGAGTTCTTAGATCGTTTAATTTCAGTAGCTTTGCCACGTATTCGTGATTTCAAAGGTATCAATGATAAAGGATTTGACGGAAAAGGTAACTACACTTTAGGTGTTACTGAGCAAATCATTTTCCCTGAGATTAATATCGATAAAATCAATAAAATTTTAGGGATGGATATAACTTTCGTAACTTCGGCAAAATCTGATGTTGAGGCGCTTGAGTTATTGAAACAATTCGGCTTACCATTTAAAAATCAAAAAACTGCAGAATAATGGCAAAAGAAGGTGTAAAAGCACGCGAAGTTAAGCGCCAAAAATTGGTGGCTAGATACGCTGAAAAACGTGCAGCTTTAAAGGCTGCAGGAGATTTCGAGGGTTTAGATAAATTACCTAAAAACTCATCTCCGGTACGTTTGCACAACCGTTGTAAATTAACTGGTCGTCCACGTGGTTATATGCGTACCTTTGGTATTTCAAGGGTAACATTCCGCCAAATGGCACTAGACGGTAAAATTCCAGGTGTTAAAAAAGCATCTTGGTAATATAAAGTAACTAGTACAGAGTATCAAGTATCAAGACCAATTGGTTTCCTGATACTTGATACTTATGTCTATGTACGCTAAAAAAGAATTTTAACCGATAGCAGGTCCCACAGCTGGGTAGCAGAAGGAAACCACTATCAAAAACAATAAATAATGAATACAGATCCAATAGCAGATTATTTAACAAGAGTAAGGAATGCCATTAAGGCCAACCACCGTGTTGTAGAAATTCCTGCATCAAACCTTAAAAAAGAAATTACAAAAGTTCTTTTCGATAAAGGTTACATCGCGAACTACAAGTTTGAAGATAACACAGTTCAGGGCACTATTAAAATCGCTTTGAAATATAATCCGATTACTAAAGTTCCTGCTATTCGTACTTTAGTGCGAGTAAGTAAACCAGGTTTGAGAAACTATGCTGGTGTTGAAAATATGCCAAGAGTATTAAACGGTTTAGGTATCGCAATCTTATCTACTTCTAAAGGTGTAATGACTGATAAAGAAGCAGCCAAATTAAATATTGGTGGTGAGGTATTGTGTCACGTTTATTAATATTTAGGAGAACAGCACAATGTCAAGAATAGGAAAAGCCCCAATTACAATCCCAGCAGGTGTTACAATTACCGTATCAAATGATAACGTAGTAACTGTAAAAGGTCCTAAAGGAGAATTAACTCAAACAGTAGATTCAGATATCACTGTTAGTCAGGAAGATGGAATTTTGTCAGTTCAACGTCCATCAGAACAAAAGAAACACAAAGCCTTACACGGTTTATATCGTTCATTGCTTAACAATATGGTTGTTGGTGTTACAGAAGGTTACAAATTAACTCAGGAATTAGTAGGTGTAGGTTACCGTGCTACAAACACAGGTAATACATTAGATTTAGTTTTGGGTTATTCTCACCACTATGTATTTCAATTACCAGCGGAAATCACCGTTACTACTCAATCAGAAAAAGGTCAGACTCCTAAAATTATTTTAGAAAGTATCGACAAACAATTGATTGGTCAGGTAGCAGCGAAAATCCGTTCATTACGTGCACCAGAGCCTTACAAAGGTAAAGGTATCAAGTTTGTAGGTGAAGTGTTAAGAAGAAAAGCAGGTAAATCAGCATCTAAAAAATAGTAATCATGGCAGGTAAAAAATTATCAAGAAGAGATCGTATTAAAAAAGGGATCAGAAAAAGACTTACCGGTTCGGAAGAGCGTCCAAGGTTATCTGTATTTAGAAGCAATAAAGGAATTTATGCGCAGGTAATTAACGATGTAACCGGTCAAACAATAGTTTCAGCATCATCATTATCTAAAGATTTTGCAGGTACTGGAAGCAAAAGCGACCAATCAATTGCAGTAGGTAAATTAGTTGCCGAAAAAGCAATTGCAGCTGGTGTTAAACAAGTTGTTTTCGATAGAAATGGCTATTTATACCACGGTCGTGTAAAATCGTTGGCAGAGGGTGCCCGCGAAGCTGGTTTAGTATTTTAATCTGAAGAAAAAGTAAGATGTCAACTATTAATATAAAAAGAGTAAAAACCACCGATATCGAATTAAAGGATCGTTTGGTTAGTATACAACGTGTTGCCAAAGTAACCAAAGGTGGTCGTACTTTCAGCTTCTCAGCAATTGTTGTTGTGGGTGATGAGAACGGTGTTGTTGGTTTCGGTTTAGGTAAGGCGAAAGAGGTAACTGAAGCAATCGCTAAAGGTGTGGATGATGCCAAAAAGAATTTGGTTAAAGTTCCAATCTTAAATGGTACCGTTCCTCACGAACAAATTGGTAAGTTCTCAGGTGGTTTTGTATTAATCAAACCAGCTGCAGTAGGTACCGGAGTAATTGCTGGTGGTGCGATGCGTGCTGTATTAGAAAGTGCTGGGGTTCATAACGTATTGGCAAAGTCTAAAGGCTCATCAAACCCGCACAACGTGGTAAAAGCAACTGTTGATGCATTAACTAAAATGCGTGATGCTTATACAGTAGCTCAAACTCGTGGTATTGATTTAAACAAAGTTTTTAACGGATAATATCATGGCTAAGATCAAAATAACACAAGTAAAAAGCGTTATCGACAGAAGCGAGCGCCAAAAAAGAACCGTTCAGGCTTTGGGTTTATCTAAAATGAACCAAAGTGTTGAGGTTGAAGCTACACCACAGATTATCGGTATGGTTCGCAAAGTGAATCATTTGGTAGCTATCGAAGCAATTTAATAAAATTTTAAAGCTAGTTCGGGATAAACCTGTACTAGCTTTATATATGTTTAATCGTTGTACCTGTTTAGTGAAAGCGAAGGGCAACACAAATTCAAAAAAATGAATTTAAATACTTTAAAACCTGCAAAAGGTTCTACAAAAAACAGCAAAAGAATTGGTCGTGGTACAGGTTCTGGTCGTGGTGGTACTTCAACCCGTGGTCACAAAGGTGCGGGTTCTCGTTCTGGTCACTCAACCAAAATCGGTTTTGAAGGTGGTCAAATGCCTTTACAACGTCGTGTGCCTAAAGTTGGTTTCAAACCGATTAACCGTACTGAATACGTAGGTGTAAATTTAGATGTACTTCAGGAATTAGCTGAGAAACATAACTTAACAACTATCGATTTCGCAGCGTTACAAGCACATGGTTTAGCTTCGAAAAACGACCTGGTTAAAATTTTAGGTCGTGGTGAAGTTAAAGCAAAATTAGACGTTACTGCACATGCATTTTCTGCAACCGCACAAAAAGCTATCGAAGCTGCAGGTGGTTCCATTGTAAAATTGTAATTATTAAATGAAGAAGCTATTTACTACTTTAAGTAATATCTGGAAAATTCAAGAATTAAAAGAGCGTATTTTATTTACGCTCTTAATTCTTTTGGTATACCGTTTTGTATCTCACGTGGTTTTACCAGGTGTAGATCCGACTGCTTTAGGCGCTAACGAAAAATCAGGACTATTAGGCTTACTGGATATGTTTGCCGGTGGTTCGTTCTCTCGTGTGTCTATCCTAGCATTAGGCGTAATGCCTTATATCTCTGCATCTATTGTGGTGCAACTATTGGGTATTGCTGTTCCTTCTTTTCAAAAAATGCAGAAAGAGGGCGAAAGTGGTAGAAAGAAAATGAACCAGATTACCCGTTACCTAACGGTAGCGATCACAATCGTTCAATCTGTAGGTTACGTTAAAACGCAAGTTCCGGCAGAGGCAATTTTGTTACCAAACACGTTATTTTTAGTTTTATCTACGTTTGTATTAACGGCAGGTACCTTATTTGTGATGTGGTTAGGTGAAAAGATTACCGATAAAGGTATTGGAAACGGTACTTCACTAATCATTATGGTTGGTATTATCGCCCGTTTACCAGTTGCTATTTCTCAGGAGTTTAGCGCCCGTGTTGGTTCTGCCAGTGAAGGTGGAGGTCCGGTAGCGTTAGTGCTGGAAATCGTTGCATTATTTGCAGTTGTAATGTTTACCATTTTAATTGTTCAGGGTGTACGTAAAGTACCTGTGCAGTATGCAAAGAAAATTGTTGGTAACCGTCAGTTCGGTGGTGTTCGTCAGTATATCCCTTTAAAGGTAAATGCTGCCGGTGTTATGCCGATCATCTTCGCACAGGCCTTGATGTTTATCCCTGGTGCTTTAATGCAATTTGTTCCATCATTGCAAGGTTCATGGTTAATTCAGTTTAGTAATACAACTTCGTTGGCCTATAGCTTAACGTTTGCATTTTTAATTATCGCGTTTACTTTCTTTTATACTGCTATTACAGTAAATCCAACTCAAATGAGTGATGATATGAAGAAGAACGGCGGTTTTATTCCAGGCGTTAAACCGGGTTTTGCAACATCAAGTTTTATTGATGATGTAATCTCTAAAATTACCTTTCCAGGAGCGGTTTTTTTAGCAATTATTGCTATTTTACCTTCTTTGGCAGTTAAATTTGGTATTAAACAAGAATTTGCACATTTCTTTGGTGGTACTTCATTGTTGATTTTGGTTGGTGTGGTATTAGATACTTTACAGCAAATTGAAAGTTATCTTTTAATGCGTCACTACGATGGCTTAATGAAGACTGGTAGAGTTACTGGCAGAACCGGCGTTCCTGCTGCAAGCAGCAATGCTGCACTATAGTGGCAATAATTATGTTGGATGATAAATCGGGCGATAGAAGCCATTAGATAGCTACTCTCTCTCAATTGACGCATTCAAAACTTAAATGATGTCCAAAATTTATTACAAGTCTCTTGACGAGATTGAATTAATAAGAGAAAGTTCCATGCTTGTTTCAAAAACTTTAGCTGAAGTGGCAAAAGTAATAAAGGCAGGCATGACTACTTTAACACTGGACAAGCTGGCTTACGAATTCATTAATGATCATGGGGCGATCCCTGCATTTCTAAATTACAATGGTTTTCCAAACTCTCTTTGCATATCCCCGAATGAACAAGTTGTTCATGGGTTTCCAAGTGGTTATGTGATACAAGATGGTGATTTGGTTTCTGTTGATTGTGGTGTAGTTAAGAATAACTATTTCGGTGATTCTGCATATACATTTGCTATCGGGGAAATTGATGCTGAAAAACAAAAGCTTTTAGAAGTAACAAGGCGCTGTCTTGATCTGGGAATAGAAAAAGCTGTTGCTGGCATGCGTGTTGGAGATATCGGTTTTGCCGTTCAACAATTTGCTGAGCTTAACGGTTTTTCTGTTGTAAGAGAGCTTGTTGGGCATGGTGTAGGTATTAACCTTCATGAGAAACCCGAGGTTCCCAATTATGGCAAACGTGGCGCTGGACCAAAACTTGAAGAAGGAATGGTTATCGCGATAGAGCCCATGATTAATGCAGGGGTTGCAGGTGTTAAGTTCCATAAAGATGGGTGGACGGTAACTACGAATGATAATAAACCATCAGCACATTTTGAACATACTGTTGCTGTTAAAAAGGGTAAAGCAGATGTTTTATCAACCTTTTCTATCATAGAAGAAGTTTTACAACAAAATAAATAAATAATTAAAAATTTTTATTTAATTTTGCAACCCTGTTTAGAAGCAGCTAATTAAGTAACAATCAATAAAATATGGCTAAACAAGCCTCAATTGAACAAGACGGAGTAATAAGGGAAGCATTATCAAATGCGATGTTCCGGGTAGAACTTGAGAACGGACACGAGATTATTGCCCACATTTCAGGAAAGATGCGGATGCACTACATCAAAATTCTTCCTGGTGACAAAGTAAAACTAGAGATGTCTCCTTATGATTTAACAAAGGGACGCATCACTTATAGATACAAATAAAATGAAAGTTAGATCATCAATTAAAAAACGTAGCGCTGATTGTAAGATTATTCGCCGTAAAGGTAAACTTTACGTTATCAACAAGAAAAATCCTAAGTATAAGCAACGTCAGGGGTAATTAAAAAATATTGTAATGTACCGTACAACGGTGGCCCGCCGTTCGGAATTACTTAAAAAAATAAAGAAATATGGCAAGGATTTCAGGTATTGATTTACCAAGAAACAAAAGAGGAGAGATTGGTTTAACTTATATCTATGGTATTGGTAGAACTACTGCACAACGTATTTTAACTACTGCAGGTATCGATCTAAACAAAAAAGTACAGGACTGGTCTGATGATGAGTTATCAGCAATCCGTACAATGATCAATGATGAAATTAAAGTAGAAGGTGCTTTAAGATCAGAGGTTCAGTTAAACATCAAGCGTTTAATGGATATTGGTTGTTACCGTGGTTTACGTCACAGAAAAGGTTTACCTTCTCGTGGTCAGCGTACTAAAAATAACTCACGTACTCGTAAGGGTAAGAGAAAAACAGTTGCTAACAAGAAAAAAGCTACTAAGTAATAATTGATAGATATGAGATGTGAGATTCAAGATGTGGGAACCATGTCTTTATCATCTGCTCAAATCTGGAATAAAAGAGAAAAAGTAGGATACTGAGTATCGGGATAGAGAAAGTCTCATATCTCAAGTCTCATATCTAAAATCTAAAAGATAAAATGGCTAAGAGTAAAAAAGTAACAAAAAAACGTATCGTTGTAATTGAGCCTGTCGGTCAGGCGCATATCAATGCTACTTTCAACAACATCATCGTTACATTAACCAATAACAACGGACAGACTATTTCATGGTCGTCTGCTGGTAAAATGGGCTTTAAAGGTTCTAAAAAGAACACGCCGTATGCAGCTGGTCAAGCAGCTTCAGATTGCGGTAAAGTTGCGTTTGACTTAGGTTTACGTAAAGTTGAGGTTTTTGTAAAAGGTCCTGGTTCAGGTCGTGAATCTGCAATCAGAACTTTGCAAGTAGCAGGTATCGAAGTAACATCTATCAAAGATATTACGCCGCTTCCTCACAACGGATGTCGTCCTCCTAAAAAGAGAAGAGTTTAATTAATTTTAAAGCTAAGAATCTCCAGCTACAGGTTGGATGATACTTTAAAAACAGAAAAAAATGGCAAGATATACAGGCCCCAAATCAAAAATTGCCCGTAAATTCAGAGAACCAATCTTCGGTCCTGATAAGGTATTAGACAGAAAAAATTATCCTCCTGGACAACACGGTGTGTCTAAAAGAAGAGGAAAACAATCTGAGTATGCAATCCAGTTAATGGAGAAACAAAAAGTAAAATATACTTATGGTGTATTAGAAAAGCAGTTCAGTAACTTGTTTAAAAAAGCTTCTTCACGTGCTGGTATCACAGGTGATAACTTACTTCAATTGTTAGAAGCACGTTTAGATAATACAGTTTACCGTTTAGGTATTGCAACAACCCGTTCTGGTGCACGCCAGTTAGTTAGCCATAAACACGTTACTGTGAATGGCGAAGTTGTAAATATCCCTTCATACCAGTTAAAAGCAGGTGATGTTGTGGCGGTTCGTGAAAAATCTAAATCTTTAGAATCAATTAGTAACTCTGTTGCAGGCAGAACAATCAATAAGTTTGCCTGGTTAGAATGGAATGCTAGCGAGTTAACTGGTAAGTTCTTAACTTATCCTCAGCGCGACGAGATTCCTGAAAACATTAAGGAAAACTTAATCATCGAGTTATACTCAAAGTAATAAATAAGATAGTTAATTACCTCGAAAGGGTAATTAACTTTTTTCTTGTTACTATATATTCAATAACGAATTTAAAAAAATATAAATGGCAATTTTAGCATTTCAGAAACCAGACAAAGTGATCATGCAGAAATCAACTGATTTCGATGGCACATTTGAATTTCGTCCTTTAGAGCCCGGTTTCGGTGTAACAATTGGTAATGCCTTAAGAAGAATTTTACTTTCTTCATTAGAAGGTTATGCTATTACTACTATTCGTTTTTCAGGCGTTTCTCACGAATTTTCTACCATAAAAGGTGTTGTGGAAGATTTAACTGATATCATTTTGAACTTAAAACAAGTGCGTTTTAAGAAAACTGGTGATTCTGGTGATGCTGAGAAAGTTTTCATCATTGTAAACGGTCAGGATCAGTTTAAAGCCGGTGATATTACTAAATTCTCTAACAACTTTACAGTTTTAAACCCTGAGCATGTTATTTGCAATATGGATAAATCTGTTACTTTGGAAGTTGAATTAACGATCAATAAAGGTCGTGGTTATGTTCCTGCTGAAGAAAATAAAGTTGCTGATGCTGTGGTAGGTGTAATCGCTATCGATTCGATCTACACACCAATGAAAAACGTGAAATATACCATTGAAAATTTCCGTGTTGAACAAAAAACGGATTATGAGAAATTGGTATTAGACATTTCAACTGATGGTTCTATCCACCCAGAGGAAGCGTTAAAAGAGGCAGCTAAGATTCTTATCCAGCACTTTATGCTATTCTCGGATGAGAATTTAGTATTAGAGTCGCAGGCAAAAGAAGAAACTAAAGAAGTTGACGAGGAAATTTTACACATGCGTAAAATCCTTAAAACTGAATTAGTGGATATGGATCTTTCAGTTAGGGCATTAAACTGCTTAAAAGCTGCTGACATCCGTACTTTAGCTGATTTAGTTTCTTATGATGTGGCTGATATGTTAAAATTCAGAAACTTCGGTAAAAAATCTTTAACAGAGATTCAGGAATTAGTAAAATCAAAAGGTTTGTCATTTGGTATGAACCTGTCTAAATTTAAGTTAGACGAAGAATAAACGTTGGGCGCCTAGCGCCAAACGTTAAATAAATAATTTTTAACAGTGTATAATTCCCTCTGAGACAGAGACGGTATGCACTTAATCAAAGAACAATGAGACACGGTAAAAAAGTTAATCACTTAGGCAGAACCGACAGCCACAGAAAAGCAATGTTAGCTAACATGGCTACTTCACTTATTAAAGCAAAAAGAATCGTTACTACTTTAGCTAAAGCGAAAGCTTTACGTAGTTATGTGGAGCCAATTATCACTAAATCTAAAAGTGATACTACCCACTCACGTCGTATTGTATTTTCTTATCTACAAGATAAAGAGGTGGTAACAATTTTGTTTCGTGAAATTGCTGAAAAGGTTGCAAATCGTCCAGGTGGTTACACTCGTATCATTAAATTAAACAACCGTTTAGGTGATAACGCTGAGATGGCTTTAATCGAATTGGTAGATTATAACGAAGTTTACGGTAAAGAATCGGAAGCTAAAGAAGAGAAGAAAACTACTCGTCGTGGAAGAAGCAAAACTGCTGCTCCTAAAGCTGAAGCTACCGAAGAAGCTGCAACTGAAGCACCTGCTGCTGAGGAAGCTACTGAAGAAGCAAAAGGAGAATAAATTTATTCACCTTATAATGAAAGGTCCTGTTCGAAAGAGCAGGACTTTTTTTTTGGGTCTATGCTTTAGGCCTGTTCCGTTTAATCAAAAGTCAGACAAACGTTTGCTTCATTTTTTCATTACATAGCAGTAATTCGACTATGTATCTATAAATTAGCTTAAAATACTATTGCAATGAAATTTAAGCTTTTTCTTCTTTTCCTTTTTTTTTCTTCACTGTCTGTTAGCGCCCAGATTTTAAAATATACCAATGGAAATGGTGCCTGGAATCCTGACTCGTTGGGTAACCACCGCGTTGTAATCTTTTTCAAGGGGGTAGGCAAAGTAGCGCATACTAGAATTCTTTGGCGCCGTCGTGATGAGCACCCCGGGTTAAAGGGAATGATTGTGCAGAATGAAAAAGGAAAAAACGTTAGGGTATTAGGAACTGAAAATTTCAGCAGGGAAAGTGCTGATATCTATTTTGAGGCTCCTGATCATGGTAAGTATTATGTTTACTATCTGCCGTATAAGAACGAAGGGCGAAGTAACTATCCTAAAGGTACATATCTTAAGGCAAACAACATCAAACTGTCTGGGAGCGATAAGGTTGCAATTAACGCCAGCCCCTTAGAAATTCAGTCAATTGATTCATTCAATAGCTTTTACCCTATGGAGGTTATCGCAACTGCAAAGGAAACAGCTGCTCTCGTATCCAGGTATCCTAATAAGCCCTTTCTGGTGTTTCCTGAGGACAGAATGTTTCCTGTTAAGATGCAGAGGGATTTGCCTTACCGCTGGATACATCAGGGGCCGTCAAAAGTTTTTGTAGGTTCGGCAAGTAGGGGTGAAAATTATTCTTTTCAGTTAGGCATTTACGCGTTAAAACAATTAACAGATGTAAAAGTTAGTTTCGGCGATTTGAGGTCTGCCAAAGGCAATAGCATTTCCTCAAAGTATATTACTTGTATAAACACTAATGGAACAGGTTATGACAGCAAGCCTTTAACAAATGTTGTGACTGTAAATAAGGGAAATGTTCAGCCACTTTGGATTACGGTTAACATTCCGAAAAACATGCCTGCCGGAGTTTACAAAGGTAAGTTCACGGTAAAGTCTAATGGTGCCGCTAAGATAATCGATATACAATTAAATGTTGCTAATAACCTTTTGGCAGATGCTGGGATAGGAACGCCTGAGAAACAGACCCGTTTAACGTGGCTGAATTCTACACTTGCACAGGCCAATACCGTTGTGGCACCCTATACTTCTTTAAAAGTTAACGGAAATGTAATTTGCCTGCTGGGCAGGAAATTTGAAATTAATGCAGATGGTTTTCCAAAACAAATCCAGACGTATTTCAATTCCGAAATGACGGATTATACAGATAAACCCAATAATATTTTATACGAGCCGATACACTTTCATTTTTATACCACTCCTAAAACACAGGAGAAATTTACCACTGCTGGCCTGCAAATTACTACTAAGGAAGATGGAATAGTTAAATGGGTAGCCGGTAATACTTCAGAAAACCTGAAGATGAATATTGAAGCATCGCTGGAATTTGATGGTTATGTTCATTATAGCGTTAAAGTTGAAGCTCTAAAAGATGTTAGCTTTTCTAATATTAATTTCCATATCCCTTTCGATAAGAATTCTACAAACTACTTGATGGGCCTGGGTGAAAAAGGCGGATTAAGGCCCGATACTGTACAGTGGAAGTGGGATGTTGGACACAAAAATCAAGATGCTGTATGGATAGGAAATGTAAATGTGGGCCTATATTACAACTTAAGGGATGAAAACTACGTGAGGCCCTTGAACACCAATTTTTATCTTCAGAAGCCTTTAGTATTACCTAAATCATGGGGTAATGAGAATAAAGGAGGAATTCAGATTAATGTAAAAGGAAGTTCGATGCTGGCAGATAATTTTACCGGAGCGAGAACAATGAAAAAAGGGGAGGTGCTGTATTATAATTTTAATCTGCTCATTACCCCATTCCATTTACTCGATACCGATTTTCAGTGGGATAACCGTTTTTACCATAAATACGGCGATCTTGATTCGATTAAAGCAACTGGTGCAACCGTAGTAAATATACATCATGCCACACCGGTTAACCCCTGGATAAACTATCCGTTTATTGAATGGAAAAAAATGAAATCGTACGTTAATGAAGCACATCAGAAAGGATTAAAAGTTAAGATTTACAATACGGTTCGCGAGCTTTCCAATCATGCCTATGAATGGCCCGCCTTGAGAAGTTTGGGAACCGAGGTTTATTCGCCAGGTAAAGGTGGCGGTTTTAGCTGGTTGCAGGAACATTTGGATTCAAACTACATTGCTGCCTGGTTTGTACCGGAGATCAAGGATGCTGCGATCATAAACAGTGGCATGAACCGCTGGCATAACTATTACGTTGAGGGAATGAACTGGCTGGTTAATAATGTTGCTATCGATGGCGTTTATCTTGATGACGTAGCATTCGACCGTATTACCATGAAACGGATTAAACGTGTCCTGACTCAAAATAATCACCCAGGTATTATTGATCTGCATTCTGCTAATCAATATAATAAAAGCGACGGTTTTAATAACAGTGCCATCCTTTACATGGAACATTTTCCATATTTAAACCGGTTGTGGTTTGGAGAATATTTCGATTATGAAAAAAATAAACCCGATTTCTTTTTGACCGAAATAAGCGGTATTCCATTTGGCTTGATGGGCGAAATGCTACAGGACGATGGCAACCCCTGGCGCGGAATGATTTACGGTATGACAAACCGGTTGGGTTGGTCTGATAAAAGTGACCCCAGGCCATTGTGGAAGGTCTGGGATGATTTTGGAATTAAAGGTTCGGCAATGATAGGCTATTGGAGTGATAATTGCCCGGTAAAAACAGATAATCCAAAAGTTTTGGCAACGGTATATAAACAGAAAAATAAAACAATGGTTGCACTGGCGAGTTGGGATGAGGCAGATACAAAAGTTAATCTGACAATTGATTGGGGTAAGCTGGGATTAGATGCTGCGAAGGTAAAAATTTCCGCCCCGAATATTGATAAATTTCAGCCTTCAGGAAGTTATCCAGAAGGAAAATCTATTCCTGTTGAAAAAGGGAAGGGTATGATTTTGATTCTGGAGTAGTTTACACTCCTCTATTCATCATGCGAAGAGCGGCGGCAAAGCAATCTTATTTGTGTTAAGACTGCTTCGCCAGCTGATAAAGCCACTCTGTAATGATGGTTTGTTATTATATTTTAATATTCTCCATTCCGTATTGTTTTAGTACATCAGCAGGAACACCTTCCCATTGGTTAGGCGCATTTCCTGCATACCCAATATCTTTTACCCCAATTTCTGTTGTGTAAAAACCTGATGCAGTTAAATCACGCATCCTGTTAAAAAAAGTTACTCCAGGCTGAACCTCAGGTTTGGCCCTGTTCGGATAGGCTATTTCATCTATAATGGAAATGCGCTGGCTTTCTGAAGCTTCGACAAATGATTTTTCAAATTTGTTAAATGAATAAATATCAAGCCACTTTAGTCCGCCCCGCATTGGTACTTTATGCTCAGGAATATCCTTAACAATAAATTCAATAAATTCCGGAACCTTCGCATCAGAAGCGCTTCCTGAAATCTCATCTTTAGGTATAATAATGTCTGCAAGAATGGTGATGGTTGCCATTTCATGCTCATCGAAATATTTTTCAGCTTTTAGTTTTTTATCACGGTCTGTTTCCCATTGTTCTCTGCCCGTTTCTGCTTTCGGTTCTTCGGGAATAGGTTTGTCGGCAGTATTTTCAGGTTGTTTGCAGGCTTCAACAAGTACAGTTGTACTTATGGCGGTTAAACCTAAAGCCTTTATGGAATCTCGTCTGTTCATGTTAAATGTTCTGTTTTTTCTTTTGAGCTAAAATATATTCTGCAGTTCGCATGGATAATGCGAGGATAGTCCAGGTAGCATTTTTATCTCCCTGTTGTACAAACGGTCCGGCATCTACCACAAATAGGTTTTTACAGTCGTGTGCCTGGCAGTATTTGTTCAGGGCAGATTTTTTGGGATCATCGCCCATGCGGATGGTTCCAACTTCGTGAATAATCTTGCCTGGATTCAGGAGACCATAATTAGTGTCGGCACCGTGAATTTCGGAGGTAACTATAGCACCCATTTCTTTCATAATGGAAAGAAAGGTTTCCTGCATGTGTTTGGCCTGAAGAATTTCCTCTTTAGCCCATGTGTAATTAAATCTTAAAACGGGAATGCCATATTTGTCAACCATATTGGGGTCTATTTCACAATAATTATCCTTCCTTGCAATCGCTGTTCCGCGACCTGCCATGCCTACACTTGTTCCGTAGAAGCGGCGATAGTCGTCTTTTAATGACTTTCCGTACCCTCCAGCCTCCTTTGTTTTACCGTTTCTATCCGGTACTAAGCCATTTATTTTGGCAACCCCACCTCCAAACCCGTAAGATGGCATACCCATTCCACCTCCGTATTCTATATGGTATCCCCGGGGAAAATCAAGCTTTTTATTATCCAGCCACCATGGCGAATAAATATGAACACTTCCCAATCCATCTTCGTTATAGCGTTTTCGGTCCATTAGCTGCGGAAGAAAACCATAAACGCCCGCACCTGTAGAATCATGTAAATATTTCCCTACAACACCACTGCTATTCGCCAAGCCGCCAGGATGTGCTGACGATTTCGAATTCAAGAGTATCCGGGCAGATTCACACGCGCTGGCGCCCAAGATGACCAACTTTCCAGTTACCTGATACTCCTGAAGATCTTTTCGGTTTACATAAGAAACACCTTTGGCCGTACCATCTTTATCTGTAATTACTTCTCTAACCATCGCATCTGTAATCACAGTTAAATTACCGGTTTTAACTGCGGGAATTACCAGGCACGAGGAAGCTGAAAAATCGCCATAAACTTTACAACTCCGTCCGCATTGACCACAATAGAAGCAAGGTGCACGGTCGTTATTACCTTTTATCGATTCGGTCATCACTGCTCCGCGGCCTGTAATTACTTTTACACCTGCTTTTTCGGCACCTTTTTTTATAAACAATTCATTCAATCTTGGTTTCGGTGGTTTCATGAATATTCCATCTGGCTCACTTTCTATACCTTCTACAGAGCCATAAATTCCAATCATTCTGTCAACTTTATCATAGAAAGGCTTAACATCATCATAAGTTATCGGCCATGAATCAGTTAATCCATCGGTAGGCTTAAAGTCCTGTGGCCCCATTCTTAGTGAGATTCTACCCCAATGATTGGTACGACCACCCAGCATACGCGAGCGGAACCATTCAAATTCGGTCTTGTTTTTTTGAGTATAAGGCTCACCTTCAAGCTCCCAACCTCCGTAAGAGGCATCAAAATCGCCAAAAGGACGCACCGTTCCTGCGCCACGGCGAGGGGATTCCCATGGCCACTTCAATTGATGAGAGTCTAATCTTGGGTCAAAATACTGGCCCGCCTCTAACATTAAAACTTTCTGACCTGCGTTGGCAAGTACATACGCTGCCATGCCTCCTCCAGCTCCCGATCCAACAACAATGGCATCGTAAACTGTAGGTGATTTTTTAATCTGGAAATCGTTCATGAAATTATGCTGTGATGTTTTGTTTATCCTAATTTATCTTTTTTTTCTTAAATCTAAAAGATAAGACTGTTTTTGGAATTATTACAGATAATCTATTCTCCGTAATTCCTAAATCGTATTACCTCTATTGAAGTTCTGTGGCGTTTACAGCCATTGTTTGTCAGTTTAAGGATATTGTACTTTTTAAAAAGTCGCTCAATTGTTACAATCCTTTAACTTAGTTTTTCTGCAAGGAATTTGGGCTATCTTTGTATTTTAAATTTTCGTATGGCTTTTTCGACACATATTCAAACATTCATTACTGCTTTTCAGAATAGCTTAGCAACCGGGAACTTTGTTAAGATTTCGTTGGGAAATTATAAGGGAACAGAAGATTCACTAAAACAGGTATTGGTGAGGAGGGTTTTGATTAAGAATCAAGAAAAGCTAGCCATCACGTTTCGTTACAAAACCAAAGATATTATAAAGAATTACCTGGCTACTGACGGAATAGACCTGATTGCCGGCTATATTTCCAACGGGTTTAAGATAGCTACTTTGTTTACTACCCGAAGAGATTTAATTATTGAAGAATTGAATAATGGAAAAGTTGTTTTAAGAGAAACGAGTGCGTCTGTCAAAGAGCTTCCAGCAACAGATCATGATAAGGAGAAATCCAGGTTGATCAAATCTGATGCTAAATCTTACTTAACGGACTTGAAGATAACAGATGCAGATGGAAAGGTTTTCAAAAATGCACAGGACAAGTTCAGGCAGATTAATCATTATGTTGAGATTCTAAGTTCTTTAATCAAAGAGTTACCAGAAGGTACGATAAAAAAGGTCGCTGATATGGGCTCGGGGAAAGGTTACCTTACTTTTGCATTATATGATTACCTACATTCAGTTTTGAAATTAGATTCGGCGGTGACAGGCGTTGAATATCGCAGGGATATGGTTGATTTATGTAATGATGTGGCCAGTAAATCTTCTTTTAATAAACTGGATTTTATTCAGGGTACTATTGAGGATTATAACGCTGAAGGTATCAACTTACTAATTGCGCTCCATGCTTGTGATACTGCAACTGACGATGCCATTTTTAAAGGTATCAAAGCCAATGCCGAGTTAATTGTTGTTGCCCCTTGTTGCCACAAGCAGATCAGAAAGGAAATTGAACACAATAAAGTGAATAACGACGTTACTTTTTTGACAAAATATGGGATTTTCCTGGAACGGCAGGCTGAAATGGTGACCGATGGAATCCGGGCTTTAATTTTAGAGTATTTTGGTTATAAAACAAAGGTTTTTGAGTTTATCTCTGATGCACATACACCAAAAAATGTGCTCGTTGTTGGTACTAAAAGGACAGAAAATTTAAATACGAAGACTGAAAAGGGGAGGCAGGAAGAAATTAAAGATAAAATTAAGGCAAGCAAAGCATACTTCGGAATTGGTTATCATCATCTTGAAAGATTATTAGAGTTGTAAAAGTGATCCTTTGAGTTAGTGGAAACCTTTAATCACAAATAAAACTCATGTTCAGGATTTTGCCCTGAATTACAAATGGAGCAAAATCAGCGCTACCAATGCGGGAATAGACTGCACGTAAAGTATTCGTTTGCTCGCTGTCGCTGCACCATAAATTCCCGCAATAATCACACAGGTTAGAAAAAATATTGCAACATAAAATTTCCAGTGATGATCGGTTATACAGAGCGACCAAATTAATCCGCCAGCAAGAAATCCATTATATAGCCCTTGGTTTGCAGCCAATGTCTTGGTTGGCTCAAATAAATCTTTTGGTATGGTTTTGAAAACTTTTGGTGCTTTCGTTGTCCATGCAAACATTTCCAGCCAAAGGATATAAATATGGATAATGGCAATGATTCCGATAAGAATTTGAGCTGCAAGTTGCATAGGTTTGAGTTTGGTATTTAAAGATAGAAACTTTAGTTATATATTAATTGGTATTTTTCTTCCCTGATTTAACAAAGTCTTTTTTTACCCGATTCAACGGGTTTCCAACTATCGTTTTCGAATTGTCTGTTAAAGCTTAAGCGTTTACATATTCCACTTTCTGTCATGCTGTCAGTAATATGAGCTTTGTTTTTTAACATTTTATCAGTCTTTTAAGCTTATTCTCTGCCAAAAACCAATTGGCACAAGCATTGTTTAACAGGAGTAGAAATTATAATACTTTAAAAAGAGAAAATAAAAATACAATGGGAAAGATTATTGGAATAGACTTAGGAACAACAAACTCTTGCGTAAGCGTAATGGAGGGCAATGAGCCTGTAGTTATCGCAAACAGTGAGGGTAAACGTACTACACCGTCTATTGTTGCTTTTGCAGAAAACGGTGAGCGTAAAGTTGGCGAGCCTGCTAAACGTCAGGCTATTACCAACCCAACAAAAACGATATATTCGATCAAACGCTTTATGGGTAACAGCTACGACGAAAGTGCGAAAGAAGCTGGACGTGTACCTTATAAAGTTGTTAAAGGTGATAACAATACACCTCGCGTTGAAATCGATGACAGAAAATATACTCCACAGGAGATTTCTGCAATGATTCTTCAAAAAATGAAAAAAACTGCTGAAGATTTCCTTGGTCAGGAAGTTACCGAAGCAGTTATTACTGTGCCTGCTTACTTTAACGACGCACAGCGTCAGGCTACAAAAGAAGCTGGCGAAATTGCAGGTTTATCTGTAAAACGTATCATTAACGAGCCCACTGCAGCTGCTTTAGCTTATGGTTTAGATAAAGCACACAAAGACATGAAAATAGTTGTTTTTGATTGTGGTGGTGGTACACATGATGTTTCTGTTCTAGAATTAGGTGACGGTGTATTCGAAGTGAAATCCACTGATGGTGATACGCACTTAGGTGGTGATGACTTTGACCATATTATTATTGACTGGTTAACAGAAGAGTTTAAATCAGAAAACAGCATGGATCTTGCAAAAGATCCGATGGCTTTACAACGTTTAAAGGAAGCTGCTGAAAAAGCTAAAATTGAGTTATCTAGCACAACTTCTACTGAAATTAACTTACCGTACATTACTGCTGATGCGAGTGGCCCTAAACACTTGGTACGTACATTATCTCGTGCTAAATTTGAGCAATTGGCTGATAGCTTAATTAAACGTACTATCGAGCCTTGTAAATCTGCTTTGAAAAACGCTGGTTTAAGCACAAGCGATATCGATGAAATTATCTTGGTAGGGGGTTCAACCCGTATTCCTGCAATTCAGGACGCTGTTAAAGCTTTCTTCGGTAAAGAGCCAAGTAAAGGTGTTAACCCTGATGAGGTTGTAGCAATTGGTGCGGCTATTCAAGGTGGTGTATTAACTGGTGATGTGAAAGATGTATTGTTATTAGACGTTACACCTTTATCATTAGGTATCGAAACTATGGGTGGTGTAATGACTAAATTAATTGAGTCAAACACAACTATCCCAACTAAAAAATCGGAGACTTTCTCAACTGCAGCTGATAACCAGCCATCAGTGGAAATCCATATTTTACAAGGTGAGCGCCCAATGGCTGGTCAAAACCGTACAATTGGTCGTTTCATTTTAGATGGTATTCCACCAGCACCTCGTGGTGTGCCTCAGGTAGAAGTATCTTTCGATATTGATGCGAACGGTATCTTACACGTAAGTGCGAAAGATAAAGCAACTGGCAAAGAGCAAAAAATCCGTATCGAAGCATCTTCAGGTTTAACCGATGCTGAGATCAAAAAAATGAAAGAAGAAGCTGAAGCTAATGCTGCGGATGATGCTAAGCAAAAAGAAGAAGCTGATAAAATCAACGGAGCTGACGCTTTAATCTTCTCTACTGAAAAACAATTAAAAGAGTTTGGCGATAAATTATCTGCTGATAAAAAAGCGCCAATAGAAGCTGGTTTAGAGAAATTGAAAGCAGCACACTTATCACGTAACTTTGCAGATATTGATGCAGCTTCTGCTGAATTACAAGCGGCGTGGAATGTAGCTTCTGAAGAAATGTACAAAGATGGCGGACAGCCTCAAGGTGGCGAACAACCACAAGCTGATGGTCAGCCTCAAGGTGGCGGCGATAACGTAACTGATGTTGATTTCGAAGAAGTGAAAGAAGAGAAATAAATCTTTTCATCTGATGCTTACCGGTTGCAAGACCATAAATAAAAAAGCGTTTCTGATTAGTTTCAGAAACGCTTTTGTCGTTTACAGCAATCTGTTATGTCACACTTTTCGACCAAATAAGATGTGCTTTGTGTTTGAAAAATATAATGCGAACTAAACTTTTAACCTCAATATTCATTTCGGTTTATGTTTTATTCAGTTAATCTAAATGCATTTCGATGATATCCTGTAGCTCTTTTTCCCTCGAAGTGAGATCACTCAATAACCTGAACTGATTTTTTGCACGATTCAGGTTTTGTATCAGATAGGTGGTAGGATAATATTTATCTCCATTTAAAAAATCAGTCAGAAATCGTAAGGCCTGCATGTAGATAATATACTTGCCGGAGAATAATATTAACTCTTTTTCGGTTGGAGTAAGAATGTGTTTCATTTCAGATAAATATCCCTCAATTGTTGCCTCAAAATATGGCAGACGGATTTTTATTTTATTTAAATCAGTTTCATTTTCACTGAATGCACAAAGATATGTCCGCATCATGTCGCCCAAATCCGATATAAATTTACCCGGCATTATGGTATCCAAATCAATTACGCAAACTCCCTCATTATTTTGAGCATTTAAAAGTACATTACTAATTTTAGTATCATGGTGCATTACCCTGTCGGGGAAGTCAGAACGAAGAATGTAGGTCTGGAAATAATCAAGAATATAACGATGAGTAATTGCATCATTAATCTCGTTTTGAGCCTGCTGTTTTAGACTCTCTGAGCTTGTATTTAAAGCCGTTTGAAATTGTTCATATCGCAATTCAAGGTCGTGAAATCCTTCGATTGTAGGCTCAAGTTTAGAAGCGTCAAACTGGTCAAGCAGCCGACTTAATTTACCAAATTGTTTAGCGGCTTCGTAAGCTTGTTGGGGTTCGGTTAATACATCCAGGGAAACAGTTTCCTGAACATATGGTAACATTCTCCAGTACTCATTCTGGAAAAAGAACATTTCCTCCCCATTTAATGTAGGAATTGGTTTTATAAAAAGATAATCAGGATACGCCGTTAAAAGGTAGTTCGCTATTAATCTGAGATTATCCGCAATAGCCTGCGGATTTTTAAAAACGAGTGTGTTAATATTCTGAAGAATGTATTTTTTCTCCGAAATACCTTGTGAAAGCAAATAAGTACGGTTGATTAAGCCCGTACCTATTTGTATAATATTCAGATCCTCATTATTGAATCCGTATGCGTTTAAAACTTCAGAGTCTAAGTTTAGCTCCATAATTTTTCCGGATATGCCCCATTCTTGATCAGTTGATCAATACTATCCTGAACATAAGGCTTGTCTTCTTTATATGTTACACCAAACCATTTATTAGATGTGGGCACAACTTTGAAGCTTGCTTCACCAGTTCGCACTAAATTTTCGCCAATTAACGGAATAAAAAATTCAGCTTTCGGTTTGTCCTGATTTGCCAATGCAAATTCAAAAAACAGCTTTTCAGTAATTTTAAATACCGAAGGTGTAAATCCCCAAAAGTTCATGGATACTGGTGTTTCAAAACTCAATGGAAACTCTTCGCCACCTTCCTCATAAAAAATCTTATCTTCCTTTGGATAAACTTTTGTACGCTCTACAATTTCTTCCAGATTGCCTGACGCATCTACTTTACATACTCCACGAGAAACAGCTCCAAATTCAGATAGCGTTTTTCCAATCTGATACCCTATAATTGAATAATTGCTATCTGAAACTTCGGTGGTTAAAAAGTCAACCATTTTTTTAAATGCATCGTAACCATAATAGTCATCCGCATTGATTACGCAAAAAGGCTCTTTAATCACATTTCTTCCAGATAGAATGGCATGTGCAGTTCCCCAGGGTTTCTCACGATAAATCTCCTGATCAATTCCGAATTGCTTCAAATCAAAGTTTTGAAAAACGTATTCCGTTTCAATTCTGCCATTAAGTTTGGGTTCGAATATAGATTTAAAATTATCTACAAATTCTTCCTTGATGATAAATACAACTTTGCCAAAGCCGGCATTAATTGCATCGTATATTGAGTAGTCGATAATGGTTTCTCCGTTAGGGCCGAAGCCATCAATCTGTTTCATGCTTCCATAACGGCTGGCCATTCCTGCAGCCAAAATCAATAAAGTTGGTTTCATTTACTGTTAATTTACTTGTAAAGATGACAATGCTGATGATAAACATTTATCACCTTACATTCATATTGCGAAAATAGTATTTTAAGAATTAATTATCGTATAGGTATTTTGCACTATTGAAATTGCAAAACACGTTTACAATCCAAACAGGCCACCGCCACTTTTTGTTCTGGTTTTTTTACCTGTGAGCATGCCAAAAATGCCTCTAACAATCTCTTTCCCGATCTGACGGGTAATTGTAGCACCCATCACTTCTTCGATCAGGCTTTTCCCTCCTTTTTCTTTACTCGCTTGTTGTTCTTGTTTTTGAGTTTCAATCTGGGCTTTTTGTTGTTCGGCTTCAAGGGTCTGCTCATTTATTCTCTTCGTGAGAATATCATAGGCACTTTCAGGATCGAGCGTATCTTTATATTTTGCGAATCGGGGGCTCGCGTGAACCAATTGATCAAATTCATCTACAGTTAAAGGCCCCATTACTGCACGCGGAGGCGTCAGCATGGTAGCAGAAACTTCTGTGGGGATCCCTTTCTCATTGAGTACTGTGATCAAAGCCTGACCAGTTCCTAATGAGGTTAATACTTTATCAATCTCATAAAACTCAGAATTTGGATAAGTATTTACTGTTTTTTTCAGTGCGTCAACGTCATTTGGCGTAAAAGCTCTTAAAGCATGTTGAATTCGGTTTCCAAGCTGGCCCAGAACGCTTTCAGGTACATCTGTCGGCGCCTGCGTGCAAAAGAATACCCCGATTCCCTTCGACCTTATTAACCTGATTATGGTTTCAATCTGCTCAAGAAACGCTTTCGAAGAATTTTTAAATAAAAGATGTGCTTCATCAAAAAAGAAAACAAATTTCGGTTTATCCAAATCACCAACCTCGGGCATTGTATTAAATAATTCGGCCAAAAGGCTCAGTAAAAATGTTGAATACAAAACGGGTTGATTTTGCACATCTGCAATATTTAGTAAACTGATTGTTCCTTTTCCATCAATTCTTTCAAACAAATCCTCAACATCAAATGATTTCTCGCCAAACATTCCACCTAAGCCTTGCTGTTCTATTGCAACAATTTTTCTAAGCATTGTTCCTGATGTCGCACTTGAAATGGCTCCGTAGCTTTCTTTGATTTCTTTTGCACCTGCACCGTCTGATAAGTATGATAATAGTTTTTTTAGATCATTTAAGTCGATAACAGGCAATTTATTGTCATCAGCATACTTAAATATAACCGTCATTACACCAGCCTGGGTATCGTTTAAATCTAAAATCTTTGATAAGAGAGTCGGTCCAAATTCAAGAACAGTAGCACGCATTTGTACCCCGTTTTTACCTGATAAAGAATAAATTTCCACTGGAAATCCCGATGCATTGAAGGATTTGTTCAGTTGTTGAGATCTCTCTTCAATTTTTGGATTTACGGCGCCAGCCTGATGCAGCCCTGATAAATCACCCTTAACATCAAGCATGAAAACGGGAACACCAGCATCAGAAAGTTGTTCAGCAAGTAACTGTAAGGTTCTGGTTTTTCCAGTTCCTGTTGCACCGGCAATTAAGCCATGTCTGTTCATCATTTTCAACGAGAGGTTTACTTCAGCATCACTGTAAACCTGCCCTTCCAAAATTCCGGCACCTAAATAAATAGATGAGCCTGTAGGGGCATAGGATGATTTTATTTTTTCGATGAATTTTGAAGACAAATCGCTCATATTTTAGAAATTAGAACGCCAATTTAAGAAACAAATCTTTAATTAATTGTGTATTGAGGTTAAGTAATTGCCTAAATTATTGCACAAACGATTGTTTAATCTAACCTGTACATCTGCTTATAATAGTTTAATTCGTTCCTAAGCGCATTCATTTCATTTTCCACATGGCCAATTTGATCTAACAGGTGCGATATCGCATGTAGGCCTTCCATATTAATACCTAAATCATTGGTCAAACGAAGATAATGTTCAAGTTTAGAAAGCTCAGATGATGCTAAACAGGCAACTTTCTTCACAACAATAGTTTGGATCAATCCAAAATCCTCCAGTGATTCAATGTATTTAATTTCGATATGGTGATGTGCGCATATTTCGTCAATTGCAATGAAGTGGGTTTCCATGGTACTTACATTTTAGAAAGTTTTTCAATTAATTCTTTCTGCTCAGCGTTAAGATCAGTAGGTATTTTGATCTGCCATTTTATATACAGGTCGCCAAATACATTGTCTTTCTTATAAACAGGAAATCCCTTCCCCTTAAGTCTTAGGTTGGTGTCAGGTTGAGTACCCTCCGGGATTTTAAGTTTAACTTTTCCATTCAAGGTTTCAACAATCTTTTCACCACCCAAAATAGCTGTGTAAAGATCAATTTCCTCTAAAATATAAATGTCGTTTCCTTTTCTTTTGAACCTGGGGTGATCAGTAATATTAAATTTGATATATAAATCTCCTGGAGGACCATTGTTTACTCCTGCGGCTCCATAACCTGGTAATTTAATCTTTTGGCCATTTTCAACGCCTGCTGGGATCGTAATCCGAACCTGTTTGCCATTTACCGTTAAGGTTTGTTTGTGCGTTTTATAGGCATCCAGAATATTAAGCTGTAAGTCGGCATTTAAATCCTGTCCTTTAAATGGTGAGTTTTTACTACTTCGTCCTCTTGTTCCACCAAACATTGATGAAAAGAAATCTGAAAAGTCTTCACCTCCAAATCCCCCTGAATAGTCATTTCCTGTATATCCGCTACCGCCTGTACGATATTGTCTGCCCTGTTGTTCCTGCGCATCCAGCTGGTCGGCCCGCTGCCAGTCTTTACCATATTTGTCGTATTTCTTGCGTTTTTCCGGATCGCTTAATACTTCATTTGCTTCATTGATTTGCTGGAACTTCTTGTTAGCCTCTTCATTGTTAGGATTCAGGTCGGGGTGGTGTTTACGGGCTAACTTTCTATACGCTTTTTTGATATCGTCGGTAGTTGCATCTTTCTTTAAATCGAGAATTTTATAGTAATCGATGTAGTCCATATCTCAATAACAAATTATAATAACCAATGTTCAGTAATGATGGCTTAAAAGTACTTAAAAGGAACCTATTCCAATCTTCTTTTAATCAATTGATATCATTAATAAAAAAAAATGCCCCTTCAAGGGGCATTATGTTGCGCAGCAATGTTCGTTATTTTTTATTTTTTACATATTTCTCCAACCATTGGTCTTGTTCCCAAAGGGTATGAAGAATGTTCTCTTTACCACGGTATCCATGTGCTTCGTATGGTAAAAAAACAAACCTTACAGTTCCGCCTGCCCCCTTAATTGCAGCAAATAAACGCTCACTGTTGATAGGATATGTTCCGGTGTTGTCATCAGAGTCGCCATGAATCAATAATAACGGAGTTTTGATTTTATCGGCATAACTAAATGGACTCATTTCATAATAAAGCTGAGGAACCTGCCAGTAGGTACGGTCTTCATTCTGAAAGCCGAAAGGAGTTAATGTACGGTTATATGCTCCGCTGCGGGCAATTCCTGCTGCAAATAAATTAGTATGCGCTAATAAATTTGCAGTCATAAATGCTCCGTAGCTATGCCCTCCAACCGCCATTCTTTTTTTATCACCTACTCCTAAATCAGAAAGTTTATTTATTGCAGCCTCTGCATTTAAGCTCAATTGCTCGACGAAGGTATCATTTGGTTTCTTACCATCTTTGGCAACAATTGGCATTTCTGCATTGTCCAATACAGCATATCCTCTGGTTACCCAGTAAATCGGAGAACCCCAGGAGATGGCGGTAAACTTATCTTTGGATCCCCGGATTTGTGCCGCATCTGCTGCTGAATTAAATTCGCGTGGATAAGCCCATATTAGCGTTGGCAATGGGCCGTCTTTATCTTTATTATACCCTTTAGGTAAATATAAATCACCAGTTAAGTCGACTCCATCGGCACGTTTGTACGATATTTTTTCTTTACTTATTCCATCCAGAGAGGGGTAGGGATTTGGAAAGCTGGTAATGGGCTGGTCAGCAATCCTCAGTACCAGATTTTTAATATAGTAATTTGGAACAAGTTTTTGACTTTCTTTACGTGTTAATAAAACCAGCTTTTGCGGATCAATTACATCACTAACGTATTCGTAAGTCCCTTCAGCACTTCTCCAGATGATTTCATTCTTTTTGGAATTAAGGTCAAATTTTGCCAGAAAAGGTAAATCACCTTTCTCTGATGAACCGACTATATTGTTCATTAATAGTTTTGTACCGTTGTCTACAGTATGCACAACTTGCCGGCCGTATTTGTTTCTTGTCGTCACTGGCGATCCCGGATTTCCATAGGCATCGGTTTGGTTGCGGCTGTAAAGTTCTTCAATATCGCCAGTAGATGGATTGTACCTGCTCACCTTACTTGTTTGCTTGCTGCGTAAACCTTCAGTTATCAGTGCAAGATTGGCGTCTCCCCACTGTATCCCCCTGAAACGTGTTTGAGTTTTAAATATTTCCTTTTCCGTGCCCGTAAACGGTGCACTTAAAGAATATACAGCATCATGAAAAGGAACATTATTTTTAATCAGACCGCTATCTAAAGGTTTTGACCATATTAATGTTGCTGGTTCATCATCTCTCCAGTCAAATGCTCTGGCAATATTTTGTAAATTGTCATATCCGGATGGAGATACCTCCGATGAAGGTAATTCTGCAATGGTTTTAACGATTTTACCATTCAAATCGGTAACAGTAACTGTGGATGGAAATCCGTATGCGGTAACCAGGTAAGAAAAAGGTTTGCGAATGGTTTCCACCATCATGTGGCTTTTATCTGGAGATAGGGTTACTCTGGCATAAATAGCGGGCTTGCCGATCAAACTTTCTACGCCATTTGTATTTTTTACAAGCTGTGAAGTGGCAAAGAATTCAAAAAGCTCCTCATCAAAAGGAGATTTAATCAAATCCTGATAAGTTACGCTTGGAGATGCTTTGCCAAGATTTTGTTGTATGGTTGGCCCTTTAGGTGCCAGTGGTCTTTTGGGGGCTGTACTGGCAGGTTTTGTTACAGCGCGATAAATAATCGTTTGATCGTTCAACCAGGTTAAACCACTTCCCATTACCGTGTTTAAGTAAGCCTTATTGATTTTTGTTGCTTTTTTAGTTGCAATATCAATAATGTAAAGATCAACACCCTTCTGTGTTGTGTTTGTAAAAGCAATCTTGTTTTCTGATGGATTCCAAATGAGATTTCCTGCATAAAGCGGGGATGGCAAGCCTGCCACCTGAAAAGTCTGGCTGGATTTAATATTCTTTAAACTGAAATTATTAATAAAATTCTGCCTGCTCGGAGAATAATTGTTAGGATTTAATCTTAACCCTGCAATACGGTATTCTGGCATGGCCAGCTCTTCAACAGAGGGGTAAGAGTTGCGCTCACTAAATAGCACCCACTCAGCCTTACCATCAATGCTAACACTAGGGGTAGGTTTTGCAAGAAGCAATTCCGAGATTTCTTTCGGTGGACTTTGATAATTGATAGCATCCTGTGCAGATGTATTCATAGATACAAGTGCACCTGCTACAAATAGATAGAGGTGAAGTTTTTTAATCATTTCCGGTTTGTTTGATAATTAACTGTCAAATATTGCAAAATTTGCATACTCGAAGGGTAACTTCTTGTTTACAAGTGAAAAATTCTGAGATACAACATAAAATTTAGCTGGCTTTTCGTCATTTAACTATAGGTACTCCGTATGCTTTCTACAGAGTTGGTAATCATTTGTTTTAAAACCCCTAAGTCATTATCATAAAGTTTTTGAATGTATACACAGGATTTTCCCGTTTTGTGTTTTCCAAATCTGCCTAAAAGCTGATCACGGTCTTTAAACTCAGGCGACAAATAAAGAACAATAGCATTTTTTCTGGGCGAAAAACCAATTAGCGGCGCATCACCAGCTCCACCACTCTCGTATATGTAGTGGTAGCTTCCATAACCAATAATAGCATTTCCACACATTTTTGCTTCTAATCCGGTTACATCAGCTATTATTGCCGATAACTCAAAGCAATCAGCCCTCTTTAAATCATCAGAAACTGCGTTTAAAAAATCCTCAACACTGCTATCGTTTTCCGTTGTTCTGTTTTTTGCCATATTAGTGGTGCCAAAAGCTAATTTAATTGAGGTTTTTAATCACTAAAAGCAAACAAAAATAGCCATCACACAGATGGCTATTTTTGTTTAAAAGAATAACTCTTTTTATGGTGTGCCTGCCCTCCGCGGATGTCCCGCTCACAGGACTTTTTTATCGTCCTTTTACGGTAAACAATTTAGTGAATCCTTGGTTTTAACGTGTGAGATAATTTTAAACATTTTCAAATAAATGTTAATATCTTAAAATTAGAAACAAGAAGAAGCAATTTTTGCATGAATTTTAGCTTTTTCTACATAAAAGCAGGCTTCTGAACATTTAAATCATCACTCTATATGTCTAAACTAAATTACGATCTGTTTTTTCAGCTTGGTTCAATATCTTCAATGGGCTATTTTATTTATCATGTAGATGAGCGTAAATTTTCTTATCTCAATAAATCCTTTTCCGAAATTCTGGAAATTGAACAAAGCGACCTGAAGTCGTTACCTCAGCAAATATTGCATCAGGTACATCCTGAAGACCGTGAGCATGCGATGTTTTGTTTCGAAGAGTGTTTACTGGATAATGAAGAAAAAATGTACGAGGTGAGGTTAAAGATAAGTGGAAGGGAAAAGTATATCAGAGTGGTTGTTTCCCCCTTGCATCGAAGGGATAATATCGACTTAGTTGGCACTGTGGAAGATACCACCATCATGCGGCATAATAAAATTCATATAGAACAGATTAATTCCCGCAAGAACATTACCCTGGAAGTATTGGCTCATGATCTTAAAGAACCTCTTGGGATGATGAAGTTAGCCGCTTCGTCTATTGAACAGGGACTTGCAAAAAATGAAGATGCAGAAATCTTAAGTGGTATCGCGTTTATCAAAAACATGTGCGAAAGAAACCTTTTATTAATCCGGAGTATGATCAATAAAGAGTTCTTAAAATCTTCAGAGGTAGAAATAGGAAAAGAGAGAACCGATATTGTGCTCGAACTGCGCGATGTAATCCGGTTTTTCAAGCGTTCCAAGATTGGAAAAACAAGAACATTTGTTTTCGAAGCCTCAGCAAACAAAATTTATCTGCAGTTAGATAGCATGAAATTTCTACAGGTAATTAACAACTTAATTTCAAATTCGCTAAAATTCACTGATGATAATGGAATTATCCGGCTTCATGTTCAGGAATTGGAAAACAGTGTTTTGCTTACTGTTGCCGATAATGGGATTGGAATACCCGAGCCCTTGCAGCCTGGCCTCTTTACCCGTTTGCCCCAAACGCTGCGGTCAGGATTGAGAGGTGAGGAATCCGGAGGTTTCGGAATGAGCATTATCAAGGCAATTGTTGATTTACATCAAGGAAAAATATGGTTCGAGAGCAAAGTTGGTCTCGGAACAACCTTTTACATTGAGCTCCCTAAGTAGGTTTTTTAAAATTAAATGAACGTAAGTTATATTTGAGTTATGATTAACATTATTCTTGCGGACGATCATAACATTATCCGGACTTCTCTAAAAGCGCTTATCGAAAAGCATGAAGGCATTAAAGTTGTAGCAGAAGTATCAGATGGTTCAGCCGTATTAGAACTCCTTGAAAAAGGATTAAAAGCCGACATCATACTTTCAGATATTTTAATGCCACAGTTAGATGGAATCAGTTTAACAAGCCAGATTAAAGCGCGTGGATACGAAACCAAAGTCGTTGTTTTATCAATTCTCGACGATGAAAAATACGCATCAAATGCCTTTGTGTCAGGTGCTTTCGCTTACCTCTCAAAAGACATTGAAGAGGATGAATTATTGTTCTGTTTACAACATGTAATGAAGGGAAAACGCTACCTTTCTTCCAATTTATGCATCTCTATTTTAGAACGTTTTAACACTCAGTTAAACATGCTTGCCCAAAAAAGCAGTAATAAAATAAATTTTACGGAGCGTGAAATAAATGTATTAACACTCATTTCAGAAGGCCTGACTAACCAGGAAATTGCTGACAAATTATACCTGAGCAGACGCACTGTAGAAAGTCAAAGGGAAGCTCTGATCAGTAAAACCGGCACAAAAAATTCAGCATCATTAGTGCGTTTTGCAATGATAAATGGCTACGTATTATAATAAATCAGCCCCTTTTATGCTTCAAATTAAGGCGATTTGAATAAAACGTAAAAAATCGGGTATTTCTACAAATAACATCCCAGCAGCCGGGTTTGTTACTTTAAAACATTATCCCGGTTTACTATGGAAACACTAAATTTTGAGTGCGATATTTACAAGTATAAACAACCTCTGTTTGATAAGGCACTATCCTATACACGTGATGAAGATGAAGCCGCCGACCTGGTTCAGGATACTTTCATGAAAGCTTTTCGGTTCTCGGCAAAATTCGAACTCGGTAGTAATGTTAGAGCCTGGTTATTTACCATACTGAAGAATACGTTTTTAAACCATTATCATAAAGTAAAAAGAAAGAATGACTTGGTTCAACAAGAGGAGAATCTTTCTTCGGCACAGTTAGTGACCAGCGCAACAATCAATGCAGGTGCTGGTAAGTTTATGATGGAAGATATTCAAAAGGCCTTACTAATGTTACCAGAGGATAGCAGATACTGTTTTTGCAGATATTTTGAAGGATACAAGTACCATGAAATTTCCGATGAACTCAATATTCCACTTGGCACGGTAAAAACCAAAATTCATATTGCCAGGGGGCTCCTTAAAAAAATGCTAAAAAACTATAAAGACAGGACCGCCGCGTAAATAATGTCGCCGTAAATAGGTTATGTAGATAATTAATCCCTTGCAAATGAAACAATAATTTGTGCACAATTGTTATTTTTGTTCACTCTTTCATGTTTGAGCACATGTTTGGGTTTAGATATGGGATAGGTTGGGGAACCTATCCCTTTTTTTATAAACCTTAACGGTTTTCCGCTTTGATTTGTCTCATTTCGGTTTTAAGCATTTCGAGTTGCTCTTTGGCTTGTTTACTTTCCAGATAAAAATAAATTGCTGTAGCCAAAAATATTTTTCCCAAAATAAATACTGCCGCAAAAACCCATCGCCAGGCTTTGTGTATTCGCATTTGGTTCGATTCAGACTCGACTTCGATGTACCGCTCGCGGGTATTTTTATCCTGACTGTCTTTTTCGAAATCCTCGTAGTAAGGACGATTTGTTAAACCCCGTTCCCGAAGTTGTATTTCATTTACTTCGTCTTCAATTTTCTTGAAAAGTCCACTTGGAGGTTCAATAGCCATCCCTTGAGCTAATAACTCCATATCATATTCCAGCTGGTCAAGGGCATCTCCAAATTCCGGGCTTTGCTTTTTAAGAAGCAATACTTGCGCTGTTTCTTCCGCAGTTGCAACACCCATTACGTAGGTTTCCAGCAAACCGCTGTTTATTATTTCTTTAATTTCCACGTACCCTCCTCATTTTATCTACGGATAACCTTAGCTGATTCCGAATTTCATCTTCGTTTTTTTTAAGCGTAACAGCCAGGTAAGCAATAGATCTGCCACTGTAGTAAACAGCACAAAAAATTTCCTTTTCCAACTCGCTTAGTACCTCAAGGTTTTTGGTTTGTCGGGGCTTAATACACATGGGTATTGTTTGTGCTGCAAGCTTCCGCTGTGCATACTGCCTCAATTGAAACCAAATATTAAGATTATTGCTTTCCTGAACATTAAATTCCTTCGCAAAAGATGTGAGTATGAATGCCATCTGATCTTCTGCCTTTTGATGATCCTGTACAATTCCATTGATATAGCCTAACAACATGGCGGCATATTTATTATAAAACCAACGGATATCCATCGGTTCGGCAGACGGGACGTTTAAAACTGCGTTGAACATTGATATGAATTGATCTTAATCAGTTGCAAGATAAGGGCAAATTTTTAAAACTGACTAAAAATTGCCATAAATATTTACATAGATTAACAGCTTACGAAACTTAATTTTTGTTTTATAACTGATTTAATTTCTTCAAATTTACCTTATGAAAATTGCAACATATAACGTCAACGGAATTAATGGTCGCTTACCTGTTTTATTAAAATGGCTGGAAGAAACCCAACCCGACGTAGTGTGTTTACAGGAGTTAAAGGCACCCGATGAAAAATTTCCCCTTGAAGCAATTAATGATGCGGGTTATAATGCCATCTGGCACGGGCAGAAAAGTTGGAATGGAGTAGCTATTCTGGCTAAGGGGTTAGAAATTAAAGAATTAAAAAGAGGGTTGGATGGCGACCCCGGCGACTTACATAGCCGGTATATAGAGGCAGAAATTAACGGTATTGTTATTGGATGCCTCTACCTTCCGAACGGAAATCCTGCACCAGGGCCAAAATTTGATTATAAGTTATTGTGGTTTGAACGGTTCACTAAACATGCAGCCAGGTTATTAAGCTACAATATTCCGGTGGTTCTCGCAGGTGATTATAATGTTATCCCAACGGAAAAAGACGCATATAAGCCTGAAAGGTGGGTCGAGGATGCGCTTTTCCGACCAGAAACCCGTCGTGCTTTTGAAAACTTGCTCGCTCAGGGATGGACTGATGCCATTCGGAAATTATATCCTGATGATACCATTTATACTTTCTGGGATTATTTCCGCAATGCCTATGGCAGAAATGCCGGATTAAGAATAGACCATTTTTTATTAAGCCCGCAAATGAATGATAGGTTGAAAGCGGCAGGCGTCGATCGGGAAGTAAGGGGATGGGGAAAAACAAGTGATCACGGGCCGGTTTGGATAGAGGTTGAAATTTAAATCTCTACATTTATCATGTTCACATCGTATGAAGTAACGTTACCTCGTCGGTCATTCCAGATAATAATGCCTGATTTTCTGTAAATTTTCATCAAGTTCATAAACGAGCGGTTTCGCGGTCGGTATTTCTAACGCGGTTACTTCATCATTGCTCAAGCGATCAATATATTTTATTAAGGCCCTTAGGCTATTGCCGTGTGCAACAATAATTACCTTTTCATTTTTGCTGATGGCTGGAACGATTGATTCGTTCCAGTAAGGCAGTACACGTGCAATTGTGTCACCAAGATTTTCAGTTTTCGGAATTTCTTCGGCACTTAAATATTGGTACCGGCAATCATGCGCGGGGTAGCGATCATCACTTGCATCTACCGCGGGAGGTTCCTCATCAGGATCTCTTCGCCATTTCTGTACCTGATCAAATCCATATTTCCCGGCGGTATCTTGTTTATTTAAACCCTGTAAAGCACCATAAAAACGTTCGTTTAAATGCCAGCTTTTATATTCCGGGATCCATAAGTGATCTAAATCTTCTAAAATAATATGTAAAGTTTTAATAGCCCGTTTCAATACAGAGGTAAAGGCAATATCAAAATTATAATCATGCTTCTTAAGAATTTCTCCGGCCTTCTTTGCTTCTTCATGGCCATTGGCTGATAAATCTACATCAGTCCATCCTGTAAAACGGTTTTCCAGATTGTAAACACTTTCCCCATGACGAACGAGTACGATTTTTTTCATAATATATTGATAGCAAACTAATCGGCAGATTGTTTATCAGAAATATGTTAAATATCTCCTTAAAGCAAAAGGCTTGAATCGGTAATTCAAGCCTTTAATCTATTGGTTTTCGTTAAGCTCCTGCTGTTTTTTTAATGCTTCTTTTTGATCACTCAGATCTTTGTAAAAAAAATACGCGCCAAAGCCAACTATCAAAATAATGTTACTAGGCTTAAAACTATGGTCAAGCCAATAACTGAATGACGGTATATGTCCACTTAAACTTGCTTTTATGCTTGGCCAGGAATTCAATGTAAAAATGATAACAATCATTAATAAAACCCTTATAAAGGTGTTAATAGCAATTTTACCATAGTTTATCTTTTCAACCTCCATTATTTAAATTCTCTAAAATCCTGCCCGTCTTTAATGTTCAGCAAGCTTTCGTAAATTAAGCTGATTACATTATCCACATCTTCCTTATGTACCATCTCTACAGTAGTGTGCATGTAACGCAGGGGTAGGGAAATTAATGCCGATGGAACACCTCCATTCGAGTAGGCAAAGGCATCAGTATCGGTTCCGGTTGAACGCGACGAAGCCTGGCGCTGAAACGGAATTTCGTTTTTCTCTGCCGTTTTAATTAACAGTTTATTCAGGTTGGTTTGAACAGCCGGAGCATACGATACTACTGGACCTTTCCCTGCCGATAAATCGCCCTGGGTATTTTTGTTAATCATCGGTGTAGTTGTATCATGGGTTACATCCGTAATAATGGCAACATTTGGTTTAATACGCTGAGCTATCATTTCTGCACCACGTAAACCAATTTCTTCCTGTACTGAGTTAACAATGTATAAACCGAAAGGAAGTTTTTTCTTGTTTTCTTTTAACAAACGGGCCACCTCAGCAATCATGAAGCCACCTACGCGATTATCTAAGGCACGGCCAACATAATAACGGTCGTTCAGAATCATGAATTCATCTTCATAGGTAATAACACATCCAACGTGAATACCCAGTTGTTCTACTTCTTCTTTTGATGTACAGCCGCAGTCAAGAAAAATATTTTTAAGCTCAGGGGCTTGCTCTTTTTCTCCATGGCGGGTGTGGATTGCAGGCCAGCCGAATACAGCTTTTACCAGTCCTTTTTCAGTATGAATATTTACACGCTTCGAAGGCGCAATCTGATGGTCTGAACCTCCGTTGCGAATAACATAAATCAGTCCGTCATTGGTAATATAATTTACATACCATGATATTTCATCAGCATGTGCTTCAATCACTACCTTATAAGCTGCCTTTGGGTTAATAACTCCAACAGCAGTACCATAGTTGTCTACAAAATGCTCGTCAATATATGGCTTCAGGTAATTCAACCACAATTTTTGACCTTCCCATTCGTAGCCGGTAGGGGCAGGGTTATTAATATATTCTTCTAAAAACTGAAGTGATTTTTTGGTCACCACAGCAACGTGTTTTTTCTTTTCGTCGTCTTTTTTCTTAGCCATGTGATATTGGTTTTACCAGCAGGATACAAAAAACATAAAATTTATATTTCTTCGTGCTTCTGTGGTTCTTCGTTATTTAATGTTAATTCCATTACTACAAAATCGTACCCGTCTTTAAAGAAGGTTTTTCCTGTTTCATGAAAGCCAAATTTATAATAAAATTCTTTAGCATTTACCCTGGCATTGCACCATAACTTAGATGCTTTCTGAATTTTACAAAAATCCAGCAGATATTCCATTAGCCTGCTTCCCAGTCCCGATTTCTGAAAATTACTGGATATGGCCAGTTTTCTGAATTGGTATACATCTCCTTTATTGAATAAGGAAACCACGCCTGTAAGCTTATGGTCAAGGTAAAGTCCGAAATGTATTCCTTCAAAATCATCATCAAGTTTCACACTGTCGAAAGGTAGTTCGGGGTACATTACTTCATGGCGGATACGCCAGGTGAGGGAAGGGAATATTTGTTCAATCTGGATGGTGGGTGCAAGATCAGCTGGTTTTACCATAAAATTTATAAACTAATATATTCAAAATGATAATGGCCGTCAATCCATAGCAAAAGAAATTCCAGCCACCTTTATCCCACAAAAGCAAACCTAAAGCGGAACCACAGCTGGCACCGATAAAGCTAACGGACATGAAAATAGTATTCAAACGGTTCCTGGCTTCCGGAATTAAGGTGTAAATCCGTGTTTGATTGGTTACGTGTATGGCCTGCTGCCCGATATCGATCAAAACAATTCCAATTACAAATAAGTACAAATGGTTGCCAGTAAAATAGAAAAGCGCAACACTCACAATCTGTAAAATAAACCCAATCATCAGGTTCTTTCTCGGATTATTTCCATCGCTTAATTTGCCCACAAGCGGGGCGGCGAGGGCACCTGCTGCACCGGCAATTCCAAACAACCCAATTTGCAGCGTCTGGAAATTAAAAGGAGGATTAGCAAGAAACAGCACCATGGTTGTCCAGAAGGCACTGATAATGGCAAAGGCCAAAAAGTTAATGATTGATGTCTCCCTCAATACGGGTTGTGTTTTAATGTAGCTGAACATAGAAGTCATCAGCTGGCGATACCCGCCCTTAAAAGACGGATAGCTTTGAGGAAAACGTTTTGCCATTAAACCAATCAGCAACAAACATATTCCCGCTGCAATGTAGTAAACGGCTCTCCATCCCAGCCAAAAGCCTATACTACCGCTTACCGCTCTGGAAGCCAAAATACCAACCAGTAATCCACTCATAATTGAGCCTATATTGGCTCCACGATTTTCATCGGTACTTAAATTAGCGGCAAGCGGTAAAATAAGCTGAGGCACTATAGAGCAGCAGCCAATTAACAGTGAGGCAATCTCGAGTAAAAAAAAAGTATGTGAAACGGCGGCAACAAGTAAGGCTAAAATGGCCAAACCGGTTATAAATAGTATTTGCTTCTTGCGCTCAAACATATCGCCAAGCGGTACTAACAGGAATAAACCCAGCGCATAGCCAATCTGGGTGATGTAGGTGATGCGCCCTGCGTAGGTTTCCGATAAGTTGAAATCTTTTGCAATCAGGATTACCAGTGGCTGGCAGTAATAAATGTTTGCAACTATCAAACCCGTGCAAAAGGCCATCAGTAATATATCAATCCGTGATAATTTTGTAGTAATCTGCATAATTGTCTTAATTCACTGGTCACCGCTCACGAGTTCCATATACATTTTTTGTGTATTTGTTGAATGATGACGGTTGACAGTTTTTACAAAGGTATATTTCCGTGTTTCTTTCTGGGGTTATTTACTACTTTATTCTCCAGCATTTTAAAAGCTTTGATCAGTTTAATGCGCGTTTGCGCTGGTTCTATTACTTCATCAATAAACCCACGTTCTGCGGCGCGGTAAGGATTCGCAAAAAATTCTGAATACAGTTTTTCTTTCTCCAGCCATTTCTCTTCCGGGTTCTCAGCCATTGAAATCTCTTTCTTGAAAATAATTTCTGCCGCTCCTTTAGCACCCATTACGGCAATTTCTGCACTAGGCCAGGCATAATTCATATCCGCACCGATATGTTTGCTGTTCATTACATCATATGCCCCGCCATAAGCTTTTCGGGTTATTACAGTGATACGTGGTACCGTGGCTTCGCTAAATGCGTATAATAATTTAGCTCCGTTCGATATAATACCATTCCATTCCTGATCGGTACCAGGGAGAAAACCAGGAACGTCCTCAAAAACCAATAGCGGTATATTAAAACAATCGCAAAAACGTACAAACCTCGCGGCTTTAACTGAAGAATTACTGTCAAGAACACCAGCAAGATAGGCGGGCTGGTTGGCTACAATCCCTATGCTTCTGCCTGCAAGGCGCGCAAAGCCGACAACAATATTCTCGGCAAAATCTTTATGCACTTCCAAAAAAGAACCGCTATCACTTACAGCAGATATTACCTCCTGCATGTCGTACGGCTGAGATATATTTTCGGGTAAGAGTTGGTCTAACAGCGCCCTGCTTTCATCAGCCAAATCATAGGGAAGTGAAGCTGGTATTTCCTCACAATTCTGAGGCATGTAACTCAAGAGTTTTTTTACATGGCTTATTGCCTCTATTTCATTGGCACAGGCAAAATGTGTTACACCGGATTTGGTAGCGTGGGTAGTTGCCCCCCCTAGTTCCTCTGAAGTGACTTCTTCATGGGTTACTGTTTTTACCACGTTTGGACCAGTAACAAACATATACGAAGTATGCTCAACCATCAAAATAAAATCGGTTATTGCAGGAGAATACACCGCACCACCGGCACATGGCCCCATAATCGCCGATAGCTGCGGGATCACGCCCGATGCCTGAACGTTCTTGTAAAAAATATCAGCATAGCCGCCCAATGAAACTACCCCTTCCTGTATTCGCGCACCTCCACTATCATTCAGGCCAATCAGGGGAGCCCCGTTTTTCATGGCCATATCCATTATCTTACAGATTTTTTCGGCGTGAGTTTCAGACAAGGATCCCCCAAACACAGTAAAGTCCTGAGAAAAAATGTAGGTTAACCGGCCGTTTATGGTGCCGTAACCGGTAACTACGCCATCTCCAGGATATTGCTCACGCTCCATTCCAAAGTCTGTGCTGCGGTGGGTTACCAGCATACCTATCTCTTCAAAACTACCTTCATCCATTAAAAAGTGAATACGCTCACGCGCTGTTAACTTTCCTTTTTGATGCTGACTGTCAATCCGTAGCTGGCCACCGCCAAGCTGAGCCTGTTTTATTTTATCCTGAAGTAGTGCTATCTTTTTATCCATAAACCGCAATTAACAGAATCTAAATTTAAAAATTAGTCCTGTGAATGCAAGTACATAATTAACCTTTGTTTTTGATTGTAAGTAAAGATAGAAAGTACCGCTGTATCACCGGGTAGCAAATCAAAACACTGGCGGCTTTGAAATTCAATCGCTTAGTGTTTTGAGATTATGTGTCAATCCGATAATTTTTTTTCAGATATACATTGAAAAACCAATTAAGCGTTTACTTTTGTACAACACATTAGAATAAGATTAGAGAACCATCATGCTTTTCAGAAAGTATAAATACCTCATCGTAACAGCATTTATGCTCATCTTTGTTGCAAAGATGGGGATTTCTGGAGCGCCGGTATTTTTTTCAAGCATTGATAAAGACATGATGAAGGCTGTAATTATGCAGATTGAGCTTGAACATGACGGTGGAAAAGATACTTCTAAAGATACAGCCAAGTGTACTGATTTTAAGCTGGTGGAACTAAACCACCCAATTTTATCGTACGAGTTTTCTTCCAGTCATTTCATTTTGAGGAGTAGTTTCATAGAGCATTTCCGCCGCTATGCCGATCCGTATCATCCAACGGTTCCAACACCTCCCCCAAACCTTATTTAATATCCCCTTCTTAATCTAAATTCTTTCAGCAAAGCTGTATGCTGCTGCGCGCTGGTGTTTACATCCGCCAAGGCAAGTACCTACGGAATTGTTCATTTTTCAGCGTACCAGATATTAATATCGTTATGAAACAGTCAGATCATTCGTCATCAGGCATAGATATAAAAAAGTATTTTCTCAAAAAGAATCTTAAAAAGGATCTCCCATCAAGTATTGTGGTTTTTTTGGTGGCCTTGCCACTTTGTTTAGGTATTGCACTTGCTTCTGGTGCTCCGTTATTTGCTGGTCTGGTAACTGGTATTATCGGCGGGATAGTTGTAGCCTCTGTTAGTGGTTCACAACTAAGTGTAAGCGGCCCGGCGGCTGGGTTAACCGTAATTGTACTGGGAGCTATAACTTCACTCGGCAATTATCCTACTTTCTTACTTGCTGTAGTTTTAGCAGGGGTTCTTCAGCTAATTCTGGGCCTGGTTAAGGCTGGTACAATAGGCAATTACTTTCCTTCTAGCGTTATCGAAGGAATGCTTGCGGCCATCGGACTCATTTTAATACTCAAACAGCTTCCGCACGCTTTAGGGGTTGATACTGATTTTACAGGTGATGAAGGATTTTTTCAGCAAGATCATGAGAATACGTTTTCGGCTATTTCCGCCGCTATTGGTCATTTTAGTCTGGGTGCTGTAGTAATTAGTCTCCTGTCAATAGCTATTCTGCTTTTCTGGCCTAAGTTTACGAAGCTCGCCATTGTGCCAGCACCGCTATTAGTGGTTATCCTTGGTGTAGCTGGTACCGTATTTTTCGCGCAAACAGGACATCCGCTCCGGCCAGATCAAATGGTGAAAATACCCGTAGTAGGAGGGTTCAGTGAATTTTTAGGTCTGTTTACCATACCCGATTTTTCTCAACTAGGCAACAAAAATGTTTACATCGTTGCGATAACAATAGCCGTTGTGGCAAGTTTGGAAACGCTGTTGAGCATTGAAGCTATTGATAAAATCGATCCCATCAAAAGGGTTTCTCCAACGAACAGAGAATTGATGGCACAAGGTATTGGCAATATCGCCAGCGGTATGGTCGGCGGTTTACCCTTAACCTCTGTAATCGTCAGAAGTTCCGCAAATGTAAATGCCGGTGGAAGAACCAAAATGTCAGCTATTTTCCATGGAGGGTGGTTATTATTGTCACTGTTGTTCATTCCACAAGTCATTAACATGATTCCGTTATCCTGTTTAGCGGCAATCCTCCTTGTAACAGGTTATAAACTTACCAGGTTGAGCCTCTTTAAGCATATGTATCATAAGGGCTGGGATCAGTTTGTGCCATTTGTGGTAACCATCGTTGCTGTTCTATTCTCCGACTTGCTTAAAGGAGTCGCTGTGGGTATGCTCGTTTCGATTTTTTATCTGTTGCGCACCAACATGCGTAACCCTTACTTTTATAGAATTACTAATGATGGCGATCAAAAAAATGTGAGGATCAAACTGGCGGAAGAAGTGTCATTTTTAAATAAGGCAGCAATTCAGGTTGTACTAACCAATATTCCAAGAGAAACCAACGTCATTATAGATGGCTCAAATGCACGATATATTGATCCTGATGTACTGGAAACTATTTTTAATTACAAACACAATGCTTATACAAAGGGCATCATTGTCACCCTCGAAAACATCCGGAAGCATTACACTGTTCCCAAATTAACCAATCAGGTTTTAGAAGATATAAATAAATAAGGTTACAGGTTTACAACCTAACAAGCCACATCATTATAAATATGATGGTAGCCTGTAACTATCTCCATAATGCAGCACCAGCATTCAATTAAGCTAATTAGTATATTCTTCAGGCCCCGGTTATTCCCGGGGCTTTATTCTGCTGCAGAGTTTGGCATATTCCCTGCATGCCCTTTGTTTCCTTTTTCCGCATCTTCACGGGCTTCTTCCGAACCAAAGTCCCCTCTGCCAAAATTTCTTCCAAGGTTACCAGCATCAGATTTTACTTTGTTTTTATCACTGTTTTCATCACTATGGTGACGTGGTACAAGCTGATCAGGCATGTTGCTTTTATCGGCACTGTTATCTGCGTTTTTGTCCTTCAAATTGTCATTCTCGTTTTTCATAATGTCTAGCTTTGATCTATTTAGAACAGCAGAAAGCTGTGATAGTTTGATGAGAATGATCCGATACTAAATAAAAATCCACCGCAATGTGCGATTGTAGTCATTGCAGTAATCTTTTAGAAAAAGAAAAACCCTCGATTGCTCAAGGGTTTTAGATATAAATAATAATATAATTTATGGTATCCTGTTCAGAATATTTGTAATTAATCTTCTGCTAAAAACGGATAACGATAATCGGTTGGAGACTCGAAAACCTCTTTAATCGTACGTGGAGAAACCCAACGTAGCAGGTTAATCATCGAACCTGCTTTGTCATTTGTACCAGAACCTCTGGCACCACCAAATGGTTGCTGTCCCACCACTGCACCGGTACATTTATCATTGATGTAAAAATTACCTGCAGAGTTACGCAAAGCATGGCTGGCCTTTTCAATCGCATAACGATCTTGTGCAATGAAAGCACCAGTCAAAGCATATGGAGATGTGGTATCAATTACTTCTAGAATAGAATCGAAGTCTTTATCAGCATAAACATAAACCGTTAAAACAGGTCCGAATAGTTCTTCACACATTGTAGTGTATTTCGGATCCTCAACCACTAAAACAGTTGGCTCAATAAAATAACCTTTGCTCTTATCATAATTACCACCGGCAATTATTTCAACACCTTTGTCCTGCTTAGCCTGGTCAATGTATTTCGCCAGTTTATCGAATGAACGCTCGTCGATAACCGCATTAATAAAATTGGTGAAGTCTTCAGTACCGCCCATTTTAAATGAAGCGATATCACGCAGCATTTGCGATTTAATTTCAGGCCATAAACTTTCTGCTATATACACACGACTGGCAGCAGAACATTTCTGTCCCTGATATTCGAAAGCGCCGCGTACAATTGCCGTGCTTGCAATGTCAGTTTGTGCCGAAGGGTGAACAAGGATAAAATCTTTACCACCTGTTTCGCCAACAATACGTGGGTAAGATCTGTACTTATGGATATTTGTTCCAATCGTTTTCCAGATTTCCTGGAATACTTTAGTGGACCCTGTAAAGTGAATGCCTGCAAAATCAGGGTGATTGAAAATCACTTCACCTGTTTCAGGGCCATCTGCGTAAACTAAGTTGACTACACCATCTGGTAAACCAGCCTCGCGGAAAATTTCCATTAAAAGATTGGCTGCGTAAACCTGCGTATCAGCAGGTTTCCAAACCACAACATTACCCATCATAGCTGCAGACGCCGGTAAGTTAGCTGCAATAGCTGTAAAGTTGAACGGCGTTAAAGCGAAAACAAAACCTTCTAACGGGCGTTGCTCAACACGGTTCCAGCTGCCACGAGGAGATACTGGCGGCTGTTGCTTGTAAATTTCAGACATATAACTTACGTTGAAACGTAGAAAGTCAATCAGCTCACAAGCTGCATCAATCTCTGCCTGGTAAGCATTTTTGCTTTGACCCAGCATAGTTGCTGCATTTAATTTATAACGGTATTTTCCGGCAATTAAATCAGCAGCTTTTAAAAAGATCGCCGCTCTGTGTTCCCAAGCCAGGTTTTCCCAATCCTTTTTTGCCGCTAAAGCCGCATCAATTGCCTGGGTAATATGAGTTTTATCCCCAATGCTAAACTGGGCAAGAATGTGTTGATGATCATGTGGAGGAACGACCTTACCTTTTTTGGCTGTATGTACAGGTTTGCCACCAATATACATCGGAATGTCTTGCTGGTGTGAACGGGCTTCAGCAAGTGCTTCTTTCAAAAGGGCACGTTCTTTACTGCCAGGGCCGTAGTTTAATATAGGTTCGTTTACCGGAGTGGGTACGTTAAAAAATCCTTTAAGCATAGTGTATTTTTTATGAGTTGCGCAAAGATAGGGCTTTTTAACAGATGCAATTCTATTATTCTGTAAAGAAAATAAAGCAAACGTTTGTGTTACCTGTCACTGCGTTCTTCCATATTTAAATTCGTATCAAAGGGGCTTTTCGTAAACGGATATATCGTTTGTTTAACAAAGCCTTTTGGATATTCCGCCTCATGTACTCCGGTACCTGCAGGCCACTCTTTGCCGGGCAGATAGTACGTGCCGAACATCATGTCTATAAAAGGAAAGATCGATGCGAAATTATGTCCATAATATTTAGGATCCTCGCAATGATGCCAATGATGGTACTGTGGAGTAGTGAAAATATATTTCAGAAAACCAAAATTGATTCGGGTATTGGCATGGATTAATACAGCATGGATCGCAATGAATATGATGTAAATGTTAAATACCGTTGAAGAAAAACCCAGAATATACAATGGAATGAAGGTCATTGCACGCGTAAAAAAGATGTCGATAAAATGCGTTCGGCTGCCCGCCAGCCAGTCCATGTTTTGTGTAGAATGATGGATGGAGTGAAAGCGCCATAGCGAAACGCGGGTATGAAAAAACCGGTGCGCCCAATATTGAAATAAATCTGTCGTAAAAAAAGCTAAAAACAAAGCAACAATAAATGGTAACCCCTGTACCCATGTATGAAGCTTATCGAGTCCCATCCAGCCAAAAAATAAAACGGCCGGCTTTTGGGTAATAATTCCAAAAAACTGAATAAATAAATGGCTGATTACAAAATAGGTTAAATCGGTTCGCCACTCTTCATGGAATTTAGTCTGACTATCATTTTTCGGGAAAAATAGTTCAAGCGGTACAAAAATCGCTACCATTAACAGTAAGTCCAAAATCATCCAGTCCAAACCAAAATGCCAGGAAGATTTTGCAACATCCCTGCCTTCTACACTCAATGCGCCTAAAACAACAGCAAGTGCTGCCAGTGCAAAACCAGGCCATCCCCATTTTAGTTTTTTGCTAAGAATAATACTCAATGCAGCGAAGAAAAATGAAGCAATCACTCCGCCAAGCATAAGCGCTTCCATACTCTCTTTGGTATAAACCTCCCGGAATTCAGGTGTGGTCAACTTTTCCGGATAATGGAAACACAAAATCCCAAGTAATGCTAAAACAGCTAAAAAAATGGATATGTAGCCGCTTATCTGGCCCTGGCCAACTATTAAACGCTTGTTAGGAGACATAAGATAGAGTTTTGTTAATCAGCAATTATACCAAAAAACTTCCTTTGATTAACCCACTTAATTAAAAAACTACTCCACTTCAAAATCTTGAGATAATCAGACAAACATTTCCTATTGGATGAGGGTTGCTTTATAGGGCATCCCACTGGGCAATGCTTTTTTTTTAAATAATCTGTACTTTTGAAAACAACGAATTATGTTCCTTAATTATTTACGCCTTTTATTACTTCCTTTCTCGTTAATTTACGGCCTGGCCATTACCCTTCGTAAAAAGCTTTACGATTGGGGCCTGATGCGTTCAGTCAAATTCGATTTACCTGTAATATGTGTCGGCAACCTGGCTGTCGGCGGATCAGGAAAAACACCAACAACAGAATACCTGGTCAGGCTTCTTGCCAGTTATAAAATTGCAATTCTAAGCAGGGGATATGGTCGTACGACAAAGGGATTTGTTCTTGCCGATCACAATGCAACCGCCCTGACGATTGGCGATGAGCCTCTGCAATACTACCAGAAGTTCGATAATGTTACCGTCGCTGTTTGCGAAGACAGGGTAGCAGGCATTGAAAGGTTAAAAGAAAACCATGATTTGGTTATTCTGGACGATGCATTTCAGCATCGCGCAGTTCGGGCTGGGTTAAATATTTTACTTTTTGAATTCAGGAAACTGGGTACGCTACAGTTTTTACTTCCTGCAGGAAATTTAAGAGATGTTTTCTCTTCAAGGAAAAGAGCCGATGTATTACTGGTAACCAAATCCCCGGTTCCATTATTACATGTTGCCCAACAGGCATCAATAAATGAATTGCAACCCAACAATACACAAAAGGTATTACATTCCTACCTGAAATATGCCGATTTGCAGCACCTATATAACGAAGAGGAGAGTCTTCCACTCGATACAATCAAGGACTATGAAATTTTTCTGTTAACCGGAATTGCCAATCCTGCGCCACTTATCGAAGAACTTCAAAAGTATTCCGAAACCATTCATCATGAAGAATTTCCTGATCATTATGCATTTAAATCTGAAGACATAAAGCGGTTTAAAAAAGCATTTGAATCGGGTATCAAAAAAGAAAAAATCATCATCACAACAGAAAAGGATAGTAAGCGTTTAAAAGCTGCGGGATTTAAAGATTTACTGGTAAATTTACCCGTATATTTTTTACCCATCGAGGTTGAATTATTTGAAGAAGATAAGATTACCTTTGATGAACTTATTTTAAACTATGTTAAGAGCAATAGAAGAAACAGTTGAATATATTAAACGTAAAACCGAAAACTTCAAACCAGAAATAGGTATCATCCTGGGCACCGGCTTGGGTGGCTTGGTAAAAGAAATTGAAGTAGAGCATCAGTTGATGTATTCAAATATTCCCAATTTTCCAATCTCAACACTGGAATTTCATAGCGGTAAGTTGATTTTTGGCACCTTAAATGGAAAAAAGATTGTGGCCATGCAGGGTCGCCTCCATTATTACGAAGGCTATAGTATGCAGCAAATAACGTTTCCGATTAGGGTAATGAAGGGATTAGGAATTGAAAATCTGATTGTTTCCAATGCAGCAGGCTCATTAAATCACGAATTTAAAAAAGGCGATTTAATGATTATAGAAGATCACATCAATCTTCAGCCCGATAACCCCTTGAGAGGCTTAATTGAAAGTGAACTTGGCCCACGTTTTCCGGACATGAGTCAGCCTTACAAACGTGATATCATTTCTAAAGCACTGGAGATTGCTAAAAGTGTTGATGTGAAATGTCACAAGGGCGTTTACGTTGCGGTATCTGGTCCTAATTTAGAAACAAAGGCAGAATATAAGTATTTGCGTTTGATAGGCGCAGATGCTGTAGGCATGAGTACAGTTCCTGAAGTAATCGTAGCCAACCATGCAGGCCTTCCGGTATTTGCAATTTCTGTATTAACCGATGAAGGTTTTCCCGAAGATTTGCAACCATTTAACCTGGAAGAAATTTTAGAAGCAGCAGCCAGGGCAGAACCTAAAATGACTGAAATTTTAACCCGCCTAATTGCCGAATTGTAAAATGGGTAAGTGTTTTCAAATCTTATTTATAATCCTCTTACTTTCAGGTATACAGAAAACTTTTGCCCAGGATTTAAAAACTGATGTAGGAACGAACAAAGAGCTAGACTCTGTCCGCAAAAAATTAGACGGAGGAAAAGACTCTGTGGTATTTACAGCAAAATACATTCGTTTTACTAAACTCTCCCTTAGCAAAGACAGCATAGTATTACTTCCCCTTGACACCTCAACGGTAAATATTCAAAATTATAGTCCGCTACTACAGCCACTCCATCCAACCATAAACAATGGAAATATGGGCCTTGCGGCAAGGCCACTCTTGTATGAGCCAAGTAAACGGATAGGTTTCGACGCTGGGTTTCATTCATTTGATTATTATGCACTAACTCCTGAAGATATCATTTACTATCAGGCGCGTACGCCGTTTACAAGTCTGTATTTTATAAGTGCAGGACAAAAGGAGCAACTCTTCAGGGCCATCCATACACAGAATATAAAGAAGAACTGGAATGTCGGATTAAACTTCAATCGCGCTGATTCCCGTGGGTTTTATTCCCGGCAAAGGGGCGACAACCTAAATGTAGCAGTGTTCTCCTGGTATGAATCGCCAAATAAACGCTATAACATGTGGGCATCTGCTATCTTCAATACTATGAGAGGATATGAAAACGGATCTACACAAAAGACGACCATTTTTAATGATGACTATACCAAAATCAGCAGAGATGCAGAACCGGTTAGGTTATCCGATGCCCGCAACCTGTATAGGAAAAATACATTATTCCTAAAACAGACGTATTACGTAGGCAGAATAGACAGCACATCCAGCCAAATGAGCAGTGCTTTGCCAACAAATAAAATAACTTACACTTTAGAATACAATAATGATAGCTACGATTTCTATAAGACCGATGCGGATACCAGTCACGTGTTGCCACCGGGAATAAACAGCAATACCTATACCAACGATTCCACCCATGTTCAGCATTTAAAAAATGAATTCATTTATAGCTTCTTCCTCCGATCTAAAAATTCTGCAGTAATTAAGAACGAATTAAAAATTGATGCAGGGATTAGGCACGAATATTTTAAGCATCAGTTTATGGGAATTAAATCTGATGGAAACAATTATGAACAAAGCAATTTCGTTTATCAAAATGTAACCATCCTGGGGAATGCAGGCTATAGATTCAGTAGCAATGTTGATTTCAATCTGAATTTGCAACAGATTTTACAGGGAGAAAATGCAGGAGATTACCTTTATGAGGCTAAATCAAAAATCTTACTGAGCAAAGCAATTGGTCGGATTGAATTAGGCGCCTATACACAAAATCAATCACCTGCTGCCATCTATAACTATTACCATGGCAATCATTATCAATGGAATTACCAGGATTTTAAAAATACTAAAGTAAGCAACCTTTCTTTCAATTATGTAAATGACAGGATCGGACTTAATGCAGGGGCGAAATATTTCTTAACCAGTAATTACCTCTATTTTGCTTTAGATAATTCTGCTGGCTACAACTCAATTCTGCCAAAACAAGAAGGTATAGATATTAGCCTGATCAGAATTGATCTGCAAAAAAAATGGCGCTTCGGGCGGTTTGGATTGGAAAATTACATCGCTTATCAGAAAACGGACAATGAGGTCCTAAGAACTCCCGAATTTTATACCTACAATAGTTTATACTTCGAAAATACCTTTTTTAAAGTCCTCAAAGCCAACTTTGGATTTGATGTAAGGTACAACTCGGAATATGCCAACTATTATTATTCACCGGCGACATCACAATTTTATATCGATACCAATAATGCTACAGTACTAAGCTCCAAGCCTATTGTCGATGTTTTCTTCAAGGCGAACTTAAAACGGGCAAATATTTTTGTGAAATATGATTTTATTAACCAGGGACTTTTTCAAAAAGGATACTACACCGTCAACCGTTATCCGATGCAGGATGCACTCCTGAAATTTGGTGTAACATGGAACTTTTACGACTAATACCTCAAAAAAAAGCGCCGTTTTGATCGAATCAAAACGGCGCTTTTTAATGTCAGGACAGGACTAGAAAGAATATCCAACTGTAAATCCTAATACGCGGTTTGTTAATTTACCATCTCCCGATCTTGAGTCTTTAGGAACTAAGTTAGATAAGCCTAAACCGTAGTTCGCACCAACCAGAAAGCCAGAAGTTGTACGGTAAGCTAAACCAAAATTAGCACCAAATTCTGTACCACTGTAATTTTTATCTGTTTCTGTACCAAATGATAAATCATCCTCACTCGATGAATTTGTTACCGCAGAGGTATTGTTCGTATTATTACGAACGGTAGTAGTAGATTCTAACTTATTTTTACCCGACACATTAAACCCAACATATGGTCCTGCAGAAATTTGAACTGCACCAGCATCACCTGTAGGTATTCTGAACACTGCATTAACAGGCACTTCAATAGTCATTAAACTAGTCTTATTTGCAGATACAACTGTTGTGGTAGTATTACCAACTGTTAAAGCATTAGTGCTCTCAAACTTTGCACCCTTATTCTGCAATGATACTCCAGGTTGGATAAAGAAATTATTTCCTACACCGAAATCAGCAAACGCAGTCACGTTAAAACCAACGTTATCTTTCACGTTATCATTGAAAGCAGAGCTTCCATCAAAATCCGATGCATGGAATCTCGCTAAGTTTACCCCTGCTTTAATCCCAAATCTTGCATCAGAACCCGACATGGTATTTTGTGCAAAAGCACCTGTTGCTAATAAAATAACTGACGCACTTAATAATAACTTTTTCATAATATTTTTCTCTTAGGTAAAGAATCTTGTTTTTAAATTTCAGACTTCATGCCTGATTGTTAATTACAAGGCCTATATCCAAAAGCTGTGCCAAAGTATCATGTGTGTTACAATTAAAGTGTTTAAGCTGTTGATTTCCAGTATGGTTTTTAATGCTTTAACATTTTTTAACCATTCCCTTATCATTACCAGAAAAAGAATTTTTATTGTATAGTTATTAGGAATGCTACACGAAAAATCAAACACTAAGTCTTTTGAGGTTTCTTTTTGGCAGCTGGAAACAATACGTTATTTAAAATTAAACGGTAGCCGGGAGAATTCGGATGCAGGTTTAAATCCGTTGGAGGATCGCCTACTGCGTGTTGATAATCCTCTGGATCATGGCCCCCGTAAAAAGTAAACTGCCCTTTTCCAATCTCTCCATGCAGATACCTCACCTCGGCAGCACCTTTATTTTCTCCTAATACAGTAACACTCGTTTTAACCAGGCTCTTTTTAAATGCAGTGGTTTGTCCCATAAAGCCTTTAATCACCTTGTCGTGGTTTTGCGTAAGCATCGTCGGAACAAGGTCCCACTTCGCTGAGAAATCAAACAGCGTAAAGTAATCGTTGCTTTGATTTAAGCTCCTGAACTGTGTTACATCAATATCTGAAAATTCATAATTCATAGGATTATTATCCAGCTTAAAATTTTGAAAAGCCAGTGTTTTACCAAAATCCAGTTTAGACTGCGCGTTTGGGTCAGCGGCATCACCGTCAAACATCTGTGCACAGATATCCACACCTTCTGCAGCTAATGCAATATCAAAACTGTCGGTGCCTGAGCACATAGCAAACATAAAGCCCCCGCCAGCGCAATATTCTTTTATATGTTTAGCTACCGCGAGTTTCATTTCCGAAACCTTTTTATAGCCCATTTTCTTTGCCAAAGCCTCCTGGTTTTTCACATCCTCCTGATACCAGGTCGCATACCTGAAATTAGCCCAAAAGCGACCGTATTGACCTGTAAAATCTTCATGGTGTAAATGCAGCCAATCATATTTTATTAATTTGTCCTGTAAAATGTCGTCATCATAGATCACATCATAAGGAATTTCCGCATAGGTTAATACAAGGGTTACCGCATCATCCCACGGTAACTTACTTTTTGGCGAGTAAACCGCAATCTTAGGAATCTTTTCGAGTTTAACCATCTCCATATTTACCGATGGATCGCTGATCTCATTCAACAGGTTCACCACCTTTCCATCCGCCATTACCTCATACGAAACACCCCTGATCTTCAATTCGTCTTCGACAGTTTTGTTATATTTCACCAGAAAACTACCTCCCCGGTAATTTAACAGCCAATCTACTTCTGCCTGTTTACCTATTGCCCAATAAGCAATGCCATAGGCTTTAAGGTGATTCTTCTGATCCTCATCCATATAAATCAATAGAGATGAAGCACGGAGACCCAGCGAGCATAGCAAACAAAAAATAAGGATATAATATTTCTTTATCAAAATGGTAAATGCTTAAAGTACTAAAATACCGTATTTAAACTATTTAGAAAAATTTAAAGATGTTATAAGTTATACAATTTTGCTATTTTTGCCCTCTACTTTTTGAAATATACAATTGACATTGAGTAGAAATAATTTAATACCATTTAAAAATAGATATGAGTAAAGCAATAATAAAAACCGAAAAAGGTGATATGACTGTTGAGTTCTTCGAACAAGATGCTCCAAAAGCAGTTGCAAACTTTAAAAAATTAGCAAAAGAAGGATTTTATGATGGTGTAACTTTTCACCGTGTAATCCCTAATTTTATGGTACAGACTGGTTGCCCTAATTCGAAGGATGGCGCAACAGGAATGCCAGGAACAGGTGGCCCAGGTTATAAAATCGATTGCGAATTAGATGGTGAAAACCAATTTCACGATCGTGGTGTATTATCAATGGCACATGCTGGCCGTAATACAGGGGGATCACAGTTTTTCATTTGCCATAGCAGAGCAAATACGGCTCACTTAGATCGCAACCACACTGTTTTTGGTAAAGCAGTAGAAAATGTTGATCTTGTAGACGATATCCGTCAGGGTGATAAAATTTTAACAGTAGAGATTTTAGAAGACTAGAAGCAAGAAAGGGGAGGTGAGACCTAAACTTGAGCATTCAGCTGTAAGTTTAAAGTGCTTACTCACACAAATAATTAAAATAATAGATTTAGATGGCTGATGTGGGCATTGCTTATGGTCAGTTATAAAATCTCATATCTCAAAGCATATGAACTTAAGAGGAATTGTTGCCGTATCTGGCAGACCAGGTTTATTCAAACTGGTAGGACAAAATAAAGTAGGGTATATTTTAGAGAGCTTAGATGCTCAGAAAACTAAAATCGTAGCCAATATCACCAACACGAAGTTAGCTTCACTTGAAGACATTACCGTATATGGTGAAGAAGAAGAGATTAAATTGGCAAATATTTTCGAAAATATTACAGCTAAAGGTTCTACTCCCGATTTGAAAGAAAATTTACGTCCTTACTTCCTGGAAGTAGCACCTGGCCATGATCAGGAAAAAGTATATGCCTCTGATATGAAAAAAATCATTAGCTGGTATAACTTATTAAAAGAGTTACCTCTTTTTACTGAAGAAACGCCAGAAACTCCTGGAACACCGGCTGAAGTTAAATTATCAGAAGAAAAAGCTGCGGCAGATAAAAAGCCTAAGTCTTCTGCAACAAAAGCAGCAGGAGCAAAAGCAACAACAAAAACGTCTGCGCCAGCTAAAAAAGCAAGCATGACCAGTAAAAAAGGCGTTTAGGCTTATTCTACCGACAACAAACAACACCAGGCATCAGTCTGGTGTTTTTTGTTTTAAAAGAAATAGTAAATAACTGCTCCTACCCCTAGGGCAAGGATGATACTAATCCATAGAACTTTGTTGTTCCCGCTCTGATTACTTTTAAATCTGTAATCCCTTTTATATTTATTTAACATCGCTTTTCTATTTATGATGATTGATGGATCACAATTCCATACTTATTTAAAAACCAATGCTACGCATGATGATAGGGCTCACCTTTCAAAATACTAAAGCCTCTGTATAATTGCTCAACAAAAAACAACCGGATCATCTGATGAGAAAAAGTCATGTCAGATAAGGAAATCAAACCATTGGCCCTTTTATAAATACTTTCATCAAACCCATAAGGTCCGCCAATAATGAAGATCAAATGTTGAACACTTCCAATCATCTGTTTATTCAGATAATTGGAAAAATCTACTGAACTATATTTTTTCCCCTTTTCATCCAGTAAAATCACAACATCACCATTATTGATTTGTTTGTGTAACAATTCAGCCTCCTTAGCTTTCTGTTGTGCTTCACTTAAGTTTTTTACATTTTTAACATCTGGAATCGCTAAAAAACTAAAATTGATGTAATGCTTTAATCGGTTCAGATATTTATCAATCCCCTCTATTAAATACTTATCTTCGGTTTTCCCGATTGCAATCAAACTAATCCTCATCTGGTTGTCGATTTAAGAACTTCAAACTTAGAGAAAATCTGTTGTTTTCTTAAAATAAAAATGCGTGCCACCTAAAACCTTTCGTCTCTTTGCTATTTCGCGTTCACCTCCCCACTATCATTTACACCGCGAAAAATATCTTTTTAAATACCCATTGTTCTTATACCTTTGGGAATATTCCAGGAGAAAATGCCAATAACTAAATCAGAAATCATCACTGGTTACGAAGCTAAAATAAAAGCTGTCCAAACACAGATTATACAAACAAGGAAGCTGATTGACAATCTTTCACTAATCAGAATAGCTTTGTTTCTTTCCGAAATTTTCTTCTTCGTACTGCTGCTTAATTCGGCAGACAACATATGGCGTACATTCATTCAGATATTACTGCTCATTCCAGTGTTCATTTTTGTTTATGTTGTTCGAAAGCAAAGCATATTGGATAAAGAAATTGAGTATCAAAAACAATTACTCTGGATTTATCAAAACGAATTCAATATACTCAATAGTGGAATCAATGGGTATGATAGTGGAACCCAGTATGAATCTGAAACCCACCCGTACACCTCAGATTTGGATATCTTTGGCAAATCGTCCCTTTTTGCTTTGCTCAATCGGTGCAGCACCAAAATTGGGAACCATATTTTGGCTCAGAAACTCTCTGTTAAAAACAGGCCCGATGAAATTTTACAGCGCCAGGAAGCGATACAAGAGGTGAAGGAGAAAATTGAAAGTACTTTCAGCTTTAGGGCAAATCTCCATGGTCACGATGTAAATAAAATAGAAGAAATCAAAACGCAGTTAAAAAATAAACTTGGCGAACAGCTTAACTTTGTTCACAAAAGGGGCATAAACATTTATGTGGCATTAGTTCCCTATATTTCAGGGCTTCTAATCCTTGCGGCTATATTTCTGGGTAGCATTTTCTGGAAGCTGTTTGTGTTGCTGCTAATTGTCCACACAGGAGTAAATGTAATCCTGGGGGCCAAAGTAAACCTGGTCTTCTATAGTTTTGGAGGAGGCGCCAATCTGCTAAACAGCTATGCCAGTGCCATTCTTTGGACAGAAAACCAGCAGTGGAAAAGTCCCTATATCTCAAAACTCCTCAATTTAAAAACACCCGTAAGTCAGGAAATCAGAAGCCTATCCAAAGTAATTCAGCGTTTCGATGCACGATTAAATCTCATTGTCGGCGGAGTTCTAAACGGATTATTCTTATGGGATCTCAGATGTTGCATTAGCCTGCAGAAATGGCACCAGTCATCTTCTGGCGACGTTATTGACGCACTAAATCATTTAGGCGAATTTGAAGAATTGATTTCTTTTGCCACCACCGTTTATAATCATCCGGATTGGAGTTTTCCTGAAATAACAAACGAGTTTGCCCTTGAAGCAGAAAACATTGGCCATCCGTTAATCCCCGAAAATCTTAGGGTGGACAATGATTTCGCTGTAGATTCCCACTCTACAGTTGATATCATTACCGGATCCAATATGGCAGGCAAAAGTACATTCCTCCGTACGTTGGGAATAAATATGGTGTTAGCCTATTCGGGCGCGCCTGTTTGTGCTGCGAAAATGAAGTTGTACGTGTTTTCAATCGTTACTTACATGCGTATCAAAGACTCGCTCAATGAGAGCACGTCAACTTTTAAAGCTGAGCTAAACAGGTTAAAAATGATCCTGGAAAATGTAGTGACAGATAACGACACTTTCGTATTAATAGATGAGATGTTAAGAGGCACTAATAGCCGTGATAAATATCTGGGATCAAAGGTCTTTGTTGAAAAATTAATGGAACAGAAAACACCTGCACTCTTTGCCACCCACGATTTGCAGCTTGCCGATTTAAAAGAAAAACATCATCCCGACCTGAGAAATTTTCATTTTGATATCTCTTTTACAAACGGTGAAATGAAGTTCGATTATAAACTTAAACACGGCCCTTGTACTACCTTTAATGCCGCCATCTTGTTAAAGCAAATTGGATTGTCACTGGATTAGTTATCTGATCAGTGTAACAGAACCCGAAAATCTAACTGCAGTTCCATTTAAATTGATACCGTTGATAAGATAATAGTAAACACCAACTGGTAATGGGTTCCCTTTATAGTCGCCTTTCCAATTATCAAAGATGCTATCTGCAGAAAATACCTGGGTACCCATTCGGTTATAAATTTGTAAATGATACTTCTTTAGATTCGTGATGCCCACATTCAACTCATCATTTATACCGTCTCCGTTTGGCGAAAAAGCATTCGGAACGAATATAGAAGCTGATCCTTTGATCGTTAAATCACCTTGCGTTACCGAATCAAAACATCCGTTATTCGAATAGGCAGTAAGAGTAATTCTATAAGTTCCTTCAGCCTGATAAATGTGATTTGGATTTTCACTCGTCGAATGGAAGCCATCCCCAAAATCCCATAAATAATAGTCGCTATAGCTCGAGCTGTTTTTAAATCTGATTTCTGCTGGCACCGCAAATTTCACATTGAAACCCGGCTCAGTAGTAAAACTGGCGACCGGAATCCTGGCAATCGCCGGAATAGTAATACTCGCAGGAATGGAAATGCAACTCCCTGATGTAAGGGTCACTTCGTACAAGCCCGCCACATTAAAATTATTAACAGGTATGGAAATGCTACTAGTGCTATCGGCAAAATTATTCGGGCCTGTCCATCTGTAAACAATACCCTCCAGTTTAGGTACTGACAACCTAATGGTATCATTTAGGCAAAATGCTTCCTGATTAGAAATGATTTCAGGTTTTTCCGGCCTCTGCTCAACCATAACCTCTTGGGAAATTATGGATGTACATCCGTTGTTACTTTCTGCGGTAAGCGTAATGATCTTTTTCCCTGTCGAAAGAAATGAAATCTCCCTTCCGTCATTGGAAAGGTTTACGTTACTTTTTATTTCGGAACCCAGATCCCATTTTAGCCTGGCATATCCGGTAGATTGGTTAGTAAATGTATAACTCTGGCCCGGTTCGCATCTGTTGTTAACGGTAATTGAAAATGCAGCCTTCGGGAGTAAATCAACAGATAAAACTTCAACAAAGTTGGTTTCACTGATACAATCACCAACCTGAACATAAAGTTCATATTTTCCGATATTTGCAGCACCAGTCATCGGGAGCATTGGATTTTGTTCCATGGAGTTAAATCCATTTGGTCCCGACCAGTGGTACGTGGCCAGATCCAGAAAGGGGGTTGAAAGTTGCAATGTATCTCCTTCGCATAGCGTTAAATCACTAGCTGAGATGACTGGTTTATCCGGTGTTTTGGCCACAATGATTGTTTCAGTCGTGATGACATTACATTTGTTAAAACCCTCAGCTTCTAAAATTACCGTTTTTTGTCCTGGTGTATTATAAGTAATCGTAAATGGTCCTTCTCCTGTAGCACTTTGTAAGCTGGCACCTTCACCAAATGACCATTTTAACGTTTTATAGTTGCTTGCCTGTCCGCTGAAAATGTAAGACTGGTTATCAGTACATGGCCTCAGCTTTTCAACCTGTATGTGGGCAGCCGGACCTGCAAAATCTGCACTGCCGCCAAACTCCACTGTAAAGCCATTATTTCCGGGAGAAAAATTGTCAATAAGCAACGCGTAAGTATGTCCCTCAATCAAATCAACGTACTTTACCAAACCATTCTGTCCCGGCACACATCCTGCAGATTCACTTAAGTCAGTTTCTGTCATGCTTAGTCCGGTTTTGTAATAAGAAGGACTACAATTCGTCCCACTTCCCGATGCGCACCGAATGGCATTGGAAGCGTTTACCTTGCTGCAATCACCGTCCACACCCAAATCATAAAATATCCAGTCAATATCATTTGAAGTAACAGTAGGGGTAATCAAAAACGTAAAGTCTCCACCTTTAGAGGCTTTAAACATATACCAGGCAGAGTTTGATTCCTGGCCCAAACATGTGCCTGCAGATTCAGTATTGTTTAACCCGGCACCGCTTACATTTAATTGCGTAAAGGTTTCCTTCGAGCACAACAGGGAAAAAGTCCCACAGTCCTGCCCGGGTTGAATAGGTGCCGTATAGTTATCCAGACAGAGCTTAAAGGTTCCTGTATTGTTATTCAGGGCACTTACCCTAACATAATAAACATGATTTAGCTTTAGCGTGCCCACGTACAAAGAGGTTACGTTACTCGAGGTCGCCACTGTACCCGGTGTTTCCAGGAGGTTTTGATTTAACTCGTCTTCAGTGTAAAGAGCTACCAAAGGGCCGCTCAAAGTATTTGGACTTGTAGTGTTAACCTGTCCGCTTACGCTGATATTTACAGCATATTTAGTAGCAGTAAATTTAAACCATACATCATTTCCTGTAGCCGCCCAGTTCATCGAACGCTGCTGAAAGCTGGGAGTCGCCTCCATGTTGTTATATGCTGCATCTCCACTGCAATAACCACTTGTATTGGATATAGTCATTGCATTTGCCAATTCATCATTAACTGGCGGAGCAAGTCTGGCACATACGGCTAAACCACTTGTTACGATCAGAAGGAAAAAAAACAGAAAGCGCATAAAGTAAATCTATAAAAAAATGCTTTACGGTAAGTAATTTTCTTTGTTAATGATTTGTTAATAGTAAACTTGCAACTTACGCTCTATCAATTAATAAAATGATTAAATCAAGCGATTTTGGAGACGAATTTCTATGGGGAGTTGCTGTTGCCGCTACCCAGATAGAGGGTGCCGCGGCTGAACAGGGTAAAGGCCCTTCCATTTGGGATAGCTTTGCTGCCAAAAGTGGCAAAATAAAAAAAGGACATAAGCTGGATATCACCTGCGATTTCTATCATAAGTATGTAGAGGATATTGCATTGGTTAAACTGCTTGGATTTAAGGTATTCCGCTTCTCCATCTCATGGTCAAGAATTTTACCCCTTGGTAAAGGGGAAACCAACCCGCTTGGAATCAGATTTTATCATAACGTAATCGATGAGTGCTTATCGCAAGGGATTGTACCGTATATCACCTTATACCATTGGGATTTGCCTCAGGCTTTGGAAAACGAGGGCGGTTGGACAAGCTTTAGCATCAATGCCGCATTTAACGCCTTTGTTAGTATATGTGCACTCGAATATGGCGATAAAGTTAAAAACTGGATTGTTTTGAACGAACCTTTCGGGTATACATCTCTCGGTTATATGCTCGGCGTACATGCCCCGGGCAAAACAGGCTTAAGCAACTTTTTTCCCGCAGTTCTACATACCGCACTTGCCCAGGCCGAGGGCGGTAAAATTCTCCGCGCCGAAGTAAGCAATGCCAACATTGGTACAACATATTCCTGTTCAGAAATTGTTCCCTATACACAAAGTGAGAATGATATACTCGCGGCCAAACGGGTAGATTGTTTAATGAACCGCCTGTTTATCGAACCTGCACAAGGTTTGGGTTTTCCGACAGCCGGTTGGGATGTGCTCGAGAAATTTCAGCTGGAGTACGGTACCTGGCGTTTGCAGGAAAGAATGAAATTCGACTTTGACTTTATTGGACTTCAGAATTACTTCCCGCTAACGGTTAAATATAATGCTTTCATTCCAGTGATACAGGCATGGGAAGTAAAAGCTAAAAGCCAGCGGAAACCACATACCGCAATGGGCTGGGAAATAAATGCCGAAAGCTTTTATAACATCATTAAACAGTTTGCTGCATATCCTAATGTTAAAAATATTATGGTAACCGAAAACGGCGCAGCTTACCACGATAAATTGGTTAATGGCCATGTGGTCGATGCAGAACGCATCGAATATTTTAAGCTTTACCTAAATGCGCTGTTAAAGGCAAAACAAGAAGGAATTAATATTACCGGCTACATGGCATGGACATTAATGGACAACTTTGAATGGGCCGAAGGTTTCAACGCACGCTTTGGCCTGGTACACACCGATTTCAAAACACTCGAACGGACCATAAAATATTCAGGCTACTGGTGGCAGGAATTCCTTAAAAACTAATTGATGAGTTTCCAATCCGGAACTAAAGTTTTATATTACATATCGAATAGCCAAAGCCAGCGATTCAATACCTTTAATGAAATTTAATTATGAGCTCTTCTCAACCGGCCTCCGACAGGACAACAGTTTACAGCACCTATTACAATCCAATAGAAGCAAATATTATCAGGGCCCGCCTGGAAGATTCCGGTTTCGCATGCTTCCTTGCTGATGAAAACGTGGCAACAATCAATCCTTTGTACAATCAGGCTATAGGAGGGTGAAATTGATTGTTTTCGAAAAAGACGTGGATGAAATCAATCAGCTTCTTGGTACGGATGAGGTGTTTTACATTGATCAGGAGAATAAAATACCCGAATCTTCAGGTCAAACAACTTGCAGCAATTGCGGATCTTCAGATGTAGGCTACGGTATGGCCACAAAGAAGAAATTCAACTGGTGGGTCAAACTGCTTGCACTGCTTACCATTACGCACCCTATTAAAGCCAATAAATGTAATCATTGCTACAACTGCGGTCATGAATTTTAATAGCATCGTTTCTGAACCAACTCACATAAACAAAAATCCCGTTCTGATTTCAATCGAAACGGGATTTTTGATATAAATTAACGAACTTCCTGACTAGTTACCGGCTTTTGCAGCAGCTTCAGCTCTGATGATGTTTAGCGCACCACCTGCTTTAAACCAGTCGATTTGTTGAGCATTGTAACTATGATTAACCGGGAAAGAATCTTCAGAACCATCTGAATGGTGCAATACCAGGGTCAATGGTTTATCTGGCGCAAACTCAGTTAAACCTAAAATGTCCACAGTATCATCTTCCAGGATTTTATCGTAATCATCTTTATCAGCAAAAGTCAAACCGAGCATACCTTGTTTTTTAAGGTTGGTTTCGTGTATACGCGCAAAGGATTTTACCAGTACAGCCCTAACGCCTAAATGGCGTGGCTCCATAGCGGCATGCTCACGTGATGAGCCTTCGCCGTAGTTTTCGTCGCCAATTACTATCGAACCAAAACCTGCGGCCTTGTAAGCGCGCTGTGTTGCCGGAACAGGACCGTATTCACCTGTGATTTCATTCTTAACATTATCTGTTTTATCGTTGAAGTAGTTCACTGCACCGATCAGCATATTATTTGAGATATTATCTAAGTGACCGCGGAACTTTAACCAAGGGCCTGCCATAGAAATATGATCCGTTGTACACTTACCTTTAGCCTTGATTAACAGTTTTAAACCTTTTAAATCTGTACCTTCCCATGGAGTAAAAGGATCCAGTAGCTGCAAACGGTGAGAAGTAGGTGAAACCAAAACCTGAACCGAAGAACCATCAGCAGCCGGAGCCTGATATCCTGCATCCTCTACAGCAAAACCTTTGGTAGGTAATTCAAAACCAGAAGGTGGATCTAATTTGATTTGTTCGCCTTTATCATTCGTTAGCGTATCCGTCAAAGGATTGAAACCCAAATCACCCGCAATAGCAATCGCAGCTACCATTTCTGGCGAGGCTACAAATGCAAATGTATTAGGATTACCATCGGCACGCTTAGCAAAGTTTCTGTTAAATGAATGTACAATGGTATTCTTCTCCGCTTTCTCAGCACCTGTCCTGTCCCACATACCAATACATGGTCCGCAGGCATTGGTAAAGATAGTAGCATTTAGATCCTCGAAAGTTTTCAAATAACCATCACGATTCGCAGTATAACGTACCTGTTCCGAACCCGGATTAATTCCAAACTCCGCTTTGGTAACCAAACCTTTCGCAATAGCCTGATTGGCAATTGATGCTGCTCTCGATAAATCTTCATAAGAAGAGTTTGTACAAGAACCGATTAAACCCCATTCCACTTTCAATGGCCATCCGTTTTTCTCTGCCTCAGTTTTCATTTGCGAAACAGGAGTAGCTAAATCTGGTGTAAACGGACCGTTCAAATACGGTTCAAGGGTGTCGAGGTCAATTTCAATAACCTGATCAAAATATTGTTCAGGATCTGCGTAAACTTCAGCATCACCTGTTAAGTATTCCTTAATTTTATTAGCTTCGTCAGCAACCTCATTCCGGTCAGTAGAGCGCAAATAACGCTCCATACTTTCATCGTAACCGAAGGTTGAGGTAGTCGCACCAATCTCAGCACCCATGTTACAAATGGTACCTTTACCGGTACAGCTTAAGTTGATCGCGCCATCACCGAAATATTCAACAATTGCACCAGTACCACCTTTTACGGTTAAAATACCTGCAACTTTCAAAATTACATCTTTAGCAGCAGTCCAGCCATTCAGTTTACCAGTCAATTTAACACCAATTAACTTAGGAAATTTAAGCTCCCAGGGTAAACCAGCCATCACATCACAGGCATCAGCACCACCAACACCAATTGCAACCATACCCAAACCACCTGCATTTACAGTGTGTGAGTCGGTTCCGATCATCATCCCGCCTGGAAATGCATAGTTTTCTAATACTACCTGGTGAATGATACCCGCACCTGGTTTCCAGAAACCAATACCATATTTATTTGATACAGACGATAAGAAATCAAAAACTTCCGCACTTTCTGTTCTCGCATGAGGTAAATCTATTGATGCACCTTCTTTTGCAGTGATCAGGTGATCGCAGTGAACGGTAGAAGGAACGGCAACCTGTGGACGGCCAGCTTGCATAAATTGCAAAAGAGCCATCTGAGCAGTCGCATCCTGCATCGCAACACGGTCTGGTGCAAAATCTACATAATCCGTTCCGCGCGAAAATGCTTTCTTAGGATCGCCATCCCAAAGGTGAGCGTATAAAATCTTTTCTGAAAGTGTTAAAGGCCTGCCAACAATTTTGCGGGCCGCATCAACGCGACTGCCAAAATTTGCATAAACCTTTTTGATCATTTCTATATCAAAAGCCATACTGCTTAAATTTAATTGTTATTAATTGTGTGTTTTAAACAAGGTATACTCCTTTATTGTTTTGTTGAAATAGGGGTAAACTTGGTCAAGTTAATTCCTTCAACCGCTTCTTTGTATTCTGCAATATTTGGAATGCGGCCTAAAATAGCAGATAAGACAACAACTGGTGTCGATGCTAATAAAGATTCGCCTTTTTTACCATCTCTGTCTTCCACCACACGACCTTGAAACAATCGGGTAGATGTAGCCATTACAGTATCGCCTTTTGCTGCCTTTTCCTGGTTACCCATGCACAAATTACAACCCGGACGCTCCAGATACATAATATTTTCATACTCCGTCCTCGCAGTGCTTTTTGGCAGGGCATCACTGAATTCAAAGCCAGAATATTTTTGTAAATATTCCCAGTCACCTTCAGCTTTCAATTCATCAATGATGTTGTAAGTCGGCGCTGCAACTACTAGTGGTGCCTTAAATTCTACTTTACCAGTTTTGGTTTCAACGTTTTTCAACATCTGTGAAACGATTTTCAAATCATCTTTGTGCACCATACAAGATCCTACGAAACTAAGATCTACTTTTTTATCACCACCATAGAAAGTTAAATCCCTAATGGTATCGTGGGTATAACGTTTTGAAACATCTGCGTTATTTACATCCGGATCGGCAATCATTGGCTCATTGATTAGATCAAGGTCAATTACTACTTCAGCATAATACTTCGCATTCTGATCAGGCATTAAAGCCGGCTTGATACCCGTTTTAATTTCCTCAATTCGTTTGTTCGCTTTATTAATTAATCCCTGAAGTACCTGGTTATGGTTATCCATACCCTTGTCAATCATGATCTGAATACGGCCTTTGGCTATTTCCAGTGATTGAATCAAAGTATCGTCTTGTGAAATACAGATTGAGGCTTTTGCCTTCATCTCTGCTGTCCAGTCTGTAAACGTGAATGCCTGATCTGCTAATAAAGTACCAATATGCACCTCTATGATACGGCCCTGGAATACGTTTTCGCCATCGAACTGCTGTAACATCTGCAATTGTGTAGCATGGACCACATCGCGGAAATCCATGTGCTCTTTCATCGAGCCTTTGAAGGTAACTTTTACCGACTCAGGGATTGGCATAGATGCCTCACCAGTGGCCAGTGCCAACGCTACGGTACCTGAGTCTGCTCCAAAAGCTACACCTTTTGACATACGCGTATGTGAGTCACCACCAATAATGATCGCCCATTCGTCAATGGTGATGTCGTTCAGTACTTTGTGAATTACGTCAGTCATTGCATGATATTCACCTTTCGGGTCACGTGCAGTTATAACGCCAAATTCATTCATAAACTTCATTAGTTTAGGAATGTTTGCCTGTGCTTTTTTGTCCCAAACAGAAGCGGTATGGCAACCTGATTGGTAAGCTCCGTCAACAATTGGAGAAATTACTGTAGCAGCCATTGCCTCCAGCTCCTGAGCAGTCATTAACCCTGTAGTATCCTGCGAGCCTACAATGTTTACTTCTACACGAACATCAGAACCTGCATGTAGTACCTTGCCTGGTGTTAATCCTACAGCGTTCCTGTTAAAGATTTTTTCTACAGCAGTTAAGCCTTGGCCTTCAATGGAAACCTCTTTAGCCGGAGCGAAAACAAGTGGTGCCTCGATACCTAAGGTTCTCGCTGCAAAAGTTTGAATCTTCTTTCCGAAAACGATGGCGTACGAGCCTCCAGCTTTCATAAACTCCATTTTTTGTGGAGTTAAAGCCTTCGAAATATCAATCAGCTCCTGATCGCCATTATACAGTTTTTTAGTTCTTGTGTTGATCGTAAGTACCGTGCCGGTTTCTATCGAATAAACTTCTTCCAGAATCGGTTCGTCTTTTTCATTACGGATTACATTTCCGTTTTCATCTGTTTTCTTAACCCAGTTTTTAAGGTCGATACCAATACCGCCAGTTACATCAACTGTAGTTAGGAAAATCGGCGAAATTCCGTTGGTGCCGCCTACGATTGGAGCGATGTTAACAAAAGGAACATAAGGACTGGAACGTTTACCTGTCCAGAGTGCAACATTGTTTACTCCCGACATACGCGACGAACCTACACCCATGGTGCCTTTTTCAGCTACCAGCATCACGCTTTTGTCCGGATGTTGTGCCTGCAGCGCCTGGATTTCCTCCTGCGCTTCAGGTGTAATCATACACTTACCATGCAACTCACGATCCGAGCGGGAGTGAGCCTGGTTGCCTGGAGACAATAAGTCAGTGGAAATATCACCAACACCGGCAATAAAAGTAACAACCTTAATCTCCTCTGCAACAGAAGGTAGCGAGGTGAAAAATTCAGCTCTCGCATAACTTTCTAATATTTCTTTAGCAATTTCATTGCCATTATGATAGGCCTCTTTCAAACGCTCTGTATCCGCATCGTACAAGAAAACCTGTGTTTTAAGCACCTCAGCCGCTTTTTTAGCCTTATCTCCATTGTCAGTTAAGGCAATGTCTAATAAAACTTTGATGGAGGCTCCACCCTTCATGTGAGATAACAATTCAAAAGCAAAGTCGGGTGTAATTTCCGGAACAACCGTTTCACCTGATATAATCTCTTTTAAGAAAGCTGCTTTTACACTCGCCGCACCGGTAGTGCCCGGTAACGTATTATATATGAAAAAATTTACAGATTCTGCTCTGTTAAAGTTATTTACATTTCTGATTTGAGTGATGATTTCACTCAATAACTCTGCTCCGTCAATAGGTTTAGGGTGAAGACCTTGGATTTTTCTGTCTTCAATCTCCTGGATATAATCGTTATAAATACTCATCTTGATTTTTTATTCTTTTTGCTGTAAGCTCGCGCAGCAAAACATACACCTCACTTTTCACAAAAAGAATATTGTTATTGTGTATTAATTTGTCTTGGTGACTAAAAACTCGTTTTTTTGGTCAAAACAAAAATAGTAAAAAACAACCTTTAAATGCAATTTAGGCAGGCGGTTAAGCAATTTGGAATTGTTCTAAACTACAGAAAATTGCTGTAATTAGCAGTCATAATAGCTTCATAAAGCAGAGAAAATAAAAACTAAACTAGTGCTTGCTGCAGATTAAATGTCCGGTAACGAACGATAATGTTCAGTTACGAACACCCATATTAGCATAATCCTGTTTAATATTGCTTCCTTGCTGCTTCAGCGCACTTTTTTGAACCTGGCACAGCAATCGCTTACCGCTAAAGCGTTGCAAAAGCAAAACCTTTTTCAGCAAAATATTTTAAAACCCGTGGTAATGTGTATTCAAGCCGGTCAAAAGCTTTTAAGCTATCATGAAAAACGATAATAGAACCGTTCTCCGTATGTTTGATCACGTTTTGATAGCATTTCTCAGGAGCGAGGTTGATGTCAAAATCACCGCTGAGCACATCCCACATTATGATTTGGAGATTTGAATCCGTACCATTAATCTGCGAACCAAAAGCCCGATTAAGCAACATGGATTTTAGGCTACGGATCTGAGACTTCTTAATCCGGCCGTAAGGGGGTCGAAAAAGATTGGTCTGCGTCAACTTCTGACATTTTATTGTATTTTGGAGATAGGTTTCATTGTCGGTTTTCCAACCTTTTAAATGATTGAAAGTATGGTTACCTATTGCATGTCCTTCATTTTTAACACGGTTAAAAACTTCGGGATGCTTTTGTATATTATCGCCAATGCAAAAAAATGTAGCTTTAGCATTGAAAGCTTTCAAAGTTTTTAATACAAAGTCTGTAACATTGGGTATAGGTCCATCGTCAAAGGTCAGATAAATGACTTTTTCCGAGCGGGATTTATTCCATACCAGGGATGGATAATACCATTTTAGCAGAAGCGGTGATTTGATCAGGTACATTTTGCATCAAAGTTAGTAAATGCCTGTACAGATTGAAATTATTAAAGTTGTTTATATAGATTTGAAACAAATTATGAAGATGTTTACCAAAAATAAAGTTTTTTCGGGCCTTGCTCTCGCCCTTACATTAGTTTTTGTAGAATCTGCTAGCGCTCAACAGGTTTTAACCATTCAGCAGGCAGTAGATAATACGTTAAAAAATAATTTGCAAATCAAACAGGCCGCTTTCAGCGCTGCACTAACTGCTGAAGATTTAACGCAATCTAAAAATGCATTATTGCCCTCACTTAACGGTTCCGCAAATTACAACAAGAACTTTGGACGTAGCATTGATCCATCAACCAATCAGTATATCAGTCAGCAGTTTTCTTCTGCCAGCGGAAGTTTAACAGCCAGTGCCGATCTCTTCCAGGGCTTTCAAAAAATAAACCAGATCCGACAAAATAAGCTCCTCCTTTCTGCAGATAAAACCAATGTAGAGAAAATTAAAAATGATTTAATTCTGCAGGTAGTAACGGCCTACATGCAGATCCTCTATAATAAGGACTTATTGGCAGCTTCCCAGCAACAGCTGGATGTGGCCAAACAAACCTTGAAAAGAGAACAGGCATTACTTGATGCCGGAAACAAAACCCTTGCCGATATTTCCCAGGCAAAGTCTCAGGTGGCTACAGCAGAATTAAATACCACTAATGCACAAAACACGCTATCAATATCTTATTTAACACTTAATCAGCTCATGGAAATGCAGCCGGAAAACCGTTTTGAGGTTCAGGCGCCTGCAGTTGCAGATAATTATTCTTTGCAAAACAACTTCGACATCAGCACGATCTTTGGTACAGCGGTAAATAGTTTCCCCGATATCAAACTTGCTTCTTTGCGTACCCAGGCAGCATTAAAAGGAGTTGATATTGCCAAATCTTCCTACTATCCACGCCTCTCAATTGGCGGGGGATTAGGATCTAACTTTTCAAGCGGCAGAAGTAAGGTATTATCCATTACACCTAACGGGTTTTCTGAAATAGGTAGAACACAGCTAACTAACGAGGCAGTCGTAACACCGGATTTTGTAACCGTATTAGGCAAACAAACATTCTCTTCTCAAATCGAAGATAACTTCAATCAGTACATCGGTCTAAACCTTTCTATACCTATTTTTAATGGCTTTCTTGCCCGCACAAATGTGAGAAAGGCAAAAATTAATTATCAGAATACACAGGTTCAGGAACAATTAGCAAGAAACAACCTGAGCAAGGTAATCTCACAGGCAGTTTACGACCTTAAAGCAGCCGAAAGCAGATATACTTCAACTCAGAATGCATTTAATGCACAAAAGGATGCCTTTTATGTGGTCGAACAACGCTATAATGTGGGGCTCGTAAATTCACTCGATTACAGCACTGCCCAAACGAATAGAAATAAAGCTGAAATAGACTTTATACAGGCTAAATACGACATAATTTTCAGAGCCAAGGTCATTGATTATTACTTAGGCAAACAAATCACATTTTAATAACCCGTGTAATAACTCATCAGCATAATTAAATTAACACGAACAACCGGTGTAATCACCACAATAAATAAACTATTATGAAACTGAAACACATTCTAATTACCCTTGGTGTTATCATAGCCATTCTAATCGGCTTAAAAGTAGCTGGAGTAATTGGTGGCGAAAAAACCGAGAAGGTAACTACAGAAAAGGCATCCGATAAAACTGTTATTGAAACAGTAACCGCAAGCGGGAAAATACAACCCGAAACAGAAGTTAAATTGAGTTCAGAGGTTTCAGGAGAAGTTGTAGAATTAAAAGTTAAAGAAGGTGATATTGTTAAAGCTGGTCAGTTACTGTGTAAAGTCCGTCCTGATGTTCTTCAATCTGGTTACGAGCGTACTGTGGCTACCTATAATGCACAAAAAGCAAGTGTTGCCGGAGCGCAGCAGCAGCTGGCACAAAACCAGGCAAATTTTATCAATGCAGAGGCTACCTATAAACGTAACGTTGAGCTTTTTGCAAAAAAAGTAATATCAGCATCCGAATTCGATTCAGCCAAAGCTGCCTACCTTAGTGCAAAGGCTACACTGGAAAGCGCTAAAGAAAATGTTGTAGGCGCTAAATTCACCCTGGAACAAACTGGTGCCAATGTTAAAGAAGCAGGTGCCAATTTAGCCAAAACTACCATTTATGCACCTGTAGATGGAGTAGTGTCAAAACTATCAATCGAATTGGGAGATCGTATCCTGGGAACTTCGCAAATGGCAGGTACCGAAATCATGCGCATTTCAAACCTTTCATCAATGGAAGTGAATGTTGATGTAAATGAAAATGATATAACCAGAGTTAAAGTTGGTGATAAAGCGTCAATAGAAGTTGATGCATTCTCTGATAAAAAATTCAGGGGAGTGGTTACAGAAATAGCAAGTTCATCAACCGCGGTTGGTACCACCACCACAAGTTCTGTAGATCAGGTAACAAACTTCTCCGTGAAAATACGGATTACTGAAGAAATGGAAGGTAAACAACAATCGATATTCCGCCCGGGTATGTCGGCAACGGTAGATATAGAAAGTGAAACAGTAAATGGTTTGGCTATCCCGATTCAGGCTGTATTTACTGATGCCGGAAAGTCTGCAGAAGGAGCAAGCAGCGGAGATCAGGGAAGTGCCGATAAACAAAAGTCAAAACTTTCAGATAAGAAAATAAAGCAGTTTATATATACCTACGACGCGAAAACCAAGAAGGTTAAGAAAACCGAAGTCACTACAGGTATCCAAAACGACCAGTTTATCATCGTAAAATCAGGTATTAAAGCCGGCAATGAAGTGGTTACAGGCCCTTACTCAGCCATCCAAAACAAGCTTAAAGATGGTATGCTTGTAGAAAAAACAGCTAAAGACCAACTGTTTAGCAAAGACGGTAAGAAGTAAGCTATAATTATTCGCAAGAAATAGTAACTTGCGAAAGTTTAAGGCGTATTACAAGGTTTTCGGGGTGTAAGATTTAAGGTTCAGACAAATGGTCTCCACCTTAAATCTTACACCTTTTGCCTTAAACCTTTTTTTAAAGGCCAGCCTTACACCTTTTACTTTTAACCTTTTATACACATGGTACCTAAAATAGCAATGATAGGGGGCGGTAGCTGGGCAACTGCCATTGTAAAAATGCTATCAGATAATTTATCTGAAAAGGAAATATATTGGTGGATGCGCAACGAAGTTGCCATTGAGCATATTAAAAAATTCAAACATAACCCACACTATCTAAGTTCAGTAGAGCTGAAGCTTGCGACAGATAAAATTTCATCAGATATCAACTGCATTTTGAAATCAGCAGATTTCGTTATTTTAAACGTCCCTGCTGCATTTTTGAAAGAAACCCTGGCCGGTGTAACTCCCGAAGATTTAAAAGGAAAAAAAATTGTCTCAGCAATAAAAGGAATTGTACCTGAAGATAACCTGATCATTGGTGAATTTATGCACCAAAAATACGATATTCCTTATCAGGACATATTAGTGGTAAGTGGACCTTGTCATGCAGAAGAAGTTGCTTTCGAAAAGCTTTCCTACCTCACTATTGCTTGTACCGAAATAGAAACCGCATCATCTTTTTCCTCGCTTTTAAATAACCGTTATATCAAAACCAATGTATCTGATGATATCTTTGGAACGGAATACGCTGCGGTACTAAAAAATATTTATGCCGTAGCCAGTGGAATTTGTCATGGCATCGGCTATGGCGATAATTTCCAGGCAGTATTGATTAGCAATGCCATAAGGGAAATTAAACGCTTTGTAGACGTTGTACATCCGATAAATCGTGATATTATGGAATCTGCCTATCTGGGCGATTTACTCGTTACCGCTTACTCACAATTTAGTCGTAACCGTACATTTGGAAACATGGTAGGGAAGGGCTACACCGTGAAGTCTGCACAGTTAGAAATGAACATGGTTGCCGAAGGCTATTATGCAGCAAAATGCATGCATATTCAGAATCTGGCTTTTGGGGTGGATATGCCAATATGTAAGGCTGTACATAGCATCCTGTACGAAAAGCGTTCTCCTCAGATAGAAATGAAACTACTTGCCGAAAAACTAAGTTAAAGCGGAGGCCGATTGTAACTCAATACCCAACAAGTCTTTAACAATCAGCGAAATGCCCGTGGTCGAAACAAAACGGCAGCCTCTAATGTTACTGGTATAAATAATAATAATATCGGTCATGAAAAAGAAATTTGCAATAGGGCTATTAGCAATCGCATTAGTTGGCGGTGCTGGCTTAAGTGTTAACGCACAGGAAAAAAAGAAAACAGAGGTTGGTAAAGCTTTAGATCACACAGGTAAAGCAATTGATAAAGGAGCTAAATCAGTGGGTAATAAAACAGCAGAAGTTGCGGTAAAAGGCGAAGCAAAAGTTTCAGATAAAACCTGGAAAGGTAAAATGGCACCAGATGGCTCTAACGTTTACATAAACTCCAAAAATGAAAAATATTATGTAAATGCTAAAGGGGCTAAAATCTGGTTAAAACCTAGTCAGATTAAAACCAGGCCTGCATCAAAAAATTAATAAAAAAATCCCGGACCATAAGTCCGGGATTAATATATTTCTCTAAACGATTGTTCCGTATAAATCAAAGTCTTCCGCCCGGTCAATCATAATCTGAACAAAGCTTCCATTTGCAGCATAATCTGTTGATGCATCAATCAAAACCTCATTGTCAACTTCCGGTGAGTCAAACTCAGTTCTTCCCACAAAAAAATCACCCTCCTTTTTGTCAACCAATACCTTGAAGGTTTGGCCAACTTTTTCCTGATTAATGTCGAACGAAATACCCTGTTGTATTTCCATGATATCATCAACCCTTTGTTGTTTTACTTCCTCAGGAACATCATCTACCAAAGTGTGTGCATGAGTTTTCTCTTCGTGCGAATACGTAAAACAACCCAAACGGTCAAATTTAGTATCTTCAACCCATTGTGCCATTTCTTCAAAGTCGCGTTGCGTTTCACCTGGATAACCGCAAATTAAAGTCGTACGCATAGCAATGTTTGGCACCTTATCCCTGATCTGATTAACCAGGTCTATCGTTTTTTGCTTCGTTGTACCACGTCTCATCGATTTTAGCATGTTATCTGTAATGTGCTGTAATGGCATATCCAGATATTTGCAGATGTTTTCACGCTCATTCATGGCATCCAGGATCTCCATCGGAAATCCACTTGGGTAAGCATATTGTAAGCGAATCCATTCGATCCCCGGTACATCAGATATACGGCGCATCAGTTCATCAAGCTTACGGGTACCATACAGATCCAAACCATAATAAGTAAGATCCTGTGCAATTAGAATCAATTCTTTAGTGCCATTTGCAGCAAGGATTTTAGCCTCGTTAACCAATTCTTCCATCGGTTTACTCATATGCTTGCCACGCATAAGCGGAATGGCACAGAATGAACATGGCCGGTTACATCCTTCCGCAATTTTGAAATAAGCAAAATGAGATGGGGTAGTTAATAACCGTTCACCGATAAGTTCGTGCTTATAATTAGCACCCAGTTCATGGAGGATGTTTTGTAAATCGTTAGTGCCAAAAAAAGCATCAACATTAGTAATTTCTGCCTCAAGTTCAGGTTTGTATCGTTCAGATAAGCAACCGGTCACAACAACCTTTCCGATTTTACCAGCCTCTTTCAATTCACTGAACTGAAGAATGGTATCGATAGATTCTTGTTTGGCGTTGTCAATAAAACCACAGGTATTGATCACTACAATATCGTCTTTACCCATTTTGTCAGATTCGTGACTAACATTTAAATTGTTGCCACGTAACTGCCCCATCAATACTTCCGAATCATATATGTTCTTTGAACAACCCAGCGTAATAACATTTATTTTAGGTTGCTTAATGGAGGTTTTACTTCTTGCTATTTTGGTATTCATCTTTTACACTTAATCTTTACTATAATATTATTTAAACAAGCTATTCACAAACTCTTTTTTATCAAAAAGCTGTAAATCGCCGATTTTTTCGCCTACGCCAATATATTTAACAGGTATTTTAAACTGATCCGAAATGCCAATCACCACACCACCCTTGGCTGTACCATCAAGCTTCGTGATAGCAAGTGCGTTCACATCTGTAGCTTCGGTAAATTGTTTGCATTGTTCGAAAGCGTTCTGCCCGGTCGAAGCATCTAAAACCAATAAAATTTCATGTGGCGCATTGGGTACAACTTTTTGCATCACCTGCTTAATCTTACCTAATTCATTCATTAAGCCTACTTTGTTGTGCAACCTGCCTGCAGTATCAATAATCACTACATCCTCACCATTTGCAACTGCCGATTGAAGCGTATCAAAAGCTACAGATGCCGGATCAGAACCCATGGCCTGAGCAACAACCCTTACACCAACACGCTCACCCCAAAGCTTAATTTGGTCAACTGCTGCAGCGCGAAAAGTATCTGCAGCACCTAGCACAACTTTTAATCCCGATTCCTTAAGCTTATGCGAAAGTTTTCCTATTGTTGTTGTTTTACCTACTCCATTAACGCCAACAACCATAATTACATAGGGTTTATGGTCACCGTACTCAAACTGACGGAAGTCGTTACTGTTGTTTTCCGACAAGAGCAATTGGATCTCATCTCTTAAAATGAAATTCAGTTCCGAAGTATTCAGGTACTTATCTTTAGAAACACGTTCTTCAATCCGTTTAATGATTTTTAATGTAGTGCCAACACCAACGTCCGAAGTAACAAGTACTTCTTCAAGATTATCCAGAACTTCATCATCAACCGTCGATTTACCCGCAACAGCTTTGGTAATCTTATTGAAGAAACCGTCTTTCGTTTTCTCCAGTCCCTTGTCTAAGGCTTCCTGTGCTTCAGGAGCGGTTTCTTTTTTTTTGAAAAAATCAAATAAGCCCATTAGTATTATTGTTTAGAAATTATTCCCAACCGTAATTTGCTATAACAAAAAAAGCCCTCCCGGTTAAACGGAACGGCCTTTAATATTTTATTGAAAAATATTAACCTTATTTAGATGCAATAGCATCTTTTACGTGGTCGTTATGTACGATAAGCTCTTTGAATGAGTAAGCACCAGTTTTTGGTGATTTTACCATCGTAATTACTTTCGAATATTCTTTACCTGTACCGGTTTTAAGGGTTGCAACTACTTTCTTTGCCATGTTCTTATAATTTTAATGATTGAATGATAGATTGATAGAATGGGGGTTGCTCACCCTAAGCCTTCTACCTTAAAACCATCAACCTTATTTAATTTCTTTGTGTACGGTTACTTTTCTCAATACTGGGTTGAATTTTTTCAACTCTAAACGCTCAGTAGTGTTTTTACGGTTTTTCGTAGAAATATATCTAGACATACCTGGCATGCCACTTTCTTTGTGCTCAGTACATTCTAAAATAACCTGAACTCTGTTACCTTTTTTTGCCATTTTAATATTAAGTTAAACTGTTAATCTCAACAGTTAATGTTTTTTACAAAAATCCTTTTTTTACAAAACGATTGATCGCTTCGCTAATACCCACTTTATTGATGGTTTTAATCGCTGAAGTAGAAACTTTCAACGTAATCCAACGGTCTTCTTCAGGGATATAAAATTTCTGAAGTTTCAAATTAGGATAAAATTTGCGCTTGGTTTTAACGTTCGAGTGTGAAACGTTATTACCTTTCATTGCCATTTTTCCTGTTAAATCACAAACTCTTGACATGACTTGTAAATATAGTTGTTAAATATCGTCGCTTAATTTTTTTAAGAGTGTGCAAATATCTGAATAATAATTGTAAACAGCAAGAGTACAGGTAAATATTTTCATATATTTTTTAAAACATCCCAGGTATATTCAATTTGATACGATTTCAATATTTACCCTTATTATTATTTAATTAAATTAGCCGCTACTAACAAAATATATAACAGCGCCATGCAAATTACATCTTTTAAGCAATACGAAGAAGATTATAAAAAAAGTATAGAGAATCCCGAACAGTTTTGGGGCGAAGTAGCTCAGAATTTTCAATGGCGCAAGCCCTGGTTCAAAGTGCTCTCATGGAACTTTAACGAGCCCCAAATTAAATGGTTCGAAGGCGCGAAACTCAATATCACCGAGAATTGCCTCGATCGCCATCTCGAAAAAAATGGTGATAAACCCGCAATTATCTGGGAACCCAATAACCCTGAAGAAGAAAGCGTAACCCTTACCTATAAAATGCTCCACGAACGGGTTTGCCGTTTTGCCAACGTGTTAAAACGTAACGGTGCAAAAAAAGGCGATCGCATTTGTATATATATGCCAATGGTACCCGAGTTGGCAATCGCAGTTTTAGCCTGCGCCCGTATCGGAGCCGTACACTCTGTGATTTTTGGCGGGTTCTCCGCTAAGTCTATTGCCGATCGCATTAACGACTCGCAATGCAAACTGGTCATCACTGCCGATGGCTCTTATCGGGGAAATAAGCAAATTCCTTTAAAAGATGTGATTGACGACGCACTGATTGGTTGTCCAACAGTAGAGAAATGTATCGTATTAACGCACGTTCGTACCCCTGTTTCCATGCTCAAAGGCCGCGATGTCTGGTGGGAAGATGAAGTAAAACACGTAAATGATGTTTGCGAAGCCGAAGAAATGGATGCTGAAGACATGTTGTTCATTCTATATACATCAGGATCAACCGGAAAACCGAAAGGTGTGGTACATACCTGCGGGGGATATATGGTTTATGCAGGATATACTTTCTCCAATGTATTCAATTACCAGTCAAACGAGGTTTATTTCTGTACTGCCGATATCGGTTGGATTACCGGCCACTCTTATATCGTTTACGGACCGCTATCTCAAGGTGCAACTTCAGTATTGTTCGAAGGCATTCCAACCTACCCAAGCCCCTCACGGTTTTGGGATATTGTAGAAAAACATAAAATTAACACATTATACACAGCTCCTACAGCCATTCGTTCTTTGATGAGTTTTGGAGAAGATCCGCTACAGGGAAAAGATCTGAGTAGCATTCGCGTATTGGGATCTGTAGGGGAACCAATCAATGAGGAAGCATGGCATTGGTTTGATGAAAAAATCGGACACAGCCAGGCGCCAATTGTCGATACCTGGTGGCAAACAGAAACAGGTGGAATCATGATCTCACCCATCGCTACAGTCACCCCAACCAAGCCAGGTTATGCAACGTTGCCACTACCAGGCATACAGCCCATACTGGTGGATGAAAACGGAAATGAAATCACAGGAAATGGCGTAAGCGGAAATCTTTGTATAAAGTTCCCCTGGCCAGGCATGCTGAGAACAACCTACGGCGACCACGAACGGTGCAAACAAACCTACTTTTCAACCTACGAGAATCTGTATTTCACCGGTGATGGCTGTCTGAGAGATGAAGACGGTTACTATAGAATTACCGGGCGTGTAGACGATGTATTAAATGTTTCCGGCCATAGAATCGGAACCGCCGAAGTAGAGAATGCAATTAATATGCATGCCGGTGTAGTAGAAAGTGCTGTTGTAGGTTATCCGCACGATGTAAAAGGACAGGGTATTTACGCCTTCGTGATCTATCCGGAAATGCATGGAGAAGCGGAACTTTCAAAGAAAGATATTCTTCAAACCGTTACCCGCGTCATTGGGGCAATTGCTAAACCTGATAAAATCCTTTTCGTAACAGGATTGCCTAAAACCCGTTCGGGTAAGATTATGCGCAGAATATTAAGGAAAATAGCCGAGGGTGATACCGCCAACCTGGGCGATACTTCTACCTTACTTGATCCGGGAGTAGTGGAAGAGATTATTGAAGCAGCGAAGAGTGTGTAAATTCTTATTTTATTTTATTAAATGCTCCATAACATTTAACTTATGGGGCATTTTCCGTTTATTTCTTAATTGCCGGTTAATTCTTACTCTGATTTAGCAAATGGCAATTACCTATAAGTTATACAGATTTTAATTTGGGTCTCACTCCTTTTTGCTATATTTAAATTGTTGATTTTAAATCATATGCAATTTATTTATCTATTAACTAAATCAAAAACTATGAAAGTAAACCAAATTAAAAATCTATTTTATTTTTTATTGTTATTAGCAATCGTATCTTCTTGTAAAAAGGATATTAACGATGTGCAAATTACTGATGAGAAAAAAGAGGTACTTCAGTACATAAAAGTTTAGGTTATTCTGAAGCATCAATTAAGGATCTTGGAAAAGAGTATATAGTGCAGGGAGATATTTCCTTCCCAAAGGATATGGAAATACCCACAAGCAGAAGTCTAAAAATAGAAAACGTGGCTCCTTCAGTTGTACAGGATAAGTTGATGAGTTCATCTTCCATAACTGTTGGCTCAAAAATTAGTCAGACGTATACTGGGTATCTAGTTAGTCTAACCAATCGAATAAATGTGAAGGTGTATATTGATCCTTCTGTAACTAATCTTACAAATGAAATAAATTATGCGATTGGCCTTTGGAATAGTATACAAGAGTCCGGTATAAATTTTAGTATAGTTAATAGTGGTTCATATGATATTGCAATTATTAACCAGGTTATTAATGGTTACGGTGTTGCCCGTTTTCCACTTAGTGGAAGTGCTGGTAGTCTAGTTAGAATAAATGCGCAAAGTATGATCAATGATGGATTGACCTCTAATGAAATGGGAACTGTAATCGCGCACGAGATTGGACATTGTATTGGTTTTAGACATACAGATTGGTCTGGTATAGGTGAATCGGTTAGCGCGACAGATGATGTAGGGGCTTCCGCAGATGCTATAGACGTACCTAATGCCGGCGGCACAGATGTGGCTTCCATCATGAATAGTGGAGCGAATAATACTTTATCGGGGGTTTTATCTAACAAGGATATAATAGCATTGTTAAATCTTTATCCACTGGGGAATCCTTCAATTAGCGGACCAGGTATTATCAGATCAACAGAAGTTACACTTATAACTTATCTTACATATGGCCTTCATCAATAATTGATTGGAGTATAAATGGTAAGCCCGCCAGTATTTCTGTTACGCAGGGACAGGGTACAGGACACTTACATTAAATGTTAATAACAACGTAGGTGAATATTCAGAAGACTTAGAATTGTTGGCTCGAATGACTAATAGCAGTGGACAATATATTATCCTATCTAAGTCTTTCATATTACAAGGAAGTAAATACAAGTAAAAAAGAAAGATAACATTTTCTAACCTGCTAAGTTCTAAACTGAGAATGAATTCATAATGATCGGTATTTGTTGATAAGTATTAAAGCAACCAAAATGCCCCGCATTGACGGGGCATTTTGGTTAATAATATCCTGGGTTTTGAACAAGGTTTTTGTTCGCATCAATTTCTCGTTGAGGAATTGGGAAAACCAGGTTATTAGCATTCCATGCTATTGATCCAATATTGGTTTGAGTGCGCTTTGCGTCGTGTAATGAGAAGCCTTCAAAGGCCAGCTCCAGTTTACGTTCATTCAGTACATTAGCAAGAGTTGCAGTAGTGGTTGTCAAACCGGCTCTGCTCCTCACAACTGATAAATCCTGTAAGGGCGTTTGGCCTCCAATAGGTGCACTAGGTGCTAAACGAACATTACACTCTGCTCTGATTAAATACATTTCAGCTAAACGGATGATTGAAACATTTCCGTAAGGGTTTGCAAACTTTGAAGTGTACATGTCCCCATCATCATAAAAAGCATTTATCCGGTCATCCGAGGTGTCATAAGTGTTATCAATCCAGTCTTGAGAAATGACAGCATCTCCACGGCCGCCGTATGTCGATGAGCCATAGAACTCATTATAGCCATTAAAACCTGTTAAAGTTGTTACCTGGATGGAAAAAACATCCTCCGTAGTGTTCACACCTGGACTGGATCCCATGACTGGAAAGGCAGCTATGTAAGATGATGTTAACGAATAGTTTCCTGAGGATATTACTCTACTGGCTGCTGCGCCTGCAGCTGCATAATTGCCCATCTGTAAATACAATCTTGCCAGCATCCCAGCCGCAGAATATTTTGTAGCAAAGAAACCATTTGTTGCAGGTAATTTTGCTTCTGCATCGGTTAAATCGGCTATGGCTTGTGCATATACGGCAGCAACTGTTGCCCGGCTTACATAACTTCCATCAGTAACTGCCGAAGTTGGTGTAAGTACAATTGGCACCCCTAAATTTGACGATGGAGAACCATCATTGTAAGCTTTACTGAATAACCTTACAAGGTCAAAATATACTGAGCCTCTAATAAATTTAGCTTCGCCCTCAACTTTATTTTTCTTTGCTGCATCAACCTTTCCAATTGCTGCAATTACATTGTTTGCATCGTTTATTGCTGTATAACTGTCCGCCCATACGTTATTTACAAAGGTATTGGTCTTAAAAATAGATTTGTTTATCGTTTGTGTTAGTTCTTCATAAGTTCCATACCATTCGATAGCATCTGTATTAGCTAGAAAATCAGCCATTAAGAATGGTCTGCCGCCGTATAAATTTCTGCTTCCAAGTGCAGAGTAGGTGCCAACTAATGCTACCTCAACATCTTTTGAGGTAAGTAAAGCTTTGTCTTGTTCTATGGTATCTACCGGAGAAATATCAAGTGCCTTTTTGCATGATACTGCGCCGGTCAACAGTATAGAACCCAGCAACAGATGATATATATATGTTTTTTTCATGTTGATTCTTCTTTAAATTATAATCCGATATTGATACCAAATGAAATTACACGAGGTTGTGGAGCAGAATAAAAGTCAACCCCTTGATTAATATTTGTGGATTGATAATCTGCATTAACTTCGGGATCCCAACCTTTGTAACCGGTAATAGTCGCCAGATTCTGAGCAGTTGCATATAATCTCAACTTACTTAATTTAAGTTTGCTTAAAACCGTTGTAGGAAAGGTATAACCCAATGTCACTGTTTTAAGTCTGAGATACGATCCATCCGATAGATACCTGGTAGAATTGCCTACTCCATTACCATAAAATAACCTTGGCTCAGGTATATCGGTTACATCACCAGGCTTATCCCAGTAATTCATTTGATCTGCAGTTTGGTTATCGTATCCGTTTGATCCATTTGCACTCATGTATTGCCCTCCCGCATTAAAAATTTTGTTTCCGGATTCACCTTGAAAAAATATGGCCAGGTCAAAGTTCTGATAGGAAAAGGTGTTGTTTAATCCGAATGTGTATTTCGGATTAGGGTTGCCGGCAAATATACGCTGTGCTTCGTTAATGTCATTTGTTGTACCTCTATTGATGATACCAGATTCATTGGTCGTATTCAGATAGTAAAGTGCATCGCCATTAGCGGGATTAACACCTGCATACTCTGGTAAATAGAAAACACCTATTGGTTGTCCGGCTATTGCTGCATTGATCTCGTTACTGTTTAATATCTGGCCACCCAAATTCGTAATTTTATTATTATTTATAGCGGCAGTAATACCAGTAGACCACTTGAAAGCGCCGATAAAGTTTTCGGTATTAATCCCTAACTCGAAACCAGTATTTTTCAATGTCCCTAAATTTTGAGTAATTGTAGAAAAACCTGTTGTTTCAGGAATGGGAACATCTAATAATAAATCAGTGGTATTCTTTTGATAGAAGTCAAAACTACCTGATATCCTGTTTTTCAGAATCCCGAAGTCTAACCCTAAGTCGAGCTGCTTTGTCTTTTCCCATGTCAAATCCGGATTTGCAATTCTCGACGGTATCTGTCCAGCAAGACCTCCATATGCACCTGTTCCACTGAATAATCCACGCGCGGAGTAATTTCCAATTTCAGCATTTCCTGTTAAACCATAACTTGCCCTGATTTTTAAAAGGCTAATGGCTTCCATGTTTTTAAGGAAACTTTCTTCAGATGCAATCCATGCTAACGATCCTGCTGGAAAATAACCATATCGGTTATTAGCTCCAAACCTTGATGAACCATCTGCCCTAACGCTAAAGCCAACTAAGTATCGATCGTTGTATTTGTAATTTGCCCTAACAAAATAGGAAAGAAAGCTAAATGCACTCTCATTGCTACTAGCCACAACTTTTGTGGCGGCTGATCCTAACTTAATATAGGCATCACTTGGAAAATCCTGACCTTCTATAGTACTGTATTTCGTAGTTGATTTTTGATAACTGGTTCCAAGTATCGCATCAAAACTGCTTTTGCCTTGAGTAACACTATAGCTAAAGAAATTGTTAGTATTTGCATTGATAACAAAAGTAGAGATGTTTTGTCCATCTCCGTTCGATGTTCCCGTATTTCTGAATGTCAAAGATCCGTAGTAACTCTCTTCATTTTGATTTAAGTTGTCAATAGAAAAATCAGTGCTGAATTTTAACCCCTTTGCAATGTTAATATTTGCAAATGCTTTACCAATCGTACGGTAAACCGTCGCCTTATATGCTGCGTTTTCAACTCCAACAAATGGATTATAATAAACAGGATAATTGGATGCTGCACCAGGTAAAGTTCCGCTAATTAGTCCTGATCTGGGATCGATAAATGGGGTAATAGGGGATAAAGCAACAGCTTGTAAAGGTGATGAAAACGCATTATCGTTCGAAAGTCTGTTATTAATACTATTTGAAAAATTAAGATTTACCCCTACTTCTAAAAAGTCTGTCACTTTGTTCGTCAGATTTAATCTTCCACTGTAACGTTTGTAGCTGTTTCCAACAATAATACCTTGTTGATCCAGTGCCTGGCCACCAATATAAAACTTGGTTTTTTCATTACCCCCTGTTAAATTTAAATCATATTGCTGGGTAACCGGATTGTTTTGGAAGGCTTCAGCTTCCCAGTTTGTATTCACTTTATAGGTTTGATAATCGTCATTTCCGGCCGAGTATCTGTTCATTCTGCTTTCAATCAGATCAGAATAATCACTGAGTGCATCTGCTAACGTAGCGTAATCACCATTAGCGAAGTCTTGTGTTGCTGCGCCAACACCAGCTCTTCTCATCAACTGGACATACTGTTCTGCATTTAAAAATTCTCTGTGATTTGATGGAGTACTAATTCCACCTAAAGCATTGAACTGAATAAGTGTTTTACCAATCTTACCCTGTTTTGTTGTAATAATCACAACACCATTTGATGCCCGGGCACCATATATAGCTGATGCAGATGCGTCTTTCAGTACTTCAATAGATTCAATGTCATTGGTGTTTAAATCTGCCAATGCACTGGTCGGTGCGCTCGTACTAGATAAATCTCCTGATGTAATCGGAATCCCATCCACAATGTAAAGGGGCTCACTTCCGGCTGTAACTGAAGCAGCACCCCTAACCCTCACAGTAATTCCCTGTCCCAGTTTACCGTTTTGTGCTGAAATCTGAACGCCTGCGGCCTTCCCTTGCAAAGCTTGTTCAAAACTCGTTACCGGTAGATTTTCCAGGTCTTTTGATTTTACAGAAGCTACAGAACCTGTAACATCTCTTTTTATTTGCGTACCATACCCCACCACTACAACATCCGATAATGTATTACTATCTTCCTGTAAATTAGCATTAACTGCCGTTCCGGTAATTGGCACTTCCAAAGTCTTATACCCGATAAAGCTAAAAACAAGTGTCTTTGCATCTTCCGACACATTCAGCTTGTAGCTACCCGTTGCATCTGTTTGAGTGCCATTTGCCGGCAGCCCTTTTACGTAAACGCTCACGCCGGGTACCGGACCCGAAGTGCCTGAAGTGACTTTCCCACTAATTACTTTGCTTTGTGCGAAAGCAAACGAAATAAGTGTGAAAGAAAAAATCATACATAGTAGTAGTTTTTTCATCAAATTATAGGTTTTAGTTAACAATAACGCCCTTGCTCGAATGACGTTTTTATAATTTAATCAAAAGAAAGGATGAAACATAAAAAACTTTGCATACGTGATGTTTTTTTGATTCAACGGCGAAAAAATAAAACAAAAAACAATGATTTATGTTAAATAATCATATTAATTACGTACAAATCTTAATAATCAGGTCATGGACAAATTAGAAATAAAAGGAAAGTGGAACGAGTTAAAAGGAAAGGTTAAACAAGCTTACGCTGATTTAACAGACGACGATTTAAAACACGAAGAAGGGCAGGATGATGAGTTGTTGGGAAGACTTCAACAGAAAACAGGAAAAGGCAGAGATGAACTGGTGAAATGGATCAACTCCTTATAGTGAAAACATATTCGGTAACAGACAATCAAATTGATTGTCTGTTTTTTTATAAACAGTACTATGAAAGACTTAGCTCATCGGTTCGAAGAAAATCCAATACTAAAGCCAACGGATTTAACGCCAAGTCATCCGGGTCTTGAAATTTCTTGCCTTTTAAATCCGGGTGTATTCCGCTTTAACGAAAAAACATGGATGCTGATAAGAGTCGCTGAACGACCAATACAGCAAGAGGGTATCATTTCTTTTCCGGTATTGGATGGAGAAGGAATACAGATCCTTGCGATCGCCGAAAATGATCCCGAGCTAACAGCAACCGACCCACGTATATTAAATTATAAAGGGAAAGATTACCTTACAACATTGTCTCATCTCCGCCTGGTATGCAGCGAGGATGGTGTAAGTTTTTACCAGCCTGAAGGCTATCCAATGCTGATGGGTGAAGGGCCAAATGAAACTTTTGGAATAGAGGATTGTCGGGTGGCACAAATTGATGATACCTACTATCTTACCTTTACGGCTGTTTCTGCACACGGGGTTGGGGTAGGAATGAGAACCACCAAAGACTGGAAAACTTTTGTGAAACATGGAATGATTATCCCTCCTCATAATAAAGATTGTGCAATTTTCGAAGAAACCATCAACAATATATATTACGCTCTTCATCGGCCGAGTAGCGTCGCCCTCGGTGGAAACTACATTTGGCTGTCAGAGTCACCCGATGGCGTACATTGGGGAAATCATAAATTGGTTTTAAAAACCAGAAAAGGTAAATGGGACGGCGAAAGGGTAGGGGCAGGAGCAGCTCCGATTAAAACCGATCAGGGCTGGCTCGAAATTTACCATGGCGCTAACGAAAACCACCAATATGGGCTCGGCGCAATTTTATTAGATCTTCACAACCCGGCTCAGGTAATTGCACAAACTGACGACCCGATCATGATCCCAACCGAAGACTATGAAATAAACGGTTTTTTCGGAGAAGTGGTATTCACCAATGGTCACATCGTAGATGGAGATCAGTTAACAATCTACTACGGAGCCGCTGACGAATTTGTGTGTGGCGCAACGTTCTCAATCAGCGAAATTATATCAGCCCTCGTCTGGCTGTAAATTTATCTTCCAGCCTTACCCCATAACAATACCTTCCTCAGGTGTCCTGAGGTTTCTAGGGTGGTAAAATAAAATTAGCTTTCTGCGCTGGTCAAAAAAAAACGGTCCCCTTTTCCGGGAACCGCTTTCAGCTTTTTGCTTTAACCGTTAATTAGTAACCAAAAATCTCAGTTAAACTCAATTTTTTAACCGGACCGAATTTTGCTAAATCATCCATACTGATTTTCTTCTCGGAAGCAACAATACAATAGTTGTATGGCTTTTTAGAAAGATTCGTATCGTGGAATGACTTCACATCAGCGAAAGTTAATGGTTTCAGATTTGCATACTCATCAGCTCTCGAATCGTGGTCAAATCCTAATTTCTTGTCAGCTAAATAACTGTATATAATTCCGTCTTTAGTAATGCGGCTCGTTTCAATGCCATTAAGTGAATTACCTTTAGAAAGGGCAAACGACTTGTCCGATTCAGGTAATACATTCAATAACTCATTCATACCAGCTACCGCCTCATTCATTTTGTCGGCTTGAGTACCAACGTAGGCAACAACAGTGTTCTCTTTTTCCTTACTGTTTGGAGAAGAATAAACGGCGAAAGTGGAATAAGCCAACGCCTTCGATTCACGGATAGTCTGGAATACTATAGAACCCATACCACCACCAAAATAATTATTGAACAAAGCAATCTTGGCAGCATTTGCCGGATCATACAATCCTCCGTTACGTACCCAGCGAATCTCTGCCTGAACCATATCATAGTCTGCAAAGTAAACTTTGTTTGAATCAGTTTTCGTGTAAACAAACTTCTTCATTGGAGCAGCATCCGTAAATTCTTTTCCAAGTGGATGTGCTTTAACAATATCAGCCGAAAAAGCAGCCAGCGTCTTCGGACCAAAATAAGTAATGGTGTGTTTGTAGTTCGTTAAATTGTGTAAAAGATAAATCAGATCAGATGATTTCATGTTTTTGATCTCATCATTGGTAACTCCATAATTGAATGGATTATCTTTTCCATATTGTGCATAACTCATTAAGCCGCCCAAGATCGAAGATTTATTCAGCTTAGCGTTTTCCCGTGTCTTTAATAAACGGCCTTTTAAATCTTCCAAAGCCTTTTCATTCGGTTTACAATTGGCCAATACATCTTCCAATAAAGCAACTGCCTTATCAAAATTCTCCTGCAAACCACTCAATGAAACCGTAGTTAAATCCGTTCCTACATTAATATTATAGCTACAAGCAAGGTTATAAAATGCTTTGCTAATGTCTTCCGCCGAATATTTATCCGTACTCAAGAAAGATAAATACTGCGCTGCATAGGGTAAAAGCTTATAATTATATGATCCCATGTCAAATCGATAGCCCATACGGAAAATAGCATTCTCTGTATTTTGAACCGCAATTACATCTGCAATTGCTGCCTTCCCAAACTGAAGATCTTTAGTATAATCTAAAAACTTAGGCGCAATTGGCGCTACCTTGGCATCAATAATGGTTTTGGTAAAAGGAGAAACCTCGTTGGCATTTGTTTTCACCGCAGTGATGGTCGGTTTTTCTACTTTTAAAATGCTTTTATCTTCACCCTTGTGTTTAAGTAGTACAACGTAATCATCAACAAAGAATTTGTTGGCGAAATCAACGATTTCTTTTTTAGTTACTTTCGCCATGTTATCGGTAGAGGATAACATTTTATCCCATTCCGTACCACGGTTTTGAATAAAAGCATTCATTGTTGCATCAGCACGAACATCATTATTATCGTAAGCCTGCAGTTCTGCAAGTTTAATATTTGCGACAGTAGCTTTGATCAGGCTCTCATCAAACTCACCCTTTTTAAGCAAATCAACTTGCTCCAGCATAATCTTTTGTGCCTCTTCCAGACTTTGTCCGGCTTTAGGCGAACCCGATAGGATAAAAACGCCATAATCCTTCATCTGGTTGTAACCCGCACTTGCCCTTAACATCTTTTGTTGCTTGTTAATGTTGATGTCCATTAAACCTGCTTTGCCATTCGCCAGAATACTTCCGATTAAATCCAGTAATAAACTCTGGTGGGTATTCTGTGCAAAACCCCGGTATGCTACATACAAGTTTTCAGCACTTGGTCCGTAAATATCAACTTTCTGGATTTGAGTTAGCGGCTTTTCCGGAGCCGGATTGTAAAGGGCTAATGGCTTCGAAACCATGTATGCAAAATCCTTATCAATCTTTTTAATCAAGGCATCATAATTAATATCACCCGACATGATCAGGGCCATATTATTTGGCACATAATATTTGTTATAATATTTTCTGATTTCAACTAATGATGGATTTTTTAAATGTTCAATGGTACCAATGGTGGTTTGTTGTCCGTAGTTGTGTGTTGGAAATAATGCATACAACATTTTTTCATACATTTTGCGGCCATCGTTATCCATACCGATGTTTTTTTCTTCATATACAGCCTCCAACTCCGTGTGGAAAATACGGAATACAGGTGCGCGGAAACGCTCTGCCTGAACAGCCAGGAACTTGTCGATAGCATTTGATGGAAGATCTTCCTCGTAAACCGTTTCCTCAACCGAAGTGTGGGCATTGGTAGATCCGCTACCAATTGCTTTCATCATTTTATCGTACTCATTCGCGATAGAAAAGTTTGAAGCTTCACCCGAGGTTTTATCTATCTGCGCATAAATTTCTTTACGTTTCGCCGGATCGGTTGTTTTGTTATAAGTTTCATAAAGGGCTTCAATCATATCCAGAAGAGGTTTCTCCTTTGCATAATTTAAAGTTCCGAATTTATCCGTCCCTTTAAATAAAAGGTGTTCTAAATAATGGGCCAAACCGGTGTTCGTTCTTGGGTCAGTATTACTTCCTGCCCTTACAGCCATTTTGTAGGTAATATTTGGCTCCTTGTTATTTTGTGATAGAATAACAGTTAATCCGTTTTTCAGCGTGTAAAAGCGTGTTTTGGTAGGGTCATTAGTTACATATTTATATGTGTAACCCCCTGATGTTCCCGTTTTCCACTGATAGGTACTTTGTGCCTGCGCTAAAGACCCGGTAATGAGAAAACAAGCCAATGTAAATAGTTTGATTTTCATTGAAATGATTTTGGTTTATGGTAATGAGTTAGAATTCAGATAAGCGGCCTCATCCGTGCCGTTTTCCTGTAAATAAGTTAATTATCCAAATATATAGCCTTTAACTTATCTAATGAAATGCTTTTGAGAATATCAAACAGTTTACATAAAAATAGCCCCCTTGCATAGCACAGTTTGATGGCCTTCTTAGCTACCCCTTAGCCATGGTTCCCTGCCCTCAACAACACTGCTAGTACACAGTAAGTCCGCACTCGTGTAAAAAAATGACTCATTTAAAAGCTTGCAGAATAACATTACATCAGGTCGGTCACCTGAATCGGGGATTGGAATAAAATAAGCTTTGGTAATTTTCTAATTTACATCATTTTGGTTAAACCTGAAAATTATCCTGAAACTTTCCTCAGGTACTATTAGTAAAATAATCTGTATTTTTACCAGCATGACAAAGCAGAATACAAAACCCAATATCCTGGTTGTAAATGATGATGGTATAACCGCTACAGGCATTAAAAACCTGATGGAGGTGATGCAGGAAATAGGAAATGTGGTAGTAGTAGCGCCAGATAGTCCACAAAGCGGAATGGGACACGCCATCACAATAGGGAAACCTATCCGCTTCGATAAAGTCGATTTATATGATGGCGTGGAAATGTATAAATGCAGCGGAACGCCTGTAGACTGTGTAAAACTCGGTGTAAATAAGATATTTAAAGGTAAAAAGCCCGATTTGTGTGTATCTGGAATTAACCATGGCTTAAACAATTCCATTAACGTATTATACTCAGGCACCATGTCCGCTGCGGTGGAAGGTGCCATTGAGAAAATTCCTTCAATAGGCTTTTCTATGGATGACTTTGCCGCAGATGCGGATTTCAGCCATACCAAAAAATACATCAAAAGTATTTGCGAACAGGTGCTGGCCAACGGACTACCTGAAGGGACATTGCTTAACGTTAATTTTCCCAAAGGTGATAAATTGAAGGGCATTAAAATCTGCCGCCAGGCCAACGCCAAATGGATGGAAGAATTCGAAGAACGTACCGATCCTTATAAACGGCCTTATTATTGGTTAACCGGAGTATTCGAAAACTTTGATAACGGACAGGATACAGATGTCTGGGCACTCGAAAATAACTATGTTTCCATTGTGCCTGTTCAATTCGACCTCACAGCGCATCATGCCATTCAAACCCTAAATAGCTGGGATTTTGGTATCGATCATTCGGTGAAGAAAACTGCTGCAAACAAAATTGCAGCACCAGATGGATTAAACCTCGGTTAACACATGAATGATAGAATAAGAAAACTGGATAATTCAGTTTGGTGGGGATTAGGAATTGGGTTAATTGTTCCTTTAATATTATGCTCCCTGGCCTACTACGTTATTCATCACGTGGGTGCCTTACGTAAAGCGGATTTGTTGTACATAGGTGGAATTGCGCCAAATGCTTACACCATGCAATATTTTTTTGGATACAATAAGGAAAACATCGGTAGGGGGATTCTCGCTGCAACCTTTCTGTGTGCTTTTATATTTTTTGCTTATAAAGTTTTCTAAAATCCCCGAACCAATAGCTACATTCTCATATCTCACATCATAATCCTAACATGAAATACTACCTGATAGCTGGTGAAGCATCTGGCGATTTACACGGCGCCAACTTAATGAAGGCCCTGAAGGAAGAGGATGATCAGCCTGTATTTCGATATTTCGGAGGGGATAAAATGAAAGTTGAAGGCGGCGAGCTGGTGAAGCATTATGAAGATATGGCCTTTATGGGCTTTACAGAAGTCGTACTCAACTTAAGAGCAATCTTTAAAAATCTTAAAACAGCTAAGGATGATATTCTTTCCTGGAGACCCGATGTTTTAATATTAATCGATTTCCCCGGCTTCAACTTAAAAATTGCCGAATTTGCAAAGGCAAACGGTATAAAGGTCTGTTATTACATCTCACCTAAGGTTTGGGCCTGGAACCAGAAAAGAGTGCTGAAAATAAAGCGTGTAGTCGACCACATGTTTTGTATTCTACCCTTTGAAGTAGATTTTTATAAAGAATGGGGAATGCATGTCGATTATGTGGGTAATCCATTACTTGATGAAATTGCCCAGTTTACTCCTGATCCGCAATTTCGTGAAAACCATCAGCTCGGTAATCAGAAAATCATTGCCCTGCTTCCTGGAAGCAGAAAGCAGGAAATTGAAAGGCTGCTCCCTGTCATGTTAAGCGTCACAGAGCAGTTTCCCGAATATACTTTCGCGATTGCGGCTGCACCTACATTTACCGAAACCTACTATCAGCAATATATTGGCAATAAAAACGTAAAACTGTTGTTCAGCAGCACCTATGATTTGTTGCACGTCGCACATGCCGCCATAGTTGCTTCCGGAACCGCTACCCTGGAAACCGCACTGTTCGAAGTTCCCCAGGTGGTGGTATATAAAGGTGGCACTATTTCCATCGCAATCGCCAGATTACTGGTAAAAATCAGATTCATTTCACTCGTCAATCTCATCGTCGATAAAAAGATTGTAACTGAACTTATTCAGGAAGATTGTAATACGCAGAAAGTATCTCAGGAACTCAACCTGATCACAAAAGGTAATGGCAGAACTCAAATGCTTGCCGAATATAAAACACTCCTCAAACGCATGGGAAATCCAGGTGCCTCTGAAAAAACTGCACGCTTGATTTTTAAATATACCCAGTCAAAATAGTTTTGTAATTGCGTAACATTTTAGGTACGATTTGATTTTTTCTAAAACAATAATGCCTTAAAGGCGTTACTAAATCGTTTTGCGGAAATCCAGGTCGTATTAAATTAATCATTTACGCTCCATTAATTATTGCATCATTGGCCGCAAAATGTAACTAATTATAAACTAAACGAGTGAGTGCCAATGAAAAACATTCTACCCAGGTTGTCAGGTATCCTATGCCTGATCCTAATTTCAAGCCCCCAGTTGTTTGCAAAATTAAAGAGCAATAAAAACAATTACAGCCTCTATTATTTTCAGCAAGACACAACTAAACGAGACACAACAAAAAAAACACCTGTTGCCAAACCTGCCGATTCTGTCAAAGTACCGATTAACCCTTTAGGTGGCGCGAGCCCGGCAACTTCCCCAACACCAGCTCCGGCTCCTACGCCAGCAACGGCAAGCCCGGCCGCGCCTGCAGCAGCAGCCGGACAGAAAACAATAACCGGTACGGTAGTCGATGAACAGAAACTCGGCCTTCCCGGTGTTGGCATTAAAATCCAGGGTAAAACCGGTGGTACAGTAACGCAGGAAAACGGTAAGTTTAGCATTGCGGTTTCAGCACCTACAGATGTTTTGGTGTTCAGTTACATCGGTTATCAGTCTAAATCAATGCCAGCTGGAAATGGTGCAACACCATTAACAGTTAGTCTGGTACCTTCCGGTGCTCAGAACCTTAACGATGTAGTGGTAGTGGGTTACGGTACCCTCAAAACGAAGGAGGTGACGTCATCCGTTGCCCACGTAGATACGGCCCAGTTCCGACAAAGTGGTGCACGAAATCCCCTCGATCTGATTCAGGGAAAGGTTGCCGGACTTAACTTAACCCGAACGAGTGGTTCCAATCCAAATTCTGGTGTCAACGTTCAATTAAGGGGAGCAGTAACCGTAACCGGAAGCTCAAGCCCTTTATTTGTGATAGATGGTATTCCAGGTGGTAACCCTGATCTTCTGCAACAGGATGACATTCTTTCTGTCGATGTACTGAAAGACGGTTCAGGTGCTGCCATCTATGGTACAAGTGCTAATGCTGGGGTTATTTTAATTACAACTAAAAAAGGCAAACCAGGCGCACCTCAGTTCAACTATTCAACATATTTTAGAAAGGAATATATCCAGAACAGACTGGATTTCTTAACAGCTGATGAATTCAGACAAAAGATCGCAGCTAAGCTTATCGATGCCCCGGATTACGGAGGAAACGAAGATTTATACGGTAGCCTGATTAATAAAGACAATCTGTCTCAAAATCACAACTTATCCCTTTCAGGAGGATCAAACAATACAAACTACAGAGCAAGTTTGAACTACCGTGATCTACAGGGTATTGGTCTGGAAAACGGCCGCAAAGAATATACTGCAAGGTTAAATGTAAATCAGAAAGGATTTAATGATAAGCTGAATGTACAGATGAACCTGGCTTCTAACTTCAACAATGCCAACACACTTGGTGGTAGCGGATGGGAAGAAGAATTGGTAAAAAATCCTACCAAAAGGATATATAACCCTAATGGTAGTTTCTATTTCGATAACCAAAGCACAAATCAATATGCACGCCTTCAGCAGGAAAGAAGTAAAAGACAACAGCAAACCAGTTCCGCAGATATCAAGGCAGATATAGACCTTTTTAAAGGACTTAAAGGATCTGTGTTTGGATCGGTACAGAGAGATAGCTATACTGATGGTGCCTGGGCATCTATTTTTTCTGAACGATCAGTAGAAGATTCCGATTATCCTGGTGGCGGTTACGCCAGCAAAGGCAATTTCCTTTCTCAGGCATTTGCATTCGAGCCAACCTTGCAATACAACACGGTAATTAAAGAAAAACACTCACTGGCTGCAGTAGCCGGATATAGTTATCGTTATAACGTAGAAGAAGGCCAGTCTGCGAGTAACCGTGGTTTTATCAATGATCAGTTTCATGAAGATAATTTAACCACAGGTGTTGCTTTAACAGATGGCAGGGCAACAGCCACAAGTTTCAAAAATGATAACACCTTGATCGCTTTCTTTGGAAGAATTAATTATGCATTCGATAACAAATATCTGCTTCAGTTAATCTTAAGACGGGAAGGATCCTCACGCTTCGGTGTGAATAATAAATGGGGAAACTTTCCGGCGGTTTCCGCAGGTTGGAACATCTCTGATGAGAATTTCATGAAAAATGTAAAATGGGTGAATTACCTTAAACTTCGCGCAGGTTATGGGGTAACAGGTAATTCCGGCTTCTCTAATAATGCGTCAAGAGTGGTATTGGGAGGCGGCGGCAGGTACATTTACCCTGACGGTGCGTACAGAGAAACCTATGGACCAACTACCAACGTTAACCCAGATCTGAAATGGGAAAGCAAACGCGAGTTAAATATCGGAGCAGACTTCACTTTGTTTAATAGCAAGTTAAAAGGAGCGCTGGATGTTTTTGATCGTACGACTAAAGACCTGCTGGATCTTTATACTACACCGCAGCCCCCTTACGTTCTTGCCAATATTTATGCCAATGTAGGTACCATTTCATCAAAGGGTATCGAGCTGGCGCTAAGTTACGAAGCCATCAAAACTAAAGACCTAACCTTTAGCATGGACTTTACCGGTAGTACATTAAGCAATAAACTGGTGAGCTATTCAAATGATATTTTCGATGTGAAATACAAAACTTTTGGTGGAATTGGCGGTTCAGGCGATCTTGGTGATGCTATCACAACCTACGAAGGTTCACCACTTGGCGAATTCTGGGGTAAACGTTTCGCAGGTTTTGATGCCGAAGGGAAATGGCTGTTTTTTAACAGGAACGGAGAAGCTGTTCGTAACGACAAAATCAACAATTCAAAAGATCCGAACGTGACCGATTTAGCCAGAATTGGCAATGCTATCCCAAAATATTACGCATCTTTTACTGCTAATCTTTCTTATAAAAACTGGGACTTCAGAATGTTTATTAGAGGTAAGTTCGATTATGATATTTTGAACACTACTGAACTCTCTTATGGAAATCCTTCCATCAAGGGAAGCAACTACTTGCGGACAGCCTTCGAAAAGAATAGTCAGATCAATGATACTTACATGTATTCTGACTACTATCTTGAAGATGGAACAAATCTGAAGATTGATGAAATTACCATCGGCTATAACTTCAAATTAAAAAACAAGCTGATCAGAAACCTAAGGGTATATGCTACTGGTCAGAATTTAATCACACTTACAGGTTATACCGGTAATGATCCTGATTTCGTACTGGATTCTGGCTTAGGCCCGGGTGTGGATAACAGAAATGCTTACCCAAGTACCAGATCCTTCCTGTTCGGTTTAAATCTTGGCTTCTAAACTTATTATCATGAAAAGTAATTTAAAATATATCGCATTAATCATGTTTTCAGTACTCAGCTTCGCGTGTACGAAACTGGATGAAAACGCCTACGATCAGATTCCAGCTGACGTATTCTATACCAATAAAAACGAAGTGCTTTCTGCTGTGTTACGCCCATATACGCACGCCAACGCATGGGTGGCTCCGGCAGGACAAAACGGATGGTGGCGCATGGCCGAACTATCTGCAGATCAGCTGGCCTGGCCAACAAAGGGGCCTCACGGAGAAGATGGCGGTCAGTGGAAAAGATTGCACTATCATACCTGGACAGTCGACGAATCTGGTTATAACAACGCCTGGAACCTCATGTATTGGGGAATGGGGCTCTGCAACAGCCCGATACAGAATCTGGAAAGCAGAAGTATTGCTGATATGGGAATCACACAAGCTGAAAAAGATGCATACATCGCCGAACTTAAACTGCTACGGGCATTCCACTATCTTAAATTGATGGATTTGTTTGGTAACATTCCAATAAGCCTTACCGTACCAACCGGAAGCGTGCCAACTAGTGAATATCCTGCAACCTCAACCAGAAAACAGGTGTTTGATTTTATTGAAAAAGAAATCAAAGAAAATATTGAAAAAACACCTAAACTCTCCAGAGCAATGCTGGGAAGGATGAGCCAGGCTGGTGGTTACGCCATGTTGGTCGAACTCTACTTAAATGCTGAAGTATGGACAGGTACACCAAGATGGGACGATTGTATAGCCGCTGCCGATATGTTGATTAAAAATCAAGGGGGTGGACAAAATGGGGCAATGGCTTTAGATCCTAATATTCTGGATCAGTTCAAAAATACCAACGACTTATCAAAAGAAGTTATTTTTTCCATTGCATACGATTACAAAAGAGCAAACTTTGAACCAGGCTTTGCAGCCGATTTCTTTCACTTCGCTCAAAGAGATATCTATGGTGGCGGAAGAAATGGTAACGATGGCGTTGTGGTAATTCCAGGCGTTTATGATACTTATGATAATGACGACTTGAGGAAAAAAGAATGGTTGTTAATCGGTCCACAGTATAAATTTTCAAACCCTAAAGTTCCGGTAGAAGGTACAGTAGAATATGCTGGTAAGCCACTTGTGTTTGTAGATAACATTCGCAAAAACGTAACCGGTTCAACAACCAGTAACATGAGTGAGGGAGAAGAAAACAGTGGGGTGAGGTTCAATAAATACCGACTGGGTAATTCCATTGCCGGCTTTATTGTAAACGGTACCGACACAACTGCTGTACAGCCAGATCCAAATTATAATAACACAGACTGGAATATATATCGCCTGACATGGATTTACTTCGCTAAAGCTGAAGCCATCATGCGTAAAAACGGTGGTGCAGCTACGGCAGAAGCAGTAACACTAGTCAATACCTGCAAGCAACGTGCTTATACTGCTGCCACATGGCCAAGCCATGCTTATACCACTGCTACGTTAACTTTAGATAGCTTATTGGCAGAGCGCGGAAGAGAATTCATCTTTGAGGGGTTCCGCAGAGATGACTTAATCAGGTTCGGTAAATTTGCAACAGGAACATGGTGGGATCACACACCTTCTACCGCAACCCGGACACTGTTTCCCATCCCTCAGCAACAACGTGATTTAAACTCAAAACTCACCCAAAATCCAGGATATTAATCTTCACAAAAGGGCGCCGCAAGGCGCCCTTTTGTATTTAAAACTGAATTGAAATCATTCAAGTATAAACGTTTCTAAAACGATTAATATAAAAAATGTTAAATTGCGTTTTTATAACCCGTTAAAATTTGAAAGCTGCATTTTTTATTTAGCTTTGAGTTTAACTACCAAATAGAACTGAAGCCAAATGAAATCGCTTTCTATAAAAGATATTGCTACTAAAGCAAACGTATCAATTACTACTGTTTCATTTATTATAAATGGTAAAGCCAAAGAAAAATCAATAAGCGAAGCCGTAATCGATAAAGTGCAGAAAATAATTGAAGAAAGTGGTTATAAACCCAATCAAATTGCACGTAGTTTACGAACCGGTAACTCTAATATTATCGGCCTGATCATTGAAGACATCTCAAACTCCTTCTTCTCTCGTATCGCACGTTTAATAGAAGACAAGGCCTATAAAAAAGGCTATAAAATTATTTACTCCAGCACCGAGAATAGCGTTGATAAAGCAAAAGAACTCATTAATATGTTCAAATCGCGTAAAGTTGATGCTTATATCATTTCTCCTATAAAAGGAATAGAGGAAGATATTCAGATGCTCATCAATGATGGAAACCCCGTTATCTTTTTCGACAGGAACCTGCCCGAGATTAGTACAAGTTATGTTGGTGCCGATCATTTTAATGCCTCTTATCAATCAATAGAAAGTTTTATCAATCAAGGGAAGAAAAATATATCCCTGGTTACAACCGATATTAATGTTCCGCAAATCAACGAACGTTACGACGGATACAGAAAAGCGCTCGAAGATCATAACATTCCATACAACGATGACCTTGTTTTAAAAATACATTTCAATCAGGAAGAGGATGAAACCATCGGACAAATTAAAGAGCTTTTCAATGATAAAAATATCGATGCAGTATTGTTTGCTACCAATTATTTAGCCATTAGTGGCTTAAAAGTATTGAAGAAAATTAACAAAAAAATTGGTGAAGACTTTGCCGTGATTGCCTATGATGATCACGAAGCATTTGAATTGCATACCCCTGGCATTTCAACCGTTCAGCAGCCGTTAGAAGAAATTGCAGAAAACGTAATTATGCTAATCCTTAAGCAATTATCCTCAAAAACCAAATTGGAAGATCAGCAAATCATTATTCCTGCCAAACTCATTATAAGGGAATAATCTTGTAATGAAAAAATTACATCCCATAGTTTCAATATGGTTTAAAATTCTCTAATATTGAAATAGTAAAACGTTTTACTTTTAGCTTGATTAAAAGGGCTTAATCAAGCTGTAATCATCTTAACAGAAAATTCAGAATTGGTGCAGAATCCCGAACTGGCTCTTAGATGAAGTAAATCGATTTATTCTTAAACACCTTGAACCAAATATAACGATGAGAAAACTTTCCCTACTGGCACTATGTGCGTTCTTTATTTGCACACTGAATGCTCAGGACAAAGCACCGGCTTATCCCCTAATCACCCACGACAGCTATTTCAGTATATGGTCATTTGGTGATGGGCTCAATCAGTCGGTTACCAAACACTGGACAGGCAAAGAACAATCCCTGATAGGATTGATTAAAGTAGATGATAAGTATTACCGGTTCCTGGGTAATGAACCGAAGAACTATAAACAACTACTTCCGGCAACCGACGAATCCCGCTATCAGGCAAAGTACACTTTTAGTCAGCCAAATAAAGGATGGGAAAATATAAGCTACAATGATGCCTCCTGGAAAAGTGCGGAAGCACCCTTCGGAGACGATCAGAGAGCAAAAACAAAATGGAACACAGATGATCTTTATTTCAGGAGAAAATTTACTTTAACTAATCTATCTCCAGGGAAAAAAGTGCTGAAACTTAATCACGACGATCATGTAATGGTTTACGTCAATGATAAATTAATTTATAAAAAGAATGATTACGTTTCTGATTATATTTATATTCCTATCCCTGACGGTCTGCTCAAAACGGGCGAAAACTTACTGGCAATCCATGTAAAAAATACTGCCGGCGGGAGGCACCTCGATGCCGGAATTGTAGAAGAAGAGGAAACAAAGCTTCCAATACAAATAGCCAAACAAACGAACGTAAATGTACAGGCTACTACTACAGCATTTACCTTTAAATGCGGTGGTGTCGACCTGCAGGTAAATTTTACTTCTCCACTTTTGCTAAACGATATTCAATTAACCGCACGACCGCTTAGTTATGTGAGTTATGCCGTAAAATCAAATGATGCTAAGGCTCACAATGTTGATGTTTATCTCAGCGCGTCATCAAATATTGCTGTCAACGCTCCCGCCCAGCCGGTATCTGCCTGGAGCAAAAAGTCGGGTGGCCAGGCCATACTCAAAGCCGGAACAGTAGAACAACCTGTCTTGAAAAAAAGGGGTGATGATGTTCGAATCGATTGGGGGTATCTGTATGTCGCAGTACCTGAAAAGTTTGGTGCAAAACAATTTTTATCCCCACAGGGAGCCAGCTTGAGCGCATTTGTAAAAGGTGATTATCCTGCACAAAAGCAAATACTAAATAGTAAAAACATAAATCTAGGCACTGTAATTCCTTTTGGTTTGATCAATGGGACTGCCGTAGAGAAATACGTTATGCTCGGCTATGATGATGTCAGGCCGGTTGAGTATTTCAAAACACAGCTATTACCGGTTTGGAACAAATCGGGCAAGCAGAACTTTGAAGATCAGCTGAAGCAGGCCAGTACCGATTATGCATTGCTTAAAAATAAATGTGCTGCTTTTGATAACCAGTTATACACTGATGCAGTTAAATCAGGGGGTAAAGAATATGCCGACCTCTGCAAGCTGGCTTATCGCCAGAGCATAGCCGCACATAAAATTGTTTATGCTCCAAATGGCGACATCCTTTTCTTGTCTAAAGAAAACTTCAGTAATGGTTCAATAAACACCGTTGATGTTACCTATCCGTCTGCTCCGCAATACCTCCTTTACAGCCCGGAATTGTTGAAAGGAATGTTAAACGGCATTTTCTATTATTCGGAAAGCGGAAAGTGGAAAAAGCCTTTTCCCGCTCATGACTTAGGTACATATCCCATCGCAAACGGGCAAACATATGGTGAAGATATGCCAGTTGAAGAAGCTGGAAATATGATCATCCTCACCGCTGCTATTACTAAAGCAGAAGGCAATACCGGCTACGCAGCCAAACACTGGGAAGTCATGTCAGTATGGGCCGATTATTTATTACGGGAAGGCTTCGATCCTGCAAACCAATTGTGTACAGATGATTTTGCCGGTCACCTGGCCAGAAATTCAAATCTTTCTGTTAAAGCCATTGTTGCCCTTGGCGGATATGCACAGATGGCGCAGCAACTCGGTAAAACGGACGAAGCTAAAAAATACAGGAATGCAGCACTTAAGATGGCACAAGACTGGATGAAGCTCGCTGATGATGGCGACCACTATGCGCTTACGTTCAATGATAAAAATACCTGGAGCCAAAAGTATAACCTGATCTGGGATAAGTTGCTGAAACTCGACCTTTTTCCGGTTGCCGTTTATAACAAGGAAATTGCTTTCTATCTAAAAAAACAAAAGGAGTTTGGCCTGCCATTGGATAGCCGCAGAACCTATACCAAGTCCGACTGGATCATGTGGACCGCAACGTTAACCGATAACAAAGTCGATTTCGAAAAGTTTATCCATCCGGTTTACCGTTACGCTACAGAAACGGAAAGTAAAGTGCCATTAAGCGACTGGCATGAAACAACAGACGGAAGAATGAGTGGCTTTCAGGCAAGGAGTGTTGTTGGCGGCTATTTCATCAAAATGCTTGCCGATAAATGGGGTATTCAATAAAATATAAATCAGCCTTGCTTGCTTTTTCTACCTATGCAGGCAAGCGCTGATTTTAACAAACATTCGATATGGTGTAGGGCTAGCACATCATTGAACCAATAAACACAAACAAACTAAATGAAACCTAAATTAATTTTGTCCATCCTGCTTTGCCTGGCTGCCAAAGGCTCGTTCGCGCAGCAGAAAGACTGGGTAAGCTATGTAAATACTTTACAAGGCACCAACTCCAAGCATGAACTCACGCGCGGAAATACTTATCCTACAACAGCCTTGCCATTCGGCATGCACACCTGGACACCACAAACCGGAAGAAATGGCGATGGCTGGAAATATCAGTATTTTAAAGACAAAATCCGCGGCTTCCAGCAGGCCCATCAATGTAGTTCGTGGACCCGGGATTATGCAGTTTTCTCGTTAATGCCGGTAGTTGATGATCTGGTAGTAGATGAAAATAAACGTGAAACCACATTTAGTCATAACGATGAAATTGCAAAGCCCAATTACTACAAGGTTACTTTCGAAAACGAAATTACAACCGAAATCTCACCATCAGAAAGAGGTGCACATTTACGCTTCTCTTATCCTAAAGGAAGAAGAAGCTTTCTGGTACTCGATGGCTATACCCGTTTAAGTGCGGTAAAAATTTTTCCAAAGGAAAATAAGATTACAGGCTGGGTAAATAATGGCGAAGGCTTTAGAAATGGCTGGAGAAGTTATTTTGTTGTTCAGTTTGATCAGCCCATAAAATCTTTCGGAACCTGGGAAAATAAAAAAAACACAGTTCTTATAGACTCGGTTTCTGCTGAAGGCCTCGGAAAGGGAGCATTTGTTCAGTTTGCCGATGGGGTAAAAGTTCAGGCTAAAACAGCATCATCTTACATCAGCCTTCAACAGGCTGAACTCAATTTAACACGAGAGCTAGGCGCTGATAAAACACTGGAACAAACGAAAGCAAAGGCTGCTGCTGTATGGAATAAATCTTTAGGAAAAGTTGAAGTTGAAGGCGGAACTAAAGCGGACATGGAGACATTTTATTCCTGCTTTTTTCGTGCCAGCTTGTTTTCGAGAAAGTTTTATGAATTAAATGAATCCGGACAACCTTATTACTTTAGTCCTTACGATGGTAAAGTGCATGAGGGCTATATGTTTACTGATACTGGTTTTTGGGATACATTCCGTGCTCAGTTTCCTTTAAACACTTTAATACATCCAGAAATGCACGGACGTTACATGCAGGCCTTGCTTGCTGCTCAGGAACAATGTGGTTGGCTTCCATCATGGTCTTTCCCGAGCGAAGCAGGAAGTATGATTGGAAACCATGCCATTTCACTACTAGCTGATGCCTGGGCAAAGGGCATCAGAACTTTCGATCCGCAAAAAGCACTTGACGCTTATTACCATGAGGCCATGAACAAAGGCCCGTGGGGTCCTGCTAATGGAAGAGATGGGGTAAAAGAGTACAACCAGCTCGGATATGTTCCATATCCAAAATATCGCGAAGCAACCGCCAAAACGCTCGAATATGCTTACGACGATTACTGCGCCTACCATCTGGCGCAAATGACCGGAAATAAACATTACATGGAAGCTTTCGAAAAGCCGATGTATAACTACAAAAATGTATATGACGCTGGTACCCGTTTTATGAGGGGAAAAGACGCTCTGGGCAACTGGACACCAAAATTCGATCCCACAGAATGGGGCGGCCCTTTTACTGAAGGCAATGCATGGCATTGGCAATGGTCAGTATTCCACGACACAAAGGGTTTAATCAATCTGATGGGAGGTGAAAAAAACTTCAATGCTAAGTTAGACTCGGTATTTAGCGAGCCAAATAAAGTCAATGTAGGTTCCTATGGAGGCATGATACACGAAATGACTGAAATGGTAATGGCCAATATGGGTCAGTACGCACATGGAAACCAACCTATTCAGCACATGGTTTATTTGTATAACTATGCCAAAGAGCCATGGAAATCGCAGTTTCGTGCACGGGAGGTGATGAAAAAATTATATGATGCCTCCGAGAACGGTTATCCCGGCGATGAAGATCAGGGCCAAACATCTTCCTGGTATGTATTAAGTGCATTAGGTTTCTATAGTGTAACACCTGGAACCGGTGAGTATGTCTTTGGAAGTCCCGTGTTTAAAAAAACAACAATAAACCTGGAAAATGGAAAGAAATTCGTAATTGAAGCCCCTGCTAATGATGCTTCCCATGTTTATATTAAGTCAGCCACACTAAATGGAAAGCCGTACAGTAAAAACTTTCTCAACCATACAGATTTGCTAAATGGTGGTATATTAAAACTACAAATGGATGTTAAACCTTCGTTAAAAAGAGGGATATTGGACGAAGATAAACCGTTTTCTCTCAGTTTATAAAAACGTTTTACTACTTTTGGCCAATTTTGTTGAAAAACACAAAGATTAATTTAAGAAATAAAGATATACAATGGAAAAACCTGTTGCATTAGGTGTAGATATTGGCGGTTCACATATTACAGCCGCATTAGTGGATTTAGAAACACGTACATTAGTTAACGATTCCATTAAACGTAGCCCTGTGAATTCACAGGAGAAAAAAGAAGTCATTTTATCTGCATGGTGCGATATTATCGAAAAGGCTTTCAAAAACATTACAAATGGTTCCAGGTATGTCGGTATAGCCATGCCAGGCCCTTTTAATTATGAGGAAGGCATTTCCTTAATTAAGGATCAGGATAAATTTAAATCCCTTTACAGCATAAATGTCAAGCAGGAACTGGCCTTAAGACTGGATATTCCTGCTGATCATATTCATTTTATAAATGACGCCGCAGGATTCCTGCAAGGTGAAGTATACGCGGGAGCTGCCAAAGGTAATGCCAACGTCTTAGGATTAACCCTGGGTACTGGTTTAGGATCTTCGTTATGCATCGATAGTAAAGCCATTGATGCCGACTTGTGGTGCTCTCCTTTTTTGGATGGCATCGCAGAGGATTACCTGTCCACCCGATGGTTCGTAAAGCGATATAAGCAGCTTACGGGCAACGAAGTCGATGGTGTAAAAGAACTGGTTGCTATAGTAGAAAGCGATCATGCTGCAACACGCGTATTTATGGAGTTTGGCTACAACCTTGCGCAATTCTTAATTCCGGTGATCAATAAACATAAAATTGATACCGTAATTATAGGCGGAAACATTGCACAATCTTTTAGTGCCTTTGCTCCGGAATTAACTGCAACACTAAAAGGAAATCAAATAGATGCAGACATCAAAATCTCCGAACTCAAAGAAAATGCTGCTTTAATCGGCGCGGCAAGCTGCTGCGATGAAAATGCCGGGTAAAATTTCCCTTAAAACATTAAATACGGCGATGTAGAAGCAACATCGCCTTTTTTTATCAAAAATAATCGTGATTTTGGAGATAATTTGGTCTATAAATGCTTGGAATTCATAGCTTTCTTGGTGTTTAATCTGGTGTTTTTCCTATAAATAGTGCAAATCTATTGGTAATGCATATTTTTTTTTGATAGTTTAAATAAAATTGTGAATTTATTCCTATTATTGTGTTATAAAACGTTTTAGCAAGCCCTAAGGGGGATGAGAGTAATGTTATAAGTTCTGAGCATGCAGGACTTTTTTAAAGCGTCGTTTGATAAAACGTTTTAGTTTTAATCTAAAGGGCAAATAACAAATAATATGGAGGGAATTATATGACATAAAGCTACTAAGAAACTGTCCACGTGTCTAGCGATTAGCTCATGGGCCAACAAACATTCCACAATCAACAACCAACAACTATTTAACTAATTATTATGAATTGTTTTAAAATTACCAGAAGGGTAGCCGTACTCTTCTGTGTGCTTGCATTGCTATCGGGGTGCACGAAGGAAGAATATCCGGCAGTAGATTTATTTACATGGAAAGCAAAAGTTGATGTCACTTCTAAAGCAACACTTTCTGTAAATATTGAAAGTTCCGGTGGTTCATCAGGAGCAGAAGGGTCTGCAAAAGTTGTCGACAATGATCTTACAACAAAATTTTTAATCAATCCTTACGCGAATAACTTTTATATGCAGTTGAGTTTTGCTACTCCTCAACAAGTTGCCTCTTATACACTGACTTCCGGTAACGATGCTCCAGGTAGAGATCCTAAGGATTGGAAGTTCAGCGGATCTTTGGATGGGACCACTTGGGTGGACCTCGATACGCGTACCGGAGAAACCTTTTCCGGAAGGAACATGGTTAAAACCTACAGTTTTAAAAATAAAATTGCTTACAAATTTTACCGCATTAGCATCACAGCAATCGGAAGTGGTTCGCTGTTTCAGTTGTCTGAATGGCGTTTGATCGAAGTTCCGGAAGAGCAACAATAATCCGTATAAATAGCCAAATATATAGTACAATTTTTTATACCATCGGTAGTCGCCGATAGGTACTGGAAATCTATTGTAACTAAAAGCAGGCTTAGTAACAGTTACTATCAACAAACAAACTTATCATGATAAAAAGAATTACAAATTTAACGGAGGGCAGGCTCAGGTTTAAAGATTGTGCATTTAAGGCTATCGCTCTCTCATTAGTCTTGAATGGCAGTTTATACTCGTCCGCTCATGCAACTGCTGTTAACATAACCAGTTCAGAGTTCATTAACCAAACAAAAGCTGACATTGTGGTACGCGGTATCGTAAAGGATGAAACAGGTGCACCACTTCCCGGAGCAGGTATCAAGGTAAAAGGCTCATCTACAACTGCCGCTGCAGATGTAAATGGAGCATTTACCATAACGGTTCCGGATCAAAACGCAATATTGATTATTTCTTATGTGGGGTATGATTCACAAGAAATTACAATTGGAACTAAAACAACGATTGAAGTAAAACTCAAAGAAACTGCAGGGTCTAACTTAGAAGAGGTTGCTATTGTAGGTTTCGGAGTTCAGAAAAAAGAAAGTTTGGTTGGTGCACAGTCATCTGTGAAAGCAGATGAATTAAAACAGCCAGTTTCGAGTATGAGTCAACTCCTGGCAGGCCGTATCCCAGGTGTGATTAATGTAAGTAGAAATGGTGAGCCCGGTGCTACAGGCTCAGATATTTTTATTCGTGGCATTTCTTCCCTAACATCGGGCGACAGGGGACCTTTAGTAATTATTGATGGTGTGCCAAACCGAAGTCTGAACGACATTAGCGTTTATGATGTAGAAAATTTTACGGTATTGAAAGATGCCGCAGCCACAGCAGTCTATGGTATCCGTGGTGCAAATGGTGTAATACTTATTAATACCAAACAGGGAAAGACTGGTTCGCCAAGAATCAATGTGGAATATTGGGAAGGTGTAAGTAGCTTCACTAATCGACCACAATTGATCGATGGTGTTGATTATATGAATCTTGCTAATGAGGCCAAGTATTCAGATTATCTAAGGGGCGGAGCTGCAGGTGCATTTGCGCCGGCATATTCTATTGATGCTGTACAAAAAACGGCTGCAGGAACAGACCCCATCTTATACCCTAATGTAAACTGGTTCGACGCTATATATAAAGATTTTGGGAGAAACAGGTCGGCTATTACAAATCTTTCCGGTGGGGTAACCAACGCAAAGTATTACGTCTCAATCGGATATTATGGTGAAGACGGTTTGTTTAAAACGGATGAGGCTGTAAATTCAGCGGTCAAACAAAATTTTAGCCGATACAATATCAACACCAATTTAAATCTTGATATTACCGGGACAACCAAACTGGACTTGGGTATTAAAGGTATTTTAGCACAAACCAACTACCCTAGTAATTTAGGAGCACAGGATATTTTTAGTCAGGCATTTTTAATTAATCCGACTTCATTTCCGGTTCTTTATCCCAACGGCAGTTTACCAGGTATAAGTGCACAGGCCGATCAACGTAACCCATATGGAGATATCACTAGAAATGGGTATAGAATTGGTTACAGTACTCAATTGTATTCAAACTTACGTTTAACACAAGACTTGAAAGAAGTTACGCCAGGTTTATCGGTTACTTCCATGTACTCTTTCGACATCAACAATAACAGTGCAATTTTCAGAACCAAGAGAGAGAGTTTATATAGAATTGATCCCCTTAACCCTTACAATGTGGCCGGCAACCCTGCCTCAGGTTATAAATATGGCTTGGTGCTACAAGGTCAAGACTTTTTAAACTTCGGAAGTGCAAATGGCGGTGACAAGAAAATGTATTTTGAGGCAGCAATAAATTATAATCGCACTTTTGGTAAGCATGCGGTAAGTGGATTATTACTTTATAACCAAAACGACAACTCTACATCGTTTGCTCCAAATTTAACGCAATCTTTGCCTTATAGATTACAGGGTATCGCCAGTCGTGCAACCTATGCATATGACAATAAATATTTCTTCGAATTTAACATGGGTTATAATGGTTCAGAAAACTTTGCACCTGATAAACGGTATGGTTTCTTCCCTGCTATTGGTATAGGTTATTTATTATCGAGCGAGAAGTTCTTTGAACCGTTAAAGGATGCTATTCAAATGGTTAAATTCAGGTATTCTGATGGTATTGTTGGCAGCGGCGGTAGTGGTGGTAATGGTTATGTCCAAACAGAGGGCGAACGTTTTTATTATTTAACAAAAGTAGGCAGCGCCAGTGGTTACACATACGGTTTAAATGGTAATGCCGGCGTTGGTGGTTTAGGTGTAACAGCCTATGGAGTAGATGTTACCTGGGCGGAAACACGCAAACAGGATTTGGGCTTTGAGATGAAAACCCTAAATAATAATCTCTCATTAATTGTTGATTTTTTTAAAGAAAGAAGAAAAAATCAATTCATAACCCGAGGAACTGTACCGAACTATATCGGCTTAGCCAACACACCTATCGGAAACCTTGGTATTGTGGAAAATAAAGGTATCGATGGTACTATTCAATATGATGCACAGTTGAGCAAGGATTGGTCGCTGAATTTAAGAGCTAACTTTACCTATAACAAAGACAAGGTTATTGAAAATGATGAAGCACCAAAAGCCTATCCTTGGTTGGAGCGTAGAGGGCTTAATATTTTATCTCGTTTTGGATATGTAGCTGAAAAATTATTTGATACCCAGGCAGAAATTAATGCAAGCCCAACACAATTTGGTACGTTAATGCCAGGAGATATTAAATACAAGGATTTAAATGGTGATGGTAAAATCGATTCGTTTGACCAAACGGTGATTGGTAGAGGAGATATTCCAAGCACAACATATGGTTTCGGTTTTTCATTGACCTATAAAAACTTCGATTTTGGCATGTTCTTCCAGGGACAGGATAATGCAGATATCAATATAAATATTCCGTCTTTTGCTAATTCCGGCGGTTTAGGAAATATGTTAGCGGTAGCTGCTGACCGCTGGACGGTTGCAAATCCACGTCAGGATGCTGTTTATCCTCGATTATCATATGGTGGTACCAACAACAATAATTATCAAACCAGTACTTGGTGGACACGCGACGTCAGCTTTTTAAGGTTGAAAAATGCCGATTTAGGTTACACGTTAAAAGAAGGTATCAAAAAACTAGGCATTAAACGATTGAGAATTTATGGAACTGGTTATAACGTATTTACCATCAGTAAATTTAAGCTTTGGGATCCGGAATTGCTAACTACCAATGGTACCAGATACCCATTAACCTCTAACTATTCTTTAGGTCTTACAGCTAATTTCTAAAATTAAAAGCATGAAAAAATTATTGATATATACAGCTGGCGTATTGCTATTAATGGGCAATAACGGTTGTAAAAAATTCTTGAATCAGGTACCTGACGACAGACTAACTTTTGATCAGATGTACGAGAGAAAGTCAACAGTTGATCAGGCGTTAGCAAATATTTACTCAACCCTGCCAGACCAAAACTATGATCGCTCAGCTTCAGGGCTTGGTAATATTGGTCCATGGACAGCTGCTTCCGATGAAGCTGATTATACGCTACCCAACTTCACGGAAAGTGTAAATACAGGAGCATGGGATGCTACTACCGGACAGGTAAACTACCATTGGCAAAATTATTACAGGGGTATTCAGGCAGCGAGTTCATTTATGGCTAATGTGACAAGATGTACAGATTGTAATATTGGTGGTATAGACATCATAAACCGGTATTATAATGAAGCTAAAGCACTAAGAGCTATTTATTATTACTATCTAATCAGGCAATATGGTCCGGTGGTTTTATTAGGTAATGATCCAATCGCATCTGATGCTCCACTTGAAGCAATAAGTAAACCTCGTAGCTCAATGGATGAGTGTGTCGATTATATCGTTTCAGAATTAGATGCGGTGATTGCAAAGCTTCCAGCTACACCGCAGGCTAGTGAAGACTATGGTCACATCAATGCCTCCGTTGCAGAAGCCTATAAAATTAAGACCTTATTGACTGCTGCGCGTCCATTATTCAATGGAAATACAGACTATGCGGCCCTTAAAAACAGTGATGGCAAGCAGCTTATCAACCAGACTTACAGTGTAGCAAAATGGACCAGATTAGCTACTGCGGCCAAAGCATTTTTAAATAACCCAAATTATGCCAACTACGCCCTGTACACCGTATCTTCAGTTCCAACCAGTAACCCTGTTACACCAAATACACCATTTAACAGGGCCTTTATTGCTACGAGGGATGTGTTTTTAAATGGATGGAATTCTGAAATTATTTTCGGGAGGGGTGGTGATGTTACCTTTTATCAATATTCCTTGGCTCCTAATCACAATGGTGCCACAGGTGGGGATAAAGGGGGCTCATTTTTATCGCCTTCTCAACAACTGGTAGATGCTTACTTCACTGCTAATGGCTTACCTATAGAAAATGACCCGACCTATTCAGCCTCTGGAACATCAAATTATCAGGCGCCTGACCCAAATGATCAGGGTACTCCAAGGTCTATCAGCAACATGTATGTAAACAGAGAACCTCGGTTTTATGCGAATATTACTTACTCAGGCCGTAAATGGATCAACACTTCATCAAATATCGTCACTAGTTTCGAATTTAACGGAAACGCAGGTAAATCTGCCATTTCAAACACCGATTATTCTAAAACAGGATACACGTCCAGAAAGCACCTGACTGTTGCAGGATGGTCAGCTGGCCGGTCTATTTTTACTATGATCAGATTAGCAGAAATTTATTTAGATTATATCGAAGCACTTCAGGAATCTAATCCATCAGACCCTGATATTTTAATATACTTAAATCGCATCAGAAGTAGAGCAGGCATCCCTGTTTATGGAAGCGGAGGTATTGCAGTGCCATCCAACATGAGAGATGCAATCCGTCGCGAACGCCGTGTTGAGTTAGCTTTCGAATTAGATCGTTATTTTTACACAAGAGAGTGGAAAATTGCAGAAACTACGGATACTCAAATTCGTGGTTTAAATATCACTCAAAATGCACCAGGTTTTTATACTCCGGTAGTAATCGAAAATAGGGTTTTTCAAAAGAAACACTATTTGTGGCCTATTCCAAACGGAGAAATCCAAAAAGTGCCTGTAATTGTTCAAAATACAGGCTGGTAAAATTGTTTGGCACCGGGTTTAAGCCCGGTGCTTTTTTTTAAAACCAAGTTATTTAAACCATGAAAAACATACTCACTTTATCTGTCATTTCATTATTCACTTTGCTAGCTTGTAATGGGAAGAAATCGCCAGTTGAAACGGTTACCCCTGCACCACCCTTAGTGGAGGCTGTAGACCCCCCTAATGCGCCATCAAAAACCTGGAAGGAACATTGGTTCGAACACGTACAGTTGCTTAATCGTATTTCCTACGATACAAGTGTAGTAGTTTATTACGATGGCGATGTAAAGCCAACCGTCGTATGGCCTAAAACATACATGGCCGAAGCCTGGAATTATACGAAAAGAACGTACGGTAAATTTGGTGATGATAGCCGATTGTTTGTCATTTATCATGCTGGTAAATACAGTGGTGGTCACCCCGGCACGTATCTTGATGCCGGCCATGATTACAGAAATGTAACAGACTGCGGAGCAAGCAGCCTTGATGCATGGACCACGGGTATTGATAATGATATTGATTTGTCAACCCATGAAATTGGTCATATTGTTGAAGGCGCTTCCAAAGGAGTTAAAGAATCTCCCGCATTTGATATCTGGCATGATAGTAAATGGATGGAAATTTATCAGTATGATGTCTATTTGGGACTCAACAGAACTGCCGATGCTCAACGCTGGTCAGCAAAAATGATGACCACAACAGATACCTATCCAAAAGCAGGTACACAATGGTTTAAGAACTGGTTTCTTCCTATTTATGAAAATTATGGTAAGGCGAAAGTTTTAAATGGATTCTTTACTTTATTATCCCAGCATTTTCCAAAACAGTCAATTTCAGTACAAGGCAAAACTTACCAGCAATACACCAGAAAAATGAACTTCGGAGAATTTATACACTTTTGGAGTGGTGCCGCAAAGGCTGATCTTTCCACTCTTGCCCTAACAGCATTTGGTCCGAAAGACGAAAAAGGAGCGGATTGGGCACCAATGCTGACAAAAGCAAAAACCGACTTCCCAGAAATTACTTATTAACGATATCCTTAATATACTTTACCAAATGGTTTTGCGTTCGGCAAAATCATTTTTATTTTGTACACAAAACCATGAACAGAAATTTTTTAATCGTCATTATAGCACTACTTTTTGCATTTAACACTTACGGACAAAATGAAAACCGAAAAGGCTATCAAGTTTCATTCAATGACCCTTCCAACCAGTTAAATCAGGAAACAAAAAACAAAATTACCGCAGCTTTCTACAATACGTACCCCTTTTTCGCATCCGCGGATGGTTACCGAACGAAACGTGAAGCAATAGTAACGCTCGATGGAAATGAAAACACAACAATCAAAGCCAAAGCTGGAGAAATAAAAATTAACAATTCCTGGCTACAAGGAAAGTCACAGCGCAAAATAGAAAAAGAGCTCCGCACCGCATTTACTAAAAACTGGTCCTTCTATAGTCAGGATAAGAAAAAAGGATACTCACTAACCTTCATCAGTAAAGACCCAAACCTGGATCCAAAGGTTCGCCAGAATTTGATTGATACCTATTTTGAAATATATCCTACGTTAGTGAAAACGTTCAATAATAAGTCTACACATAATGTTCTATTTGTGGTAGATACGGCCTATAAAGCAGTAGCCGAAGCCAGTGGAAACAGAATATTATTCAGCGCCGGCTATATGAAAGCACATCCAACGGATATCGATGTAGTCACACACGAAACGATGCATATCGTTCAGGGATATGGTTACAGTGCTGGTCCGGTATGGCTAACAGAAGGTATTGCCGATTATGTTCGGTATAAATACGGGGTTGATAATGTATGGTCGAAATGGAGCTTACCCGCATTCAACGAAAAACAAAGCTATAAAAACAGCTATAGAATCACTGCAAGGTTTTTTGCTTGGTTAGAACAAAATGTAAAGGAGGGTTTAATCGCCCAGCTCGATTCCCAACTCCGGGCACATAAATACACCGAGGAGTCATGGGTTGAACTGACAGGAAAAAATATCGATCAGCTTTGGGGTGATTACAGCAAAAATCCAGATCAGGTAGCCCTTAAATATAGCAGTAAATAGTGTTTGAGAAATTAGAGGTGGTCGCCTTAGGCGGCTGGAAATATGATGCCAGAAATAAAAAATAAATATTTATCGTAAAATTTTGATGATTTACTAAAACGTTTTACATATTATTTTTATTTTGCACTGCTAATCATGCTAACCAAAATCACCTATTAATAATCAAATGAATAAAAAATCTATTTTTCTTGTCTTTGCAGTAATCTGTTTAATCTTCAACAGTAAGCTTTCGGCGCAGGAAGTGATCAAAAAGAACGGATATACACTATCGTTCGAAAGCAACTTTCCGGCACTTGACCCTGCATTAAAAAAACGGCTTATCAAGACATTCTTCGAAGTATACCCGAAACTGGCTAAGGAATACAATCCGTCTACCCTAAAGAACGTAAAGTTTTTTGTCGATACAACTTACGATGGTGTCGCCGCAACCGCAGATGGTAAAGTAACCTATAGCTCGATATGGATGGTTAAACATCCTGAAGATATCGATGTTGTTACCCACGAAGTCATGCATATCGTTCAGGATTACGGAAGGAGTGTAGGTCCAGGATGGTTAACGGAAGGAATAGCCGATTATGCCCGTTATAAATTTGGTGTTGATAATGCAGGAGCAAAATGGATATTGCCAGCTCTAAAGCCCGAACACTCCTACAAAAACAGCTACAGAATTACGGCCAGGTTTTTTGCATGGTTAGAAAAATCTAAACCAGGTACTATCAAAACTGTAGATGCTTCATTGAGAGATCACACCTATACACCTGCAATCTGGACAAGGCTAACAGGTAAAGATTTGGATGCACTTTGGAGTGATTACGTTAAGAATCCTGAAATTTAGAAATCATAATAAACACACAAATGAAAAAACTATTTATCGCCCTATTGAGTGTTGCAGCCTCAACCAGCTTTGCACAAACAGTAGGCAAAATCACCGATCCGGTCGACTGGATAAACCCCCTGATGGGAACGCAATCCAAGCCAGATCTTTCAAATGGAAATACTTACCCGGCAATTGGTTTGCCATGGGGAATGAACATGTGGTCGCCACAAACAGGTAAAAACGGCGATGGATGGGCATATGTTTATGATGCCGACAAAATCCGTGGTTTTAAGCAAACGCACCAGCCATCCCCATGGATGAATGACTATGGCGCTTTTTCAATCATGCCCGTTACAGGTAAACTGAGATATAAGGACGAAAACCGCGCAAGCTGGTTTAGCCATAAAGCAGAAGTTTCCAAGCCATATTACTATAGTGTATACCTGGCAGATGCTGATGTGACTACTGAAATCACGCCTACAGAACGTGCAGCTCAGTTTAGGTTTACCTTTCCAAAAACAGATAGCTCTTTTGTAGTTGTAGATGCTCAGAACAGAGGCTCATATATTAAAATAATCCCTGCGGAGAGGAAGATCATCGGATATACTTCAAAATATGCCCGCGGACCACTCCCTAAAAATTTCAAGAATTATTTTGTTATCTATTTCAACAAAGATTTCAAGCTGGCTAAAACATGGGATGATAAAAAACTTAACGACAATGAACTGGAACTTACTGCTGACCATACCGGTGCTGTAATTGGTTTTGCCACACAAAAGGGCGAACAGGTAGTGGCTAAAGTAGCTTCCTCATTCATCAGTTTCGAACAGGCCGACCTTAACTTAAAAAGAGAGTTAGCCAACGATGGCTTCGATGCAACAAAAGCTAAAGGCAGAGCGGTTTGGAACAAAACCCTGAGCAAAATTGCAGTTGAAGGCGGATCTATTGATCAAACCCGCACTTTCTATTCTTGCTTGTACCGCACGCTGTTTTTCCCAAATAAACTGTATGAGTTGGATGCGCAAAATCAGGTCGTTCACTACAGCCCATATAACGGACAGGTTTTACCAGGTTACATGTTTGCAGGAACAGGTTTCTGGGATACTTTCAGAGCACTTTATCCTTTCCTGAACTTAGTTTATCCTTCAATAAACAAAGAAATGCAGCAAGGCTTAATCAATGACTATAAAGAAGGAGGTTGGTTACCAGAGTGGAGCAGCCCGGGTTATGCTAATATTATGGTGGGTAACAATTCCGCTTCGGTAGTATCTGATGCCTACATTAAAGGAATGCGTGGTTACGATATCCAGACTTTATGGGAAGCTTTGAAACATGGAGCCAACAACGAAGGTCCGATGGAAGCAGTTGGACGTGATGGCGTTAAATACTACAATGAACTGGGTTATGTTCCGTTTGATGTAAAGAAAAACGAAAATGCTGCCAAAACTTTAGAATATTCATATGATGATTTTACCATTTACCAGTTAGGCAGGGCCTTAGGTAAACCAGCGTCAGAAATCGATATCTACAAGAAAAGAGCCATGAATTATAAAAATCTTTTCGATCCGGCATCTGGTTTAATGCGTGGTAAAAATCAGGATGGTACCTTTCAAAGTCCGTTTAGTCCATTTAAATGGGGTGGAGCGTTTACTGAAGGTAACAGCTGGCACTATACCTGGTCAGTATTTCAGGATGTAGATGGTTTAGCAAAATTAATGGGGGGACATGATAAGTTTGTAACCAAACTGGATTCAGTATTCTCTATGCCTCCGGTATTTGATGAAAGTGCTTATGGCGGCGTAATTCATGAAATTCGTGAAATGCAAATTGCCAATATGGGTCAGTATGCCCATGGAAATCAGCCTATTCAACACATGATTTATTTATATAACTATGGTGGCGCACCTTATAAAACTCAATATTGGGTAAGGGAAACCATGAACAGGATGTATAAAGCAACACCTGATGGCTATTGTGGTGATGAAGATAATGGACAAACCTCAGCATGGTATGTATTTTCAGCAATGGGATTCTACCCGGTTACACCGGCAGTAGATCAATACGTACTGGGTGCGCCATTATTTAAAAAGGTAACCATTACTCTGGAAAATGGTAAAACCGTTGCCATCAATGCTCCTGCTAATAGCGATAACAACCGTTACGTGCAGTCATTGTCAATGAATGGGAAACCGTATTCTAAAAACTGGATCAGCCATAGCGGTTTACAAAAAGGTGCGGTATTAAACTTTAACATGAGTGCAATGCCAAACAAAACCAGAGGTTCAAACCCTGTTGATTTCCCTTACTCGTTATCAACTGAAAAATAATTACTATTTACCGGTTGGGCAAAAAATGCTCAACCGGTAATAAAAAATACAGGCTTAACCGGCCAAACAAAAAACCAAATATGAAACCTAACGCTTTAAAGGCGGGTTTTGCGGCCATACTTTGGCTAAGCGGAGCCTTGCTGGCCCACGGCCAACAAATTAATCTAACTGATCTTTCTGCTTTTAAAAACCCTGCAAATTCGTGGTCGCTGGCTGCGAATGTCATGGCAGATCTCAACGTAGAAAATGTTTTAAAAACAGCTAAAGGAACCGGTATTCTAGTCAATCAATCCACTGCTAAAAAAGCAGGTTCCGACTTATATACCCTTTCTGAATATGGAGATGTTTCAGTTGAACTAGACTATCTTACGGCAAAAGGAACAAACTCCGGTATCTACTTACAGGGGAACTATGAAATACAAATTGACGATGCATGGGGATTAAGAAGCGCAAGCTCATCCAATAATGGAGGTATTTATCAGCGTTGGGACGATTCAAAACCCGAAAATGAAAAAGGCTTTGGAGGTATTGCTCCCCGGCAAAATGTAAGTAAAGCTCCGGGATTATGGCAACACATCAAAATTGTTTTTCAGGCACCGAAATTCGATGCATCAGGAAACAAAACAGACAATGCCCGTATGGTAAGTATCATGCTAAATGGTGTTACTATCCATGAAAATGTAGAACTATTCGGACCTACAAGGGGTGCGGCAAGTGCCGAAAAAGCGAAAGGCCCCTTACGTTTACAGGGCGACCATGGATCGGTAGCGTTCAGGAACATCAGCATTACCCCACTTACAGAAGTTCCGAAGCCCGCACAAAATGGTGGGGCAGATCCAATCTACATCGATGCAAACAGCAATAATATGATCAGGAGTTTCGTTGATGTAGCCCCCGGCGTTCGTTCTGTACATGCCATATCAGTAGGCGGACCTGAGAAAATAGGTTTCAGCTATGATTTCGACAACGGAACGCTATTGCAAGGCTGGCATGGAGATTTTATTGATGCGACGCCAATGTGGGATGGTCGCGGTAACGGTACTTCACGCCCGTTAGGTAGTGTAACTCCTTTTACAGCAAAACCGGTGTTGGCAATCGGAAAATTGATAACCGGCCAGAATAAATGGCTAGCTGATACAGCAGGAACAGATTTCAAAACAAAGGGGTACATTGTGGATAAACAGGATCGCCCCGAATTCAAATATCAGATTTATGGTGCGAAAGTGACAGACGCCATTAAGATAATGGAAAGCGGACAGGGATTAACCAGAACAATTACCTTAGACAAACCTTCAAAAGATCTTTATTTTTTACTGGCAAGTGCTCCAAATCTGGAAGAAGTTTCCAAAGGGTTATATCTGATACGTGATAAATCCTATTATGTAAAACTTGCCGATGGGACGCCTAAACCTTTGGTGAGAGAGGTTGATGGGCAATGGCAGCTTTTGGTTGCCTTAGATGATACTTTACACTATACCATTTTGTTTTAATTATATTAACGATGAGAAACACATTAAAAAAATTAGCAATACTGGCGTTAGGTTTTAGCTTTTCTGCAGTTTTTGCACAGGAAACACCGAAAGAAGAAGACTTTTTCAGGATAAATAAAGTACGCGTGCCCGAAGGCCCGATATTAGAAGTGGGCGGACTGGTGACCATGCCAAATGGCGATCTGGCCATCTCCACCAGAAGAGGTGAGGTTTTTATTGTTGAAAATCCTACAAGCGCCAGGCCTTACTGGCGCAGGTTTGCCTATGGCCTGCATGAAATTTTGGGTATCGCGTACAAAAACGGCGCACTTTATGTTGCCCAACGTGGCGAATTAACCAAACTAACCGACAAAGATCAGGATGGCAAAGCCGACGTTTATGAAACAGTTTACGCCTGGCCTTTGAGCGGTCACTATCACGAATATAGCTTTGGCCCCAAATTAATGCCCGACGGGACATTTATGGTAACCGGCAACGTAGCTTTTGGCGATGAAGAATGGTGGCGTGCAGAAAGTCGCGTACCCATGCGCGGGTGGGCAATGAATATTACCGAAGATGGTAAAATGATCCCTTATGCTGCGGGATTTCGTTCGCCTGCAGGAATTGGAACAATAGACGGACAGTTTTACTTCACCGAAAATCAGGGCGATTGGGTAGGCTCAGGGGGTTTATGGAAAGTGAATAAAGGCGATTTTATGGGCCATCCGGCGAGTTTAAGGTGGACGAACATGCCTAACTCTCCCGTCAAACTTCAATCAGATTTCTTTTATTCGAAAATGGACGAGAGAAGGATAAAAAATGATGAAGGCAGGTATATTAAACCAGAGAACAGGGTGGACGAAACTTTTAAAACGCTGTTCGATATGAAAAAAACCTTTCCGGAGTTAAGATTGCCATCAGTTTGGTTGCCTTATGGTATTCTCGGAATATCTTCCGCAGAACCTGTTAAAATTCCAGTCAATACCTTCGGCCCGTTTGAAGGCCAGATTTTAGTTGGTGATCAGGGAATGAGTATCATTTCGAGGATTTTCATGGAAACGGTCAAAGGCGAAGAACAAGGGGCAGCCTTCCTCTTCCGCAAGGGTTTCCGTTCAGGTGTACTGAGGTTGGCCTGGGGAACAGATGGTTCTTTATTTGTGGGTGAAACCAATCGTGGCTGGGGATCAGCAGGAGATGCAAATGAAGGTTTGGAAAGGTTAGTCTACAATAACAAAACACCTTTCGAAATGAAAGCCGTAAGGGCAATGCCTGATGGTTTTGAAATTGAATTTACCATGCCGGTCGACCGTAAATCAGCTGAAGACCTGGCATCATACAATGCAGAAAGCTTCATCTATAAATATCAGCCTGTTTATGGCTCACCTCCTGTAAATACAGAAAAATTAAAAATATCAGGGGTTAAGGTTTCTGCCGATGGTTTAAGAGCCAGGATTATTGTTCCCAATCTGCGTCAGTATTATATCCATACGCTAACGCTCGATGGAATCAGATCGCAGCAAGGATTTTATTCTTTGATTCATCCGGTAGCTTATTACACCCTGAATCAGATTCCGGATGGAAATAAACTATCATTAAGCGAAGTAAGCAGGAGAAATTCTGAAGTTGCGGCGGCAACACCAGTTAAAAAAACGGCTATACCAAAAGCAGGGGCTGGTAAAATGCCTGAATCAAAAGGAGCCCCAGCAGCAGCCAAACCCGCTGCTGCAATTCCCGCTAAAGTCCCTACATTTAAAGAAGTGGAAGGTTTGTTAACCAAAAATACCTGCCTGGCCTGCCACAACCAAACAAAACGACAGATCGGTCCGCCGTTTGTTGAAATCGCAAAACGTAAATATTCAGCCGAAAAAATTTTCCAGCTTATTCATAACCCACAGCCTCAAAACTGGCCTGGCTATTCAACCGAAATGCCACCAATGCCTCAGGTTACCAAAGCCGAAGCACTGAAAATTGCAGCCTGGATCAACTCACTGAATAAATAAGGCTACTAGTTAAAGCGGCTGGTGGCAGCACCAGCCGCTTTATTTACATAAATTATAATCTATAAATGAAGAAACTTACACTGCTGATCAGCTTTTTCCTGTTAGCCACTTTTGCTTTGCATGCACAGCAGAACAACATTTCAGGAACAGTTAAAGCAAATGAAAATACAGTAATTGCCGGTGCAACAGTACAGGTGTTAAATACCAATCTGGTAACCAAAACAGATGAGGAAGGATATTTCGAGATAAAAAATGTGAGGCAGGGAAAAATAAGCCTTATGGTATCCGCCATGGGTTTTGCCACAGAAATTAAAGTGCTTGCAGGCGGTGATAAAATCCACATTACGTTAAAGAATAAAAACAATTCTTTGGATGATGTAACAGTTACGGCACAAAAAAGGGAGGAGCGTTTACTGGAGATACCAATAGCTATAACGGCTTTTTCAGCATCAAAAGTTAACGATTTCCGTATTCAAAATTTAAAGGACCTGGCAACAGTCGTTCCCAACCTATATAGCAGTAATCCTGGAGACGGCAGAAATGTAACCAGTATTCGCGGGATAGGTACCACATCTTATGATCCGGCAGTAGCCACATATATAGATGGCGTAAATCAATTCGGGTTGGATACTTACATCGCATCCTTATTCGATATAGAACGTATTGAAGTTTTACGTGGCCCGCAGGGAACACTGTATGGCAGAAATGCAATGGGAGGGGTAATTAACATCATTACGAAACAACCAGAAAATTCCACCACAGGTTTCGCAGGCGTTGATATAGGTAATTTTGGTCAGCAACGCTATAGTGCTGGTATCCGAACAGCACTGGTTAAAAATAAACTGTTTTTTGGTGCTGCCGGCCTGTTCAACAAACAGGATGGTTTTTATACCAATGAATTTAATAACAGTAGCTTTGATAAGCTTAAGGGATATCTTGGCAATTATTACCTGAAGTTCTTAGCAACAGCTAACTTTGCACTAACGCTAAATGTGAAGCATAATGAAAACAGAAACAACGGAACCTTTCCTTTGGCTGGTTCAGTTGAGGAAGCTCTAAATAATCCTTTTAAACTGAATCAGAATTCGGTAGCCGAGATGGCCGACAACTTGTTCAATGCATCTTTATCCGGAAATTATTCAGGCAACGATTTCAACTTCACCTTTCAAACCGCCTACCAGTCAAATTATCGCTATTATAAACAACCTATCGACGGTGATTTTTCACCCCTGGATATGGTTTCCATTGTAAACAATTATGGGAACAACTGGAATAAAGTCCAGGTTTTTACTCAGGAAATTAAATTCAGTTCACCGGCAAACCGGTTATCTAAACTTAAATGGCTTGCAGGTTTATACAGCTTCTATCAGAAAAATCCGGTTAAGCAAGGTACTTATTTCGGTGCCAACGGCGATTTGTATGGCGCAGTACCCAATACAACAGCCGTAAATGTGAACAATGGAAAGGGTTTGGGATGGGCTGCTTTTGGTCAGCTTTCTTATGCCATCACTGATCGTCTGGAAGCAACCGCCGGATTGAGGTACGATTATGAACACAAGCAAGTCAGTGCAAGTGGTGAGTATCTTATTCCTGGCTACGAACCAATAATTACACAGGCTGATACTATCGGGAAAGCTAATTTTAATGCCCTGTCGCCAAAGATAAGCTTAGCCTATAAACTTGCTGATGAGAACGGTGTTTATGCATCTTATAGCCGTGGTTATAAGGCCGGAGGGATTACCCAGCTAGCTTCCGATCCTACAGCTAAGCCGCTCGATGCTTACAAGCCAGAGTATAGTAACAACTTTGAAATAGGTTCAAAAAACACCTTTTTAAACCAGCGTTTAAGTGTGAATTTCGCCGCATTTTACGTGAATATTACAGATGCACAGGTCCCGGTTTTGGTATTGCCAGATGCATTAACCAGTACACGAAATGCAGGCAAATTAAGCAGTAAAGGTTTGGAATTTGAACTTGCTGCCATCCCGGTAAAAGGTTTGAGTGTCGACTATAATTTCGGATACACACACGCCAAATACAAAACTTCATCAACAGACAATGGAACGGAAACCATTGGATTAAATGGTAAAAGACAGATTTACACGCCTCAAACAACCTCGATGCTCGCTTTGCAGTACAGTCATAAGGTCGATCAAAGCTCAGGGTTAAATGTCCTTGCCCGGGGTGAATGGTTATTTACCGGAAATCAGTTTTTTGATTTAAGTAACCAAATTCAGCAAAAAGGCTTTAACGTGTATAATGCTAAAATTGGTTTAACTCAAAAAAGATTTGATTTATTTCTCTGGGGAAGAAACCTTGCCAACAAAACATATATCGACTATGCATATGATTTTGGAGCAGCTCACTTAGGGAATCCAAAGACCTATGGAGTAAGCTTAACAGGTAAATTCTAATCAACCTTAAAAAGAAATGGGGATTCCACTATTGCAGAATCCCCATCATCTAAATTAACGCTCTCATAAACATAAACGCTGTAAAACCTAATTATTGTGCTGCTGGTTATTTTTTTCTTTTTTTCTGATGATCATTCGCTCTTCACTTATTTTAGCTTTAATTTTACTTTATGGCTTCAATAGATCTAACCCTTCAAAATGCTGAAAAATTAGCTGCCGCACTCGCTGCGGTAAAATTCGTTAATGATGGCGATATTGTTGGCCTGGGCACCGGGTCTACCGCTACCATTGCAATTGAGCAACTCGGAAAAAAGGTAAGGGAAGGTCTAAAAATTAAAGCCGTAGCCAGTTCGGTCCGCACAGAACAGTTGGCAAAGTCATTCGGGATTGAAGTTCTCGATCCGGGAAGCTTAAGTTTAATTGACATTAGTATCGATGGGGCAGATGAGTTCACAGAATCTCTAGATCTGATAAAAGGTGGAGGAGGAGCTTTGTTTCGGGAAAAGATTATGGCTACCCTCAGTAAAAACACCATTATCGTTACCGATGCTTCCAAGAAAGTGAAAAAACTAGGCGCATTCACCGTACCAGTGGAAGTGATCCCACTCGCTTATCAGTACGTTTACAATGAAATTTCAAAACTTGGCGGAAAAGGTGTTTTACGAAAAGCAGAATCGAAACAATACATTACCGATAATGGAAATTATATTATTGATGCAGACTTTGGACTGATTGAAAACCCTGGCGAGTTAAATTTTTCTTTAAACCAGATTAATGGTGTGCTAACGAGTGGACTGTTCGTTGGGATTACGTCTAAAGTAATCATGAGCCAGGGTAACGACATCATTATTTTTGAATGATAGCATTGAATCTTTGAATCTTTCACCGGTGAAATCAATTCACTCACCGATAAAATAAAGTTACTCAGGGAAGAACCATTCTTTAGCCTTTGTTTTCGTGATACATTTGAATATAAAAACAAACGGTCATGGAAAATTTCATCAAAAACAATCAGTCAGATAAACAATTAGGTTTAGGTATTTTAATCGTAGTCATCGGCTCCGTATTCTTATTGAGAAATTCAGGATTAGCGATCCCTCACTGGATTTTAAGCTGGCATACGATTATGTTAGGCGCAGGAATCTGGTTAGGCTACCGCAAAAACTTTCAGGGAAGCGGTTGGCTGGCATTAACCATTATCGGCGGAATTTTCACTTTCAAAGATTTGGTGTTTTTTGATTTCTCAAGAGTTACAGGCGCAGTGGCACTGATAGCCGTGGGATTATATCTGATCTTGAAGCCTAAGAAGATTACCGCCTTTGATCAGTATAAAGCAGAAAAGACAGCAGACTTTTCGGACTTAAATAAATAAAATCCGCACCTCCATCATATATTCAAAAAGGGATATTTTTTAAGAGATATCCTTTTTTTCTATGTAAAAAAGAAACGGGGATTCCGCCTTTTGGCAGCATCCCCGTCATCTAAATTAACGCTCTCATATACATAAACGCTAAAATCCGGATTTATTATATGAAAGATTCATTTTTTAATAAAACTTTGAAACCACAGCTCCGGTATATGTATTCAATCAGAGTTGATGATCAGCAGACTGAAAACTCAAACGATTCAATTGTTAAAAATAGTTAAAACTAAAAAGACCGTTCATTTAAGATATTTTGAGTGGCAAATAATGTTAACTTTGGTTTTAAAGAACAACCAAACATCCTTAAATGAAAAAAAGTATTTTAATTATAGTTGCATTGCTATTTACAACCACTGCATTTTCTCAGAATGTAGTTCAACTATTCAATGGCGCAAACGATTTTTTTAAGTTTTTGCAAGATGGTAAGTATACCGAAGCACACGCCTTTTTTGATGATACCTTAAAATCCAAGCTTTCTCAAGATGCCCTCAAAAAACTATGGGGCGATATTGGTGAAAAATTTGGTAAGGCCGAATCCCTCGATGCCATCCAGAGTAAGGCGCAGGGTGAATTTTTTGCTGTGACTGTTGAAGGGCATTTCGAAAAAGGTGATCAGAATTTTATCCTCGGTTTTAATAAAGCACAAAAAATCGTCGGTATATATCTCGGTCAGGTGAAAAAAGCCAATGCTTACATTAAACCCGCTTACGTAGATACCAGCTCGTATACAGAAAAGTCTACTTACATAGGCCCGCCTAAAAGGCAGCTCGCGGCAATTATCACTTCACCGAAAAACACCAAAAACTTTCCTATAGTGGTATTTGTGCACGGTTCGGGCCCGGGTGATATGGATGAAACTGTGGGTGCAAACAAACCATTTAAAGATATCGCCGCCGGTTTAGCGTCTAAAGGCATCGGATCCATCAGGTACGTTAAACGTACGCTGGTTTACCCAAATGAATTTGCTACGCCTTATACAGTAAAAGAAGAAGTTCTTGACGATGCCACAGCAGCAATAGCATTGGCAAGAACTGTAGTAGGGGCCGATCCTAAGAATATATTTGTTTTTGGACATAGCCTTGGTGGAATGCTAGCACCAAAAATGGCCTTAACATCTCCTGACCTTGCAGGATTAATATTAGCTGCCGCGCCTGCAAGAAAGCTGACTGATATCATCATAGATCAGAATAAATACATGTTTGAGTTATCTGGTGATACAACAGCGGTGATGAAGCAACAACTTGCTGCTGCCGTTACCGAGATCAATAAAAGCAGAATTTCGCAACTGGGCACAACGATTAAGCCTGATTCTGTAATATTGGGCTTGCCTGCAAAATACTGGGCAGATCTCAATGCATATAACCAGGTTACCGTGGCAAAGGGTTTGGTAAAACAACGGATCTTTGTGGTTCAGGGTGGTAATGATTTCCAGGTGAGTAAAACAGACTATGATCTTTGGAATTCGGCATTAAGCCAGAAGAAGAACGTAAAACTGAAATTTTATCCCGATCTGAATCACCTCCTCAGCCCGCAAATGGTAAAAGGTACTACAAATCAATACCAGCTCCCTGTAAGCGTTTCAGAAACTTTGGTCGATGATGTCGCTGCATGGATAAAAGGTAAATAATTCATAAATTTCCTGTTAAAGAGGGTGGCCAAAAAAATGGCCACCCTCTTTTTCGTTTAGTATATCCCCCCTTTGATTTCGAGTGAATTTCGTAGTTAAGTCACTGTTCAGTCGGGCTTTGGTCGGGGATTGGTCGGGCTTGTGACAATTGTAGCCGACCAAAGTGCGACCAAAGTGTATACAAACTGTCACGGAACCTCGAACCAGGTAAACTGGATACTTCCAAAACAATTAGAGCTATAAGGGGTTTAAAAGAAGGATACTAAATAATCGATATGGCAAAGCAGAAGATAACATTTAAGGGAATTTGGGGTGTATTAAAAGCATCGTTTACAGGTTTTTCTGATCATAAGGTTACCAAGCTCAGTGGCTCGCTTGCTTATTATACAGTATTTTCTATGGCGCCACTACTGGTGGTGATCATTTCCCTTTGCGGTATCTTTTTAGGAAGGGAAATTGCCGAAGGGCAGGTATATGCCCAACTCGAAGGTTTTTTAGGGCGGGAGTCGGCAACTTCACTGCAGGAATTAATTAAAAATGCCTATCTGGAAGATAAAAGTACCATCGCCCTGATCATTGGTATAGTTACTCTGCTCATCGGATCTACTACGATTTTTGGCGATATTCAGGACTCGATTAATACCATCTGGGGCCTAAAACCAAAGCCTAAGCGCGGATGGGTGAAGATGCTTCAAAACCGGTTTCTTTCTTTCTCTGTAATCATCAGTTTAGGCTTTGTATTACTGGTATCCTTAGCTGTTACTGCAGTCTTAGATACATTTAGCAAGAATTTACAGCTTCGATTCGCAGAGGTTTCAGTTGTTGTCTTCTATATCATTAATCAGGTGGTTACCCTTGCGGTCATATCATTGATTTTTGGGGTAATATTTAAAGTACTTCCGGATGCCATCATTAAATGGAAAGACGTTGCCCTGGGTGCGATCGTTACTGCAGTGCTTTTTATGATTGGTAAATTTGCAATATCCATATATATCGGACAAAGCGATGTAGGCGGCACTTACGGGGCGACAGGTTCACTTGTAGTCGTTTTATTATGGACCTACTATTCGTCGATTATTCTATACTTTGGAGCTGAGTTTACAAAGGCCTACGCCGTTGCTTACGGCTCAGAAATTTATCCTTCACATTATGCCGTTGTTACTAAAGAGGTTGAAGTAGAATCCGGTTCCGCATCTATCCAGGATAATCATCCAGAAATTAAAGAAACCGTGAAAGAAGCAGAGAAATAATTTGTTATTCGCCCCAGGCAGTTACAATCAGTCTGCGGTTACCACCGTTATTACGATGCTCACACAAGTATATGCCTTGCCAGGTGCCTAGTGCCAATCTTCCATCACGGATAGGTATCGTTACTGAACTTCCTAAAATGGATGATTTTAAATGTGCGGGCATATCGTCTGATCCTTCATAATCATGTTCATAAGCCGGATCGTTTTCTTTAACTGTTTTATTAAAAAACATCTCGAAATCCATCCGAACCGTTGGGTCGGCATTTTCATTTATGGTTAATGAAGCAGAAGTATGCTGGATAAAAACCTGGCAAATACCGGTTTCAATTTCCTCAATTTGGGGTAACGCTATCTCGATGTCGTCGGTGATGAGGTGAAAACCCCGTCTCTTTGCTCTTAATGTAAGTGCCTGTTGAAATATTTTCATATTACTTTAAAAACTCTACGTTCCAGATTTTTTCCGCTTTCCGGCCAATTAGCCAAAACGAGGCAGCCAGAACAGAAAAGAACAGTGCTTTGTGCCAGCTATCCCAAAAATATTCGAAATAACGAGTGTAAAGATTGATGAATAAAAATGTAATACCAAACTCGCGGGCAATATCGTCATGGTATTTCAACCCGAAAACAGTGCTGATTACACATATAGTGGCAGAGATTAATGCCCAGTAAAATAAACTCAGCTGCCTCACCGTGTACCACTCCTCCAGACTCGCAAAATTCCCGAAAACAGATAGCGCCCACAGTGATATGAAGAGGTATACCATTCCGGCAATATAGGTGACCTGAAAGAAGTGTTTTGTTTTAGGAATTACCTTTATACCGAACGATGCTGCTGTCAAAACAGCTCCAAATACAACAAATCTTAACGGGTAATTCATACCCAGGAAATAGTAGTTCCAGCGGCTTAAGTAGCCGGTTTCAGTCCCAAACCAGGCACCCAATGAGATCAGCGCAAAAATCCAGATCAGCCTCGAGTTGAAAACATAGGCTAGCCCACCATAAATGAAAACAGAGATAAGGATCAGGATGGAAAAATTTCCGGATCCATTATCAAAGGCTTTTCCAAAATAGGCGATCGCATTTGCGGTTAAAAGTATTGCAGAAAAAATGATGGCTTCATTACTAAACTTCAAATGTGAAAGCTTTTTCTTTCTGCGGAATCCCAGAATGTATAGCCATCCTGCAATTATACCGGAAACAATTGCAATCACGATATTAGGGGTGTTGTAAACACGCTTAAGGTAATCCAGAATGGAGTTGTCTATTAAAAGGGATCCTAATGCTATAAATCCGCAGGCCAGGGCAACCCAGAAAGCATACTGCGCCAAACGTAGCCAATCGAAATTTTTGGCTTCATAGCTTTTGCGAAGTTTGTTGCCTGTTTCTTCGTTAATTAAGCCGTCATTTTGCCACTGCTCAATCATGTCATCAAGAAACTCACTCTTTTCTCTGTCAACTTTCATAGTTTGGGTTGTATACGAAGATATAAAAAATGAGAAGGATCTTTATATCACCTCCCTTATCTTCTTATTATTTCCTACAATCCAGATCACATCTCCATTGTCGAATATAAAATCTGAGGAGGGGTTTAAGATTTTGTCGGTTCCGCGTTCAATGCCTACAATCAGTGCCTGTGCCTTTTCCCTTATCCCTGCATTTCTGATACTCAGGCCATAAACGGGAGATTCTGTGTTAACTACCACTTTTTGTAAGGTCATCTCCTTGTCCGGGAAACTCTTCTCCTGCTCGGTCTCGGGAATATCAACCTCCAGAATAGATTTTACAGCGGCCAGCTGGTCATCTGCACCGATTAGCAAAAGTTTATCATTGGGATATAATCGCTCATCACGTCCAGGGGTAGGAATGTTATTTCGCCCACGTTCAATCATCGCAATATTTACACCATACTTTTCCCGGATCATTAAACTGGCCAGTGTCATTCCAACAACTTCCGATTCAGGCGATACTGTTAATTCTGCCAGGTGGGTATCCCAGGGTAAAATGGCAGGCTTTTGATTTTCGCGGGCATTCAGGTTCAGCATGAACCGCTTTTCCAGCTTATCATAGAAAGACTGCAGTCTCCGGGCAAATATGATCATCCCTAATACAATTAAGCCCAGTGCAATTCCTGCAGCAACCCAGGTATCGAAAAATTCGTACATCAGAAATCCAACAAAGAAAATTCCCAGCGCAATCCTGAATACCTCAATGGCAATCAGAGGACCTCGGGTATACTTTTTGTTTAACCAAAGATGCGAGTAGGCCGTTCTCTGGATTCTGCGGATAGACAGTGCCCATAAAAATGGAGACATCAGAATAAATGATACCACAACACTGATGATAATCGAGGTCAGACTGTTGGCAATATTTTTAACGATGAATGGCTGTACATACCGGTAAGCCAGAAAGATGATGGCAATGATAATGACGGAGTGTATAATCGTGTTGAAAATATAGGAGCGCAAAAGAATTTTCCAGTCGCTTAATGTTGTAATGCCTGCAGTACTTGAACTGTACCTTTCTATGCCATCTAACCATCGCTGTGGTAGTTTCCGCTTAAGAAGCTGATAAAAGGGCTCAGATAGCTTAATCAGGTATGGCGTGGTGAAAGTAGTAATGGCCGCTGCTGCAACTGCTATGGGATAAAGGAAATCGCTGGTAACTTTTAACGTTAAACCCAGAGAGGCAATAATGAATGAGAATTCACCAATCTGAGCCAGACTCATACCCGATTGCACAGATGTTTTTAAAGGCTGCCCGGATAGTAATGCGCCTAGAATTGTAAACAGTATTTTTCCAACGATGATCACAAACGTAGAGATAAGAATTGGAACAGCATACTTCACCAGCATCGATGGGTCGATCAGCATGCCTACAGAAACAAAGAAAACTGCGGCAAATAAATCCTTTACCGATTTGGTAAGGTGTTCTATTCGTTCTGCTTGCGTCGTTTCTGCCAGGATAGAACCCATAATAAAGGCACCAAGGGCAGGCGAGAAGCCTACCTTATCTGCCAGCAAAACCATCACCAGGCAAAGTGCCAGCGACACCACCAGCATGGTTTCATCATTCATTAATTTTTTGGTCGCTTTCAGGAAGGATGGGATTAAAAATATTCCCCCTAAAAACCAGAGTACAAGGAAGAATGCCAGCTTCAGGATGGATAAAAGCATCTCTGTACCTGCCGATTGCTGACTTACAGCGAGGGTTGAAAAGAGTACCAGTATTAAAATGGCAACCAGATCTTCAACAATCAAAACCCCAAAAACAAGTCCGGCAAACTTTTTATGTTTCAAACCAAGTTCTTCGAAGGCCTTAATCGTAATCATGGTCGATGAAATAGATAATATCCCACCAAAAAACAGGCTATCCATACTCGACCAACCCATTGCCCTTCCTACGAGATAACCAGCAAGGATGATAAAAACCACTTTTACAATTGCTGTAATTGAAGCAGAGCCGCCAACTTTGACCAGTTTTTTGAAACTAAACTCCAGCCCCAGACTGAAAAGAAGGAAAATCACACCTATTTCTCCCCAGATGTTAATACTTTTTGTATCGGTAACGGAAGGGAAAAAACTGAGGTGGGAGCCAACCAATAGCCCGGCTAAAATGTAGCCCAGAACCAGGGGTTGCTTTATCTTTTTAAATATAAGTGTGGTAATCCCTGCTGCTGCAAGGATTAACCCTAAATCGGCAATTAAGTCAGGTAAATGCATTTATGAAAAATTGGTAATAGTAAAATATACAAAATGTATAGCCTAGGCTATGAAAAGAAATCCAGAATTGCCCGCATCTCTGCGGTATCATCTGTTACTTACCAGAAAATGTGTTTCAAATAAAGTTGTTTAAACAGGCAGCAGTAGTTAAGCCTTAACCTGTTTATCCTGGCTTTTTTATCGGGGATACTTATTTTCAGTAGGCAACAGTAGAATAATACCAGCAATAAAAATGTGCTGCAAAAGGTTTTGACTAGTGGACTGGAAATAAAATCCCTTTGCAGGCTTTCACTGTCCTGGCCAAAATCTGAAAGAAATTTCGTTTGTTTTTTGCCGGATATAAAACTGATTTTGAAACTTTTTTCAGAGGCAATATCATTTTTCCGCTGCGAAGAATGGCAAGCAAAACTAACAGAGAATATAGTAAAAATGATGATGTAAAAAAGCCTCATTGCCGCCAATATAACGAAAATAAGGCTTTTTTGAAAGGGAAAACACCAATAAAGTTGTTTATAAAATGGATTGAAAATATTCCAGGGTGGCTTCTTTATCTTTTTGAAGCTGTACGGTAAGGGCCTCTAATCCGGTAAACTTTACATCGTGACGTAAAAACTTTAAGAAATTCATTTTGATATCCTGGCCATATATTTCCTGATCAAAATTAAAGATATTGACCTCGATGTTGCGTGTCATTCCATTTATGGTTGGTCGCTGACCGATGTAGGCCATCCCTTGATAAGTCCGAATACCGGAATCTGTGGTATGGTTTTCAGGTGCCAGTTCCTGATCGGTTTCAAACGCAGGGTCCATGTCTACAGTGACGGCATAAATACCATCACCGGGAATCAGTTTATAAGTTTCCTCCACGAAGATGTTTGCTGTTGGGAAGCCGATTGTCCTTCCTATTTTATCACCTTTAATAACTCTTCCGAAAATGGAAAACGGGTAACCCAGATAATCTGAAGCCAAGCCAACATCGCCAGCCAGAAGCGCTTCTCTTATTTTAGTAGAACTCACCGCTACATCGTGAATGTCCTGTTCCATAATTTCTTCCACAGTAAAGCCATAATGAAGTCCGGCAGCTTTTAAATCCGACAGGTTTCCCGTACGGTCTTTTCCAAAACGATGATCGTAGCCAATAATAATATGTCTGGTACCAATGTTCTCTACCAGTGTATTGCTGATGTAGTCGTCAGGCAGTTGATTAGAGAAATCGCGTGTAAATGGGGTGATGATCAGATGATCTACACCCAGTGCTTTTAAGATTTCAGCTTTTTCATTGATGGTGTTGATCATTTTCAAATCCTGATTTTCAGGGTCGATAATCATTCTGGGGTGTGGAAAAAAGGTTAAGATTACACTTTCCCCTCCATCTTGTTTAGCTTTTTCTACAAGCTGTTTGATAATTTTCTGGTGACCAAAATGCACCCCGTCGAAGGTGCCTATAGTAACAACGGCGTTTTCTAATTTCGAAAATTCTGAAAGATGATTATATATTTTCAAGTGACAGGGTATTAATGTAATGCGTGGCGTTTAACCACGCCGCCTTTTAAATCAGCAATTTGTTGTTGTATCACAAAAGCATCTGCATCTATCTGCCTGATAGCAGTTTGCAGCTTGCTCATTTCAAGTTTGGTCACTACGGTGAATATGATGTCGATATCTTTCTTCTCCCCGTAGCCACCTTCGCCTTTGTAAATGGTAACTCCCCGTTTCATTTCTCTGATGATAAAGTCTTTTATGGCTTCCTGATGTTCGGAAATGACGGTTACACCTGTATATTGCTCAATACCATTTACAATGAAATCGATGGTGTAGGAGGCGGAAAGGTAAGTAAGTATGGCATAAAGTGCTGTTTCGATGTTTAGGAAATACGCAGCAAATGCAAAAATAATGATATTTAAAATCAGGATAATGTTACCCACGGTGAGTATACTGTTTTTGCTAATGTACAGTGCCAATACCTCGGTTCCATCAATCACGCAACCACCGCGCATCGCCAGTCCAATTCCACCGCCTAAAAACAAACCACCAAAAAAGGCGATGAGTAACTTATCATGGGTAATGGGTTGAAAGGGTAAAATAACCAACGCTACGGAAAGCGCGGCAATGGCTACCGCAGTCCTTAGTGCAAAGCCTTTACCGATTTGCCTGAATCCCAGAATTACGAAAGGGATATTGATAATCGCTATGAGATACGAAAGGTTCCAGCCTGTAAGTGTACTTACCAGAAGTGAAATTCCTGTAACACCGCCATCAATGAAATGACTGGGCATTAAAAAACTTTTTAAACCAAAACAAGCAGAAGTTACCCCGCAAACAATAAGAAATATTTCTTTTATTAAACGGCTGTTCTTGTTTTTCAGGTAGTTCATGCTTCACTTTGTGATTTAGCTTCTTCTTTCTTGCTACGAATATAATTAACAAGCTCTAAAACCTCAAACGAATTAGCGAGCAAAAAGTTTCCGCTTCTGGTTCTGGTCAGTTTAGAAAGATATGCACCACTATTCAATGCCTTACCAAAATCTGATACCAGCGAACGGATATATGTTCCTTTACTACAAACGATTCTGAAATCAATCTCTGGGAGTTCAATTCTTGTGATTTCAAATTCAGGAACGGTTACGAAGCGTTTACGAAGTTCAACTTCTTCTCCTAAACGGGCCTTAACATATAATCGCTCGCCATTTATTTTTACCGCAGAATGAGCAGGAGGGTACTGTTCAATATCTCCGGTAAATTGGGCAGTAGCGGCATAGATCTGATCATTTGAAACCTGGCTGATGTCGAAAGTTTCATCTACTTCCGTCTCCATATCGAATGATGGGGTAGTGGCCCCCAAAATCATGGTGCCGGTATATTCCTTTTCTTCTGCCTGAAAGGTATCTATTTGCTTGGTGAGCTTTCCTGTACAGATAATGAGTAAGCCTGTTGCAAGCGGATCAAGCGTACCCGCGTGGCCTACTTTAAGTTTTAAAGGCTTTAACGAATTGCGGATTTTTCCAACCACATCAAATGATGTCCATTTATAGGGCTTGTTAATCAGCAGCAATTCACCTTCTGCAAAGTTGAAATTTTTAAATTTTGAATTTTCTGTACTCACAAATCTTTTTTGTGCAAAGATACAGATTATATAATTTGTAAGTTATGGCCGCTTAATAATAAGATGATGATGATTAGTCCTGCTGCGATTCTATACCATCCGAAGGCTTTAAATCCATGTTTGTTCAGAAAACCAATAAAGCTTTTAATCGCCAACAATGCAACAACAAAAGCCACTATATTACCAATAACCAAAAGGTTAACCTGTTCGTGGGTAATGGTATTACCTTCCTTATAGAAATCGTAAAGCTTTTTTGCAGTTGCGGCAAACATGGTTGGTACCGCTAAAAAGAATGAGAATTCGGCAGCCACCTTTCTGCTTAATTTCTGGCTCATACCGCCAACAATGGTAGCGCCGGAACGGGATACTCCCGGAATCATCGCAATACATTGAAATAAACCGATTTTTAGAGCAGTCAGGTAACTTACATTTTCCTCTTCATCTATTGTAGGTTGGTTAAACCACTTATCAACAAATAATAGTATAATTCCTCCAACCAGGAGCGATACGCCAACGGCTAAGGGACTTTCCAAAAGCTCATCAATTTTTTTGCTTAACAATAATCCGAAAACTGCTGCAGGAACAAATGCAACGAGTAGTTTGATGTAAAAATTTATCGTCTTAAAAAATCTTTTAAAATATAAAACCACCACCGATAAGATGGCCCCGAGCTGGATAGCGACGGTAAAAAGTTTAACGAAAGGATCACTGGCGATGCCCATAAAGGAAGAACCTATAATCATGTGCCCAGTGCTTGACACTGGTAAAAATTCAGTTAAGCCCTCGATAATAGCAAGGATTAACGCTTCAAAATAATTCATATTTTTTGATGGTAAATAGCAAAAACGCCCGGTTGTAAATCAGGCGTTTCCAAAGATAATCCTTTACGGAAAAATTATTTTTTTAGAATGGCATAAACTCCAAAGGCAAAACCGGAAAGGACCACCAGGGGCGCCAGTAATGTTCTTCTAAAATCGTAAATATCGCCAGTTGTGCCCATCATCAGGATGAATCCAACAGCTACAATAGCTATGCTGATTAATAACAACTGATAGTTTTTTTTGGTGAAAACCAATTCACTTTTAACGTCCTTTGCAACCGGACTTGTTTTCTTTTCTAATGCCATTATCTGTATAGATGATAAGATTTTAAACGTAAATATCTGCTTACCGCGAACCAGGTACTGATGCCTGTAATAAAAATGCCAATGATGATCAGACTGATAAATACAAATCCAAATTCTTTGTAGTTGTTCAGAATAATAATTTCAGGAACTTCTTTACGCGCATAAATTAATGTAGCCAGCAAAATAATGATCGCAATAAAGGCTGCAATTAAACCATGTAATGCGGCATACAGTAAGAAAGGACGTCGGATAAAATTTTTCGTTGCACCAACAAGCTGCATACTTTTAATTAAAAAACGCTGAGAGTAAATGGCTAAGCGTATAGTGTTGTTTATCAGTGCAATGGATATAATCAAAAGTAGCGCTGCAAATGCCAGAATAATCAGGCTGATGGTGCTGATGTTCTTGTTTACCATGTCAATCAGGGAACTTTGATAAACCACTTCCTTAACAACAGGATTTTTAGAAATGCTTGCTTTCAGCGCATCGATACTTTTATTATTCGCATATTCTGCTTTCAGGTACACATCGAACGTAGATGTCAAAGGGTTATATCCTAAAAAGTTAACAAAATCTTCGCCTAAATCCTGAGTCAGGTTTCTTGCTGCAAGTTCCTTATTTACGTATTGTGTTTGTTTAACGGCAGGGTTGTTATTCAACTCTTTTTGAAAAGCTAAAACGTCCGTTTCTTTCGCGGCCTCATCAACAATGATATTTAAAACGATATTTTCCTTCACATAGTTGGAAAGGTTTTTGGCGTGTACGAGCACCAAACCAAGCAGACCCAGCATTAACAAAACCAATGCAATACTGATAATAGTAGAAATATATACGGTTTTGGTTTTTTTAGATGCGTCACTTACCTCAAATTCTTCCATGTATTTCATTTTTGTTTCTGCGAAAATATAAATTATACCTGATAAACTCCAATAATCATCCAGCTTAAATGGTCTTTAACGTAAGATGTAAACAATTAGTTTAGTGTGGAAATTGTTTTGGAAAATCTGTCTTTTGTAAAAATACGGTACGAAATTTGTTAAAACGCCGTTAATGATGATATCCTATAACTAAAATTTACTATGAAAAAACGAATTACATTACTGAGCCTTCTTTTTTTAGTCGCGACGACAATTATTTCATGCAAAAAAGATACAACTTCATTGAAAGCCCGTATGATGGGCAAATGGATGATCAGTAAAATCGAAACCACAGGCTACACCGCTGCTGAAACACTTAATGACCCAACAAAATTGAATGGAACTGTAACATATGGATCAACTGCAGATTATATCGACTTCAAATCTAATAACGATGATCAGGTGGAATTAAGTTTGAAAGGAAATCGTACTATCGGTACTTATACCATCACTTATGAGGATCAGTTTACTATGGATCTAAACGACGGACTAAACTATGCTGCGGTAAACAGCATTACCACTACGCAGTTTCAGTTTACCTCAACCATCAATAACCGCATTAAAAAGGTATACTACCTGACTAAATAAAATTACTATTTCAATAATTGACAAACGCCATTGGTTAATGACCAATGGCGCTTTTTTTTATATGTTTCACTAAAACCCCTTAATTTCCGTAATTTCGCTGCTTTAAAAAAATATAACCTGCAATGGATTACCAATTCAAAGAAATAGAGCAAAAGTGGCAGAAGTTTTGGGCCGACAATCAAACATTTAAAGCCGAAAGTAATTCTGAAAAACCAAAATATTATGTATTAGACATGTTTCCTTATCCATCAGGCGCAGGTTTACATGTTGGTCATCCACTGGGTTATATTGCATCCGATATTTTTTCGAGATATAAACGTCTTAAGGGATTCAACGTTCTGCATCCAATGGGATATGATTCCTTCGGTTTACCTGCAGAGCAATATGCTATTCAAACCGGGCAGCATCCGGCTATTACTACCGAGGCTAACATTGCAACATACCGCCGCCAGTTGGATCAGATTGGTTTTTCTTTCGACTGGAGCCGTGAAGTGCGTACCAGTGAGTCATCTTATTACAAATGGACTCAATGGATTTTCATGCAATTATTTAATTCATGGTATAATATAGAAAATGACAGGGCAGAAGACATTACCACCTTAATTGAGAAATTTAACGCATCTGGTACGGCAGATGTTAAGGCTGTTTGCGATGAGGATGTGAAATCTTTTCTTCCAAGTGATTGGGCAACTTTTTCTGATGAGGAAAAACAGGTAGAATTATTAAAATACCGGATGACTTACCTTCGGGAAAGTACCGTAAACTGGTGTCCTGCCTTAGGAACAGTACTGGCAAATGATGAGGTAAAGGATGGTTTTTCTGAGCGTGGTGGATTTCCGGTTGAACAGAAGAAAATGATGCAGTGGAGCATGAGAATTACTGCATATTCCGACAGGCTTTTGCAAGGTTTAGATACCATCGACTGGCCGGAGCCGATTAAGGAAATGCAGCGCAACTGGATAGGTAAAAGTGTTGGTGCGTCAGTTAAGTTTCAGGTAGAAGGAAGCGACAAACAAATTGAAGTGTTCACTACCCGTGTAGATACAATCTTCGGAGTGTCCTATCTTGTATTGGCACCTGAGCACGAATGGGTGGCAGAATTGACTACATCAGAACAAAAGCAGGATATCAGCAATTACATCTCACAAACTAAAAAGAAATCGGAATTAGACCGCATGGCGGATACCAAAACCGTTTCAGGTGCCTTTACAGGTACCTATGTTATTAACCCGGTAAGTGGTGAGCGGGTTCCGTTGTGGATTGCTGATTACGTGCTTGCGGGATATGGAACTGGTGCGGTAATGGGTGTGCCAAGTGGCGACCAGCGCGACTGGTTGTTCGCAACGCATTTCAATTTGCCGATTATCCAGATTCTGGACGGTCAGAAAGACATCGAAATACAGGCTGATCCAACTAAGGAAGGTAGATACATCAATTCCGGGTTCATCAACGGATTGACGTATAAAGAAGCAGTAGATTTTCTGAATAACTGGCTTGAAGTAGAAAAAGTGGGTAAAGCAAAAGTTAACTTCCGTCAGCGGGATGCGATTTTTGGCCGCCAGCGTTACTGGGGAGAGCCCATTCCGGTATACTTTAAAGATGGATTGCCTTATTTGGTGAAAGAGGACGAATTACCGTTGATACTGCCAGAAATTGATAAATATTTACCTACCGAAACCGGAGAGCCACCTTTAGCAAGAGCTGAAAACTGGGCGCCAAAGGAAGGCGGGACATACGAGCTTAGCACCATGCCAGGCTGGGCCGGCAGTAGCTGGTACTGGTACCGTTACATGGATGCAAACAACAATGCTGAATTTGCTTCTCCACAAGCTATTGAGTATTGGAAAGATGTGGATTTGTATATTGGTGGTTCTGAACACGCAACCGGCCACTTATTATACAGTCGTTTCTGGAATAAATTTTTGAAAGATTTGGGATACACCAAAGAAGAGGAACCTTTCAAAAAACTGATTAATCAGGGAATGATTCAGGGCAGAAGTAATTTCGTTTATAGAATGAATGATGCCGATGGCAAGCCTACAAATACCTATGTTTCCGCGGGTTTAAGGAAAGAATATAAAACATCGGCATTACACGTGGATGTAAATATTGTTGAAAACGATACATTAGACATTAATAAATTTAAGGCGTGGAGAGAAGAGTTTGCCACTGCCGAATTTATTCTTGAGGGTGGAAAATACATTTGTGGTGTTGAGGTAGAAAAAATGTCGAAATCAAAGTTTAACGTGGTTAATCCGGATGATTTGATTGAGCGATATGGTGCGGATACCCTTCGTATGTATGAAATGTTTTTAGGGCCGCTGGAGCAAAGCAAACCATGGAATACCAATGGTATTGAGGGGGTGTTTAAGTTTTTGCGTAAATTCTGGCGATTATTCCACAACGAAGCCTGGGAATTCAACGTGTCTGACGCGGAACCAACTAAGGCAGAATTGAAGGCACTGCACAAAATCATTAAAAAAGTGCAGGATGATATTGAGCGTTTCTCATTCAATACATCTGTTTCGAGCTTTATGATCGCAGTGAATGAACTAACAGATTTGAAATGCAATAAACGCAGTATTTTACAGGATATGGTCATTATCCTTTCTCCATATGCGCCACATATTTGCGAGGAACTTTGGGTTCAGCTAGGTAATGAAGCCGGAACTTTATCTTATACAGCCTTCCCTGTTTTCAATCCTGAACACCTGGTAGAAGATGAGTTCGCATATCCTGTTTCCATCAATGGAAAAATGAAAATGAATTTAAACCTCAGCTTAAACCTGTCTCAACCAGAAGTAGAAGCAATTTTACTTGCTGATGAACACTTTAATAAGTTCCTGGATGGTAAACCAGCCAAGAAAATTATTTTCGTAAAAGGTAAGATTATAAACGTTGTAATTTAATACTGAGCACAAAAAAACCGGGTTGTATCAACAACCCGGTTTTTGCTATTTACAGCAGATGTTTATTGTTACTGCTTTAGTTTTTATGCTTTCTTAGCTTTACTTCTGTTTCCACCAAACCTTCTGTTGTTGCTGGCATTACGGGGCTTTCCGCTCATGTTTCCATCGCCGCCTCCTTTTCTGCCTCCACCACCGCCTTTCGATTGTGCCTGAGGTTTGCGTTTAACCTGATTTTTTGCCAGCATGCTCTCCCAGGTCAACGGGTAAGGATGATCATCAACCACAGGTAAAGTAATTTTGATCAGTTTCTGGATATCCAGTAAATATTCATTTTCTTCCGCATCGCAAAAGGAAATAGCTATTCCGTTTGCACCCGCACGACCAGTACGGCCAATCCTATGTACATAAGATTCAGGAATGTTTGGCAACTCGTAATTGAATACGTGTGATAACTGGTCTATATCAATACCGCGGGCAGCAATATCTGTAGCCACAAGCACCCGGATTTTACGGTCTTTAAAATCAGTTAAGGCACGTTGGCGGGCATTTTGGGATTTATTTCCGTGAATAGCCGCTGCTTTAATACCGGCGTGCGCTAAATCCTTCACTATTCTGTCTGCGCCATGTTTCGTACGCGTAAATACCAGAGCGGTCTGGATATCTTTATCCTCCAGCAAGTGGATTAAAAGTTTCTTTTTATCCGGCTTATCAACAAAATAAACGGACTGTACAATCGTTTCTGCGGTTGAGGAAATTGGGGTAACCTCAACTTTTGTCGGATTGGAAAGAATGGTATTCGCCAGTTTCTGGATTTCATCCGGCATCGTAGCCGAGAAAAACAAGGTTTGACGGATGGCAGGTAATTTAGCAACCGTTCTTTTTACATCGTGGATAAATCCCATATCCAGCATCCTGTCTGCTTCATCCAGTACGAAAACCTCAATCGTATTTAAATTGATAAAGCCCTGGTTCATTAGATCCAGTAAACGCCCCGGGGTGGCTACCAGGATATCGACCCCTTTTTTCAGGGCTTCAACCTGTGAGTGTTGGTTTACTCCACCAAAAATTACCAGATGACGCAGGTTTAAATGACGGCCATAGGCTTTAAAGCTTTCTTCGATTTGAATGGCAAGCTCGCGCGTTGGTGTTAAAACCAAAGCCTTAATATTTTTATTGGCTTTAGTGTTAATGTGTTTTTCGTGCAGTAACTGCAACATCGGGATGGCAAAGGCAGCAGTTTTACCCGTTCCTGTTTGCGCGCAACCCAGTAAATCTTTACCTTTTAATATCGTTGGAATGGATTGCTCCTGTATAGGCGTTGGTTGCGTATAACCTTCATTCTCAAGCGCCTTTAATATAGGCTCTATGAGGTTTAATTCTTTGAATAACATGTATTTTTCTTTGTAATATTTATCGAAGAAGCTAGAACAATCAATTGTTGAAGGACTAACTTGCGGAGAGAATATGCCATTTGGAATGGCAAGCCCTTATTCCTGCTTCGGTGCAAAGGTAAGCTTTATAAAGTGAACAAAAAAATATTGATCAGCTTTGAATGGTAATTGGGCAATATGGCCTGCAATCCGTATAGTCCTGTACAATTTTATTTTTTGTGTAGGATTTTACTTTATTATTTTGTAGGTTTAATTTGTAATTGTATTAATCTAACCAAATATACACTTCCAGTTATGAAAAATAATCTACTTTTCCTTGTAGGCTTTATTTCCTATTTCTTAAATATTTCCCGGATAAATGAACTGTTTTTTAGCAAGCTGAAGCCTCACTCTCAGAGCGGCTGCCCCTGATGTATGCTGAACGGAAAAATAAACTGTGGTTGCAGGTTTTGTAACCAGCTCTATTTCCTTAACTAATCAATTAATCTTATGAATCAAAACCAATCTTTTGTTCAGAGGAAACTTTTCCTCTGGCTACTGGCCTTGCTATTTGCGGTCGGTGCCAATGCCCAGACCAAAATCACGGGTAAGGTAATTGCAAGCGACGATAAACAGCCTGTTGTCGGAGCGACTATTAAAATCAAAAACGGAGTGGGGGGAGCCAGCACCGATGCAAACGGAAGCTTTACATTGAGTGCGAAATCCAGTGATGTGCTCGTCGTATCTTTCATTGGCTATACCGCTAAAGAAGTAACTGTAGGCAACCAGACCAACCTTGCCATTGTTTTGAATGCAGAGAATAACGATTTAACGGAAATCGTTGTTACCGGTTATTCTTCACAACGCAAAAAGGATTTAACGGGTGCGGTTGCTGTGGTGGATATGGGCTTATTAAAAGCACAACCAGCAGCGAGTGCCGTTGAAGCCTTGCAGGGGAAAGCTACAGGTGTCTCCATCATAAATGATGGTGCCCCAGGATCCACCCCCCAAATCAGGATTCGTGGAACGAGTACCATTAACAACAATGAGCCACTTTACGTGATTGATGGAGTTCCATTTGAAGGCAAACTTTCCTGGCTCAACCAGAATGATATTGAAAGTTTGCAAGTGCTGAAAGATGCTTCTTCAGCATCAATATATGGCTCGCGGGCAAATAATGGTGTAGTGATCATTACAACCAAAAAAGGAATTTCAGGTGTTCCGAAAATTTCGGTTGATTCATATTATGGCACTCAAGCACCGCGCAAAGGTAGCTTCCCGGAAATGATGAATCCACAACAATACGCCCAGTATGTTTTTGATAGTTATACCAATGCAGGTAAAGCAATTGCAGCGGGACGTAATTATGGTTCAGGAACAACTCCGGTATTGCCAGAGTACCTGGTTGCGGGTTCAGTTTTGGGCCAGGATGTTACTGCCGCAGATGCCGATCCTTCTAAATATAACTATAGCAGAGACCCTTCTTTATTTTACCAGATTACCCGGGCCAATAAAGCAGGAACCAACTGGTTCGATGAGATTACCAAAGCTGCACCGATTCAAAATTATCAGCTGGGTGCTACCGGCGGATCTGATAATGCCACCTACTCCCTTTCGGCTGGTTATCTTAACCAGAAAGGTACAATCGAGTATACTGGCTTTAAACGATATAACTTCAGGTCAAATACAACTGTCAACGCTTTCAATAAACGCGTACGGTTTGGAGAAAATGCACAGTACAGCTATTCAGAAGGTTACGGTTTTGGAGTAAATCCAAACACACCTGGAAGTTACCAGGATCAGGGTAGTGCACTTGGCTGGGCTTATCGTATACCGACCATTATACCTGTTTACGACATTAATGGAAATTTCGCAGGCAGCCGGGGAAGCCAGCTGGGTAATGCGGAGAATCCACTGGCGGTACTGTACCGGGCTAAAGACAATGTGAATAAGAATAATTTTTTCTTCGGAAATATTTTTGCCGAAGGTGACATTATAAAAGGCCTCGTATTGAGAACAAATTTCGGGATACGGTACGAAAACTATAACGGTTTATCGATGCGTTATCCAAATCTCGAATTTTCCGAAGGAAATAATTCAAATAACCTCAGCGAATACCAGGGTTACAATACAGAGTGGACATGGACAAATACACTAAACTATACCGCTACATTTGCTGAAAAACATCGTTTAACCGTATTAGCTGGTACCGAGGCCATCCGCTCGAGGTCGAGACAACTGAATGCAGCAAGAAATGATTTCTTTTTATTGGGTGATCTGGATTACTACTACCTGAATACAGGTTCTTCGAATATCAGTAATTCCAGTACCGGCTCGATAGGTTCTCTTTTCTCGCTGTTTACAAAAGTAGATTACTCCTTTAACGATCGCTACCTGGCCAGTTTTACGCTCCGTAGAGATGGTTCCTCAAACTTTGGCCCATCAAATAAATATGGATTCTATCCTGCTGGAAGTGTAGCCTGGAGACTTTCTGAGGAAGCCTTTCTGAAAAACGCCAAATGGGTGAGTGATTTGAAACTTCGTGTAGGCTATGGCCAAACCGGAAACCAGCGAATACCACCTTATCAATATATCAACAGATATCAGAGTTCCATCATTAATGCCGCCTATGCAGTTGGCGGAGGAAACACCTTAACCACTGGGGTTTGGCAAAATGCCTATCAAAATGCTGACGTAAAATGGGAATCTTTAAAGGCATTAAATGTTGGTTTGGATTTCACTATTCTTGATGGCAGATTTGATGGATCAATCGATGCGTATAGTAAAAAAACAACAGACATGCTATATAATCTCCCTCTGCCGGTAAGTGTTGTTGGCGGTGGCAGTGCACCCTTTGTAAATATTGGTGACATGAGTAACAAGGGGATTGAATTTAATGTCGCTTATCATCACGGACGTAAAGCAGATTCACCCTTGAAATTTGATGTAGGTTTAAATTTTTCAAGGAACATTAATAAAATCGACAGACTTGCACCCGGTATCTTTAATCAGGTATATGGTAACTACAGAAGTTTACAAACGAGTGTATTACAGGAAGGAGCAGCTTTCGGTTCTTTCTACGGGTATAAAACGAACGGCATTTATCAAAGTATAGCAGAAGTTACGGCCGGGCCGTCTTATGCTGGTGCCCGTGTAGGTGGATTACGCTACCTGGATGTTAACGGCGATGGTATCATTGATCCTAAAGACCGAACGATTATTGGCGACCCGAATCCCGACTTTAACTATGGGGTTAACCTCAACGCATCTTATAAAAATTTCGATATCTCGGCATTTATATATGGTGTACAGGGTAATGACATATTCGAGGCGACACGTTATTTCACCGACTTTCCGTCCTTTGATGGTGCAAAGAGTACCCGCTTGTTAGATGCATGGAGCCCTACCAACAGGTCGAGTAATATCCCATCTGCCTATGCTGGTGCTTCTGATGTGGAGTTTGCTTCTTCAAGCTACTATATTCAGAATGGCAGTTTCGTGAGGCTTAAAAATGTACAGTTAGGCTACACGATCCCGTCTAAAGTTTTTGGAACAAAATCAGGAATAAGCCGTTTCAGAATTTATGCTTCTGCCAGTAACTTATTTACCATCACAAAATATACCGGCTTAGATCCTGAAGTTACACAAATCACAGATACTTTCACCGCTCCTGGTGTTGATCAGGGCGTATATCCATCGCCGAGACAATTTTTATTAGGTATTAATGTTGGATTTTAATCAAAGAGACAAGATGAAACATATCAAAAATACTTTCCTGTTCCTGCTGATACTGAGCTTTGTATCCTGCAAGAAAGATTTCCTTTCGCTCAACCCGCAAGCCGAACTCACAGCAGAGCAATTGACTACCCAGGATGGGGTAGAGGGCTTACTGGTTGGTGCATACGGATTGCTCAATGGCAATATTAATGGCACCTGGGGTAACTATGGCGCTGCACCAAGTCAATGGCTTTTCGGTGAGGTGGCTTCGGATAATGCGCATAAGGGCAGTAGCGTAGGTGATCAGCCCAATATGAATGCTATCGAGCAGCATTCCCCAACCAGTACAAATGATAACCTTTCCAATCTCTACAACAGATGTTTTGAAGGGGTTCAACGTTGCAACAATACCCTTAAAATCCTGGCCGACTTACAATCTGGCAAGGGGGGGAGCAAATTTGCCGATGCAAGGGCAAAAGAGATCCAGGGAGAAGCGAGGTTGCTACGGGCACATTATTACTTTTTTCTGGTTAGGGTATTTAAGGTGGTTCCTTATGTTACAGAAGCCACTGCAGGTACCTTTGTCCCAAATGACAAAGATATTTATCCGAACATCATTGAAGATTTACAGTTTGCCGTTGCCAACCTGAGTACAACCAAACCGAAGAATCAAAAAGGGCGTATGGATAAATATGCAGCCCAGGCCTATCTGGGAAAAGTGCTGCTTTATCAGAAGCGTTATGCAGAAGCCTATACTCTACTGAATGCAGTCATTCTGGCTAAACCAGATCTGACAACGCTGCCCTATAGCGATAATTTCGACATCACTAAAGAAGACGGTCCGGAATCTATTGTAGTAGTGGAGCACTCTGTTGGTACCGATGGTACCGGGGGTGAAAACGGAAATGTGGGCGATATGTTAAACTTTCCTTATGGAAGCGTTACACCAATCAACTGCTGCGGATTTTTTCAGCCTACAATCGACTTAGCCAATGCATTTAAAGTTAATGCTGCGGGGCTTCCGTTACTAGACGGCAGCTACCGTACCAACCCTTATCTTTCTGATTTTGGTTTAACAGCTACGCAAAAAACAAACTATCAGGTCGACAAAACTTTGGCGCTTGATCCCAGGATTGAATCAACCATCGGCAGACGGGGTGTCCCTTACCGCGACTGGGGAATCATGGCTGGAGACAGCTGGATCAGAGATGTGAGTAGCGGCGGTCCGTTTGTGGCGGTTAAAAATTCTATTGAGGCGGCACAGATTGCCTCGGGTACAGGACCGGGAATGACGAATGTTACCGGATTAAATGTTAACCTGATACGCCTGGGTGATATTTACCTGATGGCTGCGGAATGCGCCGTGGAAACAGGTGATTTGCCAAGGGCCTTAACCCTGGTGAATGCCGTTCGGCAGCGTGCCGCAAAAATAACCCCGGCAACGATTAACGGAACTCCTGCAGCGGCATATAAAGTAAGCCCTTATCCCTCTTTTCCAAATGCCGACTATGCACGTACCGCTGTTCGTTTTGAGCGTAGGCTGGAGCTGGCTATGGAAGGACACCGCTTTTTTGACTTAGTACGCTGGGGTGTGGCTAAACAAACACTTGAAAGCTACTTTGGATTTGAAGGTAATTATTTTGACTACCTGAAGGGACTTGTTATCGAAACGAGAGATGAACATTTTCCGCTTCCTCAGGATCAGATTGACAGGAGCAACGGAACTTTAAAACAAAGTCCGGGCTACTAAATCAACCATGATGTTAATCAGGCAGAACCTTTACGGGTTCTGCCTTTTTTATTGCTCTTCTTTAAATCTGCTGAAAAATAAAAGGGCTATGATGCAGAGTGAAAAACCCACGATGCCGTTTAGCCTTAAACCATAATCGTTTCCCGGATCTTTACCATAAATGGTGAGCATGGCAAAAACAGCTATGCCAATTGTTTGACCTAGTTTCACGAACAAATATTTGACTGCGAAAAACATTCCTTCGTGGTTTTCTCCACTTTCTAAAGTGTCTTTTTGTGCAATATCAGCTAAAATCGCATTCGGAAGAATACCGAGTGCCGCTAACGGAAACGAAGCGAAGACAACCAGAATATACATCTGGTTAGCAGGTGCGAAAGGTAATTTGCCTAAAAAGAATATGGTCACGAAAATCAGACTTAATATTCCGAAGGCGAAAAGTACAAGTCGCTTTTTACCAAATTTCTTTGAGCCGTAATTGATAAAAGGATAAAATAAAAGCGACAATAAAACCATTAAGCCCATAAATTTACCCCCGTCAGAATCGGGTAAGCCAAGCAGTACGGTTACAAAATATAAAAGTCCGCTCGACATGATGCTTAATGCGGTGTAGTACGTAAAATCCGAAATCAGGTAATATTTAAAATTCGAGTTGCGAAAAGTGCTTTTTATGGCTGGTAACAACGGAATATGTGAAGGTTTAGTTTTTACATACTCCCGCTCATTGATAAGTAAAATTGGCATAATCATCACTAAGCCTGAGAAAACACTTAAGGCGATGATGGTGTATTGCAAGGCCTCGAAGCGACTGGCCACATGAAATCCACTTTGAATCAAATCCGCGAAGTTATTGATCAGGGCACCCAGGATCATCCCCATTACAAAGCCCACCTGTTGCAGAGTCGAAAGCTTTACTTTTTCTTCGGTTGTATGTGTTAGTTCAGCCAGCAATGCATTGTAAGGGATAATATAGGTCGTAACTGATATGAAAAAGCCTGCCAGGGCCACTGTAAGCCACCAGGCATTATGTACACTTTCGCCCTTTACCCAGGGATGGAATACCAGGCAGCAGCACACCACTGCAGGCAGAATCGCCCACTTCATAATAGGGAAACGTCTTCCTTTGGGATTATTACTTCTATCACTTACTGAAGCAATAAACGGATCGTATATTGCATCAATAAGCCTTCCTGAAGCAGCAATAATAGAGAGTAAGTTGAAAGCACCAAATAACAACAGTTGTGGTACAAGTGGAGTTAGGCCGGAATTGTTTGGCGGCAGGTAGAAATAGGGTAACATCACGATGATAATATTCGTCATGATACTCCAGCCCATCATTCCTGCGGCGTAAGCTATCTTTTGTTTTCCTGAGAGTGTTTTGTTCATTGATGATCTCACTAATTAAACTAAAAAGCATTACACCATAAAGTATAGTGTTGCTTTTCAGTCTTTAAATTATTTCTTTTTAAACAATTTCGCAATGAAATAGATTAACAGAAACCCAATAAATATATATAATCCATTTAATGCTGCATTTGGGTCATCGGCATAAATACTAAAAGCAACAAAAGTGTAGGCAGCAATAAATATGATTGGCAATATAGGGTATAACGGAACCGTATAAATTGTTTTTTTATCAAGATGGGCAGTGCGTTTTCTCAAAATGAAAATAGTTGCTGCCGAACTTGCCATGCTAATGCTTTCGAGAAAAATAGTGTAGTTCAAAATCTTGTCAAAGGTTTTGGCAAAGAAAATGATAACTACGGCTACGATTGCAAAAACGGTTAAACTCCAGGTAATCACCTCGGTTTTTGTGTTCATTTTACTGAAGATTTTCGGAAGCGCTCCTTCTTCACCCATGGCGAACATCGCCCTGGGGTTACTTAGCAGATTAACATTTACGTATCCCATCACTGAAATGAAGATGATGACCGAAAGCATGTTAAACCCGGCGGGACCGAAGATTTTTGAGGCGAGAATCGCCGCAATGCTTTCGGCAGTTTTCAACTCTTCGAAGCCAATTACCTTTACATACACATAATTAAGTACCATGTATAGCGCTACGATAATGGTAAGTCCGATAATAATGGAACGTGGAATAACCTTCTTAGCTTCTTTAACCTCTCCGCCAAAGTTAATGGTTTGGGCGTAGCCGGCATAAGAGAATGAAACGGCAATTAAACATAAGCCCAGGGCTTTTCCATAATCGGCCCATCCCGGCAATAAACCGTTTGTGGTTTTAAAGACAGGGGTGTCTGACTGAGCCTGTCCCGCGAAAAATACTGCACAGATCAACGTTAATATCAGGACAATTTTAATGATGGTGAGCACATTCTGTGTTTTCGAACTGGCCTTTAATCCCAGCAGGTTGATGAAATAAAAGATCAGAATAGTTGAAATGGCTATGATGACTCGATAGGTCTCATTCTGCATTGCTGCCGGAAGAATAATTTTACTAAGGTATTCTGCACCGATGATTGAGATGGCGGCGACTGAGGCTGCACTTGAAATTAGAACGATACAATTTATCGCAAAAGCGATAGAAGGGTGGTAGGCCTTTGAGAAAATTTTATAGTATCCACCGGTGACCGGGTAACGCGAGCCAATTTCAGCATAAGTAAGTGCGCCACAAAATGCAACAAACCCACCGATGAACCAGGCCAGATAAAACAACTCAGGGATTTTTGCTTTTGCAGCCACATTAACCGGAGTGCGGAATATACCCATTCCAATGACCAGGCTAACTACAATCATAGACAAATCAAATAGCGAAAGTTGCTTTTTCTGTTGCATTAAACGTGAATTTCAAATAAAGGTTGAAGATAGCTAAAATATAGAAAATGTGAGATGCGGCTGTGCTTCCATCTGGAATTTGTTACCGGTTCATTTTTGTTGAAATTTTCATTTGCTAGCCTCGCAGAATAAATCTATTATTGTATAATAATTTTTTGCTATTAGGTAATTCGGATCATAATTTAAATGTTTTCTGGATTTTCAATAACAAATCATCCCTAAATACTTGTCATGTTGATCGTTAAAGCTTTCCCCGAACATCCCTCGGTACAGCTGCTTTGTGTGAAAACCGGAGTTCAATCAACCTGACAGCAAATAACAAAATTTATGGCAGAAGTAATTTATAACGACGACAGTATTCGATCATTAGACTGGAAAGAACACATCAGACTACGTCCCGGTATGTATATCGGTAAACTTGGTGATGGGTCGGCCCAGGATGATGGTATTTATGTTTTGTTAAAGGAAATTGTAGATAACTCTATCGATGAGTTTGTGATGGGCACTGGAAAAACCATCGAAATTACTGTTTCTGAACAAAAGATAAATGTTCGCGATTATGGTCGCGGGATACCTTTAGGAAAAGTTATTGATTGCGTAAGTAAAATAAATACAGGTGGTAAATACGATAGTAATGCCTTTCAGAAATCAGTAGGACTGAATGGTGTGGGTACAAAAGCAGTAAATGCGCTATCCACCAGTTTTACTGTACAATCTTATCGTGATGGTAAAACAAAAAAGGTAGAGTTTTCAAAAGGAGAGATTGTAAATGAGCAACCTGTTATTGATACTACACAGCGAAATGGTACAGCCATTACTTTTTATCCCGACGAAACGATTTTCAGAAACTACCATTACATTCCGGATTTTGTAGAAAGTATGGTGTGGAATTATGTTTTCCTGAATACCGGACTGACCGTAAATTTTAATAACCAGAAATATTTCTCGGAAAGGGGTTTATACGACCTGCTTTCCAAATTTAACAAGCCTGAAGAAATTCGTTACCCGATCATACACATGATTGGTAGTGACATTGAAATTGCCATGACTCACGGTCAGCAATATGGTGAAGACTACCACTCATTTGTTAACGGACAGCATACCACCCAGGGAGGAACTCACCAGGCAGCGTTCAGGGCTGCAGTGGTAAAAACTGTACGCGAATTTTTTAAGAAGGAGTTTGATGCTTCGGATGTACGTTCATCCATCATCGCAGCGATCTCAGTTCGCGTTCAGGAACCTGTATTTGAATCGCAGACCAAAACCAAGCTCGGCTCCCAGAATATGGGTCCGGACGGGCCGTCAGTTGCCACATTTATCAATGATTTCGTGAAGAAAGAACTTGATGATTACCTGCATAAAAACCCTGATGTTGCAGATGCACTGTTAAAAAGGATCATGCAATCCGAGCGTGAGCGTAAAGATATTGCCGGCATTAAAAAACTGGCTAACGACAGGGCAAAAAAGGCATCGTTGCATAACAAAAAGCTGCGCGACTGTAAAGTTCATTTCAATTCTACCCACGAGAAACGTTATGAAACAACTTTGTTTATTACTGAAGGTGATTCTGCATCTGGTTCCATTACCAAATCACGTGATGTAGATTGCCAGGCAGTTTTCAGCTTAAAGGGTAAGCCGCTTAACTGTTATGAACTTACTAAAAAGGTGGTGTATGAAAACGAAGAATTTAACCTTTTACAACATGCATTAAACATCGAAGATGGCCTGGATGGCCTGCATTACAATAACATTGTGATTGCGACGGATGCAGACGTTGATGGGATGCACATTAGATTGCTGATGATGACATTCTTTCTGCAGTTTTTTCCTGATTTAGTAAAAGCAGGACATGTTTACATTTTACAAACACCCTTATTCAGGGTTAGAAATAAGAAAGAAACCATTTATTGTTATAGTGATGAAGAACGCCGGAATGCTATCGAGAAATTAGGGAACAAACCTGAAATTACTCGTTTTAAGGGGTTAGGGGAAATATCTCCGGATGAATTTGGTTTGTTTATCGGAAAAGATATCAGGCTCGATCCTGTTATTTTAAAAGATCAGACCATTAAAGGTTTGCTGGAATACTATATGGGAAAAAACACACCCGACAGACAGCAGCACATTATCAAAAACCTCCGAATTGAAAAAGACGAAGTGAATGAAGAACCTAAAATTATTGATGAAGTAGCCTAAAATCCGGCGTTGATGTAATCCGAAAATTAAATCAACACCTTTGAAATCCACAAAAAGTTCTGCAGCAAAGTATTTACTGATCGTATTTTTAATATTGGCCACCTTTGGAATAACCGCAGGGTTATTCATTAACTTCTCTAAAATACCAATATTAAAATCAGCAACCAGGATTGTCCATGTTCAGAATGACTTTACCAGACTTGACAGCTGCATTTTTAAACTTTATAACGCAGAGAATAGCTGCAGAATGTATGTGGTAAGTGCAAAGAGGATTTACTATAATCAGTTTGTTGATGAGATCAGAGCAGTGTCTTTGATTATGGATTCAATTGAACATGATAATCTAAAGGAAAGTGCTCTTTCTCCAGACAACTTTGCTGCACTGATCAAACAGAAGAAAATCAGGACAGCCCAGTTCATATTTTTAAGGAAGTTATCGGATAGCCTGATTAACTTTTCTGCCCATATTAATCAGGATGTAACTAAAACAGAGCCAAAGGGAAGAATATTTACCGCAAGACAATTTAAGAGCATTGTTAAAATCGATACCATTAAGGCCGGCAAAGCCGGACAGGCCCGAAAGAAGATTTTCGCCAGGATTTTTGATGCCATTAATGCCAGGGATGTAAAAGGAGTAGACAGTTCGAGGTCAACTCTGGTCAAGACAGCTATTTCTGCCGATACCTCTTCTTTGAATGTGGCTTACAATAATTTACAACTCAAAACCATCAATGCTTACTATCTAAGGCTCTACAAACTCAATCAACAGCTCAAGGATAAAGAAAAAGAATTGCTTGATGTAAATCATCGCCTCATCACCTCCATTGTAAATGGCCTCAAACAGTACAGGTTAAATGAGCAAGAATACTATTCCACCATTCAGCAACTCATTAACGAAAATACCTACGGTACTGTTGAAAACCTTGACCGGTTTACGCTGGCATTACTGGCCCTGGCTGTTGGTTTACTCGCTTTCGTATTTTATATGGTGTTTCATCTCTACAGGAACGAAAAAGCCCTCGTGAATTATAGCAATAAGGCTGCACTGTATGCACTTTCGAAAAGCAGATTTCTCGCGAATATGAGCCACGAAATACGCACACCATTAAATTCAATTGTCGGGTTCTCAGAACAGCTAACGCAAACAGAGCTGAAAGCTGTACAAAAGGAGCAGGTAGGCGCCATTAGGAATTCATCTGTCATGCTGCTCGATGTAGTAAACGATATTCTCGACTTTTCGAAATATGAAACGGGGAAAGTTATTCTGGAGCAAATTCCATTTTCTCCATACCACGCCATTAAGGATGTTTTTGATAGCATGAGAATACAGGTTGTTAAGAAAAAACTAGAGTTCACCATGAATCTGGACATAGATAGTGACGTTTATGTTATCGGAGACCCGCTCAGGCTTAAGCAAGTGGTGATGAATCTTTTGAGCAACGCAATCAAGTTTACGGGCAAAGGCAGCATAAGTCTTAGCGGCCGTTTATTTTTAAACGAATACAACGAGGCACAACTTAAAGTAAGTATTGCTGACACCGGCATTGGTATAAACCCATTAGATCAGCGGATTATTTTTGATGAGTTTGCACAGGTTTACTACTCTTCCACCAAAGAGAAACAGCAGGGGACGGGGCTCGGTCTGGCGATTTGTAAAAAGATTATCGAATTTCAAGGAGGAAACATTAGTGTTGAAAGTGCTGAAAAAAAAGGATCTACATTTTCTTTTGAAGTCACTTATCAGAAGACGAAGAAACCGGAAACCGAACAATCAGGTGCTCTAAAGACAGGTGATGAGGAACAAATTTTAGCTGGCAGAAAGATTCTCCTGGCAGATGACAATGCACTAAATATTTTACTGGCAAGCACCATTTTGAAGAAACATAAAATTGCTTTCGATGTTGCCTATAATGGAAAAGAAGCGCTGGATCTTTTTAACGAAAATGAATATGATCTCGTCCTTACGGATATCCAGATGCCGGAAATGGGTGGAATGGAGTTGACTCAAAAAATCCGGAATTCTGCTAAGTTGGCTAAACGGAATGTCCCGGTTCTGGGTGTTACCGCCAATGTAATGCAGGAAGACCGGGAAAGGTATCTGGCATCAGGAATGAATGAGCTGGTGCTAAAGCCATTCCTTGAACAAGAACTCTTAGAAAAGATATCACGGTTTATATAGTAAAAACATTACGGGAGTTGCTTTTATTAATTTCTGCCAATAATTTATGCTTCACCTTTAGGTGCATGAATAGTATCTTCCGGATGTTGAGGTGGTAGTACATCTACCTTTTTTTCTACGATAGTGATCTTAGTAAATACAGCATATTTGCTTGGAGATATGCCTCCATCGTATTTTTCAGCATAGGCCTGGGTAAATTCCGCTCCAAAGTATAGAATAATGGAGGTATAATAAATCCACAGGAGAATCACGATAATTGAGCTGGCGGCTCCAAATGCAGACCCCGGATTGCCCTTTTCGATATAAATTCCAATCAGGTACTTGCCCAGACTAAATAGTACAGCAGTGAAAAGCGCGCCCAGGATTGCTGATTTCCATTTGATATTTACATCAGGTAATACTTTAAAAATGACGGTAAATACAGCGGTAACTGCAGCGAGGGTAATGACATTATTTAGAATATAGATAATCAGGGCCATTGTATCGTCGGCCACCGGGACGACCTTATCGATTTCAGTTTTTGATAAAAGTGCTATCAGTTTATCGCCCAAACCCACCACAAGGCTATTGACCACCAAAGAAACCAATAACAAAAAACCCATTGAAACGATAAGGGAAAAGGATAGAAGCCGGTTGGTCAGCATTTTCAACCAGCCTTTTTTAGGAATGGCCTTAACTTTCCAGATCATGTTGATACTATCCTGAATTTCAATAAATATGGCGGTAGATCCGATAATCAGTGTTGCAATACCGATAATTAAACCGATAGTTGACTGACCGGATTTGTTGGCATGGTCTACAAATCCCTGAAGTTGAGTGGTGGCATCCGGACCCACCATATCATTTACCTGAGCAAAAAATTTGTTTCTAGTATCATGATTCATCTTATCTCCGAAAAACAATGTGGCGGCTGATAAAACAATTACGATGAGTGGGGTAAGAGAGAAAATGGTATAGTAAGCGAGTGAAGCACTGAGTTTTGTAATCCTGTCTTCTGCAAAGCCTTTACCAGCCGCTAAAAAGAGGTGGTAAAGGGCTATAAAGAAATTCTTGACCTTATTGATTAACTTCATTAACAGTTTTAGAAAGGGTATCCGATACCAATATTAAAAATTAAATTCTCTTTTCTCCAGTCTTTATTGCCAAAGGCGATATTGTCGAACACCCAGCGTTGTCCTTCAGGGAGATATGGTTTACGTACAGGGAAGGCAACATCCAGGCGGATTACAAAAATGGTGGCATCTACACGAACGCCGGCACCTGTACCTACAGCCAACTCATTCAGGGCATTTTTTAATTTAAATTCTGAACCTGGTCTTCCGGTATTGGATGTACCCGGTATTCCTGTATCTTCCTTACGTAACCAAACGTTTCCGGCATCTACAAACAAGGCTCCATATAAAATACTTACTATTTTGAATCGTAGTTCTGAGTTGAGCATCAGTTTGATATCTCCGCCCTGATCGGCAAAAATAGCATTGTCAGGTACTTTGTAGGTACCAGGGCCCAAAGTTCTTGCCGGAAAGGCGCGGATGTCGTTACTTCCTCCTGCAAAGAACTGCCTTACAAATGGCAGTGAGGTACTGTTTCCATACGCGTAGCCATAGCCAAGGTTTAAGCGGTTGGCCCAGGTTACATTTCTGGTAATTTTGTAGTAATCTCTTAAGTCCGCTTCCAGTCGTACAAACTGTGATAAGGGAACATTGAAGATAGACTTTTGACCATTATCATCCTTTGGCACAAACGTACCCCATAAATTTCCACCAGTTTCAACCGCACCATAGAAGTAAGTATTGTTTCTTCGATTGGTTTCCATTTGGTTGGTAAAGGTGAAGTTATAGCTACTGCCGATGATAAGCTGATTTTCTAAAGTTGTTCTAAGTAGAGGATTCACCTCGTATAAACTATCTCTGACAGTTGAATCGGGAAAGCCAGTCGAAATATAGCTTACCGAAATCGGGTTGAAATTATGCTCTTTATACTGGTTTTCTTTGAAGTTATATCCAAACTCTCCTTTAAAAGCATGTAAGGTGTACTCTGAGCCCCGATTCAGCATTTGGTAGGATAGTGATGCAATTGTTTTAGGTATAAATGCGTTTGTGCTGTTTGGCTTGTAGAATGGAACAATAAACCTAGGGAAAGTCAGCTTTCCTTCTGCCGTTAATGAAAGAGAGTTTTTACCCAAAGAGGTACCTCTGGTTTGTGTTTCAAAACCGCCGCTAACACTTACGTCCAGTTGTTCGGCTCCCCTAAAAAGATTTCTGGTGGTTTGAGTTACTTTAACTTCCGAACCTACAAAATTATTTGACTTGCTGGTTCCGGTAACAGAAAATGTAAGGGAATTCTTTTTTAAAGGTGTGAGGTAGATATTTAGATCTAGTTGATTGTTCCTGAAACTGTCAACAGGTAAGAATTCTGCCCGTACATCCTGAAAGGCGCCCACGTTTACCATTCTGTTTAGGGATTGGTTGTGGTCTTTACGGTTATATAGTTCTCCTTTTTGGAAGAAAACCAGGCGGTCGAACAGTCTGGGTTTAAAAGTATTGCGATCATCGTAGATATTGAAATCATGGTATTGTAGTGGTTTCAGTCCACGTAGCGTACTGTCCCTTCTAATTGAATAGTTGGGGTAGATATTGATATTTTTGATGGTGTAAGGCTTCAACCCTGCATCAGGAGCAATGTCTTTGACTTTGATGGTCACATTTACCAGATTTTTACCAATCGTACTGTCAACCTGCATAATTAAGTAATCAGGGCTGAAATAAAAGTATCCGCTTTCTTTTAAATCATTATCAATCCTGATCCGCTCATTTTTATAAACGTCCAGATCGTAAAAATCGCCCACCTTTAATAAGGTTTTATCTTTATTGGTATTGATGATCCGGGTTAGTACACCTGAATCGGGTGGGAAGGTTACCTTATTGATTTTATATCTTTCGCCGGTAACAGCCGTGTATATGGCTTTACCTTTCTTATCCTTCACTACCGTATCGCCAGTTACCGCAGCCTGCAGATAACCCTCACTAAGCAGATAGCTGGTCAGCACGTCATTGTTATACTTCAGTTTCACTTCACTTAAAAGCACAGGGGCTTCACCTTTTTTCCTGATCCAGTTCCTCAAACCTTTTGGTTTTTTAGGTTCTCCGGCAAAGTTGTAAATGGCCAGCTTCAGTTTGTTGTTGGGGCGAGGCCTGGTTTTGCTTTTCAAATCAGCTTTAACTTGTTTCTCATCATCAATTTTACCCGAAGAGTCGGGATTAATTTTAACCTCAGCGCCGGTGTACAATATTTGCCCTGGTTTCAGGGATTTCGTACTGCTACAGCCCGCGTAAACTAAACAGGCCAATACAAATAAAATAGGTCTAATTAGTTTTCTCATTTTGTGCTTTCTGTTCAATGTTTCTCGTTCTTCTGTTTCGTTTTTTCTGAAATATCTCTCTGAATTTGTTGTAATCTACAACGAGGGTAAATCCTAAACCGGTTTCAATAATTTGTCCCTGTACAATTACGTCGTTTTGGTTTCTCCTGTAGGCCCTTAACCGGTACCTTCCATCAGATGATAATGCATATTCTACATTTACATTTCCTGCAATATCAGTCGATTTCTCGCCGGGAGCCTGTGGGCCTTCTAAAGCAAATGAGCTTCCCACTGTCACAGTTAGCCTGTCATTCAATAATTTTTTAGATAACCCAACTTCAAGATCTGTTTTTTGCTGTAATGATCCGGTAGAGTAATCTTCAGATGAATTTACCCCAAAATTCAGGTCAACACCCTGGATTAAATCTGAGGTGAGGTTATTGAGCTGTTCAGTCAATAACTTACTCACACTTGAACGGGCGAGTGTCGAAACGCCTCCGCCACCTCCGGATAAACTTTCGAATGGGTTATTGGCAATGAAGCGGTTTAAAGCTAATAAAGCAAACACCTGCTTGTTCAGTTCACTTTCATCACGGTTAACATTTTGTAAGCGGGTATAGGCCAAACTTCCGATCTCTGTAGCCCTTTCGTTTTCCGGTAAATCTATTTTAAAGGAAATAATTGGTTTTAGCAATTCGCCTTTCATCATCAGGTATACCTGAAATGGCATTTTTGTTTTTGCCTGTACAAGATCTGGTTGGTTCAGTAAGTCTATAGGCGCAGCGTTAACCTCATACATTGCCGATAGGTTTACATTAGCTTCTGTAGGTTCACCTGTCCAGATAATCGTACTACCTTTTACAATTTTGAATGCCTTTTTACCTAGCGGACCAACAGACAGGTTATAGGAGCCATCAACCACTTCGTAGCGACCTGTTAAACTGATCTTCCCGCTTGGATCCATCGTAGCATTCAGGTCTGCATCCCCCTTGATGTTCAATGCATCACCATTAGCAGGATCTACCACTACATTTAATTCAGCTTCAGGATCGATTTTTACAGCTGCTACCAGATTGATTCCTTTAACAGGTGACTTACTAATACTGTCAACTTTTAGCGCCTTCTGGCCATTAAACGGAGGTGCATCTGCATCAATAAACTGAACAATTCCTTCCTGATCAATCACCGCCGGATCATTCGCTGGCAAGGCAAAGAAAAACTTCGTTCCTTTATTCACATTGATGCTCATATTCACATCCGGCTGGTTCAAATCTCCTCTAACTTTGATGTTACTGGTTAAAAACACCGTTCCGTAAATCATTTCATTGTCTGCAGCAGTAGAGTTTATCGCCCGGAAATTATTCATGTTGACATCCAGCCCAAAGCGGTAGTTTTTAAAATCAGTAGTGTAAACCTTGCCATTGATGGTAGCTTTTTGATTTAAAGAGTCAATTAAAGTGAAATTATTAAAACTGATTCCCTCATTGGTAAATGAAATTTTCTCGTTGGGCATCCGGAAGTATGAGTTTACGTAGGCCACTTTAATACCTGCGTTATTGAAAGTCAGGTCGCCCAATATTTTCGGTGCAGTCAAAGCACCTTTCACACTCAAAGCTCCCGTAAGGGTGCCCGTACCATTTTTAAGTTGGCCCTGCGACAGGCTCTCAATATTTTTCATCTCGATTTTGTCAATATTGACTGTCAAATCGAGTGCACTTTGCGGTGCGGTATAATAAAACCCATTTACCCTCAATTCGTGCACACCACTTAACGCAACATTTACTTCAAAGGCATTTTCAGTATTGTTATTAACGGCCAAACGTAAGGTGCCCAGTTCATCTTTCTGGTAGCGGAGCTGATCAATGGTCAAATTGGCTTCAAACTTTGGTGTACTGGCCAGATCTTTAACATTGGCAGTACCATTTAAACGGCCCCCAACCAGGGTTGTATCTGTTTCCGCAAACTTCGTTAACGTTTCCAGTTGAAAATCCTTAAACTCAACGCTTAAAGGTGAATTGGGTTGCGAAGGATTACTGTTGATGGACAGAGACTGACCGCTGTTACTGATCTGGAACTGATTTACCAGTATTCCGGATTGCCCGAACTGGATATAGTTATCCTGTGAAACTACCCATTTCTGATAATCAAGCAGAAGTTTCTGAGGATCCAGGCTAAACTTAAAATCTTTGTTTATAGATTGGAATGTACCGCCAATAACGTATTTGTCCTTACGTTGTCTGTCACGAAGAAAAACATTCACACCCAATACATTGTTGGCCGCATCACCACTAATCTCTGTATTAAACAGCGCAATGGAAGGGCTCTGCAAACTTTTAACGGTTAGCCCGTAAGCAAGCTTGTTGTTATCATTGTTGATATTCAAAACAGTGGTATCCACTTTAAAATCTCCGTAAACCACTTGTGGGAAATTACCTTTAATCTGCAGGCTGTCTTTTTGTGTGTCGATTAACCCGTAAAATTGTGATGATTTAAAAACAGTTAATTCAGGCACAAATTGTTTCAGCAATTTTGAATCATACACCTGTACAAAGAACCTCATTCGCTGATCTGGAATCTTTTCTACCGTTCCAAAGGCATAATACTTATTAATTTCGTTGATGATGGCACTTCCAACTTTCGTTAACTGATATTTACCATCAATTTTAGCAGATAGAATTTCTGATTTTAAGGTGAGTTCATTTTCAGTAGCAGTAGATTTTGCGCGTACAGAGATGGTATCCACATTTATTCTCTGGGCATCTTTCACCAATTGCAAGCCTGTAATATCAACCGAACCATTCAGATAGTCAGCATCAGCAGTTGTTAAGTCAGCCTTTATTACCCCTGCCGCACTTAAAACAGTGGGGCTAAAATTTAAGGCTTGCAAATTCAGTTGTTTCAGGTTTAAATCGGCTTTAACTGCAGGGTATTTACCGGCGAGACTGGCTTTGGCATCTAGACTGAAATTTGCATTGCTATCTGGCATGTTACCTTTGATGGCAACATTCTGGTTGGCATAAGTACCGGAAAGGTTTAAATTCCGGTAAGTGTATTTATTGTAGTATGCACTCAAAACCCGTGCATTGAATTTGGCATTTATTGTCTTCGGATCCAGACCCGTTCCTGCGACGTTGGCTTTAACAGATATACGGCCTAACTTCGGCTGCATTTTCAATAACCGGCCAACGTTGAAATTATTCAAAGTTACGTCTGCTTTGTAGCTTTCTTTACCTTTCGGACCTTTCATTGCAGCATTTAAAACAGCTCCACCCATATCCGTCTGGATATTCATGTTGGTATTGAAATCGGTCATTGAGCCTTTAAACTTTCCTTTTGCGTTAATTACATTAGGAAGTTCAATGCTTGGCGGTAATGATTTCCTGGGCACAGCCACCAGAATATCGCTTTTGGTAACGTAGAGTTTTTTAATGTTCAGATCGAGGAAAGTCTTATCGACGTCAGGCAAACCTTTTGCCGTACCACTAATGTCGATCTGCGTATTTTTTAAACCGTTGATTTGCAGACGGGGGATGTTCAGATTGTTTAAATACCCATTTAATTCTGCATTAATTTTAATCTTCTCATTTCGGTAATTTGCCGGAACGGCATCACTAAAATAGCCTGCATCTTTCAAGCCTATCGTAGTGTTTTTTAAACTTAGTGCAAGCTTCACGCGTTCAGGATGTTTTGTTAAATCATCCATGGATGTGAAATTCAGCTCTGTAGCGTTCTCTATAGTTGTATTTGGTGTTTTTAAAACGAAATTCGTCAGCTTAATCTGTTTATCATTATAAATGGCATTTCCTTTTAACTCATTCAAAGCAAAACCACTTTTTTCTTTAAGTGAACCATTTTTTACGATCGCTTTTATTCCTGCAGCGCTATAACTTACATCTCCGGCACCAAAGTTCAGTTCTGTAATCTTTAAATGATTGAAATCCATTCCTTTTGGAGCAGCCTTTGCTCCAAGGTTATCGAATTGCACATTGTTGTCTGCCAGGCTGATGTTTTTGATCACTAATCCCAAAGACGACTGTTCTGGAACGACTGTATCCTTAACTTTCTTTAAATCATTACTGGGTGCTGGTTTAAAGGCAAAAAGAATATTTGATTTATTCAGCTTGGCGTCATCAACCGTATATTTACTGTTGGTTAAATCTACTTTTAAGTTTACTACACCAAGTTCATTTACATCGGCAATGGCTTTTGTCGTTGAAACCTGATCATCGTAATTAACCTTCACGTTATTGAAGGCAAAGTTCTCGACTTCGATCAATGGTAGTTTGCCTGTTTCTTTCTGGCTACTGTCTACACTGTTAGTAACATGCTGAACGAGTTCTACCAATGGCTTTTGCTGGAGATATTTAAGGGAGGTGTTGTTTAATGCCAGTTCCTTAATCACGTAATGCTGATTTGCTAAATCAAATGTTTTCAATTTAGTTTTAAAGGCGCCAATGTATACCTTCACATTGTTGCCTGCTACATCATCACGGTAGGTGAGGCCTATGTCTTCGAAGGATATTTTATCAATAGAAAATTTCAGTGTTGAGGTAGTGTCTTTATCCACTTTCTCTTCTGGCTTTTTCTGTTCGCTCATAAAGGCGTTCATGAGAAAAGAAAAGTTAAAAGTGGTATCTGGAGTTATACGCTTAACATTTGCCCTTATGTTTTTCAGTTCAATATTGTTAACTTCAACCGTATTCTTAAGCAACTTAAACAGGCTAATGTCTACAGCGAGTTTTTCTGCATACAGCAGGGTATCGCCCTTTAAATCTTCAATATAAAATTTGTTTAAGACAACGTCTTTTGGTAGGGCAATTTTGATGCTTTCCAGGCTTATTTCCGTCTTAGTTTTTGTTTTAAGATAGTTTATTGCTTTGTTTTTAACAAAGTTTTGCACTGCCGGAATGTTCAATGAGAGGGCAACACCCACTACTAAGATGATGATGGAGGCGATAATCCAGAGTAGAATTTTTAAACCTTTACGTACGTATCTATTCAAAGCTGATCATGTTTGGTGGTTGTAAAATGCCAAATGCATGCCACTAAATAATTTTAGGGCAGATTTTATAATTAATACAAAAAATAACCTAAATTGTTCGCCCGCCATAGAAATTTAACTTTAGCGGTTTTAGAAAATATTCAAAATGAAAGTATTAGATCTTAATATAAGCTTCGAACAATATAATGATATAGCTGAACTCAATGACAAAGACCGGTCTCTATGCGAACAATCTGAACAGGCTTTGTCAGGATCCTACTCTCCTTATTCGAAGTTTAGGGTCGGTACGGCCATCCGGCTAAAATCAGGACAAGTCATTTTGGGAAGTAACCAGGAAAATCTGGCCTATCCATCCGGCCTATGCGCCGAACGTGTTGCGCTTTTTTCTATTGGCGCAACTTATCCCGAAGCAGTTATCGAAAGCATGGCCATTACAGCACAAACAGATCATTTTGAAATTCTGAAGCCCGTAACCTCTTGCGGAGGTTGTTTGCAGGTAATGGTCGAGTTTGAAAGGAAGCAGTCATCGCCAATTGAGGTTATTTTTTATTGCCTGAACGGAGAAATTTTAAAGGTGCCCAGCGTAAAAAGTTTATTGCCGTTTGCATTTGTGGAAGATCGGTTGGAGCGTTAAATATCATTTATTAGGGTTTAAATGTGAATAACCTGTTTTTACAGTGTGGCTTCATTTTTATTATATTTACAGCTGCCAATTTTTGTAAATAGATGAGTGAAGAAATAGACCAAAACCTAAACGGAGAACAAAAGCACACTATCACACCTATCAATGGATTGTATGAAAACTGGTTCCTCGATTATGCGTCTTATGTAATTCTGGATCGTGCCGTTCCTCACATTAATGACGGACTAAAGCCTGTTCAGCGGAGGATTATGCATTCTCTTAAAGAGATGGATGATGGCCGTTTCAACAAAGCAGCAAACGTGATTGGTAATACGATGAAGTACCACCCACATGGGGATGCTTCAATTGGGGATGCGATGGTTCAGATAGGCCAGAAAGATTTGCTGATCGATATGCAGGGAAACTGGGGCGATCCCATCACTGGCGACAGTGCAGCTGCTCCACGTTATATTGAAGCCCGCTTATCAAAGTTTGCAAATGAGGTTGTGTTTAATCCTGATACTACAGAGTGGCAGCTGAGTTATGACGGGCGGAATAATGAGCCAATTACCTTACCCGTAAAGTTTCCACTATTACTGGCGCAGGGAGCAGAGGGTATTGCCGTTGGTTTGGCAACGAAAGTAATGCCCCATAACTTTATAGAACTTTTAGATGCGTCGATTGAGGTGCTAAAAGGCAGACGCCCGAATATTTTACCCGATTTCTTTACCGGAGGCGCTGCCGACTTCTCAAATTATAATGAGGGACAGCGGGGAGGCAAAATCCGTGTTCGTGCTAAAATCACCGAAAAAGATAAAAAGACTTTGGTGATTACAGAAGTTCCTTACAGCACCACTACCAGCTCTGTTATCGACAGCATTCTGGCTGCTAACGACAAGGGCAAAATCAAAATTAAAAAAATTGAGGATAGCACTGCAGCAAGTGTCGAAATTATAGTGCATCTGGCACCAGGTATTTCGCCCGATGTAACCATCGATGCCTTGTATGCTTTTACAGCCTGTGAGGTTTCTATTTCTCCAAATACTTGTATTATCCAGGGCGATAAACCACACTTTATGAGTGTTAACGATATCCTGATTGAAAATACAAAGCATACCAAAGCATTATTAAAAAAAGAACTGGAGATTCGTTTACACGAGTTACAGGAAAAGATTTTCTTCAGTTCCCTTTTAAAAATATTTATTCAGGAGGGAATGTATAAAAATCCTGAATATGAAAACTCAGCCAATTTCGATACCGTAGTAGAGGTTTTACATTTATTATTCGAACCTTTTAAACCAACACTCTATCGCGAAATACTTCCTGAAGATTTCAAGAAACTGATCGATAAGCCGATGAGTAGCATTACCCGCTTTGATGTAAAGAAGGCTGATGAACAAATGAAAAACCTGGAAGATGAAATCAAGGTAGTGAAAAATCACCTGAAGCATCTAACGGATTATGCTATCGCCTGGTATCAGAAGCTGAAAGATAAATATGGTAAGGGGAGAGAGCGTAGAACCGAGATCAGGCTATTTGACAGGGTTGAAGCTTCTAAAGTGGCATTGGCAAACGTTAAGCTATATGTTAACCGGGAAGATGGTTTCATCGGCACGGGGTTGAGAAAAGACGAATTCATTGCCGATTGCTCTGATATTGATGAGGTAATTGTTTTCCGCGAGGATGGTAAATGCATGATTACAAAAGTAGCTGATAAAACCTTTGTAGGTAAGGGTATCATCCACGCACAGGTATTTAAGAAAAACGATGAGCGCACCATTTACAATATGATTTATAAAGACGGCGCTTCCGGAACAGCCTATATCAAACGCTTTGCTGTGGTGGGAGTAACCCGTGACAAAGAATATGACTTGACTAAGGGATCTAAAGGTTCCAAGGTACTATACTTCACTGCCAATCCAAATGGAGAGGCAGAAGTGGTAAATGTGGCATTAAAACCGCATTCGAAGTTACGTAAACTGCAATTCGACCAGGATTTTGCAGAAGTTGCCATTAAGGGACGCGGTTCGCAGGGTAATATCATTTCGAAGTATCCGGTGAAGAAAATTATCTTAAAGACTAAAGGTGTATCTACACTTTCGGGACTTAAAATCTGGTATGATGAGTTATTGAAGCGCCTGAATGTTGATGGACGAGGTAAATACCTTGGTGAATTTGACGGTGATGACCGGATATTACAGGTTCATAAAGATGGTTACTACGAACTAAGTTCATTTGAGTTAAGCAATCACTTTGACGATAATTTACTGCTGATTCAGAAGTTCGATCCCGAGAAAACCTTTGCCGCAGTTCATTTCGACGGAAAAGCCCAGAATTATTTTATTAAACGCTTCGTTTTTGAACTTCAGTCAAACGGCAAAAAGGTGATTTTTATCAGTGAAGAAGCTAAATCGAAACTACTTTTCCTAACAGCCAATCCTTTGGCAAAAGTGATAGTTGATGTATTAAAAGGTAAAACTCAAACTCCTGAAACGCTTGATCTCGTTTTGGCTGAACTGATTGATGTGAAAGGTTTGAAAGCAAACGGTAACCGTTTATCGCCTCACGACGTACAAAAGGTTGTACTCGAGGAACCGGAAATAGAAGACACAGGAGATGTAGAAGGTAACGATGGCGGAGAAGAAAGTGGCACCTTAGATGAAGCAGATGGTATAGGAACGGAGGAAAACCTCGAAGCGCCTGCTGAAGCTCCTATAGCCACCGGGAAGACCGAAGTACATGTTGAAGAAAAGTCAAAGCCTAAGTTTGAACGTAAGAATGAAGTTTTGCCAGAGGACAAGTTACCGGTGAAACAAGAATCAGCAGCTGAACCTGTATCCAAAACTGTAAAAAAAGAAGTTCCTAAAGAGGAGGCAAAAGCAAAAACCGCCGATACTGTTGTTAAGAAGGTTGATTTTGAAATTACCAATCCGGATGATATCGAGATTGATGACAAAGGTCAGTTAGGCTTGTTTTAAAAGCTTTGCATTGTGAGACACCGTTTGTTCCAGCCATCTGGAAACAGAACTGTGTCTCACCGTGCCATAGCAAGACAATCAATTTGAATAAAAATTAAAATCTTTCAATTTAAAAACTATATTTGCCTCACTCAAAGGGGTGCTTTTCAAATCCGCAATTTCTGTTGCAATCGAAAGGCTGAGATTATACCCATTTTAAGGTAAATGTAGAACATTAGGATGGCAGAGGGTTCCCTCTCCACCCAACAAATCTGCCTCTTTCAACCTTGAATGCACCTGATCCGGATAATGCCGGCGGAGGGAAGAGGTTAAATTTACAATACTGTTTCGCCCTGAAAGCAGGTTTCAATTATTTTTTATTGGCTTTAAGGTATTTATTGTAAATGAATTTTCAAGATTGGTTCGGGCTTTTTAAGGAACAAATTCTGCATACCTCGCTGGTAGAATGGCTGGCGGTTGGCTTCGGCGTTTCTGAGGTTTTACTGGCAAAGAAAAACAGCATCTGGTTATATCCTACCGGAATTGTTTCTATTCTATTATCTATGTTTTTGCTGCTAAATGTAAAACTTTATGCAGAGATGTTATTGAGTATTTATTATCTGGTAATGAGTGTTTACGGCTGGATAATCTGGAAGAAACGTAAGCTAGACGGCGAAAACCAGGTAGCATGGAGTACAAATAATGAACTGCTGATTGCGATATTGATCTCAGTTATAGGTTTTTTTGTATTCTACTTTGTACTCAGAAACCATACTGATTCTGATGTACCGCTACTGGATGCGTTCGTTTCATCAACAGCGTGGGCAGGTATGTGGCTTCTTGCAAAACGTAAAATTGAAAACTGGATTTTTCTGAATGTTTCAAATATTGTTGCCATTCCGTTATTGTTTCATAAAAAGCTTCCCCTAATGGCTTGCCTGACTACATTTTTATTTATTGTAGCCATTTTTGGCTTTTTAGACTGGAAGAAAATTGTAGGTAAAAGAGAATTACGAAAGTTTAATTAACGTTTCTATAGCTTTTTAATCCGCACCACTGCGGTATAAGATGATCATATGCAAAACACCATCACAAAAACCTGGCAGGAAACTGTAGCTCAGTTTGCTTCAGAATCAGAACAAATGGGCGAATTACATCCGGAAATTTTAGAACTGGCCTATCAGGAAAACTGGTTTAAGCTTTTTGTTCCTGAAGTTTATGGGGGGGCAGGTAAAAAGCTTCCGGAAATTTTACGCCTTGAAGAAGAGCTGGCAGAAGCTGATGGCAGCCTGGGCTGGACGGTTACGCTTTGTGCCGGTGCCGCCTGGTTTGCTGGTTTTTTAAACCCCGATCTGGCAAAAGAAGTGTTTGCTGATAGAGCGGTATGCTTTGCAGGGAGCGGAGCAATAGGCGGAACAGCGATTGAAACCACTAATGGGTATTTAATAAACGGGCATTGGAAATATGCCAGCGGCGCATTGCATGCAACCATATTTACAGCAAACTGCAGCCTTAAAAACACCGATGGTACCGATATACTTGATGAAGATGGAAATCCGAAAGTGATGTCATTTATTTTGAAAAAAAATGAAGTAAATATCCTTTCGGGCTGGTCATATTTTGGATTAATCGCTACTGGAAGTCATGCCTTTGAAGTAAGTAACCTGGAAGTACCCCTTAATCGTACATTCAGGATAAACAATACCATCGAGGTTGCCGACGAGGGATTTGATTATCCTTTTCTACAGCTGGCAGAAACCACATTGGCTGTAAATAGTTTGGGGATGTCTAATCACTTCATCAGGTTGGTGGAGCAGTCATTCTTCTCAAGGTCAGGATTAAAAAGATATAACGAGGAACAGATCAGGTATTTCGAAAATGAGTTAAATCGGTGCAAGAGCGAAGTGAAGGAACTGAAGAAAGCATTCTACCATTGTTTCGACGATTCCTGGGAACAGTTAGTATCTGGTAAATCGATATCGGAATCCAGTCTGGACGAAGTGAGCCGCTCAAGCCGAAAGCTTGCGCATGCTTGCAGAAGCGCGTGCGATTTTTTATTTCCTTTTTGTGGTCTTGAAGCCGCCAGAAAAGAAACAGAAATAAACCGCGTTTGGAGAGATATTCATACTGCAAGTCAGCATGCGCTTTTAACGTTCGAATAACGGTTTTCCGGAAAAGCTGTAGCCTGTTAGCTGGATAGCTCAGGTTTAATTTTCTGCCGGAATTGTTCTGCCAGTTTGTTTAGCTTGGGTTGAATAACAAAAGCACAGTAAGGCTTGCCATGATTCTTATTGAAATAATTCTGGTGATAGTCTTCGGCCTCATAAAACGCTTCGGCAGGCGCAATCTGTGTTATAATGGGCTTATCAAAAACATGTTCCCTGGTTAATTCCACTATGAGTTTTTCTGCCTCGTTTTTCTGGGCCTCATTCTCATAAAAAATTATGGATCGGTATTGCGTTCCGATATCATTCCCCTGCCTGTTTAACAGCGTTGGATTGTGGGTTCTAAAAAAAATCAATAGCAACTCATTGAATGAGATAAGCTTGTCGTGAAAAGATATTTTAACCACCTCCGCATGTCCTGTACCACCATTTGAAATTTCCATATAGGTTGGATGCTTTAGTTCACCGCCCATATAACCTGAAATTACCTGTTCTACACCCTTCAGGCTTTGAAATATTGCTTCCGTGCACCAAAAGCACCCACCTCCAAAAATTGCTGTTTGCATAATAGCTATTATACGAAAGTTATGCCATTGTAGATTCCTGGTGGAAGGAATGCTGAATAAAACCGTGTGTTTAAAAAGTCCGTTTTACATTATGGATATTACAGGAGGCTTGTATCATTAATAGCGTTTGTTATGAAATGCATCTTAGAGTTTTTGGCAATTGATCGGGTTTCGGCTGAGACAAATCCGAGACAAAGTTTAGAAAAGTTTGGGTAATGTTTGGGATGGGCTCGCCTGTTGTTCGGCTTTTACCCAAAGAAAAGCCAAACACTTCCCGAATTTGAGGCGATGTTTATACGAACTTTTCCGGGAGAAATCCCGATCAGGAGACGAAGCTTTCCCAAACGCTTCCCGAACGCTTCCCGAACCCTTCCCGAACACTTCCCGAAGAAATGGGGTGTTTTCCCGAACACTTCCCGAACAGTACCCGAAGAAATGTCTCAACGAAATAAATGAAAGGTAGATTTGTTTATTTCAGCCAACAGGGCATTTAGGTGATTTTATAAGCAAAAAGGGTGCCTGAAGACACCCTTTTTAATATGCTACTGATACTGAATATATATGGGTTTTGGAGTAAGCTTAAGTAGCTCCTCGGGAGTTAGCAATTTATTTGGTGCTTTCTTCAGGTCATTCTTGTAAAATAGCTTGAAGCCGGTAAACTGAACGGGCTCACCATAAACAAAGTGGCGATAGGTACCCTTTTTCAATTCTGGTTCACCCCATCCATCCATGTGTACAACAACCTGTACTTCAGGGCGTAATTTAATGTTTGGAGAGTTGGTAACCATTTTCTTTGTAAAACGGTGTAATACAAAAACTTTTGGAGGCAGGTTATGCTTCTTAACAATGTCTGCTAAATATCCTGTAACGTAGTTTACATCTGCTGCATCATATGTCCCGATTTTTCTACCTGGCAAAGAGCCGTCCTTCATAGAGAATTCCGGATCAATACCCAAATGTACATAAGGTAGCTCAAGATATTTTTCAATGTGAGGAAGCTCAGCTTTAATCGTGCTTAGTGCAACCTGAAGGTCGAGAAACACAATCGTATTTGGTTGCATTTTCGCAATCTTCAATACCGAATCAATCTGCTTGTTTCCCATGCGGTTAATGTACTTACCATCTTTGCCAGGAGTTCCGCTGGCCACTGCAGCAATATAATGTAAACCTGGCTGTACAGGTGTGGAAGGATCGGCCTTTTCCCAATGTTTAACCTCGGCATTCAAACGCTGCCACATTTCTTTAGGCGCATATTCGCCCAAAGCCCCCATTTTTTTGGAGTGAAGGTTTCCATAGTAAACCACGATACGTTTAAATGGTAAAATTGCACCTGCTAAAGGATATGGCTGGTTTTTTACCGGCCATTTACCCGTAGTATCGCCATTGGCAAGTTTTTTTGTAAGCGAATCATATAATTTCGGATCAACAGGCTTCATTACATTCACTGTTGAATCTGTTTTCTTTTTAGTGGTGTCTGATGTGAAGATTTTGCTTACGCCGTTACTGCCTTTACCATCGGAGTTACAGTTGGCAAACAGGCTGATGGCGGCAAAACCCAGTATAAGGGTACCAGCTAATTGAGGTAATTTCATAGATGTATTATAGAATTAAATTTTAGATTTTTTTTCCGGATCTGATGGATATGAAAATAGGGGGTAAATGGTATAGTTTAAAATAAAGTAATTAACATTTACACATTGCAGAATTTACCAAATACACCTAGTGGTAATTTGATGCCGGCAGTGGCTTGTAAATATAACTCACCAGTTTCCAAATTTTTAACACCTGGAAATGAGGTACGAATCAGATTTTCGACAATTACGGAAGAAAAGCCAAGTGAATAGGTATTCAGGATCAAAAAATGTTCCTTTTCATCTAGCAGCTGCACAACATCCTGCATCATTTCCTGAATGTGATCTTCCAGTTTCCATTTTTCTCCGTTAGGGCCATGGCCATATGCCGGTGGATCGAGGATAATTCCATTGTATTTTTTACCACGCTTAAGTTCTTTTTTTACGAACTTTAATGCATCTTCTACCATCCAGCGGGTGTCTTTCAACCCAGAAAGTTCCTGGTTTTCATTGGCCCAGGTCACTACCTGCTTGATCGAATCAACATGTGTGGTATCGGCACCGGCAGCATTGGCAACCATAGATGCTGCACCGGTATAAGCAAAAAGATTGAGTACTTTAGGCTGTGGAGTTTTAAATTTCTTAATGGACGATGATATATAATCCCAGTTAACCGCCTGTTCCGGGAAAACGCCCACATGCTTAAATGAAGTTAAACCCAGGCGAAGTTTGATGGAAACATCATCATTTTTATATTCCACATGCCAGCGGTCGGGCGTTGCAGGGTTTTTCTTTACCCATTCGCCAGAAGTGGCTGAGCGACCCCGGAAGGTGATGTTGGCTGTTTTTTTCCACTCTTGCTCTGTCAATGTTTTCTTCCACACTGCCTGAGGTTCAGGACGGATCAGGGTCACGTTTCCAAAGCGTTCTAATTTCTCAAAATCCCCGCAATCAATCAGTTCGTAATCTTTCCAATGGGTGGGGGCAAGTAATTGTATCATGTATTATTTTATGTTCCCCGCAGGGAGGGTTGTTATCTAAAACTTGTCTTTTGCAGCTTTCATGAAGCGACTGGCGAAAACAAAATCGTTGAGTTCCTTGATATCGGTATGTGCGATTTCTTTATTACTGCCTTCCCAGAATTTCTTTCCTTCGTGCAAAAATAAAATGTAATCTCCGATGCCCATTACAGAGTTCATGTCATGTGTTACCACTATCGTGGTAGTTTTAAACTCTTCTGTAAGTTCCTGAATCAACTCATCGATCACAATAGATGTTTTAGGATCCAAACCGGAGTTAGGCTCATCACAGAATAAATATTTTGGATTCATTGAAATGGCACGGGCAATACCCACACGCTTTTTCATTCCACCTGAAAGCTCGGCCGGGAATAGCTTGTTTTTTCCGGCGAGATTAACGCGTTCCAGACAAAAGTTGACCCTCTCAATTTTTTCTTTCCTGCTCTGATCGGTGAACATATTTAAAGGAAACATAATATTGTCCTCAACGGTCATGCTGTCAAACAACGCTGAGCCCTGGAACAGCATGCCTATTTCTTTACGCACTTCGATACGCTCTTCGTAAGTCATAGGGGTAAAATCGCGTCCATCGTAAAGTACAGATCCTGAATCGGGCTGGTGCAAACCAACCATACATTTCAACAAAGTTGTTTTTCCTGACCCTGAGCCGCCAATGATCAAGTTGGTAACCCCTTCTTCAAACTTTCCGGAAATACCCTTTAAAACTTCATTTCCCGAAAATGACTTGTATATATCTTTAATCTCGATCATTATAATAACAATTGGGTAACTAAATAATCGCAAACCAAAATGGATATACAACTGATTACAACGGCTCTTGTACTTGCCTGAGAAACCTCTAAAGCACCACCCCTAACATAGAAACCTTCGTAGGCGGGTACAGTAGTAATGATAAATCCAAATACGAAGGCTTTAACAAGTGCAACTACAATCGTATATGGGTTAAAATCGGTTGTAATCCCCTGTATGTATTCAGCAGGCGTAACTGCACCAGAAATAGATCCGCCGATGTATCCTCCGGAAATGCTCAAAAACATTGAAATAATAACCAGCATGGGTACCATGGTAATACCTGCCAACACTTTTGGAAGAATAAGATAACCCGGCGCATTGATGCCCATAATCTCCAATGCATCGATTTGCTCGGTAACACGCATTGATCCGATTTCTGATGAAATTGCTGATCCTATTTTACCTGCAAGCACGATGGCGCTGATGGTTGGACTCAGTTCCAGGATACTCGAATCCCGGTTAACAGATCCAATAATGGTTTTTGGGATAAAGTCGCTTACCAGCTGGAATGCAATTTGCAGCGTCATTACAGCACCGATAAATGTAGAAATAATGGCTATTAAACCCAATGACCCTACGCCGATGTAGTCCATTTGTTTGGCTATTTCTTTTAAGTATATTTTTAGTTTTTCCGGCCTTCTAAATACAGATTTTAGAAGCAGGATGTATCTGCCGAAATTGGTAAAATTCATTCTTTATGTGTTGCTTAATTTAAATGAACATATATAATACTACAAAGAAACGATAAAAAAGTTGTTGGTCTTTGATAATTACAAAATTATTCGTGGTTTTGATTTTAAATATGGTTTTTTGTCAACAAATATTAATCCACAAAAAATGAAAGCTGTAATTACGGGCGCTACTAAAGGAATTGGGAAGGCTATAGCTGTTAAACTTTATGAAAATGGTTATGATTTAGTCATAGCAGCAAGAAACCTAAAGGATCTGGAAGAAATGAGAACCTGTTTAATTAAGCCCGGAAGGAAAATAGATGTTTATCCGGTAGATTTTTCCATTAAAGATGACGTATATCATTTTCTGGATGAGGTAGAAAAAACTGCAGGTTTTGCAGATGTTCTGGTTAATAATGTAGGGACGTATTTGCCGGGAAGTTTATTAGATGAAGAGGATGAAGCTTTCGAAAATCAGCAACACCTAAATGTGAATGCCTGCTATTATATCAGTAAGTTTTTTGCAAAAAAGATGCGTTTAGAGCGGCGTGGACACATTTTTAACATTTGCTCAGTAGCCAGCAACTCACCCGTAAAAAATGGCGGCAGTTACAGTGTAACAAAAGCAGCGATGTTAAGTCTTAATCATGTATTGCGGCAGGAATTAGCGCCACACCATGTAAAGGTTACAGCTTTTTTGCCAGGTTCTACAAAAACATCATCCTGGGAGGGAACTGAGATTCCTGACGAGAAGTTTGTGCAACCTGAAGACATCGCAGAAACACTTTACACCATTTTACAGCTGAGCGCTGGAGTAAATGTGGATGAGGTTTTAATGACGCCGCTTGATTTTTAGTTTACATTTAAAAGTAAGGTTATGGAAAAGAAGCTTTTTAGAAATGAACACGATAAGATGGTTGCAGGGGTGGCTTCTGGACTTGCTGAATATTTGCAGGTTGAAGTTACCATTGTGAGGCTACTCTTTGCTCTGTCTGTCTTTTTTCTGTTTGGGACAGGAATTGTTGCCTACATTATCCTATGGATCGTTGTTCCGGTGAATAACGACCCGGCACGAAGGTTTTCAAAATTTAATGATTATTTTAATAAAAACGCTGCCCCATTTGACTCAGCGAATCCGTTTACCGGGCCAGTTGGTACAGGAAACACAAACTGGACACAACCTGTAAATGATCAGCAAAAGAAACCTTTTGAAACACAGCCGGAATTTAATAAATTCAATAAACCAAATGATACTGGCAGAACTGTAGCCGGCTTGCTGATGCTGGTAATGGGCTGTTTCTTTTTGATGCATCAGCTGGATTTTATACCCAACTGGTTCACATTCCGCAACTTCTTTAAATTCATGTGGCCAATGGTGTTTATTGCATTGGGAATCAGTATTATCGCGAAATCAAAAAGAAAGAACGACTGGGCTAACTTTCAAAATCAGCAAAACCAGGAACAAGACAAAAAAGCAGCTGATTTTTCTGAAACGGTAATAGTGGAGGAAAAACAACCTGAAGAAAATAATTCTACATCAACAAACCCTCAATCATAATTACATATGAAATTAGATAGATTAATATGGGGTATTATATTGCTTTTTATTGGCGGTGTACTCCTTTTGGAAAACTTTGGAATCATAGATTTTTACTGGCGTAATGTTTGGGGATTCTGGCCAATATTTTTGATTATAGGTGGTTTAAATATTTTATTTAACCGGAACAATTCGCAAACCGGAAGCATTATTTCCATAGCCGTACTGGTGATTTCTCTTTCATTTCTGTTTTTTAAAGGTCAGCAAGAACCGCAAAGAGGAAACTGGTGGGGTAATAATTTCAAAAAAGATATAGATGTTAACATTGATGATGACCATAACGACGATCAGGATACGGCATTTAATATGTTGAATTTATCGGAGCCTTTTGTTGACACCGACAGCGCTAAAAAAACAGTTTTAAATATTTCAGGAGGCGGACTTTCATTCAACCTGGATGGTGAAACATCATCTTTAATCAATGCTGATGTGAAGAAACGTCATGGTAATTTCTCTTTGAAGAAATTGGTTACAGATTCTGCAACTGTGCTCACCTTTAGTATGGACGATCGTAAAAGTAAATGGAAGTTTGGCGACAACGGCAATGATGTCGGATTCAAGCTTAACAAGGCTGCCAAATGGGATATCCTGATGAAATTAGGAGCAGGGGAGGCGAACTTCGATTTTACTGATTACAAAGTTCGCACTTTCCGTTTTGATGGCGGGGCAGCTGCGCTGGATATTAAGTTTGGCGATTTGCTACCCATTACCGATGTGGTTGTTAAATCGGGGGTAGCCAATGTCGAAATTAAGATTCCTGAAACCTCTGGTTGCAGGATCAAAACCAAAACAGGTTTATCTGCAAAGGACTTTGAAGGATTTGAAAAACTGAGTGAAGGCGTATATGAAACTTCAAACTATAAAACCTCAACTAAAAAAATCTTTATCAATTTAGATGGCGGATTAAGTAACTTTGAGGTAAGCAGATATTAAATCACAATCCTTGAATCCTACAAATCCTGATCAGTACACAGTTGTGGTTAACGGTAAGCCACAAGGTCCTTACAGTTTAGCTGAACTGAAAGATTTAAACATAAAGCCAAATACATTTGTCCGCAAACCGGGTATGGATGATTATAAGGAAGCTCACGCAATGGAAGAATTGCGTGAGCTTCTGGGTTTTACTTATCAGAAAACTGCACCTCAGTACTTTGCCTCATTTGATCAGCGACTGCTTGCTTCCGTTATTGATCACTTCCTGATATTCGGAATCTATATCGTGATCGTTTTAACCAGCTTTATTTTTATTGAGGGCAAGGAACAAAGGATGCTGGCAATTACAGCCCCTTTCCCGATGATATTCATTGTAAAGATTATATACAGCATTTTTGCTGAATCATCACTAAGGCAAGGCACTCTCGGAAAAAGAATATTGAGTATTAAGGTTACTGACCTTGAAGGAAGCAGGATTTCATTTGGTAAATCTCTTGCCAGGAACATCTGCCGGATGTTTTCCGTACTACCTCTTTTCTTTGGTTATTTATATTGTTTTCTAAATAAGAAAAACCAATGCTGGCACGATATAGCTGCTGAGACCTTAGTTGTAAAAGACAGGTTGATATAGCTTTTTGGGCATTCTCTCATCCAAAATTCTCTCATTCGAAATTCTATCTATATCTTTGCAATCGCATGGAAAATATATTGGCACAGCATGAATTAAGTGGTGGATATTGTAACAGTTTAACACGGTATTCGAGGTTTTTAACCCGTGAGGTGAAGATTGGTGATATTGCCTTAGGCGGTCATAATCCGATCCGCATTCAATCGATGACGACGACTGATACGATGGACACCATTGGCACAGTAGAGCAGACCATCCGCATGGTTGAGTCGGGCTGTGAATATGTACGGATTACTGCTCCGAGCATTAAGGAGGCAGAAAATTTAGCCAATATTAAAAAAGAACTGCGCTTTCGTGGCTACGATGTTCCGCTCATTGCCGACATACATTTTACACCCAATGCTGCGGAAATGGCAGCGAGAATTGTAGAAAAAGTTCGTGTTAACCCCGGTAATTATGCCGATAAAAAGAAATTCGAAAACCTGGAATATACACAGGATGCCTATAGCGCCGAGCTTGAGCGGATTAACAAAAAGTTTATTCCGCTAATTAAAATCTGCAAGGAATACGGTACGGCTATGCGTATCGGAACCAATCATGGTTCGCTCTCTGACCGGATCATGAGTCATTATGGAGATACGCCACGTGGGATGGTTGAATCGGCAATGGAGTTCATCCGGATGTGTGAAGCAGAGAATTACTATAACCTGGTCATTTCCATGAAAGCCAGTAACACACAAGTGATGGTGCAGGCCTATCGTTTGCTAGTTGAAACCATGGTTAAAGAAGGAATGAATTACCCTCTGCACCTGGGGGTAACTGAGGCCGGAGATGGGGAAGATGGAAGGATTAAGTCAGCTGTTGGCATAGGTACTTTGCTGGAAGACGGATTGGGCGATACCATACGTGTTTCTTTAACTGAAGATCCTGAATTTGAAGCACCGGTAGCCAAAGCACTTGCAGACCGTTACGCTGTTAGAAAATCAGGTCCGGAGGCATTAATCCAGGAATCTGGTTTTACCTCACCAGTTTTGCCGCTCACCTCATCTGTTAAGACTTATTCTCCATATGCTTACTCGCGAAGGATTACTGAAGCTGTTCAGCACATAGGTGGGCACCACCATCCTTCGGTGATGATTGATGTTTCTGGTGAAAACCTTAAAGATCCCTATTTCCTAAGTTCGGTTGGTTACCATTACAGCGCTATTCTGGATAAATATAATCTTGCTGATCAGGCTTTTGATTTAGCATTTCTTGGTGATCATCTGCCTTCATTTTCATTTCCCGGAAACCTGAAGCAGATTTACAATTATAAAACCTGGCTTAAATTAAAAGACAAAAACAACTGTCATCCGTTGTTTTCGTTAGCGGAATTTGACGAAACGGATATGAAGGATGAGTTTTTGAACTTTCTTGAAATTGATGCCAGCCAGTTAAAAGACTTAAAAATTAATCAGTTCACCAATGTTGTTCTGATTCTTAAAACTGGAGCATTGCATGGAATGGCGGAGCAAAGGGCATTTTTTGTAGGATTGCAGGAACGAAATATTCAAGTTCCGGTTATCATAAAAAGAAGCTATAATAGCCTTGATGCGGATACCTTAACATTGTATGCCGCCACAGATATCGGTGCGCTATTTACCGACGGATTTGGAGATGGAATATGGATAGATGCCCGTGGACATGATTTATCGCTTGTTAATTCCACCAGCTTTGGTATTCTACAGGCAACAAGGACAAGAATCAGTAAAACAGAATATATTTCCTGCCCCAGTTGTGGGCGAACACTTTTTGATCTGCAGGAAACCACTCAGCTAATCCGCTCACGTACAGATCATTTAAAAGGTTTAAAAATAGGAATAATGGGCTGTATTGTGAATGGCCCGGGTGAAATGGCGGATGCAGATTATGGTTATGTTGGTACAGGACCTGATAAGATTACACTTTACCGCGGACAGGAAGTGGTTAAGAAAAATGTAACTACTGCCTTTGCTTTGGATGAATTGATTAATATTATCAAGGATGATGGTAATTGGGTGGAAAAAGTTTAAAAACATTCCTTCATGAAAATCCTCCAATTTCCAACAATATTTAGTGAATTACGCCGCCTCTTGACGGAGCAAGGGCTAACTGGCGGAGAGCTGGTATATTCCTATTTTTTGCTGGGATTTATCGGGGTAACACTATTTTTGTTCGTTACAATTTTCGTTACCAGACAGGCGTTTATTGCAGCTGTTAAAAGCGCAAAGACTAAACCTGACTGGCAAAAAGCATTGTTCGAATTTAGGGTGTTCAGGGCATTTGCACTCATTTTCGGTGCTTATATTATTTACAATGCAGTTCCCTATGTATTTCTGGACTTCAAAAACTGGCTGTTTTATGCGTTAATTATTTCCAGGATTTATGTGGTTTTAGCAATTATGTTCGCCATAAATGCTTTCCTGAATGCCCTCGTTTCCATTATGGAGTCTTCCAGGAAATACGCAGATAAGCCTGTGAGGAGTTATAAGCAGGTTGCAAAAATTATCATTTATATATTAGGATTTGTTTTGATTCTTTCGATTATCCTGAATGAATCACCCCTATACATTTTTGGAGGTTTTGGTGCTGTTACTGCGGTTTTTATCCTTGTTTTTCGCGATCCGATTTTAGGTTTCGTCGCTTCAGTACAAATGAGCGCTATCGATTTGGTTCGGGTGGGCGACTGGATTACAGTTGAAAAATATGGCGCTGACGGGGAGGTAACAGAGATAAATTTAACCACTATTAAGGTGAGGAATTGGGACAAAACTGTAACCATTGTACCAAGTTATGCTATTGTTAGTGAGTCGTTTAAGAACTGGCGGGCAATGGAAGAAAGTGAGGGGAGAAGGATAAAGCGACATATCAATATTAAAATTTCCAGCATTAAGTTTTGCGATGATGAGCTTATTGACCGTCTAAAAACCATTGATTTTTTAAAGGAATATCTGAGCGAAACCCAGAAACACATCGAATTATATAATAAGGAAAACACGGTCGATCCATCGAACCTGGTAAATGGGAGGCATATGACTAATATCGGCACTTTCCGCGTCTACGCAGAAAAATACCTCCAAAGTAATCCTTATATCAATACCGACCTGACTTTTATGGTTCGCCAGTTACAAGCAACAGAAAACGGACTTCCAATAGAAATTTACGTATTCTCTAAAGAAAAAGGGCTGAAAAAATTTGAAGAGGTTGCTGCTGATATTTTTGACCATTTACTTGCTGCTGTTCCATATTTCGACCTGGAAATTTTTCAAAGTCCGAGCGGAAGTGATATGCGTGGATTTGTAAGAGGAGGGAACTGAGTTTCATGATCTGCAATTCCCTTTTTAATGGGTGGTTTATTCGCTCAAAAAAATCAACACTTTTTCACATACTTTAAATAAAAGTGGCGGCAAGGTTTCGCTTTTATATGGATGCGATGCACCATATACATGATTTGCACCTTCAATTTTTTTGAGCCTGCTGTTTGGATTGGCATCTGCCAGCTTTTGTGCATTTTCGTAAGGAACGTTAACATCATCGTCGCCCTGCACAATTAACCATGGAATACTGATTCTCTTTGCGGCCTCCATGATATTTAATGCTTCGTTGTTGCTCTCAAAGTCTTCAAGCAATGCAACATGTAAAGGCATTTGTTCTTTCGTTCTTGCATTGGTTACAAAGATCTTCCCATTTTTCTTCCAATCTGACTCCTGCTCTTTTTTCCAAAGACTATCAAATGCAGATATAGCACTCCAGGTAATTAATTTTTTAATTCGCAGATCATTTGATGCTTCAATGATTGCTAATCCACCGCCCCTGCTGTGTCCGATTAAATTAACTTCGGCATCTTTTCCATACGCTTTTTCGATGAAATCCAGAACAGCATTCACGTCAAAAAGTTCCTTTGATACGGTGTTATTGGCAAAACTTTCTAAATCTGTAACATCTGCCGGATGCTCAGCAGGAACGCCGCTGTGTGATAAATTGAATTTGATATAACGATAGCCGTTGGCCGCAAAATACCGTGCAACCAGGTTATGGGCACCCCAATCTTTAAAACCTTTGAAGCCGTGAACGAAGAGTACAATTGGCGTATTTGGGTTTTTATCATCGAAAGTAATGTCGCCGATAATTAATTTTCCATCTGAACCGCTAAGGCTAAAATCATTTTGTGTAATCATAGTTTAAGGAGTTGATATAGCATATAAACCTAATAAAGGTGATTTTGTTATTGTAGTAGTGTGAGTAGCTCAGCTTTTTAAATGTTTATTGCATCATTGACTGTGCTATTGTCAGGGTTAAGCTTCTATTTAAAACCGTTCTAAATTAATGTAAATTACAGATTAATGACGGTGACATGCACCAACCGTATTACTTTTGTATCCCGATAATAGTTAATAACGGAAGCACTTGGAATATTTAAAAGTAATAGCTTTTACGCATCACCACATCGACCTGAAGTCTTTAGGGAAGTTAGTTATTTGTGACCAGAGTTTAGACAGCAGATTGAAAAATATTCAAGCTGAACTTCCTGTTAGCGAAATTTTTTATATCGGTACCTGTAACCGGGTAGAGTTTGTTTTTCTGACTAAAGAAAAAACAAACAAAGAATTCGTAACGAAATTCCTCACTGTTCTGGATATGGGTTTGCCTCCTGAGTTTATGGAGCGTTTTCTTGATAACGTTACCGTATATGAGAATGAAGAGGCCTTTAATCACTTGTTGAGAACATCGTGCTCTTTAGAGAGTCTGGTTGTTGGCGAAAAAGAAATCCTTGCTCAGATACGCAGAGCCTATGAAAATTGCCGCGATGCTGGTTTCACTGGCGACTACATGCGCATGATTATGGATAGGGTTGTAAAAACGGCGAAGGAAGTTTATACGCACACTAACATTTCAAAAAATCCTGTTTCTGTAGTTTCGCTGGCCTATCGTAAGCTGAAAGAACTGAACATGTGTGGTAACTCACGTGTCTTAATTATTGGTGCAGGTGAAACCAATCAAAATATTGCCAAATACCTGAATAAACATAAATATTCAAACTTTTCTATTTTCAACCGTACGCTTTCCAAAGCAGAAACACTTGCTGAAGAGTTGAATGGTAAAGCCTATCCTTTAGAAGCTTTAGAACATTTTGATGAGGGCTTTGATGTAATCATCACCTGTACAGGATCAACCGAAGCCATTATCAGCGAGACGCTTTATGCAAAATTGCTGAATGGCGATACTGGCAAAAAAGTCATTGTAGATCTGGCTATTCCTAACGATGTTGCCCCTGCGGTAATTCATAACAACCCTGTTCATTACATCGAGGTAGAATCTTTAAAAGAGGTTGCCCGTAAAAATATTCAGGAGCGCTACAACGAGCTTGTGCATGCTGAAGATATCATCAGCAATAATATCGCTGATTTTTTCACAGTTTTAAAACAACGCCGCATTGAATTGGCCATGCAGGAAGTGCCCCGTAAAATTAAAGAAATTAAAAATACGGCATTAAATGGTGTGTTTGCTGACGAAATTAGTCAGATGGATGATGCTTCACGCGAAGTTCTGGAACGTGTGATGAATTACATGGAAAAAAAATGCATCAGCGTTCCAATGATCATGGCTAAAGAAATTCTGGTTAATCAATCTTAGTTCTTCCGTGCTTATATTGATATAGTCTGTCTTTATCATATTATTATTTTCAATTCTGCCTTTAAATTCCGGTTATGTGATTGCCTGGATATTCTGTGTTTACATAAATCAGGATACCTGTGTCATAGAAATGCCTGGAATGATCTCATCTGTAACCTCACTGTCTCATTTTTAAACAATTCATAGGATAAAGCACTATTTAATTTAAATTTGCAGTTCATTAAAAGTTTATAGTGAAGAAATTAACCATCGGAACACGCGGTAGCGAACTTGCTTTATGGCAGGCAAATCATATTCAGTCAGAATTGACTGCTATAGGAATAGAGTCGGAAATCAAAATCATAAAAACTCAGGGTGACAAAATTCTGAACTTAAGATTAGATAAATTAGAAGGAAAAGGTTTTTTTACAAAGGAACTTGAAGAGGAGCTTTTAGGGGGTACAATCGATCTTGCTGTACATTGCTTAAAAGATTTGCCCACTACACACCCCGCCGGGTTAACTATAGCCGCTATTCCTCCTCGTGAAGAAGCTACTGAATATCTTCTAATTTTGAAAGATTGTGTAGATATTTCGCAGAAGATGTCGTTAAAAAAAGGGGCGATGGTTGGAACCTCATCCAATAGGAGGAAGGCACAGCTTTTGGGTTTACGTGCCGATCTGGAGATTGAAGATCTGCGTGGCAATGTTCCCACTCGTATTCAAAAACTTCGTGACGAAAACTACGACGCCATTATGCTGGCTAAGGCAGGCATTAAACGTTTGGGTTTAGATGTTAGTGAATTTCATGTTGAAGAACTGGAGCCTACTGAATTTGTTCCTGCTCCTGCTCAGGGTGCTTTGGCCATTCAAATCAGGGAGAATGATACTGAACTGTTTGACGCCCTACAAAAACTTCATCACCCTGAAACGGCTGAAGAAGTTGGCGTGGAACGGAAAGTCCTAAATCTTTTTGAAGGGGGCTGTCACATGCCTTTAGGTTGCTATTGCAAAAAAGAAGATGGTTTATTCGAAGTTTGGACGTCAAAAGCTGAAACGGCTGATGATTTCCCGGAACGTTTATTTATCCGCTCGGAAACTACCAATGGATTAGCAGAGAAGATTGTTGCCAAGTTTGATCAGGATAGAAAAAAACCGTCAAAGGTTTTTATCTCCCGCGACATTGGTGAACATAGTTATTTCCGCAAAGCGCTGGAAAGTAACAATATTGAAATTGAAGGCCGTTCATTAATCCGGACTTTCCCGATCGTAACAGTTTTAGATCAGTTCATATTAAAAAATATTGATTGGATTTTCTTCAGTAGCAGAAACAGTGTGGAGTATTTCTTCAACCTGAAACCTCAATTACCCAAGAAAACTAAGTTTGGTGTGGTTGGGCGGGGATCGGAAGACGCTTTACGTAAATTCAACCACTTTGCCGATTTCGTTGGTTCAAGTGGCGACATTACAGAGGTTGCCGAGGATTTCGCGAAACTGGTTTCAGGTAAAAATATACTCTTCCCAAGAGCTCAGGATTCTTTGCAGTCGATTCAAAAATCTTTGCCAGCAGATGCAAAAGTGATCGATTTACCCATTTATGAAACCGTAATTGAAGAAAATATCGATCAGAGTTATGCCGAAGTACTGATCTTTACCAGTCCATCAAATGTTGATGCTTATTTCGCGGATAATTTACTGGAGCCCGGACAACAGGTAATTGCCATTGGAAATTCTACTGGTAAGAAATTTGATGAAATGGGTGTTAAGTACACTTTACCATATTCGCCAGATGAGATTGGATTAGCAGAAGCTGTTTTTGGAATAGATATGAAATAGAGATAGTGGCTGGAAAACCGCATTCTCACTGCTGAGCAAAAATAATTTGAGTTCAATAATAAGTTGATCAGCTCTCGAAAATAAATACTTGATATTAATTAGAATATGTTACATCGTCCGAGAAGATTGAGGAAAAATCCACTGGTGAGAGAGATGGTAGCCGAAACCCGGCTATCTAAAGATATGTTTGTTTACCCCTATTTTGTGGTACCAGGAACGGGTGTTACACATGCTATTGATGCGATGCCGGGCGTCAACCATTATTCGGTTGATACGCTTGTAAAGGATGTAGAAGCAGGATTAAAGAGAGGCCTGAACAAGGTGATGATTTTTGGCGTGGGAGATGAAAAGTCAGCTGATGCAAAATCAGCTTATCATGATCACTCATTGGTACCAACCGCCGTTCGTGAACTGAAGAAACAATTTGGTGAAGATTTGTATGTGATTACTGACGTATGCGTTTGTTCTTACACCACTCACGGACATTGTGGGATCATGGAAAACGATTATGTTCAAAATGATAAAACTGTTGATGTAATTGCTAAAATGGCCTTAACACATGCCCAGGCTGGTGCTGATATGTTTGCACCTTCGGATATGATGGATGGTAGAATTGAGGCGATGCGGAATTTGCTGGATGATAATGGATTTGTAAATGCAGCGATTATGAGCCATGCTACCAAATTTGCTTCTGCGTACTATGGACCGTTTAGAGAAGCGGCCGACTGTACCCCAAGTAAAGGAGATCGTAAAGCCTATCAGATGGATTTTAGAAACCCATTGGAGGCCCTACGTGAAGCTCAACTGGACGAACAGGAAGGTGCAGATGTGTTAATGGTTAAACCTGGGTTAGCTTATCTCGACATAATTCAGCGGTTAAAGCAGGATACTAACTTACCTATAGCTGTTTACAATGTTTCCGGAGAGTATTCTATGGTAAAAGCCGCTGCTCAACGCGGTTGGATTGACGAACAGAAAGTAGTAATGGAAACCATGCATGCTTTTGCCAGAGCGGGTGCCAGTATAATTACCACCTACCATATTAAAGATATTTTAAACAATGAGTGGCTTTAAGGGTTAAGCCTGAATGATTTCGGGTTTGAATCCCGGACTTTTTGCCTTCTACCTTGCAGCCTCCAACCATAAAAAGATGTTAGATTCAATAAAAAAAATGTTTTCAGGCAACGAAGCCGATATCCCTGTAAATACCGGGAGTAAACCTGATATTTCCCGAGTAAAATCAGCTGAACTGTATGAGAAGTCTAAAACATATTTCCCTGGTGGAGTGAACTCACCGGTAAGGGCTTTTAAATCTGTTTATGGAACACCACTTTTCATTGAGAAGGGGGATGGTTGCTACATTTGGGATGCTGATGGTAATCAGTTTATTGACTTTTGTGGGAGCTGGGGACCTTTGATCCTTGGACATAACAACCCAAAAATCAGAGAGAAAGTTACAGAGGTGATGCAGAACGGAATGAGTTTTGGTGCGCCAACAGCTTTGGAAAATGAAATTGCGGAGTTGATCATTAAAAATAATCGCTTTGTAGAAAAAATCCGTTTTACAAGTTCGGGTACAGAAGCCGTAATGTCGGCTATTCGCTTAGCAAGAGGCTTTACAGGCAGGGATAAAATATTGAAGTTTGAAGGATGCTACCATGGTCATAGTGATTCACTTTTGGTGAAGGCTGGTTCAGGACTGGTTACATTCGGAGAAACATCGTCTGCCGGCGTTCCAAAGTCTTTTGCAGAAGAAACTATTGTCATCCCACTAAATGATACCGCTGCAATTGAACAGGCTTTTTCACAGTTTAAAGACCAGATTGCTGCAGTAATAATTGAAGGCATTCCTGCAAACAATGGTTTGATTATTCAGGATGAAGATTACATTCACTTCTTGCGTAAAATTTGTACAGATAATAATTCTCTTTTGATTTTTGATGAGGTGATTACAGGTTTTCGGGTTGGTTTTGAAGGTGCAGCAGCATATTATGGTATTACGCCGGATATAGTTACCTACGGAAAGATTATCGGTGGCGGACTCCCTGTTGGTATGTATGGTGCTTCGGCGGAAATTATGGCGCATATTTCTCCTGATGGCGGCGTTTATCAGGCGGGTACCTTGTCTGGTAATCCGGTTGCAATGGCTGCAGGTATTGCCACGCTAACTGAGCTCAGTAAATCTGGTTTTTACAAAGATCTGAACGCTAAAGCGCAGGAGTTTGTTGCCAGCATACAACGCTTTGCAACAGCCAGAAACTATAAGTTTAAGGTTTTTACTGTTGGCTCTATCTTTTGGTTTGCCTTCACTGATAAGGATAAAATTCAATCGGCTGATGATATTGATGCCAATGGCATGGAGAAATTTAAAATCATGCACCGCGAGTTACTAAACAGAGGCATATACCTGGGGCCATCCGGATATGAAGTAGGTTTTGTATCTTCAGCACATACTAAAATAGAGCTGGAAAAAGCAAAAAGGGCAATTTTTGAAGCACTTGATTTTGTGTTCAAAAAATAATGTTCAAATGAGTATCAATAACCTAACCGGCCTCAACCCGAAATAATGAAAAAATCAATTATCATATTTTATGCGTTATTGCTTTATGCCCTGGTTCAGCTCATTTCCTGGGGCACTTTAGTAGTGCGTTTACAACCTAGCCGCATGACAATGATTATGGGTGAGGGTTCAGTGTTTTTGTTTTTGCTTTGTATAGGGGGATATTTCTTGCATCAATCATTAAAACGCGAGGATAAATTAAGAGAACAGCAGCAGAATTTCCTCATGTCAATTACGCATGAATTGAAATCACCGTTAGCAGCAATCAAACTTTCTATCCAGACCATTGTTAAAAGAGATTTAGATAAAGCACGTCAGGTTTCTTTGTTAAATAATTCGCTAAAAGATATTGAACGCTTAGATGATCTGGTTGAAAACATGTTATTGGCAACTAAAATTGAAAACCGGTCATATACCTTCCCTAAAGAAGAATTTAACTTCTCTGAGCTGGTTTATAAAATAACAGATCGGTTGCAGGTCCATTCCTGCGGAAATGAGCAATTGATAAACGCCCAGATTCAGCCAAATTTGCAGATTATGGGTGACAAGTTTGCCTTATCGTCAGTTGTTACAAATTTGATAGAAAATGCAGTTAAATACTCAAGTCCCTGTGATGAGATAAATGTGCTTTTAGATAAAGTAGATGGGCATATTCAGTTAAGTGTAATCGATAAAGGTCCGGGTATTTCAGATCCCGAAAAAATGTTGATATTTGATAAGTTTTACCGCGTTGGTAATGAGAATGTCAGGAAAGCGAAAGGAACAGGTTTAGGCTTGTTTATTGTGAAAGAGGTTTTACAATACCATGATGCAGATATTACTGTAAAAGACAATTTGCCTCAGGGGAGTATTTTTGAAGTAACATTTAGTTAATCTCAATTATGTCACAAAAATTAAGAATTCTATTGGTAGAAGACGAGGACCACTTGTTAGATGCTATCAAATTAAACCTCGAACTTGAGGGTTATAAAGTTCACGCCGTTAAAGATGGCAAAACCGCTCTTAAAGTATTTAAAGAAGAACGTTTCAATCTGATCGTTTTAGATGTTATGCTTCCTGAAATGGATGGTTTTCAGGTTTGTGAGACAATCCGCTTAGAGAATGCTGAAGTGCCTATTATGTTTTTAACCGCAAAGAATACATCGGAAGACCGGGTATTAGGATTGAAGAAGGGGGCTGATGATTATTTGGTTAAACCTTTCAACCTCGAAGAACTTATCCTTCGTGTGGGGATTCTGGTTAAACGCAGCTTGAAAGCTGATGATCTGAAAGAACTGAACTCTTATAAAATTGGTGATAAAACCATTTATTTCAACTCTTTTGAACTTAAACATGATGACGGTACCATCACCCCGTTAACCAAAAAGGAAACCATGTTGCTGAAGCTTTTAATTGAGCGTAAAAATGAAGCAGTCTCCCGCGAGCAAATTCTGGAGACAGTTTGGAACTATGATGTTTATCCGTCGACGAGAACGATTGACAATTTCATTTTAACATTCCGTAAGTATTTTGAACCGGATCAAAAAAATCCTGTTTACTTTCATTCCATTCGTGGTGTCGGTTATAAATTTACTGATATTCATTAATGTATAATAATAAGGGTAGGTATGCTTTAATGGCTGTTTTTATTGCAGCTGCTTTGGTTTGCCTTTATTACGAACACTACCAGCTGGCTGCTTTGGCAGCCTTCTTGTTTGGATTTACCATCTGGAGCCACTTCAGGCACAGCTCTGTATTAATGGCTTCCAAACACTTCAAAAATAATGAATTTGGTAAAGCGCAATTGCTGCTTGATGAAGTAAGGAGCCCGGAAAGACTGGCTAAAAGCCGCAGAGGCTATTATGAATTTATGAAAGGCAATATGGCCTTGAAAGAGGAAGAATGGGACAAAGCTGAATATCACTTTCAGCTGGCAAGCCGTTTTCCTGTTGGGGGCAAAACTCAGAAGGGATATGTGCTGATTCACCTGGCAAATCTGGCTTTGCGTAAAAAAGATAAAGAAAGGGCAGAGGCTTATGTTAAGCTCGCAAAAGAGCTTGTTGAAACAGCCCGTTCAAAAGATATCATCGTTAAGATCGAAAAGGAATTAAACAGATTATAATATTCAAATTGTCATTTTGAAAAACGAAGTACCGGTTTAGGAATAAAAAGGTATTTCGTTTTTTTTTATTTTATACCTTTGCGGAATTACAATTTTAAGAATTAAGTAGCTAAGGACTTAAAGCCCTTGATGCCCGAAATACAAATCATGAAGAATAATTTATTTTTAGACGCAGCATTTTCGAAACAAACAGAGCGTCCGCCGGTATGGATGATGCGTCAGGCTGGTCGTTTTATGCCACAATACTGGGAGATCAAAAACAAGTACTCTTTCTTAGAGATGTGCAAAACTCCTGAAATTGCCGCTGATGTAACGATGCTGCCTGTTGATTTATTGGGTATCGATGCTGCCATTTTATTCTGTGATATCCTGGTAACCGGCGAGGCTATGGGTGGCGATTTGAGTTTTACCCAGGGCGTTGGTCCGAAGTTCGCGAATCCTGTCCGCAACGCTCAGGACATTGAAAACCTGAATGTAGATTGTTTAGACGAATTACAATATGTTGCCGATGCAATTAAGGTAATTCAGCAACGTTTGGATGGAAGCATCCCTTTAATTGGTTTTGCCGGTGCACCTTTTACGGTAATGAGCTACCTGATTGAAGGTGGTTCTTCTAAAGATTTCAAACTAACAAAGCTATTTATCCATAATCAACCTGAACTTGCACACAAGCTTCTGGCTAAAATTGCGAAAGTGACCGCTGATTATCTAAACCTTCAGATTGCAGCTGGTGTAAATGCCGTTCAGATTTTTGATAGCTGGGCACTGGCCTTATCATGGAACGACTATCAGGAATTTTCTCACCGTTACATTCAGGAGATTATCGCTAACCTCAACAGAAAGGATGTTCCTGTAATTTCTTTCTGTAAAGGAAGCTCAGTTTTTGCACCGGTAATGGCAGAGGCAAAACCCGATGTAATTTCGGTAGACTGGAATGCTGATTTACTAAACATTAAAAACGCTTTGCCAGCTGGTATTGCTGTTCAGGGGAATTTAGATCCACATATTCTATACGCAGATCAAAGTGTAATTAAGGCACAAATTCATAAATTATTTGAACGTATGCGTGGAACAGAAGGGTTTATATTCAATTTGGGCCATGGAATTATGCCTGATATCCCTTTTGATAACGTGAAGTATGCGATTGAGGTAGTGAAAGAGTTTAGATATTAATTTCTAACATAGGATGATAGATATTTTACTGCCATATTACCAGTATTTCAAAGCCGTTCACATCGTATTTGTAATAAGCTGGATGGCGGGTCTTTTCTATATCTTAAGCCTTTTTATTTACCACACAGAAGCCAACGATAAATCAGAACCAGAAAAAAGTATCCTCCTTAAACAATTTGTTAAAATGGAGGCTACTTTATGGAAAATTATTTGCCAGCCTGCAATGATTATTACATTTGTGGCAGGAGTAGGGATGCTCAACCTAAACAACAGTCTTTTACAAATGGACTGGATGTGGGTAAAACTCGGCTTCGTGTTTGGTTTGCTGATTTACCATTTCATCTGCGGAAATATTGTTAAACAACTCCAAAACAATCAATTCAAAATGACGAGCTTTCAGCTGAGGTTATGGAGGGAACTGGCCACCATTTTTATGATTGCCATTGTTTTCGTCGTGATTCTAAAAAATGCATTAAACTGGATCTACGGCTTAATTGGGATCATGGGTGTTGCGTTGGCGATTATGATTGCTGTCAAACTGTATAAAAATTACAGGTTGAAGAAGTAGGCTCAAATACTAAAGCAAGATATATACATACACTTCTTTGTTTCCTTTGCGTAAACTTATATTCAGTTCCGGATACTTGATGCTTGCTAGTTTATACTTTACGAAAAAACTATCCTAAATTTGAGCCTTAAAATCCAAACTCATGTTTATAAAAACGGGTCTGAAGAAGACCTTACTGCTAATATCCCTTCTTTGTATTTCCTTGGCTGCTTTCTCCCAGTTCGATCAGTCTGCACTGGAAAACAGGATTCGTCCGGATAGCAGTCTGACAAACGAAGTTCATTTTAATCTCTACAACTTCAATTACGTTCGAAACTACGAGTATACCAACGATTTCCATGATGGCTATACTTTGTATGGCACCCAGTTGCAACCTCAGATTGTTTACTATGCACATCCTAATTTAGCCATTACTGCAGGTGCTTTTATCCGCAAAGATTTTGGCCGGAACGGTGTTACTGATGCGAAGCCACTTTTTAGCCTTAAATATCATAAGCGGAATTTAACACTCATTTTCGGTAGTCTTGAAGGTGGAATTCAGCACAAGTACATTGAGCCACTTTACGATTTTGAAAGAACAATTACCAATCCAGTTGAATATGGAACCCAGTTGTTAATCGAGCGCAAAAAATTTAACCTGGATGCATGGATTGCGTGGCAGAAAATGATTTACACCGGTGAAGCAGCCAAAGAAGAGATTGTAGGTGGTTTATCTACTGAAACCACCATCTCTGAGAATAATGGCTGGAAGTTCAGTTTTCCTGCTCAGTTTCTGGCTTTCCACCAGGGTGGGCAAATCGATATGCTGAAAGAAATCCCGATCAGTACGGTTTTCAATGGCGCCACTGGACTAAAATTGCACAAAGAGATTAATACCAATATTAAACAGGTTTATACAGACAATTACATCGCTGTTTATAAAGACTTTTCACCCGATAAACGGAGGGCCTATCAGGGTGGTTTCGGTATGTGGTTAAATGCGGGTGTAGAAAGTAAATGGGGAAGCCTGGTAGCGTCATATTGGAAGGGGAATAACTTCATTTCGATCAAGGGAATGCCCTTGTATGAATCTGTTTCCGGTAATTTATACACGAATGGCTTAAAGCAAAGTGCGAGGAACATTGTTTCATTACGCTATGCTTATCAGAAAGAACTAATCCCTAACCTATATCTTGATGTTCGCTTCGAACCACATATTGATCTGGATAATACAGATAAACAACTACAGTTTAACCATTCATTTTTTCTAACTTATAAACAGGATTTTAAATTGTTTAAAGTTAAAAAATCAGAAAAATAAAGGCTAAGGTGCAAAGCCACGCCTGACAAACCCCATAATTTTAAAAAAATTATGGGGTTTTAGTTTAATATATCGTATTCTTATTTATTATATCTTTCTGATAATCATTTGTTAACGTGGTTTTCATCATTTATTTAACTTTTTTTTACACCTCATGCAACCATTGTTTGTAATCTGCCATCTTCTATATACAAACACACAATGAAATTGACGCGAAGCTATACGATAGACGATTTGATGGAGGGCTGCAAAGCTGGCGACCGGAAGATGCAGGAGATGCTCTACAGGCAAACTGCAACGAAAATGCTGGCTGTTTGTATGCGCTACGCCAAAGATAGAATGGAAGCCGAAGATGTTTTGCAAATGGGCTACATCAAAATCTTTCAGAAGATTAAAGATTACAGAGGGGAAGGTTCTTTTGAAGGATGGATCAGAAGGGTAATGGTAAATACGGCAATTGAAAGTTACCGTAAAAATTTAAGGAGCTTGAGTGTAGTCGAAATAGACGAAGCTTACGAACAGCCTTCAACCGGATTTGATTTTAGCCGTTTGGGGATGCAGGATTTGATGAAAGTGATTCAAAAACTGGCCGATGGTTACCGGGTGGTGTTCAATATGTATGCAATTGAAGGCTATTCACATAAAGAGATCGGAGAGGCATTGGGTATTTCTGAAGGCGCCAGCAAATCCCAGCTGTCAAGAGCAAGGGCAATTTTAAAAGAAGAAATTATAAAAATGGAGGGATTTGGTTATGCAACCTATACGGGATAAGGATTTAGATAAGCTATTTAAAAATGCTTTCGAAGATGCTGAAATCATACCGTCGAGAGACTTGTGGAGCAGCATAGAAAGTGAAATTGATACAAAGAAGAAAAGGGTAGTTCCATTGTATTGGTTATCGGCAGCAGCCGTGCTTTTAGTAGCCACAGTCTGCTTTTTGATCTATCAGCAACAAGATGTTAAGCCCAAACAACTGGCAGCTCATGTTGAGCCTAAATCAGTTATACCAGCTGTCGAAACGAAACCTGTTGTAGGCACAGAAAAGGACCTGGATGCTCGTTCAGTAAATCAGGGTCAGGTTTTGACTAGTGCTTCAAAATCATCTCAATCAACTGCGAAAACTACCATCAAAGAAAAAGTTAAAACAACAGAAAAACAACAGGTCATTACAGCCCCTGAAATGCAAAAGCAGGAAACCATGATTGCAAAAGTTGCGGAGCCTCAGAAAGATTTAAAAACAAAGATTGACGAAGCAATTCTACAGCCAAAGCAAGATCTGGTTTTAGCGCAGAATGAAAACATTGTTAAAACTGCTGATGAGGTAACTGGTGATGATAGTGAAAACAAAGGAATCCGTAATGTTGGCGATGTTGTGAACCTGATTGTTAACAAAGTAGACAGACGGAAAGAAAAGTTTATCCAGTTCCGTACAGATGACGATGATTCTTCTATTTCGTCTATTAATATCGGCCCGTTTAGATTTGGAAAGAAAAATAAAAAATAAACCAGCAATACCTCCTTAATAGTTCAAAGAAACAAACACACACAACATATGAAACGTTTAATTTATACAGCATTATTGGTAAGCGGACTTGCCGGTGCTATTACTCCAGGTGCTTTTGCACAACAAGATACTGTTGCCAAAGACACAGTAATAAAAAAGAAAAATAAATACATGGTGAGAATTGGTGGCGGTACGCTGGTTACAAAAATGGACGACTCCACAAAAAAAGCTCCGAAAAGCAAATTTGTAGGCGGGATAACCTTTACCAGAGTTGATTTGGGTTTCTCCAGATTAATTGATAACGGCGATTTCAATTTATCTCCTACAAACGATTTTCTTGATTACAAAGGGGGCAAAACAAGTACTTTCTCATTTGATGTACTGCAGTTCGGATATCGTTTCAGCTCAAACTTTAAAATTTATGTTGCTGGTGGTTTCGACTGGACGCTGATCAGATTAAGGGATAATATCACCATCCAAAAGAATCAGCCAACGCTAACTTACACCAACGATAATGTGGCTTATTCGAAAAATCGTTTCTCCAGCAGTTATGTGCATATACCGTTAAACTTTGAATTCCGCACGGCAGAAAGCAAGAAAGGTAAAAGATTTTATTTTGTCCTCGGACCTGAAGTGAGCTTCTTGTTGAACGGAAAAGTAAAGCAAATCAGCGATGAATTTGGAAAAGTAAAGCAATATGATAATTATCACTTCCAGTCGGTTCGTTACGGTGGTACAGTTAGATTCGGTTACGGAGGTTTAGGTTTATTCACCAAATACTATTTCAATGATATGTTTGCAACCCCTGCACAAGCTGGTTTGAAAAACATGAGTTTCGGTGTAACTTTCGGCTTAAACTAAGGCTTAATATCTTTCAGTTTCAAGGCCAGTTAACTAATCGTCTCTGAACTGATAAATGATTATTATACACACAAAATGAAATCCTGTTTCGGTTAGGCGGAACAGGATTTTTTATTTATTGAACATTAAGCTTTAGCCTTTCTTCTTTAAGCTTTATATTTACCCCGTGAGCAATACCATAATCAGCGTTAAAAATTTAACCAAACAATATCAGGCCGAACAATCTGGCGGAATTAAAGATGTCAGTTTTGAGATTACCCGGGGCGATGTTGTAGCCATTATCGGCGAAAGCGGGAGTGGAAAATCTACCCTCCTGAAATCGATTTATGGATTATTAAAAAGCGATAGTGGTGATGTTTTTTTTGACGATAAGCGGGTTTTAGGTCCCGACGAGCAGCTAATCCCCGGCCATAAGCAAATGAAAATGGTTACCCAGGATTTCTCTTTAAACACTTACGCAAAGGTTTACGATAATATCGCTTCACAACTATCAAATACTGATCTGAAAACCAAAGCTGAGAAAACGCTGGCCATAATGGAGCATTTGCGTATCCTTCCACTACAAAATAAAAAAATTATTGAACTGAGTGGCGGAGAACAACAGCGTGTAGCAATTGCCAGGGCAATGGTTTCCGACACCCAGGTTCTACTGATGGACGAGCCATTCAGCCAGGTTGATGCCTTGTTGAAAAACCAGTTAAGAGCTGATATCAAGCGGGTGGCTGCCGAAACCGGAGTAACAGTTATTCTGGTGTCTCATGATCCGGCTGATGGCTTGTTTCTGGCAGACCAAATGATCATTTTAAGGAATGGCGAGTTGTTACAAACAGGTAAACCTACCGAAATCTATCAGCAACCTAAACATATCTACACGGCTCAGATTTTGGGCAATGCAGTTGTGTTGTCTCGTGGCGATGCCGAGAAACTTGGCATTAAAACTTTTGCTGCATCAGTGGTTTTCTATCCGGAGTGGGCTGAAATCAATAGCAGCTGGAATAGCAGGCGTTTTGAGGTTAAGGATGTTTACTATAAAGGATTTTATGATGAATTGCTCCTGGAAAGAAATGGCGTTTCCGTAAGGGCTTTACAACTGAACAGGGGAGAGCATAAAAAAAACGACTATGTTCAATTGAACATAAGTCGTTTCTTAGAATTTTAAAATCTAGTTTGATGATGATGCTACGAGAACAATTCTTGCTCCAATGCTTGCAGATGGCGCCAGCGGAGAACTATTTCTATTGTCCCTATTTTGTAGATACACCCTAATTCTGCCTGGAAATGAACTGTAGCTATAAGAGTCAACACCATAGGTAAAAGGAAGTGCATCATAGCCGTCATCGTTGAAACGAGCGAATGACAAGATAATACCGTCATCTTCATATTCTTCAATGCGAGGATCTGTGATATCTACGTATAAATAGGATCCTATACCATTTTCGCTCTTGGCCACCCAACTACCTGGCTGAATAGTCTTATACAACGTTAAGTTCGGAGTGTTTTCAATGATTGGATCTTTCTTGCAGGATGCCAGACCTAGTGTGGCAATGCAAAGCATTAGGATGGTTAGCTTTTTCATGTGATTAGTTTTATTTGTGTGTGTACTCCGCGTAATACAAAATAACTGCCAAAAAAATCTAAGCACACAATATGGATTAATAATTGTTTATAGCATTACGCACATCAATGAGTTTTGAACACATAACATCCTGTAATGAGAATATTTTTTAGAGTTTTACCCTGGTTGATCTTGATCGTAGCCGGATACTTTTTCATCTCAAAAAAGTTCAGTATAAATACAACAGTGGAAAGTAAACACCAGCTTCTGGTTGAAAAGATTGAGGCTATTGGCAAATTAGAGCTGGTTCGTTATCAGATTAGCGATGTATTGGAACATAAAAATAAAACTGATTTCTTACCAGAAGCCAGTGTATTGCTCATTGTAAAAGCAGACGCTGTTGGCTGCATCGACTTAACCAAAATTACCCGTGAAGATATTACAGTAGATGCGGACACTGCTGTAGTAAATTTACCACAGCCTGAGATTTGCTATGTCAAAATTGACCATAAAAATTCAAGGGTTTATGATACAAAGATGGCTTACTTCAGAGAAGCAAAATTAGTAGATGAAGCATATAAATCAGCCGAACAGAAAATACTGGCTGAGGTGAAAAAATCGAATATTCTGGCTCAAACCAAAACCAATGCGCTTAGTGTTTTAAAACCGATTGTTGAAGGTTTGGGGTATAAGAATGTGAGGCTGACTTTTGAGTAACAAGCTTTAATGTATCAGGTACCAGATATCAAACATTAGTTGCAAGATGCTTAGTGCCGAGTGCTGAAAAGATATAATCTATAAAAAATCTGCCCGATGGGGATTAAAAACGTCAATTAACAAACCGTCTTCTAAACACACAACCCCATGAAATACAAGAGTTGGAGCAAAGAAAACATCACCTTCGTTTAAAACTTTCTTATCCTCACCCATTGTTACTTCAAAACTGCCTCTGGCTACATAACTTAACTGTAAATGTGGGTGATTGTGAATAGTTCCTACAGCCCCCCTTTCAAACTCAACTTTAACCAGCATCAGGTTATCATCATAAGCCATAATTTTACGTCTTACGCCGTTGCCTAAAACTTCCCAATCAATATCAGAGTCGGCAATTAGTGTCTTATTAGTTAAATCTTTGAAGTTCATATTTCTGGTTGTTTGCTGTATTGTACGTTTTTGTGAAATGGAAAATTAAACCAGATACTCAAATAAAGTCTGGTCCTGGTTCAATTCAATTATCTCAAATTTGAAATCCTTCATCCGCTGTAATAAGCTCGCATAGTCATCTTTATTTGTTAATTCAATACCCACTAGTGCAGGGCCGTTTTCCTTATTTGTTTTCTTAATAAACTCAAAACGGGTAATGTCGTCATGTGGGCCTAAAACCTCGTTCACAAACAATTTTAAGGCCCCCGGACGTTGTGGAAAGCGAACAATGAAATAATGCTTCAGGCCTTCGAAAAGTAAAGATTTCTCTTTGATTTCCTGCATACGCTCTATATCGTTGTTACCTCCGCTTACTACACAAACTACTGTTTTGCCTGCAATCTGTTCTTTTACCTGCTCCAAAGCAGCAACAGATAAAGCCCCGGCAGGTTCTACAACAATTGCATCTTCGTTGTAAAGCTTTAGTATGGTGGTGCATATTTGCCCTTCGGGGATCAAATATGTTGAACTTAGCAGTTCCTTGCAATACTGATATGTAATCCAGCCCATTCTTTTAACAGCAGCACCATCTACAAAACGTTCAATGTTTTCAACAGTTACCGGTCCACCGTTTTTTAGTGCTTCACTTAATGATGGTGCACCCATTGGCTCCACACCAAAAATTTTCACATCCGGTTTTACGGTTTGTAAGTAGGCGCTTACACCAGAGGCCAAGCCACCGCCTCCAACGGGTACTATGATGGCATCCAAATCAGGCAGATCTTCAAAAATCTCCACCGCTACGGTTGCTTGTCCTTCAATTACTTTATCATCATCAAACGGAGGAATAAATGTTGATGCTTTTTCTTCGCAATAAATCAAGGCTTCTTTTAAGCAATCATCAAAAGTATCGCCAACCAATATGATTTCAATATTGTCGCCACCAAACATATTTACCTGTTTGATCTTTTGTTTAGGCGTAATTTCAGGCATAAAGATAACCCCTTTGATACCTAATTTTTTGCATGAATAAGCCACACCCTGTGCATGATTACCCGCACTGGCACACACTACGCCATTAACCAGAGCGGCTTCTGGCAGCTGACTAATCTTATTGTAGGCCCCACGTAATTTGTACGACCGTACAATCTGCAAATCCTCTCTTTTTAAATAAATATTGGCATTGTACTGGGCAGAAAGTCCGGCATTAAACTCTAATGGAGTACGTTTTACCACGCCTTTGAGCCGTTGCGATGCAGAATTAAAATCGAGTGTATATGGGGTTGTTGTATTCATTTCTTATTTATGTGGAAACGGTTAACAGGCGATGAAACTTGTCAACCGTTTATATTGTGTCTCAAAAAGCAAATTGCAATGCTTTTCGCTTATTGTGGTTAAGCCAGGTGCAAGGCAACCAACTGGTTCAAATCAGTATCGTTAATGCCCTGTTTGCTGTCGGCTAAAACCAGGAACTGTTTATAAACGATATCTAAGTTATCTTTATTTAAATCGTGCCCTAAACGAACCAAATGATGTTTTAAGGCATGGCGACCGCTTCTTGCTGTTAAAACGATGCTTGCATCAGGGAAACCCACATCTTCAGGTTTAATAATTTCATAATTTTCACGGTTTTTCAAGAATCCATCCTGATGAATACCAGAACTGTGCGAAAAGGCATTTCCACCTACAATGGCTTTGTTTGGCTGAACAGGCATATTCATCTGGTTTCTTACCATGTGGCTGATATCATAAAACTGGGTAGCATCAATACTGGTATTTAAACCTAAAACCTTATGCGTTTTTAGGATCATTACCACTTCTTCCATCGAGGTATTTCCAGCACGCTCTCCAATACCGTTAATGGTACATTCTACCTGACGGGCACCATTTTGTAAGCCTGCAATGGAATTAGCTGTTGCTAAACCTAAATCATTGTGGCAGTGAACAGATATAATGGCGTTATCAATATTTTTTACATTCTCTTTCAGATAAAGGATTTTCGAACCGTATTGATCTGGCAGGCAATAGCCATTAGTATCTGGAATGTTCACTACTGTTGCACCTGCTGCGATCACGGCCTCCACCATTTTGGCTAAAAACTCAATATCGGCACGACCGGCATCTTCTGCATAAAACTCAATATCTTCAACATACTTTTTGGCATATTTAACCGCGTCAACGGCACGTTCTAAGATCTCCTCGCGGGTAGAGTTGAATTTATGCTTAATGTGGAAATCGGAAGAACCTATCCCTGTATGGATACGGGGTCTTTTGGCGTAACGTAAAGCATCGGCAGCAACATCGATATCGTTTTTATTTGCACGGGTTAAAGCACAGATAATAGGATGATTAACTGCTTTCGATAGTTCTATTACACTGTTGAAGTCGCCCGGACTTGAAACAGGGAAGCCGGCCTCAATCACATCAACACCTAAAAGCTCGAGTGATTTAGCGATTTCAATTTTCTGTTTTGTATCTAACTGGCAGCCTGGTACCTGCTCACCGTCACGTAAGGTCGTGTCGAAAATATAAACTTTGTTCGGATCGTGAATCATAATCTGTTATTTAGGATTGATTAATTTTTTGACTTAAGAATTTTAATACCAATTTACCCATTTCGGCAGTGCCTAAAACTTTAAAACGGTTAGTGCTTTGGTCAGCAATATCATGGGTTCTGAAACCATCTTTCAACACAGCATCTACCGTGTCAACCAATAATTTGGCTTCTTCCTGCAATCCAAAACCAATTTCCAGCATCAATGCTGCTGATAGGATAGAGGCTAATGGATTAGCCAGGTCTTTTCCTGTAATATCATGTGCAGAACCGTGAATAGGCTCAAAGAAACCTGTGCTTTCACCAACTGATGCGGATGCTAACATACCCATTGAACCAGCAATCTGAGAAGCCTCGTCGGTAAGAATGTCGCCAAAGAGATTGGCTGTTAAAACCACATCAAATTTCTTTGGATTTTTGATTAGCTGCATCGCCGCATTATCGATAAACATATGCTCTGTTTCCACATCAGGATATTGCTTTGCAATTTCCTGAACGGTTTCACGCCATAAGCGCGAACTTTCCAGAACATTTGCCTTATCTACAGAACATAATCTTTTACTGCGTTGTTGAGCAGCCTGATAAGCTTTGTGTGCAATACGCTCCACTTCGTAACGGTGGTAGATCATCAGATCGGATGCTGTATTTCTATCGTCTGAGCGTGATTTTTCGCCGAAGTAAACATCGCCTGTTAATTCGCGAAAGAACAGAATATCGGTTCCTCTTAAAATTTCGGGTTTAATGCTGGATGCCTGAAGAAGTTCATCAAATAGTAATATTGGGCGGAGATTGGCAAATAAACCAAGTTCCTTGCGGATTTTTAATAAACCTTGTTCCGGTCTAACTTTCAAACTTGGATCATTGTCATATTTGGCATGGCCGATAGCACCAAAAAGGATGGCATCGCTCTTTCTTGCTTTTTCCAGGGTCTCATCTGGTAGGGGCTCGCCGGTAACTTCAATGGCTGCATGGCCCATTAAAGCTTCGTCAAACGTAAATTCGTGTCCGAAAATTTCGGCAATTTTCTCTAATGCTGCTTTTCCCCATGTGGTAACTTCAGGGCCGATACCGTCGCCAGGTATTACTAAAATGTTCTTCTTCATTGTAATCTATTGTTTTTCAGCTAATCATTTGCCACGGAAACTCAGAAATTAGGAAAAATTTATTCCGTGTATTTTGTGCTTTCGTGGCTGTTTTGTTAGCTTACTATTTCTATATTTAAACTTTCGACGACTTTTACCTCGCCTTTTTCTAATAATATTCTTTTTTCTATGCAGGTTGGCAGCTGCGATTCAAAATGGCCAACGTAAATTAAAGTCATACCGTTGCCGCAAAGCTCATCAATCAGCTGGTTGAAGTATTGTGTTTGCTGTTGGTCTAATCCCTGGCAGGGCTCGTCAAGAATGAGCAATTCAGGATTTTTAATAATTGTCCTTGCCAATAAAACCAGGCGCTGTTTTCCCAATGGGAGTGAGGTTAGCAGCTCATTTTTGTTTGCCGTTAAGCCAAAATATTCTATCAGTTCATCAACCTGTTCGCTTTTTGAATAGGGCAACTGTTGAAATAATCCTACCGTATCATAAAAGCCAGATGCAATACTTTGCCAAACCGTTGCTGAGGCATCAAAATACCAGTGAAATTCTGGTGAAATTAAACCGATATGTTGTTTGATATCCCAAATGCTTTCGCCACTTCCCCTCCTGTTTCCAAACAGATAAAGTTCGTTGGCATAAGATTGTGGATGATCTCCGTTTACAAGGCTTAACAAAGTTGATTTACCTGAACCGTTATGGCCCTCCAGCAACCATTTTTCACCGGCATTAACTTCCCAGTTGATATTTTTTAATACCTGTTTCTCCCCATAGCTGATGTTGACATCAACCATTTTAACAATATTCGTTGATGAATAAACCGGAGATTCTTTCAGGAAATCAGGAATTTCTTTTGAAGGTCTTTCAACAACAGCTGGCAAGCGTTCCTTGTAATCAGAAACGACCATCTGTCCGTTTTTTATTTCGGCATATCGGTTAATAAGTGATGGTAGTTCATCGTCGTTGCTAATTAAGATCAGCTGAACACCTTCTTCCGAAATTTTGTTTAAAAGATGGTTTAGATTTTTGCGGGATGATACATCTAAGCCGGTATAGGGCTGGTCGATGATTAACAATTGTGGCTTTAACCACAAAGCTTTTACCAGTTGTAATTTTTTATGCTCGCCGCTAGACAATTCGATTAACTGCGAACTTGCGAAAGATGAAAACTTTAAAGCTTCGAGTATAGGTTCAACCTGATCGAAATGAAGCCCTTTTTCTTTTCCATAACTCACTAACTCGGCATGGACAGTAAGGGTATCTTTAGCCTGCTGGCTGGTGTATCGTTGCTGGTAATAAAAGTTGGCTACACCTTCAAGGTTTTTGAACTGGTACCAGCTTTCAACAAATAAAACTTCGGCAGGCAAATGGCTACCGGCGGCATATTTGATTTCTACCTGACCAGCTGCACTTTGTAAGCCTGCTATTATTTTTGCCAGTGATGTTTTTCCGCTACCGCTTTCACCAAATAAAACATATTGCTCGCCTGCATTTACAGACCAGTTCAAATCACTTAACACCGGTTTCTCACGGTATTTTAGGTTTAAATGTTTTATGCTGACGAAACTCTCTTTCATTTGTTTTTTTACCACCTTAGGAACCTTAATACATGTAAGCTGGATTGTTTTTAAATCATTGTTATGGCTTTTTACCGAAGGCTTTCACCCTTTAATCTTTAGTTTTTTTCGAATTCCTCAATTAATTTGGTTTGCGCCAAAATAAAATCAATGTCATCGTAACCATTAATCAAACAAGATTTTTTATATGGATTAATTTCAAAAGCCTCCTGTTTTCCGGTTTCAACAATAGTAACGGTCTGGTTTTCCAGGTCAACTTCTAAAGGAGAGTTAGCATTGGCTTCAACGGCTTTAAAGATCTGAGCTAAAAACTCATCACTCACCTGAATCGGTAATAAACCATTGTTTAATGCATTACCTTTAAAAATATCAGCAAAGAAACTACTGATTACAACATCAAATCCGGCATCCTGAATGGCCCATGCTGCGTGCTCACGGCTACTTCCACAACCGAAGTTTTTACCCGCAACCAGTACTTTTCCGCTATAGGTTGGGTTATTCAGTACAAACTCTTGTTTTGGCGTGTTATCACCATTATAACGCCAGTCGCGAAAAAGATTCTCACCGAAACCCTCACGCGTTGTCGCTTTTAAAAACCGTGCAGGAATAATCTGATCGGTATCGATGTTCTCTATGTTTAAAGGCACTACTGCCGATGTTAATTTTGTGAACTTTCTCATTTTAATTAGTATCAATTAGCGGTTATCAGGTATCAACAACCATTATACCGCCTTATTTTTTATTTATTTGCAGCAAAAACTACGAAATTGTAATACTGGTAATAGCAGTTTGCATTTTGTAGCCCTGCACTTTCAAGCCATTCCAATTGAAGTTTCAGTGGAGCCATAATGTCTACTTTGATCCGCTCAAAGGCACTTTGTTTTTCTTCTTCTGTTAAATTCGGATTCTGCTGCACATGATTTTTCCAGTTTTCCGTATAAATCTTTTCTGCTAATTCCGTTTGGCCCAATACCTGGTCGGCATTGATGAACCAGCCGCCCGGTTTAAGTGTCTTCATAATTTTGCGAAAAAGCTGTTGTTTCAATTCGTTCGGCAGATGATGAATCGCTAACCCTGAAACTACCAGGTCATAATGATTTTCAGGTAAATCAACATTAGCAAAGTCTGCATTCAAAAAGCTGATATTTTCATTTCCTTCAAAACGTTCCTCTGCTTTTTTTAGCATTGCCGAAGAAATATCAACCAGTGTGATTTGGGCATGAGGATATTTCTCATTAAAAAACGCACTCATTAAACCTGTTCCGGCACCTACATCCAAAATGGTTCTTACATCAGAAACCTCTTGCGATAAGGTTAGTGCAGCGGCATAAAAGTCGTTGAAGCAAGGGATAAGAAAACGCCTTTGCCTGTCGTATTTTTCTGATACTGCATTAAACTGATTTTGTATTTCCTGTAATGTTTCCATTTCGTCTGTTTACATTTTTAACCTTCTACCGAGACATAATGTTCAACAACGGGAAAAGGTTCATAAAAATGATGTAGTAAGCTTTTCCAGTTTTGGTATTCTGCGGAATCTCTAAAGCCTTCCGTATGCGCTTGGAGTGTTTCCCAATTTACTAGCAGGATATACTTATCAACTTCTTCCATACATTTTTTCAACTCATGAGAAATATATCCATCCATCGAAGAAATGATTTTTTGCGCCTCGTTAAAAGCGATTTCAAAATCGGCCGATAATCCTTTTTTAATATTTAATACTGCAACTTCTAAAACCATATTTAATGTCCCTCATTGCGAGGCACGAAGCAATCTTCGCAATGGATTGTTTCGTGCCTCGCAATAAAGGTTTACTTAAACTTTTTCCAATAATTCCCTTACATCTGTAATTCTACCTGTAACGGCAGCAGCAGCTGCGGTTAACGGACTTGCAAGCATCGTACGTGCATTAGGGCCTTGTCGTCCTTCAAAGTTTCTGTTTGATGTAGAAACACAATATTTTCCTGCCGGAATTTTATCCTCGTTCATGCCCAAGCAAGCACTACAACCTGGTTCGCGGAGCTGAAAACCTGAAGCTTCGAATACTTTATCCAGGCCTTCGGCTTTAGCTTGCGCTTCAACTTGTTTAGAGCCAGGTACAATCCAAACTTCAACACCAGTTGCTTTTTGTTTGCCTTTTACAAAATCGGCAACGGCACGTAAATCTTCAATCCTTGAGTTCGTACAGCTTCCGATAAATACATAGTCAACTGGTTTGCCCAATAAACTTTCATCGTCGTTGAAACCCATGTAATCCAGTGCTTTCTTATATGAAACCTGTTCTGTTGTTGGTTGAGCCAATGTTGCAGGTACTTTATCAGCAATACCGATACCCATTCCAGGGTTAGTTCCATAGGTAATCATGGGGGCAATATCAGTCGCATCGAAAGTTAATACTGAATCGAATTTAGCATCTTCATCACTATACAATGTTTTCCAGTAGGCAAGGGCTTGATCCCATTCTTCACCCTTCGGAGCAAACTGCCGTCCTTTAATGTATTCGAAAGTGGTTTGATCAGGGGCAATTAAGCCACCACGTGCACCCATTTCAATACTCATGTTACAAACTGTCATTCGGGCTTCCATGCTTAAGCTACGGATTGCCGAACCTGCAAATTCTACGAAATAACCTGTACCTCCGGCAGCAGAAATCTGGGCAATGATGTATAAAATAATATCCTTTGCACCAACACCTTTTCCAAGTTCCCCATTTACTTCAATTTTCATGGTTTTAGGTTTCGATTGCAATAAGCATTGCGTTGCAAAAACCTGCTCTACCTGCGATGTTCCGATACCGAAAGCAATAGCGCCCAGAGCCCCGTGTGTTGAAGTATGGCTATCACCGCAAACCATGGTTTTTCCTGGTAGCGTGATACCCAGTTCAGGGCCGATTACGTGAACAATTCCCTGAAAAGGATGCCCTAAGCCGTAAAGTTCTATACCAAATTCTGCACAGTTTTTGGTTAGCATATCTACCTGATAGCGTGAAAGTTCCTCCTTGATTGGAAGTAGCTGGTTCAGCGTTGGTACGTTATGATCGGCAGTTGCAACCGTTTGCTGCGGGCGGAAAACAGGTAATCCGCGTTTACGTAAACCATCAAAAGCCTGCGGAGAAGTTACTTCGTGTATTAAGTGCGTATCAATGTATAAAATATCAGGAAATCCTTCTTCACTTTTTACAACGTGTGCATCCCAAATTTTTTCTACTAATGTTTTTGACATTTTGTTATGTTTAATAAGACCCCGCAGGTTTAAAACCTGCGGAGTTTGTAAGTGTATTATGCAGTTTTAATTGCCTTCATTGCAGTCATGGCTTTACGTAAAGTAGCACCAATCTGCTCTACTTCATGCGAACGGATTGCTTCGTTAACATCAATTAACTTTCTGTTATCTACTGCGCCATCTTTACCTTCGTTAAAGTTTTTACCCACTAAGTCGGTATCCACTTTGGTCATGAAATTAGCTAATAAAGGTTTACATGCCTGGTCAAATAAGTAACAGCCATACTCAGCAGTATCAGAAATTACACGGTTCATTTCGAACAGTTTTTTACGGGCAATGGTGTTTGCAATAAGTGGCGTTTCGTGTAGCGACTCGTAATAAGCAGACTCTGGTTTGATACCCGCCTGAACCATAGTTTCGAAAGCCAGCTCAACACCTGCACGTACAAAAGCAACCATTAAAAGGTAGTTGTCAAAATACTCTTGCTCTCCGATTTTAACGTCACCTGCAGGCGTTTTTTCAAAAGCAGTTTCACCGGTTTCAGCTCTCCATTTTAACAGGTTTTTATCACCGGCAGCCCAATCTTCCATCATGGTACGGCTAAATTCACCGCTCATAATATCATCCTGATGTTTTTGGAATAACGGACGCATAATGTCTTTTAATTCTTCCGAGATTTCGAAGGCTTTAATTTTAGCCACGTTGCTTAAGCGATCCATCATTGCCGTGATACCACCTTGCTTTAAAGCTTCAGTAATTACCTCAACACCATATTGAACCAGTTTAGAAGCATAGCCTGCATCGATTCCTTTTTCAACCATTTTATCAAAAGACAGGATCGAACCTGTTTGCAATAATCCGCAAAGGATAGTTTGCTCGCCCATTAAATCTGATTTAACCTCAGCCACAAAAGATGATTTCAATACACCTGCTCTGTGACCCCCTGTACCTACGCAATAAGCTTTTGCTTGTGCCAGTCCTTTACCTTGAGGATCATTTTCAGGGTGAACAGCAATTAATGTTGGTACACCAAAACCGCGAACATATTCAGCTCTCACTTCACTTCCCGGGCATTTAGGCGCAACCATAATTACCGTCAAATCTTTACGGATCTGCATGCCTTCTTCCACAATATTAAATCCGTGAGAGTATAATAATGTAGCGCCTTCTTTCATTAAAGGCATAATGGCATTTACAACTGTGGTGTGTTGCTTATCTGGTGTAAGGTTAATTACCACATCAGCACCAGGAATTAATTCTTCGTAAGTGCCAACATTGAAGTTGTTTTCGGTTGCATTTTTCCACGAATCCCTTTTACCTTCAATCGCCTCTTTGCGCAACGTGTAGCTTACATCTAAACCACTATCTCTTAAATTTAAACCCTGGTTTAAGCCTTGCGCGCCGCAACCTACAATTACCAGTTTTTTGCCTTTTAGTGCGCTAACGCCGTCTAAAAATTCATTGCTGTCCATGAAATCGCAAACACCAAGCTGGTTTAATTTTTCTCTAAGAGGTAATGTGTTAAAATAATTTGACATCGTTTTTATTGGTTAATTTCTATTTATTATCGGTTTATGTTTTATTTATATTACTTTTTTTAGTGCCCATGCATAGCCATAATGCACATTGTCATGCCCAACAGTGGTGATCAGCACTTCTTCTATGCTTTTCATCTCCACACCATAGGTTGAGGTAGAAAAAGGAGTAATCGCCTTGAATACCCCTGCTGCATAGTCTTCTTTTATCTGGTCGATACTTTGCAGGGCTATTGCTTTTAGCTCAGCCACTTCTGTTTCAGTAACTGTGTATGTAGGTCGGGTATCTTTTTTGTAAAACTCATTGAACTTTACATTACTGGCATCAGCTACAAGCCCGGTACGAACATAACATAGCGTTTGAGTACTCACTACAATGTGACCAAAATTCCAGATGATGTTGTTGTTAAAACCATCGGGTATCGTATTCAGTTGCCCGATAGTCAAACCATCGATCAGTTGTATAAATGCCTTACGTGAATTGATGATAAATTCAAATATCTCGTCCATGCTGTTTGCTTACATCGTAAAAATCTTCTCGCCTTTGTCTAAAAACTCATTTTCTATAAGTTCTTCTCCCGGTTCAAAAGCTTCAAATTCTTTTAGTTTTTCGTGGAAACCTGCACTATCTTTAATAATGGCCACTCTTGCTGAGCGAACAAATTCAATCAGTTCATATGGCTCAAGCGCTTTAACCAATGCATCTGTCTCTTCTCGGTGTCCGGTAACTGCAAACACCGTATAATCTTTACGGATCACTACGGCACTGGCACCATACTGTCTCAGTAAGCGTTCTACAGTAACTTTTTCAGCAATTTCGTCTGTCGACACTTTGTAGAGGGCAAGTTCCTGCCAGATGATTTCCTCGTTGGTGTTGAAATATACCTTTAAAACCTCAACCTGCTTCTCGATCTGGCGGGCCAATTTTCTCACCACATCGTAACTTTCGGTTATCACGATGTTGAAACGGTGGATGCCATCAATTTCTGATGGAGAGGTATTTAAACTCTCGATATTGATTTTTCTTTTTGAAAAGATAATCGCGATTCTGTTTAATAAACCAATGCGGTTTTCAGCATATACCGTAATGGTATATTCCTGCTTACCTTCGAAATCGGCTTTTGCTATTTTATGTTCTAATGTGTTTTCAGTACTCATGATAATTTCTTTTGGCTTTAATCTTTCAGCTTACTTCAACCTGATCTCGCTTACGCTCATTCCCTGAGGAACCATTGGAAAAACATTGTTTTCTCTGCCTACCATCACCTCGAGTAAATAAGAACCTTCGTGGTTGATCATCGTTTCTAATGCATTTCTCAAATTAGCACGTTCATCAACTTTACTTGCTTCGATATAGTAAGATTTTGCTAAAGCGACGAAATCAGGACTTGTGATGTTAACAAACGAGTAACGTTTATCATGGAACAACTGCTGCCACTGGCGAACCATCCCTAAGAAACGGTTATTTAAAATCAGAATTTTAACAGCCGCACCAAACTGCATAATCGTGCCTAATTCCTGCGGGGTCATCTGGAAACCGCCGTCACCAATGATCGCGATAACCGTTTTATTTGGCGCTCCGTATTTGGCACCAATTGCTGCAGGCAAACCAAAACCCATTGTGCCTAATCCACCCGAAGTAATATTGCTACGGGTATTATTAAATTTGGCATAACGGCAGGCTACCATCTGGTGCTGACCAACATCAGTAACAATTACAGCATCGCCGCCGCAGATTTCGTTAATGTTGCGTAACACTTCGCCCATGGTCATTTCATCACCTTCAGGATAAAGTTCCGGTGTAATCACCTGATCAATTTCCTGCTGATTGTAATCTCTGAATTTGGCAAGCCAATCCTCATGCGTAGCGGCATTAACCAGATTGGTTAGCAATGGAAGTGTTTCTTTGCAATCTCCCCATACGCCGACATCTGCCTTAACATTTTTATCAATTTCGGCGGGGTCAATATCCAGGTGAATCACTTTCGCCTGTTTTGCGTATTTGTCTAAACGACCGGTAACACGGTCATCGAAACGCATCCCGATCGCAATTAAAACATCACACTCGTTGGTTAATACATTTGGGCCATAGTTACCATGCATGCCGAGCATACCCACGTTCAGGGGGTGTGAAGTTGGTATCGCACCATCACCCATAATTGTCCAGGCAGCTGGAATGCCACTTTTTTCTATAAAGTTTTTAAATTCCTGTTCAGCGCTGCCCAAAACAACACCTTGTCCGAATAATACGAAAGGTTTTTTTGCAGAATTGATTAATTCTGCAGCTTGCTGAATATATTCTACCCTAACTTTTGGTTTCGGGCGATAGGAGCGGATATGGTTACACTTAACGTATTCAGGAAATTCCTCAACCTGTAGCTGCGCATTTTTTGTGATATCAATTAAAACCGGACCCGGTCTACCGCTTTTGGCAATGTAGAAGGCCTTGGCTAAAACCTCAGGGATTTCTTTAGCATCTGTCACCTGATAATTCCATTTGGTTACTGGTGTGGTAATATTAATGACATCAGTTTCCTGGAAGGCATCGGTACCCAGCAAGTGGGCAAAAACCTGACCAGTGATACAAACCAAAGGCGTGCTGTCGATTTGTGCATCAGCTAAACCTGTAACCAGATTCGTTGCACCAGGCCCACTGGTAGCAAAACAAACACCTACTTTACCACTTGTACGTGCAAAGCCTTGGGCAGCATGAATGCCACCTTGCTCATGGCGAACCAAAATGTGCTCTAATTTGTCTGCATAATCGTATAATGCATCGTAAATCGGCATGATTGCACCGCCAGGATAACCGAAGATGGTGGTTACTCCTTCTTCAATTAATCCATTCAAAAGAACCTGTGAACCGGTTCCTTTGAATAATGTTTTAGAGGTTTCTGCTAGTGCCTCCGCTTGAATTGTATCTTGTGCAGTTTCCATAGTTATTTTTTTGCGGTTCCTTATTCTTTTATTTTAAACCCAATCCGCTCCCGATCATCCCTTTTCATATCATCACAATTTGCGATGATGGATTAATTTCCTAATATGACTTTTTAAGTTGTGACTTCATATCTAAAAATCACATTGGTACACTAATATTCATCGGTTACACAGCCGCTTGCAGCGTCTGATACCGTTTTAGCATATTTATACAAAACGCCTTTAGAAACTTTTAGTGCTGGCTGAACATATTTCGCTCTGCGCTCTGCAATTACTTCTTCGCTTACCTGTAAGCTGATGATGTTGTTCACCGCATCGATTAAAATAGGATCATTGTCTTCAACCAAACCAATTAGGCCGCCTTTATAAGATTCTGGAGTAATATGTCCCACTACAAAACCGTGTGTACCACCCGAAAAACGTCCATCAGTAATCAAGGCAACTGATTTTCCTAAACCTGCACCGATAATCGCCGAGGTTGGCTTTAACATTTCAGGCATACCGGGTGCACCAACAGGGCCAGAGTTTTTGATTACAATTACATCGCCAGGTTGAACACGACCGCTTGAGATACCAGCAATTAAATCATGCTCACCATCAAATACCCGCGCAGGGCCTTCAAATTTCTCACCTTCCTTACCGCTGATTTTCGCAACAGAACCTTTCTCTGCTAAATTTCCATAAAGAATTTGCAAGTGACCCGTTGCTTTGATCGGTTCACTTAATTTTTGAACAATTTTCTGATCGTAATCCATAATCGATTTCACATCAGCCAGGTTTTCAGCAACTGTTTTTCCGGTTACGGTTAAGCAATCGCCATGTAATAAACCTTCGTTCAATAAAAATTTCAATACTGCCGGAATACCTCCATATTGGTGTAAATCCTGCATTAAATATTTTCCGCTTGGTTTAAAATCAGCTAAAACAGGCGTTACATCACTCATTCTCTGGAAATCATCCTGTGTAATTTCAACACCGATTGCTTTACCCATCGCGATGAAGTGCAGCACCGCATTGGTACTTCCGCCTAATATAATAATCGAACGAATAGCATTCTCAAATGCTTTTCTCGTCATGATATCAGAGGGCTTAATATCTTTCTCTAATAAAACTTTGATGTATTTGCCGGCATCCAAACACTCTTGTTTTTTCTCCGGACTTACCGCAGGATTAGAAGATGAGTAAGGTAAACTCATGCCTAAAGCCTCAATTGCCGATGCCATTGTATTGGCGGTGTACATCCCACCACAGGCGCCGGCGCCCGGACAAGTATGTTTAATAATGCCCTGATAATCTTCTTCTGATAAATTACCACAGATTTTTTGACCCAAAGCCTCGAACGCCGAAACAATGTTTAATTCTTCTCCTTTATAATGTCCGGGAGCAATTGTACCGCCGTAAACCATAATCGATGGACGGTCTAATCTGGCCATCGCCATAATGGCTCCGGGCATATTTTTATCACAGCCGGGAATAGAGATAATCCCATCATAATATTGTCCGCCGCAGATGGTTTCAATACTATCTGCAATTACATCACGGCTTACCAAAGAATAGCGCATACCGTCAGTACCGTTGCTCATTCCATCACTTACGCCAATGGTGTTAAAAACCAAGCCCACTAAATCATTTTTCCAGACCCCCGCTTTAACGTCTTTTGCAAGGTCGTTAAGGTGCATGTTGCAGGTGTTGCCATCGTAACCCATACTTGCAATACCAACCTGTGCTTTTGCCATATCTGCATCAGTTAATCCAATTCCGTAAAGCATCGCTTGCGCGGCGGGTTGAGTAGGGTCTTGTGTAAATGTCTTACTGTACTTGTTTAATTCGCTCATTGTTTAAAATGTATATTCTGGTTCTGTTAGTTGTTGTTATTGACTGTGTAATCCTTCTTCTGATTCTCGCCGCTCAGTAACTGATAATTTTTTCTGATACTAAATAATCACTTCATAATTCACCTTTTCAAGCACCAGGTTTTTGTAAGCCCGTTGAATGGTGTAACCGATGGATTCCCGCCATAGAGAGCGAAAGATAATATCATCAATCGATGCAATCCCTGCGATTTCAGTGGCCGTTCCACATAAGAAAGCACTGTCGGCTTGCCTTAAATCTTCTACGGTCAGTTTTTTCTCAATGCACTCGATATCCAGTATCGTACACAATTCTTTTACCGTAGCCCTTGTAATGCCTGGCAGTATGTTGCCTAATGATGGCGTATATAATTTTCCGTCTTTTTCAATAAAGATATTCGCGCCAGATGCTTCTGCCACAAATCCATGCATGTCTAAAAGCAATGCCTCATCGTAACCTTTAATGTTGGCTGCGGTAGTTGCCAAAATGGAATTCACATAGCTTCCGCTTAATTTAGCCTCCATCGGAACAGATTTAGGATTTGGCCTTTCGTAGTCTGAAATCGTTAACTTCAACAGCTTATTTCCTGAATAGGCATCCCAGTCCCAGGCACAGATTAGAATGGAAACACCACTTGGCTCATTCAATTTCATATTTGGGTGACAAAATACCAGTGGGCGGATATAGGCATCTTTAAGCTTATTTAATGTGAGCAGCTTATAAGTTTCCTTAATCAGTTCCTGTTTGTCCCATGGGAATGGGATGTTGGCCAGCTGACAAGAACGCTCTAAGCGATCAAAATGCGCAGCAGCTTTGAATATCCGGTTTCCGTTATGGGTTTTATACGCCCTTATACCTTCAAACGCAGCGTATCCGTAATGTAATGACTGGCCATATAAATCCGTGCTGCTATCAACCGCTTTTTCAAACCGTCCGTCAAGATAAATAATCGTATTAGAATTATAGTATTTCATAATACACTGTTTTGTTATTTAAAAAAAGCGTCCTGTTTGTATCAGGACGCTTTAGGTATATTTAGTTTTTAATATCTATTTAAATTGCGTCCGCTGTTTGCCCCATAAAATCAGGAGTAGTAGGTTCAGGATAATGACAGATAACAACACAACATTTCCAGCTGCAATTGCAGAAGTGTTGTTTAAAAAAGTGTTGTTTTGAATTGTCATTATTTTTCGTTGCTTTATAAATACCAATTTAGTTTTTGGTTCATTAATATGCAAGAGAAATCAGAAAAAAGTGAATTAAGAACATTATTTGTTTTTTGTGATTACATTCAGAATTATATTCTTATTGAGAGTGGAATTAGTGATTTAATGCCGATGGCCGTAGACCAAATATCAAAACGGTATACGGTATGTTTGTTATGCGTGCATTGTAAATTTTATGTTTTTCTTCCTGAAATCCGATTCCGGGACTGAAAATTTAAAATTATGGCTGTTTTTTGGCGCTGAATCATTACGTCATGGATATACCTTTTAATCGCTGTGATGCCTATCCTGTTCTCACACAATCGCTATAGCTGGCCACGAAAATTTCCTTCAACACTACACTCTCCTCCTTTTTGATAAATTGCTAATACATTCAGCAGGTTGGTAAACAAAAAAGCCTTTCCGAAATTATCGAAAAGGCTTATTATTAGTCTTTTATTTATTTTAAGCAATACCTTCTGCTAAAACAACAATCTTGTTATGAATGGCTTCAACTACACCACCTTTAATAAACAGGCGTTGTTCATCAGCTTTTCCTGCTTTGATAATAACTTCTCCATCTTCTAAAGTAGAGATGATAGGGGCGTGGTCTTTTAAGATCTGAAACGAACCTAAAGTACCAGGAACCGTAACTGCTGTTACTTCACCCTCGAAAACTTTTTTATCTGGAGTTAATATTTCTAAATTCATTCTTTTTAGATTTCAGTATCAAGTAGCTGGTATCAAGTATCAGGATTACATTTTCAACCTTGATACCTGATACTCAAATCTCAATACTAGTTCGCTTCTGCTAATAATTTTTTACCTTTTTCGATTGCATCTTCAATGCTACCAACTAAGTTAAATGCAGCTTCAGGATACTCATCAACCTCACCATCCATGATCATGTTAAATCCTTTGATGGTATCTTTAATGTCAACCAATACACCTTTTAAGCCTGTAAATTGTTCAGCAACGTGGAAAGGTTGAGATAAGAAACGTTGTACACGACGCGCTCTTGATACCACCAATTTATCTTCCTCAGATAATTCGTCCATACCTAAGATCGCAATGATATCCTGTAATTCTTTATAACGTTGTAAAGTTTCTTTCACACGTTGTGCAGTATTATAGTGCTCATCACCCAAAACAGCAGGAGAAAGGATACGTGAAGTAGAATCCAATGGATCTACCGCAGGGTAAATACCTAACTCAGCAATTTTACGCGAAAGTACAGTAGTTGCATCTAAGTGGGCAAATGTTGTTGCCGGTGCAGGGTCAGTTAAATCATCCGCAGGAACATAAACTGCCTGTACTGATGTAATTGATCCACGTTTGGTTGAAGTAATACGCTCTTGCATTAAACCCATTTCAGTTGCCAGTGTTGGTTGGTAACCTACTGCTGACGGCATACGACCTAATAAAGCTGATACTTCAGAACCTGCCTGAGTAAAACGGAAGATATTATCAACGAAGAAAAGGATATCTTTTCCGGCGCCTTCACCATCACCGTCACGGAAATATTCTGCAACCGTTAACCCTGATAGTGCTACACGTGCACGTGCACCAGGAGGCTCGTTCATCTGACCGAAAACCAATGTTGCTTTTGATTCTTTTAATTTTTCAGTATCAACTGCTTTCAAATCCCATCCACCTTTTTCCATTGAGTGTAAGAAATCGTCACCATAGTTGATTACACCTGACTCGATAAACTCACGAAGTAAATCGTTACCCTCACGAGTACGCTCACCAACACCCGCAAATACTGATAAACCAGCATAAGCTTTGGCGATGTTGTTTACCAGCTCCATGATTAATACCGTTTTACCTACACCAGCACCGCCGAATAAACCAATTTTACCACCTTTTGCATAAGGCTCTAATAAATCAATTACTTTAATACCTGTAAAAAGTACTTCAGTTTCAGTAGATAAATCTTCGAACTTAGGAGGAGTTGCATGGATAGGGCGACCGTCTGTTTTATCAACTGCGTTGATACCGTCAATCGCTTCTCCAACTACATTAAATAAACGACCTTTAATCTGGTCGCCAACTGGCATTTTTATCGCAGCACCAGTGTCAACTACGTCCATTCCACGAACTAAACCGTCTGTAGAGTCCATCGAGATTGCACGAACGCGATCCTCACCTAAGTGTTGTTGAACTTCTAAAACAATTTTTTGTCCATTTTCTTTCGTTATCTCTAACGCATCGAAAATTTTAGGTAGATGGGCATCATTAGCAAAGCTAACGTCAACCACAGGGCCGATAATTTGTGCTATTTTTCCTAAGTTAGGCATATCTGTTGTGAGTATATTTATTATAGTCAATGAATTAAAGCTGTTTAAAGGGGGCTCAATTCGGTTGGCAAAGTTAAGTTATTATTAGTAAATTTTAAATATATATTATAAGTTTTTTTAAGGGGATTTTATGTGGTGGTTTAGCCTCAAAAAACACCCTTAAAATTTCAGTTTCTAAAGCATTTAAAACACATTATTCGGAATTAAAAAGTGTAACCAATTCCAATGCCTAAAGTCAGCAACGAATCTTCACCGGTGAATAACAACAATCCTGTTCTATACATTAATCCTCCCGTTGGTTTTTGATGCCTGAAGCCTGCCCTCACAATAAGCGGAGTATTAACCGCTTCATTTTTGAAATCATAATCGTAACCATTAATGGTGAGCAGCTGACCGGAAAAACCACTAAGGGGTTTTAATATCGTTACGCCCAAACCACCTTCAAAGAAATTTTTAGAAGTCCTGCTCCCGCTGATCAATAAGTTCGCTTCAACCGGGACAATAATTACATTTTGGAGCGTAGAGAAACCAACCCTTGGCGCAATTTTTAAATGATTGTTTAATTGAAAAATCCTGTCGTAGTTAATGGAATAAACACCACCATTCCCAAGTAATTCGGCATAGACACTATTTCGCTTCATGCCTGTTTCGGCCGATGATGTCTCCTGGGCTGACCCTGCCAGGCTTAAAAGTAAAAAAAATGAGAGGAGTGTTAACTTCATGATTATATTTGGCTATACTATATGAGAGAATTATCTCGTCACAAAGCTATTACAATTAACCATTTCATCATACTTAAATTTTAATTTTTTGAAAACAATTTTGGTAACCGGAAGCAATGGTTTACTCGGGCAGAAAATAACTGAAAAAGTTATAGCCGGGGGAAGAGTTAAGCTTGTCGCCACATCCAAAGGTAAAAATCGCTTTCCATCCAGTACAGGATATCAGTATGCTGAAATGGATATTTTAAATCCTGAACAGGTAAAAAATGTTATAACACTTTATCAGCCCGATGCCATCATCCATACCGCTGCGATGACAAACGTCGATACCGCTCAGGCCAATCAGGAAAGCTGTTATCAGTTAAATGTTGTGGCCGTTAATACATTAATATCGGTTTGCGAAGCCAACAATATACAGCTGATACACCTAAGTACCGATTTCGTGTTCGATGGCGATGCTGGTCCATATAAAGAAAATGATCAAGTCAATCCGCTCAGCTATTATGGTGAGTCGAAAGTTTTAGCTGAACAGGCGCTTAAAAAGTCTAACATTCACTGGACAATCATCAGAACGATTCTCGTTTATGGAATTACAAATGATATGAGCAGGAGCAATATCGTGCTTTGGGCAAAAGGTGCTTTGGAAAAAAGACTGCCTGTAAATGTGGTAAGCGACCAGTGGCGCATGCCCACATTAGCTGAAGATCTGGCCGAAGCATGCCTGCTGGCTGCAGAACAAAGCGCCGGAGGGGTTTACCACATCTCGGGTAAAGATTACATGAGTATTGCTGATATTGTGCGAAAAGTTGCCGATTATTGGACTCTGGATCATTCAATCGTTACAGAAGTCAGCTCGCAGACTTTGAATCAATCTGCCACGCGCCCGATGCGAACAGGTTTTGTGCTGGATAAGGCGGTTGCTGATTTAGGCTATAGTCCGCATAGTTTCGAAGAGGGGTTGAAGATGCTCGATGACCAAATGAAAGGCAGGCAGCAGGTTTAATAATAAAACAATTAATAATAAATATATGTCACTACAAATTGGCGATCAGGCCCCGGATTTTAAATTATACAGTTCAGATTTAACTGAAGTTTCGTTATCTGCTTTCAAAGGCAAAAAAGTAATTATACACTTCTTTCCAATGGCCTTTACAGGAACCTGCACGGAGCAGCTATGCACCATGCGCGATAATTTCAGTTATTACGAAGGTATCAATGCGCAGGTTTTAGGTATTTCTGTCGATTCTCCATTTTCTCTGGCTAAATTTAAAGAAGTACAGCATTATCAGTTCCCACTGTTATCTGATTTCAATAAAGATGTATCTGAAGTTTATGATGCTTTATATCCAGAATTCGTGTTCGGATTGAAGGGTGTTTCTAAAAGAGCTGCTTTCGTGATTGATGAAGAAGGAAAAATTATTTATGCAGAAGTTTTAGAAGACGCAAAAGAATTGCCTGACTTCAAGCAGATTAACCAGGTTCTGGCCAATTAACTTGTGTACTGCGAAATAAAAACTGTTATTTTTTTTAAAATTTAATTGGAAATTTAAAACTCAGTTTATACCTTTGCAGTCCGTTAACGATACGGAAATGCATTTGTAGCTCAATTGGATAGAGCATCTCACTACGGATGAGAAGGTTTGGGGTTCGAATCCCTACAAGTGCACATCAAAAGGACTTCAATTGAAGTCCTTTTTTTATATCTTCTGATTTTAATACCATCAACTTCTCAAAGCGATAACCTTCCACGCTTATCGGGATATCAACCTGATTACCTGTTTTTTGAAAGCAGGTTTTTTTTAATCCTGCTAAGTGTTTCCGGAGCAATTCCCAGATAAGAAGCAATTAAGTTTTGTGGAATCCTTTCGGTAATTTGTGGGCTCGACTCCAGCAATTGCAGATAACGTTCTTCTGCATTATGTGTGATGGTGCTCATCAACCGGCGTTCTTTCGTTACCAGGCTGTTCTGGTATAAAATTCTGAAGTAACGATCCATAATCGGTACAGCCAGTGTGAGGGACTCATAATCATTTCTCGAAAGCGTCAGCAATTCTGAATCCTCAATGGCATCAATGTTAAAAACTGCTGGCTGGCCGGTAAGAAAACTGTTGAAATCTGATAGCCACCATCCTTCCCAGCCAAAAATACTCATGTGTTCGCTGCCCTTATCATCGATGTTGTAGGTTCTGAGTAAACCTTTCGCCACGAAAACAAGATTTTTACAAATCTCACCTTCCTGCAACAGGTACTGTCTTTTTCTTAGTTTCTTGGGCGAAAAGAAGCCCGCTATCAGCACCTTGTCTTCGTTGCTAAGGGAAACTTTTTCTTCAATGTGACTGAAGAGTACGTTGATCATTTTTGAAATGTTTTTATGCAAATATAAGTTTTCATTCATCTAATAGGCGATTGATCCATGTCATCTGTATTTGTTGACACAGGTCAAGTGCCGTCTGCACTGGCAGCGTTATTTTTGTATACAAATCTTTAACAAGGCAACCTGCTCAGGCAGGGGTGGCAATTAAGTAAAAATAGTATGGATAAAATAGCATTAGTAGTAGGTGCAAGTGGTATCGCAGGTAGTAACCTGGCCATAAAACTCATTTCACAAGGATGGAATACCTATGGGTTAGCGCGTACACCAAATCTGGAAATAGAGGGGCTGCAACCTGTTGCGGCCGACCTCCTGGATCCTGAAGGTTTAAAAAATAGCCTGGCAGATATCAAACCCACTCATGTGTACATCACCACCTGGATGCGCAATGATACCGAGGCAGAAAACATCAGGGTTAACAGCATGATGGTCCGTAACCTGCTTGATGTTTTGTCGGTGCACCAATCTGTACAGCATGTGGCATTGGTAACCGGACTGAAACATTATTTAGGCCCTTTTGAAGCCTATGCTCAGGATGGTTTCCTGCCGGAAACGCCTTTAAGGGAGGAACATCCACGATTAGAAATCGAAAACTTCTATTACGCCCAGGAAGATGAAGTGTATGCCGCTGCTGCACGCGATGGTTTCACCTGGAGTATTCACAGGCCACACACTGTAATTGGCCAGGCCGTTGGTAATGCCATGAATCTCGGTACCACGCTGGCTGTTTATGCAACCATTTGTAAAGAAACAGGGCGACAGTTCAGGTGGCCTGGCTCTTCAGCACAATGGAATGGCCTGTCAGATGTAACCGACGTCAATGTGCTGGCAGATCAACTAATCTGGGCTTCAACTACCGAAAGAGCAAAAAATGAAGCTTTCAATGTAGTGAATGGCGATGTGTTCCGTTGGAGCAGGCTATGGAACAAGCTGGCCGCATATTTCGGGGTAACGGCGGTTGGTTTCGAAGGTACCATTAAACCGCTCGAAATAGAGATGGCCAATGATGGAGAAATCTGGAAAAGCATTGCACGCAAATACAATCTCAAAGAAACAGAATTAAAACGACTGGCTTCTGCATGGCATACCGACCTTGATCTGGGTAGACCCATCGAAGTCATGACCGACATGTCGAAAAGTAGAAAACTTGGATTCCTGGTTTTCAAGGATACAGAAGAAGCATTTTACCAGCTATTCGATCAGTTACGCCGATCAAATTTAATACCTTAAGCAAATACGGAAAGAGAATCAGTTTATGATTCTCTTTTCTTTAAAACTGCCCGGTTTTCAAATAAATTGTCAATTATAAAACTCATCTAAATTAATAATTATATATTTGCAGCCTTGAAAGGCAACACATTGTGTGATTTTCTATTTAGTTAAAGCCATAGGAATAAGGCTTTTTTAATTTTAAAGACAACCTAAACCACGTTAATGCTTAATTTAGTTCTCTTTGGCCCTCCAGGGGCGGGTAAAGGCACCCAATCTGAAAAACTGATCGAAAAATATCAGTTAGTACATGTTTCAACAGGCGATCTTTTTAGAGCACACGTTAAAGGCGAAACAGAATTAGGAAAAAAAGTTAGTCAATTGTTAGCTGATGGTGAATTGGTACCTGACGCCATTACAATCGCAATGCTTGAAGAAGAAGTAGATAAAAACCCTGAAGCAAAAGGATTTGTATTCGATGGTTTTCCGCGTACTGTTCCTCAGGCAAAAGAACTTGATTTATTTTTAGAGCGTAAAGGCAGTAACATCGCCGGTGTAATTGCACTGGATGTAGATCAGGACGAACTGACTAAACGCATCGCTGAACGTCACAAAGTAAGTGGCCGTCCGGATGATGATGCGGAGAAGTTGAAAAAACGTATTTCAGAATACTTTGATAAAACAATCCATGTATTGCCTTATTATGAGGAGCAAGGGAAGTTGAAAAAAGTGAATGGAATTGGTGAAATAGAAAAAGTTTATAGTGATCTTTGCGCTGTAATCGATCAATTCTAAATAATTGAATTTTTGTTTAATGGCGGAAAAGATTTAGATTTTTTTCCGCCATTTTTTATTTTATAATTAAGTAATATGTCTCAGGGTTCGAATTTCGTAGATTATGTAAAGATTTGTTGCCGTTCTGGCAAGGGCGGGGCAGGTTCTGCACATTTACACCGTGATATTTTAACATCTATGGGTGGACCTGATGGTGGTGATGGCGGTCGCGGCGGTCACATCATTGTGAAAGGCAGTATTCATATCTGGACATTATTACATTTAAAATACCGCAAGCACATTATTGCCCAGGATGGTGGCGCCGGAGGAAGTTCACATAAATCGGGTAAGCAGGGAGAGGATGAAATTCTCGAAGTGCCACTAGGCACTATTGCCAAAGATGCCGAAACCGGTGAAGTTCTTTTTGAAATCACCAAAGATGGCGAAACCAAAGTGCTAACTGCCGGTGGTCGTGGCGGACTGGGGAATGCCCACTTCAAAAATTCAGTACAGCAAACCCCTCGTTTTGCACAGCCAGGAGAACCCGGTAAAGAAATCTGGAATATCCTTGAACTGAAAGTTTTAGCTGACGTAGGTCTGGTAGGATTTCCGAATGCAGGCAAATCTACCTTGCTTTCCGTAGTTTCTGCCGCAAAACCCGAAATTGCAGATTATCCGTTTACCACCATCGTACCCAACTTGGGGATTGTCAGTTACCGTGGAGGCAAATCTTTCGTAATGGCCGATATTCCCGGAATTATTGAAGGTGCCTCGAAAGGTAAGGGTTTAGGATATCGCTTTTTAAGGCATATTGAACGTAATTCTGTATTGTTGTTCATGGTTCCTGCCGATACCAGCCGTAGCATAAAAGAAGAATACGAAATTTTAAAACGTGAATTGCAATCCTATAATCCCGAGCTGATGCAGAAGCCTCATGTGCTGGCCATTACCAAATCTGATATGCTTGATGAAGAGCTGATGACAGAAATGAAACAGGATCTGCCTGCCGTTCCTTCAATTTTTATATCGTCGGTAGCGCAAAAAAATCTCTCAGAATTAAAAGACATGCTTTGGAAGGCTATTGAAGGATAGTGAGCTATTCTCAAAGATTAACTTCGTAAACGGTCTACTGCCAGTCCTATCCACTCCTTGAATATCATTTCCCAGCCACCAAGCGCAGAGGCGCTGGGTATAAAGAAGTCGCCGAAATCAATCTGATCCGGTCCGGCAAAGTTTGTTGGATAGTATTCGATCTTATGTTTTGATTGCCTGTCGAAAATCATCTTCGCCCGGGGGATATGCCAGGCGCTTGTAATCACCAGTATTTTCGCGTCAGGTTTTACTTTCCCAATTAGCCCGATGCTGTTTCTGGCATTTTCCAAAGTATTCCTGCTTTGATTTTCAACTAATAAAGCCGAATCAGGTATACCAATCAGTTTTAAGTAATTGATTACGAGATCGGCTTCTTTGACTTCGTTATCTAATAGGTTCGCATTACCGCTGGCCACTAATATTTTATCTATCTGTTTACTTTTAAAAAGCGAAACGGCCTGAAACAATCTGTCGCCGGATTCCGAAAAAGCAATTTTATTGTTCCGTTTGTTAAGCCCCGAAAAGCCCCCCAGCACAATGCCAACATCGTAATGCCTTCTCTCAGGATATCCTGCTTCATAGGCATTCATCACCGTGCCAAGCAGCGCCCCATTCGAAAAAAAGAGCAGTAAACCAACAGCAGCATAAAGAATTTGTTGCTTATGTTTCTTCGATAATGCTGCCCAGATTAAAAGTGCAACTACCCATATAATGGGTTTGATGAGAAACATTAAAATTTTAGACAGGATAAAGATCATTTAAAGATATTATCCTGTAAAATTAAAAAAATGTTTCAATCTTATCCCTGACCCTCCTGAACCTGACCATTTTCATGCGCATGCTCCAGAATCTCTTTAATATCCGATTTAGGTTTTTTCGCTACCTTATGCTTGAAATGAGGGATCTCCTGCGCTACAATATCTTCCTCAAAAGCCTCAACTCCGAAGACCTTCTCTCTTAAAAGGTTGTATTTGTCTTGAAAACCATATCCAAGGTTTCTGGCGCCTTTTGCTATTTTCCCTCTTGTGCCACTACCGCTGTCTGGCGCAAATAATACACTGATTACTGCACCTGCTGCTAAACCTGCTACCAGGGCAAGCGCAACCTGAACGTTATTATCCGACTTCTGCGTTAAATATTTTCCGATTAACTTTCTGTACTTCATGATCTTGTATTTTATAAGTGCAACAACCCGGGGGATAGAAAGTTTTATTATACACCTACCGAATTTCAAAAAAGATAGGGATGTTACCCAAAATGTGACGATAAACCACAATATTTGGAACTATAAAAATTAATGATAATGGTAAAAGCAACAATCAATAAAGAACACTATGCCTGTTCAGTTACAAATGGTTCACATGAAATCATCGTGGATGAGCCTGTAGAATTAGGCGGCACCCACAAAGGATTTGCACCCAAGGGCCTTTTGATGGCTTCTTTAGCATCATGTGTAGCCATTACGTTAAGAATGTATGCCGACCGTAAAGAATGGCCGGTTGATAAAATTGAGGTTGAGGTAAATATTGGTACAGAAAATAATGAAACCGTTTTTTTTGAAGAAATTACCTGTACAGGCCAGTTAACCGATGAACAAAAAACAAGATTGGAAGACATTGCTTCAAAATGCCCGGTGAGTAAACTTTTAACGGTTGGACATGAAGTTCGTTCGAAGGTTTTGTAAAAGGTGCAAAACTCGTCTGTGCAATCCTGAAAAGCTTTAATATCTTTGTATTTAATTCAGTTTTTTGCTGAAGCTAACACTATTTATGGCCACTGAAATTAAATGTCCGAACTGTTCCCATATTTTTCCAATGGAAGAAGCCATGGCTGAAGATTATAAAAAAGAGCTGAGAGAAAAGGCTGCTGCCTATGCCAGGCAGAAGGACGAAGAGTATCAGCGCAAACTTCAGGTTTTTGAAGCAGATAAACAGCAGCAACATAAAGCTTTTGAAGCCAGACTTGTTGAGGAAAAAAATAAGCTGAAAGGCGATTTAGAAGAGAATCTGCGTAAAAGTATCGCTTCAGATTATGAAAATAAACTGCAAATGCTTGAAGGCTCTGCCAAAGACAACGCAGAAAAGTTAAGGCTTGCCCGCGAAAAAGAATTACAGTTTTTAAAACGGGAAGAAAGTTTACTGTTAAAAGAACAGGAGCTTGAGTTGTCCATGCAACGTAAAATGCAGGAGCAACGGAATGAACTGGTAGAACAGATCCGAAAACAGGAAGCCGAGAAAAACAGCATAAAAGATACAGAACACCAGTTGCGTTTAAAGGAACTGGAAAAACAGCTCGATGACCAGAAAAAACTGGCGGAGGAGATGAAGCGAAAAGCGGAGCAAGGCAGCATGCAGTTGCAGGGAGAGGTACAGGAGCTGATTCTGGAAGAACTGCTTCGCAGTAATTTTCCCTTCGATGTAATAGAAGAAGTAGGCAAGGGCGTTCGCGGGGCCGATTGTGTGCAGGTTGTACGCAACCAGTTTGGGCAGGAGTGCGGAAAAATCATTTACGAGAGCAAACGCACAAAAGACTTTGGCGGCGACTGGATTGAGAAACTCAAAAAAGACATGCGCAGCATGGGCGTTGATGTTGCTGTAATTGTTAGTCAGTGTTACCCCAAAGGCATGGATTGCTTTGGGCAGAAAGATGGCGTTTGGATTTGTTCGTTTGAAGAAGTAAACGCAGTTGCATACGTGTTGCGTGATGGTATTCTGCGTTTATCGACTGCCATGAAATCGCAGGAAAACCGTGGGGATAAAATGCACATGCTTTACGACTATTTAACAGGAGCAGAATTCTCCGAGCAATGGAAAGCCATCCGCGAAGGTTTTATGAGCATGAAACTATCTATTCAACGCGAACGCGATGCCATGGAGCGCCTTTGGAAAGCACGCGAGAAGCAGCTGGAAAAAGTTTTACTCAACGCCACCCATATCCGTGGCTCCATTGAGGGAATTGCCGGAAGCGACAGCATTCAGCTCAGCTTAACTGATGATGATGATGAAACTTTGCTCCTCGATTAATAATGATAGCTATAATAAAAGAATGATACCTAAATTATATAAAGTGAATAAAAACAATAACCAAGTGCTTAACCTCTCTAACCTTCTGGCATTCATTTGCCTTTTGCTTATTTCCGGGAACGTTTCCGGTCAGCAATTAAAATCACCGGATGCCAACCTGATCGCTAATTTTTCTTTAGCAGAAGGCGGTGTGCCAACGTACAGTTTGAAGTATAAAGGTAAAGATGTTATCAAAACCAGTAAGCTTGGTTTGGAGCTCAAAGATGGAAAAAATTTAACCAACGGTTTTACCATCAGCGATACTAAAACCACCGCTTTTAACGAAACCTGGAAGCCGGTTTGGGGAGAAGTAAAGGAAATTGTAAACCATTACAATGAACTGGCGGTAACCCTTACACAAAAAGCAAGCAATCGCTATATCATTGTTCGTTTACGATTGTTCAACGACGGTTTAGGCTTCAGGTATGAATTTCCTGAGCAGAAAAACCTTGATTACTTCGTTATTAAAGAAGAAAAAACACAGTTTGCCTTAGCTGGCGATCATAAAGCATTCTGGTTGCCAGGTGATTATGATACGCAGGAGTACAGCACTACAACCTCAAATTTATCTGAAGTGCGGGGTAAAATGAAAGATGCCGTAACGCCCAACGCATCGCAAACAACTTTCTCGCCAACAGGTTTGCAAACCCCTTTGATGATGAAAAGCAAAGATGGTTTGTATATCAACATCCACGAAGCTGCGCTGATCAACTATTCTTTAATGTCGCTAAACCTTGATGATAAAAACATGGTATTAGAATCCTGGTTAACACCCGATGCAATAGGGGATAAGGGTTATATGCAGGCGCCGTGTTTATCGCCCTGGAGAACCATCATCGTAAGCGATAAGGCTGGTGATATCTTAACGTCAAAGCTGACATACAATCTTAACGAACCTACCCGGTTTAAAGATGTATCGTGGATCAAACCAACAAAATACGTAGGGGTTTGGTGGGAAATGATTACCGGCAAAAGCACCTGGGCCTACAATGATTTAACCAGTGTTCAGTTAGGGGTAACTGATTATTCGAAAACAAAGCCAAATGGTAAGCACGCTGCCAATACTGCACATGTAAAAGAGTATATTGACTTTGCCGCCAAAAACGGACTGGATGCTGTTTTGGTTGAAGGCTGGAATGAAGGCTGGGAAGACTGGTTTGGCAAAACAAAAGATTATGTTTTTGATTTCGTAACGCCTTATCCTGATTTTGATGTGCAGGAATTACACCGCTACGCGGCGAGCAAAGGCATCAAAATGATCATGCACCACGAAACTTCTTCGTCGGTACGTAATTATGAGCGGCACCTGGATACGGCTTATAAGTTTATGAAAGCAAATGGTTATGATGCGGTTAAAAGCGGTTATGTAGGAAACATGATTCCCCGTGGCGAGCATCACTATGGCCAGTGGTTAAACAACCATTATCTGTATGCCATACAGAAAGCTGCTGAATATAAAATTATGGTGAACGCCCACGAAGCTGTTCGCCCAACAGGTTTGGCCCGCACCTACCCGAATTTAATAGGCAATGAGTCTGCCCGTGGTACAGAATATGAGGCTTTTGGCGGCAACAATACCGATCATACCACCATTCTGCCTTTCACCAGGCTAATTGGCGGTCCGATGGATTATACCCCCGGGATTTTCGAAACCAGGGTGAGTGCTTACAATCCCGACAATAATTCTTTTGTGCACAGTACACTGGCGCGTCAGCTGGCCCTGTATGTTACGATGTACAGCCCTTTACAAATGGCTGCAGATTTACCGGAAACCTATAATAAATACATGGATGCTTTTCAGTTTATTAAAGATGTTGCGGTGGATTGGGATGATACCAAAGTTCTAGAAGCTGAACCTGGTGATTATATCACTTTTGCCCGTAAAGCCAAGGGAAAAAATAACTGGTTCGTTGGTCGCACGAATGATGAAATTGCCCGTACCTCGAAAATCGACTTCAGCTTTTTAGATGCCGGAAAAAAATATACGGCAACCATTTATGCGGATGCGAAGGATGCGCACTACGAAACGAATCCCAAAGCCTATACCATCCGCAAAATGGAAGTGACCAGCAAAACAAAATTAACACTTAATTGCGCCCCTGGCGGAGGTTACGCGATCAGCATTATAGCAAAATAGTATCTATATCCCGCAGATTACGCTAGTTCCGTAGCTTTCTGTATGATGAAAAAAAATTGCATGCCGCCGTCACCAAAATAATCTGCGTAAATCACTTTAATCTGCGGGAGTTATAAAATAAGTTTATGCCCCGCAGATTACGCCAATTCCGCAGATTTCTGTATGATGAAAAAAATCATTCAGGTAAGGGTAAATAAACTGTTTCAATAAAAATGATAATTTTTGCATATTGCTGTCAGGAAAATACTCTGTGTAAATCACCTTAATCTGCGGGAATCAACAATCATGGCAAAACCAAAAAATCATATCGAACTACAGTTCTTAAGCGAACCTTCCGATGTCAATTATGGGGGCAAGGTGCATGGCGGGATGATGATGAAATGGATTGATCAGGCAGCTTTTGCCTGTGCCCTGCAATGGAGCAACTCCTACTGTGTAACGATTTATGTCGGCGGGATCCGGTTTTTTAAACCCGTACACATCGGGCACCTCGTAAAAATGGAAGCGCGCATCATTTACACCGGCAAAACCAGTATGCACATCGCTGTGGATGCCTACTCCAAGCCTGTTGGCCAGTCAGAATTTGTTAAAAATACCCATTGTATTATTGTATTTGTTGCCGTAGATGATAACGGACAGCCCAAAACCATTCCTGCGTTTAAGCCTAAAACGGAGAAAGAGCTCGCCATGCATGGCTATGCCATTAAGCTGATGGAGCTACGCAAAAGCATCGACAAAGAAATGGAACCCTATATCGTTTAAGCGAAAGGGGATTTACAGCTCATTCAGGCATGTGCCTCATCCTAAAACCTGATGAACTTTTCGATCTGTTCGTTTGTAAATTGGATGGTATCTTCTTTAATCAGGTTCCCACTGGCGTCCAATTCAGTTTTGATGTTGGGAATGTGCAGGCGCAGCGGTAAAACATGCAAATGGATATAATGACAAACGCCGGTAAAATGATCTACACCACGAATATTTCCATACTTTCCTGAAGAAATGCCTACAAGTGCGGCTTTTTTATCGTAAAAACTATCAGGATAATTGCAGGCGTCAATCAGCACCTTTAAAACGCCCGGATAGCTTCCGTTATATTCAGGCATTATGAAAAGAAACTTATCTGTTTCTGAAATCATATCCTGGATTTTCTGGAACGCCTCAGAGCGTTTACCGAACATATCGGTATTTAAAACATCTGCAGGGAGGTGCTCTAAGTTGAATACTCCTGCTTCTACACCTTTATTTTTAAGCTGCTGCTGGTAATATTTAGCAATTTTTAGCGTATTGCTATTGGGTCTGTTGGTCGCGGCTATTATTGTTATCATTTGATAATTGTTAATAAGATGTTTAAAACGCAAATACCCTTATTGCTGATATTGCCATTTAGTTTGTATCTTAGCTGATTGAGAAAAAGGGCGTAAACAGCGCAAAAATAGGACTTTTTGCCGATAAAAAGGCATAAACCAATAACGCCCTTACAAACGTTTAGTAAATTTCGGATAGATAGATGAGCAAAATTATTGCATTAGCAAATCAAAAAGGTGGTGTTGGTAAAACAACTTCATCTATAAACCTGGCTGCGAGTTTAGCCGTACTTGAATACAAAACTTTACTGGTAGATGCTGATCCTCAGGCTAATTCAACTTCAGGCATTGGCTTCGATCCCCGCAATATTAAAGATAGTATCTATGAATGTATCATCAACGATATAGACCCCTTACAGGCTATTCAGAAAACAGATACGCCCAACCTTGATTTACTGCCCGCACACATTGATTTAGTTGGTGCCGAAATTGAGATGATCAACCTCAATAACCGTGAATATAAAATGAAAGCGGTTTTAGAAAAGATCAAAGACCAATACGATTTCATTATCATCGATTGTTCTCCATCCCTGGGTTTAATTACGATAAATGCCTTAACGGCAGCCGATTCTGTTATCATTCCTGTCCAGTGCGAGTATTTCGCTTTAGAAGGGCTAGGGAAATTGTTAAATACGATTAAGATTGTTCAGAATCGTTTAAATCCTGAACTGGAAATAGAGGGAATTTTGTTAACCATGTACGATGTGCGTTTACGCTTGTCTAACCAGGTGGTTGAAGAAGTAAAAACCCATTTTCACGAGCTGGTTTTCGAAACCATCATTCAGCGTAATACCCGTTTAAGTGAGGCACCAAGTTATGGCGTTTCGGTAATTATGCACGATGCAAACTGCAAGGGAGCCATCAATTACCTGAATCTTGCGCGCGAAATCGTTAAGAAAAACGGCTTGTTGAGAGAAGAAGAAAATATAGGAACAGCAACATTATAATTTATAGATGACATCTTTTCAGCGAAAAACAGGTTTAGGTAGAGGTTTAAGTGCGCTTTTAGATGATAGCGAATCTACTCATCCACCAAAGCAAACTGTAAATGCAGTGAGCGAAACTGAGCAGATTGGTAATATCAGTCATGTAAGTTTAAATGAGGTTGAAACCAATCCATATCAGCCAAGAACAGAGTTTGACCAGGTTGCTTTAAATGAGCTGGCCGATTCAATCAAAGTTCAGGGGCTTATCCAACCCATCACAGTTAGAAAACTGGGTGCTAATAAATATCAGTTAATATCGGGCGAACGGAGATTCAGGGCTTCAAGGCTGGCTGGTTTAACGCAAATACCGGCTTATATCCGGAGTGCTAACGACCAGCAAATGCTGGAAATGGCACTGATTGAGAACATTCAACGAGAAAACCTGAATGCAATCGAGGTCGCTTTAAGTTTTCAGCGAATGATCGATGAGGTAGGCCTGAAACAAGAACAACTTGGAGAGCGCGTTGGCAAAAACAGAACAACTGTAACTAACTACCTTCGTTTGTTAAAACTTCCGCCTGCGATTCAGGCATCCATCCGCGATCAGCGGATTTCAATGGGACATGCACGCGCCTTAATCAACGTGGATGGTGTAGACAAACAATTGTTTATTCACCAGGAAATCCTGGAGAAAGGTTTATCTGTAAGAAAAGTGGAAGAACTGGTACGTAATTTACAACATGCACCAGTTAAAACCGATGATAAACCGAAGTCTGCCGGAGTATCTTTCCAATACCAAAAACTACAGGATGATTTAGCTTCTAAATTCGCTACCCGCGTAAAGCTAAAAGTAACGCAGAATGGCAAAGGCGCAATTGAAATTCCTTTTATGAGCGATGATGACCTGAACAGGATTTTAGAGCTATTGGATTGGTAATGCAGAGGATTAAGCTTTTAGTACTGGTTTCGTTATTTACATGTATTGGTGTAAATCTGGCATTTGCTCAGGTAAAGGATACTGTATTGAAAAGCGCAGATACCACCAGGTTAAAGCGTAACTCTTCTTCAGAGATTGCTAAGCCAGCAAAACCAATGTCACGCCAGGATTCAATGAAGGCAAAGTACGTTAATCCGGGTAAGGTTGCCGGAAGAAAGGCTGTTTTCAGATCCATGATCATTCCCGGCTGGGGGCAGTTGTACAACATTCAGATTCTGAATGATGGTTACGGAACCCGGGCAGGCAAAAGTCAGTTCTGGCAGAAGGTGTACACAGGCGGGAAAATCGCTGCAATTTATGGAGGGGCAACTGTGTTAACCTTATCGTATATTCAGAATCGTAAGGATTACAAAATGTATTTGCAGGAAGCACAAGCCAGGGAAATTCTCGCCGCAGGAGGACCAAATAATACCAATCCTTCACTCGCCGGTTTTTCCAGCGCCGGTATTCTATCTGCCAAAAGCACCACTAAGCGGAACTCACAGATTGTACTATTTTCTTACGGATTGCTATATGCAGCCAATATTATTGATGCCTACGTTTCTGCACGTTTGCATTATTTTAACATTGATGATAACCTCACCTTCAGGGTGATGCCATCAATGATCAATTCTAACAGTATGTATGGTTTTAATGCTACACCAGCTTTAAAACTTTCCTTAACATTTTAATATTATGAAAATTGCGCTTTTAGGTTATGGCAAAATGGGGCAGATTATTGAGAAATTTGCACTTGAACGCGGCCATGAAATCGTTTTAAAAATATCAATTGATAACCGGGAAGAGTTAACCCGGCAAAACTTAAAGTCTGCCGATGTGGCCATAGACTTTAGTACACCGGATTCTGTTTTAAGTAATATCGATGCTTGTTTTGATGCCAATGTTCCCGTTGTTGTAGGTACAACCGGCTGGTATGGAAAACTTCAGGAAGTGAAGAATGATTGCGACAGCAGTAACAATACCCTGCTTTACGGGTCTAACTTCAGTATTGGCGTTAATTTATTCTTCAAACTGAACCAGACACTGGCGAAGCTGATGAATAAATATCCGGCCTATGAGGTACAGGTAGAAGAAATTCACCACACCCAAAAGCTCGATTCGCCAAGTGGTACAGCAATTACGCTGGCCGAAGGCATACTTGATAACGTGGAGCGTAAATCGGAATGGTTAAATGAAGAGGTTGGCAAAGATGTAGAGGTGTTCCCGAAAACAGAACAGCTATTAATCGAATCGCATAGGATTGAGAACATCCCGGGTACGCATACCGTAATTTACAGCAGCGAAGTGGATGATATTGAAATTAAGCATACCGCACACAGCAGGGCCGGATTTGCATTAGGCGCAGTAGTTGCCGCAGAATGGGTGAAAGACAAAAAAGGATTTTTCAGTATTACTGATATATTTGAATAAGAAGGACATTCATTACCCGTTAACCGGTTAACGAATATACCAGTTAACCATAACATACAGATAATAGTTACCGGATTTACCGTTAACCAACAAATAAAAATATGAATTACAAATTCTGGCAAAGGAAGAAAGACACTCCTAAAAAGAAAAAAACCAAAACCCGTGAGTGGGTAGACGCAATTGTTTTTGCGGTTGTTGCTGCCACTATTATCAGGGTGTTTTTTATCGAGGCTTACACAATTCCTTCGGGATCAATGGAGCGTTCGCTTCTAATCGGCGATTTCCTGTTCGTAAGTAAGGTAAATTACGGTGCACGTATACCAATGACACCTGTAGCTTTTCCTTTTGCACATCACACCATGCCCCTTACCACTTCCACTAAAGCCTATTGGGATGGCGTGCAATGGAAATACCATCGCTTGCCAGGATTATCGAAAATTAAAAGAAATGATGTAGTGGTATTTAACTTCCCTGAAGGAGATACCGTTGCAGTAGAAAATCAGGAAGACAGCTATTATAACCTGGTGCGCAACCTGGGTCGCGAGCAGGTAAGAAGTACCTTCACCATTGTCGACCGGCCAGTGGATAAACGGGAGAATTTTATCAAAAGGTGTATCGCCATTCCGGGAGATGTCATTTCCATGAGCAATGGTGTTGCAGCAGTAAACAGCAAGCCCGAGCCACTTAAAAATACAGGGATGATGCCTTATCGCATTACTTTCAAATCAACTGAATTTAATATCAATATGCTTACTGATATAGGACTGGAAACAGGAACAATGCAGCAGGCAGGCGATGCGAACAGTTACATCGCCAATGCTTCACCAGAGATGGTCGAAAAATTAAAGGCATTAGACTTTGTTGCATCGGTTGAATTAAGTCCCGATCCGGTAGGGCCGGAACCAGGAGGTGTATTCCCTCATGATCCTAAGCGCGCCTGGAACAGAGATAACTTCGGACCTATTAAAGTGCCGTCGAAAGGATGGACAGTTAATATTGACAGTACCACCATGCCCTTATATTATAGAGCAATCAGGACCTATGAGGGAAACAAGGTAGAACAGGTAAATGGTGTTTGGTATATCAATGATAAGCCAGCTACTACCTACACTTTCAAGATGGATTATTACTGGATGATGGGAGATAACCGTCACAATTCAGCCGATTCACGTTACTGGGGTTTCGTACCTGAAGACCATATCGTGGGTAAAGCTCTTTTCGTATGGATGAGCTGGGATAGCACTGCTTCTTTCCTGCATAAAATCAGGTGGAGCAGGCTTTTCATGGGCATTCACTAAGAAAATACTATAAAAAATTACGAAAAGGCGAATAATCGAAAGATTATTCGCCTTTCTTATTTCATAACATTGCATAAATTATCTTTTATAAAAAATTAAAAAGTTTATTGATGTTTTAAATTAAATTATTAAGTTTGATTAATCAACAAACTTTATGTCCATCATTGTAGAAAAAAGTCAGCGGCTCAAAGCTGACATTATCAAGTATTTGTACTACAAAAAGGTGCTGTCATTTACTGATCTGAGTAAGCTGACGCATAAAAGTTTGCCATTGGTCACCTCCGTGGTGAATAGTCTGATTGCTGATGGGTATGTTATGGAGCAGGGCTTAGCGCCTTCAACAGGCGGACGACGTCCTTTAATGTTTCTGATCAATCCCGATTTAAAGAAATACATTATTGCCATTGCGATGGATCAGCTAACCACCAGGTTAACAATTTATAATCTGTCGCATAAAATGATCATGCCAGTTCAGCTGTTGGAATTTGACATGACAGCCGAGACAAGCAATGCTGGTGACCTGGTAGCGTTTATTAAGGAATGCATCGTTAAATCGGGTGTAGAAAAAGAAGCTATTCTTGGCGTTGGCATCGGAATGCCTGGATTTGTAAATGCCGATGAAGGGGTGAATCACACGTACCTGAAAGTGGGCGATGGGCTAACCATCCAGCAGTACCTGCAAAATGGGATTGAGCTGCCGGTCTACATCGATAACGACTCCAGTTTAATTGCCCTGGCTGAGTTAAACTTTGGCGAGGCCCAAAACATGACTGATGTACTCATTGTAAATATCGGGTGGGGAACAGGTTTGGGCATGATCCTGAATGGTAAGTTGTATCGCGGGAGCGGAGGGAACGCCGGTGAATTCAGCCATATTCCATTATCTGAAAGCAATAACCTGTGTTCATGTGGTAAAAGAGGCTGTATACAACTGGATACCTCGCTTTTGGTAATGACACAGAAAGCAGAGCAGGCCGTTGCGCAAGGTATTGAGTCGAGTCTGAAAAAATTATTTGCAGATAAAACCAAACATGCCAGTGATCATTTCCTTGAGGCTGTTAGTCAGCAGGATCCTGCTGCGGTTTCTATACTTGCAAAGGCGGCTTTCCAAATGGGGAAAGGATTGGCAACGCTCATCCATATCCTTAACCCGGAGTGTATAGTACTAAGCGGAAGAGGCGCAAAGGCCGGAAGAATGCTTTTGCCACCTATACAACAGGCTATCAATGAATTCTGTATTGCAAGGATAGCCGAGCAAACCGAAATCAAAGTTTCTACGCTCACTGATGGCGCCGAATTGCTTGCCGCTGCAAGTTTAATGATGGAACATCTTCAAATGGATTAACAAAGAAACAATATAAACCAAACCAAAATACCCAGATATGAGCGTATAAAGTCAACTAAAAATCTTAACATCTCCCAACAACATAACCTTTTACAAAACAACTAAACAATCATGAAAAAAGTCTACATGAGATGTTTAAGCTTGCTATTACTAACCGTATTAACAGTAGCAGCTTATGCACAACAAACCATCACGGGTACCGTGAAAGACGCTTCCGGCATTCTGCCCGGAGTAAGCGTATCGGTTAAGGGAACTACGAAAGTTACCCAAACCGACGGCTCTGGTAAATTTTCAATCGCAGCAAACCCAACGGATGTGTTGGTATTTTCAGCTATTGGGTATACCAGGCAGGAATTGCCGGTTGCAGGTAAAACAACCCTGACAGTTACTTTAGCTGAAAGTGCGAACAACCTTCAGGAAGTGAGCGTAGTCAGTACAGCTTTAGGCATTAAAAGACAGGAAAAGTCTTTAGGATATGCGGTGAGTACCGTAACGGCGAAACAATTAACCGAAGCCGGTAATACGAACTTTGCATCTGCGCTGTATGGTAAAGCTGCAGGGGTAAAAATTACGACGGCACCTGGCGGTGCGAGTAGTGCGGTAAACGTGCAGATCCGTGGCGTAAACTCTATTAGTTACAATCAACAACCATTATATGTTGTGGATGGGGTAATGATCAGAAATGATGGGCAAAACGGTGCAGCTGGAGCAAATAATAATGATTATTGGGGTGATCAGCGTATTCGCGGTAATGGTATTCTGGATATCAACCCGGCGGATATTGAATCCATGACTATACTGAAAGGAGCAAGTGCTTCAGCATTATATGGTTCAGATGCCGGTAGTGGTGTTGTTGTAATTACTACTAAAAAAGGTTCGAAAGCAAAAGGCCTTGGTATTGATTTCAATTATCAGGGATCAATGGACGAGGTAGCCTTCCTGCCAAATTTTCAGAACACTTATGGTCCTGGTTATGACAGGGCTACAAACGTAGCCAACGGGGCAACGGAAGAAGGGTGGATTGCTGATGCAACATCCCCATCAGGATATCGTCCTTATTTCAGGGCTTACGCTAACTTCGGTCCGAAAATGGAAGGGCAACAAGTAAGATGGTGGGATGGATCTATCCGGTCATATTCTCCCCAACCAGATAACTATAAAGATGTTTATCAAACTGGTTATACTTCAAATGCAAACATTGCCATTTCAAACCAGAATGAATTTGTCAACTATCGTTTTTCAGCGTCGAGATTAGATTATAAAGGTACGCAACCTGGAAATACTGGCGCTAAGAATAGCTTCAATCTGAATTCTACCATTAAGTTAGCTCCGAGATTATCTGCTGATGTGATTGTAAGTTATGTGAATACCATTACCAATAACAGACCATATCAACTGGGACAGGTATTAGGTTCGTTCAGCGGGTTTTTTAGTCGTGCAGAAGATATGAGCTTGATGAAGGAAAAGTTCCAGACTAGCAATGGATATAAATATGCAACCTACGATCAAACGACTCGTCCCGAGCCTTTCTTATACAACATTAGGGCAACAAACTTGCTCGACTTTTATTGGCAACAGCTTAAAAATACTTATGTTGAAAATGAAAACAGGTTGATGTCCAGTTTTACCCTGAACTATGATGTAGCGAAAAATCTGAAGTTCAGAGGCCGTATTGGAAATGATTATACCGGACTACGTACAGAAAATAATCAATACAATGAATACCCGATTGCACTGAATGGAACAACCAGTAGTGGAGGGTATACAACCACACAAGGACAATATGCTATCTTATATGGAGATGCATTGTTAACTTATTCAAACAAAATTGGCAAAGACTTCGCATTATCACTGAGTGGTGGCTATCAAGGCAGACAAGAAAAATATAAAGATCAAAGATCTAATACTAAAGACGGATTAGTTTCTGAAAACTGGTTCTCATTAAGTAACTCTTTTGGGGTAGTAGAAACTACAGATACACGTAAAGAGCAATTAAAATATGCTTACTTGGGTATTCTGAACTTATCATATAAAGATTTCTTATTTTTAGAAGGAACAGGTCGTCAGGAATACGTGTCTACTCTACCGATTGAAAATAACAAATATTCTTATTTCTCATTAAATGGTGGTTTTGTGTTTAGTGATTTGTGGAAACTACCAAGTTTTTGGGACTATGGTAAATTGAGAGCTTCTTACGGTGTGGTAGGTAATGCCCCTCCAATTTACGAAGCTAACGTGGTGTATACACAAAGCTCATTACAAACCATTAATGGTTCAGTTCCGTCCTTATTAACCGCCAGTGCGTTCGGAAACAACTCGCTTATGCCGGAGAAAAAGCACGAAGCAGAATTTGGTTTGGAAACACGCTTCCTGAAAGGAAGATTAGGTTTGGACGTAAGTTACTATGATAACAAGGTTAGAAATCAAATTGTTCCGTTAACGGTTAGCAGCAGTGTTGGTGCAAAAAGCCAGATTGTAAATGTAGGAGAAATTGGAAGCAGAGGTTTTGAATTAGCGATAAACGCTGTCCCTATTACTGGTAAATTTCGCTGGGATACCCGATTCAATTTTTCGTCTAATAAATCAAGGGTGATTTCGTTGATGGAAGGAATGACCGAAATCAACTTCTACCAATCAGATCAATCAACTGCTAAAATAGTTGCTAAGGCGGGCGAGGAGCTTGGTAATATTTACATCCGACCTCGTAAAACCGATGCGAGTGGTAACTACCTGATCAATGATGACGGATATTATGTGATGGACAATACTACATACGTAAAGGCAGGGAATATCATGCCTAAGTTGATAGGTGGGTTTTCTAATACCTTCAGCTATGGTAATTTTGCTTTAGATTTTACGATCGATTATAGAATTGGTGGCAGTATGATCGCACCGAATTTGAAATATATGCGTGGCGCAGGTATGCTCGAAAATTCAATGGAGTTTAGAGATGCTGCAAGCGGCGGCTTGACCTACACCTCTGGTGGGAAAACATACAATGATGGCGTACTGTTAACGGGGGTAAATGAAACTACCGGTGCAACGAATACAAAAGTGATTTCAGCTGCTGATTATTATCTGACTACCTATAACTGGGGCGAGGGATCACTTACTGAAGCTGAAATCTTTAAAAATAATTATGTGAAGATGAGGGAAGTTGTTTTGAGTTATAAAATTCCTGCATCTTTCACCAAAAAATTAAGCATCACCAACATGAGGTTTTCTTTGATTGGACGTAATTTATTCTACATCTACCGTACACTTAAGGATTTAGATCCTGAAGCACCTCTAGGTAACAAATGGTGGTCGCAAGGTGTAGATGTGGGCTCAACAGCTGCCTCAAGAAACTTCGGATTCTCTTTAACCGCTAATTTCTAATTGTTTGAAAATTTAAGTTTTCAATATTATAAAAGATATTCAGATGAAAAAAATATTCATAAATGTTAGTTTTTTCCTAGTGGCTTTTACAATGATTACAGCTTGTAAAAAGTCGTTGGATGAACAATATATAAATCCTGAAAAAGCAAAAGATGCAAGTGTTGCAGGGTTGTTCACAGGTATGCTCAACAATGATAGGGTTGCCGCTAAATATTGGAATGTTCGTACGTTCCTGAGTCAGATGCCAGGCGTGTACGCCCAAACCTCTTACTTTGCAAACAGCAACACCGTTTATCAGCAAAGCGACTCTTATTCGCAGCAATACTGGGATGATTTCTACTCTACAGGAGGAAATGGTAGCGGAGTGATGGCGCTGTATAGAGCTATGGAAGTAAAATTCAATTCTTTGCCAACAGCAGATCAGGCCGCCCAGAAGATCATTACGCAGGCTGCCAAAGTAGTGCTTATTGAGCAGGCGGCTAAAATGGTCGATTTATGGGGTGATATCCCGTATTCGGAAGCTGGAAGTCTGGAAGTAAGCAATACAATCAAATTGCCAAAGTATGATGAACAAAAGGCGCTTTATACTTCTTTTATTGCAGATCTTGCAACCTTGGGCACTTATTTCAAATCTACAGCAACAAATGCTGCTTTTTCGAAAGCCGATATTTTGCTTCAGGGAAATACGAGCAGATGGGCGGCATATGCCAACTCATTGCGTTTGCGGTTGTTGATGCGTATTTCCAAAACAGATGAGGCAACTGCGAGAACTGCTGTCTTGGCCATGCTCGCTGATGGAACTAATTTCCCTTTGGTAGATGGTGAAAATACGGTAACGTATGCTCCAAATACCTCCGATATTTTACTTCAGCCACTAACAAATAGTACGAGCACGTTAAAGGATGCATTTCTTGAAGGATCATGGTATGCAACAGATTATATGTTGAACACATTAATGCTTCCTGCAAATGACCCTCGGATTCCCGTTATTTATGATAAGTATGGTCGTACGGTAAAACGGAACAACCAGGATGTGTTTGTTCCTAATACAACCTATAAGGCGATGCCTGTTACCTTCACCACTGCTCAACAGGAAGCGAATTTTGCCGATTATTCAGTTTTAGACTCTGCAACATTTTTAATCAACCCAAAATTGCCCGGTATTTTGATTACTTCGTCAGAAGTAAATTTCCTTAAAGCCGAAGCCTACGAGAGATGGGGAACATCGGCTAATGCAAAAATAGCCTATGATAAAGCGTTAAGGCAGTCAGTAGTTTTTTATCACTACCTGAATAATTTGAATCAGGGAAATGGTTATGTAAATGTTGCGGTTCCACCTACTTCGGAGATTGATACCTGGGTAAATACATCTTCTGCAACATATACAGGTTCAGCTGCGAACAAGCTTTCACTAATTTATAATCAGAAGTGGCTCCACTTTGGTGTTCTTCAGTCGACTGAAGCATGGTCCGAGTACAGACGCACCGGATATCCGGTTTTAACTTTCCCTTCTGATGGAAAACTTAGTGGGTATTCGACCCCACCAGTTAGGTTAATCTATCCTTCGGCTGAAAAAACCTACAATGCAGCCAACTACCAGGCAGTACAATCGAAAGATACAAGGACTACAAAACTATTCTGGATGCCATAAGCATCAATACTTAAATCCCGGCCTGAAAACCCGGGATTTTTATTATTATTAGCACATGAAAATCCGCATTTTACTCTTACTTCTATTTATCAGCTGCTCGCAAACCCTATTCGCCCAAAGAGACGATATCATTCAACAATCCTCAAAGTATGAGGCACCGACCGATCCGCTGGTAAAAGCAAAGCTGGACACCTGGCAGGATAAAAAATTCGGGATGATTTTACACTGGGGCCTGTATGCCATTCCCGGTATTATAGAATCCTGGTCGATCTGTTCGGAAGACTGGATTGAACGCGATACGACCATTAAATATGATGATTATAAGAAATGGTACTGGGGTTTAAGTGAAAAATTCAATCCGGTAAAGTTTAGCCCTGAGCAATGGGCCAAAGCAGGTAAGTCCGCCGGTATGAAATACATGGTTTTCACTACAAAACATCACGATGGTTTCGCCATGTTCGATACCAAAGAAAGTGATTTCAGCATAGCCAAAGGTCCCTTTTCCGGTAATTCTAAACGCGATGTGGCCAAATATGTATTTGATGCTTTCCGCAAAGAAAACTTTATGATTGGTGCTTATTTCTCCAAACCAGATTGGCATACGCAATATTACTGGTGGGATAAATACGCTACACCCAACAGAAATAACAATTACGACATTGACAAGTATAGATGGCGCTGGAACATGTTCAAGAAATATACCTACAACCAGATAGGGGAATTGATGAACAACTATGGCAGTGTTGATATTTTATGGCTCGATGGCGGCTGGGTACGTCCGCTGTCCTCTGTAAATGAAGAAGTACTTTCATGGGGGGCGCCAATCCCGAAATGGAGCCAGGATATCGATATGCCTAAAATTGCAGAGATGGCCCGGAAGGCACAGCCGGGTTTAATCATGGTCGACAGAACGGTTCATGGTCAGTACGAGAACTACCAGACACCGGAACAGAAAATACCCGAGAAGCAATTAGACTATCCATGGGAAAGCTGCCTCACCTTAAACGGAAACTGGGGCTGGGTACCAAACGATCCCTATAAACCTGCCAAAGAAGTGGTACATAAATTGGTTGAGGTGGTTGCCAAAGGCGGTAGCTTACTGCTGGGTGTTGGGCCGAAACCCGACGGTACCCTGGATGAAGGTGCTGTTGCCCGGTTGAATGAAATTGGAAAGTGGACCAGTGTAAACGGGGAATCCATTTATAATACCCGCATCACTAAAAACTACCACGACGGCAATACTTGGTTTACCCAAAGCAAAGATGGAAATACCATTTATGGTATTTTTCTGATCGATAGTAAACAGCCGAAACAAATCAGCTGGAAAGGAAATGCGCCTAAAAAAGGTACTGTAATAACCCTGTTGAACGGTAAGCGTAAACTGAAGTGGACCACAACAGGTGATGTAACCACTATCGATTTACCAGGCAATGAGGAACAAGTTGCATGGGCATTTTCCTTCGCCGCCGGAAAAAAATAATATTGATTAAAAAATAACGGATGAATCGTTGCAGCTTGCAGCTATTCATCCGTTAATTCATAGTTCAGGCAGATGCCTGTAAGCTATCAATCCCTAAACGTGCAGCCAGGTCATTCAGATCGTTGACTACAACATCGATTAAAGGTATGCCGCTCGCTTTCCTTTCCTGCTCAAACTGATGTTCCGGTTCTCCGGGGATGATAACCGTTTTATCTGCATCTACAGTTTTGGCGCTTTTAAAGCGTTCTATCCAATTATCAAGGTGATTCTTAAAGTCTTGTGCCGGTCGGAAGCCGTCTACCCTCATTGCCCCTAAAAAGTGCCCTAAACCTTCACCTACCGGATTGGCTGAAGGTTCCAGGAAAGCCACAAAAGGGGGTGCCCATGGACCGTAATTTGCGCCGGAGAGTACTGCCGATAAAATGTCGACTGTTGCACTTAAGCCATAGCCCTTATGGCTTCCATGGTCTTTGTCGCTGCCCAAAGGAAGCAGTGATCCTCCGTTTTTCAATTCATTCGGGTCTGTTGAACTTTCTCCGTTTTTATCCTGTACCCAGCCATCCGGGATACTTTTGTTTGCTCTTTGTGCAATTTCAAGTTTTCCATTTGCTGCCGCTGCCGTAGCCATATCTACAATCACCGGAGGATATTTTCCTGCAGGGAAAGCATAACACATTGGGTTAGTGCCCAATAGTCTTTCATTGGCATAGGTTGGCGCAACCAGCGGACTGGCATTTGTCATGCTGATGCCAATCATATCTTTTTCAACCGCCATTAAAGCATGATAACCGGCAATGCCAAAGTGGTTTGAATTCTTTACCGAAACCCATCCGCTACCGTACTGCTCTGCCTTTTCTATGGCAATCTGCATGGCGAAGGGAGCAACTACAAGTCCTAACCCAGCATCTCCGTCAACTGTTGCGGTCGTTGGTGTTTCATGAACAATTCTGATGTCTGGTGTAGCATTGATGCGTTGCTTTTCCCACAAGCGGATATAGCCGCTTAAACGGGCCACTCCATGAGAGTCGATACCCCTCAAATCGGAGCGAACCAATACATCGGTTGCTAAATCTGCATGCTCATCAGAACAGCCCATTTTTTTAAATACGTTACGGGTAAATGCTCTGAGTTCGGATTCGGTAAAGGTGATGAAGTTCATTTTATATTATTTGTTGTCATTGCGAGGCACGAAGCAATCTCTCTAAATTAGATTGCTTCGTGCCTCGCAATGACGTGTTATTTAAGGTAAAAGCAGCGTAAAATCGCCACCTAATGGTTCAAACTTTTCAATACAGGTCGACAGGAAGTCCTCGCCATAATTCACATACATCGGCGCAATGTTCATTGTCCTTTCCTGCATAGTTCCATTAGGGAAAAGGCGCTTTTTAACGTTTTCAATTTGTATTAGCGCGGTTTCGTGCTTGCGTTTTTCTGCCCTGAACAATTTCTTTTCCAGGTTGGCCAGCAGGTGATTCGTTTTTTGCTTTGCCGTATCTGTTGAAACCGAAAGTGTTTTGTCGATCTTATAGGCATTCAGTTTAATCTGATCGAAAATGCTGTTAATTGCCCTAGTTTCATCTGCCAGCAGAAGCTGGGCGGTAGAATTTTTGCGGATCCAGAGATTTTTCAATTCTTCAACAGGCAGGAAGATGTCTTCCAGACAAAAACCCAGGCTGTAGAGGTTTTGCGCACTGCGTTTATCGATTAATAAGGCCGAATTCCGAAGCAGTAAAACAGGGAAGTCGACCTGATAATGGTCGAAATTTGCTTTCAATTGCATCCAGTAGGAAACTTCAGCTCCACCACCTATATAGGCAATGTTGGGTAGTATCACTTCCTCATACATCGGGCGCATCACCACATTCGGACTAAAACGCTCCGGATGTAACTGAATTTCTGCCTTAAGCTCCGTTTCAGTGAAAGAAATATCAGTGTGGTTTACCGTATACTTTCCGTTTTCAAAAATTAAACGTTCCCGTAAATTCTCCTTCAGATAAAAGAAATTAATATCCCTGCCGTTAACTTGTGTTTTATAGCCAAGCTTTTCCAGCTCCCCGGAGCTTTGCTCAATGTTTTTTGCGCTGTTATGCTCAATAATATCGGCTTCTATAATCGGTGCAAAAAGCTTTTTAAGTGATGGCTCATCGGCATTTACAATAACCAGCCCGTATTTTTCGAATAATTTATTAACCAGGTACCGTGTGGCATCAGCCAGGTTATCGTGTTCGAGATAAGCTTTTTCTACAAGTTTAGCGATGTGCTTGCCATTCTTCGAAATCCCTAAATAACCTTTGTAAGCGGTAACGGCTGCAGCTACAGTTTTGGTGCTTAGCCTTCCGGTAGCGCCATTCGTGCTTTGTATCCAGCTGATATTTTTTTCATCTACGCTAACGTGATTGATTTCTTCAAAATCATGATCCTCAGTAGCCATCCAGTAAACCGGTACAAAGTTTTTATCAGGGTGGGCTATTTTCAGCTCAATGGCCAGGTTTATCGCCGTAACAATTTTATAAATGAAGTACAACGGACCAGTAAAAAGATTTAGCTGGTGACCGGTTGTAACGGTAAAGGTATTATGGTCCAGCAGCAGCTCAATATTTCGGGTTACCGATTTATTTGGTTGCAGATGTTGGTATTGATTTCTCAGCACTGATACCAGAATATTACGATCGCCTAAGAAATTTCTTTTTTCAATTGCTTCCGCCAGGCCGTCCATATCCGGACGATAACTATAAAATGCCTTCAGGGCTTCTTCGTTATTAATATAATCAAGAACGAGTTTTGAAAAAGAACCGGTTTCCTGATAGGAGATGTATTTTGCCTGCATAATTAGCGAAAGTAGTGCAATTTACAGATAATAATAAAGCCGGCATACTATTTTACAATTGTTAAATAAATATGAAGTCTTGTTATTCGGTCGTGGCTTAGTCTGATCGGCAGTATCCTTCTGTCTATACCCACTGCTTACCCAGTGCTCACCCAGTGCTTACCCAGTAGTTACCCAGTCGTTGACTGATTAAAGACTGGGTAACTTTTGGCTAAATTATGGCCAAGTTCACCGTAACGTAGCCCGTAATCTGGCGGAGTTACTATTGTATGCAAATAAAAAAGCCGCTTCTGAATAAACAGAAACGGCTTCTAAAAATATTTGGTTTAGTGATTTACCATTTTTTGCGGCGTTCGCCACCTTCACGGCTTCCGCCTTCTCTGCGGCTTCCGCTTCCACCTTTATCCTCACGGCTACGTCCTGAGAAATCTCTGAAACCACCGCCAGCACTTCCGCCTTCACGACTTCCGCCTTCGCGTCTGCCGCTACCGCCAGATGATCTTCTGTCGCCGCCACGGAAACCACCGCCACCGCCGCTTCTGCGTTCACCGCCGAAACCACCGCTACGTCTTTCTCCGCCACCGCGTCTTTCGCCAGCGCCTTCACCACGACCACCGTCTCCGCTTTTCTCAATACGAACCTGACGGCCATTGAATTCTACAGATTTAAACCCTTCGAAAACTTTATCAGCAACATCATCTTCTACTTCAAAGAAAGAGAAAACACCTTTTAAGTCGATTTTACCAACGCTTTTGCCAGCAATTTTTCCGTTGTTACAGATAAATGATAACATATCGCCGCGGGTAAATTCATCTACTGAACCCAAGTTGATGAATAAACGGGTGTAACCTTCGCTACCACGTCCGCGTCTTTCACCACGCTCACCTCTTTCGCCACGATCATCGCCAACAGCTGCATTTAAATCAGGTGCTTTAGAATAGTAGTCTAAGAAACGGTTAAACTCTAATGAAGCAAAACGTTTAATTACATCCTCTTTAGATAAATCTTTAAATTCATCCATAATGCGGGGAATGTATTGATCAATTTGCTCCACATTAACTTCTACATTATGTACTTTGTGTACCAATGAGAATAATTGTTTTTCACAAACATCAAATCCTGTTGGAAGCTCAGCTTTGGTAAATTGTTTACCAATGATACGCTCTAACTGACGGATTTTTCCTAATTCTTTAGAGTTGATGATACAGATCGAGATACCGGTTTTACCAGCACGGCCGGTACGGCCAGAACGGTGGGTATAACTTTCAATTTCATCAGGTAAAGAATAGTTTACTACGTGTGTTACGTTGTTTACATCAATACCACGTGCAGCAACATCTGTAGCAATTAATAACTGCATGTTACGCTCACGGAAACGTTGCATCACCTTATCACGTTGTTGCTGCGATAAATCGCCGTGTAAAGCATCAGCATTGTAACCATCTTTGATTAAGTGCTCAGCAACATCCTGTGTATCCAGTTTGGTTTTACAGAATACTACTGCAAAAATTTCAGGGTTGAAATCTACAATACGTTTTAAGGCCGCATATTTATCGCGGGCACGAACAATATAATATTCGTGTTCGATGTTTACGTTACCAGTGTTTTTAGTGCCCATGGTTAATTCAACAGGCTCGTTCATGTATTTTTTAGCAATACGGCGAACTTCTGCCGGCATGGTTGCCGAGAATAACCAGGTTTTTTTGTCATCAGGTGTAGTTGATAAAATGTCGTTGATGTCATCCTGGAAACCCATGTTTAACATCTCGTCAGCTTCATCAAGCACAACATATTTGACATTAGAGAAATCAATAGCTTTACGGCCAATGATGTCTAACATACGGCCGGGCGTGGCCACTACGATTTGAACGCCTTGGCGTATTTCACGTAGCTGTTGCATAATGTTCGCGCCACCATAAACGGCAACAACGTGGGCATTAGCAACGTTTTTAGAAAAGTTTTTAAGGTCGTTAGCGATCTGCAAGCATAACTCACGTGTAGGGCATAAAATCAATGCCTGTGGTTTGTTTACTTTAAAATCGATTAGTTCTAACAGCGGCAAACCAAATGCGGCTGTTTTTCCTGTTCCTGTTTGGGCCAAACCAACAAAATCATTAGTGCCTTCTAACAGTACAGGAATACTTTGCTCCTGAATAGGCGTTGGATTTTCGAATCCAAGGTCCTTTACGGCATTAACGACGTCATCACTTATCCCCAATAATTGAAATGGGTTTGTCATTCGTCTTTTTATTTTTTAATTGAGCCGCAAAGGTAAGGTTAATAATCGGTATTTTACAGATTATCAAGTAAATAGTTTTTTCTGTTAATTGGTTGACAATAAGCATTGTTCGCTTTTAGAGCCCACCGCGTGATCCTCATTTACCTTAATCTTTCTGCAGAACGAATCAACCTTTCGTCTTTATTGATCCCGAAAATGGCCAGAACAATGAACAATATGGCCACCGCCGGAAGATATGCCCCAATACCAAAACTTGCACCCTCAATACCTTCAGGCAGTTTTTTGGCGTAAACACTGCACCAGAAAGCAAAGCCTGTAACCAACACAATCGACACAATGGCAATACGTTTCTGAAAGCTTCTTTTTCTGAAGTTGAAGATGTTGAAAAAACAGATGATAATTACCGCAAAATTGGTAATCAGTAAGGGTAAAAAAGATTCGATTTTAGTGTTTTCTGCACCCTTTGCAACTGCAGTTTGATATAAACCTGATGTATATATGCCGGTTTCAGTACCTGCTACCTCTTTGGTTGCGATGGGTAAAAACAGCATTAATATCAGAACTATTGTTGCTAAAAAAAGCCAGATGGATTGTATTCTTTGTATCATGTTAACTTAATAAATTGTACAAATATATATTTAATTCCATTTTACAGTCTTATCTAATAAAAGGAAAAAGTATTTTTGCATCGCTTTGAGTAAAAAAAGGTATTTCATACAAATCGCTTACGATGGCAGTCTATATCATGGCTGGCAAATTCAACCCAATGCAGTTACGGTACAGGAACTGCTGGATAAAGCCATGTCTACCTACTACCGTCAGCCGGTAGAAACACTGGGCTGCGGCAGAACCGATACGGGCGTGCATGCTACAGATTTTTATGCCCATTTTGATGTGGTAGACATTCCGGAAGAGAAAGTGCTTTTGGCTGTAGCGGGGATCAATGCCATGCTCCCTTATCAGATTGCCGCAAAAAGCATTATTCCTGTCGCCGATGATGCACATGCACGTTTTGACGCCACATCAAGGGCTTATAAATATTATGTACATTTTGAAAAAGACCCTTTTGAACTTAACCGTTCCTGGTTGGTGAAGGACAGACTTGATGTTGATTTGATGAACCAGGCAGCAGCCTTATTGTTTGATTATACAGATTTTTCGTGTTTCAGTAAATCCAATACCCAAACCTTTACCAATAACTGCAAAATCATGCAGGCATCTTTCGAAGAAAAGGATGGCAGTTTAATTTTTACCATACAGGCCGATCGTTTTTTACGCAATATGGTCAGGGCAATAATGGGAACGCTGGTTCGGATAGGGAAGCATGAAATCGGGCTGGAAGATTTTAAAACAATCATCGAAAGCAGAAACCGCAGCAATGCAGGACAATCGGTACCCGCCTGCGGTTTGTATCTGGTAAAGGTTGAATACCCGTATATAACGTGATTGAATGATAGATTTTAAGATTCACGCATTCAAAACTAAAAAACATGGCAGTAACAGGCGACGTATATAATTCAGGATTGCTTAAACGTATTTTCAAATATGTGAAGCCTTATCGTGCCGTATTTATCTGGTCGGTTATTTTAACGATCCTCCTTGCTGCGGTATCGCCCATCCGTCCATTTTTGATTGGCTATACGCTTGATAAGTTTATTTTTACCAACGACTATGATGGTTTGTTGCGCATGACTTTTTTGATGGGCTTCGTACTGATCTTGCAAACCCTGATTCAATACAGTCAAACCCTACTAACCAATACGCTTGGACAATCGGTTATTCGTGATTTGCGGATCAGTGTATTTAACCACATTACAAGACTGAGGTTAAAATATTTCGATAAAACGCCAATCGGTCAACTGATCACCAGAACGGTATCTGATCTGGAGACCATAGCTGATATATTTTCTGAAGGGTTAATATCCATGATTGGTGATTCACTTCAGGTAGTAGCTGTTGTCGGCTGGATGTTATATATCGACTGGAAAGTAACGCTGGTGGTGCTTATTCCGGTTCCCTTACTCGTTATTGCCACCAGGAAGTTTCAGAAATCCATAAAGGTTGCTTTCCAGGAAGTGAGGAGTGAGGTAACCAACCTGAACACCTTTTTACAGGAGCACATTACAGGGGTTTCCATTGTTCAGTATTTCGCCAGAGAGCGCCAGGAATACAAGAAATTCTATAATATCAATAAGCGCTACCGTGATGCCAATATTCGCTCAAACTGGTATTACTCCATATTTTTTCCGGTAGTGGAACTGATCTCTGCCATGTCGCTTGCGCTATTGATCTGGTATGGGGGGAAGAGTATTTTCAGCAGTTCCATCACACCTGGGCTGATTAATCAGTTTATCCTGTACCTGGCTATGGTATATACGCCCATTCGTCAGCTGGCCGATAAGTTTAATACCCTGCAAATGGGAATGGTTGGTGCTGAACGCGTCTTTAAAGTATTGGATACGGATGAAACCACTATTAACGAGGGCACCGAAAAGCCAGTAAGGCTGGAAGGAAACATCGATTTCAAAAATGTGTGGTTTGCCTATAACGACGATCAGTATGTTTTGAAGGATTTGACTTTTCATGTGAATGCCGGTGAAACGGTTGCGCTGGTTGGGGCTACGGGAGCGGGAAAATCTTCAACCATTAATATTCTCAATCGCTTTTATGAAGTGGAAAAAGGTGATATCACCGTAGATAAGATTGCGATAAAAAATTTCGATCTGGATTATCTGCGGAGCAATATTGCTACTGTTTTGCAGGATGTGTTTTTGTTTTCTGATACCATTCTGAATAACATTACTTTAAATAATCCGGAGATAGGTATAGAACAAGTGGTAGACGCTGCCAAAAAGGTTGGTGCTCATGATTTTATTGAACGTTTACCCGGAGGTTACCAGTACAATGTGATGGAAAGAGGCGCAACGTTGTCGGCCGGACAGGCGCAGCTGATTTCTTTCATTCGTGCTTTAGTACATAATCCGGCTATTTTGGTTTTAGATGAGGCCACTTCTTCTGTAGACACGGAGACAGAATTGCTGATTCAAAAAGCCATCGACAACCTGATGGACGGACGCACTTCAATTGTAATTGCACACCGGTTGTCGACCATTCAAAAAGCCAACCAGATCATTGTGCTCGATAAGGGCGAGATTAAAGAGAAAGGCACCCATCAGGAATTGCTGAAGCTTGATGGCTATTACAAGAAACTTTACGACCTTCAGTTTTCTTCTGAAGGAATTGCCAAAGCGTAATCCTGTTTATCCGGCAGATTTTCTTAATTTAACATCTTCAAACAATGAAGATGAAAACACTTAAACTATTTGTCCTGATCCTGATCTCCCTGTATGCACGAAACCTTTCTGCACAACAGCAAAAATACGTGATGGTGATTCATGGTGGTGCGGGTACCATTCTAAAAAAGAACATGACCCCTGAAAAGGAAGCGACCTATATCGCGGTACTCACACAGGCACTTCAGGAAGGTTATGCAAAGATTAAGGCTGGAAAAAATAGTCTGGATGCAGTTGAAGCCACTATTCACGTTCTTGAAAATGATCCGCACTTCAACGCGGGTAAAGGCGCCGTATTCACTCATGATGGAAGAAACGAACTTGATGCTGCAATAATGGATGGAAAAACGCTGATGGCCGGATCGGTCGCAGGCGTTACCACCATTAAAAATCCGATATCAGCTGCAAGGGCGGTAATGGAGAAATCTGAACATGTGATGATGGTAGGAACGGGTGCGGAACAATTTGCCAAAGAAGTCGGCCTGGAGATTGTCGACCCTAAATATTTCTGGACCAAAGATCGCTGGGAAGGTTTGCAGAAAGCCATCAAAGAAGATTCGGTTAAGGCAGTATTGGATCATGGCAGTAAAAAATCTGAACTTTTTGGTACTAAAAATCACGATTACAAATTTGGTACTGTGGGTTGTGTAGCGCTGGATAAAGCGGGTAACCTGGCGGCTGGTACCTCAACTGGCGGTATGACCAACAAAAAATATGGCAGGGTGGGTGATGCCCCGATTATTGGTGCAGGTACTTACTGCAACAATGAAACCGCAGGAATATCCTGCACGGGCTGGGGCGAATTTTATATCCGCAATGTGGTGGCCAAAACCATTTCCGACCTGATGGAATATAAAAACTTGTCTGTAGCGGAGGCCTCGAAAATTGCGCTGGATAAGGTAGGGGAAATGGGAGGAGATGGTGGCTTAATTGCGCTGGATGCCAAAGGGAATATGACCATGCCCTTTAATACAGAAGGCATGTACCGCGGAGCGGTTACTGCTGATGGTAGAATTGAGGTGAGTATTTATAAATAGTAAACTAACCTAACAGGCTGCCAGGGCGGCCTGTTAGGTTAGGGATATTATGGATTCTGATCTTCAGGTCCGATGACTTTGTTAACGTCAATTTCATCTTGCGGAATTTTGTATTCCCAAAGATTGTTTTGAGATGCGCGGGCTTTAAACAAGGTATAAGCAATATCGGTATAGGTTACTGAGGTACTCACCCTTGGGTTGTCCATGCCATTTCTATCCATATCGCTATCCGTACGTTTCAAATCGTAAAAACGGAAGCCTTCACCCCATAATTCTATCCGGCGTTGTACCATGATGTCTTCAATCAAAGCCGAACCGGTTTTTGTAGATAATACGTAAGCAGGGTTTCTGTTTACAGCTAAAGGGTACAGGGCTGCAGCTGCAGCAGCGTTCTGTCCGCTCCGTGCTAACGCTTCAGCCTCAATCAGGTACATTTCGGCAACCCTCATAAATGGAATATCTCCTGCCCGGCTGGTAACATCCTGTACCTTGAATTTCCTGTGCATGTATTTGATAACTTTAACACCTGATGCAGCAGTACCTGTAGCAGCATCAATAGCACCAGGAAAGTTTGCTTTATCTGCAGTGGTACCATCCCACCACAATTTTTTACGGATATCAGTAGCCGCAATTTTGGCATACAACACCGAATTAATCATTTTAGGTTCAAGTCTGTTCCATGATGAATTGAAATTTCCTGATACGTACGAATAGAAAGACCCATAAGTCGGCACCTGATCGGCGAGCTGGTTAGCTCCCCACATCCATTCTGCATTTGAGATAACCGTAAAACCACTTAGGTAATCGCTGTTTGTCATGAGTGAAAATCCTGTTCTGGCTTCTTTTGCATATTTAATCGCAGTGGTATAGTTTTGCATGGTGAGCGCTACCCTTGCTTTAAAACCCTTCGCAACGTTCACATTCACATGTGTTTTTGCCGATCTCGCCGTTGCGGTTTCCAATAAAGACACAGACTCGTCAAGGTCTTTGTTGATCTGACCATATACTGCTTCTACACTAGACCTGGGTTGATCCACACCATCTGTTGAAATGATGATGGGGATACCTGGCTGGGTATTTTGTTTTCCTGCCTCGTAACGTTTGCCATAAAGCTGAACAAGATTGAAGTGGCACCAGGCTCTCACTGCTAAACATTCCCCTTTAATGGCGGCCTTATCGTTAGCCGCACCATCTATTTTGTCAATGTTATCGATAATCATATTCGCATTACTGTTGATTCTGTAATACAGGATGTATGGGAATGATGATAATGCACTCGATGCACTTCGGTGATCTACCCACCTCAAAGCAGGTTTAAAGTAGGTATAAGTATTTCCTGACCATACAAAATCCTCACCCATTGCATCCATATTGAGCATCATGGCACCATGAGCATCCTGCGACTGGTTGGAGATTTGCAGATACATTAATCGGTACATTCCGTTTACTGCGAGTTTTGCATTGGCAATCGATTCAAAAGCTGTGGTTTGCGCTACCTGATCGGTAGGGAAAGTTTCAAGGAAATCTTTTTTGCATGAAGTAAACAATGCTATGATAAGCATGAATACTGAAGTTATTTTACAATTTTTCATGTTTATTTTTTTAAAGCGTTACGTTTAAACCTAAGGAGATCACACGGTTTGGTGCATAAGTATAGCTCGAGTTTCCATTGTAGGCCTGTGAGGGGTCAAAGCCTTTACGGTACGACTTCATAAAAAGGTTTTCACCGGTAGCAAAAATCCGCGCATTGGTTATGGATAGCTTTTTAGTGAAGGCTTTTGGAAGATTATAATTGAAGTTTGCCGCCCTTAGATAGAGATAAGACGCGTCAACTAGCCAGCGGTCACTGTCGTACATGGTACCCCCAATCGTTCTTCTGGGTACATCGGTCACGTCGCCGGGGTTTTGCCAGCGGTTCAGGGCATCCACATGTAAAGCTCTGCCATATGTTCCATTGTACATTAATGATTGATAATCGCCGTCGAATGATTTGCCGCCAACCTGATAGATAAACCTGAAATCCAGTGAGAAGTTTTTATAGGTTAAGGTATTGTTGATGGATCCATAAAAGTCGGGAATGGACGAGCCAGCATAGTGGTAAAGTGCACTGCTTCCGCTGGTGGTTACCACAGTTCCGTCGGACATTGTTTTGGTGCTTGTTGCGGCCGGACCAGCCACGAACAGTTCAGCACCGGTATCCGGATCAACCCCATAATAATCCCGCAACCAATAGTCGTAACGCGACTGGCCAACCATATATTTCTTTGTGCCATCGATAAATTCATCGTAAGGCAGTTTTGAAATTTTGTTGGTAAAGGTGGTCCAGTTTATACCCACATTCCATTTAAAGTTTTTCGATTTGATTGGTGTTCCGTCCAGCTGAATTTCAACACCGCGATTGTATAAGCTACCGAAATTCTGGTTCTGTGAGGTTAAGCCTGATGATAAGGCCAGCTGAACATTAAATAATAAATTATCAGTATAACGGTTGAAATATTCAATGTTACCAGAAATACGGTTTTTTAAGAAACCAAACTCAAGAGCAATATCCATGCTGTTGGTTGATTCCCATTGTATATCCTGATTTCCCAATATCAATGATTGTTTGATTCCTGCCTCATTTCCGTTTTTGAAACCTGTATCATAGAAAGTCTGATAAAGATAATAGCTTCCCAGATCATCTGAACCAACCTGTCCGTAAGATGCACGTAACTTCAAATTATCAACCCAGCTTACTTTGAAGAATTTTTCTTTACTGATTTGCCAACCTGCACCTACCGACCAGAAACTGCCCCAACGGTTCGCAGGTGAGAATTTTGAAGAACCATCAGTACGGTAGGATGCGGATGCAAAATATCTTCCATCATAGTCATATTGCAGCCTTCCAAAATATGATTCGATACTGTAATTATCCTGATAGGAAGTGAGAGATAGGATATTGGCAAAATTTTTCAGCTCCGTAGAACCTGAAACAATCTGTCCGGCAGCACTGCCAAAGTTATAGTCGTAGCGGCGCTGGTAGGCTTCGTGACCTCCCAGCACATCGACATTATGATCTCCAAAAGACCGGTTATAGTTCAGGAGCTGATTGATATTGATCGTTCTTGTTGTCGAATTGGTACGGTTGCTTCTTCCATTGGAGGTTAATCCGTCGCCAATTATCGGACTATCAAACGCGTTAAACTTGTAATTATTTAAGTCTAAACTGAAGTTTGTTGTGAATTTAAAGTTTTTTAAAAAAGAAATTTCTGCAAACGTTCTTCCACTTAAAAAGTTACGTTCGGTAAAGTTTTCATTATATTCAGTTTCTGCAAGTACATTTCTTCCGGGTGCAATAGGCCTTGTATATCCTTCATCATAAACCTGGTTTCCTAAGGCATCTAAAATATAGCTTCCATCTGTATTGTGTTTATGCACAGCATAAATTGGCGCAAAAATCAGGTCGGTGTAAAACGGATTTTCCCAGATGCCGCTCGATTCGTTGCCAACTTTTGTTTTCTGTACAGAACCGGAGAGGTTGATTCCTGTTTTAATCCATTTTTTAACTTGCGTATTCATATTTACCCTTCCGCTATACCGGTTAAAATCAGTTAAAACAGAATAACCCTCATCTTTCAGATAGGCCAGTGATCCGAAAAAATCACTTTTGTTGCTTGCGCCGCTATAGTTTACATTGTACTCACTTCTTAGTCCGGTTCGTCGTAATTGCTCTTTCCAGTCGAGATCTTCGGGATATATCAGCGATGCTGCAGGGTTTATCGTTCCGTTAGTGAGTACAACCTGGTTATCAGGCACATTAAAAGGATTGGAAATCAGCGAACCCACAATGTTATTCGATGCCTGTGTATTCGCGGCATCAAGGGTTGCACCTCCCGAAACGAGGCTGTTACGCATGGATTCCCATAAGAGCGGATAATATTGGTAAGCGTCAACTTTTTCGTAGTCAGAAAGTCCTCTGGAGTTTAATCCTTGTGTAGTTTTGAAGCTTAATTTGGCTGCACCATCTTTACCTTTTTTGGTGGTGATAAGGATGACGCCGTTTGCGGCTCTGGCGCCATATAGGGCCGACGCAGAAGCATCTTTGAGTATGGAAATACTCTCCACATCATCAGGATTGAGGTTATTTAAAGCGCCTTCATACGGTGCGCCGTCTACAACATATAAAGGATCGGAACCACCGTTTATAGTACCAAAGCCGCGAACTCTAACGCTTGGACCGGCACCTGGCTGGCCACTTCCGGTTGTGGTTTGAATACCCGGAGCAGCACCTACAAGTGCCGTAGCCAGATTTGAAATTGGTCTGGATTCCAGCTCTTTGGCACTGATTGTAGAAACCGCATTGGTTAGTGCACCTTTTCTTACCGTTCCATAAGCCTGTACAACAACCTCTTCGAGCTGTTTATTTTCTACTGCTAATTGTACATTTAAAGTGCTGTTTGTACTAACTGTAACTTCTTTTGTGGTGTATCCCAGATATGAAAAAACCAGTATGTTTTCACCCTCTGGTAAATTGATGCTGTATTTACCATCTGAATTTGTAATCACGCCGGTTACTTTCCCCTTCACACGCACTGAAACACCCGGCAGCGTGGTGTTGTCGTCGGCACTACTCACCACACCGGTAATTATCCGATCCTCCCGAAGTACCGTAGAGGTGGTTTTTAAACTGATCACAATGGTCTTGTCTTCAATTGAATAGCTGAGTGGTTGTTTGCTGAAGATCTCTTTTAACAAATCTTCCAATTGCTTATCTTTCACATTCACATTTACCAGTTTCGATTCTTCAAGTACCTCATTGCTGTAGATGAAGAAGTAGCCTGTCTGCTTTCTGATTTCCTTAAAAATAGTTTTTAAGGAAGCATTATTGGCCGTAAGGGTGATTTTTTGTGCCATCGTTCTTCCACTAACCTGCAGTGCTAAGCAAAAAATGATTATCGCAGTAAGTTTCATGATCAAAAAAGCTCTAAACGCATAACTTGTTCTTTCTAGTTTTGTAATTGGTTTGGGCATGGGGGTGCCCGTTTGAGATTGTAGACAATCTTTCATAAGTTTGTTTTGGTTTTGGTTTATTGATAAGTTGATAAATTTTTGTAGCCCAAAACTGCTGCTTGCAGCTTTAACGAATCTTCCCGGCTGCAACCGGGTAGATTTTTTGCTATCTGAGTCTCTTGTATCTATTTCATTTTCGCCTGCTGATTAGTCTTTACTTCTATTGTTTTGTTGTTGATGTTAAATTCTATATTCCCTGCTGCCCGCAGAAATTTCAATAATTTTGAGACATTGTTGTTGCGGCTTACTATACCATTGAATTTTATTGCAGGGACTTTGCCGACGTATTTAACATCTACATCATACCATCTTTCCACCTGCCGCATCACTTCGGTAATATTTGCATCCTCGAATATAAACAGGCCGTTTTTCCAGTCAACGACATTTTCAGTATCAACATTTCTAAGTTGAATCTGACTTCCGTTTGCTTCGAAAACTGCTTGTTGTCCAGGCTGGAGCATCCTTGAACTGTGGTTGTTTTTTAATCTTACAGATCCCTCAAGCAGCGTGACTGCTGACTGAACCTCATTTGGATAAACATTAACATTGAAATGAGTACCCAGAACTTCAACGGTAGTATTTTGATTTTCTACCATAAAGGGTTTGGATTTATCTTTAGACACTTCGAAGTAAACCTCGCCGGTAACGGACACTTTCCGGTACTGACCGGTAAAAGCAGTGGGGAAAGTAATGGATGATTGGGCATTAAGCCACACCTGGCTATGATCCGGTAATTCCAGGCGATATTGCCCTCCGCGTGGGGTTGTCAGTACATTTGTAAATACCCTGGTTTCTTTACGCTCATTAGCGGCATAAGAAATTAATCCCTCATTCTCCTTATTGATAACCGATGAGCCCTGCTGTGACAGTTTTCCGTTTTGGGCATCATTCAAAATGATTTCTGTACCATCTCCCAACTTTAATATTGCTTTATTCCCTCCTGGTGCTAAATCAGCTTTAACCGTTTTACCTGTGGTTTGCTGGATGCTTTTACCCAGATAGGTATGGTATGCAATATAACCCACGGCAACTAATGATGCTGCGATGGTTATTTTTTTCGCAAAGTCAATTACAATAGCTGTTCTTGACTTTTCTTTTTTGTCTACAATATTATTATACATGTGTTGCCAGTCCACATGGTGAACATCTGCATCAGGAAGTGTAAGCTTGTCTGAATGTTTCATGTAATCATCCAGAACATGTTTGTATTCATCTTTGCTGATGTATTGAAACAATTCTATAAAATCATCTTCTCCGATGGTTTTATGAACATATTTATCGAGCAACTCGTTAATTCGATCGTTTTTATCAGGCATGTTTGGTTACGGCATAAAATGCGCCTTTAAAACATAGACCAAAATGCGGAAGCGTAGGACCGCATTTATCAAAAAAATATTTTTTAACGGTCCTTGTCTGTAAACGAATAGTCTATTGTCAAAACCCAGACCCAAAAAGATGTACAAAAAAATGACATACCTCATTGTTTGCTTGTTCGCTATTGCCTCAATAAACCAGTCGGCGAAAGCATTACCTACGTTAAGCGTTCAAGACACCATTTTACGGTATGTACCCGGACAGCGTTACATATTTAAAGTTTCCGATTCCAGTGGAGCCTATGCAACGGCAATTGAGTATATTCCCGGCGATTCAAAGTCTAAATTGATACTAACTTCTCCGCATGGCGGTAATTTAAAACCTGAATTTATCCGTACACGAACCAAAGACTATGTCGCAACACAGGATGAAAAAGACTATGGCGATACAGAAAGCTTCTCAGCAGTGTCAGATAGTAAAACCCTGGAGCTTACAATGGAACTTGCTGATGAAATAAAACGCTTAACAGGTTTGAGACCGCATGTCGTTTTAAACCATTTACACCGCAGTAAACTCGATGCCAACAGGGGTATGTCACTGGCGGCTCAAGGCGACCGCAACGCGGAACTGGCATGGAAAGCTTTCCACCAGTATATTGATGCAGCCCGCGTTCTGGTATTAAAAAATGGTGAGGGACTTTTGCTTGATATACATGGAAATGCGCACAGGCCGCAAAGAACTGAGGTAGGGTTATTGCTTAAGGCTAAGGATTTCTTATCAGATAACCTGGAACAGTATGCTGATCAGTCTAGTGTAAAAGCACTGGTGAAGGGTGGCAAAGCAACAATGACTGATTTGGTTAAAGGCAAATATGCGCTTGGTACACTGCTTAGTGATGAGCAAATATTGGCCGTTCCGGGCAAATCTATACCGAATCCGACTGACAAAACGGTCTTTCCGGATGGTAAATATTTTAACGGAGGCTATAACACGGCAAGGCATGGCTCTAAATTCGGAGGACTGCTTTCGGCTATCCAGCTTGAATTTAATTCAGATGTAAGAATGGATGATCGTAAACGGCCTGAGTATGTGAAGCACATAGCCAAGGGTATTCATCAATTCATGGATAAATATTATAAATAATATCAGGAAAGCAAGTAGCCCAGGAAGCCTGCCAAAGTGATCTTTAGCGTGTGCTTCGAAAGGTAGTGGCGAAGGTATTTTAGGATATCCACAATAAGGTTTTTTACCCTGCTTTTTGACAAGCCCATCTCTTGTGCAATTTCTTCATGGCTCAGACCATCTACACGGCTCATTTTGAAAATCTGTTGCTTTTGCAATGATAGATTAGCCAAGCCATTTTTAATAAGAAGCTCACTATCTTTAAAATTAGTGAGCTCTTCAACCGGATTGCTTTCGGTTTGCATATTGGCCCAGATCTGTGAAAGGTTTTTTTGATTTTTCGCCGCCTGGTTCAGATAGTCGTAGGTTTTGTTTCTAACGATGGTGTAAATATAATTTCTTGGGTGTTCGATATTAGGCAGCATTTCTTTTTTTTGCCATATTGTAAAGAATGTATCCTGAACAATTTCTTCGGCGTCAGCTTTAGAATGCACAAATTTGACCACAAAACAGTAAATTTTGTTTTTGTATAACTCAAAAACGTGTTTAAACGCTAATTCATCTCCATCAGCAATTTTTTGCAGCAATATTTTTTCCGCTGTGAGGCTATAAACTGACATTAGGGATGAATTGGCTTGTTTGGGTTGGCTAAATATATGAATTACTGTATAATAAAGCGAGGTTTGAAAAAAAATGGTAAAAAACGTGTTTGATCTCGATCAACATTTTGATCATGATGAACCTTTTAGTCGAAATTAAAGCGCAAAACGAAAAAATGTTTTATATTTCATTTCCAAAACAGTAAGATGAAATCACTCTTTAGCAATTTAACGTTCCAGGTATTAGTAGCGATTACCATTGGTATAATCGTTGGCGCGTATTTTCCGGGCTTTGCACCTTCAGCTAAACTTATTAGTCAGGGTTTTATCAACCTCATTAGTATGCTCATCGCCCCGATCATTTTCTTCACCATTGTGTTGGGGATTGCACATATGGGGGATATGAAGAAGGTGGGAAGAGTTGGAGGTAAAGCACTTCTGTATTTTGAAATTGTGAGCACCGTAGCCATTGCCATTGGATTACTGGTGGCCAATGTGCTAAAACCAGGAGCGGGGATGATTACCCAAGGAGGTGACGCAACAAAAGTTGCCGGCTACGCTGAACAGGCCAAAGAAATGAACTGGGCTGAATTCTTTCTGCACATCATTCCGCATAATGTGATCGCCGCCTTCGCCGAAGGAAATATTCTGCAGATTTTACTCTTCGCCATTCTTTTTGGCTATGGTCTGAACAAACTGGGAGGGGAAGGTGCATCTGTCCTGAATGCTTTTGATAAAATTTCGAAAGTGCTGTTCAAAATTATGAAAGTGATTATGCGTCTGGCGCCAATAGGCGCATTCGGTGGAATGGCATTTAGTATTGGTACGCATGGCTTAAGCAGTATTCTGGGTATGGCCAAGCTTATGGGCTCAGTTTACCTTACCTGCATTCTTTTCATTTTTGTCGTCCTGAACGGCATTTGCCGATACTATCATTTCAGTTTATGGAAGTATCTGAAATTTATTCGCCAGGAAATTTTGATTGTTTTGGGGACTTCTTCGTCAGAATCAGCGCTGCCGAGTATGATGCAGAAAATGGAAGCTTTTGGTTGCGAAAAATCGGTAGTGGGCCTGGTGATTCCAACCGGGTATTCTTTTAACCTTGATGGAACGGCAATCTATCTGGCCATGGCTGTAATTTTTCTCTGCCAGGTTTTTCATGTTGATTTATCATTGGGCCAGCAAATCACAGTATTAGGTGTATTGATGGTGACTTCAAAAGGAGCAGCAGGGGTAACGGGAAGCGGATTTATTGTATTGGTATCTACCCTTACCGCACTGAAAATTATGCCCATTGAGCATATTTCAATTTTAATTGGGGTAGACCGTTTTATGAGCGAAGCAAGGGCAATAACGAATGTTATCGGCAATGGTATTGCTACAATCGTTATCGCCAAAAGTGAAAACCAGTTTGATGAAGCGAAGTATTCACAGATTATTTAACTTACCTTTGCAGGGAAACGTACACACAGTACGTTTACTTAATCCAGATCACATTGGCTCAAGAAGAACAAAATAACCGCAAGGAAAAAAGCGAGTTACACCCCCGCAACAAACACAGGTCGCGTTATAATTTTAAACAACTTACCGCATCATCGAAAGAACTAAAACGTTTTGTTTTTAAAAACGAACACAACGACGATTCGATTGATTTCGCTGATCAGAATGCTGTGAAAGCATTGAACCGCGCTTTGTTAAAACAATTTTACGATATTTCCCAATGGGATATTCCCCAGGATTTTCTTTGTCCCCCTATCCCGGGACGGGCAGACTATATCCACTATGTTGCTGATCTTTTAGGATCGAGTAATAAGGGTAAAAACCCGAAAGGAGCCAACGTAAATGTGCTGGATATTGGTGTGGGTGCTAACTGCATTTATCCCATTATCGGTCACCAGGAATACGGCTGGCATTTTGTAGGGTCTGAAATCGATCCGCTTTCTGTGGAGTCGGCGAAACGTATTGTGGATGCCAATAAACCCTTGCAGGGTGCAATAGAAATCCGTCAGCAATCTTCCAAAATGGGTATCTTTAGAGGTATTGTAGGACGGAGCGAGCGTTTTGATGCTGTGGTTTGCAATCCTCCTTTCCATGCTTCGTTAAAAGAGGCAGAGCAAGGAACCCGACAAAAATGGCGCAATCTGGGCGGAAATGAAAAAGAAGTAAAGCATGTATTAAACTTTGGTGGTAATAAGGCTGAGCTTTGGTGTCCGGGTGGTGAACGTGCCTTTGTTGAGCAGATGATCATCCAGAGTGCACAGATAAAAAATCAGGTACTTTGGTTTACATCTTTGGTTTCGAAAAGTGCCAACTTAAAAAGCATTTATAACGCATTGGTGAAATCAAATGCTTTTGAGGTGCGGACGGTACAAATGAGTCAGGGACAAAAAATAAGCCGTTTTGTGGCGTGGACCTATCAGGATGACCAGGCACAGGCCGAGTGGGCAAAAGGATGGAAATAAGCTGTTGTTCTTAAGAAGTATTTAAAATAACATTTTCGTGAAAAATCGCCCTAAATAATATGCTTTTAGGTTTGACTTTCCACTCAATAATATTAGCTTTGCACAAAAAAAATTGATACATGAGCGTTTTAGTTAACAAAGATTCTAAGGTTATCGTTCAGGGTTTTACCGGAAACGAAGGAACTTACCACGCTGAGCAGATGCTGGCATATGGTACAAACGTAGTTGGTGGTGTAACTCCTGGCAAAGGTGGGCAATTACATTTAGATAAGCCTGTTTTTAATACTGTTAAAGATGCCGTTGATCAAACGGGAGCAAATGTATCTATCATTTTCGTTCCACCGGCGTTTGCTGCTGATGCGATTATGGAAGCTGCTGAAGGCGGAATTAAAGTGATCGTTTGTATCACTGAAGGTATTCCAACTAAAGATATGATTCAGGTTAAAGAATATATCTCTGACCGTGATGTGACGTTAATTGGTCCGAACTGTCCGGGTATCATTACTGCTGATGAAGCTAAAATTGGTATCATGCCAGGGTTTATCTTCAAGAAAGGCAACGTAGGTGTAGTTTCCAAATCAGGAACTTTAACTTATGAAGCAGTAGATCAGGTAGTAAAAGCTGGTTTAGGTATTACAACTGCTATCGGTATCGGTGGCGACCCGATCATTGGCACACCAACTGTTGAAGCTGTAAAATTATTAATGAACGATCCGGAAACTCACGGTATCATCATGATTGGTGAAATTGGTGGTGGTATGGAAGCTGAAGCTGCGCGCTGGATTAAAGAACACGGTACTAAACCTGTTGTTGGTTTCATCGCTGGTCAAACTGCGCCTCCGGGACGTAGAATGGGTCACGCAGGTGCTATTGTAGGTGGTGCTGATGATACTGCTGCTGCTAAAATGAAAATCATGGCAGAATGTGGTATTCGCGTTGTAGAGAGCCCGGCTGAAATCGGTGCTGCAATGGCAGAAGAACTGGCAAAGTAAGACTTTAAAATTTACATAAATGAAAGCGTTCCGAATATTCGGGGCGCTTTTTTGTTGTCGGAGTTTTTTTTGCCACGGAAACACAGAAGACACGGAAATAAATGGGGAAAAAAGAGAAATTTGATTAGATTAGTTTAAAATTTTCTATATGGATTATCAAATAAGACAAGATAATCTTCCCTATAAAAATGAAACTGATTTAATTATTAACGCCGCAATTGAAGTTCATAAGAATTTGGGTTGCGGTTTTCTTGAAATTGTTTACAAGGATGCGCTTTGTATCGAATTTGATAGCCGGGGATATTGCTACGAAAGAGAAAAATATTATCCTGTTTATTATAAAGACAATCTGTTGCCGCATAGCTTTTATGCAGACTTTATTGTTTTTGATTCGGTAATTTTAGAAATTAAAGGTAAAAGCGGAATAGCAAATGAAGATTTAGCTCAAACGATTAACTATTTAAAATGCTCAGAATGTAAGGTTGGTTTGGTGCTAAATTTCGGTAAACCAACTTTAGAAATTAGGTGCGTTATTCTATAATATCAATTCCGTGTATTCTGTGTTTCTGTGGCAACTATGCGATAGGCATTTAAGTTGAACTAATTTCAGTTTGTTCCTTCTGCTTCAATGAGAATATCATCCCTTTGTAAACACTAGACCAAACAATAGCTTCTACAAACCAAAACAAAATTTACAGCGTATATGGTTATATGAAAACGATGTTAAATAAACTATTTTTGGTCTCTGCTGTTCTTCTTATAACAGGTTTATCTGCTTGTGCACAAAAGCAGGATAAGAAAGAAAAGAAACAGGCAGAGCAATCGGAAAATATCATACCAAAGAAAAAGATGAACTGGAATCCATTAACACCCGAAGAAGAAAGAGTAATTGTAAATAAAGGCACTGAGTATCCTGGTACAGGTAAATATGAACACACTACAGAAAAGGGTACATATACCTGTAAACGCTGTAATGCCGCGCTATACAGATCGGAAAGTAAGTTTGATGCGCATTGCGGATGGCCGGCTTTCGATGATGAAATTAAAGGCGCTGTAAAACGCATTCCTGATGCAGATGGTTCACGTACAGAAATTGTTTGCGCCAATTGCGGAGCACACTTAGGACACGTATTTTTAGGAGAAGGGTTTACGAATAAAGACACCCGTCACTGCGTAAATTCTATCTCTATGAATTTCGTTCCGGATAAGAAATAAGGTGGATATAGTTGGGTTAGGTTTGGGCGTACGACAGCATGTTGTACGCCCTTTTTATTGCCTGCAATTTAACTGTTTTTCCACAAATTGCTGATTATAAACTAAATGCTTATATTTGCAGGCGCAATAAAGAAATGTTAGCCTATGAAGTATCTGTTGTTATTAAGTTTTTGTTTCCTGTTTTTACAAGGTAAAGCACAAAAGTCCGACTCATCAAATGAGCCGGATAGTATCAAAAAAACAGTTCTCGCAACTTACTACCACAGAAAATTCGAAGGCCGCCGAACCACAAGCGGCGCAAAATACAGAGCCAAGAAATTTACTGCAGCTCACCGCACTTTACCCATGGGTACGCTAGTTACCGTAACCAATCCCGACAATGGAAAATCTGTTATTGTAAAGGTGAACGACCGGGGTCCTTATTCCAAAAAACTGGCCATTGATCTGTCAGAAAGTGCTGCCAAAGAGATTGGTATATACCACAAAGGGATTGCGAAAGTTAGTCTCGCTTACACGGTAGAGTAGTATTCCATTTCGCTATAATCTGCCCTTCGTATTCCCCTCAAATTTAAGTTATTAACACTTTTTTCAGTTCGTTAAGCGCTCCAAAACAATCGATTAGCTTTTTTTTCACTTGAAAATGATATTGTGCTGATCGTTTTTCCCCAGTTATGGGTTAGGGTGTTAACAACTTTGATTCACAAAAAAGGCCTGCCGTATCTATATTTGTTATAACAAAGTTCTTTAACTTCCTGCGTTCGAAAACAAATATAAAAGCTTAGTTTTTAGTAGTTTAATGGTGCATCTCTCAGATCACTTTTCAAATTTTTATCACTAAAAACCCGGTAGTTCTTTAACGTTGGGGTTAGCACTTTCACTAGAGTTTCAATACATCACATTTCAATCGCCTGTTAACACCGGCGGTTGCGGGGTTTTGTCGGCTCTGATTAGAACAATAAAAAATAAAGTATCAGCTATGGAACAGGAATTATTACTACAAGAAAACAAAGACAGATTTGTGCTTTTGCCAATCAAATATCCGGCAATCTGGGAAATGTATAAAAAGACCGAAGCTAGTTTCTGGACGGCAGAAGAGATCGATCTTTCTGACGACCAAAAACACTGGGATAATTTGAACGATGGAGAAAGACATTTTATTTCTCATATCCTTGCTTTCTTTTCTGCTAGTGATGGTATTGTTAATGAAAACCTGGCTGTAAATTTCATGAGTGAAGTACAGTTGCCGGAAGCGCGTTGTTTCTATGGTTTCCAGATTATGATGGAAAATATACATGCTGAAACCTATGCGTTATTGATCGATACTTATATTAAAGACCCTGAAGAAAAGGATCGCCTTTTCCATGCCATTGATACCGTTCCAGCTGTGAAAAGAAAAGCAGAATGGGCACTGAGGTGGATCGAGAACGGGACTTTTGCCGAACGGTTGGTGGCATTTGCTGCTGTTGAAGGTATTTTCTTTAGCGGAAGCTTCTGCTCTATATTCTGGTTAAAAAAGCGTGGCTTAATGCCGGGCCTCACCTTTAGCAATGAGCTGATTTCAAGGGACGAGGGCTCACACTGTGAATTTGCATGTTTGTTGTACAGCATGTTGAGTAACAAACTGAGCGAAGAGCAGGTTCATTCGATCATCAGCGATGCAGTAGAAATTGAAAAAGAATTCGTTACTGATGCTCTGCCAGTTGCCTTAATTGGGATGAATGCGAAGTTAATGAGTCAGTACATCGAATTCGTGGCCGACAGATGGTTACAGGAATTGGGCTACAAAAAGATCTACAATGCCACAAACCCATTCGATTTCATGGAGATGATTTCATTGCAGGGTAAAACTAACTTCTTCGAAAAACGTGTTGGTGATTATCAGAAAAGCGGTGTGTTAACATCGGCAGATAATAAAGCACAGGCATTTTCATTGGATGAAGACTTTTAAGGTAGAAGGATAAAAGGTTGAAGGAATAAGGTCTTGATATCTGATACTTACAACTTGATACTAGAATAAACAGAAATTATAAACGCGACACTCAAGTCTTGATATTTGATGCTCGCTATTGATACTAAAAATTAATCTCATAAAATATGTTCGTACTAAAAAGAGATGGCCGGAAAGAGCCGGTGCAATTTGACAAGATTACAGCTCGTATTCAAAAGTTATGCTACAGTTTGAATTCCGACCTTGTAGATCCGATAGACGTTGCCAAAAAGGTAATCGAAGGATTATATGATGGCGTTACCACGTCGGAACTGGATAACCTTGCAGCAGAGACTGCTGCGTCGCTCACTACAAAGCACCCTGATTATGCTTTGCTGGCTTCGCGTATAGCGGTATCCAACCTGCATAAAAATACAACCAAGTCATTCTCGGGTACAATGAAAATGTTGTACGAATATTTTGACCCGAAAGCACAGAAAGCGGCACCGCTTATTGCTGATGATGTTTATGAGATCATTGAAAAAAACAAGGATATTTTAGATAGTTCGATCATTTACGATCGGGATTTCGGCTTTGATTACTTCGGTTTCAAAACGCTGGAAAAATCATATCTGTTAAAAGTCAACGGTGCAATTGTAGAGCGCCCACAGCACTTATTCATGCGTGTATCGGTTGGTATCCATAAAGAAGATATTGAAAGTGCAATCAAAACCTATAATTTAATGAGTGAGCGTTGGTTTACACATGCTACACCAACATTATTTAACGCTGCCACACCGAAACCACAAATGTCTTCATGCTTCCTTTTAACCATGCAGGATGACAGCATTGAAGGTATTTATGATACGCTAAAACAAACTGCCAAAATCTCTCAGAGTGCCGGTGGTATTGGTTTAAGTATTCACAATATCCGTGCAACTGGTTCATACATCGGTGGTACAAACGGAACAAGTAATGGTATCATCCCAATGTTACGTGTATTTAACGATACGGCACGTTACGTAGATCAGGGTGGAGGTAAACGTAAAGGTGCTTTTGCAATTTATTTAGAGCCTTGGCATGCTGATGTTTTCGAGTTCCTTGATTTACGTAAAAACCACGGTAAAGAAGAGATGCGTGCCCGCGATTTATTCTATGCACTCTGGATCAATGATTTGTTTATGCAACGTGTTAAAGATAATGGCGACTGGACATTATTCTGCCCGCATGAAGCACCAGGTTTAGCAGATTGTTTCGGTAAGGAGTTTGAAGCGCTTTATGCTAAATATGAAGCAGAAGGCCGCGGAAGAAAGACCGTTAAAGCCCAGGAACTTTGGTTTGCAATATTAGATTCGCAAATTGAAACAGGTACGCCTTACATGTTGTTTAAAGATGCAGCGAACAGCAAATCGAATCAGCAGAATTTAGGAACCATTAAAAGTTCTAACTTGTGTACTGAAATTATCGAGTATACATCTAAAGACGAAGTAGCAGTTTGTAACCTGGCTTCGTTAGCACTTCCACGCTTTGTAATTAACGGCGCTTTTGACCACCAGAAATTATATGATGTAACTTATCAGGCTACTTTAAACCTGAATAAAATCATCGATCATAACTATTATCCGGTTCAGGAAGCAGAAAACTCTAATATGCGCCACCGTCCGGTTGGTTTAGGTGTACAGGGTTTAGCTGATGCCTTTATTTTATTGCGTTTACCATTTGAAAGTGATGAAGCAAAACGTTTAAACAAAGACATCTTCGAAACGATTTATTTCGCATCGATGACAGCTTCACATGATCTGGCAGTGAAAAACGGCCCTTACCAGACTTTCAAAGGATCGCCTTTATCTAAAGGTCAGTTCCAGTTTGATTTATGGAACGTAACGCCTGATAGTGGTCGTTGGGACTGGGATGCATTACGTAAAAAAGTAGTTAAAGATGGTGTATACAATTCTCTGTTGGTAGCACCAATGCCAACAGCATCTACGTCTCAAATTTTGGGTAATAACGAATGCTTTGAGCCATACACCTCTAACATCTATACCCGCCGTGTATTGAGTGGAGAATTCGTAGTGGTAAACAAACATCTATTGAAAGACCTGGTAGCACTGGGTTTATGGAATAATGATATGAAAAATCAGATCATTCTGGCTAACGGTTCAATCCAGGCTATTCCATCCATTCCTGATTATATCAAAGAACTATACAAAACGGTTTGGGAAATTAAGATGCGTAATATCATCGATATGGCTGCCGACCGTGGTGCTTACATTTGCCAGTCGCAATCATTAAACTTGTTCGTAAATGCGCCAAATACTTCAAAACTAACTTCAATGCACTTTTATGCATGGGAAAAAGGATTGAAAACAGGTATGTACTATCTACGTACTCAAGCTGCATCTCAGGCTGTTAAATTTACAGTTGAAAATCAGGGTGGTAAAGCCATTGAAGCGGTTATCCCTGCTCAGATGACACCAGATCAGGTTGCAGAAGAAATTGTAGACGGACCAGTTTGTTCAATGGAGGAAGGCTGTATCAGCTGTTCAGGTTAAACCCCCTGAATGCTGAAGGCAACTTTGGAAACGCAATAATATCGTAAGGTTTTGGGCTAGCGCTCAAAACCTTATTTTTTGTTCCTATTTTTGTAATGCAATTGGACTATCCTTAAGCATTATACCTTATGCCTTCAATCTTAAAACATAGCAAACACGAAATCATTCCCTGCGAAAGATGCGGAACAGCTATTGAATGCAAAGCAAATTCGTACACTAAATGCCAGTGCAGTGTGGTGCAACTCAGCATTAATGAAGTTCAGTACATCTCCGAGCTATTTGATGGATGTCTTTGTGCCAAATGCTTATTTGAACTCCAGCAGGAGTACCGAGAAGAAATCAGCATGTAGGTCTTCACCATACGAGCTCTTCCGGAGTAAGATCATTTCTGATTTCTAATCGAAATAATATCGCACAGCAGACAAACCAGTCAGCAAAAACATTTACACAATTATGCCCTTGTCTTTTTTGTAAAATAGTAACTTTGCGCATTAATTTCGAATAAGTGAATTTTGAGTGAATGAGTTTGTATTGCGTAATAAACATTCAATTAGTCACCGATTTATTAATCTATCATTTGAAGACATGAAGAAAGTAAAAGTTGGTCTGGTACAAATGACTTGTACTAGAGATAAGCAGGAAAATTTAAATAAAGCGATTGTGAAGGTGAGAGAAGCAGCGGCAAAAGGCGCACAGATTGTGTGTTTGCAGGAGCTTTTTACCTCTTTGTATTTCTGTGATGTTGAGGATTACGATAATTTTGAATTGGCCGAAGCTATTCCCGGACCTTCAACTGATGCCTTGCAGGTGGTGGCCAAAGAACTTGGCGTTGTCATCATTGCTTCCTTATTTGAGAAGCGCACTGCTGGTTTATACCATAATACTACGGCAGTTTTGGACGCAGATGGATCGTATCTAGGTAAATACCGCAAAATGCATATTCCTGACGATCCGGCTTTTTACGAAAAATTCTATTTTACTCCCGGTGATCTGGGCTATAAAGTTTTTGAAACGAAGTTTGCCAAAATCGGGATTTTGATTTGCTGGGATCAATGGTATCCTGAAGCATCCCGCATCACGGCCTTAATGGGTGCAGACATTATGTTCTACCCAACAGCCATTGGCTGGGCAACCGATCAGGATGAAGAAACCAATCAGGATCAATACAATGCATGGCAAACCATTCAACGCTCGCATTCCGTTGCTAATGGCGTTCCCGTAGTAAGTGTAAACCGCGTGGGTTTCGAACAGGATGGCGCTATGAAATTCTGGGGCGGAAGTTTTGCCACTAACGCTCAGGGTAAGCTGCTTTACCTGGCTTCTCACGATCAGGAAGAAACTGAAGTGGTGGAACTGGATCTGGATCAAAGCGATTTTATGCGTAAGCACTGGCCTTTCCTGAGAGACAGACGAATTGATTCTTACCAGCCGATTACCAAAAGATTTATTGATAACGACTAAGCAGGTAAACCCATGTCAAATTTTCCTCCTAAAGAAAACTCAAATATCAATCAGTTTGATTATTCCCCTAAGAAACAGGGATATTCCTTTCCTGCAGAATGGGCAAAACATGAAGCCACATGGTTAAGCTGGCCGCATAAAGAGGCAAGCTGGCCTGGAAAAATTGAAACCATTTATGAGCCTTATTGCCAGTTTATTAAAGCAGTGGCCGAAGGTGAAAAAGTGCGCATCAATGTTAAGGATGAAGCCATGAAGGCTTTCGCAACTTCAGAGTTGACGAAGGTTGATGCCGATCTATCGCAGATTGAATTTTACTTCAATGAAACCAATGATGCCTGGTGCCGCGACCACGGACCGGCTTTTTTACTGAAAGGTAATGAAAAGACTGTGGTTGACTGGGGTTATAATGCGTGGGGGGGTAAATACCCACCGTTCGACCTGGATGATGTAGTACCCACTAAAATCGCGAAGGAGTTTAATTTGCCTTTGTTTAACCCCGACATTGTAATGGAAGGTGGATCGGTAGAGTTCAATGGTGCCGGGACAATTTTAACTACTACGGCATGTTTACTGAACGAGAACCGGAACCCACATTTAAGCAAAGAACAAATTGAAAAGTATTTACTGGAGTATTACGGACAGGAACAGGTGTTATGGTTGGGCGATGGAATTGTAGGTGACGATACGGATGGGCACATAGACGATATTACGCGTTTTGTTAATGAAGATACCGTTTTGACTGTAGTTGAAAGTAATCCATTAGATGAGAACTATCTCCTGTTACAGGAAAATCTGGAAGCCTTAAAAGCCATGAAACTGAAAGACGGACGCTCATTGAATATCGTTGAACTGCCGATGCCATCACCGGTAATTTTCGACGACACCCGTTTACCAGCTTCTTATGCTAACTTTTATATCGCTAACGCAGCGGTAATTGTTCCTGTTTTCAATGATGTGAATGATCAGAAAGCTTTAGATATTATTCAGCAATGTTTTCCGGATCGAAAAGTGATCGGTATCAATTCGGTAGATATTATCTGGGGATTGGGAAGCTTCCATTGCCTGAGTCAGCAGGAGCCTGCCATTTAATTCTGAGCCGGAAGTCATGGAAACAATTTAACGATATCTTCACGAGAGTTGTTAACTTTACAACATTAAAATATTTCAACTTTACAACATTTCATAATGAAATTATTAGAAGGAAAAACAGCATTGATTACGGGTGCTTCAAAAGGGATCGGTCGTAAAATAGCTGAAAAATTTGCTGAGCAAGGGGCTAATGTGGCTTTTACATACTTATCATCAGTAGAAAAGGGCGAAGCATTGGAACAGGAACTGCAAAGCTTCGGAACAAAGGTTAAAGGCTATCGTTCTGATGCATCGAAATTCGATCAGGCAGAGCAGTTAATCAATGATATTGTGGCCGAGTTCGGAACGATTGACATCGTTGTCAATAATGCTGGTATTACCAAAGACGGTTTGCTTATGCGTATGAGTGAAGAAAACTGGGATGATGTAATCAATATCAACCTGAAGTCGATCTTCAACGTAACCAAAGCGGCTTCAAAAGTAATGATGAAGGCCCGTAAAGGCGTATTTATCAATATGAGTTCGGTTGTTGGTGTGCAGGGCAACGCTGGTCAGGCCAATTATGCTGCTTCAAAAGCCGGAATTATTGGTTTTACTAAATCAGTGGCGAAGGAATTGGGTTCAAGAAATATCCGCGCCAATGTGGTTGCACCTGGTTTCATCCGTACTGAAATGACTAAGGTTTTAGACCCTGCGGTTGTTGCCGGATGGGAAAAGGATATTCCTTTAAAACGTGCTGGTGAAACTGAAGATATTGCGAATGTTTGTGTGTTCCTGGCTTCAGATATGAGTGCTTATGTAACCGGACAAACCTTATCCGTTTGCGGCGGAATGCTATAGGTAAGACTAAATATAAAAATTTAAATCCTGCGGGTTGAAAAGCCAGCAGGATTTTTTATTTGATAACATATTTGCCTTTAAATTCTTTAATATCGGGGAGACTTCTGTCCCTTTCAAACCATCTGTACCCCTTTTGCAGCGTTTTCCAGAAGTTGAGCTGCATAGGGTATTGCCGAGAATAATTCTTCAGGTTTTTATTGGTCATTCTGAAAGGGTAGATGTTTACCGCTATTTGTTCCTGTCCTGCATTTCTTGCTTCTACGCTAAGTATATAAACCTCTTTGATCTTTTCATCCGTTAAAGGGATACAGCCAACGGTAACACAATTGCCATGGATGTAGATATCATTACCTGGCTTTCTGTCTTTACCTGTCCGCTCCAGATCCACTGAATTGGGATAGTTTATACCGAGCGACAAGTGATAACTACTCATCGGATTAAAGGCATTGAGGTAATAAAATCCTTCAGGGGTTTGTTTATCTCCTTCCATTACCTTTGGGCCCAGTGTACCTGAATGCGCACAAAAGTCGTACGTTTTGAATAGGGAATATTTTTTATCTGCCTTTCCGCTTAACCATACCTCCAGTTTTCCTTCTGATTTGTAGGCGTTAATGATCATCGAAAAACCATCATCCAAACCAGCAGCCTTTAAGAATTTCTCCAATGTTTCCCATTTTTCAGCATAGGCCTTTTCAACCCGCTCAAATTTAGTTTGTGTTGTCCTGAAGGTATTTTGCGGGTGAGCCATTATACTGATGAAAAGAAGTATGGTTAAACAGGTTAATTTCATGATGTTTGGTTTAGATAAAGCTAATCATTTCAAGTAAATTTTGGTATGGAAAACATGGTATCTCTTTTGTATGTTTAAGTGCTTCTGCCGCAAATTTAAATCTACTGCGGCCTTTGCGGTTAATCGTCAAAATTAGCATCTTTATAAAATATGAACAGCTTTTTTGCCGGTACTTCTATTTTGTATTTTCTATGTTGCCTTGCTTTAGGGATTCTTTATGCCTGGTTGCTGTACCGGGGCAATAATAATCTTGACAGAAAGCTCCATTATGGCTTAACGGCGCTTAGGGTGCTGGCTGTTACCGCAGTTGCCTGGCTGTTGTTCTCGCCGCTGATTAAAACACTGACTTATACGCTCGATAAACCTGTAATCATTATTGGTCAGGATAATTCCCTTTCTGTTGGTCAGGTTAAAGCACAAGGTTTCGACCAAATATTGTTTGAGCGAAACCTAAAAATCCTGCAGGATAAACTGTCCGATAAATACGAGGTGAAAACCTACAATTTTGGTGATTCGGTTGCCGAAGGTTTTAATTTTGGTTATCAGGGCAAACTTACTAACGGTGCTGCTTTCTTTCAGAAGATCAGAGATGAATATACCAACAGGAATGTTGGGGCAATTGTTCTGGCAACCGATGGTATTTTTAATGGTGGGGGAAACCCTTTATATAGCATCAATCAGATCAATGCTCCGGTTTATACGGTAGCTTTGGGCGATAGTGTTCCAAAGCGTGATGTTTTGATTTCGAATGTAAACTACAACAACATTGTTTATCTGGATGATGACTTTACCATTGAAGTACAGGTTCAGGCTTTTCAAAGTGATGGGGAGCAGACCGCTTTAACAGTTAGTGCAAACGGGACTAAAGTGGCACAGCAAACTGTAGCCATCAATGCGAATGCTTTTATAAAAACCATTCCCGTGAAGCTGCACGCTGGCAAAACCGGCGTTCAGCAATACACGATTCAATTGGGTAAGCTTCAAAACGAAATTACCACCAGAAATAATGCGTATACCTTTTATGTAGAGGTCATCGACGGAAGACAAAACGTATTGCTGGCTGCCGCGGGCCCACATCCTGATTTGGGCATATTGAAAGACGCTATAGCGATGAATAAGCATTATGAAGCTAAGCTGGTCCTGGCAGATGATTTGAGCTCCGTAGAGCCTTCAAAGTTTGATCTGATCGTACTTTATCAGTTGCCGGATGCTCAGCAAACTTCCGCTCCATTTTTGCAGAAAGTGATTTCCGCTAAAAAGCCTTTATGGTATATTTTGGGTTCGCAAAGCAATCCCAATGCGTTTAATCAAATTCAAAATCAGGTTAACTTATCTTCGGCAAATGGTTCCACTCAGGAAGTTTATGCTGATATTTCAAATGGCTTCACCAGTTTTAATATTGCTGAAGAAGACAAAAAGCAGTTTACCTCATTTGATCCCTTGATCTGCCCATTTGGGAGGCTCACCGTTAATGCCAGCGTTGCAGCCATTTTTAACCAGCGTGTTGGTAAAGTAAGTACCCAGCAGCCATTAATGTTTTTTGCAAATGAAAATGGGTTAAAAACAGGTTATTTGATGGGAGAGGGACTTTGGCGCTGGAAGTTATCAGAACCTGAAAGCCAGAACGAGCAATCAGCGGTAAATGATTTAATTTCAAAAACCATTCAGTATCTGTCGGTAAAGGATGATAGAAGAAGATTTAAAGTGTTTACCTCAAAACCCGCTTACGATGAAAATGAATCCATTCAGTTCAATGGAACGCTTTATAATGAAAGTTACCAGCCCGTAAACGAACCGGAGGTTAATCTTCAGGTGAAAAACGGTGCAGGAAAAGTATTTAACTATGTTTTCTCTAAAACTGAAAATGCCTATCAGTTGGATGCAGGGATTATGCCGGGGGGAAATTATTCATACGTTGCCAGCACATCAATGGGTGGGCAGAAATTTACTGCTACAGGTAGTTTTTACGTGAATGCTTTAATTGCGGAATTTCAGCAAACCACCGCGAATCATCAGTTACTGAATACAATTGCCAGACAAACTAATGGAAAGCTGTTCATGCCTGCAGACCTATTAAAAATTGCTGATGAGATTCTCAGGAATGATAACATCAAAACCATTAGCTACGAAGACCGTAAATATAGTGAGCTGATTAACATGAAGTGGTTATTTGCAGTTATTATGCTGTTGTTAAGCATGGAATGGTTTTTACGTAAACGAAATGGTGAACTTTAACATTTCTACATCTGAAGTCATTGAGGTTTTGGGTACTATTGCCTTCGCCATTTCCGGTACGTTTACTGCAATGCAACGTAAGCTCGACCCGTTTGGGGTGCTAATTATTGCCTTTGTTACAGCCATAGGTGGCGGAACGGTTCGTGATTTATTAATAGGGGATACCCCTGTCTCCTGGATGCGGGATATGCAAACCTGTTTGCTGATTTTATTTACGGCACTGATTACGATGTTTTTTAAAACCCACGTACAGAAAATGAAGATTACACTTTTTCTGTTCGATAGCCTGGGACTGGGCTTATTCACGATGGTTGGATTGTTAAAAGGAATTGCTTTCGGTTTGAATCCGGGAATTTGTATTACACTGGGTACAATTACCGGTTGCTTTGGTGGAATCATCAGAGATACCCTACTAAACACCATTCCCCTGGTTTTTAGAAGAGAGATATATGCATCTGCCTGTATTTTGGGCGGTATGCTTTATTACCTGCTCATTAAAATTAATGTTGAGAGTGTGGTAGCGAAACTTGCTGTCGTGGCTTTTATATTCGTGTTCAGGATTATTGCCGTTAAGTTTAAACTTTCACTGCCAAAGTTTGAGTACTGATTAGTCTTTTTTCTCTTCCCTGATAATTACAAAAACGTCTTCATTATCTTTTTTCATGAAGTATTTCTCGCGGGCAAACTTTTCTGCTGTGTTCAGGTTAGTGCTGAGTTCGTTTAAATCTTTTTTAACCTGGGCGGTTTCTTTTTCAAAGTATTCCTTTTCTTCCTGTAATTTATTGGCCTGACTGCGGTATTCGTATTGCGACATCATATCGTTTTTATCGAAAAACAGCATCCATACAGCAAAGGCAGCGGTTGCAAGAAAATATTTGTTCCGGAAAAGGTCTATTAAACGTTTCATGGTTTGTTCTCAAAATCGTCATTGCGAGGTACGAAGCAATCTTACCTAAAAAATTGCTTCGTACCTCGCAATGACGTAAATGTATAAAAAAACATCCGAAGATTTTAAATCTCCGGATGTTCTTCAAATAAGTTTTTCAACTTATTAACACGCAGGGCAAAAATACTGCCTTGGGTCTCTTAATTCCTTTAAAGGAATAAGATTTATTTTTTAGCGTATTTGAATTTAGAACCGATAAAACGTGCGTTCTCACCTAATTCTTCTTCGATACGTAATAATTGATTGTATTTTGCAATCCTGTCTGAACGTGAAGCAGAACCTGTTTTAATCTGACCGCAGTTTAAGGCAACAGCTAAATCAGCGATGGTTACATCTTCAGTTTCGCCAGAACGGTGACTCATTACCGAAGTATAACCACTGTTTTGAGCTAAAGTAACCGCATTGATGGTTTCAGTTAATGAACCGATCTGGTTTACTTTTACTAAGATAGAGTTTGCTGTGTCTTCGTCGATACCACGTTGTAAACGGGTTACATTGGTTACGAATAAATCATCACCCACTAATTGAACGTGATCGCCAATTTTGTCGGTTAAGCTTTTCCAGCCAGTCCAGTCGTTTTCATCCATACCATCTTCAATAGAGATGATCGGATATTTTGCAGAAAGGTCAGCCAGATATTGAGCTTGTTCTTCGCTTGAACGAATCACGCCGGTAGCACCTTCAAATTTAGTGTAATCGTATTTGCCATCTTTATAGAACTCAGATGAAGCACAGTCTAATGCCAAACAAATTTGTGAACCTGGTTTGTAACCTGCAGTTTCGATTGCTTTTAAAACAGTTTCAATTGCATCTTCAGTGCCATCGAAAGTAGGTGCGAAACCACCTTCATCACCAACAGCAGTTGATAAGCCCCGGTCGTGAAGGATTTTCTTTAAGCTATGGAAAACTTCGGTTCCCCAACGCAAAGCCTCAGAAAATGAAGGTGCACCAACTGGCATGATCATAAACTCCTGGAATGCGATAGGCGCATCAGAGTGAGAACCACCATTGATGATGTTCATCATTGGAATTGGTAAAGTGTTGGCATTTACACCACCGATATAACGGTATAAAGGTTGACCGATTTCATCGGCAGCCGCTTTAGCAACCGCTAAAGAAACACCTAAAATTGCGTTTGCACCTAAGTTACCTTTGTTTTCAGTACCATCAAGTTCTAACATTAATTTATCGATTGCGTTTTGCTCAAAAACATCAATACCTCTTAAAGCCTCAGCGATTTTGGTATTTACATTTTCAACAGCTTTTAAAACGCCTTTACCTAAATATGTAGATTTATCTCCGTCACGTAATTCAACAGCCTCATATTGTCCGGTAGATGCACCGCTTGGTACAGCTGCACGGCCAAAAGCGCCTGCTTCTGTAACTACTTCTACTTCTACTGTTGGATTACCTCTTGAATCGAGGATTTGTCTTGCATGGACATTAACAATTATGCTCATTTTTATTTGATTTTTTGTTGATTTTTTAACCTGCTTAGTGTATAAAATACAATTACTAAGCGCAACATCAAAGTTAGTATTATTTTTAAATAAATAAAGCGTTTTGAGCGTTAATGTTAGGATAGTGGTCTTGCTTAATTATACATTAACTTTAAATTAATACAGAAGGGTTTTGATCACCGGAAACAAGTAACCATAATGGATCGAATACGTCTTGATCTGTTTTTGTAACCGGTGGGTCAGGATGAATTTATTGTGCAATAAACTGATAGAAAGTAACGAACTCCCGGTGCCAAAACCATTCAGTATGTTTGCCGTCTTCTTTTTCAATAAATACAATATTGGGGTTGGTGGTAGCATCGTGGCTCAATAGATTATAGGCTTTTCTGATATTATCAATCATTTTTGCCCCTTCCTTATCTCCGGCGACAAAAAAGATTTTGCTGTTTTTAAGAGCAGTTAAATGATCCTTAACGTCGTTGAAGATATCAGGTGCCGCCCAAAATGAAGGGCTGAAAATACCTGCAGCGCCAAATATTCCCGGGTAAGCTGATATGGTATACATGGATATCAATCCACCCATTGAGCTGCCCGCAATAGCGGTATTTTTGACATCTGTTAGGGTTCTGTAGGTTGAATCAATATAGGGTTTTAATGTTTCAGCAATGAATTGAGCATAAGCTTTTCCTTCTCCTTTTCCATGCTCACTATCATATGGGTTGTATTCATTCATCCTGTCCTGGTCTCCGTGATCAATCCCTACAACAATCATTTCCTTTTCCCCATCCCGAATAAGGCCATCTATTACTGAATCTACTGCCCACTCATCGTTTCTGGGAGGTGTAGCATGGAACAGGTTTTGCCCGTCGTGCATATAAAGCACAGGGTATTTTTTGCTGGAATGTTTGTAGCTTTTTGGTAGGTAGATCCAGATTTTTCGGTGCTTACCAAGCTGTGGCATAAAAAAGGCGTCGTCAACAACATGGACGTGATCGCCAAATGTATATGTCACATTATCCTCTTTAGATTGGTTGTTTTGCTTCGATACGGTAATATTCATGGTAATATCAACATCTAAATTCAAAATTCTGTTTGCAATGGTTTTACAATTAGATTTTTTTGAATGAAAACTTCCCTGTATAGGTTCAGTTTTTAATTGGTTCAGGACCGAAACATCAATTTATTTCAACTCATCTAAAACTTTGAACAGCTTTTTGTTAATGCCGCTTCCACTGTAATTGTTGATGTTAATTACCATTATATATTTATTACCTGATGCATCTGTATAATAACCTGCAAATGCAGATACATCGTTTATCGTTCCACTTTTAATCTTCATCCCATTGTATTCGGGTAAGGCTTTGTAGAAATTAGGAAACCAGGTTTCTTTCTGAACCTGAAATAAAACCGCTGCCATTGCTGAAGTGGTGATGCGGTCTCCTGGTGATAATCCACTACCATCAATGATATTCAAAGCCGATTTATCAATGCCTTTATCTGCCCAGAAGTTTATTTCAGTTTCGGCGCCTTTGGCCGTTGTTGCGGGCTTGCCGGATTTTAAAGCGATAGTTTTAAGCAGGCTTTCTCCGTAAAGATTGATACTCTTTTTTAGAAACCAATAAGCAATTTCACTTAAAGGGGGAGAGGTGATGGTACTGATTTTCTGAGTGACTGATGGGATAGGCAGTTTTTTTAAGCTCATCAATCTGATGGTTGTAGGCTCCTGGCTTACGGAAACGCCGAGCCTTTTCAATGTATCCTGTAAGCGGTAGGCACAATCATAGGCAGGATCAGGAAGAGCGACGGAGATGCCTGATTTGCCAATACCCATACCCCAGCTGCCACGCAGGTAAGCAACATTGCTGTAGGGAGGGAGGAAAGCATATGTTCTGTCGCCTGTTCCCGATGCCCCGGTTTTTAGCTCATTTACAATTTGTATGTATGGGGTTTGAGGTACAGACTTGATAATTTTAACCTCTTGAGCGGTGTCTGAACCTGGTTTCAGGTGTATGTCAAACTGATTCTCTCTCCAGGCCAGGCCTGATGTGCCCGCGCCATAATAATTACCAATGTCTTGCCATACCCAACCCTCAGGGGTCGTCTGCGTACCAAAAATGCGGTCGTCGCCAATGATGGCGCCTTCTATTTTTGTTATGCCGGCAGATTTAATTGCTGAAACCCATTGCGTTAAAACATTGTTTTCTTTGTTTTGATAGCGCCATGATCCCAGAGTGGGGTCGCCGCTCCCGATGACGATCAGGTTTCCGTTTAAAATTCCGCCTGTAATGGTACCTGTATAGGCAAGGGTAGTCTGGTACTGGAAATCTTTTCCTAAAATGCTGAACGCCGTCGCTGCAGTAATTGTTTTAAGCGTTGAGGCTGTAGCCAGACCAATCTGCTCATTTTTCGCAAAAAGGGTTTTGCCGGTATTGGCATCTAACACACATAGCGAAGTGATGGCATGCCTCGCCTGATCATCAGCTAATAAAATGTTGAAGGCTTTTTCCAGGTTTTGAATTTTGCTTTGTGCATTCGCTGTGGCAAAAGAAAAGACACAGAGGACTAATAGATTGAAAAATTTCATTTCGTAATTGACTTCATTTTGGAGAGCGCATAAAAAAGCCCTTCAATTTTAATTTGAAGGGCTCTTGTTTATTTTAAACTAACTCTTTTTGAATTAAGTATTCAGCAATCTGAACTGCGTTTGTTGCAGCGCCTTTACGCAAATTGTCGGCTACAATCCAAAGATTTAAAGCTTTAGGTGCAGATTCATCCCTGCGGATTCGACCTACAAATACTTCATCTTTTTCATGTGCATCTTTCGGCATCGGGTATTTTAAGTTGGCAACATCATCTACTACGATTACACCCGGTGCTTTTTCTAAAATACTACGCACTTCTGCCAGGTCGAAATCATTCTCGAATTCAATGTTTACTGATTCAGAGTGACCACCCATTACCGGAATACGAACGGTAGTTGCAGTAACCTTAATGCTGTTATCGCTCATAATTTTGTTCGTTTCCTTCACCATTTTCATTTCCTCTTTCGTGTAACCGTTATCCATGAAAACATCGATATGGGGAAGGACATTCAGATCAATTTCGTACGGATAAGCTTTAGGTCCATCAATACCTGCACGCTCGTTCATTAACTGATCAACAGCCTTAACGCCTGTTCCTGTAACGGATTGATAAGTAGATACCACCACACGTTTGATTTTGTATTTGTCGTGTAAAGGTTTTAAAACCACCACCATCTGGATGGTAGAACAGTTTGGGTTTGCGATAATCTTATTGTCAATCGACAGCTCGTGTGCATTCACTTCCGGAACGATAAGTTTAACTGCAGGATCCATTCTCCAGGCAGATGAATTATCAATTACCGTTGTTCCAGCTTCTTTAAAGCGTGGTGCATGTTCCAATGAAGTATTTCCACCGGCAGAAAACAATGCGATATCAGGTTTCATGCCAATTGCAGTGTCCATGCTAACGATTGGGAACTTCTTACCCTTAAAAGTAATTTCCTTACCAACACTCTTTTCTGATGCTACGGGAATCAACTCTGTCAAAGGGAAATTTCTTTCCTCCAATACTTTTAACATTACGGTACCAACCAATCCGGTTGCACCTACTACTGCTACTTTCATTTTAAATTTTAATTATTATATTTATTAAACATTTGATATAAGTCCAAATATGGTAAAAATTAAGCTTATATCCCTATTGTTACATGTTAATTTTGCTTTAAATATTCTCAATCCTGTTTCTGCTAACGAACAGGAGGATAGAATGATCCGGCCACCCATCCCAGAAAAGCTGGTCCACAGAAGCCGCCTGAAGCCTGATATTCCCCTGCGGATAATCAGTAAAGGCGATATTCTGATTTCTGAAGTATTGTTTAATCCGCGGCCCGGTGGGGTTGATTTTGTCGAGATATACAACAATTCCAGTCATGAAATAGATTTGAAGGATCTTCAGCTGGCCAACATAAATTCTGCAGGTGAACCAGCGAGCATTAAAAATGTTTCTGCAGTTAAGCTGATGATCCCGGCAGGAAGTTATTATGTGATTACTAGTAATCAGGCCAATATCAAAGAAAATTACCATGCCAGATTTCCTGCTCAGTTTGTACAAATTGGTAGTCTGCCTGCTTTTAGTAACGATAAGGGCTCGGTAGTGCTCTTAAGTAACAATGTGATTATCGACCGGTTAAACTACAGTGCAAAGGTTCATCATCCCCTTATTCAGGATGAAGACGGAATATCGATAGAACGGGTGTCTTTTAGTGTGGATACTAATGACCCTTCAAATTTTAAATCTGCAGCTGCGGTAGCAGGTTTCGCTACACCGACTTACAAAAATTCTCAGGAAACATCGGGAGAAGAAAACTTTGTACGGTTAGCGCGTAAAACCTTTTCTCCCGATGAAGATGGTTATGACGACATCCTAAACCTGGATTATCAGTTTGCAGAAAATTCGATGCTGGCAACAGTCAACATTTACACCGACAGAGGGAGGCTGATCCGTAAATTGTTGAAAAATCAAACGATAGGTACCAGCGGAACTTTGAGCTGGGATGGACTTGATGATAGCGGAATGAAAGCCGGCATCGGAATCTATGTTGTGGTATTTGACGTTTTTGACCTGAACGGTTTCACAAAACGTTTTAAAAATACCTGTGTACTGGCGGGGAAGCTAAACTAGTTGAGCGTATTATATTTCCGCAAATCAAAAGCACCGGTCCTAAACTTTAGCTAAGACCAGTGCTTTTTACTATATCAGATTGGCTTTAATGTAGGCACAACTTGTGGTAATCGACCTGATCTGATCTGGCTGATAATTGTTCTCGTGCTCAACAAAAAAGTTTTGCATTCCTGATAATTTAGCCTGCGCAAATATTTTTTTGAAATCGATAGAACCTTTACCAACTTCTGTATTTAATTCTGGCTTAGCTTTATCCATATCTTTCACATGCCACATTGGGAAGCGGCCAGGATATTTCTTAAACAATGCCAGTGGATCGTTGCCAGATAGGACTACCCAGTACAAATCCATTTCGAAGCTCACCAGGTTTTTATCCGTTTCCTGAAGGTAAACATCGTATCCTGTAGTATCTCCCAGCTTTTTGAACTCGAAATCGTGGTTGTGATAGGCAAATTTTAAGCCTGAAGCTTTTGCAATTTCTGCAACCTTATTGAAGTCAGCAGCAGTTTTCTTAAAGCCATCTGCACCCTTCGTCATATCCACATGAGCCCCTGCAATGGTAAAATATTTGCCTCCAAGAGCAGCTGAAGATTCAATGTCTGCTTTTATTTTATCGGTACTGCCTGTTTTCACAAAATCGTCCATTCCGTAATGACCGCTTGGTGCTTTTAAGCCATTGGCATCTAATAATGATTTAAATTCCTTAGTGGTTAAATTCCAGAATTTTCCGTTCGAGAAACCGTAAGTTTCAACTTCTTTATAACCTGCCTGCGCAACTTTTTCAATTACACCTGTTACATCTTTAGGCAGAAGGTCTCTTAATGTATACAATTGCAAGCCAACATTTTTACTCGCTCTATTGAATGCAAAAGAGGGGATAAGCAAAGCAGCACCAGCGGCAAAGCTTGCCTGCTTAATAAAGTTTCTTCTAGAATTCATAGTATTTAAATTAATTCTTTTTTAACGTATGCGCAGCTTGCTGCTACAGATTCCATAGGATTTGGCTTATAATTACTCTCGTGCTCTATAAAAAAGTGTTTCATGCCAGAAAGTTTTGCATCCGCAAAAATGGGCTTAAAATCAATCGAGCCGGTTCCAACCTCAGCATTTAAAGCCGGATCTGTTTTGTCCATGTCTTTGACATGCCACATGGTGAAACGTCCCGGGTTTTCTTTAAATAATTTAAGCGGGTCGTTACCAGAACGAACCACCCAGTATAAATCCAGTTCAAAGTCTACCAGATTTTTGTCTGTTTCACTTAGCAAAATCTGATACCCGGTGGTATCACCTTGTTTATCGAACTCGAAATTGTGGTTATGATAGGCTACCCTTAATCCGGCATCTTTACACATTTTACCGGCAAGGTTTAAGCGTTTAGCTAATGTCTTATAATCATCTGCATTTTTACGGATACTTTCTTCAAGCCAGGGCACTGTAACGTAGTCGCTTCCCAACACTTTAGCCGCAGCAATAGCATCTTCCAGTTCTTCGGTTTTACCTTCTGATAAAAAACTGGTTAAGCTGTAATGACCGCTTGGCATGGTTAGGTTATTCGCTTCCAGCAATTTTTTAAAGTCTACCGGCGATAAGCCCCAGAATTGATCCTTAATGGAAAAACCGTATGATTCTATTTGAGTGAACCCAGCTTTTGCAACTTTTTCAATCGTTCCTTTAACATCTTTTGGTAGCTCATCCCTTAGCGACCAGAGCTGTAATCCTACGTTTTTCTTTTCACCTGAGCAGGCAAAAGACGGGATTACTAATGCTGCTGCGGCAGCCATACTGCTACTTAGTATAAAACTTCTTCTTGTTAACATAATGCCAGACTTAAATATCGCAGATGGCTATGGCCTTTTTTAATGAGCCCAGTTTATCTGCATTTTTTGGTATAAATTCCTGCGCCACATAACCTTTGAAACCGGTTTCGGCAATTGCTTTCATTATCGCCGGGTAATAAATCTCCTGACTTTCATCGATCTCATTCCTTCCCGGAACCCCAGCGGTATGGTAGTGGGCAATGTACTGATGGTTTTCTTTTATTGTCCTGATCAAATCACCTTCATCAATTTGCATGTGATAGATATCGTAAAGCAGTTTGAAGTTTTCAGACCCCAGACGTTTACAAAGTTCAACTCCCCAGGCGGTTTTATCACACTGGTAATCTTTATGATTTATTTTGCTGTTGAGCAATTCCATAACCAACACCACCCCATGTTTTTCTGCCAATGGCATCAATTGTTTCAGGCCTTCAACGCAATTATTCCATCCAGTTTCATCGTCTTTTCCCCTTCTGTTTCCACTAAAACAAATTAGGTTTTTATACCCGGCTTGTGCTACCAGTGGAATCATTGCAGAATAGTTTTTAATCAGCGTTTCATGAAATTGCTTGTCGTTAAAACCATCAACTAAATTGATTTCTGCGCCGTTGCACATGGTGGATACCAAGCCATGTTTTTTAAGTATCGGCCAGTCTTTAGGACCAACCAGATCAATGCCTTTGATGCCGATGTTTTTAGCTTCAGTACATAGCGTTTCCACATCCCAAGTGCTAAAACACCAGCGGCATACAGCATGATTGATATTTCCTTTCAAAGCTTTGGTTTTATTGACATCTGGCTGTTCTGCCGCTAAAGCAGTTAAACCGGAAGAAACACCAATTGCAGCAGTTCCTGCAATGATGTTCTTTAATGCATTTCTTCTGTTCAGGCTCATGGATTATGCAGCTACCGTTTCCGATTTACTTCTATCATTAAACAATACAGCAAATAGCAGGAATACAACTGCGGCAATTCCAGCTGGAATGATCCAAACCATTTTCCAGTCCATTACACCCTCTGCTGATTTATAGGCGTCCGATATTTTACCCGCAACAGCAAAACCAATTAACATACCAACACCATAAGTTGCCAGTGTGATTAGTCCCTGTGCAGCGCTTTTAAACTTTTCGCCTGCCTTAGAGTTGGTGTAAATCTGACCAGAAACGAAGAAGAAATCGTAACATACCCCGTGTAAAGCAATACCAATAAGCAGCATAAAACTTAAATCACCGGCATTTCCAAAGGCGAACAAAACGTATCGGATAGCCCAGGCCAGCATACCTACCAAAATGGTTTTTTTGAAACCGTATTTTGAAAAGAATACCGGGATAGCCAACAAAAATAAGGCTTCTGAAACCTGGCCAATTGCCATTTTTCCTGTTGGATTTTCTACCTTGATATCAGCCAGGAATAAACCGGCGTTCTGGTAATAAAAGGCCAGTGGAATACAAATTAAAATAGAAGAAATGAAAAAGACTGCAAAGTTTTTATCCTTCAATAGTTTCAGCGCATCTAAACCCAGGATGTCGCTTACTTTTATTTTCTCACCTTTAGCCACTTTTGGTGGTGTAGCAGGTAGTGTGAAACTAAATAGCCCTAAGCCTAGTGAAACAATTCCTGCCATCAGGAATGTGCTTTTTAGTAAGCCTGATTGAATACCTTCCGGTGAATCCCAATGGAATGCATAGCTGATGAGCAAGCCAGCAACGATCCAGCCGATTGTTCCAAACACCCTGATATTCGCAAATTCCTTTTCAGGATCCTGCATCTGATTAAAAGAAACCGAGTTCACCAATGCAAGTGTTGGCATGAAAAGAATCATGTAGGCCAGTACATATGGGTAGAATACGCTAACATCCGTTGCATTATACATTTGATACATCAGAATGGCACCAATGATATGTAGCACGCCTAATATTTTTTCCGCATTGAAATATCGGTCGGCAATTAACCCGATGATGAAAGGCGCAATAATAGCTCCCCATGATTGGGTAGAAAATACAGCGCCTGTTTCGGCGCCTGTAGCTTTCAGGTTGTTGGCTAAAAATGTGCCCAGGGTTACAAACCATGCACCCCAGATAAAAAATTCCAGGAACATCATGGTGGAGAGTTTGAAACGTGTGATGGTATTCATTTGGCTAGTAATTATTATTTTATGTAAGATGGTTAAGGTACAAAATCAATGATTTAAAGTTCTTTTATAGAGATGTTTTTATACCACACTTCATCGCCATGATCTTGCAAAGCAATTTTACCGGTTTTGAAAGTACCCCAGTCTTTCCAGGTGGCAAACTTACTTCCTGCAACAATCGTTTTCCAGTTTGCATCCCATAGGGTAGTTTCCACAACGGTTACACCATTTAAAATTAAAGTCAATTTACCTTTTTTACTGATAATTTCCGCTTTGTTCCAATCGCCTACAGGCTTAACCGGTTCAGATTTACTTTTTACCAGATCGTACAAATCACCGGCACGGTGTTTAGGGAACTTTCCATCAGCATGACCATCATTGTCAATCACCTGCATTTCCAGTCCTGTAGAATAGGTAGCGTGATATTGAGGATCTTCATGAACGTAAAAAATGACTCCGCTATTTGCTTTAGGTGCAACCTTCCAGTCGTATTTTAAATGGAAATCACCATATTCTTTATCCGTAACCAGGTCGCCACCGCCATCATTTCCTTTTGTCGCCAGATCGAGATGCAGCGCGCCATCATGAACTTGCCATGCACTTCCTACACCTGTTTTGTTATAAGTGTGCCATCCCTTAGTGGTTTTGCCATCAAATAATGGCTTAAACCCTTTCTGAGCCTGTGCGATTTGCGTAACCGCTAAAAGGATACAAGCTGATATGAAGATTTTTTTCATTGTATAATCAAGTTATCGTCGTTGCGAGGTACGAAGCAATCTTATTAGTGAGATTGCTTCGTACCTCGTAATGACGGAATTATTTTAAAGAGTTAAATTATTCCAGCCTTTACGGTATTCGCGTTTTACGAACTGATTGGCTTCATCGAAATTGGTGATTTTCATATTGTTGTTATCCCAAAGCATTTTCATATAGCGGCCCGGATAGGTTGTTTTATTATTCACTGTTTTTTGAATATCAAAACTTCTGATTGCCAGGTTCGCCATCAATAAGGCCTCTGTTAAGGGACCGGCGATTTCAAAGGGTGAACTCACTTCCTGTTTGCCATATCCGGCAATGGCAGCTTCTACCCACTGTTTATAATGCCCGTTGGCACCGTCGGGAACGCGCTTGTATTTCTGTGCTACCTTAATGTCTTTATTGCGACTGAGTGGCAATAATTTTGGGTTTGCACTATAGGTTTCGGACATCATCTTACCTTTTGTACCGATAAATAAGGTTCCGTTTCCTCCGTCACCAAATGTTTCATTTGCTTCAAGTTCTTCAGGACGTTCCGGTTGAATGCCGCCATCCATCCAATGTAAGGTAACATCACCTTTGGTTTTATCAGTTTTAGGAAATTTCAAGGTCACATGGCTTGAAGGAGGGCAGCTTTCAGGGAAATATCCGCGTTTAAATTCATCCACATAAACAGAGCCAACACTTGCTTCCACTTCTTTAGCATACTTCAGATTCAATACGCTGAATGGAGCCTCGATCAGGTGGCAACCCATATCGCCTAATGCACCTGTTCCATAATCCCACCAGCCACGCCAGTTGAAAGGAACCAGTTTATCCACATAATCCTGATCAGGTGCGGTACCTAGCCATAAGTTCCAGTCCAGTTCTTTCGGAATTTCTGCTTTCTTATCCGGCCATGGAATCCCCTGAGGCCAGACAGGGCGGTTTGTCCAGGCGTATACGGTATGTACATCACCGATCAATCCGGCTTCGTACCATTCTTTCATCTGGCGCGGACCGTCGTTGGATGCGCCCTGGTTACCCATCTGCGTAACTACTTTATATTTTTTAGCAGCAGCTGTCAGAATACGGGCTTCATGTATGTCGTGTGTTAATGGCTTTTGAACATACACATGTTTTCCCAGCTGCATAGCTGCCAAAGCCTGGATAGCATGATTATGATCGGGTGTAGACACGGATACGGCATCAAAGTTTTTATGCTCTTTGTCCAGCATCTCACGCCAGTCTTTGTAATATTTTGCTTTTGGGAAAGCCTTTACGCTGTTAGCAGCCCGGCGATCATCTACATCACAAAGGAAAGCGATGTCTGCCTTTCCGCTCTTGTAGAACATGTCAATATCGCTCTGGCCTTTTCCGCCAACACCAATACCAGCTATCAGTAAACGATCGCTTGGCGCTAAATATCCTGGTCCACCCAGTACGTGGCGGGGAACAATCATAAACGCAGCAGCCGCAATGGCTGAAGTTTTAATAAAATCACGGCGGTTACTCGTGTTTTTATCGTTTTGCTCTGTTTTCATAGTAAGTAAATCGATTTGCTAATTAGGTTTGATTATTTTTTCTTTAAAGATAAGATATACTTCACCATTAATTTCGCATCATCTTTCTTCAACGAAGCATGTGCGGTCATTGGCATCGAACCCCAAACACCTGTTCCTCCTTTGATGATTTTATCTGCCAGTAAGTTGATGTTTTTTTCAGTTGCCGGGTATTTTTTGGCGATATCTACGTAAGCAGGGCCAATGATTTTATTAAGCTTGTTATGGCAACCGATACAGTCTGATTTATTGATCAGCTTTTCGCCCGCGCTCACTTGCATTTCGTGGTTAGCCACTGTTGCCGTTGCAACAATTGTTTTCTCTCTCTCCAGATCGGCCTTTGAAAAAGACGCCATAAATATCACTACCGCGCCTAAAATTAAAAATGTTTTTTTCATGTGTTTATTGTTTTACTTGTGTGTGTTAATCTTATAGTCCCAATATTTTTTTATTGAAGTTGCTGTCACTTCCTGATGCTGCAAAATCGTCAAAAGCTTTTTCCGTTACGTTGATAATGTTTTTCTTGATAAATTCTGCACCTTCTCTGGCACCATCTTCCTGGTTCTTAATGCAGCATTCCCATTCCATTACTGCCCAACCTTTAAAATCGTACTGAGCCAATTTACTAAAAATGGTTTTAAAATCAACCTGGCCATCACCCGGTGAACGGTATCTACCTGCACGGTTGGCCCAGCTTTGATAACCTCCAAAAGTACCCTGCTTGCCGGTTGGATTAAATTCAGCATCTTTAACATGGAAAGCTTTTATGCGCTCGTGGTAAAAATCAATATACTGAATATAATCCAGTTGCTGTAATACAAAGTGCGACGGATCATAAAGCAGACAGGCACGAGGATGATTATTAACGGCTTTTAAAAACATTTCATATGTCTCCCCGTCGAATAAATCTTCCCCCGGATGAATTTCATAGCATACATCCACACCGCATTGATCAAATTCATTTAAGATAGGTGTCCAGCGTTTAGCCAGTTCTGCAAAGCCTTCTTCTACCAATCCGGCAGGGCGTTGGGGCCATGGATGGAAATATTGCCATAAAAGGGAGCCGCTAAAAGTAGCGTGGGCATTTAAACCCAGGTTTTCAGAAGCTTTTGCTGCAAACTTTAATTGTTGAACTGCCCATTCTGTTCTCGCTTTTGGGTTTTTATGTAATTCTTTCGGTGCGAAGGCATCAAACAAATCGTCGTAGGCCGGGTGTACGGCTACCAGCTGACCCTGAAGGTGGGTGGAAAGTTCAGTAATCTCTAAACCGTACGAAGCGATTTTGCCTTTTAACTCATCTGCATAGGTTTTACTTTCCGCAGCTTTCTGCAAATCAATAAAGCGTGTATCAAGGGTAGGCATTTGAATACCTTTAAAACCTAAGCCCTTTGCCCATTCGCAGATGTTCTCGAGCGAATTAAATGGTGCTTCATCACTGATAAACTGAGCTAAGAATACAGCAGGCCCTTTAATCGTAGTCATATCTGATTATATTTTAAAGTCTAACCATTTTTCAGTCGATGCACTCGATTCCACGACGTTTTCAATAAATGCCATCCCGCGGATGCCATCGTTAACGGTTGGAAAATCTAGCATCTCTGCTGTAGGTGTTTCATGATTTAATTTCGCACTAACGGTAAGGGCGAAGTTGCGGTAAATGTTGGCGAAAGCTTCCAGATAACCTTCAGGATGCCCCCCAGGGGTACGTGTATTGTGAGCTGCCGTGGTACTTAGATAACCATTTCCGGCACGGTAAATCTGAGCAGGTGCAGTTTGCCATTTCGCAATCAGGGTATTCGGCTCCATCTGGTGCCATTCCAAACCTCCTTTTTCACCGTAAATTTTAATTTTTAATGCGTTCTCTTCTCCTGCTGCAATTTGTGAGGCAATTAATACGCCGTTTGCTCCATTGTCGAATTTCAACAGCACATTACCATCATCGTCGATCTGGCGTCCCTCTACTACAATGTTTAAATCGGCACAAACCTTTGAAATCTGCAAGCCGGAAATATATTCAGCTAATTGAGCAGCATGGGTGCCAATGTCGCCCATTGAACCGCTTTTGCCAGATTTTTTTGGATCAGTACGCCATGCGGCCTGTGCATTGCCTTCTCTTTCGGAAAGCGTACTTAACCAGCCTTGCGGATACTCTACCATGATTTTTCTGATTTTACCTAAAGCACCATCTTTAACCATCTGACGGGCTTGCTTCACCATCGGGTAACCCGAATAGGTATGGGTTAAGCACAAAGTTAAACCGGTTTCATCAACCTTTTGCTTCAGCTGTTTAGCTTCTTCAAGGGTTAAAGTAATCGGTTTTTCTATCACTACATTGAAACCATAATCAAGTGCCGTCATTGCAGGTGCAAAGTGCGCAAAATTAGGGGTTACAATGGTTACGAAATCTATTTTCTGATCTGCAGGAAGTTCACTTTCTGCTTTCAACATTTCCTCATAGTTGAGGTACGTACGGTTTTCTGCTAAAAAAAGAATCTTTCCTGATTCAATTGCAGTTTCCGGGTTTACGCTAAGCGCCCCGGCAACCAATTCAATTAAACCGTCCATATTGGCTGCCAGGCGGTGAACAGCGCCTATAAAAGCGTCTTTTCCACCACCAATCATGCCCATTCTAAGTTTTCTGTTCATGCTAAAGGGATAGGGTTTAAGGCAAGAGGTATAAGGTTATGGATGATTACATCCTAAACCTTATACCTCACACTTGTAACCTTTTTAAATATTGTTTTTCTTCAGTTCTTTTACTGCATAATCTGCAGCACGGGCAGTTAATGCCATAAATGTTAACGAAGGATTCTGGCAGGCAATAGAAGGCATGCACGAACCGTCGGTTACGAAAACATTGCTCACCTCATGCATTTGGTTCCACTTGTTCAATACTGAAGTTTTTGGATCTTTACCCATTCTAGCAGTACCCATTTCATGGATAGCCATACCAGGATAGCAGCCATTATCGTATGTTTTGATATTTTTCATGCCGGCTTTCTCTAACATTTCAGCTGCATCATTCATCATATCCACACGCATTTTTTTCTCATTTTCCTTGTATTCGCAATCAATAGCCAACACCGGTTGTCCCCATTTATCTTTTTTGGTTTTGTCGATGTACACTTTGTTTTCATAGTAAGGCAGCATCTCTCCAAAACCACCAAGACCCATGGTCCATTTACCAGGTTTGGTCATCTTTTCTTTCAGGCCTGAACCAAAAGAAAGTTCTGCTACATCACTTTGCCAGTTGGCCCGGCTTGCACCGCCCTGGTAACCAAAGCCACGCAGATAATCGCGTTTATCATTGCCAATATTCTGGTATCTTGGAACATAAATACCATTGGCACGGCGCCCGTAAGTATATTTATCATCAAAACCTTCTGCTTCGCCCGATGCGCCGCAACGGAAGTGGTGATCCATCAGGTTGTGACCTAATTGTCCGCTACCATTACCCAATCCATTTGGATGTGCTTCTGAAGTGGAGTTTAATAGGATGAAAGTAGAACCTAGTGTCGAACCGTTAACAAATACAATTTTGGCATAAAACTCCATTGTTTTGTTTGTTTCCGCATCGATTACCATTACACCTTTGGCTTTTTTGGTGTCCTTATCATAAATGATGTGGTTCACAATAGAGTAAGGTCTTACCGTTAAGCGTTTGGTAGCCATTGCCGCTGGCAGGGTAGATGACTGTGTACTAAAATACGCACCAAACGGACATCCGCGGCTGCAGAGGTTACGGTACTGGCAGTTTCCACGGCCTTTGTGGGGAACAGTCAAATTGGCAACGCGGCCAATCATCATAATCCGCTCTCTTTTATAGTGCTCTTCTATACGGGCTTTAACCGATTTTTCAACAATGTTTAAATCCATTGGAGGCAAGAATTGCCCGTCAGGACAAGTCGACCAGTTTTCTTTTGAACCACTGATCCCTGCAAACCGCTCAGCATAGTCATACCATGGAGAAAGTTCTGCATAGCGAACAGGCCAGTCTGCCCCATGACCGTCCTTTGCGTTATCTTCAAAGTTATGGTCACTCAGGCGATAACTTTGGCGGCCCCACATCAATGATTTACCACCTACGTGGAAACCGCGGTACCAGTCAAATCTTTTATCTTCCGTATAAGGGCAGTCTAAATCATTCACCCACCATTTTTCGTTTGCTTCCTGATAAGGATAATCTCTCTTTTGAACTGGGTGAGTTCGTTTCTGCTCTTCTGTTAAACGGCCGGCATGCTGAAATTCCCATGGACTTTTCATTGCGGTTTCGTAACCGGTGATGTGTTCGATATTCATACCTCTTTCGAGCATCAGAACACGTAAGCCTTTTTCAGTCAGTTCTTTTGCAGCCCAGCCGCCACTGATACCCGATCCTATAACGATAGCATCGTAGGTATTCTCCTCTTTTAAATTTGTATTTAAATTCATGATGTTTTGTCGTTGTATTTTAGAAATTAGGTTGCCCAGGATTTTTGACCTGGTTTCAGTTTTGCATTGCCGTCATATCTGCCTGGAACAAGCACATATTCGCGGGCTTTTGTGCATCCTATTTCCGAAGAATAATAACCCAGTAAAGTAAGGTCTCTTGCGGTGATAAAGAAGTACTCCAGGTCTTTGTTCTCCGGCAACTTACTTTCTTTCGGTGCAATTGCCATTAATCGTAAATCTACCATGAGCTTGGTTCTTTCCGGAACGGTTAGCGCCAGGTACGACTTTCCGAAATCTTTCATTGATTTATCCTGAAGTGCGGTAAAGCCTTTAGCGAATGAGCTTTGCATTTCCTTTGGATAACAGTCCTGAATCATCATCGGGATAAACTTACCTAAGCCTGCAGCTTTGGCTCCGGCAGATGTTTTGGTGGTTGGTACAATGATGTCAGCAAATTCTGCGAAAATCTTTTCATCTCCGGCAGCAAATGATACGAAGTTCTTCTCGTTCTCAGGGAGCGTGAAACTTTCGAATAAAACGCCCATCGTACTCGCTGAGATTGCTCCCCCCAGTAAAAATGCAACGTTTTTGAGTGCTTCTCTTCTGTGCATTGTTTTATGATTTTATATTTTGGTTACTTATGTGTTGAATGAGTAATATTAGAAAATATATGTGGTAAAAATGAATATTGATCCCCCAAAATAAGGTCTGCAATGCGATTGTTACCACGTAGAATTATTCTAAATAAAGCAGTTTTATGCGTCTTAATAACGTTTAAATAATGTTTTTTATCCCAAAATACTTCGTGTAAAAAGTACATTTACTAACCAGGAATTTATCCATCACAAATTCTTCATTTGTCGTTTTCTGACTTAAACCAAATGATTTTTGATATAATTATAGCTTTCGGTTACGCTTTCAAAAGGTTCCTTTTTAATCAAATCCTGTTCTGCGAATAAGTATTCCAAACCTGCTGTTTTGGAAGCAGCAAAAATTTCCTTGAAATTGATTACACCTGTTCCTACTTCGGTGAAAACAGATTTGTCCTGCTTATCCATATCCTTCACATGAAACATTTTGTACCGTCCGGGATTTTTCTTAAACATTTCTACCGGATTCAAACCTGCGTTCACCGCCCAGAAGATATCAAGTTCAAAGCCCACCAGTTTCGCATCTGTTTCATTCAGCAGAATATCATAGCCTGTGGCGCCGTTTCCCTGGTCCTTAAATTCGAAGTTATGATTGTGATAGGCCAGTTTCATACCTGCATCCTTACACCATTCTGCCGCGGTATTGAACTTTGCCGCCATTTTTTTATAATCATCCAGAGATCCGTTTGTTCTCACATCCGTAGGTAATGCAGGGATCACGAAGTATTTCTGACCAACACTGTTTGCCACCTCGATATGGGTCTTTAAAACTTTGTCATTGCCCATTGATAAGAATTCGGTTGTATTATAATGTCCGCTTGGCGAGGTAAGTTGGTTGGCTTTAAGCAAAGCATTGAAGTCTTTTGCTTCCAGTCCCCAAAAACCTTTTACCTCATATTTGCCAGGGTAACCATAATAAGTTTCTACCTGGTTGTAGCCAATTTTTGCTACATGTTCAATAGTGGCTTTTACGTCGGCTGTTAGTTGCTCCCTTAGCGTGAAAAGTCCAAGGCCAATTTTCGAAACTTTGGGATACTGTGCCAGCGCTGAGGTAATTACCGATGGACTTAATAAGACAGCAGCACTTGCTAAACCTGCTTTCTGTAAAAATGATCTTCTTGTTGTCATCATGTTTTTTAAATTAAAAAGCCGGAGCATAACCCCGGCTTTTTTTGTTAAAATGAATAGGCCAATGATCCCCAGAAAGTACGTTGAAGTAAAGTTCTGCCAATCATCAGTTGACCAGGAGTTACAGTCGAGAAGTTTCTGAACTGATCTCCGCGTACATCACCCTCGGTCAGCACCTTTGCATTTAACAAGTTGTCTGCCCAAAATCTTAATGCTATTTTTTTAGTGAAGTTGTAACCTGCTCCGGCTTTCATCACTACATAAGCCGGTAATTCATAACTGTCGCTTGGAGAAGTATAACGACTACCCACATAATTAGCAGCAACGTATAAATTGAAGTTTTTATATTCATAATTAGCGCCTAGTTCAGTATTCAGAACTGGTACCCTTTCGGTTCTGTTACCAGTAAAGCTATAAATGCGGTTGCCGAATTCTGCGGCAACGGCAGCGTTTCCGGCGGTGTTGGCTTCGTAATCTGTATATTTTGAGTCTTGTAGGGTACCAGTAAGCCTTAAACTTAACGGCTTGGCAATTTTGTATGAAACCTCGTATTCAGCACTCCAGGTACGGGTTGAGCCGAATGCAACCAAAGCTTGCAGACCCGCTGCTGTTGTAGGGACATTGATGGTTAATGAGGTATTTTTGATAGCTGAATAACTGCCTGATGCAAAAATAGCCAGATTGTTCTTCGCATATTTGAAGCCGATTTCACCTAAGTATACGGGACGTTTCTTAATGTTGGCCGCATTGTAGGCAGAAGCATTATAGTCGCCAATGTTAGGTGCGTTGTAAGCTTTTGTCGCACGGGCAAAAACACTTGAAGTATTACTGATCTTATAGTTTGCACCAACTGAAGCTGCCCAATTGGTTAAAGTTTCATCATAAGCTGTATAACCCAGAATATTCGGCGTGGCGGAGGCTGTGATGTTTACTGTACCATTTGCATTTAACGCATAATAAGGTCTGTCGCCTTTCACATTCTGGTTGTCGATGCGTGCACCGATATCCAAACGGAATTTCTCTGAGATTTTGATCTCATCACCTGCATACAAGGAAAGTGTCCGGGTATCACCAATGAAAGTGTTTTTAGTCTGAATAGTTCTTTCTAAGGCGGTAGGTGACTGCAGAATGATGCTTGGATGTTCTTTAAATTCTGTATAGGAACGGAAAGCATAACGTTGATCGTCACGGTTATACTGATGTATTCCGGCACCTATATTTAAACTATGGTTTCTGATGGTTTTTCTCAAATCAAGGTAATCAACTACCTGAACATCCTTATTGATCTGTCCTTGTGCATTAGAGGTAATCACATAGTCTCCCGCAACAAAAGGCGCTACTGCACCACCCGGATAATAATACGGGGTAGCCGCTGTTCTGGCTGCAATTCCTGCGGCAGCAGTGTAAGTAGAATTGGTATGCGTGTTCTGATAACGGAAGTTGTTTACAATTTGCCATCCGCCATCGGTGGTGTAGTTGAACTGAAATCCAGCTGAACCTAATTTGGTATGTATACCATCAGTTAAACTGAAATTATGGGCACCTGTTACCGGATCGTTATAACTCCATTCGGTTTGAACGGGAACGATTGATTGCGTGGCCATATTGTAATCGCGGTAGGTTGTTGGTTTGCCCGTTCCATCGTATGGATAATAGCTGGTTAATAAAAACTGAACCTTGTCATTTAAATATTTGCCATACACCCGAAAGAAACCTTTGTTATTCTTAAAATTAAAAGTCATGTTGCCTTTAATCTGCCCGCCCTGGTTTGCCGGATTGAAGCCCTGGTCAACCACACCATTATCGGTACGGTAAAATCCTCCTATGTTATACTTAATATTATTGCTAATCTTTCCTCCGGTATTGCCGTCGAAACGGTATAGACCCTGTGAGAAACCGGTTGTGAACTTGAACTGCCCATATTGCTTGTCGGCGCCCACATAACTGATGTTGTTTACCACAGCACCCGGTGTATTGGCCTGAACAATAGATGCATTTCCTCCTCTTATCGCTTCAATATTCTGAATCGTTAAATCGGTTTTGTAATATTGATCAACCGATGGGTTGGTATTGAAGCCGGTAGGCAATAAGGGTAAACCATCCTCCTGAATACCCAGGAATATGTATCCGCCTTGCTGCGGAAATCCACGCACCCAAACGTTACCCGGACCGTCGCCACCTGTACTTTCAACTGTTAAGCCCGGTATGGCTTTCAATAAATCAGTACTGTTTAACGGAGCCCTGTTAGTGATGTCTTTGTTGCTTACCGAAGTTAAGGCCACACTGCTTTCCAGTTTTTTCTTCGGATTACCCCCGGTAACCATTACACTTTCCAGCTGAAGATTATCTTCAGATAAGCTTATATTCAGGTTTTCATCAGCATTGCCTGGCGAAAGGGTAATTTCTTTGGAAATAAAGCCCACAAACCTCACTACCAAAACACGGCTGTCGACAGTTAAGCCTTTGAGGGAAAAGTTACCGTTCGCATCAGTGGTTGTACCAATGGTTTTGCCTTTTACGGTAACAGATACTCCCGGAATAGCCTCACCTTTACTGTCGGTTACCTTACCGGTTACAATACCTTCAAAAGCCTTCAAAAGTTCCAGGTTGTTATTTGCAGGAATAGAATAGAGCAGTATCTGGTCCTTTACTATCCTATATCCTACATCATAACGTTTTAGCGAATTCTCAAGAAAGTATTTAAGTTTTTGATTAACGACGTTAATCGATATTTTTCTATCTGAGTTGATTAGTTGCGGACTATAAACAAACTTCACGTTTGCCAGTAGTTCCGTTTTTTCTATAATTGATTTAATATCGGTTTGATCAGCCTTGATCGATATGGATTTATTCAAAAATTCCTGAGCGTCGACATTTTTAGCAAATGCGCCACAGGTAAAAATTACTATTGCAAGTATTTGGTAAATCGAAACTTTCATTGCATATATCGCCAGTGAAATAAGTTGATTTTTTTTCATAAATTTGGTTATTGTTCATTAAATGATTGGATTTATTGGACATAGGAATACCATGAATACATTTCAATGTATTTAACTCGCCGGCAATGCCCCACATTGTCGGCTTTGTTTTTAGAAAAGTAATATGGAAAGTGCAGCCGCGGCTATGGACTGTGGTGGTAGTTTTTTCTCTTCATAATTTTTATATATTTTGGTTAGTTTACTTAGAAACCAATATCATGGTTCCCTGTATGGTATATTTGCTGGAAAGTGTGCCACAAATAAGATCCAGCTGCTCATAGAGCCCTTTTTTACTTAAATCTCCTGTGAAAGTATACTGTAAAATCTGCTCATCATCAGATTTTATTTCAATTCCATAAGCATCTGTTAGGGTTTTGAAAATCTTCTCAACGCTTTCTTCTTTAAAATTGTAACTTAAGCTCGATGGCACATGGTAAGCCTCTGCCAGGGGAATAGGCTTACTTACGAGTGTTTTGTTGAGGTTATGACTGCTAAAAATGCCTTTTTGATTGGGTGTGAGCAGTATAGGGGTAGCCAGTTTTTCCTCAGTGCTAAATAACGAGCTATTTTTATTCTCAGCCACCTGAACCTTTCCTGTTCTCACCGCAACCTGCGCAGGTAGTACATTTGTAGATGATTTAACCCAAAAGCTGGTGCCTAAAACCCGTACCACAAGATTTTGATTATACACATAAAAAGGCCGCTTTGCATTTTTGCTTACTGTAAAGAAGGCAGCACCTTTAAGGTAAACCATTCTCTTCTTCGCAGCAAAAACTTTAGGATATAGAATATTGGCTTTTGGTTTTAACATCACGGTACTGTTGTCACTCAACGACAGTGTAATCAGACTATCAGTTTCATTTGTTTTACTGATCAGTTCCAAGTCCCCATTATCACTTATAAAGGATTGCTCGCTGGCATTGTAGTTGAGCAAGTATAAACCTCCTAGTAAAAATGCTATGATAACTGAAGCGGCAATGGCAAACTTCGGCCACATTTTTCTGATTTTGAATTTGTTCTCGGCTACTGGCTTTGTTTGATTGATTTTCAACCAGATCTGATCCTGCATTTCTTCTAGTTCTTTTGAAGAAAGATCGGTGATGTTTTTATGATTTAAATTATGATACCACTTATCAACCCAAAGCATTTCTGCTTCAGTGCAACGCCCGGTTTGGTAACGGGATAACAAATCGTTGAGTAACTGTTGATTCATAAGAAAAATATTTGGCTCTATAATATACAAGTAACGCAAGCAGGGCTAACCCCTAAAGAGAAGTGCTTTAAAATTTAAAAATATTTTTAAGTCGTTGATATTCAACTACAAAAAGATGTAAAAATTCTTAATGTATTCTTTAATTCTCTTGATTGAACGGGTAATGTGGTACTCAACCGCTTTTTCAGAGATGTTGAGTTCGGCAGCGATGTCTTTGGTGGAATGGTGTTGATAGCGGCTTAGCCTGAATACTTCCTGTGTTTTTTCCGGCAATGAATTAATGCTTTTTTCGATAATGGATGTCAGGTCATGCAAGTCGACCAGGTTGCTGGTCTCTTCATGATGCTCAGAATAGGTCAAAGTTTGGTACTCCATGTACTTATTTGCGCTTACCAGGCTTCTGATGTGATTAATCACGCTCAGCTTTAATGCGCCGAACAGCCAGGCATTAAGGTTGTTGATTTCCAGCTCTGCATGTTTCTGCCAAAGCGAAATAAAAATGTTTTGAACGAGCTCCTCTGCAACTACCTTATCACCAGTTTTCCTGTATGCCGTAATAAGTAATGCTTTTGAAAAAGAGAAATAAATTTGTTCGTACGCCAGCTTATCGCCTCGCTTAAGACGCTCCACTAAATCTATTGACTTTTCAGGCGCTAGAGGAGTCATTTATTTATTTGGTTATCAGGGTGACTGACTGTAAAAGTAATAAAATATTTTATTCTCAACTGTTAACGTAGCAAAATACCCAACACCGCAGGTGTTTAAATGTTGAGGTTGAAAAAATATAGTTAAAGCTACGTACTTAGCTTAAATATTTTATAGCCCTTTTCTATCAAATTTTTACCTTTGCGAAATCTATAAACATTATGCAAGAAAAAATTATTGTTTTAGGTTCCAACGGACAAATCGGTACCGAGTTGGTGACCACACTACGCAAGATATATGGTGAAGATCATGTTGTGGCCTGCGACATCCGCAGACCAGATTACGACATCAAAAATTCTGCGCCATTCGAGTTTGTGAACGTGCTTGACAAGGAAATGATTAATGGCATTTTCAAAAAGTACAAACCCACTCAGGTTTATCTGTTGGCCGCATTGTTATCTGCAACAGGAGAGCAAAATCCTAAACTGGCATGGGACCTGAATATGAACGGTCTTTTGAACGTTTTGGATTTAGCACTGGAATATAAGGTAGCCAAAGTGTATTGGCCAAGCTCAATCGCCGTTTTCGGACCTAATTCTCCAAAAGATAATACCTCACAATATTGTGTGATGGATCCAAATACTGTTTATGGCATCAGTAAGCTTGCCGGCGAACGCTGGTGTGAATATTATAACCAAAAGTACGGACTGGACGTTCGGAGCATTCGGTATCCGGGATTAATCAGCTGGAAAGCTGCACCTGGTGGGGGAACAACAGATTATGCTATCCATATTTTTCACGAAGCATTGAAAAAAGGCAGTTACCAAAGCTTTCTTAGTGCGGGAACCGAACTTCCTATGATGTATATGGATGATGCCATCCGTGGTACGATCGAGTTAATGGATGCTCCTGCAGATCAGATTTCAGTGAGAAGCAGTTATAACTTCGGCGGAGTGAGCTTCACTCCGGAAGTACTGGCGGCAGAAATTAGAAAACATATTCCCGATTTTAAGTTAACTTACGCCGATAATGATCCCCGTCAGCAAATTGCAAACAGCTGGCCAAGATCAATTGATGATCAGTTCGCCGCGATAGACTGGGGGTGGAAACCAGAATTCGATTTATCGAAAATGACAACAGATATGTTAAATAATTTAAAAAAGAGCTAAAAACTAAAGCAAAATAATAAAGCTGAAACAATAAAGCGGAATAGAAAATAAATAAAATTGATCGTGTTTTTCAGGCATACATTTCTTGATGTCTGATACAAATGCCTGATATAAAATATTTCATACTAACAATGGGAAGAGCATTCGAATTTAGAAAAGAGAGAAAATTTAAGCGTTGGGCCAAAATGGCTGTTCAGTTTACGCGTATTGGAAAAGATATTGTAATGGCCGTTAAGGAATCGGGACCTCATCCTGAAACGAACTCGCGCCTGCGTACGGCTATGCAAAACGCTAAAGCAGTAAACATGCCAAAAGATAGGGTGGAGGCTGCGATCAAGCGTGCCTCTGATAAATCTATGGCCAATTATGAAGAGATTGTTTACGAAGGTTACGCACCTCACGGTGTTGCAGTACTTATCGAAACAGCCACAGATAATACCAATCGTACGGTGGCAAACGTGCGTAGCTATTTCAACAAAACTGATGGCTCACTAGGTAAAACCGGTTCATTAGACTTTGTTTTCAATCGTAAGTCTATTTTTCGTTTCGTACCTGCAGAAGGACTGGATCTGGAAGAACTGGAGTTTGAATTGATCGATGCAGGTTTGGAAGAACTCTATGTAGAGGCCGATGAAGAAGGAAATGATGTTGCTGTTGCACAAGGTGCTTTCGAAAATTTCGGATCTCTGCAAAAAGCATTGGAAGAAAAAGGTATTGAACTGAAAAGCTCAAAATTAGAGCGTATCGCATTGTCACATCACGAGGTTACTGAAGAGCAGGCAGCTGACGTACTGAAACTGATCGACAAATTAGAAGAGGACGATGACGTACAGGCGGTTTATCATAATATGGCCGAATAAATCACAATAAAAAACCTCAGCTTACATAAGCTGAGGTTTTTTTATTACTTCTTGTGGCTAAATAACCAGGGCAATAAGCCCGGCTCTGCAAAGGCACTATCCCAGCTGTTGTGATTTGCATTCGGATAAAGCGTAAACTTGACTTCCTGTCCAACCATCTTCAAACGTTCTGAAATGGCAATAGAATAAGCCGGATCTACAACATCATCTTTCGCTCCGTGAAAAATCCATAAGGGCACCGTTTCATACTTTTTAATGTTATTGGTATTATCACCCCCGCAAATGGCAAACGCTGCGGCGAAGGTTCGCCGTTGCCTCCTTAATAATTCATAAGTGCCCATTCCACCCATGGATAACCCTCCAACATAAACCTGTTGTTTGTTTACAAAAGGCTTCTTTAAAAAGTCTTTTACCATTCGCTGTAAGGCATGCATGGCCTTTGTTGGTTTACCTCCCTCAACAAAGCTGAAATTTCTTTTGCCTTTGTCATTAGTGGTAATGTTTACATTGGCCCAGTAATCATTTGCTGCACACTGGGGGAAAATCACGATGGCCGGGAAGGTCTTCCTGACATCAGCAGTCAAAAAAAGTTTAGCCCCATGCGTTAACTGTTTCTCGTTGTCACTGCCACTCTCTCCACGACCATGAAGTACAAATAACACCGGATATTTTTGTTTTGGGTCGAACTGCTCGGCGAAAAGGATTCTATAGTAAATGGAATCTGTCCCCTTCACATAGCTCCCCCTATCATATTTCTTAAAATCCTGAGCGTTAAGAGCGTTTGCTGTAATCAGCAGGCAGATGGCCAGAAAAATCTTTTTCATACAACAAAAATAGAAAACCCTGACTATTTTACAATAGCACAGGGTTCCATAACACTAACCTAACAATTTGTGAATTGATTATTTTAAAGCAAATGCCGCTTCTTTAACATCTCTTGAATTGGTACCAATAAACACCTGGAAATCTCCAGGCTCGGCAACAAATTTTAAATCTGAATTATAAAATTTAAGGTCATTTTCTGAAATATTGAAAGTAATGGTCTTGCTTTCGCCAGCCTTCAGGCTTACTTTCTGAAAACCTTTTAATTCTTTTACCGGGCGGGTTATGCTGCCAACCAAATCGCGGAGATATAATTGTACAACTTCTTTACCATCGTATTTTCCACTGTTGGTCAACGTAACCGAAGCCGTAATTGATTTACCTTTGGTTAAGGTATTTGAGCTCAGTTTAACATCGCTGTAGGTAAATGTAGTGTAGCTTAAACCGAAACCGAAAGGATACAACGGATCATTGCTTACATCTAAATAATTGGAGCGGAACTTTTCAAACCATTTGCCCTCTGCCAGGGGACGGCCGGTATTCTTGTGTGCGTAGTATAATGGCACCTGACCAACGTTTTGGGGGAAGGTTGCACTCAGTTTACCTGAAGGATTTACCTTTCCAAAAAGCACGTCGGCAATGGAATTCCCAGCTTCGCTTCCAGGGAACCATACATTTAAAATGGCTGGTATGTTTTCCGACTCCCACTTCAATGCCAGCGGACGTCCGGTGAACAATACCAATACAATCGGTTTTCCGGTTTTAGCCAAAGCCTTTAGCAGGTTTTTTTGCGTTTCAGGAATCTGTATGTCAGTTACACTGCTGCTTTCGCCTGTAAATTCTGAGCCTTCACCTAAAGTAGTCACGATGACATCCGATTTCTCTGCTACTTTTAAGGCTTCTTTGATCAGCTCTTCCTCCGACCTTGAATCGCGTTTGTAAGTAGGATTGTGAACGTTAACATAGCGATGCTCTAAGGCTGAATCTGCCAGAAAATTTGAACCACGGGCGGTTAATATTTTAACATCACTGCCTGCTGCATTTTTTAATCCCTGTAACACGGTTACCGATTTGTCGAACAAAGCTGCAACACTCCAGGTACCGTACATATTAGCAGTATTGTCGGCCAAGGGACCGATTAAACCAATTGTTCCGCTTTTTTTAAGGGGAAGAAGGTTGTTGTTGTTTTTAAGCAAAACAAAGCTTTCTGCCGAAATCTCTCTGGCTGCCTGGCGGTTTTCTGCATTGAATACTTCCTTTTCCGCACGTTGGGCATCACAGAATTTATAGGGGTCTGTAAATAAACCTAATTTGTATTTTGCCTGAAGCACAAGGCGACAAGCTCTGTTGATCTCATTAACCGATACTTTCTTTTCTGCTAATGATTTTTTTAGCGTACCTAAGAAACCTTCGCCCACCATATCCATATCAACACCTGCGTTCATGGCGAGGGCAGAGACGGTCTGTAAATCGCCCATACCATGTGCGATCATTTCAGGAATACCTGTGTAGTCTGTAACCACAAAGCCTTTAAAGCCCCATTGATTACGCAAAACTTCTGTCATTAACCATTTACTGCCTGTCGCCGGAATTCCGTCTACCTCGTTAAAGGAAGCCATAATGCTGGCTGCACCTGCATCAACAGCAGCTTTATAAGGCGGAAAATACTCATTATACATGCGTACTTTGCCCATGTCTGTGGTATTGTAATCCCTGCCAGCTTCAGCGGCTCCATACAAAGCATAGTGTTTAACACAGGCCAGGATCTCGTTGTTGGCCTGTAGTTTTCCCTGATAACCTTTAACCATAGCCGCTGCAATCTGCGATCCCAGGTACGGATCCTCACCATTTCCTTCTGAAATACGTCCCCAGCGCGGATCACGCGAAATGTCTACCATTGGAGAGAAGGTCCAGTTGATACCGCTGGCACTCGCCTCAATAGCAGCCACCCTTGCTGATTTCTGAACTGCTGCCATATCCCATGTACAGCTCATTCCCAGCGGAATTGGAAATACAGTATTGTAGCCGTGGATGACATCCATTCCAAATAACAAGGGGATTTTCATCCGGCTTTCTTCTATCGCCACCTTCTGTACGGCTCTGATTTTTTCAACACCCTTAATGTTGAACAAGCCACCTACCTGACCATCCTTTATCTTCTTGCCAATATCGCTGCTGTTTGCCTGTCCGGTAGTAATATCTCCCGAACTTGGTAAATTCAGCTGCCCGATTTTTTCATCAACCGTCATTTTCGACATGAGGTTATCGATAAACGTATTCATTTTTGCATCTGCCGCAGATACAGGTTTTTTGGTTTGTGCCGAAACATTCAACACCAGGGTTGTTAATAAAACAACAAGGATTCTCGCTCTGTTCATTATATATATGTGTGTTTAATTCATTTAAAATTTATTCAACTTTTTTAACTGCGGTTCTGGCCGATACCCCATTCTCATTGATTGATTCAATAGAGAAATAATAAGTTTTCTGACTGTCCATTGCTTTAAACCAGTGTTCATTGAAGTCGTGGATCATGATGCAGTTATAAAGCTTATCGGGAGCCGTTCCGTAATAAAGATTATAGGCAAAAGCATTATCAACTGGCTGCCATTTAATATAAGCACTGCGTTTATCTTTCTCAGTCCTCAGTACAATCAGGTTTTTTACTTCGGCGGGCTTTTGGCCATTCCCATTACCGAAAATCCGTAAACCGCTAATGGCAAACTTTCCGGTAGGCATATGGATATTCACCATTTTGATAAATCTGGTTTTAACTGGTTTCTCAAGTTCAATATAATCGTGAGGTACATCAGTTTTGTTTTTACTTTTATCAACCAGCATAGTCCACTTTTTGCCGTCTGTGGATGACAATAATTTATACTGGTGATAAATTCCCGTCTGCTTTCCGATAAATTCAGCGTCCTGATCGGCATAGTTAATCTGTATGGCATTTACAGTAGCGAGGCTTCCTAGGTCAGTCTGGATCCATTCGCCACTATTTGACGTTTTTGCACTCCAGTAGGTTTTAATGCTTTCATCAACTGCGTTGTTGGCGTGAAAACTACCGAGGGTGGAAGAAACGGTTACTGGCTTTTTATAGTTAATCAGCATCCATCCCGGACCTGCAGGGCCGCCTTCTTTACGTTCCGAAGGGAGGTATAGCGGGTAATCGCCGAAAGCAGTATTGGTCCACATCACATCATCCTTATCGAAACCTGTTGGCCAGATGCCCATTCTGCGTTCCCAGGTGTTTTTTACACAGATGATGCTGGTCGAAATGTGCCAGTAGTTACTGCTTTTATCCATGAAGGTTGCACCATGGCCTGCGCCCCGCGAGAAACCGCCACCTTTATAGCTGAGCGGGTCAGACTGCGGAATAGCCTCCGGCCCATCAAACAAAGGTTTGCTGCCTACCACAACGCCATCCGAATAGCCACTAAACTCTGTTCCTGGTGCCCCATACTGGAAATAATATTTGCCGTTGTGCTTGGTCATCCATGCCCCTTCAGCAAAGGCATCCAGAAAGGTATTGTCCATATGCTCTCCAAACCTTTGCCAGCCATAGCGCCAGCCTTGTAACAGGTACATTGGGGTGCGTGTGCCAATGGGTTTAAATGTTTTACGATTCAGTTCTATTCCATACATCGGATATACATTGCTGCTGCCGTTGTACATGTAAAACCTCCCGTCATCATCTGTGAAGAATGCCGGATCCCAGCCCCCTATTTCTAATGAATCTACCAGGGGAAACCATTTGTTTCCCAATGGATCAGTGCTTCCCCATAAGGTAAAATTCTTCGTATATGTACTTCCGAAAACCACTACAGTATCCCCGATAATTCCCACTCCAGGTGCACAAAGCTCATCTTTCGTTTTGTTCCAGGGACGGAGAAATTTACGCTCAATAAATTTCCAGTTCAGCATATCCGAACTGTGCCAGTAACCCCATTGGTTGGTGCTGAATAGCAGAAATTCCCCTTTGTAATTTACAATTACGGGATCAGCTGTAGCACGGTGCTTTCCCCATTCAGTAAACGACTCGAAAGGCGTATATCCGTAATCAACATTGATGGGATTACAGTATGTTTTTTGCCTCTGGGCATGCAGCACCAGAAACGAGGTCAAAATGAAAAGGGTAAGTATGATTTTTCTCATATGGTAAACTTTACACATTCATTGCCGGGGCGCAGCCATCTCATTTAAGATCATCTCCATGCCTCACATTAGGTCAATTATTTTATCTCCGTACTTTTAAAACCTAACTTGCTAAGCCCTTTTTGTACATCTTTATTACTCATAAACAGTTTCCACAGCAAGCCGGAACGGTAGTTTTCAATCATCACCACCATCGGACCCTGATCAATGCCTAAATACCTTTTCGGGTACCAGTTATCCGTTTCTGAAAAAGCGTCATAAAATCCATATTTACCCCAAACCTTTTCTCCCAGGTTTTCATATAAATACCTGATCACTTTCATAGATTCTTTTGGTGTATATGGAATTGAAGAGATTGCTGCGGTAGGGGATATCACGCCGAAGTCTTCCTGAGGATTGTGTGCCGCGTATCCTTTAACCGAATAACTTGCAGTTAACCCCCAGCTGTTCTCACTATAGCCTTTAAAGCCTTTTGGGTTGGCAACACAATAATCGTGAATGGCCAGTGTATGATTTACATTGTTTTCCCAATAATTTGCATACTGATCTTTTAAGCCTTTTGGATTTAAACCGAGATAAGAATAATGTGCCCAGAACAATGGTCCTACAGATCCTTTCTGACCTTGGTAGTCGAGTGTAAAAGGATGGCCGTACACTTCGAAGCTGGTTTTGATTTCTCCTTTACGGGCCCAACCTTCGTGGTAAACTGACGCGGGTACAGTATGTGTAGGAGAAGAAGCAGCCAGCACGTACATAATCAAACATTCGTTATAGCCTTTTACGGGAAAATTCATTTCCCAATGGTACTCAGGGGACCAGTGCCAGTAAAGTACATTTTGCCCGCCGTTTCGGTACCAGTTGAAATCGATGCCTCTCCATAATTCATCTGCTTTTTTTGCCAAAGCTTTTTCCTCGGCTGATCCGTTTTGATAGTAGGCATTGATGCAGATTAACGACTGGGCAATAAACGATGTTTCTACCAGATCACCACCGTTATCCTTTTTGCCAAAGGGCCGTACTTTTCCGGTTTCACCATATAGCCAGTGTGGCCAGGCACCATGAAAACGATCTGCTTTCTCCAGAAAATTAAGGATTTTATTCAGGCGCTTCAAGCCATCCGCTTTAGATACGTAGCCCCTGTCGATACCACTCAGAATTGCCATTAAACCAAATCCTGTCGCACCTGTAGCAACCGTGCTTTTGTCATTTTCAGGATAAATATTGTCAACGTGAAAACGCTCCCGGCCTGCACCTGAAACAGGCTCTGCTCCATCCCAGAAATATTGAAAGGTTTGCTTTTGTACCAGATTGAGCAACTGCTCATCGGTTAAATTCTTTTTAATGCTTAACTCCGGATGATAAGGTTTTTTAGCCTGTTGCGCAAAAGAAGAGAAGGATAATGTGAGTGGGATAAAAATTAGTATTTTTCGGAACGTAGCTTTCATATCGGGAATAGATTTAAAGGTTAGGGCTGCTAAAACCTAAGTTTTTCATAGTGGTTCTTACTTCTGGTGCACTCATAAAAAGGTTCCAGATTAATTTCGTTCTGTAATTTTCGATCATCACTACGATAGGCCCCTGATCAATAGCCAGCGTTGATGATGCAAACCAGGCGTCTTTCAGGGTGAAGGCGTCGTAGAATCCGTAATCTCCCCACATTTTATTTCCTAACTTGTAATAAAAATATCTTAGAGCCTGCATCGATTCCGCAGGTGTGTAGGCTATTGAGCTGATGGCTGCCGTGGGGGCTATTGTTCCAACATCATTGGTCGTTGAACTAGCCGTATAGCCATTTTGAATGTCGCTGGCAGTCAATCCCCAGCAGTTCTCGCCATATCCATAGTTACCAGCCGGGTTGGCCTTGCAGTAGTTGTAATTAATCAGTGTATGCGCTTTTGTTTGTGTCTCGTAATTGGCGTAAGCATCACTTAATCCGATGGGGTTAATACCCATAAAAGAGTAATGGGAGAAAAATAACGGTCCTCCGCCAGCAGTTCCGAGGGGAAGCTGAACATCATAGTAAGTATTGCCATTTTTCATTGCTCCATTCTTTGCCCAGCCAGTATCATAAACTGTTTTCGGAATAGCATAAGGAGAGGATGCAGCGGCCAGCACATACGTGATCAAACACTCATTCCAACCCGTGATGGGCAGGTTCATATCCCAGTTGTATGTAGGGCTCCAGTGCCAGTATAATGTGTTACTGTTATCTTTTCTGTACCAGTTCCATTCTACTGCATTATAAATGGTATTGATATCGCTCCTTAATGTGGTTTCGTCTGCATCTGTACCATTGAAATATTGCCTGGCAGTGAGTAAGCCTGCCATGAGGTAAGAAGTTTCTACCAGATCGCCTCCATTATCTTTTGTGCTGAAAGGAATAACTTTGCCTGTACTTCCGTCCAGCCAGTGGGGATAAGCACCGTGGAAACGGTCGGCGGTTTTTAGAAATGATACCATCTTCCGGATACGGGCAAGGCCTTCAGCACGGCTAATAAAATTGCGGCTGATGCCAGTGATTAAAGCCATCACCCCGAATCCTGAACCACCGGAAGTAACGATATTCCCGGATGAATTCCTTTCTCTGGCCAAACCACTAACAGGGTGCCCAAACTCCCAGAAATATTTAAAGGTTTGCTTTTGAACCAGGGTTAAAAGATCATCATCACTGATCCGGGAAAATTTATCAGTATCATCCGGGGCAGTAGTGAGATTAACCACTACGCTGCTTTGGAGTTTACTTCCTGTTTTGGAAAGTAATCCAGGATTCACCGTTAATGTATATTTTGTAATCGGTTGTAGCGCAGATGGCGTAACTACAACGGTATTATCGTTGTTCTCTAATATCGAAGTATAAGATATGGCGTTGCCGGCCTGATCTTTTAATATGATGTTTCCATCAATAGAGGAGCTGTTAATTTTAGATAAGAAGGTTAATTTCAATACAGGTAAAGTATTCAGGCCATAGTAGGAGAGTCCGTTGTAACTGCCATTTACCGTTAGTGAGGAGAAAGCATAAGTCGACGGTATTGTAGACGGATTTGTAGCATCAGCCGTTTCGCTTTTTTTACAGGATAAAAAGCTGAATAGGAATAAGCAGGAAATCATCCAGTATTTTGTCATGAGGAGATATTAAAATAAAGGCCGCCACCATGGGCAGCCCTTATTTTTATTTATGTTGTTTTAGTAACCTGGGTTTTGCGTTAATAAACCGCCACTGATATCGATTTCTGTTTGTGGGATTGGCCAAACTTCATTTTTATTTGCTTTCCAGCCTTTAACACCGAAAACAGCTGTTCCACGTCCCTGACGGATCACATCGAAATAACGATCATACTCCATGGCCAATTCTACCTGGCGCTCTTTCCAGATCGCATTACGTAGTGTAGTTTGATCGGTAGAAGTAACTTTAGGAAGAATTGCTGCATTACCCTGGCGTGCTCTTGCTCTAACGATTTCAAGTGAACTAATAGCCTGAGCACTGTTTCCTAATTCGTTGGCAGCTTCAGCATTCATCAATAAGATATCCGAATAACGCAATACCCTGAAGTTTTGCTGACAACCCTCATTGAAACCACTTACATACATGCTGAAAGGAACATATGATTTTTGGTTGTACATTGGGTTATCACCAGTTGCTGCTATCACATCACCTTGTGGGGTAGTTTCACCTCTGAAAATTATTGTCGCATCCCTGCGGGGATCTCCTGTTTCGAATGCCGCTGCTAATGCTGACGTAGGTACATTAAAGCCCCATCCGCCACCAGTGACGCCGCGTACACCCTGAACCTGAGAATATTGTGAGTTAGAAGCAGCTGCATTTCCAGGAATTAAAGCTGCCTGAATTTCAAACACTGATTCAACGCCATTTTCAGCTGCAACACGGAAAACATTATCATAAACAGGAAGCAACGAATAACCTAAGGTCATTACGGAATTCGTGTAAGAAAGTACATCGCTCCATTTCTTTTGATACATGGCAACTTTAGCGTGAAGGCCTAATGCCGCACCTTTTGTGGCTCTTCCCAAATCTGTAGCCAGATAGCTTTGAGGCAGAACTGCAGCTGCATCATTTAAATCCGACTCGATTAAAGCATAAACCTGTGCTTTTGGAGATTTCGCAATATTGTATTCACTTGCATCGGCAGCAACAGTTGTTCTTAAAGGAATGTCTCCAAAAGCTCTCACTAACCTAAAATAAGATAATGCACGAATAAACTTAGCCTCTGCTAAATACCTGCTTTTAAGCGCTGCATCCATCGAAATTTTTGGAACATTGGTCAACACCTGATTAGCAAGAAAGATATTTTGATATTGTGCATTCCAGAAGCCAGATAATTGCCCGTCAGCCGGATTTACACTAAAGGTATCGTAGTCATTGAAATATGTTGCATCGGTAGGGCTACTTCCTTTTTCTGCCTCATCTGCACCCATGCTTTCCACAGCTATAGCCGGGAAAGCGGTATTACCCCAAGCCCTTAAATTTGCATAAATTGAATTTACTCCTTTAGCTGCGTCATTCTGATCTACCCAAAAGGTGCCGGATGCTTGTTCTGCCTGAGTTGGAACGTCTAAAAAGCTTTTTTTACAGCCAGGCGTAATAGTTACTAAGCCTAAAAGGCCTATTCCTAAAACAGCATTTTTATATATTATATTTTTCATTGTTTTAGTTTTAGAAAGTTACGTTAATACCAAAGTTGTATGTAGCAAATAATGGATACACATTAGCGTCGATACCAGCATTCAGTGATGATGGACTATTTTGAGTTGTCGAGGCTACAATCTCCGGGCTAAATCCTTTATATCCGAAAATGTTAAGTGCATTCTGCGCATTGGCGTAAAAACGAACTTTTTGCATTTTTAATTTTTCAGTGATTGCTTTTGGCAAGGTATAACCCAATTGAGCATTACGGATTCTAAAATATGAACCACTTTCTACAAAGAATGAATTTGGCGCAGAGTTGGCTGATCCGCCCACGTTTGCTGATGGATAGGTATTTGATGTCCCAGCACCATGCCATCTGTTATCATAAAAATCTTTTGTGAAGTTCTCGTTTCCGTAACGGAATGCAATGTTGGCATTATAAACCTCAACACCTGCTACACCCTGGAAATCCAAAGCAAGGTCGAAATTTTTGTATTCAAAACTAGTGTTGAAACCATAGGTGAATCTAGGGTTAGGATTTCCCAGAACAACCTTATCATTTGCATTGATAATGCCATCTCCATTAACATCCTGATATTTAAAGCCGCCTGGAGCAGCGTTCGACTGCGTTGGTGATGATGCAATTTCTGCTGCAGTCTGGAAAATTCCAACTACCTGATAGCCGTAAAATTGTCCCACTGGTTGACCTGCAACTGTTCTTGTTGCCAGATACCCGTTGGTAATCCCAGTACTTCCTGCGTAAATTGGATTTGCACCTGAAACTACATTGGTAACCTTATTGGCATTATATGCCACGTTCCCACTAAGTGAGTATCCGAAGCCACCCTCCGAACGATCTCTCCATGTTGCCGAAAATTCAAAGCCTTTGTTCTCCAGATCCGCCTGATTTCCTAAGATTTGAGGATCTTTTGAACCTAAACTACCCAAAATTGGTAAATTGAATATCGACTGTGAAGTTTTTCGTAGATAGTAGTCGGCTTCTATTGACAACCTGCTTTTAAGTAATGAGGCCTCAAAACCAATGTTTGTACCCACTCCACGTTCCCAGGAAATTGTTGGTGGAACATAAGAGAAAACGTTTGCACCCGTATAAGTTAAATCATTACCGAAAACTGCAGTAAGATCTGGTGTTTGAGTGATGTTTAACTGAGTTGGATTTCTTGGAACTGCTGCGTTTCCAATCTTACCCCAGCTACCACGGATTTTTAGTGAGTTAAAGATCTGTTGGTCTTTCATAAAACCTTCCTCCGTTACTACCCAGCCTAAACCTACGGATGGGAAATAACCCCAGGTATCAGATCCAAAAAACTGAGAGGCCCCGTCTGCACGAACGGATGCATTCAAAAGGTATTTGTTTTTGAAACTGTAGTTTGCTCTGGTAAAATATGATGCAAACTTATAAAGTGAGCCTCCATCAACAATTGTTCTGCTGGCTAAGTCACCTAGTGTTAAATATAAGTCTGCCTCAGTGTTGAACGGAACATTTTGAGCGGTACCTGTTAAGTTGTAACTTTTGTTCTGTTGTGCAGATTGTCCAACTAATACTGTCAGGTTATGATCCTTTGCGATCGTATTATTATAAGTCAGGGTATTTTCAATTAACCAGTTTCTGGTTTCTGTTCTTCCCAGGGTTAAAGTACTTATGTTACTTTGTTGAGCCAGGGTAGCATAGTATTTTGGCACATATGCTCTTGTCTCAATTTGTCCGAATTCTCCACCCAAACTTGTCTTGAATGTGAAATGCTTTGCAAATTTTAATTCAGCATATACATTTCCTGTAACCCTGTTGTTTTTTGATTGTGAATTGAAAAAATCTAAAGTTGCCTGTGGATTGAAGTTAGCACCATCACCTAAATTCTGACTTTTGGGATCGCCATAGCTACCGTCTGCATTGAATACCGGTACTGTTGGAGAAGCTGCAAATAATTGATGATAAATACTCGATGGGTTGTCTTTAGTGTTTCCCATCACTCCTGTAACAGTATAGCCAACTTTCAATGGTTTGAAAATTTGGATATCATTTGACAAGCGGGCAGTGTATCTTTTATAATTATTGGTTTTAATAATACCATCCTGATTCAGATAACCGAGCGATAAATTGTAATTAGATTTTTCTGAACCACCCATTATCGAAACCTGATGGTTGGTCACAAGCGCGTTTCTCAAAGCCTGATCGTACCAGTTTGTTCCTTCCCCAAGGTTGGTATTACTGAATAATGCAGCATTGCCATTTGATGTATACAACTCATTTATAATGGTTGCATATTCTGATGCATTTGCCATTTCAACCTGATTGGTCACTTTTTGGAAACCAACATAGCCATCATAATTAATAGTAGTTGGAGTATTGGTACGCCCTTTTTTAGTCGTTACCAGAACAACTCCGTTCGCGGCACGAATACCGAAAATTGACTGTGCTGAGGCATCTTTCAAAATACTGATATTTTCAATGTCGCCGGGATTTAAAAAGTTGATATCGTCATACCAAACACCGTCAACTACGTATAAAGGGTTTGCAGAACCATAAATAGTTCCCTGGCCTCTGATTTTGATTTGAGGGGAACTTCCCGGACTACCTGCGTTTGTAATTGTTACCCCAGCTACTTTTCCTTGCAATGCACTCACAGGATTTGTCGACGCCTGTTTCGAGATCTCTTCTCCTTTTACACTCGCCACCGATCCTGTTACATCAATCTTTCTTTGCGTGCCGTAACCCACCACTACAACTTGCTCGAGTTGTTGCGTACTGGAAAGTAATGCTACATTAATAGAGGTGCGGTTAGCTACTGCCTGCTCTTGTGCAGTATAACCAACGAAGTTAAATACCAGTGTTGCTGTTGATGGTACACTGATCGAATAGTTTCCATCGGCATCTGTTTGCGTGCCTCCTTGTGCGCCTTTAATTGTAATGGTTACGCCTGGCAAAGATGACTTGTCACCTCCGTCAGTTACCTTACCTTTTACGGTAATGTTTTGCGCAATTGCTACGTTAATGGTTAGCAAGCAAAGTGCAGCGAGAACAGAAATTCTTGTAAAGATTCTTTTCATGCTATTATTATAATTTAGTTTAATTGTTATGTTAAAGTTGAGGTTGTTTTTCTGCTTGTGCAAGTGCCAAGACCTATACATTATTACATCAAATGTTAAATTGTTGTTTTGTGTAAGAGGATACCGAACGCGATTTTGGCCTAAAAACGCACTTTTTGATGCAAGAGAATGTTAAAATGCATAGTCTAAGTGTATTTTTTACACAAAGGGTGTTGTAGGGTATAAAAAACCGCCCTGAGCAGGTAATGATGTAGTGATGTCAACCACTATTTAACGCGCAGTTTACAAAAAACGGTTATTAATCAAAACCGGATCAAGCGCTTTCCGTAATACTTTCGAACAAATCGGAAGGAAACGAAAGCCACCTGAGCATTGATATTACAACTCCATCAAAAACTCAGTTAAGTTTTTATCATGCGCCACTTCAAGCTTTTTCCTTAATCTGTACCGGCGTATTTCAACGCCCCGGACACTAATATTAAGCAGCGATGACATCTCTTTACTGCTCATGTTCATCCTCAGGTAAGCACATAACTTAAGGTCGTTCGGAACAAGGTCCGGGTGTTGTGCTTTTAGCTTTTTGAAGAAACTTTCATGGGCCTCATTGAAACTGTTTTCAAATAAGTGCCAATCCCGCTCATCATTCATACCATCGTTAATCACTTTCTGAATTTTTCTGGTCTGGTCGTCCGAAAGTTTTTTCCCGTTCTCATCTTTGAGCTTCATGATTTCGTCACTTAGCTTTTGAAGCAACTCATTTTTATATACCAAAGTCATGGCAGAGTTTGCCAGTTCCCTGTTTTTCGAGGCAAGCTCCGTTTGAAGCTTCTCCGTTTGAAGCTTGTGGATCTGTTTTTCGTTAATCTCCGCTTCCTGACGTAAAACTTCCTCCTTTTCAGCCTGTAACCTGTCACTTATTTTTTTACTGTCTCTTGTTAGCTTCTTTTCATAAACCTGTTTGCCAGCCCTTAATATGAATGCCAGAAGAATAATATATATCAGAATGGCCCAGTTATTCAAATACCATGGTCTCAATACCTCAAACTCAAAGTTAGTTATGTCGCTAACCGAATTGTCGTTGATCTTTGCCCTTACTTTGAATACATAGGTGCCACTGCCTAAATTGGTGAAGTCTTTTTGGGAAGCAAAGTTCCAGTCAGACCAGTCTTTTGAATAGCCTTCCAGGAAGAATTGATATTTAACCTTTGCCTGGCGGTAATAGGGTAGCGAAAATGAAATGCGGATATTATTCCTGCTGTATGGAATCTCAATATCACGCTCGTTGTTGCCAGTTTCACTAATGGTATGGTATTTATCCGTAATATCGTCCAGTCTTCTGATCAGTACCTTAGGCAGTTTCCGGTTTACATTGCTCTGGTTCTGGGTAGTGTTATAAATCACAAAGCCATCGTCAACACTGATCAGATAAATGGCATTGCTGATTTTACTGATGTTCTCATAATACTGCACCATTCGCCCATCCAGCAAACTAAACTGATTAGAATCGATTTCCAGCTTACCAGGTTCACTAAAATTAACCAGGGCTGTTTTACCGTGATTGATAAACCAGTATTTTTTATTGCCGGCATTGATAATTTTATTCGACGTTTCGAACGAGCCCAGTTTTTTATTCAGGACATCGTATTTTGTGAACTTGTTGCTGAGTTCATCATACGTGTAAAAGCCAGCGTCAGAAGAAAAAACGATCCTGTTTTCGAGGTTGAAGATGTTGATATTATAGTTGCCAGGTAATCCGTTTTTCTCATCAAAGTATCGCGTAGCCGTTACTTTAGAGTAATCGCTACTCAACGTAAGTTTATACAAACCTTTATAGGCGTGGCTTACCCAAACATCACCTTTAGCATCCTGCTCAATGAATCTCGATGGTGCATCAAAGCCGCCGATCTTCCTTTCAAACTTCAACGCTGATCCGGCCGTTTTACTGAAGAGGGTTAGCCCTACATAGGTTCCCTGTATCAGATAGCCAGGATTTGAATTTAGTTTTTTAATGGTCCACCCACCACCGGTTCGGGACAGCCATTGAATCTCGTCGCCCAGCACTTTGAATGTTCCGCTATTGTGGCCGCAAATTAACTCATTATCAATTACGGTAAGCTCCCACACCTGTCCCTGGGAATTCGGAATCAGACGAAAGTTAAAGGAGTTTAGCTCACTTTCCGGATTCCAGTTACTGTAAAAAAGTCCCTGGTTGGTGCCAAGGTAAATCTTACCATTGAAAATAATACTTGAGTATACTGTCCCAAACTGCCCTGTTTTATCGAAGTAGAAATACAAAGGGGAATTTAACTCAATCCGGTCGATTCCATTATCCAGGCCCGTCCACAGGTTTTGCTCGTCATCAGCAAATAAACTTAATACGGTATTGTTTTGTAAACCACTCGATTTGTTGATCTGCTGCACAACGCGTCCATTTTCATCAATAATAATCAGGCCGTTTAATATGGTTCCATAGACAAAGTATTTGCCCATCAGTACAGCCCCGTTGTTCAGCTGGTAGGTTTTCAGATAGCTGTTGGCAAGGGTATTCAGCGGACTAAAGGTTTTCCCATCGTAGGTGAAAAGACCGTTCTTGCTTGTTCCTATAATAAAACCACCATTTTTATAAGGTAAAATGGACAGGATACCCTCTTTGCCCAGTATCTCACTTCCCGGTATTGGCCTGAGCTTATTGCCAATGAGTTCAAATAAACCCTTTTCCAGCACCTCTACCAGATATCTTTTGTTTACCTTATGCAGAAACAGGAATGAAGAAGGCGATTTTACCACTTCGATTCTGTTATTTTTATAGATAAATATCCTGGAGAATGACTGGAAAATTACGCGGTCCTGATCGGTGTAAATTTTCCAGATTTCGTCGGTAACCGTAATTCCCTTCGGAAGCAGTTTCGTTAACGAGCTATAAATTAAACGATTATTTTTGAGGCTCCAGTAACCAAATTCCCCGAAACTGCCAGTATATATTTTTCCTTTGTTATCGGTTGCAACAGCGCGAACGATTTGGCGGTTAGGCATTTTGTATTTCTGCCAGTAACGCCCGTCGAACGTAAGCAATCCCTCCGCGTTTCCAAAATACATTACACCATTCTGATCTTTGGCGATGCTCCAATTTTGATTCCCCGATGCGTAAACAGATTTAGGGTAATTTTCTATGTACGGAACACCTATACTTTTTATATCAGATGCATGCAAATGGAGAGAAAGAGCAGCTAAAAGAAAAAGGGGATAGTACAGATATTTTAGCATAAATTGATTCGGCCAGGCTATTAGTCCGCAAAATAAGCAAAAATTGCACAATTGGCCTTACTTAGCTCCAACGGGCTGCGGTACTTTGACATAATATCCGGTTCCGTCGTATTGACGTTTACGCGGATTTGTGGTACAGGCAACGGAGCAACATCCTTCCAGTTGTTCACCGCAGGCATCGCATTGGGTGATGTGTTCATTACACTCCGGATTGGCACAGTTGATCATCTTAGGCGTTGTGGTGCCACAATTAAAGCAAACTGAAACGACCTTTGGATTCACCTGGTTAACATCCACTGCAATCCGATTGTCGAAAACATAACACTTCCCTTCAAAATCTTTGCCTCCGGCTTCTTTACCATACTTAATAATTCCGCCGTGTAACTGGTAAACATCATTGAATCCGTGGTGCAGAAGCAAAGCTGAAGCTTTCTCGCATTTGATTCCACCGGTGCAGTACGTTAGGATTTTTTTATCCTTGTATTGTGCCAACTGATTGATTTGCTCCGGGAAGTCGCGGAAGTTCTCAATATCCAGGGTCACTGCATTTTTGAATCTTCCCAGGTTGTGCTCGTAATTAGAGCGTACGTCCAGGATGATCACATCTTCGTCGTCTTTCATTTTCATGAAATCTACAGGCTCGAGGTGCTTCCCTGTTTTTTCATTGGGATTGATGATGGTGGTATCGCGTAAGCCGGAATGAACAATCTCAGACTTATAACGGCAGTGCATCTTAATGAAAGACGGTTCTTCCACATCATCGATTTTAAACTCAGTTTTGGCAAACCTTTCATCTGAATGAATGGCTTGCATATATGCTTCGCAGGCTTCAGGAGTTCCCGAAACGGTGCCGTTTAAACCTTCATCGGCAACGATAATACGGCCAACAAGGTCTAATGATTTACAAAATTTAAGGTGATCGGCAGCAAATTGCTCTGCCTCTGCTATGTAACTATAGCAATAGTAAAGTAGTGTTTGATATTTTTTCATGATGCACTGATACCGCTGCAAACGGCGTTAAAGCAGCGCAAAGATAATGCTTTTAGCTTAAATGCCAAACAGCAAGCTTAGTCCATTCCACATTCGCTTTTAAGTTTAAAATCCATAGCTTATTCTAAAGCCCTGATTAATTTTCTTTGCGCCATCATAAGCAAAACCATAGCTGGCCCTTAAAACCAGGCGCTGGATACCGAAGTAAAATTCTTTATAATTCCGTTTCTCAGGTGAAGATAAATAGCCTCCGCCCACCAGCTCTTCCAGCTTTAGCTTACGCAACAATGGAATCTTATTCATGAAGAATCCTGCGAAGTTATGTTCAAGATGTGCTTCAAAATACTGCTCCTTGGTGCTGAACTGGTAGAAGTCAAGATATTGAAACTTCCTCAAGTTGGGAGGGAAGATGGTTGAAATATTACCTGAAAAATGTTTGAAGTCAGGATAATACATTTTGGCATTATTAAGGAATTTCCCTACTCCGACTAAAAATGAAGTATGTCCCCATAATCCAAGTCCAATCCGGTCTTCAAAAATCTCAGCTTTCACAAAATCATAATCTACATCGCTTCCCAAAACATTATTCAGCCCCTTTTTATAAAGCAAAGTAATTTTTGGATATTTCGACTCCGTATAAAATTTGCCGTCAGGCCGGGTAATGTATTTTTGTCCGATGGTATAAGTCAAGCTTGCAGTTACACTTAACGAGCTGTAATCAGGGAATAACGGTACTTCTGCTTCCGGAACAAAAGGGTTGTTGGAAGTAAATTCTCTGTCCTTCGCATCGAAAAACTTAAATGTAGAATTGTTAGCTAAAGCTTTGTTATGACTGTAATCGGCGCTTAAATTCGCCTGAAGGCCCGTAGCCAGCTCTCTGGTGGTATATAAACTCACAAAATCCTTATAGTAATACTTCGGGAAGTTCTTTTCGTAAAGCAAGGAGTTAATTGTATTGCCCAGCGGCGTCATCGAACCCAGATTATTCAGATCGAAAATGCCGTTTCCGAATGAACCACCATAGCTGGCCCGTTTGAGTGGGTTGTAAAAATAATTTCCTGTAATACTGCCTGTTAATTTCCGGTTGGCAAATCCATAGCGCACTTCAGGACGGATAGAGTAAAACCTTCTGTTTTCATACTCCTGGCGATAAGTGACGCCATACTTGATGGCCAATCCTTCCACGGTATTGTAAAATATAGCTCTCCAAACCGGGTCGAAGCTTAACGAATGTTTATCATACCGGTCATTCTGGCTATAGCCCCTCAAAATTAATTTACCGATGCTGAATTTGTTATTGTCTTTTTCCAGTGAATCAAGATAATGCTTGGACTCTTTTAGCTTCGCAACACTATCTTTCTTGATGTAATTGATTTTCTCATCAGCCGTAAGCGGAATTGGTCTGTTTTCAACCCAGTACAAGGAATCTTTTTTGTTAACCATTTCAGTAACCTTCAAGATTTCACCTGTAAAAAGGTTTTTTGGAAAATTAGGATTTACGTTATAATTGCTATATACCCCCAGGTAGTAACCGGCTATTTTGAAGCCCAGAACATTTCCGGTAAACTGAAAGTTGATACCGGTTGGCATATATACATCTTTAACTTTTGTAAACTGCTGGTTAATATTTAGTGTATCAATGAAATTAATACCCGCCTGTTTGGTTAAGTATAAATCGGTATTATAAATGCGCCAGCTCTCATCCATGATGTAAATAATGCCCCTGAAAACCGGATCATTTACCCTGCGTGGGCTCACCTCTATTTTATGAATCAACTGGCCGTTTTCTGTACTTTCTCCCAGTAGTTTGTATTTATAGTAAAAAAGGGCATTATCAGCAATAGGGGAAATAAAGCCTCGTGAACTCAGCGTATTTTCCAGCAGATAGTTGTCATAGAAATTAATGATCAGGTCGGATGCTTTATTAAAACTGAATGCATTATTTCTTCCTGCAACTTTAGAGGAAATCATTTCTTCATGCACGTCATTCGGCCTTCTGAAGCTAAATTTACTTTGCGATTCGGATAGGTAAATAATGCCTTTCCGGTTAGTATCAAGCTCCAGGGTTTTCTGTATATCCCTGCCAAAAAATTTCTTTGGCGCACCCTTCAGCCGCTGAACGCCTTTAATGTACACATCACAACTAAATGCCTTTACCTCCTCAAGGTGAGTTTTTCTCTGCGCGATCGTTTTCCTGATAATTTCATAAGCCGGATCTTCTGCATTGGCCCTGATGTTTACATTATCAAGGGTATAACTTTCTGAGGCCAGCGTAATATTTAATGTTATATCACGGTCTAAATTGACAATGTGGTCCTGTTGTTTATAACCCACCGCCCTGAAGCTAATGGTTTGCTGACCTCTTTTCAGCTTCATCTCATATTTCCCGTCAACGTTTGCTGATGTTCCTGTTGTGGTGTTTTTTAAATACACAGAAGTGAAAGGGATCGGCTGTCCGTTATTATCCTTTATTGTGCCACTAATCAAATGTTGAGCAAAAGCCAGGCTTGTAGTAAAGCAAAAGAAAATAAGGGCGTAGATTTTTCTCATGTGTAACGATTAGTGATCTATAAATATCGAATAAGTTTTAACACTATACACATTTGTTGGTGTTAAAGTTTGTTAAGGAACAAAATATATTGTTGTAGACGCTAATTTGATTTGTTCAGTTGCAGGAAAAATGCTTTTTTTCAATGAAGCGCTCTACAATAGCTTTCATTAACAGTTTTTTATAACTTTGAACCAAAATCTTCTTAAGCAAAATGTACAAAACACTACAACCGGTTCTTCAAAAAGAACTCGAAGAAATAGAAAACGCAGGTTTATATAAACGCGAAAGGATCATTGTAACACCACAAGGTGCTGATATCAAAGTAAGCGGCGGTGCAGAAGTAATTAATTTCTGTGCAAATAACTATCTGGGCTTATCCTCTCACCCTAAAGTGATCGAAGCAGCCAAAAAAGCAATCGATGATCATGGTTATGGTATGTCGTCTGTACGCTTTATTTGCGGAACGCAGGATGTTCATAAAGAACTGGAAGCAAAGATTTCCCAATTCCTCGGAACGGAAGATACAATCCTGTATGCCGCGGCATTTGATGCAAATGGTGGTGTTTTCGAACCTTTGTTTAATGCCGAAGATGCAATTATTTCTGATGAGCTGAATCATGCTTCAATCATTGATGGCGTTAGGTTATGTAAAGCGCAGCGTTTCCGTTACAAAAATGCCGATATGGAAGACCTGGAAAAGCAACTTATTGCAGCTAAAGATTGCCGTCACAGGATTATTGTTACCGATGGTGCCTTCTCAATGGACGGGTCTGTTGCACCTTTAGATAAAATTGCTGACCTGGCTGATAAATATGAGGCCCTGATCATGATTGATGAATCTCACTGTACGGGTTTTATTGGTAAGAACGGACGCGGCACACACGAACATTTTGACGTGATGGACCGCATTGACATCATTACAGGCACTTTGGGTAAGGCTCTGGGTGGTGCATCTGGTGGTTTTACCTCCGGCAAGAAAGAAATTATTGATATGTTGCGCCAGCGCTCACGTCCGTATTTATTTTCGAATACCCTGGCGCCAGCCATTGCCGGTGCTTCCATTGCTGTTCTGGATATGCTGAGCGAAACCACTGCTTTAAGGGATAAACTGGAAAGCAATACTAAATATTTCCGTGAGAAAATGACTGCTGCCGGTTTTGATATCAAGCCTGGCTTTCACCCCATCGTTCCGGTAATGCTGTACGATGCTAAAATAGCGCAAAACTTTGCTGCTAAAATGCTTGAGGAAGGAATCTATGTGATCGGATTTTTCTATCCTGTTGTGCCACAGGGAAAAGCAAGAATTCGTGTGCAATTGTCGGCAGGTCATGAGCAACATCACCTCGACAAAGCCATTGCTGCATTTACCAAAGTGGGCAAGGATTTAGGGGTAATCTAGTACATGATAAAATATACAAACAACAAAAGCCGCTTCATCGCGGCTTTTGTTGTTTTGAGTCTATTTTCCTATATAATGCTATTGTAAACAGATTTTTTGAACCCGGATGGTGTAAGTTTTTAAGATAATTTGCCGTATATTTGAAGCCATGTTACAGGACAAAATAACACAATACTCGGAAAAAATCAACGCTTTCGTAACCGAAAAAGCAGATGAGTTGGAGCAATTCCGTATTAAATATTTAGGAAGCAAAGGAATTATCAAGGAAATCTTTGAAGAATTTAAAACCGTTTCCACAGATGAAAAAAGATCACTTGGTAAAGTCTTAAATGAATTTAAGCAACTTGCTGAGTCAAAATATCAAACTTTAAAAGAAGCAACTGAAGCAACACAGTCTCAGGCAAGCGCGAACGAGCAAGACTTAACCCTGCCGGGCGAAGGCTTCGAAATCGGTTCACGACATCCCTTGGCTTTGGTTAGGCGTGAAATTGTTGAAATTTTTGCCAAACTTGGCTTTACCGTTGCTGAAGGTCCGGAGATTGAAGACGATTGGCATAACTTTTCCGCTTTAAACTTCCCTGAAGAACACCCTGCCCGTGATATGCAGGATACTTTCTTCATTAAAAAAGGCGGTGAAAAGGGTGATATCGCACTGCGTACACACACCTCTTCCGTTCAGGTGAGAATGATGGAGCAGGGGCAGCCGCCTTTCAGGGCCATTATGCCCGGACGTGTTTACCGCAATGAAGCCATCTCCGCAAGGGCACACTGCTTTTTTCATCAGGTTGAAGGATTATATGTAGACGAAAATGTATCCTTTGCAGATTTAAAACAAACCTTATTTTACTTTGTTCAGGAGTTGTATGGCGAAGGTACAAAAGTGCGTTTCCGCCCGTCATATTTCCCATTTACAGAGCCATCTGCAGAAATGGATATTTCCTGTACCATTTGTAAAGGTGCGGGTTGTCCCTTATGTAAATATAGTGGCTGGGTAGAAATTTTAGGTTGCGGTATGGTAGATCCGAATGTATTGGAAAACTGCGGTATCGACTCAAAAAAATACAGCGGGTTTGCTTTCGGAATGGGTATCGAACGCATCACCAATCTGAAATATGAAATTAAAGACTTGCGCCTGTTCTCTGAGAACGATGTTCGTTTCTTAAAACAATACAAGTCGGCATTAATCTAATATGAAATATATTTACGGCATAATCGTCCTATTGGTGCTCTCTACCGGCTGTGGAAAAGAAGAGAACTATATTCCCGATGTTGCTGTAAATTATAATGTCACATTAGCTGAATTTAGTATAAAATCAACAAACAATGTATTGTTGGTGCCCAATTACGGCGTAGGAGGTTTAGTGATCGTTAAAACACCTTTGGGTAGTTTTGTCGCGTTCGACAGGTGTAGCACCGTTAATCCGGAAAAGGTATGTAAAATAGTGCCCGATGAAAGTGGTTTAACTGCTACTGACCCGTGCTCTGGTGCCAAGTTTTCATTACTTGATGGCAGCCCGCAAAAGGCCCCTGCCGAAAGAAGCCTGAAAACCTATACCATCACACTCCAGGGCAGCACACTGTTACATGTAAGCAATTAAGATGGAAGCTGAAAAAATAAAGGATACAGTTAAAAAGGCTGCCAAAGAACTTTTTAGAAAATACGGATATCATAAAACAAGTGTAAATGAAATTGCTAAAAAGGCACGTATTGCTAAAGCAACCATTTACAAATATTTCGAAAGTAAAGAACAGGTTTTGGATAGTATCCTGATGGACTATCTGGATCAGAATTTATATGAAATATTAAATAACAAAATCAGTTATGCCAGCGAGGAAGAGCATTTAAAGGCCCTCGTAATGAAAACCAGCCGCCTTTCTTTTACGGCCTGTAATGAATTTATCGGATGGGATTTCGTTCGTGAGAATGCCAATTCACAGGAGTTCCTGAAACACCTTTCTGATCAGCTGGAAGCCCTTTTGTTAGCTGCTTACCTGCAACTTGATAACTTTAAAAATAATCCGGCACGGAGGGAAGGACTGGCTTTTCTGCTAAAGGCCAGTAAAAGCATCGTTTTCTCTTTCGCTTTTACTTCTGTAAGTGATTCCGACGTACGTAAGAACTTTGTGAGTTTTCAGAAAGAGATTTTGCCATTTCTGGTAAAAGCAGCGCTTTAGTCAAAGTCTACTGTTCGCTATAGTATTCTTTTGCCTTAAACTTTTCTACTTTCTTTTGCATCTTTCCATCAACCAGCTTTCTGGTGATGACGGTAACATCATCACCAATCGAAGAATCCTCAATAACTGAGGATACTTCTGATGGTATATCTTTCGTTGTTACCTTATAAGTGATCCGCTGCTGATAACAACAGCCGCTTTTCAGGTGGATGGTGAGCTCCTTTGTTTTTCTGTCTACTTCAAACATCCCAAGGTTTTCACTGGCAAGTTTGGTAAACTCTGGATTTATGATGAACTTTTGATTTGCCGAGCCGAGGTAAACATCGAAGGAGGGACTTGAATAGGCGCCATTGTTTCCATTTCTGATCGCCATATCTTCAAAGCCATCAAAGTTAAAGTCGCCAAATATTAACGGACTCTGGTATTTGCCCAACTCCACCCAGCCCAGTCGGGCATTTGTTTATCCGTCAGATTAAAGTCTAAATCTAAGGAGTGAAAGGGTTCCAGTTCCTTTCCTGTGATTTTATCGGAAAGCACTAAAGTTGCCTTTCCTCCGCAGTTACCACCCTCACAGCTGGCTACGAAAACCTTTACATTGTATTGCCCTGAACAGTTGTTGGCTAAAAATGTATATTGTGCCTGTGCAAATAAGCCCGCCAATACCAACAGGCTCATCATGACTAGTCTTTTCATGTGTAGAAATTTCTACAAAACTAATTTAATATATCCGGCTTAAAAGTTAAAAAAAGTTAACGTTTCAAAGGTTATTCCCACTTAAATACTTTTACGGCAACTGCGTAAATCCCTATTCCCCAGATCACGAGAATCATAATCTGAAATTTAACATCCCACAATCCCATTCCTTCAAATGCCACTTTTCTCATTGCGTCGTTTAAGTAAGTAAGAGGTAGGGCACGGCTAATGGGTTGCAACCAGGTTGGGAAAGCCTCAATAGAGAAAAAAGTGCCCGACAATAAAAACTGCGGCAAGGTTACAATATTGGAAATGGGTGGCACCATGCTTTCACTTTTAGCAAGACCTGAAATGATAAAACCGAAGCCCATAAACACGATAATACCCATCGTGGCAAGCAGTAGCATATTGACCACCGTGACGACTCCATGGACCAGTGTGAAATGGAAAAAGAAATGTCCGATTAAGATGATAAATAAAGCACCTATCAGTGCAAAACCTATCCTGGCAATACCTTCTCCGATTACTATGCTCGATCGCCGTACGGGCGTGGCGAAAAATCGTTTAATCACCAGGGTTTGGCGTAAACTCAAAAACACGAATGCAGTGCCAAATACCCCTGTACTCAACAAGGAAAAACCCAGCTGCCCGGGCAGAATAAAATCGATTGTTCTATACTCGCGGCCAACAATGGTACTTTCTTTAATTTCTGCCACCGATGGTTTTAGTGTCTTGTTGTAAAATGCATTGTTCAACACAGATTTTAAAATGCCACCTTTATCTCTTGAAGCTGAAGTATAAACAACGTTTACGGAATAGGCACTCGAATTCACTTTTCTGTGTACATCAATCATGGCATCTACATTGCCTTTTTCCAGTAGTTTATCAAAATCAGCTTTTGATTTGTCTTTCACCAGCCTGATCATGCCGGTTTGTTCAAGCATGCCCATCACGGGATTGTCGACATCCGAACCTGGTGTTACACCCACATCAATTCGCATTCCGCCGCCACCCAGAAAACCAAACACCAATATGAAGATTAATGGAAAGGCCAGTGTAAAAACTACAGCCGAAGGGCTCCGCATAATCGAGCGAAAACTTGCCTTAGCCAAAGCCAACGTTGCCGTCAGGTTGCTGTAGGTGTCAGTACCTGAAGCGTTGACCGAATTTTGATCGTTCATATCTGTTTTATATTGGATTAATTTTATAATTACTTACTGAGATTCTGTATGCTTGCCGACAAAACCCGGATTATTCACGCCACTCTTTTCCGGTCAGGTTGATGAAAACATCTTCCAGATTCGCTTTTTTAACTTCTTTTTTCCGTTCAAAGCCACTATTTACTAATTCATCGATCAAGTTGTCAGGTGTATCGAGTGCGATGATCTGTCCACGTTCAACAAAAGCCACGCGATCGCAAAGCTGCTCCGCTTCATCCATATAGTGGGTAGTGATTACTACTGTAGTTCCTGCTTTACGTATTTCGATAATCAGGTCCCATAAGTTCCGCCTGGCCTGGGGATCGAGGCCGGTAGTGGGTTCGTCGAGGAAGATAATCTTTGGCTGATTGATCAATGTTGTGGCAATAGAGAAACGCTGTTTTTGTCCGCCTGATAAAGCTTTATATTTTGCTTTCGCTTTATCCTGTAGGTTCACCTTTTCCAACATCTCCATTGGTTTAATATTGGCGCCATACAGTCCTGCGAAAAGCTCAATAAGTTCTACGAGGTTTAAATTCGGATAGTAGCCTGCAGCCTGTAGCTGAACGCCGATAATCTGCTTAATTTTATGTGGATCTTGGTCAACTGAAAAGCCATCTACTATGATCTCTCCCGAAGTTTTATCCCTCAGGGTTTCGATAATTTCGAGGGTAGTTGTTTTTCCCGCACCGTTTGGTCCAAGCAATCCAAAAATCTCATGCTCATAAACATCGAAAGTTAAGCCCTGAACGGCCACGAAATCGTCATACTTTTTTACCAGATTTTTAACACTGATAATGGCTTTAATTGTTTCCATATGCGAATGTAAGCAGCTTTAAATGAATAGAAAATGAATTTGGTTATAAATCAATAAAATGTCGGTCAGATGATGGAGGCAGCTGGATAACATCCTTTTAAACAAAATCTGCGAATCTGCGGCAATGTATGCCGTTGATTCGCAGATGGGAGTATATTTTAACTGAGCTTAAAACAGTAGTTGAGTGCTACCAGGCTAAGTCGCCTTTAATTACATCAACAAAGTCATCAAACAGGTAACGTGAATCGTGTGGACCTGGAGAAGATTCCGGGTGGTATTGTACCGAGAATGCTTTTTTTCCTTTCACACGAATTCCTTCAATTGATTTGTCATTCAGGTTAACGTGTGTGATTTCCACTTTGTCTGAATTTCTCACTTCATCAGGTATTACACCGAAACCATGATTTTGTGAAGTAACTTCACAGTGGTTTTTAATGATGTTTTTTACCGGGTGGTTTAAACCACGGTGACCGTTAAACATTTTCATGGTACCAATGCCGTTAGCTTCTGCCAATAACTGGTGTCCTAAACAAATACCGAATAATGGTTTATCTGCCGCAAGGATTTCTTTGATCGTGTCAACAGCATAGGGCATTACCGATGGATCGCCAGGGCCGTTGGAAATGAAATATCCATCCGGACTGAATCTTTCCATTTCTGCAAAGGTTGTTTTAGCAGGGAAAACCTGTACATAAATATCACGATCTTCAAAATTACGAAGAATATTCTTCTTGATTCCTAAATCCAGTGCCGCCACTTTTAAGCTTGCATCCGGCTTACCGTAAAAATAAGGCTCTTTGGTGCTCACTTTTGATGAAAGCTCAAGTCCCTCCATTGAAGGTACGTTGGCTAACTTTTGTTTTAATTCTTCCAAATCCGTAATTTCCGAAGAAATAATGGCGTTCATCGCGCCTTTATCCCTGATGTGACGAACCAAAGCACGGGTGTCAATATCAGATATCGATACCAGATTATCATTCTGGAAATAATCCTGAATAGATTCTTTAGCTTGTTTACGGCTATAAATGATATTGTAGTTCTTACAAACCAAACCAGCAATCTTGATTGAACCTGATTCGATCTCATCAGCATGGATACCATAGTTTCCAATGTGCGAGTTTGTAGTAACCATGATTTGGCCGAAATAACTTGGATCGGTGAAAATCTCCTGGTAACCTGTCATCCCGGTATTAAAACAAATTTCGCCGGTAGTGGTTCCGATTTTTCCGGCAGCTTTGCCGTGAAAAACAGTGCCATCGGCAAGTAATAAAATCGCAGGTAACTTGGTGTAGTTAGTCATGGTAATTACAATATGGATTTTGATTAAAAAAAGAATGGAAAAAAGAGAGGTGATCAGCAGTTATGCTGTTTTTGCAGGTAGCAAAAAACGATGAATATATCCCTTTCATTTCGGGGTACAAAGATAGGATTTAAGATTTATAATGTAAAGGAAAATATGAAATAAGGGAGGGGCTCATTCCTTTTAGTCATTTCGCTTTAAATCTTTACCTTTCGTGTTTCCTGTTAAAAATAAAACGATACTTTTGAGGCAACAAAACAAAAGCCATGTCGGTACACAAAGAAATAAAAAGAGTAACCACGCATATTTTACAGGAAATGAAGCAGCGTGGCGAAAAAATATCCATGCTAACTGCTTACGATTATTCAATGGCCACCATTTTAGACGATGCGGGATTGGATGTTTTGTTGGTTGGCGATTCTGCTTCAAATGTAATGGCGGGTCACGAAACCACATTGCCCATTACCCTTGATCAAATGATTTATCACGCGGCTTCGGTAATCAGAGCGGTGAAACGAGCCTTTGTTGTAGTCGACCTGCCTTTTGGTTCTTATCAGGGGAATTCTAAAGAAGCCTTAAATTCGGCCATCCGGATCATGAAAGAATCCGGTGCACATGGGGTAAAACTTGAGGGTGGGGAAGAAATCATTGAATCTGTTCAGCGGATTATTACAGCAGGTATACCGGTAATGGGCCATTTGGGCTTAACACCACAATCCATATATAAATTCGGAACCTATACTGTTCGTGCAAAAGAGGAGGAAGAGGCTAATAAACTTAAAAGTGATGTATTGGCTTTACAGGCAGCAGGCTGCTTTTCCATTGTCCTGGAGAAAATCCCTGCAGTTTTAGGTAAAGAAGTTTCTGAAAGCCTTCATATCCCGACAATCGGGATCGGTGCAGGTCAGCACTGCGATGGACAGGTACTGGTGGTAAATGACATGATTGGGTTAACCAAAGGCTTTAAACCCCGTTTTCTTCGTCAGTATATCAATTTGTACGAAGAAATTCTGGGCGCTGCACAATCTTATATCCGTGATGTTAAAGGGAAAGATTTTCCGAGTGAAAAAGAACAGTATTAATTTTTCTTAAGCGCAAGTTCATCCGATTTAATCATTAAAATAGTAATATCCGGTGCCAATTACAGATAAAGACATCCTTTTTGAAGATAATCACCTGATTGCCATTAACAAAAGGGCAGGCGATATTGTGCAGGTCGATGAGACCGGCGATGAGCCCCTTGATGAGCAGGTAAAAAAATATATTGCAAATAAATACAACAAACCAAATGGTGCCTTTTTAGGGGTGGTACATCGCCTGGACAGGCCTGTAAGTGGGGTAATTCTTTTTGCGAAAACCAGTAAGGCACTGGAAAGGATGAATGCAGCATTCAAGAACAGGGAAGTAAAGAAAACCTATTGGGCAGTGGCTAAAAACCGTCCACCAAAAGAGGCCGATACCCTGGTACACTGGCTGGTTAAAAATCCACAGAAAAACGTTGTTACCTATTATAAAACCGAGATTACCGGTAGCCAGAGAGCAGAGCTGTCTTATCGTTTAATCGGACAGCTTGGAGATTATTTCCTGATCGAAGTCGATCCTTTAACCGGAAGATCCCATCAGATCCGCGTTCAGTTATCATCCATGGGTTGCCCGATTGTTGGCGACAACAAATATGGTTATCCGCGTGGGAGCAGGAAAGGCAGCATTTGTTTACATGCACGCAGGCTGCGTTTTTTACACCCCGTAAAAAAGGAACCGGTAGATATTTTCGCAAAATTGCCAGTAGATGGCTTTTGGGAAAGATTTGAAAATATGTAAAGGGAGCGCATCAGCGCTCCTTTTTTATTTACATGTAGTTTTAGTGAATACCATAGCATCCCCAAAGGTCAGCTTATTGATATCTTTGAACTTTGTTTTGCCATTAACATCCTGCACGTCGCCAAATCCTTCCACCAATGTTTCACCCTTCTTTAACCATACCACCTCCCGTACAGAGCTTTTTCCTTCTGATTGAAAGGTATAGTCGGCCACAATGGTATCACCTTTTACCAAACCGCTAATGGTTCCTGCATTTTTATCTTTTTCGTACAGGTTATAGCCCAAAGAACCACTAATGGTATTTCCATCCTGTTTAAAAGATAATGTAGCAGTATCGCGCTTATTAATATACTGATAGCAATATGACGAGTCTTGAACTGTCTCTGCACTGCTCACAATGGTTGAGTCGATTTTGGCCTGGGTTTTTTTAGCTGTTCCGCCCTGGCAGGAAGCAAAAAGGCCTGTAGCAATGATGGCGAATGCCGGGATGATATTTTTCATGTTGATGTAGATTGATTAGCCGTATACCACAAACAGTTTGCCAAGTTTATCATCCTCTCAAAGTACCTGGAACTCCGACGCTTTAAACGTAGAAAGCCCCGCTTGCGGCAGGGCTGACTAAACAATTAAACAAATTCTTTACCAGATAAAAGTACCTACGGCACCTTTGTCTAAACTGGTGCTGATGATCTTTCCGTTGTATTTAATATTAAATGGAGTTTCAACATTATTGTTGTTGCAAACAATCAGTACGTTTTTCCCTTCAGGGGTTTTAAAAGCCACATTTTGTAAGTTGCCAACCACGTTTGATGCGATGCGTACCGAGCCTGTTTTAACAAATTTAGAGGCATGTGCAATCACATAGTAGGCTACATTCCTGCTTACAGCCGGGGCAATGGTCAATGCGCCTAAGCACGAAGTACAACCTCCCTGATCGGTATGCGGGTTGTAGTTCTGGTCGGCTGCCAAATTCCATTCCAGTACGTTTCTGCTCCAGTTTCTGGTGGCACCAATAATGAGTGTCGATACGTGCCACTTCAGGTCTTCTGCAAAATTGCTTGGCCCCCCAACCCATTGTTCAGTGAAATACACATGCTTGTCGGGATGCGCATTATGAACCTGCGTAAGGGCTGAAATCGGGCCGGCATATAAATGAAATGCCGAACCGTCAATATATTGCTTTGCATCAGGATCATTCAATACGGTAATCGGATATTCTGGCTTATCTGCATTGTGGTCATAGATAATGATCTTGGTGCTGATTCCATTACTTTTAAATACCGGTCCAAGGGCAGTTTTAATAAACCTGGCCTGATCTAGTGCCGCCATATACATACTTGGGTTGTTCCCAGGGTGTAACGGCTCATTTTGCGGCGTAATCGCATCAATAGTGATGCCCTGGCTTTTCATAGACTGGATGTACTTCGCCAGGTATTGAGCGTAAACCGTATAATACTCCGGTTTCAGGCTCCCGCCTATATAGCTCCCGTTTGTTTTCATCCAGGTAGGCGCAGTCCACGGAGAACCCAATATCTTGATCGACGGATTAATCGCCACAATTCTTTTCAGAACCGGAATCAGGTCGGCCTGTTCTTTTTCAATTGAAAATTTAGCCAGCTGCTCATCTGTCTCACCTTTTGCCAGGTCATTATAGGTAAAAGGTGTCGCACTTAAGTCTGAACCCCCAATACTGATCCTGATGTAGTTTACCCCGATGGCATTTTCCGATGAACCGAATAACTCCTTTAATAACTTGTCTTTTTCAGTTTCTGAAAGTTTGTTGATCAGGGTAGCGCTTCCTCCGGTTAGGGTATAACCGAAACCATCGATAGATTGAAATGTGGTTTTAGGATCCACTTCAATCGTTGGATTGGCATTTTTAGCGTTTGAGAAGTTCAACGCCACGCTTTGTTTCCTAAGGAGCTGTGATTTGTCGCCTTTGGTTAGCCAGAATTCAACTTCTGTTTTTAAAGGCGCTCCAGTGCCTGCTGCATTTGGGGTCGTTTCGTTATAGGTATCCGGACCTTTGCTGCAGGCGCAGGCCACAATCAGTAAGCATAATGCTGTACCTAAAGTGTAAAGCGGTTTTATCAGTACAGTTCCGGCCCTGAATTTTAGCATATTGTTCCTCATATAGATTGATAATTGGGAAATGATGATAAAACAAAGGCGACCATAGCCGCCTTTGTTTCCAGAATGTTTTATTTTACGTTTGGATTTTTATCCAGCTCATCCTGAGGGATGGGGAAATACAATTTTGATGCAGTCAGGTTATAGTTCAGATTTGCACCTGCTCCATCTACCTGAGCATTCATCACCGGAATTACACGGTTTGTTCTCAGCAAATCGAACCAGCGGTGTCCTTCAAAAGCCAGTTCTAAACGGCGTTCATTTTCTATCGCTAAACGCATAGAGGCCTGGTCGGTTGCTGTTATGGCAGAAAGGCCCACGCGGGTGCGAATCTGGTTAACCAGTGGTGCCGCTGCCGACCATCCTGATGCACTTAATTCATTCAGCGCTTCCGCTTTTAATAAAATCAGGTCTGCTAATCTTAAGATATAGTTGTCAGATTTATCATCGGCGCGATACTTATTGATATAAGGATAGCTCGTTTTAGACCAGTAGGAATCGCTCCAGCCTTCAGAAACTACATTATTAAACTTAATGCTCGAGGCCTTACGTACTGCATCACCAGCATCATCAAATGCTTTAGATAAGCTATTGGTCGGCGTGTTGAAACGTTTCCAGCCTGTTCCCACCAACACACTTGGCATCCAGTTACCATGTAGACCACCGTAACCATCATATTGCATTTCCCAAATGGCCTCAGTATTGTTTTTATGATTGGAATCCCAAAGAAAATCGTAATTCGAAACCAGTGAATATCCGCCACCAATTACGGCATCTGCGTAAGTGCTTACTTTAGTCCAGTCGGGAGTAGCCTTCGATGCATATACTTTTGCCAGTAAAGCGTTAGCGACACCTTTCGTCATGATGCCTTTGTTTGGAGCCGTTGTACGGGCATTAGCAGCACCGTATTCCAGATCGGCAACAATCTGGGCGTAGATGGCGTCGACAGTTGCCCTAGCCGGATAAAACTCAGCATCAGTAGTAGGTACTTTTACCACCAGCGGTACAGATCCCCAGGTTCTCACCAGGTTAAAATACATATAGGCGCGAAGGATACTGGCTTCAGCAAGAATTTGCTTTCTTCTGTCGCCGGCATCCAGCTTCGGATCCTGGATATTCGGTACATTGGTCAGGATTAAGTTACAGTTTTTGATATCGCTGTAAAGCGCATTCCAGTCTCTGCCTACGTTCCCGTTGGTTGAATTTACCGTGAACAGGTCAAGCTGAATATTCGCAGGATTATCTCCGCCTGCGTAAGCATTGTCTGATCGTACATCACCGTTGGTCATATAATCCCAGATATGGAAATCATTGTACATGCCGTCGTAAGCACCCTGTATAAGTTTTTCTGCTGCCGCAGCATCAGCAAAAGCCACGTCAGGCCCAACCTGAGTAAGCGGACTTTGTTCTAAAAAGTCTTTTTTGCAGCTGCTTAATGCCATTGCAATGGTGCCTGCTGCGATTAATGAATATATCTTAAGTTTCATTTTGTTTAAATTAAAAGCCTACATTAACACCAAATAAGAAAGTTCTCGACTGTGGATAAGTTCCATAATCAATACCCATTGCCGGTCCGTTAGCAGAATTTACATTTACTTCCGGATCGAAGCCACTATACTTCGTAAAAGTCAACAGGTTATAGGCAGAAGCATATAGCATCACTTTGCTCATTTTAAGTTTTCCTAAAGTAGCCGCACCAAAGTTGTAAGAAAAAGTAGTCGTTTTCAAACGCAGGTACGATCCGTCTTCAACAAAACGGCTTGATGTAAGCGTATTATTGGTGTTATCTTTAATGGCTTTTGGAACATCCGTAATCTGTCCCGGTGTAGTCCATCTGTTCAGTACCACTGCCGATTGGTTTTTCGAGTCATTCATGCCTTCAAGCTCCATTCTGGAAGCATTGAACATTTGATTACCCTGTACACCCTGGAACAAAAAGTTCAGGCCAAAGTTTCCGAATGTAAATGTGTTGTTAACGCCGTAAGTGAATTTAGGTTGTGCCGAACCAATAAAAGTTCTGTCGTCCGCATTGATCTGTTTGTCGCCGTTTAAATCCTGATACACAATGTTTCCGGTTTGTGGATCAACACCGTTTGAAACATAGCCATAAAAGCTTCCCAACGGGCGGCCTGTTACCACTCTGATGGCGGCATCACGCTCGTAGATTCCACCGAAAGTGATGGAGCTTACCTTATTACCTAAACTGGTTACCTTATTGCGGTTGAGCGAGAAGTTCAGGTCGGTAGTCCAGGTGAATCTGTCTTTTACAAAGTTCTTGGTGGTTAGTACAAACTCCAAACCTTTATTTTCCATATCCCCAACGTTAGAAGCAATGCTTCCGAAACCAATGGAGTTAGGCAATGGCTGGTTGATCAGTAAATCTTTCGTTTTTTTCAGGTAAGCATCGGCAGTAAAAATTAAACGGCTGTTGAACATGGTCAAATCCAAACCGATATTGGTTTGTGTTGTTTCTTCCCATTTCAACCCTGGATTAGGGAGTTGAGAAAATACATATGAGCCCTGAGTTGTTGGTGTATACAGTTCTAAGTACGAATAATCTCCAATGCCTTCATCATTACCTACCTTACCCCAGCTCGCTCTTAGTTTTAAATCATTAATGGATTTAACCTCTTTTAAAAAGTTCTCGCCCGAAATTCTCCACCCAACAGATGCCGAAGGGAAATAACCATACCTGTTTTCAGGTCCGAAACGGGATGAACCATCTGCCCTGAAATTGGTGCTGAATAAATATTTGCTATCGTAAGCATAAGTTAAACGGGCTAAATATGAACGTTTGCTCCATTGCGAAGCTGTTGGAAGCTGAACAGGAATAGAAGTTCCCCTATCTAAAAGCTGTCCGTTTGTTCCGATAAAGTTTTGTTCATTATAGCCTAAATAGTAGTATTTAGATTCCTGCAGCGTCATACCACCTGTTGCAGTGAAAGCATTTTTACCCCAGTTTTTGGTGTAGTTAAAAATGTTCTCATTCAACCAAACATGGTCTGTACTAAAGTTTGCATTTCTGATCCCCTTCTGTGTTCTGCCGTAATCGGTGGAGTAGGGGTCTAAGAAATAAGAATAACGGTTGTCATTGTTATTGGTACTGATACTCGATTTAAAAGAGAAATCCTGCGTAAACTTAATTTCAGCGGCAAAAGCACCAAGGAAACGGAAGTTTCTGTTGCTGTTTTTTGCTGCGAAAGCATTGGCAACAGGATTTTCTGAACCACCTTTATAAGGGTTAAAGGCATAAGTTCCGTTAGCTGCATAAACACCGATGGTTGGTGGCGTAGTAAGGGCAGATAAGATTGTTCCCCCTCTCGCCACGTTATTATTATCACTTACATCAACAGAATTGCTTTGCGTTAATGCGGCATTTCCGGTCAGTTTTAACCATTTGGTGATGTTTTGAGAACCGTTGAAATGCAAGGTATATTTATCCAGTTTAGCTGGCGCAACCACACCTTTGTCTTGCTGATATCCGGTAGAAAGTGAATATTGTCCGCCTTGAATACCGCCAGAAATAGATGCCTGATAGCTGTTTTGTACGCCTGTTCCGAAAGTTAAATCCTGCCAGTCGGTATTTTCGTTTCCTAAACCATTGGTGTCGTAACCCAGTTCTTTCATTAAGGAGATATACTGGTCTTTGTTCAGTACATCCTGTTTTTGCCATAGATTAGAGAAACCTGTAAATGCATTAAAGGTTGCACGGATTTTATCAGATGAACCTTTCTTCGTGGTAATTAAGATTACCCCGTTTGCGCCACTGGAACCGTAAATAGCTGCTGCAGATGCATCTTTTAAGATCACCAGGTTTTCGATATCTGTAGGATTTAGGAAACTTGCATCACGTGAAGTAACCCCGTCAATTACGTATAGGGGACTGTTGGAGGCATTAATCGAAGTATTACCACGAATAGTAACCGATACTCCTGAACCTGGTTTACCTGACTGCGAAGTAATCTGTACCCCGGCTGCCTTACCCTGAATCGCCTGTAGCGGATTGGTCACCGGCTGGTTCTCAATATCTTTAGATGACAAGGAAACAACAGCAGTAGTTAAGTCTTTTTTTACTGTGGTACCATAACCAATTACAACCACTTCATTTAGCTGCTGGTTATCGTCGGTTAGTGTAACATTAATTGAAGTGCGGCCGCCAATGGTTTGTTCAATTGTTTTAAAGCCAATAAAGGCGAATTCCAATACCGCATTTTGAGGTGCACTAATGCTGTATGAACCGTTGTCGCCTGTAGAAGTACCCTGATTGGTTCCTTTCACTTTCACAGAAACGCCGGGCAAGGGTAAACCTTGGTTATCTTTTACCAAACCCTTTATGGTGATGTTTTGTGCCCATCCCCAGGAGGTGAGGCATAAAATACAAACCATAAGCAATGTAAACTTTTTTCTCATAATTTTTGCTCTGTTAATATTATAGGGTGTAAAGTTAGCATTGATTTAGTGTTAAAAACAAGTTTTCATCCGAAATAAAATTACGTAACTAATTGATATATAGTTTTTTATAACGATATTGATACGCTTTAATACCGCGATTGATAAAGCCCTTTTAAGCTTGATTATCAGGCTTTAATCAGGCTAAAGAAGCTGTGCTGCGGCAGTAGTTTGATACGCTTAGGTACCTGTTTGTTTTTCTTAAACAAATCGATAAATACAACAAGAATGTGACCTTATATGGTAGTGGTTTACTCGATTACCAGCTGACTCCAGCCGTTTTTACCCGTTTTGCTGAGAGTTTTCTTCCGGTCTTCCATCACTTTTTTAATGCGCGAACCAAAGGTCCAGCAAGTGCTTTGCCGGATTGATAGCAATTCAGAAAGCTTATGGGAGGAGATCTTTCCTTTAGATGAGTAGATCAGGAAGATCATGTAGAAGGCTTTATTGATGGGAATACGCGTGTTATGAAAGATCGTATACGTCGTAACCGATTCCTCATAACTGCATTTGCTACAGCGGCGGCTATAAAGAATGTGACCGTTAAAAAAGTGATCGTTATTGCATTTTCTGCAATGATACCCTTTACTCCATTTTAATTGTGAAAGAAATTCATAGCACGATTCTTTGTCCGGGTAAATTCTGCTGAACTCCTCAAAGTCAACATCCGTATTCATGACCCGATCTCGCGTTACCTTCTCTACACTGGTCTGCAATTCTTCATTATCGTGTTCGAGCAACACATTCATTCTTGAAATTTCCTCTGCCTGTTGTTGCAGCAGTGCATTGGCTTCTTCCAGGGCCTGATTTTTACTCTCGATAATCAGCGACTTATGATAAACTTCGCGGGTACGCTCCTCCACCTTGGTTTCCAGTTCCTGATTTAACGAATCTTTCAGTTTGACATTTACAGCCATTTGCCTGATCATCTTTTGCTGGGCCTTATCTTTTTTCAACTTCAGGATCCGGACTTTATCTCCAATGGCAAAGGATAAAAAGATCATCTCCAGCACAAAACAGAAGCTTAAACTGTAGTAGCTGATGGCACCAAAATTCAGCCAGCCAATTCCCAGCATGATTAAAAATTTCAGGGTAAAGCCTAGGAACAGAAAACTATAGCCCAGCACAAAAAAGCGCGCCGGCTGGTAGCCGTTTTTAAAGATGTAAATGCCGGTAAAAAAAGCCACAGAAAGCGGGATGGCCTCAATAAATTTATAGCTGAATAAAGTCTGATCGAACAGGTAGCAGTACACAAAAAAGACAAGCCGCAGTGTAATCACCGCGATAATCAGTTGATTAACTTTTGGTGCTTTCGCCTTCACATAAAGCAATTCGCGGGTAAAGAGTAAAGCAAAGATACTGGTTGCACATAATGCAAACGCATATGCCAGCTGGTTCCAGGCCGGGGCATGGGGCCACAAATACTGGTAAGCTATACCATCCGAACTCATTTCAAAGAAACCCACACTTAAGTTATACAGCACATAAAACAGGTATTGCTTCTGCTTGATTGCGATATACATGATGAGGTTGTAGAAACTAAAAACGAGGATCATTCCATAAAAAATGCCGAAATAGAAATATTCATCAAGGGCATAGGAAATAAACCATTCAGTGGTTCTGAGTACGATGATGATGTCTGCTATTTGTGAAGAACTGATCCTGAAATAATATGTCCTTTCCTGATTACCTTCGTTTTGTATTGGGATCTCAAAATTTTTATGGTGAATAAGCCGCTTTTCGAAGTTATTGGCATCACCCAGATTTTCCACCTTATAGTCTCCACTTGGTTGCGGAACATATGCCGTAATGTGATCGATTGTCTGATCAAAAAATTCCAGCACAAAAGGTTTCCTGGCCTGGGTATTGGTTTTGACCCTAATGCGAACCCAGTACGTTTTATTCAGTTCTTTTGTTTGTGGTGTACTCGTTAAACTCGCCTTAAAGTTGCCGTTAAACCGCTGGCTTTTAACTTCTTCAAAAGAAAACTTACTTTGCGTATCTTCGAAAACCTCTATTTCCTTAAAAGTGAATATATGCTGTGGAACGGTATCCCTAATTTCTACCGGCTTTTGCGCATAGCCGCAAAGGGTACAAAGAAGGAGGTAGAAGCATATAAGGAATAGATTTTTCAAGTGATGGCCAGAAATTGATTACAAAGATAATGAATTGAACCGAGCTGAATTCACTTGAAACATCAGTGAATTTTCATTTTAGAAAAGCAGCGAAATGCTGGTGCCCCTGGTTACTTCCGACTGGATATTAATTTTAATTTTGTGAAAGTTAGCAATACTTTGCACAATGGCCAGGCCCAGGCCAAAGCCATTTTCATCTGTATGGCCGCGTTCGAAACGATCAAAGGCATTTTCAACCAATTCTTTATCCATCCCTAAACCAGTATCGGCAATAGTTAACACATAGCCAGCTTCCGTTTTATTACCAGTAATGGATATGGAGCCACCGTTTACATTGTACTTGATGGCATTATTGATAATGTTAATCAATAGGGTATGTATGAGTGCCTTATTTCCTGTAAACAGCAAATCATCATCCAGCATGCACTTGTAAATGATGGCACGGTCTGCAATCCGGTCTTCCAGATCTTCGTATATATCTGAAATCTCCTGTTTCAGACTGATTTCCTCGGTTTTCAAATACTGATTGTTCTCCACCTTCGAGATCAGTAGCAAACTATTGATGATCACTTTTAAGCGGTTCAGTGTTTTCAGAGAAGCATAGATTTTATTCTCATGCTCTTCCGGAATGCCTGCCGTGTTAAGCATGTTCTCGAAACGGGTACTTAGTATAGAAATCGGCGTGAGCAGTTCGTGTGATACATTTGCAATAAACTGCTTTTCAAGTGCAAATAGTGTATTTATTTTCCTCATCAAGGAGTTCACGCTATTGTCGAGAATCTTAAAGTCGTCGGTGTTTGTAGGGATATTTTCGTAATTATAGTGAGAGGGATCATTTACCCTGTTAATCTTCTTATCAATGATCAGGTAAAAGGGTTTTAGCAAAAAATTTGAAAAGGTATAATCTGTTACGAGGGTAATCAGCAAGGCCGATACCAGAACAATAAGCATGTAAAAGCGGATTGAATTTTTAATCGACTGCAAAGTGGTCATGGTTTCCCCAATCTCGAGATTATACCAGTTAGTATGGTAGGAAAACTTATAATTGAGAATCCTGTAAACCTCTATATCCCCTTCAATTTCTCTTTTTTCAGTATAAACGGTCGCTATCGAATCCGTTTGACGATCGGGAATGTCGGTGAGGACGATGAATTCCTCTTTCAGGATGTTGTAATCGGTAAATGATTCACCTTTGTTTAACAGGCTGTCAATTTCATCATCGTTTAAGTGCTCAATGATTTTGTTTTTCTTTTTAATCAGGCGGCTATCAAGTTGGTTATAGGCCAGTTTATCCAATGAGAACAATATAATCGAACCCAGAAGCAGCACAATGGCTATTTTGGTGATTGCATTATACAAGGAAAATTTAACCTGCAACTTCATGATGGAAGGTGTTAGATGTTAAAGGATGATGTTTATTGGCAGACACGATCCGGATTAGCAGTTGATCCGGTATCCAATACTTCTCACCGTTTCAAACCAGTCGATAGGGGTAATGGCAGCAAGTTTCTTACGGAGGTTTTTTACGTGCACATCCACAAAGTTTGAGTCAGAATTAACTTCTAAAATATCACCCCAAACATGCTCGGTTAAACTCATGCGGGATACTACGCGGTTTTTATTTAGTACGAGGTAATTGAAGATTTCAAATTCCTTTTTAGTCAGGTTTAACCTTTCGTCTCCGAAAGAAACCGTTCTGTTCTGAATATTCAGCAGGAAATCGTGTACATTGACTTCGTTCTTTTCCAGTTTGTGTTTTCTTCTGGTGATGGCATGCATACGAGCCAGCAGCTCGTTGAGTGAAAAGGGCTTAGGCAGATAGTCATCGGCTCCCTCATCCAGGCCCTTAATCCGATCGTCTACCGCGCTGCGGGCAGTTAGAATGATTACCGCATCGTCCCGGTCTTTCAATGCCTTCAACTGTTTTAAAACTTCAAAGCCATCGCCATCCGGCAAGCCTAAATCCAGTAAAATGAAGTCATAATTATTGACGAAGATTTTCTCCTCAGCCGAAGTTTTTTTCCAGGCATGCTCTACAGTAAAACCCTCCTTGCTTAGAAATTCATCCATTTCCAGGGCCAGGCTTTTTTCATCTTCAACAATTAGTACGTTCATATAGAATTAAAGTTCTAGTATCAGGTAGTGAGGTATCAAGATTGTTTTTACTCTTTAGTCTTGAAGTACTAAATTAACATTTTTCAGAATGATTGCGCAGGCTTCTTCGATTTCTTCTTTACTAATGATCAGTGGAGGAGCGATACGCATGGAATTGCTGCAATGCAAAAACCAATCGGATAATACGCCGTCAAGAATACATGCGTCAATAATCTTTTTATTCGTCTCAAAACTCTCAAATTCTACAGCCAGCATTAATCCTTTACCCCTGATTTCTTTAATCGCAGGATGCTGCAGGAGCGTTTTGAATAACTCACCTTTTTGTTCTACTTCTTCCACTACTTTTTCATCAACCAGAAACCTGAGGGTGGCCAAACCAGCGGCGCAGCACACCGGGTGTCCGCCGAAAGTGGTCATGTGCCCCAATATAGGGGTATGTGATAATACCGACATGATTTCTAAAGAGCTGATAAAAGCACCAATAGGCATTCCGCCGCCAATTCCTTTGGCTAAAAGCAAAATGTCAGGAACAATATCATAATGCTCAAAGGCAAACATTTTACCACTCCGGCCAAATCCTGATTGTATCTCATCGAATATCAGAAGGGTTTTGGTTTCGTTACATCTGGCTCGCAAAGCTTTCATGTAGTTTAAGTCGGCCACCCTGATACCAGCCTCGCCTTGTATAGGTTCTATAAAAACAGCTGCAATATCTTCAGTAATCAGATCGAGATCAGCAAGTTTATTGTGGTCGATAAAACTGACATGGGGCAGGAAAGGCCCGTAACCTGAAGAATAAAAATCACTTTCCATTAAACTTTCAGCACCTTGGGTACTGCCATGGTAGGCATTCCTGCAGGCAATAAATCCTTTTCTGCCCGTGTAGCGTTTGGCGAGTTTCATTGCACCCTCCACGGCTTCAGTACCCGAGTTCAGGAAATAGGTGCAGCTTAGGGTTTCAGGCAGGATATCAGCCAGTGCTTTGGCAAAGTTAACCTGCGGCGTTTGAACATACTCACCATAAACCATCAGGTGCATATAGGTTTCGGCCTGCTCCTGAATAGCTTTTACTACCGCAGGATGGCAATGACCAACGTTGCTTACCCCAATCCCTGCGATTAAATCCAGGTGTTTTTTGTCTGCAGAATCATAGATGTAAACGCCTTTAGCCCTTACAAATTCGAGCATTAAAGGTTCGGGAGAGGTTTGCGCATTGTGTTGTAGAAACAACTGACGTTGTGTAAGCATGGGACAAAAATAAGGAAATTACATTAGTCCTTTAAACAAAAAGACCTGCATTCCTGCAAGTCTTCCCTTTTATCTTGGTCCGCCTTTGTAGCGGTTAAGCAATTCCCTTTTGAATCCTTCCTGTGCCCTGTAAAACTTTCCTACAACCTTAATCGGTAAACTCGACTTCAGTTTGTTATAATATTTTTTATCCAGGTTAAGGTCTCTTTGTTTAAAATCAAACTCGCTGATGATCAGGCTCTGAACCTGCGCATCGGTGAGGTCATCAATCTCGGTCGTTTTTCTGAAAGAGATCATTTTCTGCATGCGCTCTTTGCGTAAAGCATCCTGCTCTGTTTGCATGCTATTGTAAATAGGCCAGAATACTTTGGCTTCATCAGGGGAAAGATCCAGCTTCTGAGTAAAGTAGGCAATTTTTAGCGACTCAATTTCCTCGGCTTTAGGTCGCTGGGCCAGTAAAGTTGCCGGCAGTAACAGTATTAAAGCAACGAATAATAAATTCTTCATTTAATTAATTATTTAATGCATGAGTAAGATCGCTTGAAGAGAAATTACTCAATATGTAGTTTTCCACTTCTGTATCTGACGCAGAAGCATTATTTGATGATGTTTTCGTATCAGCCTCTAAGTGCTCAATTATCGTATTCTCATCAATATCATACAATAACTGTTCGTTTGCCAGATCAGATACATTAGTAGTGGCTAAAGGAACCGAAGTGTCATTCTGGTAAAAATATGCACCGAACGATGCCATCAGGATAAAACAGGCTGCGCTTGCATACTTTACGATGTTTCTTCTCCACAATGGAATTATCCTGGCCACTGGCTTAGGTTGCTCTGCCGCAATTCTGGAGGTGATTCTGTTTTGTAAAGAATCAAAGTAATTTTCAGGAACCTCAAAGGTATTCTGGGGCAGAGGAATTTCACTAAGCCTGATTTGCGTTTCAATACGCTCCGTTAACGCCTCGAAGTAATCCTGTGGAACCTCGAACCGGTTTTCAATGGTTTCCTGTTTCAGCCGATCTAAAAATATTGCCGATGCAACACTATCCTCTACGCTTTCGAAATAATGATCCGGAGTAATAAAAGGATTATTTTTTACCCTTGCAGCGAGGCTGGGGGCTTCCTTTCTCCAATCGTTATTATCAATATTTTCGTTCATCACAGATATATGATTTAATTTTTGGCAAAAGGTTTAAAAGTCAATTTCATCATTTGTGATAATTGCTTCAATTTTTTTTGCAGCAATATGAAATGATGCTTTAAGTGCACCTACGGATGTTCCCAAAACTTCCGAAATTTCTTCATACTTCATGTCATCAAAGTATTTCATGTTGAAGATAATGCGTTGTTTTTCGGGAAGGGTCAGGATCGCTTTCTGTAGTTTCAGCTCCAGCTTATCGCCGTTAAAATAGGAGGAAGCTACGAGGTTGTCGGCAAGTTCCGAAGAAACCTCATCCAGCGGGGTGTTGTTTTTTTGTTTTTGCTTGTTTAAAAAGGTGATGGATTCGTTTGTAGCGATACGGTATATCCAGGTGTACAATTGCGAATCGCTTCTGAATTTATCCAGGTTTTTCCAAACCTTTACAAACACTTCCTGGATCAGGTCGTCGCAATCGTCGTGGTTTAAAACCAGCCTTCTGATGTGCCAGTAAATTTTCTGCTGGTATTTTTTTAACAGCAGGTTAAAGGCCTCATTACGGGTCTTCTCGACAGCAAACATTGCAAGAATTTCTGAATCTTCAACTTGTTTCATCGAGGGAATTTATCTCATTTACCATAAAGGCACCAAGATCACCAGATTTCAATACCTGGTGTGCTTAGTGCCTTCGTGATTTAAAAATTATTATTTTTTTCTGCCGATTACTTTCTGTACAGCTTCAACAATGTTCACTGCATCTAAACCGTACTTAGACATTAACTGGTCTGGTGTACCGCTTTCTCCAAAAGTATCATTTGTAGCCACAAATTCTTGCGGAGTTGGCAATTCAGTTGTCAACAAACGTGCAACACTTTCACCTAAGCCACCAAATTTATTATGCTCTTCACAAGTCACCACGCATCCTGTTTTCTTAACCGACTTTAAAATCGCTTCGTCATCCAGCGGTTTGATGGTATGGATATTGATAATTTCTGCGTCAATACCAAGCTCAGCTAACTTTTCACCAGCTTCAATTGCTTTCCAAACCATGTGTCCGGTAGCAATAATGGTTACATCGGTACCCTCGTTTACCATCCAGGCTTTACCAATCTCGAATTTCTGATCAGGATCTGTAAATACAGGAATCACCGGGCGACCAAAACGTAAATAAACCGGTCCTTCGTACTCTGCAATCGCAATAGTAGCTGCTTTGGTTTGGTTGTAATCGCATGGGTTGATTACCACCATTCCAGGCAACATTTTCATTAAACCTATATCCTCTAAAATCTGGTGTGTTGCGCCATCTTCACCAAGCGTTAAGCCTGCATGTGATGCACAAATTTTAACGTTTTTGTTAGAATAAGCTACCGATTGACGAATCTGGTCGTAAACACGTCCTGTAGAGAAATTGGCAAATGTTCCTGTAAACGGAATTTTACCACCAATAGTCATTCCGGCGGCGATACCAATCATATTCGCCTCGGCAATCCCCACCTGAGTAAAACGCTCCGGGAAGTCTTTGATGAACGCCTCCATTTTAAGCGATCCAACTAAATCGGCACATAAAGCAACTACGTTTTCATTTTTCTTGCCTGCTTCATGTAAACCAGCACCGAATCCTGAACGTGTATCCTTTTTTTCTGTATATGTGTATTTTTTCATTATATATTCGATATGATATTTTAGATATTAGTTATGAAACTCAATCTCACAACCCTCATCTCCAATCTAAATTAGTAATCCCCTAAGGTTTCTGGTAACTGAGCCAAAGCAATAGCCAATTGCTCATCGTTCGGAGCAGTACCATGCCATTTATGTGTGCCCATCATAAAGTCTACACCAGCACCCATTTGCGTACTCATTAGGTTTAAAATAGGTTTGCCTTTTCCGGTTAGGGTTTTAGCATAATGTAAACCTTCAACAATCGCCTGCATATCGTTTCCGTCTGTATTGATTACATGCCATCCGAAAGCTTCGAATTTGGCCTGTAAATCATCCAGTGCCAATACTTTGTTCGTTGGTCCATCAATCTGCTGACCGTTATAATCCACAGAAGCAATCAGGTGGTCTACTTTATTGAATGGCGCAAACATTGCCGCCTCCCAGTTTTGTCCTTCCTGTAACTCGCCATCACCTAATAATGCGAAAACATAAGATTTATCGCCATTTAGTTTTTTAGCAAGGGCAGCACCAATGGCAACTGATAAACCTTGCCCGAGTGAGCCAGAGGCAATGCGGATTCCCGGTAAGTGTTCGTGTGTTGTAGGGTGTCCCTGCAATCTCGAATCCAACTTACGGAAAGTTGCCAGTTCACTTTTATCGAAATAACCTGCGTGTGCAAGTGTGCTGTACCATACTGGTGAGATATGTCCGTTGGAAAGGAAAAAAAGATCTTCTCCTGCACCTTCCATGGTAAAATCTGTTTTGTGGTTCAGTACTTCAAAGTATAATGCGGTAAAAAAGTCTGTACATCCAAGTGAAGCACCCGGGTGGCCAGACTGACATCCGTGAACCATTCTTACGATATCCCGTCTGATCTGTGAAGCAATATCTTCTAGCTCTTTAATTGTATGTTTCATTAAAATAAGAGGTTGTTGTTATCTAGCAAAGTTAATATTTTACTTGCTATATCATAATTAGTTATTGATTAATTCCAGTACTTGCTGAGAGGCGTTTTTGGTATCTACTTTCTTGATAATGTGAGCAATTTTGCCTGCTTCATCAATGATAAAAGTGGTCCTTACCGTGCCCATATATTTCTTGCCATACATGTTTTTTTCTGCCCATACGCCGTAGTCAGTTACAATTTTCTGATCGGTATCGGCCAGTAAGGTAAAAGGTAAATTATGCTTGGTTACAAACTTCTGGTGCGACTTTTCGTCATCAACACTTACCCCTAATACCACAATGCCTTTTGCCTGTAAACCCTGGTAATTATCCCTGAAATCACAAGCTTCTGCTGTGCATCCAGGTGTATCATCTTTTGGGTAGAAATATAAAATAACGGTTTTCCCGTTGAAATCGCTTAACGATACCGTGTTGCCGTTTTGATCTTTTGATGTAATATCAGGTGCCTGATCACCTTCCTTTAACTCTGCCATGTTTATAATGATTGAATTTTGAATGAGTAAATGATAGAATTTGCAAGGTAAACAGTTTAGCCGATAGTAGTGTTCAGTAAATGTTAAAAGATGATACTGAGACCACAGTTTCAAATTCCCCTGGAGTATGTATTTGTTTACCTTTTACCTGTCTATTTTGAAAAATTTACGGTATACCGTCTCACGTTGTCTTTTAAATCGCTTACCACTAACTCCAGTGTGTGTTTGCCGGCACCGGTTCTTTCATCAAAGCTGTGCCAAAGGGTGGCCGTTTTGGCATCAAACTCCATTAAAGCCCACTGGCCATCGATGTAACCGTTAAAGCTTTTAATTCCGGAAAGGTTGTCACTAATTTTAAACAGGATTTTTGATAAACCGGCCATGCTTTTCCCTTCGGAAATATTAACTGCAGTAATTCTTGGTGCAACGGTATCCGTTGAAATATAAAAATTGCCGAAATTTTTTGGCGTGGCTTTAATATACCCATCTTCAAAATATCCACCTTGTGCCGATCCGTTACTATTCACAATTAATGCCTTGTTACGCAAACCTTCAGGCAACTGATCAGCCTTGATCCATAAATTAAAGCCTACATGCAATGGCGTAAACCGGTTGTGAATCTGGTGTATTTCAGACCATGCATTGCCTGCAGGTTTTGGTAACTTTTTATAACTGAAGTTCAAATCACTGTATAAAGTTCCCTTTGGTAATACCACTTTTACACCCTCTACGGTAAATTCGTTCTCTTTGCCAAAAGCATAGATAGTCCCCCCTGGAACGATAGGGGTGACCGCTGGGGCTGACCCTGCGTTCACCGTAAAAGAGAGCGCAGATGCATTCCCTTTTGAGTCGGTGATGATATACCGAAGCTGGTGAGTTGCGCCATCATTAAAACTAATCCGGCCATTGTTGATCAGGCCACTATAAATTTTAAGTGGATTGCCCGGGTCGACAAAACTTTTCTGAATGCTCCTTTTTGTATTCAGATAAGTGGGATAATCAATGTGCGAATTGATCGCTTTGCTGTCTTCAAACGCAAAGCGCTCGAGTGCTGAAGTGTAAATCATTTTGCCATCAAGTTCCAGCTGGATGGAGTAAACGCCATTTGTGCCCGACATCCCGTTATGGCGATCAGTCGTAACTACTCCAAATCCAACCTCACCGGTTAAATTAACCGGAGCGCTAGCTTTATAAAGCCCTCCCGCACCCGTAATAGCTATGGCTTGTTTAGGTGTTGCTTCATTAAATGATTTTCCGTTCAAACGGTAAACATATAGTCCGTGGATTACAGGAGGTATATTATCCGGGATCACAATACCAAAGAACTGTGGATTGATGGTTTCTTCGGTTTTGGTGTCCCTGATTTCAAAGTGGAGGTGGGGGCCACCTGAGCTTCCCCGGTTTCCAGACCAGGCAATCACCTCACCCTTACGCACGGGTATAAGTGTTGCATCAGGAAATTCATCTATTTCAAAAGACTTTTTTTCGTACTCCAGATTTTTAACGATAGTAGCAATCTTGGGCGAAAAACGTTGCAGATGCCCGTAAACTGTTGTAAAACCGTTGGGATGATTGATGTAAAGTGCCTGGCCAAAGCCACTGTTCTGAACCCTCAGTCTGGATATATAGCCGTCGGCAACAGCATAAACCGGATATCCCTCCCTTTGATTAGTCCTGAAATCTATTCCTGAGTGGAAGTGGTTACCCCGTATTTCGCCAAATGAACCTGCCAGAGCGGGGGGCGTAATGTCTAATGGTTGCCGGAAATCCGTGATCGGGTATCTGTTGTTGGTGAAAATTTGTTGTGCACCAGACGGGTTGAATGTAAATAGAAGTAAAATGTAGATAAAAAACTTGGTGATATTCAAGATATGGGATTTAATCATGCTTTATTTTACATCAAAATTTAAAAGTTGTTTACCTTGCAGCCAGGCTTCGAGTTTATCGCCCTTGTTTGTTCTGCCAACGCCTTCCGGTGTTCCGGTGAAAATAAGATCACCTTTTTTAAGCGTAATGTATTGCGAAACAAAGCTGATTAGTTTCTCGAACGAGAACAATAAATCTTTAGTATGTCCCTGTTGACGGGTTTCACCATTTACTTTCAGCTCAAAATTTAGGTTATAAAGATCTTCAAAATCGCTTTTTGGTAAAAAGATGTTTACCGGCGCAGAATTGTCAAAGCCTTTGGCCAGTTCCCAGGGCAAACCTTTTTCCTTGTGTTTACTCTGAATATCGCGTGCAGTAAAGTCAATACCTAGTCCCACTTCATCGAAATAGTTTCCCGCAAATTTCTCTGCAATGTGTTTACCCTCTTTACATATCTTGAGCACCACTTCAAGTTCGAAATGGATATCGCTTGAAAAATCGGGTAAATAGAAAGGCTTGTTGTCTTTTAACAATGCCGTATCCGGCTTCATAAAGATTACGGGAGTGGTGGGAACCGGATTGTTCAGTTCTTTGGCATGTTCGGCATAATTGCGGCCTACGGCAATGATTTTCATTTTTGTAATATTAGGGTATAGCAATACAAACGGGACAAGCCCATGGTTTCAAAAATAGAAAAGAAAATGATGTTATAAAACAGAGATCCTTTTTACCTGGCTTTCCGAACCGGCAATTACCCTTAAAAAGTAAATGCCTGCGTTTACTCTGCTGGGAATAGTGAAACTTTTGGTCTGGTCGCCGGAATTTAATCTTTCGTTTAGAAGTGTAACCACTTCATTCCCTAAAAGGTCAATCACTTTGATGGTCGTCTGGGTATTGTCTTTTCCGATTGAAAGGATCACATTCAACTGATCTTCTACCGGGTTAGGGTAAATTTTAACGATTGTTAAAAGTTTATCTTTTGCAGCAACAGAAGTGTTTTTTGTGGTGTTGGAGTAAGTGTTAAACATAGCGGCTCCACCAATCGACATGTATAACGGCTTATAAGGTTGGATATTGGCCTTTATTTCAGGAACCCTGCTTACTTTCTTTGTTCTCCCTTTCAGGGTAATATGAATACTATCAACTTCTTGCGACCAGGAATTTACGCTACATAGCAAAACAATGCACAATGTGCACATCAATTTCGCGAGCAACGTTATCTTAGTGTAAAGTTTCATCAATAGTAGAACAAAGTTATTAATTTAATACAAAGAAATTAAACATTTTATTCAATAATCATAATTTAACACAATTTAACAATAAAAATTGTTTTTCAAAGTGTGAAAAATACACAATAATTTGGTTGTTAATTTGTTATAGTTTTTTACTTTTGCCCCACTTAAAAATATAATGACATGTCAAATCATAAAAATGTCAATGCGTTAACCGCCGGTGGGGTGCTGATTAGTCTGGGAATTGTGTTCGGTGATATCGGTACTTCTCCGCTCTATACCCTCAATGCAATCTTTACAACAATTCTGGGCGGCAGGCAAGATATCAATCCTGAAAATGTACTCGGAGTGCTCTCCTGCATCATCTGGACGCTGACATTACAAACGACAGTCAAATATGTGATCATTACTTTAAGGGCCGATAATAAGGGTGAAGGTGGTATTTTTTCTCTTTTTTCTCTGGTACGTAAAAAGGCCAAATGGCTCGTTGTTCCTGCAGTAGTAGGAGGGTGCGCTTTACTTGCCGATGGTATTATCACGCCCAGTATTACCGTAACGTCTGCAATTGAGGGGCTAACCAGAAAATTCGACATTCAGGTTATTCCAATTGTTCTGGTCATTCTCACCATACTTTTTATCATTCAGCAGTTCGGAACCAATCTGGTTGGGAAACTTTTTGGTCCGGTAATGTTCGTTTGGTTTGCTGTACTGGGAATTTTGGGCGTTTCCTATATTGTAAAAGACCTCAGTATTTTCAGTGCATTTAATCCCTATTGGGCTATACACCTCCTTGTCACCAACAAACTGGCATTTCTTATTCTGGGTGGCGTATTTTTATGTACAACGGGTGCGGAAGCCCTTTACTCTGATTTGGGCCATTGCGGACGAAATAACATCCGCATCAGCTGGATTTTCGTGAAGCTGATGCTGATCCTGAATTACCTTGGGCAGGGGGTGTGGGTGTTGCACAACAGCTCCACATATGTTCCGGGAGCCAAAATGAATCCTTTTTTTCAGATTGTTCCCGATCATTTTCAGATTCCGATGGTGATCCTGGCTACTATGGCCGCTGTAATTGCCAGTCAGGCGTTAATCAGCGGATCATTTACCTTAATCTCCGAGGCTGTACGTTTAAACCTCTGGCCAAAGATCAAGATCGTGTATCCATCAGTTTCAAAAGGCCAGTTGTATGTGCCATCAATTAACTGGATGCTATGGATTGGATGCTGCGGAATCGTGCTGTTGTTCAGAAAATCCGAAAGCATGGATGCCGCCTATGGCTTGTCTATTACCATAGCGATGTTAATGACCACGATTCTGGTGAGCTTTTACTTAAGAAGCAGGCGTTTTCCAAAATACCTGATTGCTATTTTCTTCTTCACTTATGCGATCATTGAAGGTACATTTTTAATCAGTAATTTAACTAAATTCCTTCATGGTGGCTGGGTAACTGTAATGATTGGTTCCTTTTTGTTCACTGTGATGTGGAGCTGGTTTGTGGCACGGAAAATTAAGAACCGTTTTGTAAAATACGTAGAAATAGAAGATTATTATCAGATTTTAAGTGAGTTAAGTGGTGATGAAAGTGTACCTAAATATTCGTCTCAGCTTGTTTATTTAACAAGTGCAAACTTCAAAACTGAAATTGAGTCGAAAATTATATATTCCATTATTCAGAAAGAGCCGAAACGTGCTGACGTATATTGGCTTGTTCACGTTGACGTAATGGACGAACCTTATACCCTGGATTATAAAGTTGAATTTCTCATTCCGGGTAAGCTGATCAGGATCGATTTCAGATTAGGCTTCAGAATTGAGCAACGGGTAAACCTGCTGTACCGTAAAGTGGTTGAAGAGCTTGTGAAAAACGGGGAGATCGATATTACCAGTCAATATACCTCGCTGAATAAACATAAAATTGCGGGCGATTTCCGTTTTGTAATCCTGGAGAAACACCTTTCGAAATTTACCAAGCTAAGTTTTTACGAGCGCACCATTATGGATTATTATTTCATATTGAAGAAACTCAGTTTATCTGAAGAACGGAGTTTTGGATTGGACAGCAGTTATGTTGATGTAGAAAAGGTTCCGCTTATCTTTGTTACGCCAGACGATATCGAGCTCCACCGATTGCCGGTTTAATCATGAGAACAGCAATTCTAATACTGGGCATATGCCTGTTTATAGCAGGCCCAGCCGCCAAGGTTTATCACCTCCCTTATGGTAATGTCTACATGATCGCATCGGGCATAGGCCTGGTGCTGATTACTGCGCTAGGCTTCATTAAGAAATAAACAATATCATATTTCATCATCAGCCCTTCAGTTTTATGAAGGGCTTTTTTGTGCCCATCTGTGTGGTTTCAGGATTCAATAGTGAACTAGGATTAATGGGGTGTTGACAGTGGTTTGGCAGGATGTTGACAGGGAATTGTCCCTATTAACCCCCTGCTAATCCCCTGTTAACCCCGCACTAAGCCCCTGTTAATCTGCCTTTCTGGCAGTTTTCGTTTTTTTAAATTATTTCCCGCAAATTGCGCAGATACTCGCAGAAACTAATCTGCGAAAATCAGCGAAATCAGCGGGAGAATTATATTTTCAATCATCAGGAGAATTATGTTTTAGTTAATTTTATTAAAATATTTCCCGCAGATTGCGCAGATACTCGCAGAAACTAATCTGCGAAAGTCAGCGAAATCAGCGGGAGAACTATGTTTTAGTTAATCTTTATTATTTCCCGCAGATTACGCAGATGGACGCAGAAATAATCAGCTAAAATCAAGGTCATAAAAAAGCCCATCAGTTACGATCAACTGACGGGCGTAAATTCTTTGTATTACAGATTAACTTTCTAAAGCCAGTTTGCTGTGTTTGTAGCCATACGCGAAATAAACCACTAAGCCAATAACAAGCCATATACCGAACCCAATCCAGTTTGAGATGCCAAGTTCACACATCATGTACAAACAGCTGATTAAGCCCAGAACAGGGATTAGCGAAAGATTTTTAGTGATGCAGTAGAAAGAGATGATTACACAAATGATGAGAAAAATCCACATCGGTATTTTATGCTTGAACAAGCCCCATCCACTTTCATATCTCTTTTCGGTGGAAATCTTCGATGCTGATATGAACTGCTCGTAGCGATCGCCCGGCAACGCGCTTAGATAAGATTCAGCATCTACTTTGTCGGCCAATATGATCTGTGGTGCCGCATCTTTAACGATTTCTTCCTTCACTATTTTCAACTCATCACCATTTAATGAGGTGAGGAAGTTTACCGTGGTAACGGTTTTTGGCGAGTTAAGGAAGAATGCCTTTGTTTCAGCACTATATTGTATAAAGGCAAAAGCGAGTGCCGCAATAAATGCAACAGGAACAATAAATTTGCTGTTTACATAAGGTATTTTAAATTTACCTCGTTGTACATCCGGACGGTTTTGCAATACCAGTACCCCTGCACATACCAATACGAAGGCAAACAAAGTTCCGATAGAACATAAGTCGGTTACAATCGTTAAATTCATGAATAACGATGGAACCGCCACTACAAAGCCCACAACAATAGTGGCAAATGAAGGTGTTTTATATTTGGGATGGATTTTGGAGAATGATTTTGGCAATAAACCATCGCGGCTCATGCTCATCCATATGCGGGGCTGACCCATCTGGAATACCAGCAGCACACTGGCCATCGCAAATACCGCACTTACGGCGATAATCCCACTCATCAGTTTAAGGTCGATCTGATCGAATACAAATGCAAGGGGATCACCCACAGCAAGCGTATCAGATTTTACAATTCCCGTTAATACCAGTGCTATGGCCACGTATAAGATGGTACATAAAATAATGGCCCACATCATTCCGCGGGGTAAATCTCTCTGCGGATTTTTACATTCTTCAGCAGTAGTTGAAATGGCATCAAAACCAATGTATGCAAAAAACACAGCTGATACACCTTTCAAAATTCCAGATACACCATTTGGAGCAAAGGGATCCCAGTTTTTGGTATCCACATAAAAGATACCAACAGCCAGAACCAGTAAAATGACTGCCAGTTTCACCACAACCATTGCATTACTGGCGTTGCGACTTTCCTTCATACCCCGGTAAATTAACCAGGTAATCAGGATGATGATACCCAGTGCAGGGAGATCGGCAACCAGGTGGAAACTGCCAATTTGCGGGGCAGTGAGCCATGCATTGTTGGCTAATGCTGTTGCGGCATCCAGGCCATTCAGGTTTTTGCCTGCAGCCAGTAGCGCTTCTGCATGTTTATGCCCGTTATAGGCGCTTAAGTAATCCATTGTTGCCCAATCAGGAACATGGATGCCATTGATGCCCAGAAAAGGTATTTTTATAGTGGAAAGCAGTCCTGTAAAATAGTCTGACCACGAGATGGCTACCGTAATGTTTCCTATGGAATATTCCATAATGAGCGACCAGCCAATGATCCAGGCCACCAGCTCGCCAAAGGCTACATAGGAATAGGTATAAGCACTACCTGAAACAGGAACCATAGAGGCAAATTCTGCATAGGCAAATGCTGCAAAGCTGCAGGCAACTGCAGTAAAAATAAACAAGAAAATTACTGCGGGACCACCATCTGCACTTGCTTTTCCAATGGTGCTGAAAATACCTGCACCGATAATTGCTGCTATACCAAATGCCGTTAAATCCCGTACACCTAAGGTTTTGTGAAGTGTATTTTCATGATCGCCATAACCGCTTGCTGCATCTTTTAATATCTTGGAAATAGATTTCTTTCTAAATAGCTTTTCGAACATTTCAGTTTGCTTGTTGTATTCTTCAAACTTAGGAAAATATCGGTTAAAAACGTTTAAAGCAGGATATTAATTTCTTTACACTGATATTCTAGCAAGTCTGAATGGCGAAAACAATGCAAATAATCTCTCTTTCGGCTAGTTTTCTGTGGTAAATGTCAAAACAGATTGTTAATGTAATCTGTATGTGTTTATTTAACGTGTTTGCGTGCCCGCAAGTCATAAAATACTACTTTTGCCACCTCCATAAGAAAGGCACAAATATTTGAATTTATGACGACACCATCGGGCTTAAAGGCATCTTACATCAAAGAGAAGAATCACGGAATAGCCACGTTACTTGCTTTTGCTTTGCTTCCGCTTTCGGGCTTTGCAACAGATATCTATATTCCATCACTGCCCAACATGGCGGGGGATATGAACGTGAGCAGTGTGCAGGTTCAGCTTACTTTGAGTATCTTCCTGATCAGTTACGGTGTGGCCCAATTATTTGTAGGCAGTTTACTCGATAGTTTTGGCCGATATAAAATTTGCCTTTATGCGTTGCTGATTTTTGCAGTAGCGAGTCTGGTGATTGCCGTTACGCATAATATTTATCTTATCTATCTGATGCGGGTTATTCACGGATTACCAGTTGGAGGGATTGTAGTGGCCAAACGGGCATATTTTGTTGATTTGTTTACAGGAGATAAACTGAAGCATTACCTGAGTCTGTTTTCCATTATCTGGTCAACCGGGCCCATTGTAGCTCCTTTTGTTGGTGGTTACCTGCAGGCGGCTTTTGGCTGGGAATCCAATTTCTATTTTCTAGCTGGTTTTGCCCTTGTTTTTGCCTTGCTGGAGCTGATTTACAGTGGTGAAACATTAAAGCACATTACCGAATTCCAGTTGAAAAAAATCATCGGGATTTATGTTCAAATGGTGAAAACCACGAGTTTTACTTTAGGAATTGTAATGTTGGGTTTAGCTTATTGTATGGTGATGGTGTATAATATGACCGGGCCATTCATTATCGAGCACCATCTTAATCTTTCACCTGTTATTGCAGGCTACAGTTCGTTAGTTTTGGGCTTTGCCTGGATGGTTGGCGGTTTTATCGGGAAGGCAACCATCAACCGTCCTTTTTTCAAACGGCTGGCTATTAACTCTCTTTTTCAACTGTTATTCGTGATACTGATGATTTTGAGCTTGAATTTCATCAGCAATTTATTCTCGCTGATCTTTTTTGCTTTCATTATCCACATTGGTGCAGGCTATACCTTTAACAATTATTTTACTTTTTGCCTGAGTAAGTTTCCAAAGAATGCAGGTATCGCAGGTGGTTTAACCGGTGGAATTACATATGTCATCGTTTCTTTTCTCAGTTATGGTGTAGTGAATTTCTTTCCCGCCAAAGATGAGCGCAACTTAAGTTTTAGCTACCTGGTTATGATTTTGCTTTCGGGCCTGGTGATGTTGTTGATTATGCGAACGAGGGGCAAAGAGGAGGGCTAGTTCGGCAAATGATTTTATAAAATTAAATATAATCTCCCGCTGATTTCGCTGATTTTCGCAGATTAGTTTCTGCGTGCATCTATGTAATCTGCGGGAGACATATTAATGAAATTTTTACTAAGCGGCTAACCCAATTTCTCCAGCTCTTCTTTAACAAACTGAGCCAGTTCTTTCACGTATTCTGCGCTGAAGTCGAATTTGATACCGGCAGTTTCATAAATCTCATTCATGGGTTTGGTATAACCTAATGATAGCGCAGCCAGATACTGGTCTAAAGCCTGCTGTGGATTTTCTTTGGAATTTTTCCACACGGCAATCGCTCCCAATTGTGCAATCGCATACTCAATATAATAGAATGGTACCTCGAATAAATGCAGCTGCTTTTGCCATACATTTCCAAATTGCTGCTCCAGGTCATCCCAATTGGCAAAACCGGCACCAAAGCGGTTGTAAATCTGTTTAAAGGTTTCCTCTCTGTCTGCCGCTGTATGTACCGGGTTGGTATATATCCAATGCTGAAACTGATCAATCACGGCTACCCATGGCAGCGTTTTCAATACATCGGCCAATTGTTCTTTTTTAGCACGGATCAGGTCTTCTTCATTGTCGAAATAAACATCCCATTTGTCCATTGAAATTAGCTCCATACTCATTGATGCGAGTTCAGCCACTTCAGAAGGACAGTGCTTGAAGTCGTTCAGCTCTAAATTTGCGGTTAGAAAAGTATGGATGGCATGGCCGCCTTCGTGAACCATAGTAGTTAAATCGCGAAGGGAGTTTGCTGAGTTCATGAAAATGAACGGAGCGCCGGTTTCTGCAAGTGGATAATTATAGCCTCCTGGTGCCTTACCTTTTCTGCTTTCCACATCGAACAGGCCGTTGGCCTTCATGGTTGCCAACTTAACCCCAAGTTTTTCATCTATGGCATTAAAACAGGCTATACTCTTGTCGATAAGTTCTTCGCCATTGTTGAATGGCTTTAAAGCAGGTTTACCACTTACGCTAACTTCCAGATCCCACGGTTTTAAGGTTTCAAGTCCCAATGCTTCGCGGCGTTTTTCTGCCTGCTCCTTTAAAATAGGAACAATTTCCTTTTCAATGGCATTTGCAAAGTCGTAGCAATCCTGTGGCGTATAGTCAAAACGACCTAATGCCTGAAACATGTAATCGCGGTAATTTTCGAAGCCTGCATTTAAGGCTACCTGGTTGCGCAATCCGATCAGCTCATCGAACAATACATTCAGATCGTCTTTATCAATCAGGCGGCGCTGCTGGATGGTTTTCCAGGCATTTTCGCGCACCTCGCGGTTCAGGTCTTTAATGAAGATTGATGCCTGCTCCAGTGTATATTCCTGCCCGTTAATTTCAACGCTCATGGCACCGGTGATGCCCTGATATTTCTGTTGCTTAACCTGCAATTGCGTAAATAATTCGATGTTTTCTTCACGGTATATTTCCAGTGCTTTCTTAATTGCCCTGCTGTATACAAAGAACTTCTCCTTGTCAAGATCATCCATAAAAGGACTCTCCACGAATTTTTTATTCAACTCGTTAGAAAGGGGAGAAATTTTTGGTTCAATTTCTTCTGCAAAGTACTGGAAGTTTTTAACCAGTTCCTCATTGGCTGTGTCGCAGCTCATTTTAATATAACGCCAGGCGAAATCTTCTTCCAGCGCAGCTTCCAATTCCGAACGGTCTTTTAACCATTGTTCCAGTTCATCAGCACTGTTAATTTCGCGGCGCTGCAACTCATTAAAAAGTGGTGCCAGGCTTTCCCAGGTAATGGATAATTCCTGTGGGATATATGTTCTGATCTTTTTTTCTATCATGATATGTTACTTAGTTCTCAAATAAGCATCAATTAAAAAGCAAATGGCAAATACCACTGATGCATATCCGTTTAGGGTTTGAAAAGCCCTGTTTACTTTACTGATGTCGTTTGGTTTTACGAGCAGGTGCTGGTAAACCAACATGGCGCAGAAGAATACAATTCCGATGTAATACACCCAGCTGAAAGTGGTGAAAAACACGGGAAGGATTACACAGGCCGCTGAAAACACATGCAGTAGTACTGATACGTTTAAAGCATTTTTAATGCCAAGTGCCGAAGGAATGGAATGTAAATTTTCTTCACGGTCGAAATCTTCGTCCTGCAAAGCATAGATGATGTCAAATCCACTTACCCAAAATAACACCGTTAATGAATACAACACCGGAACGAGGGCAAAGTGACCGGTTACAGCGATATATGCACCAATGGGAGCGAGGGACAAGCCTAAGCCAAGTACCAAATGGCACAATGCGGTGAACCTTTTGGTGTAGCTATAGAACAATACCACAAACAGGGCTACGGGCGACAAGTAAAAGCAAAGGGGATTAATAAAGTATGTCGTTGCTGCAAATAACAAGCAGTTGATGATCACAAATGTCAAAGCCTCGCCCGCAGAAACCTTACCGGCGGGAATATCACGCATTTTAGTGCGGGGGTTTTTTGCATCAATATTGCGGTCGAGATACCGGTTGAAAGCCATTGCCGAATTACGTGCGAAAACCATACAGAGCAATACCAGAATCAGTTTATACCAGGAGAAAGGATTCTCTGTGGTGGTAACCCCCAGGAAAAAGCCAATCATGGCAAAGGGTAATGCAAAAACAGAGTGAGCGAATAATACGAGTGAAAAGTATTTTTTCATTGAAACTAATAATTTTAAAACCTCTTATAATCTTTAGGGACAACGAAATCTTCATTTACTTCGGTGATAAAATTTAAGACTTCATCCTTTCCGTTTCCTTTTTCTGCCGAAGTAATAAAGGTTGCGGGGATTTCTTCAAAAAATTCGCCAAGCTTTTTCCTGAATGCAGCCACATTTTTTTGCGTAGTGGTCATGCCTTGTTTGTCTGCCTTTGTAAATATTAAAGAAAATGGAATTTGTTTTTCACCCAGCCAGTAGCAAAATTCGATATCAATTTGTTGTGGCTCCAGGCGACTATCGATCAATACAAAAACGCACTGTAAACTTTCTCTTTTGGTGATATAAGCCCGGATAAATTTTTCCCATTTTTCCCTGCTGGTTTTGGAAACCTTTGCATACCCATAACCTGGTAAATCGACAATATACCACGACTCATTAATCAGAAAATGGTTGATTAGCTGGGTTTTACCCGGGCGTTGAGAAGTTTTTGCCAATCCATGCTGGTTAACCAGCATATTGATCAATGAAGATTTGCCTACGTTTGAGCGGCCAATAAAAGCATACTCGGGCATTGTTGGTGCCGGTAAAGCCGAAATCTGGGTGTTGCTGCAAACAAATGTTGCCGTTTTGATAACCATGGTGCAAATGTAGCAATTTTGTAAGGATGGTTGCGCCTTTGATGTGTTTAAGGCGCTAACTGTTGCGCATTTGACAATTAACCGATTAAAACAATTTAAACAGTTCAACAATAAACTTATCTTTGCCATACATCATGAATCAGAATATCACTCCATATCAAATGCAGGATGCAGCCAAAAAAGAACAGGTTGCTACCATGTTTAATAATATTTCAGGTACCTACGATTTTTTAAATCATTTCCTATCTCTGGGAATTGATGTACTGTGGCGCAAAAAGGCCATTAAAGAATTGGTTTCCATTCATCCGCGTAATTTACTGGATGTTGCTACTGGTACAGGTGATTTTGCCTTTGAGGCCATTAAGAAACTTCAACCTGAGAAAGTGATCGGCGTTGATATTTCAGAAGGCATGCTAGAAGTGGCCAAAAAGAAAATCAATGAACGGAGTTTAAGTGAAACATTCTCTGTTCAGGTAGGGGATTCTGAAGGCCTGCATTTTGAAGACGATACCTTTGATGCCATTACATGTGCCTATGGCGTGCGTAACTTTGAAAATCTTGAAAAAGGTCTTACTGATATGTTCAGGGTATTAAAGCCCGAAGGAAAGATGGTGATTCTGGAATTTTCAAAGCCTAAAGTATTTCCGGTTAAACAGTTGTATAACTTTTACTTTTTAAATGTGCTTCCTATTTTCGGAAAACTGTTCTCCAAGGATGCCAGGGCATATACCTATTTACCAGAATCGGTTGCTGCTTTCCCTGATGGCACGGATTTTACAACCCTCATGGAGAAAGTTGGTTTCAAAAGTACCAAACAGCGTATTTTGACGTTTGGAATAAGTTCAATCTACGTTGGAACTAAATGATAAAAAAATTAAGCCTCATTCTCACTTTAATCGTTGTCGCCAACACTTCATTCGCCCAGAACTGGGGCGGGGGTATAGATGATGAAGACTGGAGTTTCGGGTTTAATTTCCAATACATTTCTGCAGAATATAAAATCCTGAAAAATTCCAACTGGAGGGCCCCGTTTTATGAGGTGCCCAATTCGCTGGATGTTTCTTACGATCAGAACTCCGGTTTACCGGTTACCAACACGCTGAATGCCATATCTAGTCCGCCATCCCAAGGTTTTGGATTAGGCTTTGTCATGAACAGGAGGCTGGCAGAAAACTTTGATATCCGCGCAACGCCGTCATTGATTTTTAGCGACAGGGTGGTGCAGTATGAATATGAACCTAAGGAACCGGTTAGTGTGGGAAACGGCCAGACCAAATATTTTCAGACGGTTGTTGATAAAAAAGTTCAGGCTACCATGTTCGAGTTTCCATTGGGTATCAAGGTGAAGTCTAACAGGTTAAGCAATTTCCGGGCTTATTGGCTGGGGGGCGCTAAATACTCCATAGATATTGCATCGAAAAAGAAAACCTTTGATGAGGGCGAAACGCCGGCAAATAAGTTACTTAAGAATAACAGAAACTACTTGTCGTACGAAACGGGGATAGGTTTCGACTTTTATTTTGAGTATTTTAAAATGTCGCCTGAAATTAAACTGTCCTATTCTGCCGGTGATTTGTTGCAGCATGATCCAACGGTTTATGCCAATCCCATTGATAAGTTGAAATTACGTCAATTAACGTTCAGTTTGATTTTTCAATAGCTGCAGAATTCAAAAAAACTTACCTTTGCCATCAGCGGGTAATCCAAAAGGCAGGTTGCTTAAAGGGTTTATCCGGACTTAACATTCATAAATATGTCTAAAATTGCATTAATCACGGGTGCAACCTCAGGTATAGGCGAGGCTTGCGCACATATATTTGCCCAACAAGGTTATCAACTTATTCTCGTTGCCCGTCGTGAAGAACGGCTGTCTAAAATTGCACATCATCTTGCAGATAAATATGCTATCGAAATAAAGGAAGTACTGGCCGATGTACGCGATAATGGGAAGCTGACCGAAGCATTTGAAAGCTTACCCGATGCTTGGAAAAAGGTAGACGTGCTCATTAATAATGCAGGTTTAAGTCAGGGTTTAGAGCCGGTAAATGCCGGCAACATCAGTGATTGGGATACCATGATCGATACAAATGTAAAAGGCTTGCTTTATGTCACTAAAATAGTATCAAACTGGATGATTCCACACCAGTCAGGACATATCATCAATATTGGCTCTATTGCCGGGAAAGAAGTGTATCCAAACGGAAATGTATATTGTGCAAGCAAGCATGCCGTAGATGCCTTGAGTAAAGGGATGAGGATCGACCTGCTGCCTCATGGAATTAAGGTTACAGAAATCAACCCGGGTATGGTAGAAACAGAATTCTCTGTCGTGCGATTCAAGGGTGATGAAGAGCGGGCCAAAAAAGTTTATGAAAACTTTGAGCCACTCATCGCAGATGATATTGCAGATGCCATCTGGTATGTAGTAAGTCGCCCGAAACATGTAAACATCAACGATATGCTGATTATGCCAACGGCGCAGGCAACAGCAACAATAGTGAACAGGAGTTAATTGCATACTCCACTCAATCATTTCATCAATTAAACAATCTCCACATGATATCAAACACCATAGATCAGGAAATTAAAAAAGCCATGCTGGCTAAGGATAATGCACAATTAAGAGGTCTAAGAGCAATCAAAGCGGCCTTATTACTGGCAAAAACAGAAAAAGGCTCTTCGGAAGAAATCACTGAAGAAACGGAACTGAAGATTCTTCAGAAACTGATTAAGCAACGTCGCGAATCAGCAGATATATACCGCACACAAAATCGCGAAGATTTATATCAGGTTGAAGAAGAGGAAATTAATGTAATCAACCAGTTTTTGCCAAAGCAGCTCGAGAGGGCAGAAGTTGCCGCAATTATTGAAGACGTGATCAAACAATCTGGTGCTACATCGGTTAAAGATATGGGGAAGGTAATGGGAATGGCTAACAAAGCACTTGCCGGTAAAGCAGATGGTAAATTAATTGCGGAGATTGTAAAGGAGAAGCTCAATTAAGCTGGGATGAGGCTTAGCGGTTTAACGGATCAGGATATAAAACGCCCCAAAAACCTTCACAAAGCCTTGCAAATGGCATTTTTATACCGTTTTCGTTTTTATTTCACAAAAATGGCATATAAATGCGAAAAATTAATTTTACTCTACTAACTTAGTGCACAATACCATCTAAAACAATATGACATACCAGGTAATAGAAGAAGAAGGATTTAAATACATTGAAGCTGGAAAAGGCGAGACGCTGGTATTGCTACATGGCCTGATGGGCGAGTTGAGCAACTGGGAGCTTGTAATTGAACAGTTTAAAGACCGCTACAATGTTGTGATCCCGATTTTGCCCATTTATGACCTCCCGATTTTAACCCTTGGTGTTAAAGCCTTGTCACGCTATCTCCACCGTTTTTTGAAATTTAAAGGCCTTAATCAGGTTGTACTGGTAGGCAATTCATTAGGCGGGCACGTTGGCCTGGTATTTACGGTTGCGCACCAGGAGTTTGTAAAGGCGTTGGTACTAACCGGAAGTTCTGGTTTATACGAGAATGCTTTTGGTGGGTCTTTTCCACGTCGCGAAAGCTACGACTACATCAAAGAAAAAGTAGAATTTACTTTTTATGATCCGGCTACTGCTACAAAAGAACTGGTTGACGATGTGTTCAAAACAGTTAACGACCGCTCGCGTGTAATCAGGATTCTAACCATGGCCAAATCGGCTATCCGCCATAACATGGGTAAGGAACTTTCAAAAATTACCATTCCCGTTTCTTTGATCTGGGGAAAAAACGATAAAGTTACACCGCCCGAAGTGGCTGAAGAGTTTCACGAATTATTGCCAAACTCCGAGCTAAACTGGGTAGATAAATGCGGGCATGCACCGATGATGGAACATCCCGAAGTATTTAATGCTTACTTAGAAAAATTTTTAGACAGGATTTTACTTAAATAATGTTTGCTGAAGAAATCATATCGTATGCTATACCATCACTAAAGATTGATGACACCGTTCAAAAGGCCCTTGACCGCTTAAATGAATTTAAGCTGAGACATTTGCCCGTTGTTAACGATGCTGCTTTGGTGGGGCTGGTTGCGGAAGATGATTTGCTGAACCTTACTGATCATGATACCTTGCTTAGTGACGCTTCGGTTCGAACTTATAATGCCTTTGTACTCAACGATGCACATACCTATGATGTGATCAGGCTGTTGAGCCAGTTAAAATTAACCTTATTACCGGTTTTGGATCAGCAGAAAAATTATCTCGGTGCAGTTAGCTATGAGAATGTGATTGACGCTGTAGCCGGACAATATGCGGTGAACGAGCCTGGTGGAATCATTGTGCTGGAAATCAGCAACCGTGACAATTCACTTGCTCACATTTCGCAGATTGTTGAAGCCGATAATGCTCAGATTCTTTCATCGTATGTTAATTCATTCGAGAATTCTACCCGTTTGGAAGTGACATTAAAAGTGAATAAAACTGAAATCACTTCTCTTGTGGCTTCATTCGAAAGATATAATTACCTGGTAAAAGAAGTTTATAACAACACCCAGGTTGATGATGGTTCTCAGGAACGATATGATTCGTTTATGAACTATTTAAATGTATAAACCAAACTATGAGGATTGCAATTTACGGAAGAGACTTTAACGATACGGTTTTGCCTTACGTTCAGGAGGTTTTTGACCAGCTGGCGGCACATGATATCCAGCCCCTGCTGTATTCAAAATTCAAAACCTCTTTACATGGTAAAATCCACCTTCCGGCAAATACAGTTATTTTCCACAACCATAAAGAGTTAAAAGACCACGCCGATGTGCTTTTAAGTTTAGGGGGCGATGGTACTTTACTAGATACCCTTTCGCTGATCCGAAACTCAGGTATTCCTGTCATCGGGATTAACTTTGGGCGACTGGGATTTCTGGCCAGTATCAATAAAAACGAAATCAGCTCTGCGCTTCATGCATTGATTAGCGGCGAATATACGCTTGACAGCCGCTCTCTATTGATTCTTGAATCGGATAACGGTCTTTTCGGTGAGGAAAACTTTGCCTTAAATGACATTACCATTCACAGAAGAGATAATTCGGCAATGATGATTATTCACGCCTCCATGAACGGGGAATTCATCAACTCTTACTGGGCTGACGGACTAATTATAGCTACCCCAACGGGTTCTACCGCATATTCACTGAGTTGTGGCGGACCGATAATATACCCGGATTCAGAAAACTTTGTGGTGACACCAATTGCACCGCATAACCTGAATGTGCGTCCGGTGGTTTTACCGGATGATAATACCTTGTCATTTGAAGTGGAAGCGAGGGAATCTAAGTTTCTGGTATCGTGTGATAGCCGGACTGTTACCGTAGAACGCTCTGTTAAAATATCCATCAAAAAAGCCGACTTTTGTATAAATCTGATTCGCCTTAACAATGAAACGTACCTAAACACGTTAAGGAATAAATTATTATGGGGAATCGATACCCGTAACTACTAAGTATGACGCTAAAAAAACTCCTGTTAATCATCCTCTGTTTTACCTTGGGCGGTGAAATTTCCCGCGCACAGGAAGGGACCTGGGAATTGGGATTAATGGGTGGCGGAGCAGGATACATGGGCGACCTTAATCAGAATAATCCTTTGCAAATCAGCGGCTTTTCTGCAGGTGCTTATGCCAAGCGAAATTTTAATCAGTACCTGGGCGTTCGGCTCAACTATAATTACGGACAAATACAGGCCAGGGATGCCAAATCAGATAATGAGCAGTTCCGCGAAAGGAACCTGTCATTCAACACATCATTAAGTGAGCTGAGTGCATTGGTCGACTTTAATTTCTTCAATTTTAACTTAGGAGGCGGAACACGACAGTTTACGCCTTATCTTTTTACTGGGGCTGGCTTTGTGATTTTCAAGCCAACAGTAAAATTTGATGGAGACAAGTACCGTTTAGACCGGCTCGCTACAGAAGGACAGGAAAATGGTTACGGTAATGTGGTGCTTACCATCCCGTATGGTGTTGGTTTGCGCTATAATTATAAAGATACCTGGAGTGTTTTTACCGAAATTGGTTACAGAACAGCCATGACCGACTATATTGATGACGTAAGCGGACGATATCCGGATAGGCCTGTTATCTTGTATAGCGGGGATAAACAGCTCAATTTATCTGATCCATCTATCAGCCAAATAGGTGCCCCGGGAACACAAAGAGGAGATTTTAGAAAAAGGGACACTTATCTATTTGTTAGTGTTGGCATATCTTTTACCTTTGTAACCTCAAAATGCTATTCCTTTTAAGCTGATTTTGACATAATTAATGGGATTTAAAGAACAAATAGACTATAGTCGCCTGCCAAAACACATTGCTATCATTATGGATGGTAACGGTAGATGGGCAAAAGGCCAGGGCAAAGTAAGGATTTTCGGACACGAACAGGGCGTACTTTCGGTGAAAGATATTGTGGAAGGCTGTGTAGAAGCAGGCATAGAATACTTAACACTTTATGCTTTTTCAACTGAGAACTGGAACCGACCTAAAGAAGAAGTAGATGCACTGATGCAGATCCTCATCTCTACGATTAACCGCGAAACGGAAACCCTCAACAAGAATAACATTAAGCTCAATGCCATTGGCAATATTGCATCTTTACCCCAGGAGTGTATTGATGATTTAAATGAAGCCATGGCCAAAACGGCACATAATGTAAAGTGCACCCTTACTTTGGCGTTAAGCTATAGCTCGAAGTGGGAAATTCTGGAGGCGACCAAGAAAATCGCTGCGGCAGTTAAAGACGAATCCTTATCAATCGATGATATCGATGAAACCTTGTTTTCATCAAAGTTAACCACTGTTAATTTACCTGATCCTGAACTGATGATCAGGACCAGTGGTGAACACCGCATCAGCAATTATTTGCTTTGGCAAATGGCTTATACCGAATTTTATTTTACCGATGTTTTATGGCCGGATTTCAGAAGAGAAAATCTATTTGAAGCCATTGTAGACTTCCAAAAACGTGAGCGCAGATTTGGCAAAATTAGTGAGCAATTAAACTAATTTTTCTTTTAACACTTTTTAACAAGCCTTTAAACTAACTTAGCTGCACTTTTATACGATAAATGTAACCATAACAAGGAGAATGAAAAGCGTAATGATTTCCGCTTTCAGTAACCGAAAATTGTGGTCATTACTGAACAAATTATTTTAATGAAAAGAATATTTCAAGTTTTAATCCTACTAGTTTTAGCCGCTCCGGCCTTTGCTCAAATACGTCCACAAGGTCAGGCTCCGGCAACCCCATCCCTAAAGGTTGGAGGCTTAGATCTCGATTATTTTAGTCCAAAAGAATATATTATTGGTGGTACAACGGTTACAGGTACACAATACCTTGATAAAGAGGTGCTGATTACCTTATCAAAGTTAACCAAAGGCGATAAGGTAGTGCTTCCGGGAGAGGCGACTTCTGATGCGATCAAAACCCTTTGGGCGCAAGGCTTGTTTGACGATGTAAAAATTAACATCGAGAAGTTTGTACAGGATTCAGTGTATTTCGAAATTGAAGTTGTTGAACGTCCTCGTTTGACTTCAATAGAATTAAAAGGAATAGGTAAATCGCAAAGAACTGCTATTCAGGAAAAGTTAAATGATAAAACAGGTAAAATCGTAAACGATAACCTGTATAATACAACTTCTGCCATCATTAAGAAATATATGCTGGATAAAGGTTTCTTCTTTACTAAAATTGATTATAAAACCCGTAAAGATGCCAATGCTGAAAACAGCGTGGTGCTGGAAACTTATATCGACAAGGGTTCGAGGGTTAAAGTAAGGCATATTGACTTCACGGGAAATAAAGACTTCAAATCAGCAAAACTTAGGAAATTCCTTAAAAACCCTAAGCAATTTGCCTGGTGGCGTTTCTGGGGTTCAGGTAAATTCTCTAAAGAGAAATACGAAGAGAACAAAGTAAAAATGATTGGCAAGATGCAGGAGAAAGGTTACCTGGATGCTGAGCTGATTAAAGACAGTGTTTACCAATACAACGAGAAAAAGGTAAGCATTAAAATGGACCTTTATGAAGGTAAAAAGTATTATGTAGGTGCAGTAAGCTGGGCCGGTAATGCCATTTACCCTGATAGTATCTTAAATAAGGTATTGACCCTGGAGAGAGGCGATATCTATAGCGAAGAAAGACTGAACAAAAAATTAAACGGTGGTGGTGAGAACGGGGGCGATATTAACAGTTTATATACTGATAATGGTTACTTAACGTTCAACATTGATCCGGTAAAAACCATTCGTGGCGATACTGTTGATGTAGAGTTAAGGATGTATGAAGGTCCGCAGTTTACCAACAACCGCATTACCTTAAAAGGAAATACCATTACGAATGATAAAGTAGTATTGCGTGAGATCCGTACCAAACCGGGACAGAAATTCAACAAAAGTGATTTGATCCGTACTATTCGTGAGATTGGCCAGTTGGGTAACTTTGACGAATCTAAAACAGTACCTACACCACGTCCTAATCCGGCGGATGGAACGGTAGATATTGAATATGCCGTAGAAGAGAAACCTTCAGACCAGATCGAACTTTCAGGTGGTTTTGGTGGTGGCCGTATCATCGGTACATTAGGTTTAACCTTCAATAACTTCTCATTACGTAACCTATTCAATTTAAAAGCCTACAAGCCACTACCAAAAGGCGACGGACAGAAATTAAGCTTACGTGGACAAACGAATGGTAAGTACTATCAGTCGTACAGTTTCTCATTCTCACAACCATGGTTTGGTGGCGAAAAACCAGTAAGTTTTGGTGTGAGCGCTTTTACCTCATTGCAGTCTAATGGTTATGATGAAGCAAGTAATCAGTATCAGAAGATTCGTTTAAATGGTGTTACTGTAAGTTTAGGTAGAAGACTGAACTGGCCGGATAACTATTTCCAGTTAACCCATGCCGTTAACCTGCAACAATACATCCTGAATAATTATTCTGGTTATTTGTTCAACACGGGTACATCTTACAATTTAAACTTATCACAGGAGATTAGCCGCGATTCAAGGGATTCGCCTATCTTCCCGAAATCGGGTTCATTCCTGCGTTTCACGGTTCAGGCGACGCCTCCATACTCGTTGTTTAATAAGACGAATTACGCTACTGCATCAGATAAGGAGAAATATCGTTTCACCGAATACCACAAATGGAAATTCGATTCGCAATGGTACCAACGCGTTGTGGGGAACTTAGTGATCAAGGCTCAGGCTCAATTCGGTTTCTTAGGTCAGTATAACAAAGCAGTTGGTCAATCGGCATTTGAACGTTTCAAACTGGGTGGTGACGGTATGCAGGGATTCGATTTTTTACAGGGATCAGAACTGATTGCAATGCGTGGTTATGCCAACAATACGGTAATCCCTTATGGATCTAATGCCACAATTGCCCAACAATCAGGTAGCCCGATTTATACTAAATATGTATTAGAGGCGCGTTATCCGGTTATTGCAAGTCAGCAAGCTACCGCTTTCGTACTGGCATTTGCTGAAGGTGGTAATACCTGGAACAGGTTTGCTGATTACAATCCATTTAACATCAGAAGATCTGTTGGTGTGGGTGCAAGAATCTTCTTACCGATATTTGGTTTACTGGGTATTGATTATGGTTATGGTTTTGATGCAATACCTAACTTACCGGATGCTAACAAAGGTCAGTTCCACTTCAGTATCGCACAACAATTAGGTGGATTTTAATTGATAAAGAATAAAAAAATACCTAATTATGCAATAAAACATTGCAAGAGGAGTTTAAAGGAAGCTTAGGTTATTATAAACTATATCATTAACACACATGAAACCATCACGATTTTCCCTACCAACAAAAAACAATACAAAATCGTGATAGCTTCATCACCTTTAAAAAACAAATATTAAACTTGATGAAAAAATATCTTTTAATCGCATTTCTAATTTGCACTTCATTTGGCGCATTTGCGCAGAAGTTTGCATATGTAGATACAGAGTATATTCTGAAACATTTGCCAGAATATAAATCGGCTTTAAGCCAGCTTGATGTTGCTTCTAAACAATGGCAGCAGCAGGCAGATCAAAACTTCTCGGAGATTGATCGCATGTATAAAGCTTACCAGGCAGACCAGGTTTTATTGACTGACGATATGCGCAAGCGTCGTGAGAATGAAATCATCGAGAAAGAAAAACAGGCAAAAGAATTTCAACGTTCCAAGTTTGGTCCTGACGGTGATCTTTTTCAAAGCAGGGTAAAGTTGATTAAGCCTATCCAGGACAAGGTTGCTGATGCGGTGAAACAAATTGCAAAAGCAAAGTATCTGGACTTCATTTTTGACAAGAGCAGCGAAGCGACGATGATGATTTATGCCAGCAGCAGTTACGACGTAAGTAACGATGTAATTGTGAAATTAGGCTATAAACCAGGGACTGCAAATAATTAGTATATTCGCGTCCTTGATTTCGGGAAAAATAAATTAAAAAAAATAAAAAAGTAAAATAGAACGATGAGAAAGTTAATTAACGTATTCTTTGTAGCAGCAGGGTTATTGTTTACAGCGAATATGGCAAGTGCGCAACAGAAGTTAGGCCACATTAATTCGGAAGATGTTTTTGCTAACCTTCCTGAAGCAAAAGCGGCTCAAGGTACATTAGAAACTTTGGGTAAAACCAAACAAGCAGAGATTGATGCCATGATTAAAGAATATCAAACACAATTAACTGCAGCCCAAGCGAAGGAAAAAACTTTAAGTGAAGCTAACAAAGAGCAGGTTGGTAAAGAATTGCAAGCTGCTGGTCAGGCTTTACAGGATCTTGAAAAACGCATCACCGATGCACGTACTAAAGCATCTCAGGATGTAGGTACCAAACAAGGTGAGTTATTTCAACCAATCCAGGCTAAAGTTGCAACTGCAATTTCAGCTGTAGCTAAAGAAAAAGGCTTAGCATATGTTTTTGACATTGCTAACGGTCAAGGTGGTAATAATTTAGTTTTCTGGGATGGTGGCGAAGACATTACCGGAGCAGTTAAAACTAAATTAGGCATTTCTGCAACTGCAAAACCAGCAGCTGCTGCACCTAAAAAATAGTATTAAGTTTAACCGGAGTCCGATGGTCTACCGGTATATTATTAAAGAAATTGCGGAATTAAGTTTAACTTAGTTCCGCTTTTTTGTTGAATACATGATGAACACTCCGATAGGTATTTTCGATTCAGGCTACGGCGGATTAACCGTATTCCGGTCAATTGCCGATCGCCTGCCACAGTACAACTATATATACCTTGGCGATAACGCTCGTTCACCTTATGGAGATCATTCTTTTGATACCATTTATAAATACACTTTAGAATGCGTGGAATGGCTGTTTGCGCAAGGTTGTGAACTCGTTATTTTGGCTTGTAATACCGCCTCTGCGAAAGCACTAAGAACCATCCAGCAGAAGGATTTACCACTCAAGTATCCGGGTAAACGTGTGCTGGGTGTCATCCGCCCAACTGCAGAGGTGATAGGGGATTTTACCGCCAGTAAAACTGTTGGAGTGATGGGTACGCGGGGGACGATTAATTCGCAATCCTATCTGCTGGAAACTAATAAGTTTTTTCCTGATATTAAGGTTCATCAGCAAAGCTGCCCAATGTGGGTTCCTTTGATCGAGAACAATGAACACCTTCAGTCGGGTGCTGATTTTTTTATCAATGAATACTGTGATCAGTTGATGCAGCAATCGGAAGCGATCGACTGCGTGTTACTGGCCTGCACACATTATCCCTTATTGTTGCCTAAACTCAAAACTGTCTTTCCTGATTATATTAACATTTTAACGCAGGGAGAAATCGTTGCCACCAGTTTAGTTAGCTACCTGGAAAGACACCCGGAGATGGAAGGTAAACTGGGCAGAGGCGGTACACGGGCTTTCTACACCAGCGGCGATCCACAAACGTTCGACGAAAGGGCTTCTATCTTTTTTGGTGAGGAACTGAAGTCGGGAAAAATGTAGCGAAGTTTCAGGTTAGATCTTAAGTTCAAGTTGTCTATACTGCTCTATCATCAGAGCAAATATCCCTTAAAATTGCTATAAAAAAATAGCAATATCCAATATTATTGATTCTTTTTACATGCAAATTTGTAGTGATTTTCTGCTCAGGGTAACGATAAGCTTAGCTACGATGCCGATAGAGACATTACCAAATTAACCTCAACCTGACAAAAGAAAGTATTTTTGTTTAGGTAGTGATGTTTTAAAAGGATAACTTTGCGCCTTCAAACCCACACAATGAGTGATCAGATAAAACACGAATGCGGAATCGCTTTTATTCGCCTGTTAAAACCACTTTCTTACTATCAGCAAAAGTACGGTACAGCACTTTACGGCCTTAACAAATTATACCTTTTAATGGAGAAACAGCATAACCGGGGCCAGGATGGCGCAGGTATTGCTACCATTAAGCTGGATATGAAACCCGGCAGTAGGTACATTAGCCGCTACCGCAGCATGGCTTCGAATGCAGTAGCAGATATCTTCGAATATGTTCAGAACAAATTTGTAGATATACAGGAAAATACGCCTGAATTAATGCAGGATACAGAATGGCTCAAAGACAACGTAAGCTTTATCGGCGAAGTGTTATTGGGCCATTTGCGTTATGGTACCCACGGTAAAAACAGCATCGAAAATTGCCACCCTTTCTTAAGGCAGAACAACTGGATGACACGTAACCTGGTTATTGCAGGTAACTTCAACATGACCAACGTAGACGAATTGCTTGAGCAATTGTATGAGTTGGGTCAGCATCCTAAAGAAAAAGCGGATACGGTAACCGTGCTCGAGAAAATCGGTCACTTCCTGGATGATGAAAATCAGGACTTGTTTGATCAGTACAAAAAAGAGGGGCACGACAATGTGGCGATTACCCAGAAGATTTCTGAGCACCTGGATATTGCAAACATCCTTCGCCGTTCTGCTAAAACATGGGATGGCGGATACTCGATCTGCGGTATGGTAGGTAATGGTGATTCATTCATCATGCGCGATCCGGCTGGTATACGCCCCGCTTATTACTATTATGATGATGAGATTGTAGTTGCTGCTTCTGAAAGACCGGCACTGCAAACCGCATTTAATATCCAGTTTAAAGATGTTAAGGAAATTGATCCGGGACATGCTTTAATCATCAAGAAAACGGGTGAGGTGAGCATGGAACAATTCCGTGAGCCTACCGAAAGATTATCATGTTCATTTGAGCGTATTTACTTCTCTAAAGGAAGTGACGTTGAAATTTACCGTGAGCGTAAGCAATTGGGTAGATTACTAACGGAAAAAATCCTTCAAACGGTTAATTACGATCTGAAGAATACGGTGTTTTCATTTATTCCAAACACGGCAGAAGTGGCCTTTTTTGGAATGGTGGATGGGGTGAACCAATATGTTCGCAGACATCAGAAGGATATTCTTTTACATAAAAAAGAAGAGCTCAGTGATGAACAGCTGGAAGAGCTGCTATCAATGGCGCCGCGTGTTGAAAAGCTTGCTGTAAAAGATGTAAAGCTTCGTACGTTCATTACTCAGGATGCTGACCGTAGTGAAATGGTTGCACACGTTTATGATACTACTTACGGTATCATCAATAATCATAAAGATACATTGGTGGCATTGGATGATTCAATTGTTCGTGGTACAACTTTAAAGCAGAGTATCATTAAAATTGTCGATCGCCTGCATCCAAAGAAAATTATTATCGTTTCTTCTGCACCTCAGATTCGTTATCCGGATTGTTATGGGATCGATATGAGTAGAATGGGACAATTTGTAGCCTTTGATGCCGCAATTCAGTTACTTACTGAGCGTGGCATGTGGCAGGTAATTGAGGATGTTTACACCAAATGTAAAGCATCATTGTTATTGCCTAAAGAGGAGATCGTCAACCATGTGAAAGAGATCTATGCGCCATTTACGCCTGAAGAAATTTCAGCGAAGATTGCACAGATCATTACACCTAAAGGCACTGTAGCAGAAGTAGAGGTGATTTACCAGAGCCTGGAGAACCTTCACGAAGCTTGTCCTAAAAATAAAGGCGACTGGTATTTCTCCGGAAATTATCCAACGCCAGGTGGAAATAAAGTAGTAAATAAAGCTTTCATTAACTGGAAAGAAGGAAACAATCAGAGAGCTTATTAAGCTTTTGTTATTCTTATAATATACATACAGAAGGTCCGTAAAATACGGGCCTTTTTGTATTTCAGGGGTTATAATGGCATCCTATCAGAAATAGGAGAAAATTTAGGGCAGGAATTCAATAATTTGGATGGAGTGCTTACTAATAATTAGCAATGAAATGTCCTTACAATCCTTAAATGGTTAACATTCTACACCAATCAATCAGGCATAAAATTTTAAATAGGTTTTGATTACCAGCCAGAAGGCGAACACAATAATAATGACGCCCGCAATTTTATTCAGCTTTCTAAGTGCATCTTCCTTAATGCGGTAACGTAGTTTACTGGAGTAAAAGCTTTTGGCTCCGTCGATACTCAGCTGAGTTGCCATGGCAATGAAGAAGCATAAAAGCTTTTCGTTAAGCATGTTGTTAAGTTTCACAGAGATGATCCCGCTTACCACGATCCAGAACATCAGTGTTGAAGGGGTAAGGATGCACATTAAAAAACCCTTCAAAACGTAGCTTCTTTTGCTTACTTTCTGAAGGGTTGCGCTGTTGTAATGAACTGCTATTTTGGATACGAGGTAGTAGATGCCGACGGCCATGAGGAAAACACCCCCGATGATGCCTACATACTTATCGAATTCTGCTTTATAATCAACAAACTGGGCACCGAAAAGCACCATACTGATGAGGATGACGTCGCTTATAATAACGCCTATAGCCAGCGAAAAGCCGGCCATAAAGCCCCTTTCTATACTGGTTTTAATCATTGCGAAAAATACCGGACCTGTTAAAAACGACGAAATAATCCCTGCCCCAATACCTAATAATATGGCTTCAAACATGTATTGTATTATCTTATAATATGCGAATATGCAATTTTATATATAAACATGTAGCATTTATTTTTGTTGCACAGGTTGCATAAAAGTTACGGGTTTTTAACTTTTTTTTATTTATGTTTAGCCCCACTAAAACTAAATATATAAAATGAATTCAGAACAAACACAAACCAAGTGGGGGCAGTTCATCCCCCTCGTTACGGTATTCTTTTTTTGGGGCTTTGTAGCCGCGAGTAACGATATCTTGATCCCTGTATTTAAAAAAGCATTCGATCTGTCGCAGGCTGAAAGTCAGCTGGTGTCATTAGCTTTTTATATTGCCTATACCGTTGGTGCATTAATTTATAACGGTATCTCTGTATTGATGGGGCAGGATATTGTAAACAAGCTGGGCTATAAAAACTCATTGGCGCTTGGTTTGGTGATTTCGGCGTTGGGAACATTATTATTCTACCCTGCTGCAAATCTTCATTCCTTCCCCTTGATGCTTTCGGGCTTATTTATCGTAGCATTGGGCTTTTCGCTACAGCAAACGGTTGCCAATCCATTGGCCATTGCATTAGGGCCAATCAGAACGGGTTCACAACGATTAACACTTGCAGGCGGGATTAACAACTTCGGTACTACCATTGGTCCGTTGGTAGTTAGTTTTGCTATTTTCGGATCAGCAGCAAATGCTTCGACTGATATCAGCGTGGAAAGTGTTAAAATCCCTTACTTGATTTTAGGTGTAGCTTTTATCGCAGTTGCGATTTTCCTTAAATTATCATCGTTGCCTGATCGACCAGCTTTAGTGGAAGCATCATCAGATGATACTAAATCGATTAAGGGATCTGCATTAAAATACCCACAGTTGGTGCTGGGTATGATTGCGATTTTTGTTTATGTAGGTGTTGAGGTATCTACAGCAAGTAATTTACCTGCTTACATGGAAAAAGACCTCGGTTTCGCCCTTCATGATATTGCGCCTTATATTTCACTTTACTGGGCAAGTATGATGATTGGCCGTTGGACAGGTGCTGTTGAGGCATTTACCGATAATGTAAGTACACAAAAAGTGTTAAGGTTTATTGCACCTTATCTGGCCTTTGGAATCTTCCTGGCAGTAAATGCTATTGCCGATCATGACCTGGCGCCTTTCTATGTATACGGCGTAATTATTCTGGTATTGATTCTTGCAGATATGGCAAGTAAAGGAAATCCTGCCCGTATGTTGTTAATTTTCTCTGCCATTGGCATTACAGCGTTGTTAATCGGGATGTTTACTACAGGAATGGTGAGTGTATATGCCATTACCAGCGTTGGTTTATTCTGCAGTACTTTATGGCCATGTATTTTCACTTTGGCGGTAAGCGGCTTAGGTAAACACACCAGTCAGGGTTCTTCATTCCTGATCATGATGATTATGGGTGGTGGTATCATCAGCTGGTTACAGGGAATTGTATCAGAATTTACAGGTATTCAATATAGCTACGTTGTAGGTATCATCTGTTTTGCCTACCTGGCGTTTTATGCCTGGAGAGTGAGCGGGATTTTGAGATCGCAGGGAATCAGTTTTGATAAAAAACTTTCTGGCGGACATTAATTTATAATAAACTATTTTTACAGCCACAAAGATTCATTTCTTTGTGGCTTTTTTATATCATACATGATTAACAAACCTAGTTTCGACACCATATTTATGAATCTGGCAACAGATTTAGCGGCCCGTTCTCACTGTGTACGTGCGCATGTTGGTGCGGTTTTAACAAAAGATACCCGGATTATTTCGATTGGATATAATGGCCCGCCGGCAGGTACTCACAACTGTGATGAAGAATGGCCGGAGCACGGCTGTGCCCGGGATAGCAAGGGTAGCTGTTCCCTGGCGTTGCACGCTGAAGAAAATGCCATTCTTTATGCCTCAAAAAACGGCTCTAAAATAGAAGGCTGCACTTTATACACTACTTTGTCTCCCTGCATTGCCTGTGCCCGTTTGATTTTATCGTCAGGGATAAAACTGGTGTACTATTCTCAGTCCTATGCCGCCTATAAAGGCCTGCCGAGCGATGAAGGAGTGGATTTTTTAAGGAAGTTTGGGGTAGAAGTGGTGTTGCTGGAGTCGTGATGCTGCTCCGCGGATTGGTTAGGCAGTTCATTTCTAAAAATCTCACATCGCATCTCCCGAATCTCACATCTAATCACTAACTTTGCGGATGCAAGAAAAAATCATTATCGTCGATTTTGGTTCGCAATTTACACAACTCATCGCCCGTAGAGTTCGCGAACTGAATATTTACTGTGAAATATATCCATATAATAATCTTCCTGAGGTTACGCCAGATGTTAAAGGGGTTATCTTTTCAGGAAGTCCATATTCTGTCCGTCAGGAAGATGCACCTCAGATCGATTTATCAAAATACCATTTGAAATATCCTTTACTGGCTGTTTGTTATGGTGCACAATATATTGCTCAACATTCAGGCGGCGCGGTTCAGGCTTCATCTACCCGCGAATATGGCCGTGCTAACCTTAATTTTGTTAATCAGGAGAACAAACTATTCAAAGGGATTAATATCGATTCACAGGTTTGGATGAGCCATGGAGATACCATCACCGAAATTCCTGAGCACTTTGAGCTGATTGCCAGTACCGAAAGTGTAAAGGTTGCAGCATACCACATTAAAGATTCTGATACGTATGCGATACAGTTTCACCCGGAAGTGACGCACAGTACCGATGGAAAAATCCTTTTGGAAAACTTCCTTGTAGATATTTGTGGTTGTAGCCAGGACTGGACTTCAGCGGCTTTTGTTGATACGACCATTGCGGAATTGAAACAGACTTTAGGAGATGATAAAGTAGTCTTGGCACTTTCTGGTGGTGTGGATAGCAGTGTAGCAGCGGTATTATTGCACAAGGCTATAGGTAAAAACCTCCACTGTATATTCGTAGATAATGGTTTATTGCGTAAAAACGAATATGAGAGTGTATTAGAGCAATACAAAGATTTCGGTTTAAATATCAAAGGTGTTGATGCAAAGGATAAGTTCCTGGGCCAGTTAGCTGGCGTGGAAGATCCGGAGCAAAAGCGCAAGATTATTGGCCGCGTATTTATTGAAGTATTCGATGAAGAATCGCACCAGATTCAGGATGTAAAATGGCTGGCTCAGGGAACCATTTACCCGGATATTATTGAGTCAGTTTCAGTAAAAGGCCCATCCGCTACAATCAAATCACATCATAATGTTGGGGGCTTACCTGACTTTATGAAATTGAAGGTGGTAGAGCCGCTTAAAACGTTGTTTAAAGACGAAGTACGAAGAGTAGGGAGCACACTTGGTTTAGAATCTTTCATCTTAGGCCGTCACCCTTTCCCGGGTCCGGGTTTAGGTATTCGGATAATAGGTGAAGTTACACCAGAGAAGGTAGCCATTTTACAGGATGCTGATAAGATTTACATCGATAACCTGAAAGAAGCCGGTTTATATGACAAAGTATGGCAGGCTGGTGCCATTTTCCTTCCGGTTCGATCGGTAGGGGTAATGGGTGATGAGCGTACTTACGAGAATGTGATTGCTTTAAGGGCAGTAGAATCTCTTGATGGGATGACGGCAGATTGGTGTCACTTACCTTATCCTGTGTTGGCTAAAATTTCAAATGATATTATTAATAAAGTGAAAGGGATCAACAGGGTTGTTTATGATATCAGCTCTAAACCGCCCGCAACTATCGAGTGGGAATAATTTAGTTGGGGTCTGCAAATAAAATCAGTATGCTAGCAAGGTGGAATAAACTTTGCTAGCATATTTTGTTAAAAGAGAAAGGTATGAATTTGAAAAAGGTTTACTGGGTTTTATTTTCTTCTGTTGTGATTTTGAGTGCCTGTTCGCCGAAGGTATTAACGCCAAAAGCGGATAACACGAAAAAAACAGAAAATAAAGAAAAGCCTGCCGAGAAAAAAACAATTAAAAAGTTTAGCCAGGCAGGAATTTCATTACTGGTACCTTTCAAACTCGATGAACTGAATTTAAAAACAGCCAGCAAAGCAGACATTGAAAAGTATGCAATGCCAATCGACTTTTATCAGGGCTTTAAACTGGGGCTCGACTCTGCTGCCGCTACAGGTGTGAACTTTAAGCTGAATGTGTTCGATACACAAGATGATAATGCACACATTTCGATGCTGTATAAAAATGAGCGGTTTAAGCAAAGCAACCTGCTGATTGGTCCTGTTTTTCCTGACGGGCTCAGGTTTATCAGCACCTATTCTAAAGAGAACAACGCTTTAGTGGTATCTCCTCTTGCCGCTACAAACCCTGCAGAGATTAATAATCCCAATCTGATCTCTATCGTCAATAATGTTGATTTGCATGGGAAGAAGATTGCGGCATATATTTCGAAAGAGTACAATCCGGCGAATACCATCATCGTAATCATCAATCCCAAGAAAACGGAAGATGAAAGTTTTGCAACTCCAATTCGTACCTACCTACAAGCCAATGGTAAGTTTATTGTGCAGGAATACGCTTCGGCGTACACCTTTGAAACTAAAATGATGAAAGGAAAGCAATATGCAGTTATTGTTACTTCTTCTGACCGAGCCTTTGTACTGCCTACCATAGAGAAGCTATACAAACTCAAAACGCTTGCTTCAGGAGGATACAATATTAATCTGTTTGGTCATCCAAACTGGGTCAAACAAAACTATCCAACTGAAAAGGTTCAGGCATTGAATACTGTTATCAGTTCGTCATATAAAGTTGATTACAAAAGCCCGGGTACGATTGCCTTTATTAAAAAATATAGGTATCAGTATGGATTTGAGCCTGGCGAATATGCTTTTAAAGGCTTCGATATTGGTTTCTACTTTGGCAGATTACTTTCCAGCTATGGTGAAGACTTCAGGGATTACCTTACGAAAGAAAAATATAAAGGCTTACATAATTCATTTTCATTTATCCACGACGAGAAATTAGGCTATATTAACACCAGCTTAATGTTGTTGAAGTACAAAAACTTCGCATTGACTGCAATAGACTAAACTAAATTTTCACCAAGCTGTATGAGAGCAGAGCATCAACTTAAAGCCTTTGAACAAATTCTAAGTCAATACGACGGCGTTTTACCCCTACATCGTTTCTTGCCGGTTTATTTTAAACAGCATAAGCAGATGGGCTCGTCAGACAGGAGATGGGCTACCCGGCATTTATATAGTTTTTTCCGGCTGGGAAAAGCATTGCCTGCACTTGGTAACGAAGAGCGTTTAAGCATTGCCGATTTTCTTTGCCATGATACTTTAAGTTTGATTGTAGAAAAAAATCTGCCGGATTTCGCCGCGCATATTCAACTGTCGTTAAAAGAAAAGCTTTCGCTGGTAAAGAATAAATATCCGGCATTTGACCTGGCTGCCGTTTATCCGTTTCATGCTGATCTTTCTGAAAGTGTAGATCAGGAGGGTTTTTTTGAGTCATTCTTTAAACAACCTGATCTGTTTATCCGTGTGGAGGCCATGGATGCTCCCGGGATTATTCAAAAACTGAAGTCGGAAAACATTGCTGCCAGGCAGCTTTCCGAAACCGCTTTGGCATTGCCGAATGGAACTAAGCTGGAAACGATTCTGAAGGAGGGATCTTATCAGGTTCAGGATCTTTCATCACAGCATACGGGCAATTATTTTAAGCCTGCCAAATGGGATAAATGGTGGGATTGCTGCGCAGCTTCTGGCGGTAAAAGTTTACTTCTTCATAGCCTGGAACCTGTAGTTGAGTTGCTGGTTAGTGATTTAAGGGCGTCTGTTTTAACGAATCTCGATGAACGTTTTCAACAGGCGGGAATCAGAAAGTACCATAAAAAGGAAATAGACCTCTTAAAAAATAACGACCAGATTTTGCACCATTATCAGTTTGATGGCATTATTCTGGATGCACCATGTACAGGTTCTGGCACCTGGGGCCGTACCCCGGAGATGCTAACTTTCTTCGACGAACGAAAGATTGATCAGTTTGCCGCCATTCAAAAGGGGATTGTGCAAAATGTGGTGAAATACCTTAAACCCGGTAAGCCTTTGGTTTACATTACCTGTTCAGCATTTAAAGCTGAAAACGAAGCCATAGTGGAGCACATGCTGGCAACGCTTCCGCTGGAACTGGAAAGAATGGAAGTAATTAAAGGATATGAAGGCCATGCCGATACGATGTTCGTAGCCAGATTGATGAAAAAGGATTAGGAATGTTCAAACCAGGATCTGAAATTCTTTTTGAAGTATTTTGCTGCTTCGATTAAAACAGCAATTGCTCCGATGATTAGGGTATATTCTTCAAAGCTGTTCATTCTTTGGTTAGCTTTATTGTTAAGATGAATATACGGAGAATTTGTTACAGATCCTAACTACCTTTACCGTTTAGCTGTTAAAGTCCTGTATTGTTTCTGAAAAGCTTGATTGCAATGGCCAGCAGGATTACCCCAAAAGCTTTACGAAGGATATTCAATCCTGTTTTACCAAACAGTTTTTCCAAGCGCTCGGTGTTTTTAAGCACGAAATACACAAATAGCATGTTTAAAATGATACCAACCAGGATATTTTGAGTTTGATATTCCGTTTTAAGTGATAGTAAAGTAGTCATCGTTCCGGCGCCGGCAATGATCGGAAAAGCCAAGGGCACAATTGAAACCGTTTCAGGCGCTTCTTCTTTGAAAATGGTTAAGCCCAATACCATCTCCATGGCGATACAAAAGATTACCAATGAGCCTGCGATGGCAAAGGATTCTACATCCAGACCAATTACTTTAAGCAGTGATTCTCCTAGAAAAAGAAACAAAATCATCAATCCGGCAGCTACAATCGAAGCTTTTTCTGACTCAATATGGCCTGCCTTTTTCCGAAGCTGGATCACTACCGGTATGGATCCCAGAATATCAATAATGGCAAAAATAACCATTGTTGTGGTCAGGATCTGATTAAGGTCGAATTTCATGAAATCCAGTTTCATATTAGCGCTTTTTAACAAATGTAACGCAATAGTATTAAATTCTACCTACAAAGGGGTTAAAAATAGAATTGCGTTCGTAAAGTGAATACATTATCCTTGCGGTCGGCAGTGTATCCCGATACCTGCGTACTTTCATTGCGTATCACGTCGTAATATACTACCGCTTTAAAATGAGGATTAAAATGATGCAGAAAGCCAAAGCCGAAGGTGTCGAATCTAACATCCGCAGCCGATAAACCCCTTGCTGAGCTGATGTCCATTCCTTTAACTTTTGAATTGGGATCATACCAGTCGTATTTTAGAATTAACTGATCACTGGTACTGCTCAGGGTTTGAACGAATGTGAGGTAGGCACCGTTAAATGTTCGGGTATAGTATGGAAGCGCAACGGATTTGCTGTCTACAGGATAGGACCCGGGGGTAGTGGAAGTGGTAGATGTTGCGGTCTGCATTCCCGATATCACTTCAGCCCTTACCTCTGATTTCCAGCTTTTCGTCGTCGTGGCCAGCTGAACATCTGCTCCATAATAACGGCGTGGTGCCACCTTATTTACGGTACTTGCTGATGAGTCTTTCACCATCTGATACATCCCGTTTACGTTATCCATTTTATAGCTTACCGGAAGACGGTGATTTAATCCGCCCTGCAGCATGCTGATGCCTCCGGCGATAGAAAAGCCTGCATTTTTGAAAGTGTAAGGTTTATGACTTAGTCTGAAAATAACGTCTTTACTGTTATCAAATTCGCCTGTGCCTGCAAGACCTTGGCCATTGTAAACCCCAATATCGAGCACCAAATTTTTTAGCGTCGCATCTTTCCATCTCGGATTGAATGAAAAAGTTGCACCCAGATCACGTTCTGTTTTCATTAATATCTGCGACATTCTTCCACGCTCGGGTGCTTCACGTACCGATGAAGACAGCTGCAGCTCATTGCCGAAAGGACGACCGGAAAGACAAATGGTTACGTACATGAGTTTCCATTTGTTTTCATAGTACCGACCCCAGAAATCGCGGATGGCTACGCCCTGTTCAGTTCCGTCGAATTGAAGAACAAAGTAAGTCGACGGGTCGCCTCCGTCAGTTAGTAGCATATAGTCTGCCCTTAAGCGGCCTCTGCGCAGTCTGAAACGGTTATTGGTAAATTCTCCGAAATTCCCACCCTGGTATTCAGCCTGGGTTCCGTTTGATTGTGCAAACTGAAACTGGGGTTGCAGGTAGCCGCTGAAAGAAAGTGAACCATACTTTTTGGAAATAATGAGCAGGTGGTTAACTGTGGTTGAGTCCATTACATCGTTGATGGTACGTTGTGCAAAAAGGTGCGAAGAAATCAGTAGCAGCACTGAAGCAATCACATAACGAGGTTGAAATAATGGTAATGAATGGCGCATTGCGTTTTTTCTGCAAAGTTAATTTATTAACAATAACTTAACATAAAAAAAGCCCCGACTTTCGCTGGGGCTTTCAAAAATTATTAAAATTTTAATCTAAAATATCAGGTTTTGGCGGATCATTAGGGAAAACTGTTTTTCCGGTTTTACGTAAAACCGAATTCTTCACACTGTATCCGAAATATATTACAAATCCAATGGCCAACCATCCAAATAATCTCAACCAGTTTGTCCAGCCTAATCCGAATATCATCGCTCCGCAAACTACAACACCTAAAATCGGTACTAAAGGCACCCAGGGTGTTTTGAACTGACGAGGTAGATCCGGATCTGTTTTTCTCAGGATAATTACGGCGATACAAACGAGCATGAATGCAAACAATGTACCGATACTCGTCATATCACCAACCACATCCCCAGGGATAAAGGCAGCGAAAAGGCCAACCAGTACCAGGATAAATAAGTTTGCTTTATGCGGTGTTTTGAATTTTGGATGTAAATCACTAAACATCTTAGGCAATAAACCATCTTTACTCATGGAGTAGAAAACACGGCTCTGACCCAGTAGCATCACTAAGATTACTGATGAGAAACCAGCCAGGATTGCTACTGTTACCAGTTTAGCTAACCAGCCATATCCTGTCATATATTCACTGATTGCTGCTACCACTGAAGCTTCTCCACCTTTAGTACGGAAGAATTCAATTGGCGCCATTCCGGTTAATACGTGGGCAAAAAGAATATACAATACGGTACAAACGGCAAGTGAACCAAGAATACCGATTGGCATGGCTGTTTTAGGATTTTTAGTTTCCTGTGCAGCGGTACTTACGGCATCGAATCCGATGAAAGCGAAAAATACGGTTCCGGCGGCACCGAGGATCCCCATAATACCACCATAACTATGGCTGATTCCTGCATGATCTACATAGGTTGTAGCTGGCGGGATATAAGGGTGGTGATTTGATTCATTGATAAAGCCCCAACCTAGAATAATAATTAAAATTACGATACTCACCTTGGTGATTACGATTATCCCGTTTACAAAAGCAGATTCGGATGTTCCTTTGATTAGCAATAAACTCAATAATACTACAATAAATAAAGCCGGTAAATTGATAATTCCAGACACAGTACCATCTACATGGGTTTGGAAAGGGGAGTGACACCATTCATAGGGTATGGGGGAGGTGTGTAAAACTTCGACCAGTAATTTATTGAGGTATTCGCTCCAGGCTATACCAACAGTTGCAGCACCTACAGCGTATTCAAGTACTAAATCCCATCCGATAATCCAGGCCATTAACTCTCCCATTGTTGCATAGGTATAAGTATAGGCACTACCAGAAATCGGAATAGATGATGAAAGTTCAGCATAACATAAACCTGCTAATGCACAGCCTATGGCAGCAATGATAAATCCAATCGTTACAGAAGGGCCGGCGTTTTGCGCAGCAGCAGCAGCTGTACGTACAAACAGACCTGCTCCAATAATTGCCCCTATGCCCAGCGCAACCAGGGCACCCGCACTAAGCGTACGTTTTAAGCCCTTACTCGAATCTCCAGCTTCCTCAAGGAGAAGGTGCATAGGCTTTTTTGCAAATAAACTCATATTATAGTTTTGTTTAGATTAATTCAGTGCCAAACCTAAATAAAAATTACGGAATTGTAAAAGGGATTTAAGTTAAAAGTCCCTTTTACCCGTTTTATATCTAGCTTTTTACAACTAATGAGAAATTGTATCTGTTGAATTTATTAAAGTGTCGGTTATTACCCTTCCTGTTTCGTCGGTTTTTTGCTCAATTCTGATTTCTTTGCGAACTTCTTGCTTAACTTCACCGGGAATTGCCTTCACTGCAATATATGGTGCAATTACTAGTGAAACAATAGACATTAATTTAATTAAAATGTTCATAGACGGACCTGAAGTATCTTTAAAGGGGTCGCCAACTGTATCTCCCGTTACAGAAGCTTTATGTGGTTCTGATTTTTTATAGAAAGTTTCCCCGTTTATCATTACCCCTTGCTCAAATGACTTTTTGGCGTTATCCCACGCACCGCCGGCATTGCTTTGAAATATTCCCATTAAAACACCTGTTACCGTTACTCCGGCCAGTAAACCACCCAGTACTTCAGGGCCAAAGGTAAAGCCAATAATAATAGGCGTAATCAGGGCAATTGCTCCGGGCATCATCATTTCGCGGATAGATGCCTTGGTAGAGATGGCCACACATTTTTCATATTCTGGTTTGGCTTTATACTCCATAATACCGGGTATTTCGCGAAACTGGCGGCGTACTTCCTGTACCATATCCATAGCGGCTTTACCTACTGCCTGAATGCACAGGGCTGAGAAAATAAACGGAATCATCCCGCCCACAAATAGTCCGGCTAAAACAGGTGCTTTGTAAATATCGATGGCGCTGATGCCGGCAATACCCACAAAGGCGGCAAACAGGGCTAATGAGGTTAGTGCTGCGGAAGCAATGGCAAAACCTTTACCTGTTGCCGCAGTAGTGTTGCCTACCGCATCGAGGTTATCGGTGCGTTCGCGCACTTCCGGAGGCAGCTGACTCATTTCGGCGATCCCACCGGCATTATCAGCAATGGGTCCGAATGCATCTATTGCCAATTGCATGGCTGTGGTAGCCATCATGCCTGCTGCCGCAATGGCCACACCATAAAGTCCGGCGAAATGGTAAGAAGCCATGATGCCTCCTGCGAGAACCAGAATCGGGATCACCGTAGATTTCATTCCAACGGATAATCCGGCAATGATATTCGTAGCGTGTCCGGTAGAGGATTGCTGAATGATAGCGTTAACCGGGCCTTTACCCATAGCTGTAAAATATTCGGTAACGATGCTCATGATGGTTCCCACCACCAGGCCAACCATAATGGCGTAAAATACATTGATGCTGGAGAATGAATAGCCACGTAAACTTAATGTTTCCGGAAGCATCCATTTTACAATAAAAAACGAGGCTATTGCGGTGATCACGATTGAAGACCAGTTTCCAAGGTTCAACGCATTCTGGACATTGGATTTATCATCCTTTATGGTGACAAACCATGTCCCTATAATCGAAAATACAATACCCAGTCCACAGATCACCATAGGAAGCAGAATAGGTGACATTCCACCAAATTTGTCGTTAACATTGATTTCCTGCCCTAGAACCATTGTGGCTAAAATTGTTGCCACATAGGAACCAAACAGATCGGCTCCCATTCCAGCTACATCGCCTACATTATCGCCCACATTATCTGCAATAGTGGCTGGGTTACGAACATCATCTTCAGGGATACCAGCCTCTACCTTGCCAACCAGATCGGCGCCAACATCGGCTGCTTTGGTGTAAATCCCACCTCCCACTCTGGCGAATAATGCGATTGATTCGGCGCCAAGGGAAAAGCCGGTTAGCACCTCGATTGCCGTTTTCATTTCTACGCTGTTGACAGAAACGACATTAAAGTGCTTTAAAAATACGATGAACAATCCACCAAGGCCTAATACTGCTAGTCCGGCAACCCCAAGTCCCATTACCGTTCCGCCGGTGAAGGACACTTTAAGTGCCTGTTTAAGGCTGGTACGTGCGGCTTGTGTGGTTCGCACGTTGGCTTTGGTTGCCGATTTCATACCGATATATCCTGCCGTTGCCGAGAAGACAGCGCCGATTAAAAAGGAGATGGAGATAATCCAGCTAGAGTGCATGGGTATCCCTTTGATTTCGGTAATGGTGCCCGAATAGGCCAGCAGTGCAGCAGTAAAGATGGCGAAAATGCTCAATACCCGCCATTCTGCTTTCAGGAATGCCATTGCTCCGTCGGCAATGTAGCCTGCAAGTTCCTGCATATTTTTATCGCCGGGATCCTGTTTGTTTACCCAGGCGCTTTTAAACAGCATCACAATAATCCCCAGAAAACCCAGGGCAGGAATAAAGTAGATTAGGTTGTTTTGTAAAAAATCCATAATTAAATATTTGGTTATTGGTTAAGTTATATCATGTTCCGTTGTTTTAAGCTCATAAGTAAAGAACACTGATTTTTAATGGTTAAGCAATATAATAATTTATTCGCTAAGAGAAGACTGATTATCAGCGTGATTTGAATAGTGGGAGAATGAAAGAATGACTGAGCGGGGAATGATTGATCGTTAAATTTACGTTTACAATATTGAGATAGCAGCATCGGGATGACGATAAAAATTATACCTAAAAGCATTTAAGTTCTCTTTTTTTAGATAAATTAGCCACAAACAAATGCTAAAAACCAAAAACTAAACTAAAAAATGGAAAATATACCGGAAAATGGGCCTTCTAAACGGAAATTAGGTCTTTTTGATGCTGCTATGCTGGTGATGGGTTCAATGATCGGGAGTGGTATTTTTATAGTAAGCGCCGACATCATGAGAAACCTGGGTTCCGGCTACTGGCTGATTATGGTTTGGATCATCACTGGTGTAATGACGGTTGCAGCAGCCATTTCCTACGGCGAACTTTCCTCAATGTATCCGAAGGCCGGTGGACAGTATACCTATCTGAAAGAGATTTTCGGTAAAATGATGGGTTTTCTCTACGGCTGGGGTTTGTTTACCGTTATCCAAACTGGTACCATAGCTGCCGTTGCAGTGGCCTTTGGTAAGTTTACAGCTTATTTAATCCCTGCCTTGAATGATGCAGCCCCTTTGTTTCAAAGCGGAGGTTACAAAATTACCTGGATACAGATACTGGCTATTGGTGTGATTTTACTCCTTACGTATATCAATACTAAAGGCGTTGAAAGCGGTAAATTACTTCAGAACGTTTTTACAGGATCAAAAATAATTGCCCTCATAGGTCTGATTATATTAGGATTTCTGCTGGTTAAAACCAGCTTCTGGTCGGAGAATATGAATTTCGGCTGGGCTGCGTTTAATAATCTGAAAACCGACGCAGTTGGGAATTTTACCAAAAGTGGCTGGGAATCTATCTCCGGAATGACCATTATGGGTGGGATTGCGGCCGCCATGGTGGGTTCGGTTTTTTCGAGCGTAGCCTGGGAAAACGTAACGTTTGTGTCGGGAGAAATAGAAAACCCTAAAAAGAATGTGGTGCGTTCAATGGTGCTGGGTACATCGGCGGTGATGGTCCTTTATTTACTGGTTAATTTTATTTACTTAAATACTTTGGGCAGAGACGGAATCGCTTTTGCACCAAACGACAGGGTTGCAGTTGTGGCATCTGAACAGATTTTTGGTAATGGAATAGGGACAATTGTTATGGCTGTGCTGGTGATGATATCTACGTTTGGCTGTGTTAATGGAATCGTACTCGCGGGTGCGCGCGTTTTTCAGACAATGGCAAAGGACGGGATGTTTTTCAAGGCAGCACTTGAGAATAATAAAAACGGTGTGCCCGAAAAATCCCTCTGGATGCAGGGGATCTGGGCATCAGTGTTATGCCTAAGCGGTCAATACGGCAATCTTTTAGATATGATTTCTTTTGTAATCGTACTTTTCTACATGATTACTGTTTTTGGTGTAATTTATCTGAGGCTAAAAAAGCCTGATTTAGAAAGACCCTATAGAACATGGATGTATCCTGTTACGCCCATAATTTATCTGTTGATAGGTGCTGCATTTTGCATTTTATTATTGATTTACAAACAACAATATACCTGGCCCGGGCTGGTAATTGTTTTATTGGGTGTTCCGGTTTACTTTTTCATTAATAAAAAAGAACAACAGGCTTAGGCCGGTTTTATATAGTAACTTATCTATCTTACTCAGCCCCGCATATGCGGGGTTTTTTGTTTGCCCTTACTTTTGTAATCTTAAAAAACCAACGCACTATAATAAATGTATTTGTGTATTTTTGCCGGATGGGAACTCAGGTTGATTTTGGAATAAAAGGGTATAAAAATTACGGAACACATTTACGGGAAAAGTACAATGGCCAGCGTGTGTTCAAGGTAATTGTTGATGGAGGATTTACCTGCCCAAACCGAGATGGGAGCAAAGGGTACGGGGGCTGTACCTATTGCAATGTCGATTCCTTTACTCCAGAGCCTTCACGCAAAATGCCAACCATAAGAGAGCAGCTTGAAGAAGGCATTAAAAGGGCTAAAAATGGTTATCGTGCGGACAAATTTATTGTCTACTTTCAGCCAAATACCAATACCTATGCGCCAACACATTATTTAAAGATGATGTATGATGAAGCTTTATCAGTAGAAACTGAGAATATCGTAGGTTTTGCTGTAGGTACACGTCCTGATTGCATTGATGCAGAGAAGGTAGCCCTGCTGGAAAGTTATACCGATCGCTTTGATGTAGATTTAGAGATGGGCATGGAGTCTATATATGATGAAACACTGGAGCAGATTAACAGGGGCTGTAGTCACGGTGAATTTGTTGAAGCCGTGAAGCTTCTTGAGAACAGCAAACTGGATCTGTGTGTGCATACTATTTTCGGATTTCCATGGGAAACCAGAATACAGATGCATGGCTACATTCACGAAATTAACCGCTTCCCGCAAATCAAGTTTGTTAAATTCCACCACCTTCATATCGTAGAAGGCTCGATAATGGGGGCCAGGTATATAAAAGAACCTTTCAAACTATTTTCTCTTGAAGAGTATACTGATCTTTTGTGTGAACTGATTCCTATGCTTCGTCCGGATATCGTCATTCAGCGGCTTTTCGGTATTTCGGACTGGGATTTGCTTATTGCACCGAACTGGGGTTTAAATAAATCAGCGATTCAAACTTATATTGATAAAGAAATTGAAAAAAGAGGTGTAATTCAGGGTTCAGCGTATTCAGCTTAATTTTTGAAATTTTATTCATATTTTTTGTAAAACCAGTCATTTTTTGACTGGTTTTTTGTTTATATGGTGTTTTTAAAGGTAATTTATTATAAAATAATGGTATTATAGTATAAATAATCAAAATATGGTTTTTTTGATTTTCTTAAAATCTCGCAATCTGGAGGCCTGTTTTTTGACTGATTCGCATTTTGGTTGAGTTTTTTTGGGTGGTTTTACAAAAATTTAGCTTTTTTGTTAAAATATTTCTATTTTCTGGTGTAAAAATGACAATATCTTGTATTTTTATAAAAATTAATTCCTGTTAAATCACATATTTAATCAATACAAACAAATTAATCTAAAAACCATGAGTAAATTCTCCTTTAAACAGTTTGCACCTTTTGCGGTCTTAATGATCTTCGCAATTTTAGCGCTCTTTGTTCCCCTTCTGCCCAATTTCGACGAAGGCAAATACAATGGAGCTGATGTAGCTTTCATCCTGATTGCTGCAGCTCTAGTATTTTTAATGACTCCAGGCCTTGCCTTTTTCTATGGTGGTATGGTTCATCGTAAGAATGTACTTTCGACCATGATCAAAAGTGTTGTGGCTGCAGGTGTAATTACCGTGTTATGGACAGTTGTTGGTTTCAGCTTAGCATTTGGTGATACAATCGGCGGTTTTATTGGAAATCCATCCACATTCTTGTTCTTTAAAGGCGTTAATTCGGGAGCCCCACATTTACAGGGCGGTGCTGATTTAACAATTCCGCTTTCATTATTCGCTGTTTTCCAGTTAATGTTTGCGATTATCACTCCAGGTTTGGTTGTTGGTGCGGTTGCAGAACGTATTAGGTTTACTTCTTACATCCTTTTCATTGTATTATTTGCGATTTTCGTTTATTCACCATTGGCACACTGGACATGGCACCCACAAGGTATCTTATTCAAAATGGGCGTTCTTGATTTCGCCGGAGGTACCGTTGTTCACATTTCCGCTGGTATGGCTGCATTAGCTGGTGCATTGGTGTTGAAAAGAAGAAAATCTCACTTAGAGCATAAAGAAGTTCCACCAGCTAATATCCCATATGTATTAATTGGTACTGGATTACTATGGTTCGGTTGGTTCGGTTTTAATGCTGGTTCTGCATTAAGTGCTGGTAGCTTAGCTGTATCTGCTTTCTTAACTACAAATACTGCTGCTGGTGCTGCTGGTTTATCATGGATGTTCTTTGATGTTGCCAGAGGTAAAAAACCATCAGTTTTAGGGTTTTGTATTGGTGCGGTAGTTGGTCTTGTTGCCATCACTCCGGGGGCAGGTTTCGTAAGTATTCCATCAAGTATTTTTATTGGGGCAATTGCTGCGGTAATTTCAAACCTTGTTGTTTCATGGAAACAAAAAACTGCTTTAGATGATACATTAGACGTTTTCCCTTGCCATGGTGTAGGTGGTATTGTTGGTATGTTATTGACCGGTGTTTTCGCAACTAAAACTGTGAATGCTGCAGGTGCCGATGGTTTATTCTACGGCGGTGCTGATTTCTTTATTACACAATTGAAAGGTGCTGCTTTAGTTATAGCGTTCAGTTTCGTAGTTTCTTTCATCATCTTTAAATTCATCAATTTGATTCAGCCAATCCGCGTTTCTGAAGAAGATGAAGAATTAGGTCTTGACCAATCTCAACACGATGAAAAATACTCACAAGGTACATTGTTAGTAGAAGAAAAAGCAATTTATGTAGAAAGTCACAGACCCCTTACAGAAGCAATTTAATCCCCCCTAAAAAAAAATATCTAAACCCCCACAAAAGCTCAAACATGAAAAAAATTTTAACTGCTATTTTCGCAATGGCCAGCACTACGTGTGCCCTGGCTCAGGAAACGCCAACATCCCCTCTGGAAATTTCCGGATCAGTAGATACTTATTTTAAATATGATTTTGCGAAAGATCCAAGAAACGCGAAAACCTCATTTGTAACAGATCACAATTCGGTTTCTCTGGGCATGATTGATATCGCCTTGAAAAAGAAAACAGGCAAAGCTTCGTTTGTAGGTGAGCTGTCTTTTGGCCCTCGTGGGCAAACACAATCTATTCCTGATGCAGCAGCAGCAGGTTCATCATTCAACATCCAGAACTTATATGTAAACTATGATTTTACTGACGAGTTTTCAATGACCGCAGGTTATATGGGTACATTTATCGGTTATGAGGTGATTTCTCCGGTAGGTAATTTCAATTATTCAACTTCATATTTATTTACCAATGGTCCATTCCAGAATGCGGGTATCAAAGCGACATATAAATTTAGTGATAAAGTAAGTTTAATGGCTGGCTTATTTAACGACTGGAATGTATATTCTGCTTCAAGAGGCGTTTCTGCTATTGGTGGTCAGTTAATGGTAGCGCCGGTTGAAGGCTGGACAGCATACCTGAATGTTCTGTCAGGTGCCGGATTTGGCGGATACGGAACGATTGAAGATTTAACAACCTCTTATCAGATTACAGATAAGTTTAAAGTGGGGTTAAACGCGGCGAACTATGATATTAAGGATAGCAATGTTTTCGGAAGTTATATTGGTGCTGCGCTATATCCTCAGTATGCCGTTGCTGATGCTGTAACATTAGGTTTAAGAGGAGAATATTTTCAGTACAAAAAATACGGGACTACTCCAAAAACTTCATTCACCGCAGTAACCTTCACCGCTAATATCAAAGCTGGCGGCTTAACTTTTATTCCTGAAGTAAGGTTAGATCACAATAGCGACAAGCCATTTTACAAAGAGAGTGGTGCAATTGCTCCTAATGCAGGTCAGTTCTCTTTAGCAGCAGTTTACGCTTTCTAATACAAAAACAACTATTTATATTGCCGCCGGTTTGCAAAAGCTGGCGGCTTTTTCTTAAATTCATTTTTGCTTAACTCCATTTATAAATGAGATCTATCCTTGTCGTACTATTTAGCATCTGCTCATTGTCTTTGTTTGCCCAGCAGAAAAACTTCTCTAAAGATGATCAGGGTAAGTTTATTTACTATAAAGTGGTCGATTCGGTAAATTTGAATAAACAGGTATTAACATCGAGGGCTTTTAAATTTGTAAATGACTTTTACAAAAAACAGTTAAAGCAATCTTCGGCTACGGATAGTTCTGTGTTAGCCACTGGTAAAGTTGTGATTGATAAAACCTTATTGGTTGCTGGACACCCGAGTGGAGAAGTAAGTTATCAGTTCATTTTTGAGGCGCGTGATGGTAAGTACCGTTTCTGGCTGACTGATTTTGATTTTGTCCCATATAAGCGCGATCGCTATGGTAATTTTGTGGCATCAACCACAATTAGTACGCCTTTAGAAAAACCTGTTGGCAAACTCAATGCCGGGGAGTGGACGGCCATTCAGGAAAGTGCTTATTCGAAAGCTGTAAAGTTCGCTGAAGATTTCAGGAAGTATCTGGCAACAGAGTTGCCGGCACAGCCGAAGCCTAAAAAAACAGAGACCATCTCAACTAAAAAATGGTAGTTTTGTTTAGAACCTCCCGAAAATCTCCTCTACCTTTTTATACCTGAAATTAAAAATAGACTTCACCTTTTTATTCACAGTAATGGCGTTGGCTATTTTGCCAATGGGTCCCCAGCCTATGCTATAGTGCAGGATATCGTGCATCAGTACGCCTCCATCTATTTTACTGAAATGGTGCTGGTGGTGCCAGAAAGCAAAGGGTCCAAAACGTTGCTCATCTATAAAGTATTCATGGTCTTTAACATGGGTGATCTCTGTCATCCAGTCGAGTTTGATTCCTAACAGGGGTGAAACTTTATAGGTGATAATTAAGCCGGCATACATTTTAGTGTTTTCCATGCCTGGCGTTGTCACCTCAAAGGTCATGTCTTCAGGTGTAATCTCTGAAAGGTTTAATGGAGAAGAGAAAAAGTCCCAGGCGTTTTCCAGCGTGATGGGTAATTTTTGAGTGAATTCTAAGCGGTAAGTTTTCAATACAGTGTTTTGATTTACAAACAAAGAACGCCGCTTTTAGTTTTGCATTTTTTGGCACGGATGCACTGCATACATCTCATTAAATCAGGTGTATATTTTCACGGTATCTAAAGTGCCTTCGCGACTTTGCAATTACAACTGACTACAAAAACGCAAAGGACACAAAGATTTAGTATTTTATCGATAATTAATGAACCATTTTATCTGCGCAGGTTGAGCTTGCAAAGGCTTCAGGCTTGGCTTTGAAAATAAATCCCATGCTCATAATATATCCCATTGCATCATTCAGGGCTTTATTGGATTTGAACGACGGGTTGGTATTGATATCAGCATGAACCTCCAGTGCAACATCATAAATATCCAGTAAATCACAGATCGCGTAGGCGGTTTCAATTGATTTTTGTACCTCTGTAAGCATGCGTTCTTTGATACTGACCTGTTGGTTACTTTTCTCCTGATGGATGTACATAAATCCTCCATGGTGTTCGCGAAGCAATACAATAACGGTTGCGAAATCGGTAATAACGCCCTTTACCTGCGAGTCTGTTCCGATACAAACTTTTAGTTTATATCCGTTCTCAGTTTCTCTGATAATTGCTTTTTCGATTTCTTCGAGGATGGAAGATTGAATAATCTCTCCACTAAATTTTTTCCATGTCATACATTGTGTTTTTTTGAGGTTAACAAATGGTAATCAGGTTTTTATAAAAATAGGTGGTAAAAATTAAATACTTGTTAACTTCAGGTTGTTTATTTGCTAACAAAAGTTTAGTTATCAACAGGTTATACGGGATTTTCGGGATCAATGTATGTTTTTTGAAACAATTGCAATAAGACACCGTTCTTTTAATGATAACAAAATGAAAAAATTATGGTAAGCACAGAATTAATTCAAGAGTTTCAACTATTACAAAACAGCAGGACAAATCGTATTGCCGATGAATTGGCCGACCGGATTTTATTGTCGGTTGACAGCGTTAATGAAAAACTGCATTCTTCATTGGGGAAAAGAGGTACTATGCTTCTGGCGCTGGAGAAAGGACTCAATGCGAAGGTTATTCGGAAACTCAGAAACCGTTTCTTAAATAAAGGCTAACAATCATTAGGGGAAATCAGAAATGCTTACCTTTACGGCATATGATGGAAAATGCCCTTAAAAGGTTGAACATATCTGCATTAAATGAAATGCAGGAAGCATCTTTAAATGCCTCGTCGAAAGGTGGAGATGTGGTTTTAATTGCACCTACCGGTTCGGGTAAAACGCTGGCATTTTTGTTGCCGCTGATCAATAAACTTAAAACTGAGGTTAATGGTGTGCAAACACTTATTCTGGTACCCTCGCGAGAGCTTGCTTTACAGATTGAACAAGTTTTCAAACAAATGAGTACTGGCTTTAAAGTGAATTGCTGCTACGGCGGACATGCAGTCAGGATAGAGAAAAATAATCTTGCTCATCCTCCGGCGGTGCTCATTGGTACACCTGGAAGAATAGCCTACCATCTGGAGCATCAGAATTTTGATGAATCTTTTATTGAAACCCTGGTTTTAGATGAATTTGATAAGTCGCTTGAGTTCGGTTTCGAGAATGACATGACCTACATCATTGGTTCGCTGTTATCCTTAAAACAACGGGTACTTACGTCGGCAACCAGGATGGATGAGATTCCGGCATTTGTGAAGTTAAAGCAGGCGATTGAAGTAGATTTCTCGGCTCATATTCAAAATAAACCCGCCCTGCAGCTAAAAATGGTTAAAGCGCCTGCCGCTGATAAGCTAGAGGTTCTTTTTAAGCTGCTGAGCAAAATCGGAGGGAAGAATACCCTTGTTTTTTGTAATCACCGGGAAACGGTCGATCGGATAAGCGATTTGCTTTTTGAACACGGATTGGCCCATGATGTTTTTCATGGTGGAATGGAACAGCTCGATCGCGAAAAAGCCCTGTTGAAATTTAGAAACGGAAGTCACAAAATATTAATCACCACCGATCTTGCAGCACGGGGGCTCGATATTCCGGAGGTGGAATATATTGTTCACTATCAGCTTCCATATACTGAAGATGCCTACATTCACCGCAACGGCAGAACTGCAAGAATGAATGCGAAGGGTACAGCGTACGCAATTCTAACTGAAGAGGAACACTACAAGTACCTGCCGGAATATATTGAAGAGGAAACATTGGATCAGGACTATCAATTACCTGAAGCAAGCGATTGGGTAACCTTGTATCTTGCCCATGGCAAAAAAGATAAAATCAATAAGGTAGACATCGTAGGATTACTGCTAAAAAAAGGTGGACTCGACAAAGAAGACCTGGGTTTGATTGAGGTGAAAGATACCTCCAGCTATATAGCCGTAAACCGAAAAAGCATAGATAAGTTATTGAAGGTTTTAAGTGGCGAAAAGATTAAGGGAAAGAAACTTAAGATTGCTATAGCGACTTAGGCCGGTTGTTCACTCGTTCATTATTCCGAACTATAAGGTTAAGAATCTATTCAGCCAGTAAACCATTCATTCACGCATTCAAATTGAATAATTATCAAACATGAGCAATAACGACATATTAAAAAAACTAAGGGTAGCTTTATCGTTAAAAACAGAAGATATCATTACCATTTGTGACCTGGTAGGATTCAAGGTAACGAAGGCCGAGCTGGGTGACATCTTCAGAAATGAGGATCATGAAAATTTTAAGCCTTGTGGTGATCAGATTTTACGCAACTTTTTAAATGGCCTTGTGATTTACAAAAGAGGTCCGAGGGAAGAAAAGAAATAAGCTAAAGCATCGGTACCTGATATGAAAGCAGAAAACATTAAAACAAAGGCCATATTTTGCATTTTCATTGTTACTTTATTTTGTCGCATTAATTTATTTGCGCAAAGTGCAGCAAGCGATCAAAAGGAAAACTTCGCCGATGACTGGGCAAGACTGACTAAATATCAGAAAGAAAACGACTCCGTTGGTCAACCGAAAAGAGGGGAAAAGCGTGTAGTATTCCTGGGGAGTTCCATATTTGAATTCTGGAAGCAGAAAGACCCGGAATACTTTGAAGGCAAAGCTTATCTGGACAGGGGAATATCGGGACAGATTTCTCCTCAACTGCTTATCCGTTTCAGGCAGGATGTGATTGATCTTAAACCAAAAGTGGTTATCATCCTGGCTGGCAGTAACGATATTTCGGGCAATACAGGGCATGTTACCAATGAGAAGATCATGAAGAATATCCAATCAATGGCAGAGCTTGCTAAGGTGCATCACATTAAAGTGATCTTGTGTAAATATTTGCCAATAAATGAATACCCATGGGCAAAACACATCCGGCCGGCAGATCAGATTATTGCTTTAAATGATATGATTGAGGCCTACGCCAGGAAAAAACACCATACTGTTTTAGATTACTGGACACCTCTTGCGGATGACCAGAAAGGACAGCGTAAAGAATGGTCTGTGGATGGTGTTCATCCTAATCTGGAAGGGTATAGGATTATGGAAAAGGTTACAGAAACTGTGCTGGATAAGGTTTTGAAGCGACGATAATCTTGCGCTCAGGCTGAGTACATAAAAGCTAAAAACTCCCGGTGTAAACCGGGAGTTTTTAGTTTAAATTGCGCTTTGTTCAGCCATTAATCAAGTTTTTTATACCTGATTCGTTTAGGAGTTACATCACCCAAACGTTTTTTGCGGTTTTCCTCATAGTCAGAGTAGTTACCTTCAAAGAAATATACTTCCGAATTACCTTCGAACGCCAGAATGTGCGTACAAATCCTGTCGAGGAACCATCTATCGTGACTGATTACCACAGCGCAGCCACCAAAGTTTTCCAGTGCTTCTTCAAGCGCCCGTAAGGTGTTTACGTCAATATCGTTGGTAGGCTCATCCAGTAATAGTACGTTAGCACCTTTTTTAAGCGTAATGGCTAAGTGAACACGATTTCGCTCTCCCCCAGATAGAACACCTACCTTTTTCTGCTGATCGCCACCATTGAAGTTGAATTTAGAAACGTAGGCACGGCCATTTACAGCTTTATTACCCAACTGGATATTGTCCAGGCCATCAGTAATATTTTCGTAAACAGTTTTATCTGCATCCAGATCATTGTGCATCTGATCCACATAGCCCAACTCTACAGTTTCGCCAACACGAAACGTACCGTTATCAGCCTCTTCCTGACCGGTTATTAAACGGAATAGCGTGGTTTTACCTGCACCATTGGGGCCTATGATTCCAACAATACCCGCAGGAGGAAGCGAGAAATTCAGGTTATCAAACAATACTTTATCGCCATACGTCTTCGTTACGTTGGTAGCCTCAATCACCACATTACCCAAACGGGGACCTGCAGGAATAAATAGTTCCAGTTTATCTTCTCTTTCTCTTCCGTCTTCAGAGGCCAGCTTATCGTAATTAGCTAAACGTGCTTTGGATTTTGCATGGCGCGCTTTCGGCGCCATCCGCACCCATTCCAATTCACGCTCAAGCGTTTTCTGGCGTTTGCTCTCGGTTTTTTCTTCCTGAGATAAACGCTTGGCTTTCTGGTCCAGCCAGCTGCTGTAATTTCCTTTCCATGGAATACCTTCACCACGGTCGAGTTCTAATATCCAGCCTGCTACGTTATCCAGGAAGTACCTGTCGTGGGTTACTGCAATAACAGTACCTTCGTAATTTTGCAGGAACTGCTCTAACCAATCTATACTTTCTGCATCAAGGTGATTGGTAGGCTCATCTAGTAACAATACGTCTGGTTTTTGGAGTAACAAACGGCACATGGCCACACGGCGGCGTTCTCCACCTGATAGTACGCCTATTTTGGTTTCAGGATCAGGACAACGAAGTGCATCCATTGCTCTTTCCAGCTTAGAATCAAGTTCCCAGGCACCTGATGCATCAATTTTATCCTGAAGCTCACCCTGGCGGGCCATCAGCTTATCCATTTTATCAGGGTCGGAGTAATTTTCTTCCAAGCCAAATGCTTCGTTTACCTCCTCATATTCTTTCAAAAGTGCAGTCACTTCGGCAACACCTTCTTCCACGACTTCACGTACAGTTTTATCAGGATCCAGAATCGGCTCCTGCGCCAGGTACCCTACAGAGTAACCCGGAGAGAACACCACTTCGCCCTGATATGACTTATCCAGGCCGGCAATGATTTTCAGTAATGATGATTTACCTGAGCCATTTAAACCGATTACACCAATTTTGGCACCGTAAAAGAAGGAAAGGTATATGTTTTTTAGAACCTGTTTTTGTGGAGGGTAAATTTTATTTACTCCTGCCATTGAAAATATTATCTTCTCGTCAGACATATTGATTTATAAATTTTTACATGTTTTTTGAAACGGCGATCAGTATTTAGGTAGTATGTATCTGTTGTTCCAATTCGCACAAAGATAGAACACCGCCAAGAAAAAAGGATAAAATTTGATCACTTTGTTGGGGAGTTGTTTAGCGTACCCTGATGTTTCATAAAAAAAGCGGCAGTTCTCTAGAACTGCCGCTTTTTTTACTGGTTAACTTTATGAATTAAAAGCCTAAACCGAGTGCGAATCCTCTGGCAGCTGTGCCAATGGTAGCACCTGCGGTTGCCGCGCCTGTTGTTAAGTTAATGCTATAAATTTTCTGGGTTCCACCTACAGTAAGCAGTGCATAAGCCTGGCCACTAGTGCCGCCGATGTCAAAACCATTATTGGCTTCAACATTCACACCTAGCGCACCCACATCTACCAATGTTCCAGCGTTTGGCGGGTCTTGTTTATAGAGCCTGTCACCTGTCGAATCGATGTCGTACAACACTGTCGTAGCGGTTCCGGCGAAGTTATTAGTATATGCTGAGCCTGATATGGCTGCAGTGGTTATTGATATCATGCCGTCAACAGTTAACGAAGCATCTACCGGGTTAATTCTGAAATTCTGCCCATTGATGCCTACTATTCTGATCCTGTCGGCAAATGGATTGAAATCGAAACCAACCTGTGTGGCGGTAAGCAGTGTACTTAGCGGACCAGTACCTACCAAGGTTGCTGCACCAGATGATGCATTGATGGTATAAATACGGCTGGTACTTCCCAGAGCGTATAATTGTCCGTTTACAGGGCGCATATCGATTCCTAAAATACTCTCACCAGTTTGAATACCTGAAATGGTTTTGGTACTGATTGCCGGTGTTGAAGCAAAGGGATTGAAAATGAGCAATTCATTATTGTTTGAAACCGCATATGCCACGGCTTCCGTCGGGATAGCAATGGCAGTAATTGTTGCACCTATATTGCCAATTTTAGCTGCTTTTCCCATATTTAAGTCGATAGTATATAATGCGGAAACACCAGCACTGGTCATTGCGGCAATTGCTGCGGTACCATCAGGATTAATATCAAAACCACCTGTTTCATCAACATCATATCCAAGCGAACCTACTTCAACCAGTTTTCCATCATTTGGCGGATCTTGTTTGTAAAGTTTGTCTGTTGCTGCATCTATATCAAAAAGCACGGTTGTTGTTGCTCCGGCTTTGTTTTGGGTATAAGCTACAGACGCTACACGTGCATTGGTAGCCCCGTTAATTGACCCATCTGTTGCTGCAACTGTACCTGTTTCCGGATTTAAACGCAGGTTTTGACCTGTGTTCGTTACCAGGCGAATCCGGTCTACAGTAGGATTAAAATCGAATCCTACTGATGAACCTGAAATAGCAGGTGTGAATGCTGCCGTGGCAATAGATCTTGCAACCCCGGTTTTTTGATCAATAACATACAAGCGGCTAGTGCTTCCTATGCCATAAAGCTGACCTGTTGCTGGTCTGAAATCAATTCCCAAAATGGATTCTCCGGTTTGTAACCCCGAAATACTCACCTGAGAGACAACTGCAGATGGATTTTTGGCATTAATCAACAGTAACTTGCTATCAGAGGTTAATGCATAAAAATTTAGGTCAGGTCCGGCAGTTAACATTTCCTGGTCGTTGCCTCTGTCTTTTTTACAGGCTGTAAATATAATCGGGCTCATTATGGCACACAAAGCCACAATGATAAAGTGTTTAAGTTTTATCATTTCAATAAGGTTTTAATAGAAAAAAATGGAATTGTATCAGATTAACAGGCCTGGTTTTTAGGCGGCTGAATCAAAATAGGAAGGTGACAAATGGTAAGATTGAAATTATTTGCAAATAAAGTCGATGCTTGATTTTTGGTATTGATGAATTCAAATTTAAATCCGGTAGGTACTATAATGTCGGTGATTTTTACTTTGTCTTCCGTTGAATCTTCCTTTTCCTGTTTTTCGCCGGAATCATTTTTGGAAACTTCTGTTAACAATTTTGATTCTGTCAGCGCGTAAACAGTAATTCTTCCTGCAAAAGCGGTGAGCAACATCATCATAATCACGAAGCGGTATGCAAAGAAGGACATTAATGCGATTTAATTTTAGTGTACATACGGGAAATTTGTATGCGCAGATTCTATAAGCTTAAAAAGCTTTTTGATTTTTGTCAAATAACCTAAAACATGCCTTTATGAGTTGCCGTCCGCTTTCCCTGATACACCTCTGAAATTTCTTCAGACTTTCACTCAAAACGATTAGTGGCTGATTGTTGCAAAAAAAAAAGGGAGCCAGATCATGACAATCTAGCCCCCATTCTTAATTAACGCTCTCTGAAACAAAAGTAGATATCGATTATGAAGGTTTAATGAAGATTATTTTCTTATTAACAACAGCATTGTTCTAAAACAAAACGGTATTGTTAAGGTTATTTCGATGGGAACTTTAAGTTAATGGAAAATTCGTCTTTTCAAGGTTGTAATTCACTTACTCGGTCCGCAATTGATGTCAGATTTTTTTGTTTTCCTGTCAAAAATTGTAAATTGCCTTAGTGAAAAGTTACAAATTGTCAGTTTCATTGGCTGATGAAATACTTACAATACACAGACATTGATCAAATCAGTTTAAACTTCCTGCAATAAATGTGTTTTTAAAACTTAAAAAACACTTATTACGTAGATAGATAAAGGCTAAAATATTATTACCGTCGTTATTCCTGGGTAAGTATTGAGCAAGTTAATACGAGTAAAAGGGTGTTTATACACCTACATGGCGCAATTGTTGATAAAATAAAGAAAACAGTAAGTACGCTATTTATAATTAATTTTATAGTTTAGGGACGTAGCTGTTAAGAAAGGAATTATGGAAGCAAAATTTTCACCACAGGTTAAAGATGTGATCTCTTTCAGTAGAGAGGAAGCGCTGCGTTTAGGGCACGATTACATTGGAACCGAGCATTTATTATTGGGCCTCATCCGCGAAGGCGATGGTATGGCTATAAAGATTTTACGATCGTTGGGAGTTGATACTGGTAAATTGCGCCGCTCAATTGAAGATGCCGTTCGCGGTACTTCGAGTGTAACAGTTAATCTGGGTAATATTCCTTTAACTAAACAAGCCGAAAAAGTTTTAAAGATTACTTACTTAGAAGCTAAGATATTTAAAAGCGATTTAATTGGAACCGAACACTTATTGCTGTCTGTTCTTAGAGATGATGATAACATCGCCTCACAGATACTATTGCAGTATGGTGTTACTTATGATGTATTTAAACAGGAGGTAGAGGTGAACAAAAATGGTTTTAGGGACGATATTTCAAACAGCGCATCTACAGGAGGCGATGATGATTATCGTGAAGAGGAGAGCTTTAGTGCCCCTAAGAAAGTTTCCGATATTAAATCTAAAACACCTGTTTTAGATAACTTCGGTCGTGATTTAACCAAGGCAGCAGAAGAGGGTCGTCTGGATCCGATTGTTGGCCGCGAAAAAGAGATCGAGCGTGTATCACAGATTCTGTCGCGTAGAAAAAAGAACAATCCTATTTTAATAGGTGAGCCAGGTGTTGGTAAATCGGCAATTGCTGAAGGTTTGGCCTTACGCATCGTTCAACGTAAAGTATCGCGTGTACTTTTTGGAAAACGTGTTGTCACACTTGATCTTGCCTCACTGGTAGCGGGTACAAAATACCGTGGTCAGTTTGAAGAGCGTATGAAAGCGGTGATGAACGAGCTGGAAAAATCTACTGATGTAATTTTATTCATTGATGAGATTCACACTATCGTTGGCGCAGGTGGCGCTTCGGGCTCGCTGGATGCATCGAATATGTTCAAACCTGCTTTAGCAAGGGGCGAAATTCAATGTATCGGCGCGACTACATTAGATGAATATCGCCAGTATATCGAGAAAGATGGTGCGCTAGACCGCCGTTTTCAGAAGGTGATGGTTGAGCCGGCTACACCAGACGAAACCATTGAAATTTTAACGCGTATTAAAGATAAATATGAGGAGCACCATGGTGTAACTTATACTCAGGACGCGATTGAAGCTTGTGTGACTTTAACCTCACGTTACATTTCTGACCGTTTCTTACCTGATAAAGCCATTGATGCTTTGGATGAGGCGGGATCAAGAGTGCATTTAACTAACATTCACGTTCCGCAGAATATTATTGATATCGAAGCTAAAATTGAAGATATCAAGCTTGAGAAGAATAAGGTTGTTCGCAGTCAGAAATATGAAGAAGCAGCAAAACTGCGTGACACAGAGAAAAATCTGATTGAGGAATTAGATAAGGCTAAAGCCGAATGGGAAGCTGAAACAAAAACCAAGCGTTACGAGGTGTCGGAAGATAACGTAGCTGAAGTTGTAGCCATGATGACTGGTATTCCGGTTCAGCGCGTTGGACAAACAGATAGCCAGAAGCTTTTGAATATGTACGATAAGGTTGCTGAGAAGATTATTGGTCAGGATGATGCGATCAAAAAATTAACGAAAGCCATTCAGCGTACAAGAGCAGGATTAAAAGACCCTAAAAAACCAATTGGTTCATTTATATTCTTAGGTCCTACCGGTGTGGGTAAAACGGAGTTAGCGAAAGAACTTGCACGCTTTATGTTCGATAGTGATGATGCATTGATTCAGATCGACATGAGTGAATACATGGAGAAATTTGCTGTATCACGATTAGTGGGTGCGCCTCCGGGATATGTTGGTTACGAAGAGGGTGGACAGTTAACTGAAAAAGTAAGAAGAAAACCTTATGCGGTAATTTTACTGGATGAGATCGAAAAAGCGCATCCTGACGTATTTAACATCTTATTACAGGTTTTAGACGAAGGTCAGTTAACTGATAGTTTAGGACGTAAGGTTGATTTTAGAAATACAATCATCATTATGACTTCAAATATAGGTGCCCGTCAGCTTAAAGATTTTGGTCAGGGTGTTGGTTTCTCTACTTCAGCGAAAACTAACCAGGCAGAGCAGCATAGCCGTGGTGTAATAGAGAGCGCATTGAAACGTGCTTTTGCACCAGAGTTTTTAAATCGTGTTGATGATGTTGTAGTATTCAATAGCCTGGGTAAGGAAGAAATCTTCAGAATTATCGATATTGAATTGAAAGCATTATTTGGTCGTGTTCATACATTGGGTTATGAAATTGCCTTAACTGAAAACGCTAAAGAATATATAGCGGAGAAAGGTTTTGACAGCAACTTCGGCGCCCGTCCGTTGAAAAGGGCAATTCAGAAATATCTTGAAGATCCGATTGCAGAAGAGATTTTGAAGGGCGAGCTTACTGAAGGAGATGTTTTGGAAATTGATTATGATAAAACAACTGAAGTGATTTCAGTTGTGCATAAAAAAGGTGAAAAAGAAAAGGAAGCCCCTAAAGAGGAAGATTCTTCCAGTAAATAAAATGAAAAACTCCCAATGAAAATTGGGAGTTTTTTTGCTTAATCACATCCAGAAATGTGAATATTTTTGTTTGGGCGTAAATATTTCTCAAAAATCGCTGTATCTTTCGACAAACAAACTTTCTAATGAAATCTTTAACTAACCAAATGATGTGCCTTGTGGTGCTTTGCTTTGCCTCATCCTGCAAGAAAGGAACTGACACTTCTGCTTCAGAAGCTTCCACAACCTTAAAAATCGAAGCATCGACTACGACAAATATTAACAATGATGCCCTTTTAAAACTGGTGAATGATACAAGACTGGCAGGCTGTACATGCGGTACAACCCCGATGCCTGCCGTAGCTGCAGTAACCTGGAATGCTAATTTAGCTTCAGCTGCGATTTATCAAAGCAACTACATGGCATCTATTAAGCAATTGGTACATACTTCCGGTAAGGGCGAAACTGTGGGCGACAGGGCAAAGGCTGCAGGTTATGTCTGGTTAACCGTTGGTGAAAACCTTGCTGAAGGACAAACGACAGAAGCGCAGGTTTTTACCGATTGGATTAAAAGCGAAAGTCATTGCAAAAACATCATGAATGCATCCTTCAAAGAAATGGGCGCAGCAAAATCTGGTATTTACTGGGTGCAGGTGCTTGGAGCGAGATAATATCATAATCAATATTGAAGCCCTTTAGCATTTTAAGCTATCATCGCTTATTTGCGGCGTTATTATATGAGCTCCATTAACGCCTGGTAGTATCGCTCATAGTTTTGCGGATCAGTATTCAGGAAAAGAAACGGCTCTATAAGTTCCAACTCCATCAATAGAAATTCGTCCTGGACGAAAGTTCCGTCAACACGTGCATAAAGGCAATTTTTGGCAAACTGGTTTACATATTTCGCAGCTGTTTCGATAATACAAGGTTCAGGATGTTGCGGATGGACAGAGCCGCCATGTGCAGGTTGCACCCTAAAGTCTCCTGCCTTCGCTTTTTTGATTAAGGTGTGACTATATTTTCCATTGAAAAATACAAACGACCATTCTCCACTTTCCAGAATCTCAGGCAAAAATGGCTGAATGATAAAATCTTCTTTCTTCTTTAATTCATTCAATATTTCGTGGATTTCTGTTACGTTGGCCTTCGTTACCTTAAAGGTATTTTTCGCACCTCCACTGATACAAGGTTTTACGATCAGCTTATCCGAATTAAATTTTTCAAAAAAATCATTTAGATCTATCTGGTCGGCTGCGGTTACGAAAACACCAGGTGTAATTTTCAATCCTGCCTGTTCAATTTCTTTGAGGTAATGTTTATTGCTGTTCCAGCGAATGGTATTGACAGGATTTAATAGTCTGATGCTTTTTTGTTCCAGTAGATCAAGCCATTGATAAAAGTCTTGAATGAGATCGAAATAGTCCCATGGAGATTTTAAAATGGCAAGTTGATAATCATCCCAATTAACTGCCGGATCATTCCATATTACTTCTTCTATATCTAAACCTTTGGCTTTTAAAAATCCAAGGAGTTTGTCGTCTTCCGATTCAACAGTTTCGCTGTCGTAGGCTCCCAGATCCAGGTAGGTAATAAGTGCAATCTTCATGCACCTAAACTAAGTGAAAGAGGTGGTTTTTTCAAGCTTAGCTAAATTTATTGACGTTATGGTGATGCTAAAACAAGGTCATCTGACTCCTGGGAACTTTGAAAAGTGTATGATCTAATATGATATCGTTTTGGTTTAATCCGTTTAACCGGCTATGCAGCCTGAAATTGTCGCGAATCATTTTGGCAATATTTCCATCACCCCGCATCCTGTCGCCAAATCTGCTGTCATTTACATTGCCGCCATGACAGCTTTGGATCATGTGCCACACCTTATCAAACCTTTCAGGAAAGTTCTTCCGGAGCCAGTCTTCAAATATCTGCCCGATCGCGCCGTTTAATCTGACCACGGTATAACCTGCTTTAACAGCGCCCGCACTGGCTATTGCTTTAAGAATATTTGGAATTTCATGATCACTTAAGCCGGGCACGAGCGGCGCAACCATCACGCCCATCGGAATTCCGGCTTTGCTCAGTTCCTCAACAACTCTAAGCCGTTGTTTTGCTGTAGTGGTGCGTGGTTCCATTACCTGTCTTAATTCCTCATTCAAACTATTGATGGAAACATAAACCATACACAGGTTAAGTTTGGCCATTTCCTGCAGAATATCACGATCGCGCAGAATAAGCGAGTTTTTGGTGATCATGCCTATTGGCTGTTTATATTCGAGCGCTATTTCTAAAAGCTGTCTGGTGAGTTTAAATTGTCTTTCGGCAGGTTGATAACAATCGGTGTTGCCAGATAAGGAAATCGTGGCGGCATCCCAACCTTTTTTCTCCAGAAATTTCTTGAATAGGGCAGGGGCATCCTTTTTTACGATAATTTTCCGCTCAAATTCCAGGCCTGCACTATAGCCCCAGTACTGATGAGAATTTCGTGCGTAACAATAGGTACAGCCATGTTCGCAGCCCTGATATGGGTTCAGTGAATAAGCCATGCCCACATCCGGGCTATCCACTTTGTTTACTATAGTCTTCGAATTTTCAAAGAGGAAGGTTGTTTTGCGATCACTTTCTTCCCAATCATCAATCCCTTCATCATGTTCTTTTACGTAAACATCTTTTAGAAATCTGTTATGCGGATTTACCTGAGCGCCTCTTCCCTTAAAATATTGTTTTTCTTCGTCACCAATCATGATCTAAAATTACTAATAAAGTTAGCAATTTGATCGGCTAGGTAAGGCTACTTTTCAACAATTTGCTATAAAATAATTCAATCACTTTCAGCGCATCCATCTCAGATGTTCTTATTTCTTAGGTAGCGGAATGTAATCCATGGGTACCATATCTGCGATTTTTTCATATGCCCAATAGCCTTCATAGAGTAATGAACGCGAATCATAGATACCGCCATTTTCGTAGAACCGAACAGGTCCTTCAGTTAAGTTGGCCACAGAGATCTCATTTTCGGGTACATCTAAGGGTCTGAAAATCCAGAAACCTGTTTTAGAATAAGCAAGAGATTCTTTTTCTTTGGTATATTGAATCAGTAAACCGTCGGTATAGTTCAGGTATCTGAGGTTTTGATTAAAGTAGTGTACCAGCGTATCCGTGAGTACATCGGCCCTTGAGAATTTATCAATAGTTCTTGGCATTTCCTTTTGTTTGGTCCAGAACGCCAGTAAAGCAGTATCTATCTTTCCTTTGTTTTGCCTGATTCCTGTTTTCTCAGCCACGGCTTTAATTTTTTCCAGGTTACCATTGATGAGGTATTCAGGATATCGGTTTGGGTTTGGGATCTTTACCATTTTGTTGATAATAAATCCTTCTTCCTGGCTTTTACCTGCATACAGTGACCTGAAAAAATGTTGTGATGAACCATAGTAGGCAACCTCACGTGCGGCGATATATTTCTTTTTTTTGGCTGCGGATGCTTTTAATTCCTCGAAAAAAGGATGCCCTGAATAATAAATGATGTGTGTTCTCGAGTTATATTCGAAATGGTCGAGCATGTACTTTAAGCGATATCCCAGAGCTTTGTTTTCCACGACCAGAAATTCAGTTGTAGAAACAGTGAGTGTACTTTTGGTAATATCAAAATCTACGTTCAAGACCTGTGGATTTAAAATTCTGCATTGCGTTGCATTTGGAGTTTTTCCGATGAAAAATTCCTTAAACTGGTTAATATATTTCTGACGATTGGGATCTGCCCGAACCGTAACCTCATCAAGTTGCGCAACATTTTCTTTCAGTACCAGATCAACCTCTACTGATTTGTCTGATATAATAACACTTTTGGAATAGGGCAGGTATCCAACAATCTGTACAAGTAAATCGTAGCTTCCGGGTTTCAGGTTAGTGAGCTTAAACCTCCCGTTGTTGTCAGCTACAGTAGCAACTTTGTACCCACTCAGGTATATGCTTGCCCCCGGCAAGCCGTCCTTTTTATCCCTAACAATGCCACTGATGGAGAACGTGTTTTGTGCAAGTGCATTAGCGCCTAAAATGAAGAATAGCAGGGCGACTAAAAGGCGTTTATACATAATGACGAATGTAGCCAAAAGGCGGAATATTTATTAAAATGTTCAAATATATTTAACAATTTTAACACTTCAGGGCTTATTTTCCTGTTGGTATATAATCCATTGGAACGCTATCTGCTATCTTTTCCCAGGCCCAGTAACCTTCATAAAGCATTGCACGGGGGTTGTAAACACTACCATTTTTATAAAAATATGCCGGCGGGGATGTCATGTTGATCAAAGAGATCTGAGTATTGTTCAATTCTGATGGCCTGTTCACCGGCATGCCAATACGGGCTTTAAAACCTGAGCTTTCGCGCTCTTTGGTGTAGATCACATAAAGTACATTTGTGAAATCTATCTTTTTAATTTGATCATTATAACGGTGAACTAATGTGTCTGTTAAAATTTCCGCCCTATTTAGTGCTGCAAAGCCTTTCGACTGTTTGGGTTTCGAAATAGTAACCGCAGTATTTGTAGTTTTCGGTGAACCAAACTGGTGTGTGCCTGGCAGGGTAAGCAGAGTAGAGGTAAATCCACCAACCTGTGCCTGGATAATGCTATCTGCAAGATTTTCCTGAACCTGATTTCTGATCAGTTTATTGATGATGAACCCTTCTTCTTTAATCGTGTTGTTGAATAAGGCACTAAAAAAGTGTTGTGACGAGCCATTATAGGCTTCTGATCTTTTGATCGCCCATTTTTTCTTCTGGTTGTCTGTGCCCGGAAGGTCTTCATAATTAGGATAACCTTCATAATAAACAATTCTGGTTTTGTAATCGTATTGAAATTCTTTAATGAGATATTTGATTTTATATCCTAACGCTTTGTTCTCTATGATCAGAAATTCGTCGGACTGAACGGTTAGGGTTCTTTTTTCATTATCGTAATCAAAACGCAGGATTTCGCTGTTAAGCATTTTACATTTCTGAGCATTTTCAGTTAAGCCGATAAAATAGGTTTTAAAGGTATTTAGATAATGTAAGCGGTTAGGATCAGGTTTTATGGTTACATCCGACAATTGTGTTTCACTTTGTTCTAAAGTGAAATTGAGGTTTACAGGTTGATCGTTGATCACTACATTTTTATTAGTGGCCTTAAAACCAAGTAATTGTACCAGGATATTATAGTTTCCAGCTTTTAATTTAAGGGCATATCTACCTTTATCATCAGTAGATGTAGCAATTTTGTAGTCGCTTACATACACACCCGTTCCAGGAAGTGGTTCGCCATTTTTGTCTTTAATGGTTCCGCTTAAGGTAATGGTTTGCTGGGCTTGAACTACGTAGCAGGCAAGGAGAAGAATAAAGAAAAGTAAAGACTTCATTCCTTAAAAATAACTAAATAATTAGTTTTATGAAAAAAATATTTACCTTAATAATTCTTTCGCATTTTCTATTGCCGAAGCACCAGGATTTCTTCCGCTCAACATCTCTGCAATAACGGCCACGCGTTCTCCTTGTTTCAGTTTACGAATACCGGTGGTTGTTTTACCTCCAGACTCATTCTTATGCACGAAGTAATGAGATTCTCCTTTAGCAGCAATCTGTGGAAGGTGAGTAATTGAAATTACCTGCATATTTTTTCCAAGTGCCGATATGACTTCTCCAACTTTCAAGGCCGTTTCGCCTGAAATGCCTGTATCGATTTCATCGAAAATAATGGTTGGGAGTGAGGTGTGTTTCGCCAGCAATGCTTTAATCGCCAGCATCAAACGGGATAGTTCACCTCCTGAAGCGACTTTATTTACAGGCGCAGGGCTTTGACCGGCATTTGCCGTAAACAATAAAGTAATTTCATCCAAACCATCTTTGCCCAACTCGCTGAGAGGCTTTTGTTCCAGTACCAAACGGGCACTGGCCATACCAACATTTTTAAGGGTTTTACTGGTTTCATCCTCAACCACCTTAATGGCTTTTTTGCGGTTTTGGGTTAACTGGTTTGCCTGCTTGGTAAGCGTTGTTTTAAGCACTTCAATTTCCTTTTGCAGTTTTTCGATATTTTCATCCGATGAAAGCAATTGGTTCAGGTTTTGTTCCAGCTGATGCTGTAGCGCCAATAATTCGTCATTACTGCTTACGCGGTGCTTTTGCTGCAGAGAATAGAACAAATCTAAACGCTGGTTGATGATTTCTAAACGCCCGGCGCTATGGAGGGTATTCTCCTCGATAACTGAAACCTCATCGGCAATATCTTTAATTTCAATAATAGATGATTTAAGTCGCTCATAAAGTGTATTGATCGTCGGATCGAATCTCTCCACACCCTGCAGTTGTAGTTGGGCCTCTTTCAACATTTGCAAACCAGACGGCTCGCTCTCAGTTAATAGGCCTGTAGCTGTGAGCAACGCCCTTTTTATCGTTTCTGCGTGAGTAAGCTTTTCAAGTTCAATCTCCAGCTCCTCCTGTTCTCCGGTTTTCAGCTGAGCTTGCTCCAGCTCGTTAAATAGAAACTGTTCATAGTCTTGCTTGCTTCTGGCCTCATCTGCATCACTTATCAGTGTTTTCAAGCGATTGCGCTCTTGCCTGAGTCTTTTAAAACCCAAGCGATAATCGGCGAGCAAAGTATGGTGGCTGGACAACGCATCTACAATAAGCAACTGAAAAGATGCATCATTAATTTCCTGGGTTGCATGCTGGGAATGGATGTCGATCAGCTTTTCGCCAATTTGTTTCAACGTAGCTAAGTTTACCGGGCTATCATTGATAAAGGCCCTTGATTTTCCATCTATTGAGATCTCCCTGCGAAGTATACTTTCCCGATCAAAATCCAGGTCGTACTCCTCAAATATTTCTTTTAAATTTTCATCGGCAAGCACAAAATTTCCTTCAATAACACATTTTTTATCTTGATTAAAGAAATATTTGCTCTCCGCCCGCTGTCCTAAAATAAGTGATAATGCACCTAGTATAATGGATTTTCCAGCACCTGTTTCTCCGGTGATGATATTCAATCCTTTATCAAATCCGATATCGAGGCTATCGATTAATGCGTAATTACGAATAGAAAGTTTTTGTAGCATACTTGGTTACGAAAATACTAAAAGTTATTTCAACAGCCAGTATAAAACAAAAACAGCGGAGAATTTTCTCCGCTGTATCACTTTGTTCGGTTTGTTTAGTTTTTAGGTTTTTCTTTTTGCTCCGATTTTTCCATCTTCGCTTTAAGTTCTTTCACTTCTTTATCGAATTTTTCCTTAAGTTTTTTATACTCTTCGGAATTTTTAAGCTTCCTTGAATCTTCATTCAGGTAGAGTACGTTACCATTATTTGAATCAAAGGTATAGATCTCCCGGCTGTTGTTGAAGGCAGTATCAATCTTCAAACGCCTCAGGTCTTTCAGTTTTGCGTAATTGTCGCCTGAATAAAGTCTCACCTTAGTATCTCCTTTGAGATTTTCAACATTTGGCAAGGCAGCAACCAGCTCACCCAATTTCTCAAACTGAGCAATGGCTTCAGGCGACGAATACTGTTTTGCAACATCTTCACCAAACTTCTGCCATTTAGCCTGTGCTTCAGGCGAGTTGTATTCTTTAGCGATATCTTCACCAAATTTCTTCCATTTTGCCTGTGCTTCGGGTGAAGAATATTCCTTTGCCACATCTTCACCGAACTTTTTCCATTTCGCTTGTTCTTCTGGCGAATTATACTTTTTTGCTAAGTCTTCGCCAAATTTTTTCCATTTAGCCTGGGCCTCGGGAGAATTGAACTGTTTATATATTTTAGCATGGAAAACCGAATCACGGAATTTGAAACCAGAATCAGAAGTGATGCGGAAGACATTCCGACCTGAAAATAATTCATTCGCATCAAGATCCTTTTTGATGCTATCCGGGATTTCTTTCATAGAACTGTATTCTGTTCTGTTCCCATTTTTATCTATGGTGACTATTTTTAATTTGCGTTTTTTAGTAGTATCCTGGAATATGATTGTTTGTAAATCATTCGATTTATCATTAGAACTTATCACCTGTTCAACCACAGACTTTTTATTATCCTTGGTTTTTTCTGCGGGATTAATCCATGCAATCGAGAAAATACAGGCTATTCCCAGGGTAAGGGCAGCCATTTGTTGTTTTGCATTTAAATAATTCGTTTTCATATTGGTTATTCTTTTAATGCGTTGATATAAATTTTGTGTTTTCCCTGTTGCAGCCATTGCGTATGCAGGGCTCGATTTATCTTTAAGAAGTTCCAGCTTGAGCAGCGCATGTGCATAGTTCAGTGGTTTGCCGGTAATTTTCAGTACCAGATCATCGCAGGCATGTTCGCGTTCGATGTGGATAAACCTGCCGGCCATCCATACAAATGGATTATAGAAAAGCAACGTTTCAATAGCTGTTTTGATCAGATTTAACAGAAAATCGTTTCTTCTGATATGAGAGAGTTCGTGGATCAATATCGCTTCTACCTGATCATGATCCAATTGATTGACCAAGGCAACAGGAAACAATACCACCGGCTTCAGGTAGCCAATTACTAAAGGAACATTAACTAAAGCTGACAGGTTAAACTGTATCTGCTTTTTAATATTAAGCTTCTCTGTTACGTGAGCAAATATGGCTTTCCATTCATCAGGAACAATGCCCAGGCTATCCTTTTTTAATTTCGACAGTTGCTTATAGCCTTTTGCGATTACGAAAAGCTGTAATAAAATGCCAATGATATAAAATGTAACCACTACAGGGAAATATTGCTCTGCCCTGCTGGCGAAACTAGGAGGGAGGTTGTTGAAATACTGGTACGCCTGAATTTGATCTGTGCTAAGCCCGGGAGACTGCTTAGGTGCGGTAATCATAATTTGCTGAAAAAAATTATAGGCAAAACCTGCAAACATGAAGATAATTGAACCAAAAGCGAGGTTGTGCTTGTGTTTGGCAGCTAGCTTAGGCAGGCTAAGCATGATAATGAATAGGATACCATAAATGATGGCGCTTTGCCAGAGGGAGTTCAATATACTCCAACCAAATGCTTTAACAAATTGTTGTACTAAAGTTTCCATAATGGTGATTTTTGGGTTCTTCGACTTATTTCAGGCTATCTAAATATTTTTTAATTTCATCAATTTCATCGGCACTTGCACTGTGATTGCCCAGTGCCTGCATCACAAGCCTTGCAGCTGAACCATTGAAAACATTATCAATCATTTTATTTACCAGTTGTTTTTCCGTTTTATCCTGGTTTACAATTGCCTTATAAATGTGTGTTTTCTGATTGGTATCTCTTTCTACCATACCTTTCTCGTGCATGATTTGCATCAGTTTCAAAGTGGTGGTATATCCGGCATCTTTTTTATTCAGCGCTTCATGAACTTCCCTCACAGTTGCCCGGTCTCTTTGCCAAAGCACCTGCAGGATTTCCATTTCGCCTTCTGTTGGTTTGATATTGCTAGCAGTCATATTGTTACAAGTTGTACGAATTATTTCGTAATCAAATGTACGAAGATATTCGTATAAACAAAATATTTTAGAAAAAAATTATTGATGTTCAGTTTTTTTGCTCCCATGGAGCTCAGGAACATGGATTCGCCTCTGCATCAGGCCAGGAAATCTATTGATTATTGTTTTAGTCCCTCGTATTTTCCGATATTTGCAGGATCAATTTCGGCCAGCATATTGTAAGCTTTGATTCTTTCCTGCGTATTCAGTTTAGACAGGACATTGGTTACTTCTTCGGCTTTTGATGCGAAGTAGACATTTGGAAAAATAGAGCCCAGCTTTTGTTTATCCATTTCCTGTAACGCAGGCAACGCTGCCACTATTTGCGTAAGGCCCTTGTCGTTATCGGTTAATTGATCCAGGCCATTAAGGTGGTAGCTGTAAATGAAATTCCTTAACTCTTTGAAAACCGGATTTAGAACATTTTCATTGAACCAGAAACGATTTCTAAGTCCGTCGGCTGCTTTCCAGCCGGTGTTTCCTGAAGCCTGAGCGAGGTTAATGATATTCTGTGCTTTTTTAAAGTATGGTGTTCCTCCCATACGGGCGAAGCTGTCTTTATCTAATCCAATAATAGTATAAGCATAGTAGGAGAGCAAGGCACTGATATTGGAAATGTAGTTCTGGTCTGAAAAATCTATGGTAGAACCATCATTAAAACTGAAGTCGAAGTTTTTATCGCTCATATTCAACAAAGTGCTGTTATAAGTACTGTTAAAAACAGGTCGGCTACTTTGAATCTGTGCTTCAGCGGTATATCCTGATCCGCCATCCCATGAATTGATGGTAATGATAAAACTGCAATCTATACGTTCATTGGGTCTGTAGTTTTCATTACTGAACTTGTTATTGTTTAAAAAATCACGGATTGTTTTTTGCAATGCCTCTAAACCAGGTTTGCTAATGTTGGAAACCTGAGGTGCCAAAACTGTAACCCGGGCATTAAGCTCCTGGGCATGTATTTTGCCGGTAACCAACAATAATAATATCCAAACGATTTTCTTTATCATCTTACAATTTTAAGATAGCCTCACAAATGTCTTTAGCAACAGCAACTTTCGATTTTGTTTCAAAGGTGGTACGTTGCAATGCTTTGTTAAAAATAGTAATTTTATTGGTATCAGATTTAAAACCTGCTCCTTTATCGTTTAAAGAGTTGAGTACTACAAGATCGAGATTTTTCTTTTCCAGCTTTCCCTTGGCATAGTTTTCTTCATCGTTCGTTTCAAGCGCGAAGCCAACCAGGATCTGCCCGGGTTTCTTTACTTTTCCCAGTGAGGCCAGTATATCGGTTGTTTTTTCCAGTTCCAGCACCAGCTCATTTTCCTGTTTTTTAATTTTCTGGGTTGAAACCGTCTTAGGGCGGTAGTCTGCTACGGCTGCACACATGACGGTTATATCTGTTTCAGGAAACAGGGAAGAACAGGCATTCAGCATTTCTTCGGCACTTACCACGTCGACCCTTTTTAAAGACTGTTCAGTCTTCTGGGCGGTTGGACCAGCTATCAAAGTTACTTCTGCGCCCAGCCTTGCCAGTTCATCAGCAAGGGCAAAACCCATTTTACCGGAAGAGTGGTTGCCAATGAAACGCACGGGGTCAATCGCTTCATAGGTGGGGCCTGCTGTTACCATCGCTTTTTTCCCAAACAAGGGAAGCGATTTTTTAATGGCATTGGTTAAGAATAAAACAATTTCTTCAGGTTCGGCCATTCTACCTTCGCCGTAAAGTCCGCTGGCCAGTTCGCCGCTTGTGGGATAAATGATGGTATTTGCGTAGCTCGTAACCCTGGCAATGTTTTGCTGGGTTGTTTCGTGCTTCCACATATCGAGATCCATTGCCGGAGCTACATAAACAGGGCACTTAGCCGAAAGATAAACTGCAGTGAGGAGATTATCGCATATTCCGGTCGCCAGTTTTGCCAGTGTGTTTGCGCTGGTGGGCGCGATGAGTATGAGATCAGCCCAAAGACCCAATTCTACATGGTTGCTCCATACCCCGGTTTCTTCTTCGAAGTATTGGGTGTATACCGGGTTTTTAGAAAGCGTAGCAAGGGTGAGTGGCGTAATGAAATTTGCGCCATCAGGGGTTAAAATAACTTTGACGTTTGCACCAGCTTTAACCAAAAGACGAACCAGAAAGGCCGACTTATAGGCTGCAATACTGCCACAAACGCCAAGTATAATGTTTTTATTGTTGAGCATTAAGCAAGGAGTTTAAAGCATAGTGCAAAGAGCATACTCTAAACGCTCGGCTCCAAACTCCATGCATTGTGCCAATATTATTTTTGTTCTTTAGCAGGGTTTCTGTGGTAAACTTTACCATTCAAAAACTCATCCATCGCTACTAAAACAGGCTTAGGCATGCGCTCGTAGTGCTTGCTGATTTCAATTTGCTCACGGTTTTCGAAAATTTCCTCCAAATTATCGTTGCTTGATGCAAATTCTGCTAATTTACCGTGCAACTCCTCTTTAACGTTGTTCGAAATCTGATTTGCTCTTTTAGCAATTACAACTAAAGACTCATAAAGATTGTCTGTAGTTCTATCTAAATCGTGCACATTTCTGGTAACTGTAGTGTTTGGTACAGCAGGTTTGTTAGTATTCATGTATTACTTGTTTTTAATATTTGTTATTTCTGATTTGTTTGGAGGAGTCGCAGACACAGTGTCTTTAATCTTTCCGGTTCTAATCAGCATTTGTCTGTATTTTTCCTGCTCATTATTATTGAGCGCAATTTCCTGTTTTGTCAAAACGATCCCTGCTTCGGCATCAGCTTTTAATCCTTTAGCATCTTTGGAAAAAGGGCTGTCGGGATATTTGTCAGCAAAAGCAGTATATAAAGAGATTGCTTCGTTAAAGCGGTCTTCCTGACGGAATAAATAACTGTTTTTAGCATACAGATATTGTGCCCTGATCATTAGGAAATCCATTTCTTCGGCATATTTTATATCCGGATAGTCTCTTTGTGCGTTTTGAAGTGCAATAACTGCTGCTCTGTAATTATCTACATTACTCGGGCCTGTTGTTAAGTACATCTTCGCATTTTCAAAAGCCTTGTCTTCCAGTTTTGTTCTCAAATCAGCGATATACTTGCCTGCTGCCGCTGCACGGTCGCTTGTAGGGTATAAGTTGATAAACAATTGAAGCGCGTCAATAGCCTTATAGGTGTTCTCCTGATCCAGTGAGAAAACAGGTGACTCCAGGTAATAGCAGTATGCGGCCATATAACGGGCTTCCTCTGCATTTTTACTTGCCGGATAAGTATCTGCGAAGCTTTTGAACTGATATCTTGCAGTAGTATAATCGCTTAATCTATATAAGGTATAAGAGTAGTAATAATTTAAATCTTCGGCTTCTGCACGACCGCGGTATTTTTGAGAAAGGTCTTCAAAAAGCACAAGTGCCTTACTGTAATCCCTTTTGTTGTACAGTCGAAGGGCTTCCTGATATTTTTTTGCAACGTCATTACTCGCTCTCAATTTCTCGAAACGACTTTTACAACCCGCAATACCTAAAGCGGCTATAAATACTAAAATAATTAAGTGTTTAACTTTAAACATTCTGCAAAGATAATTAATAATACGATAACATCAATAAAAACAATTCGCCGCTAAGCTATGCAAAGCAATTCACTACCTATATATAGTTAACAATTTTTAACAAAAGCGAATTTGTTTAGTCATAGTGCTTTTAAGGCACTATCGACGCGGTCTACACATGTATCTCAACATCATAGGATGGTTTGAATGACTTTAAACAATCCATAACGGTCCTTTGTAGTATCGGCTTGTTTTAACACGTGCTGCTTGTCCATTCTTTCAATCCCTCAAACAGAAACTTACATCATCTATTGCTATTAATCAATCATACGGTTGATGCTGCAAAAAGTCGTGTAGACGCTTATATATCTGGATACACTCATAACCCTTAGGTCGGCGTTTATTCGTCGATTCGTCACTGTTTGGTCGGGTACAATTGT
>NZ_JCASSK010000002.1:0-966665 GCF_059693705.1 Pedobacter sp. A2324 | reverse complement strand
TTTCTTCCCTTCCTTTCGGTTGGGAGTGCAAAGGTAGAAAACTTTTTTTAACTTCCAAATAAAATAATTTTTTATTTTTCTGTTAACGTTTTCTTCTCTTTTCAATCTGGCCCTTCAGCCATCCCCATCTTCCTCCGAAGCGGAGTGCAAAGGTAGGAAAAATAACCACCACCCAAAATATATTTCAGCTATTAACTCCTTCTTTCTCCTAAACCACTGTTTTTCAACCAGAAAAATTTAACCGCCATTAAAACATTTATCGCTTTGGGTTGTTTGCAAGCCCCGGCAGGAAAAGAACACTATATATAAGCTTCACTTTTCCTGTATCCTTTTGTGTCTTTGTGGTATAATCATTTAAGCGCTCTATTCCCTGGTTCACCGACACCAGGCTACAGCACACCCAACATCGAAAGCAGTAATAACCCCAAAATCCAACTCACAAAACCCCGTTTCCAGCATTCCGCTAGGATAAAAGCACCCAAAATCGGCCTTCAACCCAATAAGATGGCACTTTTATAGGCTCCTGATCCTAGCATGTTCCTTTCTTGTTCCTACCTTGTTCCTTTGTGGTACCTATCTGTTAAGTGCCATGGTACTGCGAAACACGAACCAAACACCTATTGCAAATACATGAAACTAATCGAAAAACCTAAAGTAGAATTGAAATGGCATCGAAACAAAAAAGCCTCAACTTTTTCAAGTTAAGGCTTTGTTGCGGAATGGACGGGACTCGAACCCGCGACCTCCTGCGTGACAGGCAGGCATTCTAACCAGCTGAACTACCACTCCTTTTGTTCTCCTTTAAAGTTAGAACCTCTTTCTCTTTCGAGGATGCAAATATAGAGACTATAACTTAATTCGCAAACTTTTTTTTAAAAAAATCACAAGGCGCTAATTACCAGCGCCTTCCTGCATTTTCTCTGCATTCTCAGCAAACTGTAATGCATCAATGATCTCCTGAATGTCCCCATCCATAATGGTAGGAAGATTATAAAGTGTCAATCCGATACGATGCTCGGTCACACGTCCCTGGGGATAATTATAGGTTCTGATCTTCGCAGAACGGTCACCCGTAGAAACCATCGTTTTACGTTTAGCCGCTATATCACCATTTTTCTTTTGCAATTCAATATCATAAAGCTTGCTACGCAACATCTCCATCGCAATAATACGGTTACCCAATTGCGATCGCTCACGCTGACAAACCACTACAATTCCAGATGGCTTATGCGTGAGCTGTACTTTCGTCTCCACTTTATTCACGTTCTGTCCACCAGCACCACCCGAACGGGATGTCTGTAATTCAATGTCAGCAGGATTAATGAATAAATCGATTTCTTCTGCTTCAGGTAAAACGGCAACGGAAGCAGCAGAAGTATGTACACGACCCTGGGTTTCCGTATCAGGTACGCGCTGTACACGGTGCACACCACTTTCATACTTTAGCTGACCATAAACGTCTTCCCCACTCACTTTTAAAATCACCTCCTTGTAACCGCCAGCCGTACCTTCAGTTACATCCACCGTTTCGACATTCCAGCCCTTGGTTTCAAAATAACGAGTGTACATCCGGTATAAATCCCCTGCAAATAGCGCAGCCTCATCTCCACCTGTACCACCACGAATCTCAAATACCGCATTTTTAGCATCTTCCGGATCCTTAGGAATCAACATCAGCCGGATACGGCTCTCCATTTCATCCTGCTGAGCCAACATCAGATCCAGCTCTTCTTTTGCCATCTCCCGCATTTCAGCATCCTTTTCGGTCGCTAAAATCTCTTTATTGGCATCAATATTACTCATCACATTTTTGTAGACTTTATATTCATCTACAATTTTGCCTAAATCCTTGTATTCTTTATTTAAAGCTGCGAAACGTTTCATATCCTGAATCACGTCCGGATTACTCAACGATTCCTCTACATCTTCCCAACGTAGTTTTATAGCTTCTAATTTATCTAACATAATATATTCTAATTGAAATCCTTAAAATTAAGTAACCCCGAAATCTTAAGAAATGCAAAAATAAGGAAAAAAGCTGAATTAGTTTGAACGCACAAATAACCTATGCCGAAAACATTAAACCCTGAATAAACTATTATTATGATTTGTAGTATTCAAGTTTTAAGTCAATACCATCAAAAACGGCATACGAACTGTAAGTTAACCACTCTCCTATGTTAACATACCTGCTACCATTTCCCAGGGCAAGATCTAAAGGCAGGTGCCTGTGCCCAAATATGAAATAATCGAAATGCTGTTTCTGCAATTGTTCTTTTGCATAAATGGCCAGCCAGTCGCGATCAACACCCGAAAAAACTTCTTGCACCGTTTGAGCAGCCCTGCTTCCCTGACTCCAGGCATTGGCAATTCCAATACCTAAATTAGGATGCAACCGCGCGAAAAGCCATTGGCAAAGCTTACTTCTAAATATTTTTCTCAAGAATTTATATTTGGCATCACCCGGACCCAAACCATCTCCATGATGCAGATAGAATTTTTTATTGCCACGGTCAATCACCAGCTCATCACTAATGATCTCCATTCCAATTTCCTGAGCAAAATAATCCCGAACCCACATGTCGTGATTGCCTTTAAAGAAATAAATCTTGATTCCGGAATCGGCCATAGCGGCCAGCTTCCCCTGCAATCGGATAAAACCTTTGGGAATCACCTTGGCATACTCAAACCAAAAATCGAAAATATCGCCCATTAAGAATAGCTCACTACAATTTGGCTCGATAAATTCAAGCCAGCTTACAATACGCGCTTCACGGGCACGGCTTTCCTCATAATTTGGAGTGCCTAAATGAAAATCAGATGCAAAATAAATGTTCTTGGCCATGCGCAGCTTCAAAGGTAAATGAAAAAGTTGGGAGTCTGAAGTCGCACCATCCAATTGCAATATAAAACAAATTCCCCAAATGAACATTGAGGTACATAGCATAACCAACCCAATGGAAAAACATATATTAGTAAATAAATTTTCCTTTCTATGAAAAAACAAATTCTATTAAGCTTATTTGCATTCACGCTGTTTGCCTGTAATGAAAGCAAAAAGCCCGCAGAAAATATCACAAGAATGAAATATCCTGAAACGAAAAAAGATAGTACCACCGACAATTATTTCGGAACAACCGTTGCCGACCCCTACAGGTGGTTGGAAAATGACACTTCCGCAGAAACAAAAGCATGGGTAGAGGCTGAAAATAAGGTTACCCAAAACTACCTGTCACAAATTCCCTATCGTGATGACATGAAGAGAAGGCTGACAGAAATATGGAACTACCCTAAAGAGTCAGCACCATTTAAAGTTGGGGATTACTATTTCTTTACCAAAAACAACGGACTCCAAAATCAAAGTATCTGGTTTATAAAAAAAGGACTGGATGGAATGGAGCAGGTTTTTCTTGACCCCAATACCTTAACTGCCGACGGAACTGCAGCGGTTTCTCTATTGGGTTTCTCTCATGATAAAAAATACGTAGCCTATTCTGTTGCACAGGCCGGTTCAGACTGGAGCAATATATATGTAATGGAGGTGGCATCAAAAATGAAACTCGGCGATGAACTAAAATGGACAAAATTCTCTGGTGCAGCCTGGAAAGGCGATGGTTTTTATTATAGCAAATTCGATGAACCGTTTAAGGGTACTGATCTTTCAGCAGCCAATAAGTTTCAAAAGGTATATTATCACAAACTCGGCGATCAGCAAAAAGACGATCAATTGATTTTTGAGGACAAAACCAACCCAAACTTATATTTTGGAGCCAGTGTTACCGAAGATGAACGTTTTTTGATCGTATACGCCAGTGCAGGAACATCAGGAAATGCACTATACTATCAGGATCTGAGTGCCGCAGGAAGCAAACTTGCCATATTGGTTAAGGGCTACGAAAATAACCATAGTATTATCGATAATGTGGATGACAAATTATTACTGAACACTGATCTTGATGCCGAAAATAAACAGGTTGTTTCAATCGATCCCAAAAACCCAGATCCCAAAAACTGGCAAAAGATTATTCCTGAATCTAAACTTGCGCTCGAAGGTATCGGTACCGGAGGTGGTTTTTTATGGGCTTCATACCTGAAAGATGCCAGTACAAATATTGTTCAGTTTGATTTGTCGGGCAAAAAAATCAGGGATGTGAAATTACCTGATATTGGCACCGTTGGTGGATTTGGTGGTTACAAGGAGGATAAAGAGTTCTTTTATACCTTCACCAATTTTACTACACCCGGAACAATTTACCGTTATGAAATTAATAAGGCTGAATCTGAGCTGTATAAAAAGTCAGAGCTGAAATTTAACACTGAAAATTACGAAACCAAACAGGTATTCTATACATCTAAAGACGGAACGAAAGTGCCGATGTTTATTGTTCATAAAAAAGGAATCCAACTTGACGGTAACAATCCTCTTTACTTATATGCTTATGGAGGATTTCAAATCAGCCTCACGCCCGCCTTTAGCTTATCAAGAATGTTGTTTATGGAAAAAGGTGGAATTTACGTGCAACCAAGCCTGCGTGGAGGAAGTGAATATGGCGAAGCCTGGCACAAAGGTGGAATGCTGAGCAAAAAGCAAAACGTATTCGACGATTTCATCGCTGCCGCAGAATACCTCATTAAGGAGAAATATACCAGTGCAGATAAAATTGCCATTTCGGGAGGTTCAAACGGAGGCTTGCTGGTGGGTGCCTGCATGACCCAACGTCCCGACCTGTTCAAAGTAGCCTTGCCTGCCGTAGGCGTTTTAGATATGCTTCGCTACCACAAGTTTACAGTCGGCTGGGGATGGGCAGTGGAATATGGCACAAGTGATAAGAAGGAAGACTTTGATTATCTGATCAGGTACTCTCCGCTACACAACATAAAATCAGGCATAAATTATCCTGCAACATTGATTACCACAGCAGATCACGACGACCGTGTAGTGCCTGCACACTCTTTTAAGTTCGCGGCTACATTACAGGAAAAATACAAAGGAAACAACCCAATGTTGATCCGGATTGAAACCAAAGCGGGCCATGGGGCAGGTAAACCAACAACAAAAATGATTGAAGAAGCCAGTGATGTATGGAGCTTTGTATTTCAAAATTTAGGGATGTCCTGGTAAGCAATCACGTGAAGTAATGCGTTCACATAGAATGCAAACTCCGCCATTATCTACCAAACCCATAGACCAATTATAATTCGCTCTGAACGTTAAAAAAACATTAAGTTTTGCTTTAATTCAAGTTAAAGCATATAAAATATTGAATAGAAAAACATTACAGAATTATCTAGAATATTTCTAAATAGAAAACATTGTAATGGTTTATTTAGTAACTTTGCGTCAAATTTTTTTAGAATGATCTCTACAGATATAGCCGTAATAGGCGCCGGTCCGGTTGGTTTATTTGCCATTTTTGAAGCCGGTTTATTGAAAATGCGTTGTCACCTGATTGATTATCTACCGCAGGTAGGTGGACAACTTTCTGAAATTTACCCTAAAAAGCCAATCTACGATATCCCAGGTTATCCATCGGTTTTGGCTCAGGAATTAATTGACAACCTGATGGAGCAGGCTAAACCCTTTCATCCGACCTTTACATTAGGTGAGCGGATCGAAGGTTTAGAAAAACGTGGTGAAGCCGATTTTGTGCTGACGACTAACATGGGCACTGTTATAGAGGCTAAAGTGGTTGTAATTGCAGGTGGATTAGGCTGTTTTGAACCACGTAAACCAGCAGTTGAAAACCTGGAGAATTTTGAAAACGGCAAGGGTGTTAACTACATGATCCTTGATCCTGAGAAATACCGTGGCGAGAAAATGGTAATTGCGGGCGGTGGGGACTCTGCATTAGACTGGACGATTTATCTTGCTGAAGTTTGCTCTGAACTTACCCTGGTACATAGAAGTGAAAGCTTCCGTGGTGCACCAGATTCGGTAGCTAAAGTAATGGCTCTGGCAGAAAGCGGAAAAATCAACCTGGTTTTAAACAGCAATTTACAGGCTGTACACGGAACTGATAAACTTGAAAAAGTGGAGATTGTGCAGAACCGTACCATGGAAAAAACGGTTGTAGATGCTGATCACTTAATTCCATTGTTTGGTTTAAGTCCAAAGTTAGGCCCAATTGAAGACTGGAATCTAAACATCAGTAAAAGTGCAATCGAGGTTAATGTAGATGATTATTCTACTAACATACCGGGAATTTATGCCATTGGTGATATTAATACCTATACAAATAAGTTGAAATTGATTCTTTGCGGTTTCCATGAAGCAGCACTAATGAGTCATAGTGCTTATTCCTATATGAATCCCGGTGTTAAGTATACCATGAAATATACAACTGTAAACGGAGTTTCAGAATTTTAAGCTTTGCGCTAATATTATTTTAATAAAAACTATTATGAATCTGTTGTTTTTTTCAATTGTATTCATGAATGCTTCGCAGTTTTAGTTATTTTTGCGCCTATAAGCGAGCAAAATGGAGAACAACATTACAATATACATGCAGGAGCCGGATGGCTCAGTTACAGAACACGAAGCACCAACTGATATGGGCTTAAGTCTGATGGAATTTCTAAAGGCATCAGAATACGATATCTTAGCCACTTGTGGCGGAATGGCCCTATGTGCAACCTGCTGTGTAGATGTTTTGGAAGGCGAAGAGAAGTTAAACGAAATGACGGATGATGAATACGCCATGCTCGATACTTTACCAGACCTGTTACCTAATTCACGTTTAGCTTGCCAGTTGCAGTTAAATAATAATATGGATGGCTTGAAAGTAAAATTACATGGGGTAAGTTAACCAGGAAAATATGATAAATGAAAAAGGCGATACTGCAAACAGTATCGCCTTTTTTGTGCCTTCAGCTATTGAATGGCTATTTTTTGTCGCTCAACATTCCAGCCGTAATATTCGATTGATAAATTACTTCCGCCGGAAGGATATTCGATGGTAATCGTTTTGCTTTCCCCAGGAAGAACGCTCACATAATTATCATCGTAAAATGCCGGCAATATCCGTTTGCCTGTGCCGCTTTCAATCAAAGCAACACGGTTAAAAAAGGCCACCGGGTTACCTGATGGATTACTCAGCGTTACACTAACCTGATTACTTTTCTGCTTAGCAGCAGTAACTTTTAATGCCGCTTGTTTTATATTTTTCAGGCCTGAATACTCCCCGTCCTTACCTGCAAGCCAGTAAATATTATCACTGATAACCTGCTGCTTAATATTTAAAAGTTTCAATGAAACAAAAACACCTTCTTTTTTATCAAGCTTTTTCAGAAAGTCGGTTAATGGAAAATACCTGCGTACTGATGATGAGCCGATAGAATTAAATGCCTGCGAATAAAAATAATCTTTACCGTCCATATCATAAACCTTTGCCTGAACCATCAGGTTAGTCAGGTCGGTTAGTCCGTTATTCACCACAGTTACCATGCTGTCTAATGGGTTCATCATGATGTGTAATGGCTCACTGCCTTTACGTAGACCATACAAACAGGCATTGGGGTCCAGGTAATAGTCGTACATCTGTCCACGTAATGCAGTCCACGGATTTTGTGTTTTCCAGATAATGGAGCCAGTGTACCAGTCCCACATCTTATTTGAAAAACCTTCCATAAGCGCACGATACTGATCGTAATTGACCAGCTGAGCTTTCATTGCAAAATCCCTGGCATCTTTAGCCTTACCATAAGGATTAATGTATTGATCATAACCAATATATTTATGGTAATCCCATACCGAATCCAGCTTACTTCCGAACTGTGGCGATACCATATTTTCTTTTGGCATAAAACGTTCAAGCGATTCGTAATCACCAACGCCTACAGAACCAACCTCTGAGTTATACGGAAATGTCTTTACCCCCCAGAAATGTTTTGGATCTTGTATACCATATGGACCATCACCATTTCCACCCAGTGCATTGAACGACATTTCATCGCTGTTTGAAAAGTCAAAAAATTTGCGCGTACCATCAAGGCGTGGTAAAATGTCATTCTTTATCGGATTTAAAATATCGTCAGGTGGGGTAATCTCGTTACCACCACACCAAAAGGCAAGAGAAGCATGATTTCTAACCATTTTTACCTGATCTTCTATCGCCGTTAATACCAATGGGTGGTTATCGGGATAATTCCGCCTGGTCCACTGATCTTCTTTTTTCATTGGATCTACCCAACGGCCATTACAGTCGCCACTAAACCAAAAATCCTGAAAAACCAATAAGCCATATTTATCACAGGCATTATAAAACTCCGGGCGCTCCAGAATAGCACCGCCCCAGATTCTGATCAGGTTCAGGTTCATATCCTTATGATACCTGATTTCAGCATCATAACGCGCATCAGTAAACCGCAGCATCGCATCCGAAATAATCCAGTTACCACCCTTAATAAAAATTTTCTGCCCATTCACATAGGTACCGATACTTTGAGTATGCTCATTCCAGATATTATCAATCTGTCTGATCCCTACATTCAGATTTTCCTGGTCCAACACCTGTTCTGCAATGATAAACTTAATGTTCATCGGATACAAATCCTGTTTACCATAACCACTGGGCCACCATAACTTCGGATTTTCCAAAGCCAGATCTGCAAAGGCAACCTCAGTATTCTTGTTTGCAGCAACAGAGATAGTTTTGCTTATCGTTTTACCTGCCATCTGATATTGTAAAATACCGGAAACTGGTTTCCCGGTTGGGTTTTCAACTTCTACAGAAACTTTAATGATGGCAGGCTTCTGTTGTGAATCTGGCAAACGTTTTCCGGGAACAAGCGTCACCACGTGTGGATTCTGGATGTTAATACCTTTGGTTTTTTCTATAGTTACTTTATCCCATATACCGGTATTCCGATCGCGGATGGGCTGAATCCAATCCCATCCCGCAGTATATTGGGTGGTTAGATTTTTGGCAATGGTACCATCTCCACCTTGTCCGCCGTTCGGGTCACCCGGAAAATCAGGCGGGTAAACAATAACAGCCAAACGGTTTTTACCTGTAGCATTTAAAAGCCTGGTAATGTTATATTTTGCCCTAATGTGCATGCCCACATGCGTTTGCGGATTTACCTTTTTACCATTCAGATAAAACTCAGCTTTGTAATTAATCCCGCGGAATTCCAGATAAACCTGTTCATTGCCAATGGCTTTTTCATTGAAATCCTTTACAAACCAATAAGTATAATAGTCGTTTCCCGTATGATAAATGTCAGGAATCTTTAAGTTGTTCATCCCGTAAAACGGATCAGGAACTTTTTGATTATTAAGTAATGTAGTCAACACTGTGCCCGGTACCGTAGCCGGAAGCCAGTTAGATAACGGGTAGGCCACATCCGAAAGCTGAATGCCATTTACTTTTACATCCTTGATATTACTGCAAAACCAGTCTTTATTAAGTTCATAACGTTGTTGCGCTCCAGCTACAAGACTAAAGCAGATTAACCCCAGCAATAAAATTTTTCTCATGTTCATTGATTTGTTTAGTTTACTAATTACCATCGGTTAAATGGGTCAGGCCAGTCGTCACGCAATCAATCCGGGGGTATTGTCTACGATTTGTATCAACCTGTATCTGTCATTAATCATCGACATCATTTCCGACGCCAATAAATTACTAAAGTAAAACGTTTTATGATTTTTCCCGCCAAATAATGAAATATTTTCGCCTTTCGAGCTATATTTAACAAAAATACGACCTAAATCACCTCTAATACCACCACGTTATCAATAGCAGGATCACTATAGATATTAGAAATCTCATACTTGCCTTTTTTGAAAATAACTTTAACAGGCACTCCGCCCTGCAGGCGGTAAGCTTTTTTGATTTTCTTAAAACCTGTGGGCGCAAAGCTTACAGAAATATAGTCAGAGTTAAGAAAGTGCAGATATATTTTATTGCCTCTCTGGGTCATGCTCCAGGCTTTTTCAGGTTTCAAAAACCCGGCTTTCGTACCATAAACACTTTCACCATTAATTTTTAGCCACTCCCCTACCTCATTTAGCCTGCGCTGAAACTCAGGCTGAATTTTACCGTTTGGCATCGGACCGATATTTAATAACAGATTAGATCCCAGGCTTGCAGCTTTCACCAGCATGTGCACGAGTTCCTTTGACGATTTGTAGCCTGTATCACTTAAATTATATCCCCACGAATTGGATATCGTTTCGCAGGTTTCTAATGGAAGTTGCTCAGATGGTTTCTGAAAACTTAACCCCGACTTATTCTCTCCGGGCAAATCACGCTCAAACATTTGAAAATCCTCGCCGGCGAAGGGAGTAAGGTGGTGGTTATTACCGATCATACACTGGGGTTGCAGTTTATGTATTAAACCATAGATTTCATTATACTTCCAGTCAATCCTCGATGTTCTGTCTGATGAACCTTCCGGCGCAGTCTGATCCCAGTGCCCATCAAACCAGATTCCACCAATCTCACCATAGTTGGTCAGTAACTCCGTTAACTGGTTTTTCATAAACTGAATATAACTGGCATAATCTCCCTTCCCTTTTCTCGCAGAGTATTGCCCCGTACGGCCGGTTTCATGTGGATAATCCTCCCGACGCCAGTCAAGCAATGAGTAATATAAGTAAAGTTTAACCCCTTGCTTATGACATTCATCTGCCATCATTTTCACCACATCCATTTTGTATGGCGTATTCATAATATTGAAATCCGAATATTTCGTTTCCCACATACTGAAACCATCATGGTGGCGTGTGATGAGTGTAATATATTTCATGCCCGCATTTTTAGCTAGGCTTACCCATTGGGCTGCATTAAATTCTACCGGATTAAAAAAGTCTTTGAGGTTACTGTAATTCGCCACAGTAAGTTTCCTGTCGTTCATCACCCATTCGCCACTGCCCGGAATGCTGAACGGGCCCCAGTGAATAAATAAACCGAAGCGGGCATCACTGAACCATTCCCTTTGTTTCAGGTTTGTAGCAGATGGACTGTAATCCTGGGCATGAAGCTGTATAAACCAGAACAATAAAAATATCGCAAAAGAAAGTCTTCTCATCATGGCATCCGGTTAATCTAATCAATAGAAGCAGTAGCCTTTGATGGCTTTCCAATCACCTTGTAATTTCCATCACCCTTTAAAATCGCGAGCATCTGTGGCTGATTGGTGAACAGGTTCTTAGCCGCAGCCAATTCCTTGTCGTACTGAAAGCTTTGCTCAATGCGGCCTTTTTCATAAAAATAACGACTCACAATCTGCGTTTCCAGTACGCGCTTGATTTCAGCCTTATGCGTTACCAGGTCGGTCTTTTTAGCAGAAGTTAATCTGGCCTTCAAATCATCCAAATCATTCTTTACCTCTACCGACTTATTTTCCTTCTCTGCCTCTGTACGGAGTTCGGCAAGTAACCTTTCCGTACGACTTTGATAACTAAGATCTTTATCTGCTAAACCATTTGTGAAGGCAGTGTAATCGGCATCAGTTAGTTGAAAAGATTTAGCAGAAGCTACATTCTGATTCGCTTTCCGGTATTGATTGGCGTAATTGAAAAACTGATTTTTGTTAATCATCGCAATCGTGATCGGGCTCAATTTATCTGCACTCACTACCACATCAGGGTATACGCCGTTACCACTATAAACATTTCGCCCGGATTTTGTATTGTACATTACCATTACCGAATCTGCAAACCGTCCTGCTATGCCATTTACATCTTTATGTGCATAGTCGAGTTTTTGAATACATCTGCCAGAAGGCGTGTAATATTTGGCTACGGTCACCTTTACCAGACTGTTATACGGCAGATTGAAAGTTTGCTGCACTAGCCCCTTTCCGTAACTCCGCTGACCAACAATGATCCCACGGTCCAGATCCTGCAACGAGCCTGCTACAATTTCCGATGCCGACGCAGAATTGCCATTTACCAGTACCACAAGTGGCAAATCAGCCGCAATAGGTGCAGATAGTGTTTTATATGCAATAGTTTTTTCTGCATTTTTTCCTTTTTGTGTTACAATCAGCTGATCCTTCCCCACGAAAAGGTTAACAATTTTAACCGCTTCCTGCAAAATACCGCCTCCGTTATTTCTCAAATCCAATACTATACCTTTTGGATTCTCTTTTTGTATAGCAACAAGGGCATCCTTTACCTCCTGTCCGGAGTTTTCTAAAAACTTATCTAGTTTAATATATCCTATCCCATCCCCGACCATCCCTGAATAGGAAACATTAGGCTGCTTAATTTCATCACGCACCAATTTCTTACTGAGTTCTTTGCCCTCACGGATGATAACCAGATCCACAGGGGTACCTTTCGGGCCACGCAAGAGCTGGCTGATCTCCTGCCGCTCTTTACCCTTTACTGCAATGCCATTGATGCTTACCACCTGATCTCCAGATTTTATGTCGCCTTTGTTCGCCGGATACCCCTCACTAATGTCGTTCACAAACAATTTCCCATCGATGAATACAGTGCTGGCCCCGATTCCCCCATATTGCGTACTTACATATTTTAATTTGTAGTCCTCTATCTCCGATTCAGGTACATACTCCGTGTAAGGATCAAGGCTGTCTAACATGGCGTCGATGCCCGTTTTCATCAGTTGGGGCGCATTGGTATCATCAACATAATTGATGTTGATCTCCTTATACAGGGAGGCAAAAATATCCAGGTTCTTAGATACCAGAAACAAATCTTCTTTAAAAGAATAAGATAGAACCGCACCACTGAATGCTGCTGCAAAAAGAACATATTTTAATTTTTTCATTCCCTTTAGATTGTAGATCCGATGAAACAGCTCAGCGCATAGCCGGGATTGCTCGGTTATAAACAAAGTAAATGTACAAAAACCTCAAAGGATTAAAAACAGTAAAATAGGAAAGTGGGTAAATTAAGCGTTACCCATAGGGGTGGCCCGAAGGTTAGTAACTACAATCTGTTACCCTTAGTATCGGCTAACGCTTTTTGAATGGTAAACTCAATATAAGTGCGGTCGCGTTTAACCAAACGCATCAAATCTGTCACCAACTGATCTTCATTACCCGGTGTAAAATCCAAAGGCTCATTTGCAAGGTCGCGGTATTTACGTAAGAACTTTGTTTTTACCTTAAATGCAGTTTCTGAAGTAAGTTGAAAATTAGCCATAGCACTTTTTATTTGCTGCAAAAGTAATAAAAAATATTTGTTAAGGATTGTGCTTTTAATCGCGCGGATGATAAATTATGCGCAGAAAGAGTTTCTGCACGATAATTGTGTTAAATCGCCGTTATAAAATCTAAACACATATTAAAGCCTTTTGAACTAAAAAAATCAATTATGAAAAAGATCATTTTATCTGTTGTTTTCCTAACAGTAAGTTGGGCAGCAGCTCAGGCACAAAGTTTTAACCTCGGTGTTAAAGCAGGTGTAAATCTTGCCAAAATAAATGCTGATTTTGCCAGCGAAGAAAACAGATTGGGTTACCAGATTGGTGCCTGGGCACGCATTGGTGGCTCCAGCTTTTATGTACAGCCCGAAGCTTACATTGGCAGTAAAGGAAATAAATTTGTTAGTGTGACTACAAATAACGGAACCGAGGTATCTGCAGAAGGTAAGGTTAAATTTACCACATTAGATGTGCCGGTTTTACTGGGAACTAAATTCGGTGCGAAAAACTTAAACTTCCGCTTAATGGCCGGCCCTGTCATTTCATTTGTATTGGATGAAAATTCCAGCTTTAGCTCGGCCTATCAGCAGGCTACAGATTTTGATAACTACAAAAACCAGGCATTGGGCTTACAGGCAGGTGCCGGTGTAGATGTAGGTGCAATTTCTGTCGACTTACGTTACGAAGCTGGTTTATCTAATATTAGCAAAAGCGAAAAGTATAGTCAGAAACCAAACTTGTTTCAGTTGAGTTTAGGGTTTAAGATTCTTTGAAAGATGACATACAAAGGCAGCCTCGAGGTTGCCTTTTTTATTTAATAATTGTCAAAATGCCACTTAGTGTCCCTCAGTTATTTACCAAGTCGATCAGGTAATAATAAATATCAACGGGAAGAGGTTTCACGTTAAAAGTCCCGTCAAATGCTTTTGTGTAACCTTTTGAGTAAAACAATCAGCTACCTATTCTGTTTAAGACCACAAATTCGGCGTTAGGGTAGTTTTCAACGCCCTCGATCTGCCAGATATCATTTATGCCATCCCCATTTGGTGTAAATGAATTAGGTACTCTGGGCACTTCTTTATTCTGGTTTTTAAAGTTTATCAGGCCGCTTCTTACTTCACACCCATAGCCGATTGGTTACCAGCAAACGATAAATCCCCGGTACGATTTGTTTAAACATTAGTTCTTCGGAAAGTACATTACCATCTACCCATTGATAACGAAAAGGTTGTGTACGCCCACTATGTCAATTACTATAATACTTATAGTTTTGCCATCACAGCTGGTAAAACTTTGCATTTTTGTTAAATCAATTACAGGAAGTGCTGCTTCAGTTACAATAAAACGTCCCGCCTCATTGCTACAACGCTCCCCATCTGATGCTATGAGTCTATATGTCCCTGGGAAGACATTCTCTAGGTTTTAGAGATTTGATTACCGTCTTCATCCAACCAGGTAAAAAATAGAGGAACATCTGCTTGGTAAGTTTTGATCTGAATCCCTCCATTGTTATTTCCGCAGCTTGCATTTATAATCCCATTAAATTTCAATTTTTTTAGAATTCATCAGCTTAAGTCCGTTAAAATACTCTTTTGCTATCCTGATTAACGAAATTTTGATGTTCGGATTATTGAGTGTCGAAACCGGCTGTGAGGTGGCATCTATAACGACATTAAAACTTATCTGAGGATGCTCACTTGCCAATGATACCGTAACATCTGATGATGTGCTTCCACTTAAATCAAAATAGATATAGTCGGTGGTGACGGTTCCATTTGCATTCGCCATGATAATCGCTTCACGCAGCGTACCGGGCCCTGAATCGCTGTTTGAGATAATAGTAAAAATATCCGCACTAAGCTTTCCCGTAATTAGGATGCAAATAAAAAACAAGATTGTCTTTGTCAGTACTTATGTCCCTCGAAAGAAAAGAAAGCAAAGTCAGCGAACTGACTTTGCTTATGGTAACAATCTTTACTTAATAGAACGTGGTATAAGTTGTAATAGTAGGGATAAAATTTGCGTTGCCTAAAACTCCTTTTATATAAATTGTATATGCCCTTCCTTTAGAAAATGTAAGTGAGGCTGAAGTTGTAAATGCAGCACCTGTTGCAGAATTAACTAAAATAAACTTATTTACAGGAGCTACTCCTGATCCAGGGGTTGGGATCTCTGCCCAGTTCGATGATGCATTATAAGAAACATTTGAAATAAGTTTTGGACCTGTGGCTACATCACCTCGAACCAAATCAAGATTTGGTGCACCATTTAAAACGTTGATTAATCTAACGAATATTTTTGAGGTGTCAAGAGCAGGTTTGATATCCTCGATGATTAGTGAAGAGGGAATTTTCTTGGTAGAGGTAGAGTATTGGCCAGTGGTAAATATGGTATAATATTTTCCTGCAACGGGATTGATAGGAGTGTTAAAAACTTCTAGCCCACCATCGGATGTTGCTGCAGCTACAATTTTACCGGTTAAAACATGGGCTCCTGGAGTAGTAGTGGCATAACCTAAATCGGGAAATAATGATGTTGCTGTGGTATAATTGTAGCCTGCATTTTCAGTACCCGTACTAGACAAACCAGCCGAAAATTTAATTCCGTCAATAAAGTAATTTATTGTTGGACTACTGGGAGTTACGTTGATAATCTTCAAGTAGGAGTACTTTGGATCACCTGGAGCAATAGTTTCATATTTACTATTCTCCACAAGGGAAAGTTTCTTACATGCTGAAAGCAGCAATACACAAACCGCGATTAGATAGAATATCTTTTTCATCTTTTGAATTTAGGAGTTTAAGGCTGCGAGAACCACATTTTAACGGTATGATAATTTAACTGATCAGCACCAATTTTTTTCAATGCTTCTACGTTCCAGATATACTCTGAGTTATATCTTGGACGGAATCGCTGTGCTGGTTTACCTCCATTATCGGAAAAGAATAATGGTGGGAAAAAGAATGTATTTAAGTAAGGATTATTACCCTTAGAGTCTCCTTCATTGTAGTTATATTTCCTCAGGTCGCACCACGTTTCTACAAAACCATAACCATACAGCGCTAAATATTTCTGCAACATAATATCCCTCAAAGTTAATGTAGCAGGCGTTTGTTTCACCGCAGCACTAGCAAGATAAGCTGTTTTTTCTGCTGAAGTAATTGCCGTGCCTAGTGCACTTACAAAATCTATGCTCAAAGAAATGCCATTAAGATAAGCAGTATGTGCCAAACCTAAGTTCCCCATTCTAAAAGCAGCTTCGGCTTTTATAAATTGAATTTCGCTCGCCGTCATAATCGGAAAACCAGCATTATCCTTGAACAAATATTTACCAAATGTTGCCCCAGGATTGACCCCATTCAAACTTCCCCATGGATTTGGAACTTGATTTCGAAGAGCCACAGTTCCTGGATCTGACGAGCCTGGATTAGTTCCTCTGTAAAGTCCATCTTGAGACGGTGAAATCATATTGTTCCGCCTTGGATCAATTACTGTTCCGCTTATTCCAACAAGATAGGTACCGTCAAGCAAACCAACAATCATCCTGGTTTGACGATACGAAGCCAGGTTAGCTCGTAGTGGGCCAAAGAAGTTACCATTAGCAGCGGAAGAGCCGGTATTGGGGACAATGAAATTATCTGAATTAGCTGCCAGAGACTTATCAGCATATTCAATAACTTTTGCAGGGTCATAACTCGCTTTATTGATTAGATTATTTGCATTTCGCGCTAAAAGGCCATAATTAAACTTGATCCATTTGGAATTGTCCCCTGCGTAAGCTAAATCGGAAGTTGCCATCTTCGCTACAGTTCCGGTGCCATCGGTTCTGGAAAAATTAGCTATTGATAGATTTGCCAATCTTACGACTTCAGCATATACATCCGCCTGGGAATCATAATCAAAAGTATAGCGATTAGGTTCATATGCTTGTTTGAGGATAATCTCTCCGTGATAATCCGTTGTGATCTGCCAACCCCAGGCTTTTAATGCCTGAGCCAATCCAACAAAATTCCACTCTTGCTTATCAGTGGATTTAGAAATGATAAGGTTTAAGTTACCGCCTAAACCATAATAATTGGTACGCCAGATTTCACCCGCCGCATCACTTGATGCAATGTACCCGTGGGTCTCACCTACATTTACGTTTCCGCCAAAGTATTGTACAATCGGTCCCACATATCGGGAATCAAACTGAGTTCCCCTTTCCATCTGCGCAAATAACGGAGGTGTCAATGTTCTGCTTTCAGCTTCTTGAGGAGTTGCAGGATCTGTATTAATATCCAAATATTTCTTACAACCGGATGATAGTATAATTGCACAACATGCAACTAATAAATATGCCTTTTTCATTTTACTTCTTGTTAAAAACCAATTTTAAGACCAAAATTATAACCTCTTGGCTGCCCCGCAGATCCATAGTCGATTCCATTACCTCCCAATCCTCCAGCAGCTGCGCTCAAACCACTGGTTTGCGGATCAACACCATTATAATTAGTTAACATTAACAGGTCTGTTCCGGTAAAGAATACACTTGCACTTTTAAAAACTTTGTTATTTGTAAATAAACTTTTAGGCAAGTTATAACTAAGGGTAATATCTTTTAGTCTTACCCAGTTAACATCTTTCTGAATAAAATCTGCGGTATTAAATGATGTTGAATAATAACTGGTCGTGATATAAGGGATCACTACAATATTATTTTTTGTTGGATTAGCAGTATTTTCCAATCCATCTCTAAAAACCCCCTCTATTATACGGGGAGTTTCACGATCTAAACTTAATTTAGACAATCCCCGAATGTAAAGGTACTCTTCAGTAGCGTTGTAAATATCTCCTCCAACTTTAATGTCGAGTAAGAATGATAGGTTGAAATTCTTATAGGTGAAACTGTTTGTTATACCAGCTGTAAAATCTGGAGTTCTGTCACCAACAAAAGTATAATTTGTATCCTTTATAGGCATTCCACTCGCAGGATTAATTAAAACCTGTCCAGCATTATTACGTAAATAGTTTGTTGCTGCAATAGAAAGCAGAGATGATCCTAATGAATACTGAGCTCTTGCATAATCAGTTAGCCAGGTATCAGATAAATAAAAGACATCTTGACCGGCAGGTAAAGAGATTAATTTTCCACGATTTCTTGAAATATTGGCTGATATATCCCAACTGAAATCTTTTTGCTTGATTGGCGTGCCCTTAACCATGAGCTCAAAGCCCCTGTTCCTAATCTTACCGCTGTTAATGTACCCTAAAATTGCACCCGTAGCATAACTTAAACGGGGAGCAGTTATTTGCTTGTCCGAAACATTTTCATAAATTGAAAAATCAAATGAAAGCCTGTTGTTAAAGAAACCTAATTCAAAACCTGCTTCCTTTGAGGTTGTAAATTCTGCCACCAAATTAGGATTACCTGCAGTAACGTCTGTTGCGAACCCACCACCGGTTGTGGTCTGGGCTAGTAATTTGGTAGAGGTCACATATGCATTTCTTGCATCCTTCCCAGATTGACCGTAGGAAGCTCTTAACTTTCCAAATGATAACCATTTTAAATTCTTTACAGCTTTAAGATCTGAAAACACAAAACTTAGTGATGCCGCGGGATAAAAAAAGCTGTAGTTAGCAATTGGTAAGGTGGAGGAGTAATCTTGTCTTCCTGTCAATGTAAGGAATAATACGTCGTCGTACCCTAATTCCGCTTGTGCAAATCCCCCTACTTTTCTTTTGATAATGTTATTGTAAGCAACCCGTTGTGTAGTTGGGTCGGTGTTATTAATGCTGTAATAATCCTGTTCGTAAAATCTGGTCCCGAATTGTGCATTGGTTTCGTCTGCATCATCTAATAAGTCGCCGCCGATACGTAATACGGGTTTAAATTTACCAAAATCCTTTCGAAAAGTGCCTACTAACGAGGCATTGAAAAGACGTTTAACATCGGTATAAGTATTTATACCACCTCCGGAATAAACGGTTCCAGAAACGTTAGACGAATAAGATTGCGGATGATAGGCTGACATTCCTGTTTGTGTGAACATATCAGCACCTACTCTACCGACAACGGAAAACCACTTAGTTGGCGTATAATCCAATCCGATGTTAGTGATAGAACGATTCAGTTTATCCGAGTTTGGGTTCTTATTAATTGCCCAATAAGGATTATCCAACTCTCCAGATAAACTTCCGGTAATAGTTCTACGTCCCCCGGTAGCCGGATCTATGTAATTACGCATATCATCAACAATTGGCCACGAAAGCGCACTTAGCATCGCACTACCTGACCCTTTGTAAATCTTGTCCGTTTTGGAAGATATGATGTTAATTGACGCGTTTAGACTTAGTTTATCGCTTATTCGGGAAACGCCACTCAATTTAAAGTTAATGCTATTATAACCTGTACTAGGAAGATAACCAGATTGATCTGTGTAAGATAAGCTTGATCTCACCGAGAGCTTTTCAGATCCTCCTTCCACAGATGCGTTATGTTTTTGAGTGAAACCAGTCTGATAAAAATTTTCAACATTATTATACATAGGCAGGTTCGCTGGATACTTCGCCCCAAAATAGGTACGCGTTCTCAACTCTTCATCAAAAATTCCCCCGGCGCCACCGCCATATACGGTCTGGATTTCCGGAAACCGGTAGGCATTCTCAACCCTGAAATTATTGCTATAACTTGCCCGCGCCGTTCCCGCCTTAGCTTTTTTGGTGGTGATTACTACCGCTCCTGAAGCACCTTCTGTACCATATAGTGCCGCAGCCTCGGGGCCTTTCAAAATTGTTATAGACTCAATTTCTTCTGGATTGATATCCATTCCCCTGTTGCCGTAATCATTTGTTCTGTTAAAATTTCCTTGTCCAACAAGGCTGTAATCAGAAAATGTTTTATTTGATATCGGCAGACCATCAACTACAAACAAGGGTTGATTATCTCCATCTAAAGAAACACCCCCGCGTATAATGATCTGAGACGAAGCTCCGGGAGCACCTGTGGTGGGTGTAATAATAGCACCAGCAACGCGCCCCTGCAACGCATTAAGAAAGTTATCTCTTTGCGTTTCCGCAATTTCTGTCCCCCTTAAAGTCTGGGCTGCATATCCAAGAACTTTTTTGGACCTGGATATCCCTTGGCCCGTTACCACAACCTCTTCCAGATTACTTGCGTCAGTAATCATGTTTATAGTAATTGATGTTTGGTTACCTACTGATATTTCTTGAGTCCGATATCCAATATAAGATACAACCAGAATATCCGTTTTAATAGCCTTTACAGAAAAATTTCCGTCAGCATTTGTTTGTGTCGCTACCATTGTGCCTTTCACGCGAATGGATGCTCCGGGAATCGGCCCATCCGTGGATGTGACCTTACCTGTTACCGTAATCTGTTGCGCTATGGCGTGCGCCAGCAACAAAAACGTACCAAGAATAGTTAGTAGTAGTTTTTTTTTCATAAACTTCCTAGTTTAGGATAATGAATTAGTTAGTTGATTGTTGTTAGTAGTTTGCCTTTAATAAAACACGCATAATCACGCACTTTACTTATCATTTAGCTAATATCACAATTGTTTTTTGAATTAAAAACAATTTAACAAACTATTTAACAAGGAGTAACAAAATTAAATTGCAGAAACACGCACAAACACGCAAATATTTGAAAACTATTTTTAAATTCGTTTAAACCAAACCATCTATGCTCAAAAAAGAACGCCACGACTTTATTATGCGACAGATCAATTTGCATAACCGCGTGCTTACCTCCGATCTTGTCCAGCTATTAAATGTATCAGAAGATACCATCAGAAGAGATTTACAAGAACTGGTCGACGATGGACTGCTATTTAAAGTTCACGGTGGAGCCCTCTCAAAATCATACCATAGCTCATTCGACGACAGCACCGTGTATGCACGTGAAAGCAAAATTACAATCGCCAAAAAAGCCATCACCCTCATCAAAGATGGAATGGTTGTTCTCATTGGCGGTGGTACAACAATTCTCGAATTCGTAAAACAGCTTCCACAGAACATCTCCGCAACCTTCTTTACAATCAGTCCCCTGGTCGCAGTTGAACTCGCAAAATATAATAACGTTGAAGTGATCCTGATTGGTGGCCTCTTCTCAAAAAATTCACAAATCACCTACGGAGGACATGTAATCAGCCAGTTATCCGAAATCAAAGCCGATCTTTGCCTCATGGGAACCAGTGCAATTCACCCAACCGAAGGCCTAACCGATACCGATTGGGAGATCAATCAGCTGAAAAAAGCCATGATTGCCTGTTCGAAAAAAACTGCTGTTCTTTGCATTTCCGAAAAGCTCGACATCACCCTCAGATTGAAAGTATGTTCAATAGAAAACATCAGCTATCTGGTTACTGAGCTCGAAAAAACAAATCAATCCTTAGCCGGTTACCATACCCGCGAACTGAATATTCTCTAAATAACCCTTAATCCATAGCTTAGGCTAGCATAAAGGCAGTATCAACTCAGGTTCCATGGGTTAAAAAATTCATACGAAGCAATATAACTCCACCTTTTAGCGTAAAAAGGTAGTCTCACTGTGGAGTAGAGGTGGAGTCAGAAATCACTATTTCCACTTGAGTACTAAGCGGAAGTGCTACATCAATTTGTTGTAAAAACGAACAAACGTTTGTTTGATAGCAGGAGACTAAATATAATTAAATACGTGAAATAAAAGTAATTGACCATCATTATAAATTGGTCATAACTATATATATTTACTGCTCCGTACATTAAAAACCATAAAAAAAATGGCTAGATTAAATCTACTGGAGGAGACACGCTTTGAGAAGCTTCCCGTAAGCGTGTTCGACAATCCAAAAATTGCTTCTGTTAATGTGGCACATCGCATTGCCAATCTCATTAAGTCAAAACAAGCAAATAATGCACCTGCAGTACTGGGCTTAGCAACAGGTGTAACCCCGATAGCAGTTTACGCCGAACTGGTTAGACTGCATAAGGAGGAGGGGCTTAGTTTTAAAAACGTAATTACCTTTAATCTCGATGAGTATTATCCAATGCAGCCTAACGCCGCACAGAGTTACGTTACCTTCATGAATGAAAACCTTTTCGATCACATTGATATCGATAAGAATAATGTCCACATTCCGGATGGCACCCTTCCTTTGGAAGATATTGCAGCTTTTTGTCTCGACTACGAGAAAAAAATTGGCGAACTGGGTGGTCTCGACATCCAGATCCTGGGTATCGGACGTACAGGACACATTGGGTTTAACGAACCAGGCTCAGCTCCAAATTCAGGTACCCGCCTGGTTACACTCGACGATTTAACCAGAAGAGATGCTGCCCGTGATTTTGGCGGAAAGAGCTTTGTTCCTACCAAAGCCATCACTATGGGTATCGGAACTATTTTCAAGGCGCGCGAAATCATCCTGATGGCCTGGAACCGTAAAAAAGCTTCGATTATTAAAAAGGCCGTAGAAGGTGAAATTTCAGGAGAAGTTCCTGCCACTTACCTTCAGCTTTCTGAACATGTCGAATTTATCCTCGATACACCTGCAGCCTCAGAACTTACACGCTTCGACACGCCCTGGTTGGTTAAAGATTGCATATGGACTGATTCGCTGATCCGAAAAGCGGTAATCTGGCTTGCAAATACACTTAAAAAACCCATCTTAAAGTTAACTGAAGACGATTATAATAATAATGGTATGGCACAACTGGCTACTGAAAAAGGGCCGGTTTACAACATCAACATTCATATCTTCAACAAATTACAACATACCATCACCGGATGGCCGGGAGGTAAACCAAACGCCGATGATTCTCAACGCCCTGAAAGAGCTGATCCTGCGAAAAAACGGGTAATTATCTTCTCCCCTCACCCCGATGATGATGTCATCTCCATGGGAGGTACATTTATCCGCTTAGTGGATCAAAAGCATGATGTTCATGTGGCTTACCAAACTTCAGGAAATACCGCAGTTTGGGATGATGATGCACTCCGTTTTGTAGAGTTTAACGTTGATTTCACGGAAAAGATGGGTGTAGAAAATGCACACCTAAAGGACCTCTATCAAAAAATGAGAACCTTTATTGAGCAAAAGAAACCAAATCAGGTTGATACCCCGGAAATTCAAACGGTAAAAGGCCTGATCAGGAAAGGCGAAGCAATAGCAGGAGCACGCTATTGCGGACTGGAAGACGATCATATCCATTTTCAGGCACTTCCTTTTTATGAGAGTGGAAAAAGTCAGAAAAATCCGGTTACAGATGCAGATATCGAACTTACAATTGAGCTGCTTCAAAAAGTAAAACCTCAGCAAGTTTATGCCGCAGGCGATTTTGAAGACCCCCACGGCACACACATTGTATGTTTTAACATCATCCTCGCAGCCCTTACCCGCCTGCGTAAAACCGAAGAATGGGCAAAAGATTGCTGGCTATGGATGTATCGCGGTGCATGGCACGAGTTTGAAACCCATGAAATTGAAATGGCAGTTCCGATCTCTCCAAAAGAACTCGAACGCAAAAAATACGCAATCTTTAAACACCAGAGTCAGAAAGACAGGGCCGTTTTTCCAGGAGATGATGCTAGAGAATTCTGGCAAAGAGCAGAAGACCGGAACCGGGAAACAGCAAAAGCTTATGACGACCTGGGCTTAGCAGAGTACGAAGCCATGGAAGCTTTCGTAAGATGGAAATTCGAAGACTAATGTAACTCATAAACTTCCGAAGTCTCGCCCATGCGGATTTCGGAAGTTTTAACGGCAAAACTACTTAACCGTAGATTGTCTTTCCACAATTGTCGGCTCAATCACCACCTTCGAAATTTCCTGATAGGGGTGCTTTTGAGAAACCATTTTTAAAAACAGCTGCGCACAAGCCTCCCCAATCTGGTTTGGATGCTGATCAACAGTTGATAACTGGGGCGTAACGTAAGCAGAAAACGATTCGTTGGAAAAACCAATTACCCCAACCGCAGGTGCCGCATACCCTAACTCCTTTAACCGCTGACTGGCGCCCAGCGCCGTAAAATCATCGCCGGCAAGGCAGGCGTCTGGCCGGTTACCAAGCTGCATTAATGTATCCGCACCGATCCTGCCATCCTCAATAGATAAGCCACCAAAAACCATATGCTCACTAACTATAGGAAGTTGATAATCTTTTAATGCTGCCTGATAACCCTTCAACCGGTCATCGAATAATTTAATGCCATGGATTGTGGTAATCATTGCGATGCTTCGGTAACCCTGCTTAATCAAATGTTCAGTCGCCTGATACCCCGCTTTGAAATCATCAAGGGTAACAGTAGGAACATTCAGTTCTTCAATAATACGATCGAATAGAATAAGTGGTTTATTCTGCATCACTACTTCTTTAAAGTGCGCCGCAGTTTTTGTTTCGAGGGATATAGATGCCATAAGCCCGTCGACCTGAGCTTCCAGAAGCGTGGTCACCCCGTTAATTTCATCCTGTAACGACTCATTAGATTGATAAATAATCACGCGGTATCCATGCGCCTTCAAAACTTCTTCAATACAATGAATGATGGTCGCAAAAAAATAAGTTTGTACGCTGGGTACAATTACGCCAATGATATTCGTTTTCCCTGATTTCAGCGCTGATGCGAGTTTATTCGGACTATAATTCAGTTGCTTCGCCTTTGCAATTACAGCCTTGCGTGTTGCATCACTTATTGCCGGAAAACCACTTAACGCCCTCGATACAGTAGAAACGGTAATATTGAGCGCCTCCGCGATATCATATATGGTTGTTTTTTTCTTCAAAATGGAAATTGATGGAATCGAAATTAATCAATTCAGAAGGTTATTTTCAGGTAGCTTAAACTTTGATGATGATGTTTCGCTTATACATGAAGTATAGCAGCACATAAAACCCTAATACGTATGAAATTGCCCACACCAAAGAAGCATTAATTGGAGAAAAGAATGGTGTGTAGCAGGTGCTATAAAATTTCTCCAGCAAGGGCGTTTTTGATCCGTCAGCATTGCTGATTTTAATGAAGTTTAGAAGCCTTGGCATGAGTCCTGCCAGAAAAAACACCGTGATGGCATTCACGCCATATACCACGAATGGTGTAGTTATCTTCTTATAACCCTGAACATCAATCAACCAGTAACAAAGTGCCAAGCCCACAACCGCTAGCCCACCCGCGTATAGGACATAGGAGCTCGTCCACAAAGCTTTGTTAATGGGAAACTGAAGGTCCCACAATAAAGCCAATATAACCGATGCAATACCAATAGTAAAAAGCCAGGCCACTTTTGTAGGATGGTCTACATCTTTTCGCCGCATCCAAACACCAACTAAAATACCAAACAGGCAAGTCCCCACCGCTGGCAATGTGCTTAACACCCCTTCAGGATCCCAGGTTTTGGATGATGCCCATGTATGCGCTTCTGTTAAAATACCCCTGTCAATCCATGCAGCCAGATTGGTTTCTTTTTCCAGGTTTGGATAACCTACTCCCGGAACGGGAACAAAAGTCATAAGCGCCCAGTAAATGGCCAGAATAGCAATGAAAACCCTGAATATTGTTTTAGTGGAGCATTTTAAGAAAATGATACTGCTGATGATGAATACAATGCCAATTCGCTGTAAAACCCCAAGTATACGTACGGTTTGAAAGGCTTCCAGTAAGCTTTTTCCATCCATAATCACAGCCATTAGCTTCCCGAAAATAGCTAGAAAAAACCCCAATAGATAAAGTATTACACCCCTTTTCACCGCTTTCAGGATAACCTTACTGTGATTTGCCGGATCTTTTTTACTGTTACCCATCGCAAATGCAATGGATACACCCACAATCCACAAAAAAAATGGAAAAATTAAATCGGTTGGTGTACACCCATTCCATTCTGCATGTTCCAGTGGTGCATAAATGTGGCCCCAGCTTCCGGGATTGTTTACCAGAATCATTGCAGCAACAGTTAAGCCCCTAAAAAAGTCTAACGACAGCAGGCGTTGTTTGGGTTCGGTCATAGTCTGGTTTGGTTAAGCAAACTAATTTAAAGCTTTTGCTTACCAATTCAAACTATCATATATACATTATTTTGCAAGCGGCACCTCAACACCTACCGGCCCGCCTGGTTCGCTTTCGTTCTTCAGGCGATCCAAAGCAGTAACCAGGTAACTATAGCGCTTTCCGGCTTCCACACTGGTATCAATAAATGTCAGATAATCCTCAAAACTGATTTTAAGAATGTTTTTGGGATCAAGCACCGAAATCTTCTCCCCTTCATCAAAACGATAAATCACATATCCGGATGCGGTTTCTCCATCCTTTGCTTTTAGAGGATTCTGCCATTTTAAATGCACACCATCCTTAAGCGCGTCAGCAGTTAATGCCTGGGGTTCATTCGGCGGAACTTCATCCAGCCATGGCATTTGCGGAGGTAAGGCCTGGTATTTATAAAGATCATTTTTCAGGGAATCACCTACGGCTCTACCCACAGTACTTAATGATTTAGAACTGAAAAAAACACTCCCCTGAATTCTATTGTTGTCTCTGATATAGCGGATTTGCCGCGGAAGTTCTGAAAGATTTCTCCAAGCCAGCTCCGCTTTAGAGTTTACCAGATAGGCGCCCTGACCGATATATACGTGGCGGGCGTAGTTGTTATTACTCCACCAGTCTACCAGCGTACCAAATGGGGCTACTCTTCTGGTAAAGGTAAAGTAGATCTGGGGATTGATATAGTCTACCCAGCCTTCTCTAACCCATTTCCTGCTATCAGCAAACAATTCTGCATAATTCGATAAGCCACTGGTTGCAGATCCTTCCGGATCTTCATTCTTATTCTTCCAGATACCAAAAGGACTCACACCAAACTTGACCCATTTTTTGTAATGATGGATACTGTCATCCAACTGCTTGATCAGCATGTCTACATTGTTTCTGCGCCAGTCTCTGATGTCTGTAAAATTGTTAGGAAACTTACTGAACGTTGCGCTGTCATTGATGGTTTGTCCCTCAATTTTATACGGATAAAAATAATCATCAAAATGAATTCCATCAACATCATAACCTTTCACCACATCTAAAATAACCTGAACAATATACTCCCTTACATCAGGAATCCCGGGATCAAACTGCTTTTTGCCGCCATAGGTAAAAAACCAGTCGGGATGTTTACGAAAAGCATGATCTTCACTAAACACCGTGCTGCTACTCATGCTTGCCCGGTAAGGGTTAAACCAGGCATGTAGCTCCATCCCCCTGAAATGAGATTCTTTTATGGCAAACGCCAATGGATCATATCCCGGTGCTGGCGCCAGCCCTTGTTTACCCATCAGCCATTGGCTCCAGGGCTCCCTCGACTTTGAATAAAACGCATCCCCGGCAGGCCTAACCTGTAAGATAATGGCATTCATCCCCTGGCTTTTATGCCGCTCAAGGATGCCAATAAGTTCCTGTTTTTGCTGATCAACCGTTAAACCAGGGCGTGAAGGCCAATCTATATTGGTTACTGTGGCTACCCAAACGCCCCTAAATTCTCTTTTTGGTGCAATTTTTGTTAAAGGTTGTGCATTTAATATATTCGGTATTACAGTTAAAGTTAAAAGTGCGTATAGTAAGTTTTTAAGCATTATTTCTGTATTGTTTTTTGTTCAGGGTGTGTGTTTTTGTTATTTTAATACAAATCAACATTAGCATTAAACGATTTTTTTCAAAAAGTCTTATAATCTTTTTAAAAATTATAATTTGCGCCCGCTAAAATTAATTGTGTACCCCATTTACCTATGGAACAACAAAAGTATATTAATTTAAGAAGATACAGCATTATTAAAAAATGGAACCACAAAAGATTAATAAGGGCGATAGAAACAAAATTTACTTCCTGGTCATCGTTATCGCTGCACTTGTTGGAGTAAATGCCTACCTTTTCTTTAAGGATCGACAGCAAAGCGAAAAGTTTGTTACTGTAAGCACTGAAAAGGATAAGTTACGGCTAGAGGTTGAGAAAATTGAAGTGGAGCTGGATAAGGTGAACGCCCTGAACCTTGATCTTAACGATAAACTTGTGGAAGAACAAAAGCTTGCCCGGGAAAAAATTGAAGAATTAAAACAGTCACTGGAAAAGAATCAAATCACTCAGGGGGAGCTCGACAAGGCCAATTCGCAAATCAACGAACTCAAAACCTTTGTAAAGAATTATAACGATCAGATCATACAACTTCAAAAAGACAATATCTTTTTAAAGAATAGTAAAGATAGCCTGGAAAATACCTTAAAAAGTATTAGCAACAAAGCTTCCAGCCTCGAGAGTGAAAACGCAAACCTGAATGCCAAGGTAAAGAAAGCCGCAGCCCTAAAACTCCAATCGGCCGACATCGTAGCTTTCAGAACTAAATCCAGCGGAAAAAAAATCGAAGTAACTAAATCTTCAACTGCAGAAAAGCTCAGTGTACGCTTCAATGTTGTGCCAAATCAGGTAGCCGAAAAAGGTCACCACAATGTTTACCTTAGGGTTTTTGATCCTGCGGGAAACCTCCTTGCCGACGAAAGCAACCGTTTCGAAGCCGACGGTCAGGAAATGCAGTTCAGCCATTCCATCTACATTGATTACAATAACGACGACAGCACCTACGTAATCGATTGGGCCAATCCAAAACCATTTATAAAAGGAATCTACACCGTTATCCTATATGCAGACGGAAATACCATGGGAAAAGCCCAGATCGAACTCAGGTAATTCCTGATGATGATTAGGCCAGTTTCAAACTTAAATAAAAAGTCGTCCCTGTTCCACTACCCGAAGTAAATCTGATAGTCCCCCCTGCATTTTCTATTGCTTGTTTTACAAAGGCCAGTCCCAAACCGGTCCCAGAAGTTTTGGTAGTAAAATTAGGCACAAAAATCTTATCCTGCAGCATTTCAGGAATTCCCTGGCCGTTGTCTTTGACTTCGATGTATGCCCTTAAATCATCATTATACAAACTCACGTTGATAATGCAATGGGTATGGCTGTCCATTGCTTCAATTGCGTTTTTAAATAGGTTATTAAACGTTCGAAGCAGCTGGTCATGATCAGCCAGTAACCTGATATCATGATCAGTTTTATTGAGCACATTAATTTCCACATTTTCAGTATTTTTATATACCTCCCTCGCCTGCTCAATAACCGGAACAATATCCAGCTTTTCAAGGTTCATATCAGGCATTTTCGCAAAGTTTGAAAACTCAGAGGCAATTTTCGAAAGGCTTTCAATCTGCTCAATAAAAGATTTACTGAACTTATTAAATTTCAGCTCGAAATTCGGATCCTTCTCCCTCCACGATTTATCCAGCAGCTGCACACCGAGTTTCAACGGCGTAAGCGGGTTCTTGATTTCATGGGCAACCTGTTTGGCCATTTCTCTCCACGCACTTTCCCGTTCAGACCGCGCAAGCTTCAAAGCACTTTCTTCCAGTGCCGCAATCATATTATTGTACTCTTTAATTAACGAACCAATTTCATCATGGCGCCGCCAAACTATCGGCTCACTCCTTTGCCCGATCTTGGTTTTACTGATACTTTCCTGAATAAAAGTCAGCGGACTGGTAATCTGATTAGCCAGAAATACCGCCAGAACACCAATGGCAACAAAAACCAATGCATAAATATTGATCAGATTACTCACAAACAAGGCAATTTTATCAGAATATTCTTCTTCATTAGAATAGTTTGGAAGGCCAATGTAGGCCACTGTTTTATTCTGTGCATTTCTAACCGGGGCATAGGCTGCTGCATAGGTCAGCGTTCCGATTTTTTCCTCTGAATTGATGTATTCTGACCGGTTTAAACTGTGGAGGTACGCGTATGCCAATGGACCCATTTTTCTACCAATCACTTTATAATTATACAGTTTCGGATACGTAGTCATCAATAAGTTACCATCAACATCGTAGAGATTCAAGTCGGCATTATTGATGTCAGCAAAGTTGTTAAATTCAGCAACGGCATTTTCGTCATTGGCAATCGTTCCGTTGTTGAATATCTGCTTCTCGAAATTCTGCTGAACTTTTCTGATCTTATCTTTAATCAGCAAATCCTGCTGTCCACGGTACTCCTTATCCATATAATAATAGGTTACCCAGCCCACTACAACCAGGGTAGCCACTACCGATAATACAATAACAACCTGGATTCTGGTTTTATAAAGAATCTTATTTGCGTTGATCATCAGCGACCGGTTGATACTGAACCAGCCTACTTTATCGTCATCCAGGCTTTTGATCAGCCAGATCAATCCATATAAAACCAGCGAAAAGATGATGAATACAAGGAAAAAGAAAGATAAGGCAGCCAGGCGCTCCACATAATCAACCTTTTCCTTACTAATCACAATCATTTTACTCGCACTCGGCTTATAAATCAAATGGCTGTAATGCAAATCAGGGTCATTGGTTACCACGAAGTCGTCCAGCTTTCCTTTAAATATACTGCCATCCAAGGGATAGGTATAGTTACCCGATTGGTTGAGTAATTTATTATTACTGTATAAGGCAATGGAATAACCCTTGAACTCCTGGTCCCGGGCCTGTTTCTGATCGCCTAAAAGATCTGGCAGCCGGTTGTTGTAGTTATAGGGTTTAGATCGCAGCTCCAGTACCAGTGTTCCCAAAAGACTCCCTTTGTCCACGATGGAAATGATTCCAAAATAATCCTGGTAACCAAAAGTATTATTAACCTGATAGAAATAATTCGATCCCTCAATTTTAACTGAGCCAACCTCAACCAGATTTTTATACTTGCTGATAGGCGGACTATCCGGATTGGCAATGGCCACGCCGGAGCTGTTATAAGGATAAATCTGATAATCGTAACGGGTCAGATAACCATCCAGATAATCCTTGATGTGGTTTTTCAATACCGCAGGATTTGTGGTTTGGATGTTGCTGAAATATTTGGTAAAAAAACCATCGTTAACCAGCTCGTCACCCAGAATTCCAAGCGCTACAATGGCACTGGGATCATAGGACGATTGCACCCTGGTAGCCAACGGCTCTCTTAAGCTTCGTTCTTTAATGTCTTTATACTTAGTGTACTTGATTGAAGTGTTAAAAGCCAGGCAAAAGAACACAATTGCAAATAATCCGATTGAAAATGTTTTCTCCTGAACATAAACCGCTCTGGCCACAATAAATAGAACCAGGGCAAACACAATGAAAAAGGCATTAAAGTCTACTACCAGTTTGTATACAAAAACACCCAGAAAGCCCGCCAAAAATATAACGATCCGGTCTCTGTTGGTAATGTTGAGCTGCATACTCACCGTTGCAGAGACAATGGTAATCAGATAAATCTGAAACCAGGCCAAACATAGAATCACAATCCCGACCCAGCTGGTGCCACTGAGCTTTAAGATATTGATAATGTCGAAGTTAATCTTCGAATTGTAGATCAGCCCAAAGAAAATATCATCAGTTTGCCACCCGATCCATCCGATAAAAACCATCAGTAATGCCTGAATGCATAAACCTACTGCCTTATTCTTTTTAACCCAGCCCGGAAACTGATATTGCGCTTTATGGTTAAACATGAAAAGCAAAAGCCATGTGGCCACGACAACATTTAAAAGAAAATCGCCAAGGGATGGCATAAGGGAACTATCGGCGTAGATCTTCGGGTCGAACAACTCAAGCGCAAAGCGGTGGTTGAACCAGCCAAAGTATAGATCAGAAAGCCTGAAAGCCAGAAAGAAAAATAACAAAAGGAATGTTGCCCAGGCGATATGCCCCCTCCGGGCAATGTATGAGCATAATGAGTTAAAGAACATACAAATGCAAGCGATACCTGCAATAAACATCCACAACTGGGTGTTGGAGTAATAAGAGTCGATGTAGCCAGGCTTAACCTTCAGGCCGAATAAAAATTTATCATCGCTGCTTTTAATAGTATAAATATCTTTATCCGTAAATGAAGCAATGGTTAACAGCCTGGATTTGGATAACAGCGGATCGAGATCGTTCTTGAAGTACTGGGTTTCTTTAAACTGATATTGCGACTGAATGGAGATTAAGAAAATAAAAGTAAAGTTCCCCTGCGTACTTTTAACCACCTCATACCAGCCATTTAACAGGTATAGTACCGAAATTCCTTCTTTAATCCCCAGCGGATCGATATCCGAAACCTTATAAGTGCTCCAGAATTTGAGCTGATTATTTTGATAGGTGAGCAGGTTAATCCCGTTGATTTTACGGTAAGTAGTAATGAAACGGATGGCATGCTCAGGTTTAAGATGAAACTGCCTGGCTAGTGCAACCTGCTGCTTATCGGCCAGAAAATCCTGTACTGCTTTTTCTTTGATCAACAGGTTTTCCTGTATCTCTTTGGCATCGCGGTCAAGGAGTTCATTTTTGGTGGTAAATCTGCTTAATGAAATGGAAGTTGCAATAAGGCAGCAGCCTAAAACAAACAAGAGAAACCTTATTTTTACACCAAAGCTCAATTTCATCGATTTTGATAAAGATATTAAATATTGATAAAAAACAACGCCATAAACTGCTTAGTTTATGGCGTTGCAAATATTTTAACAGGCTGTAAATTAAGCTATGTTGGCGCTACTCGTTTGCACTTCGCGGCTTACTTTTTTAACCAGTCCCTGCAATACATTTCCAGGCCCAACCTCAACAAAATCAGTTGCCCCATCTGCTAGCATATGCTCAACAGTCTGAGTCCAACGTACAGCGCCAGTTAATTGTTTGATCAAATTCGCTTTAATTTCTGACGGATCAGTATAAGGCTTTGCATCAACATTTTGATAAACCGGACAAATAGGCACGGAAATATTGGTTGCCTCAATCGCTGCCTGTAATTCTACCTTGGCGGGCTCCATCAAAGGTGAGTGAAATGCACCACCTACGTTTAACTTCAATGCTCTTTTAGCACCGGCTTCGGTTAACCTTGCACAAGCCAGGTCGATTCCTTCAATACTACCGGAAATAACCAGTTGCCCCGGGCAGTTGTAGTTAGCCGGAACAACAACGGCATCTATCTCCGCACAGATTTTCTCTACCACATCATCAGCTAATCCCAAAATAGCAGCCATTGTTGAAGGCTGTGCTTCACATGCTTTTTGCATGGCATTTGCCCGCGCAATAACCAGCTTCAATCCATCCTCAAAACTGAGTGCATTGGCAGCCACTAAAGCAGAAAATTCTCCTAAAGAATGTCCTGCAACCATATCAGGTTTAAACGCTTCGCCTAAAACCTTAGCCAGAATCACTGAATGCAAGAAAATTGCCGGCTGTGTTACATTGGTTTGTTTCAGTTCCTCGTCTGTTCCGCCAAACATGATATCGCTGATACGGAAACCGATAATTTCATTTGCTTTTTCAAATAATGCTGCAGCTTCGGGATTCTCATAAAGATCTTTACCCATGCCCACAAATTGTGCTCCTTGTCCAGGAAAAATGTATGCTTTCATTAAAAATTAAATTGGAGATATGGGGTTTTAGAAAAAGAAAACCTATTGCTTAAACCCAGATATCTGATACTTTGTATTTAACTTGATTAGTCTAAACTCGCGGTAATTAGCCTTAAAAACTCAGCTCTTGTTTTATCATTACTTAAAAACGTCCCGGTAAAAGCAGATGTGGTGGTGACAGAGTTTTGTTTCTGCACCCCGCGCATAGCCATACAAAGATGACGGCACTCCATTACCACCGCTACACCCATCGGGTTTAGAGTATTCTGTATACAGTCTCTGATTTCATTGGTTAAACGTTCCTGCACCTGTAAACGACGCGCGAAAGCATCTACAACCCGGGGGATTTTACTTAACCCAACAATATGTCCGTTTGGAATATAAGCGATATGCGCTTTGCCGAAAAAAGGCAACATGTGGTGCTCACACATGGAATAAACTTCAATATCTTTTACAACTACCATCTGGCTGTAGTCTTCTTCAAACATGGCCGACTTCAAAATCTCATCGGGTTTCAGGTCATAGCCATGGGTGAGATATTGTAAAGCTTTAGCCACACGCTCAGGTGTTTTAATCAAACCTTCACGTTCAGGGTCTTCACCCAGCTGACCCAGGATATCTTTATAGTGCGTGGCAACGGCTTCGATTTTTGCCTCATTATAGCGGTCTATTTTTACATAGCCGTCTCTGGATTCGCCTTTTAATACGTCTTTTGTGCTCATTAATTGGGGTTATTAACCAAAGTATTCAACATAATTATTTTCCGTCTCATAGATTTTAACGCAATGCAAAATCGCGCCGCTCTCTGAAATCGGGCCCAGCAACTGTTTCCAGATTTCAATGGCCAGATTTTCTGTTGAGGCCAGTTTGCCTTTCATAAAATCGACATCCAGATTTAAGTTTTTATGGTCAACCTTATCTACAACATACGTATTCATTACATCCTTAAGCCACTTCAAATCTACAAGGAAACCAGTTTCGGGGTTTACCTCGCCTTTTACCGTAACGTATAACCAATAGTTATGTCCATGCCAGTTCGGATTGGCGCATTTACCATAAACTTCACTATTCTTATCATCGTCCCAATCGGTACGGGCTAATTTATGTGCGGCGTTAAATGATGCTTTTCTCGTTATATAAATCATTATTATCAAATAAAGTACAAATATACTCATTAAGCTTTAAGACTAAGAAAGCCATTTAATTAAAACAATCTCCTACATTTACCTGATGAAAACTTTAGTTGTAGCCGCCACAAAAGCAGAACTGGCTTTTTTCTACCAGCATTTCAATTTGCCAGGAGGCGACTTTGTGGAGAGCAAAAGCTTCGATGTACTCATTACCGGGGTTGGTATGGTAGCAACTGCTTTTGCCCTTGGGCAACACCTCAGTCCAAAATACAACCTGGTTTTAAACTTTGGTATAGCCGGTTGTTTCAATAGAAATATTGAATTGGGCACTGTTTTGAACATTACCGAGGATATTTTTGCCGAACTGGGGGCAGAAAACGGAAATGAATTTATCAGCATCACTGACCTGGGCTTTGGCGACAATCATTATAAGTCAAAAACGGATAAGAAAGTGGGGCTGCCTTTAGCAAAAGGTATTACCGTAAACTGTGTGACAGGGAGCGAGAAAAGTATTGCAAGCCTGGTTAAGAGGTTCAGTCCAACAACAGAAAGCATGGAAGGCGCAGCTGTGCTATATGCCTGCAAACAACAGCATATAGACTGTATTCAGATTAGAAGTGTTTCCAATTATGTAGAACCCCGCAATAAAGAAAACTGGAAGATCGGTTTGGCGATTAAAAACCTGAACGATTGGGCCATCTCATTTATCGGAGAAATGAACTGAGCATGACTTTTTAATTTTTCGCAGTAACTACATTTGAAACATGAAGCTTACACTTGGTTTTTCTCCCTGCCCTAACGACACCTTCATTTTTGATGCGCTGATTCATCATAAGATTGATACTGAAGGTTTAGAGTTTGAAGTTTTTTACGATGACGTGGAAACACTAAATCAAAAAGCGCTTGTAGGGCAACTCGACATTACCAAGCTTAGTTTTCATGCTTTCGCCTATGTGGCAAATCAATACGCGTTATTAGATGCAGGTAGTGCATTAGGCTTTGGCGTGGGGCCGCTCTTGATTAGTCACAAGTATACAGCAGAAAGCCTGGCCGAAGCGATCAATCAAGATAGCAGCAATCTTAAAATCGGCATTCCCGGGAAATATACAACTGCCAACTTTTTATTAGGGATTGCCTATCCTCAGCTTCAGAATAAACAGGAAATGGTTTTTTCTGAAATTGAATCAGCCCTGCTTGATGATCAGATTGATCTTGGACTGATCATTCATGAAAACCGTTTTACTTACCAGGATAAAGGTTTGACTAAAATCGTGGATCTGGGCGATTATTGGGAAAAGCTTACCGGATGTGCAATTCCTCTGGGAGGTATTGTAATCAATAGAAAACTCGACAGGGATGTGCAATTAAAAGTTAACAGGTTAATCAGAAAGTCAGTTGAATTTGCCTTTGCTAATCCTAAATCAGGCATTGATTTTATACGCCGGCATGCACAAGAGATGGACGAGGCGGTGATGTACAAACACATCGAACTGTACGTAAATCAATATAGTATTCATTTAGGCGAAAAAGGCAGGCAGGCCGTTGATACACTATTTTCCCTGGCACAGGAGAGAAAGCTGATTCCGGCAATTCAACAGGACTTATACATCGAATAATTCCGGAGACCTCCCAATCCTACACAAGAAAGCAGATAAATATGGTTTTAATTAACCAATAACTTATAACCTTTACCATGAACGTTGATAATCTCAACACTCGAATCGCCCCGCAAGTACTTCCGCAGTTTACTTAAAAACACATCCATACTACGCCCGTTGAAATAATTATCGTCGTGCCAAATACTTAACAAGGCCTCTTCACGTGTTAAGACAGTGTTTTTCTTCAGGCAAAGCAAACGCAAAAGCTCAGCTTCTTTGGTCGACAATTTTTGATGTTCATCGCCACTGGAGATGATCTGCGTAGTGTAATCAAAAATATATTTCCCTACTGAAAACTGAGTTTCAGCAGCTTCTTCACCCTGGTCTCCTTTATTTGCCACACGCTTAAACATGGCGTTGATGCGAAGCAGAAGTTCTTCGATGCGAAAGGGCTTTGTAATATAGTCATCCCCTCCTAAATCATACGCAGCAGATTTATCCTCCAGCATGGTTTTAGCAGTGGCAAAAATAATCGGAACATGAGCATTCACCTTTCTAATGTCTTTACCTAGTGTAAAGCCGTCTTTTTTAGGCATCATCACGTCGAGAATACAAAGATCAAAACTTTGCTTATTGAATGCCCTCAAGCCATCCTCACCATCAGTACAAAGCACAACCTCGAACTTGCCCTTTAACTGCAGGTAATCCTGTAGCAATAATCCTAAATTCGGATCGTCCTCAACCAAAAGTATTTTCTTCATTTTCTTAATTTTATTCACATATGTAGCATTACCTACACTGAAGGTTTGATTATGAGTGTGCATAACGGTTTAATTAATATGGTGATTAAATTAATTCGACACTATATTAGATAAATTAAACTGTTGTGTTATTGATGTATCGATAAAGCAAGCTTTTGTACCGACAGTTAGTTAATTTGATAAAGGTAAAGATATTTCGAATGTCGTTCCTTTATCTTTTTCACTACTCACTTTAATTGTACCATTGCTTTGTTTCACAATGTCCTGCACGTAATTTAACCCTAAGCCAAAACCTTTCACGTCGTGCAGGTTACCTGTTGGAACACGATAGAACTGATCAAAAATTCTTTTCGTCTGGTCCTTTGTCATTCCGATACCTTTATCTGCTATTTCTATAATCAGCCGACTGTGAGTATTTCGTGTGGTAATGGTAATTTCTGGCGTTTCAACACTATATTTATTGGCATTATCAATCAGGTTATAAATCACATTTGAGAGATGTAATTCATCACCCAACACTGTGGCATTTTGAGCCTCGGTATTGATGTTGATGATGGCATTTTTCTTTTCCAGCTGTAAACCCATGCTATCCAGCACAATTACAATTAGATCATTCATATCAACCTCTTCAATCTCCATTTTTAGCTCCCCTTTTTCTAAACGGGCAATGCTCAAAACCCGCTCAATGTGACTTCCGAGTCGAACATTCTCATCGTAAATAATACTCGCTAAACGCTTCAGCCGGTTTTTATCTTCGGTAACCTCCGGATCTTTAAGCGCTTCACTGGCAATCATAATGGTTGCCACCGGAGTTTTAAACTCGTGTGTCATGTTGTTAATGAAATCTGTTTTCATCTCCGATATTTTCTTTTGCTTTAAGATGGCATATAACGTGTAAGAAAATATGAAAACAAGCACGAGTAACAGCCCTACAGATGAAGCTAAAGTAGCGCTTAAATTAGAAACTATAGCTGAGTTTTTATTTGGGAAACTAACAAATAGCATTCCCGGATCCCGAAAGATATCATTTCCAAACAAAGGGATTTTATAGGTGTTTTCAGGTAAAAACTCACCTTTAACATTGGAAGCTGTCATGAAAATCGTGGAATCTTTCTTTGCCAGCGATACCCGGTAAGATGGTTCCAGATTAATATTGTGCGCCTGCAACTCACCTTTTATCAAATTACCCAGCGAATCGAAATTGATTCGTTTGTAAATGGGGATATTAGTTTCCTGCAACTCTTTAGATACATCTTCAACTACACTTAAACGGGTATAAGTAAAAGTATCCTTCCCTAGTGCCGCAATTTTAATTTCGAGCTGCTTTTTGGCAATATCGTCTTCACGCTTAAACTTCTTTTCTAAATCGTTCGGTATTTTCGGCACATTGGCAAAACCCGGACTTCCATCTCTCGGGTCAAAAACCAGATATCGTAAAGTATCTGGTAAGCTTTGCATGCTTTTAAATTCGAAAGCTTTTGGAGGAGCAGAAAATGGCTTGGTACGCATACTATAACCCTTTAAAATCAGGCTTCTCATATCTACAATGGCATCCATTTGCAAATCGAGTTTATCGCCGTTTTTGGATGTTAGAGAACTATACTCTTTTTCAGATATCACATCTGGAGCACGGTAAGATACCCGGATGATACTATCCTGCTGGTTCAAATAGTTTTCAATCTCATTCTCCCGTTCGGCTTGCCGCAATTCTGCTCCCTGAATATATTGCTGTCTTAAATCTTTAATGTCGAGTGCGCGCTGCCTGGAATCCTGCAGTTGCTTTAATTTGTTTTCAGCATCTTTCCTGTTAAGGTGATCAGCAACGTTTCTACGCTGAACTTTATTGGCTACCGAAGTGAGTGTTTGATTTACCTGCTCGTCAAATAGCTGAGATTTTAGCTTATACGATTCCCTGATGTAATACAATTGCATTACGAAAACCCCGAGCAAAGCTACCGTCATTAACACGGTAATTAACCAAAAACCTCTCTTCTTCATTTACCCAAATATCTGGTTCATGTTTGAACTGAAAACTTACGCGTTGTAAATTTCAAAAATAACCATTAAAAGACTGAACCATTTGTTTTTAACAAAATTTAACATGAACATGCCGAATACTTGAGATATGAAATTACAAGATCTTAAATCCAAATGAAACTGGAAGAGTGTGAAAAAATGTCTTACGATTCAGATCCTCTTCGGATCCTGTTCAGATCCGAGACACTACCATGACAATTACAAGTGAATAATCTGTGTCTAACTACTGTGTTTATAAAGTGAAATAATTGAGCAATATCTTCATCATCTAAAACACTTTCCATGATCAAGCATGATCCGTAAAAGGTTTAATAAAGATGATTCAGGATGATTAGAAAAAAAAATGCCGGGACAAAAGCCCCGGCATGGTTCAAAATTGTTTGCTTAAAAAAGAATCTTTATTTAGAAAGGCAAATCATCGTCTTCACCAGTGGTGTTACTTACATCAACCGGAGCTGCATAAGCTGGGGCTGAAGCCGGAGCACCTGCAGCAACTGCATTAATTCTCCAGATTACCAAACTGTTAAAATATGATGTTTTTCCTGATTTATCTGTCCAGGGACGGCCACGTAAGTTAAAGAAAACTTCCACTTCATCGCCAGTTTTGAATGTATCTAATAATGCTGTTTTATCTTGCAAAGCCTCAAAACGAATATATTCTGGGTATGTTGGATTTTCTGCGTATTCTACTATTAAATCACGTTTTTTAAACGTTTCACTCACTTGCTGCGTTGCGCCTACTTCGTGTACTTTTCCTTTAATTTCCATAACTAATACTAATATTGTACTCTAAACATCAAATCTCAATAATTTTATTGATAACTTCGCATATATTATGATGCAAGTTTTCCACAATAAAAGCAGGGTAATTATCACCTGCAATAAACGCCTGTCGCCTTATTTACAAAATGAAGTTACGGCTTTAGGTTACACCATAGAAAGAGCATTTGCCACCGGCGTTGAGCTCCATATCACCTTTACAGAGTGCATAAAGCTCAATTTAAACTTGCGCTGCGCCAGCCAGATTTTATACTCCATAAAAAGCTTTAAAGCAAACACACCGGACGATCTATATGAGGAGATTAAAGCTATTGAGTGGGAAGAACTGATTGACTTTACCGGTTACTTTTCCGTTACTTCAAATGTTGATAACCCTAATATCACTACGCCGCTTTTTGCCAATCTAAAAGTTAAAGATGCAATAGTCGACAGAATGAAGGAGAAAAAAGGTATTCGCCCTAATTCCGGATCTGATGCCAATAAAGCAGTTGTTCATTTATACTGGAAAGATGCAGAAGCGGAAGTGTTTATCGATTCTTCGGGCGAAACGCTGGCTAAACATGGTTACAGGAAAATTCCGGGAAAAGCACCAATGCTTGAAGCGTTGGCTTCGGGAGTGATTTACGCAACCAACTGGGACCGTAAATCTGCTTTTATCAATCCAATGTGCGGATCAGGAACACTGGCCATTGAAGCCGCACTGATTGCAACCAACCGTGCACCAGGTTTATATAGAATGAACTATGGATTTATGCATATTATCGGATACGACGAGCAGGCATTTTTCTCAGAGCGCAGGATTTTAAAAGACCAGGTTATTAAAAATGTTGACCTGAAAATTGTAGCTTCAGATCTTTCTGAAGATGCAGTAGAAGTTACCCGCAAAAACGCCAAAACTGCTGGCGTTGACACTTTGATTGAATTTGAGGTTTGCGATTTTGAACTTACTCCCGTACCGGAAGATGGAAAAGGCGTTGTGGTTTTTAATCCTGAATATGGAGAGCGGTTAGGCGTGCATAGTAAACTGGAACTTACCTATAAACGCATGGGCGATTTCATGAAAACCAAATGCAAAGGTTTTTCGGGCTATATCTTTACCGGAAATCCTGATCTTGCAAAAAAAATCGGGCTGAAAGCCTCGAGAAAAATAGAATTCTATAATGGCAAGCTGGATTGCAGGATGCTGGAATACGAATTGTATGATGGATCCCGCCGCACACCACAAACTGACGCATAGTCTTTTTAACTGAAAATTAATATATTACGCTCTCTTACGTCCCATGACGTGAAAAATTGAAGAATATGGAGTTTGATGACATGGACCATATGCCCGAATGGGAACACTTTAACCGCTTTGGCAGAGACGATGAGGATGTAGAAAATTTATCTCCTTTCGAGGCTGACAAAGTAAGGTTAAAAGCCAATCGCGCAAAAAATCTTTACAACCAGGCAAGGGCTGTGTATAAATATGCAGCCTTGTTTTGCGAAACCCTGGAAGGTGAAATGGCCGACATGACCGGAAGCCTGATCATGCAAAATGCCATGATGCTGTGTCCAAAAATAATTGGCGCAGAAGGGGCTAACATGTACATCCTGAGAATGGAAAATGCATCTGTTATCCGTACCAATTGCAAAGAGCTGGAAACTCAGGTAAGAGCAGCTGATATGTTTGAGATCTGTACACCTGAATACAGAGATATCGTATTGGATGAGATTGATAAGTTTCGCTTGTTATTCATCGAATGGGTAAAATGTTTCGAAAAAGATGAATTTGAGGATGACTGGGGTCTGTATTAAAATTTGCTGAATTTTACCTTTGAACAATCTAAGGCTGGATCATGGTCATAAGTATCTCCTATTGCTTTAGAAGAAACGCCTTGATTATAGTCAAATCTTGAAATGGATCTTTATAGCTGATTACACCGTAAATAAATCAATGACAATGTATTGATTAACAACAACTAAAAGGAATTTAATAAACTTTTCAGTTGTTGTTATGTTTTGATTATGCTCAAATAAGCCATAGTATTTTATTCCCTACAGTATTAAAAGTTGTTGTTTCAGGAATCTGCCATCTAAAAAAACGCGTATATTATCAAAATGTTAAAATTATCCCTATTTTATGGAAGATGTACTGGCTTTAAAAACAAAGAATGTTGCTGGAAATATTAGAAAGATAAGGGAGTATAGAGATTATACTCAGGATTATCTGGCAGCAAAATTGAAGATATCGCAGAATGCCTATAGCAAAATTGAACTTGGCTACAGTAAGTTAACTGTTGATCGCCTTTTCCAAATCGCTGCCATTTTGGAAGTGGAGGTTGCATATCTGCTTACCTTGAACCATCAGGATTTGATTAAGATCATTACGGATGATGAGAACAGAGCACTTTCAACAGGTTAAATTTATGATTAACTGTTGAAATCATTTCTTTCGTTGTGCATAGATTTCCAATACCTTTGGAACAAATTATAATTTATGCAGTCTATCCTTAATGAAACCGTAGAATTTGTAAAATTGACATTGGCTAATGCTGAGGCTGGTCATGATTGGTTTCACATCGAACGTGTGCTTAAAACAGCATTAAATATTAATAATCAGGAAAATGGCGATGAGTTGATTGTTGCCCTGGCTGCCCTGTTACATGACATTGCAGATCCTAAATTTAATAACGGCGACGAAACGGTTGGGCCACGCGTGGCAGAAGAATTCATGTTGTCGGTTAATGTCGATCTGGCGGTTGTCAAACATGTTAAACTGATCATTCAAAACATGTCGTTCAAGAATAGTTTTGACAACACTGGTTTTTCGTCAAAAGAGATGCAAATTGTACAAGATGCAGATCGTTTGGATGCAATTGGTGCCATTGGGATTGCAAGGGCTTTTACTTATGGTGGATTCAAAAACCGCGTGTTGTATGACCCGGAGGTTTCAGTGCAGCAACATCACTCCAAAGAAAGTTATAAAAATACTACTGCACCTACAATAAACCACTTTTACGAGAAATTGTTATTGTTGAAAGACATGATGAACACAGTTACCGGAAAGGCACTGGCACAGAAAAGACACGACTTCATGCTCCTTTATTTGGATCACTTTTATTCAGAATGGGAAGGGAATTAACTCCTTACACTTCTAAAAATACTCATTAATCAGTATTCTCAGATAGACTAATTGTGCATATTTTTACTAAAAATAATGCTCATGAGTTCTTATAAAGTGAAATACCACAAAAACAGTGTGCTATTAATTGCAATGGCTGGCATTCCAGTGTTTTTTATTTCGCTGATGTTTTATTTCCTGTTCAACATTCCCACACCTAGTTCTGAGCTCGTTATCTTATTACTTACAGCCCTGCTCGTAGCCACAATCTTTTCGCTTTTGATATGGATTAAAAATACCCAGATTTTTGTAGCAGCAAAAGTTTCATTAGAGAATGAGGGCATAACGATTAAGCTGAAGAGGACATCATTTCTATACCGCCGGACAATGGTATTTTCAAGCTGGAAAAATATCGATCGAATAACCGAAATGTTTGACAACCACAATGGAGGTGTTTTTTATCAGATTGCGTTTAAATCTCCTAATTATGTAATTAATTTGGGAGCATTGAAACATGCTGAAGCAGAAGCAAATCAATTTTTTAGAGAATTACAATATTATCGGGAACAGGCGATACCCAATCAAACCTTCGGGCAATCTGCAAAACCTGCATTCTTACTGGAAATCTAGCTTTCATACTCCCCTACCGAATATCATTTATTAAAACAAAAGCTAATTTAATTAGTTTTTTAGCTATTTTTGTTAGTAAAAAATATCTTATGCAATTTGACAGAATTCGTGAAAAATTAAACATCCTTGCTGATGCTGCTAAATATGATGTTTCCTGTTCATCGAGTGGTAGTACACGTAAGAATGAAGGGAAGGGTCTTGGCAATAGTCATACTTCTGGCATTTGCCACACTTACACTGAAGATGGCCGCTGTGTTTCTTTACTCAAAATCCTTTTAACCAACCATTGTATTTACGACTGCCTTTTCTGCGTATCAAGAAAAAGCAATGATGTTAAAAGAGCCGCTTTTTCGGTTGACGAGGTGGTTGAGCTCACTATGAATTTCTACCGAAGGAATTATATTGAGGGCTTGTTTCTAAGTTCGGGAATTTTTAAAAATGCTGATTTTACGATGGAGCGCTTGTTACTGGTTTGCAAAAAGTTGCGACTGGAACAAAATTATAATGGTTACATCCATTTGAAAACAATTCCTGGAGCGAGTGATGAGTTGATCAAAGAGGCCGGGCTATATGCTGATCGGATGAGCATTAATCTTGAAATGCCTACCGAAGCTGGTTTAAAGCTGCTGGCTCCTGAGAAAAGCCATAATGACGTGATTAAACCCTTATCATTTGTTCAGCAAAATATCAAACAATTCGCAGCAGATAAAAAACTGATTAAACATGTACCAAAGTTCGTACCAGCTGGACAAAGTACCCAAATGGTCATTGGCGCAACACCGGAAAGCGATAAAGATATCATGTACACAGCGAATACATTTTATAAAAACTTTTCTTTAAAGCGTGTTTATTATTCAGGATACGTTCCAATCAGCAATGATAGCAGGATGCCGGTTTTAGGAACACAACCTCCATTGCTACGCGAAAACAGACTTTATCAAACAGATTGGCTCATGCGTTTTTACGGATTTAAGGTACAGGAGATTTTAAATGATGCTAATCCCAATCTGGATGTTGATATCGACCCGAAATTAAGCTGGGCTATTCGCAATATGCACCACTTCCCGATTGATATAAATAAAGCTGATTATAAAATGATTCTTCGCATCCCGGGAATTGGTGTAATGTCTGCACAAAAAATTGTTCAGGCACGTAAGTTTGGGAAGCTCAGAATTGATCAGTTAAAAAAGATAGGTGTGGCCTATAACCGGGCGAAACATTTTATTACCTGTGCCGACAGTCCTTATCAATTGAAAGACTATCAGGGAACTCAAATTAAGGCTTTCATTTTAGCCGATAGTCAAAGTAAGTACATAAAAACAGATAGCAATCAACTGATCCTGTTTTAATCCTATTGTTTTTTGATTCAAACAATTCTGTTCCGCTAGAATAAAATGACCTATATCTTCGATGGCTCTTTTCCCGGTCTTCTCACAGCAGTTTTTGAGCACTTCGAGCGTAAAGCGGCAAAAGTAAAGCTAAAAGCTGCAACGGTTTTTCAACCTGAAGCTTTTTCCGAACATTTGTATGTGATTACAGATTCAGAAAAAGCTGACCGGGTTTGGACGGGATTGCAAAAAAAAATAAAGCGGGACTGGATTCGAAAGTTTTATTGCAGTTATTTATCAGAAATTGCGGAAGCGTATGACCATTTATTTCAGTTTGCAATATATATTTTTCAGAACGAAGCCGGGGCCGAAAGCAATTATGGGAATGACCACGTGATAGCCTTGTCTAAATATGCCAAAAGTGTTGAACGGGAAAAGCACCGAATGGAAGCGTTTATTCGTTTTCAGCATACAGCCGATGGAATATTTTACACAGGTGTTGATCCCGATTTCAATGTACTCCCTTTGATTTCCAATCATTTTAAAAATCGTTATGCCGATCAGCAATGGATTATATACGATTTGAAAAGAAAATACGGCCTTCATTACAACCTCGACACCGTTGAAGAAATTACAATAGATTTCTCGAAAGGTACAAACAGTAAAAATCCAGATCCCATATTGCTTGATGGAAAGGAAGAATTGTATTCGGTTTTGTGGAAAGATTATTTTAAGAGTGCAAATATAGTCGCACGCAAAAATACCAAACTCCATATCAGACATGTTCCCAAAAGGTATTGGAAATATTTAACCGAAAAGCAATTGAGTTAACCTGGCATTAACATAAAACTATTAAATTGCACACATGAAATTGAGTGTGCTGGTTTTATTTACTGCCCTGGCTGTGTCATTATCTATCGGCATGGTAAATTTTTACTTTCAGCACAGTTGGTACTATCTGGCCATTTCATTTGGTGTGTCGTTCCTGAGCAGTTTCCTTGTTTTTTACTATCTTCTGGAGAAATACATTTATACCAAGATTAAGTTGATTTATAAGTTGATTCATAATCTTAAACTTGGAAAAGATTTAAAAGATGCGCTGGGCGAGTATGTAAGTTCTGACCCTATAAATGATGTTGAACAGGAAGTAAAAGAATGGGCCGGTGCGAAAAAGAAAGAAATCGATATGCTCAAAAAACAGGAGCAATTCCGTCGTGAATTTCTTTCTAACGTATCTCATGAATTTAAGACCCCTCTTTTTGCGATACAGGGGTATATAGAAACCTTGCAGGATTGTATTGAAGACGATCCGGATATGGCCATAAAGTTTTTGAAGAAGGCTGAAAACAACGTTGAACGTTTAAGCTACCTGATTAATGACCTGGACGCTATTTCAAAGCTTGAGACCGGGGAGTCGCCCATCAATTATCAAAAATTTGACTTTGTACAGCTGGCCAGGGAGGTAATGGAAAACCTTGAAGACAGAGCGAAAGACAAACACATTAAACTTTTTTTTAAAGATAAGTATACCGCCCTTACCATGGTTAATGCCGACAGGGAAAAAATCCGTCAGGTATTGATTAACTTAATGGTTAACAGTATTAAATATGGAATAGAGCAAGGCGAAACCGCAATAAAAATATTTGAACTACATGATCAGTTCCTGATAGAGGTTACCGATAATGGGATTGGCATTGAAGAAAAACATTTACTCCGTTTATTTGAGCGGTTCTACCGTATTGACAGCCATCGGGCAAGAGAGGTTGGCGGGACGGGTCTTGGACTGGCCATTGTAAAACACATTCTGGAAGCACATCAGCAAACCATTTCAGTGAGAAGTACACCCGGGATTGGCACCACCTTCGCATTTACATTACAAAAAGGGGGATAGGCACATCCGATCTATGACTTTGCTTACAGATACATTCTTAACTTTATAACAGCGGACACCAGTGAAGTGTGTAGTGGCCATATTCATCCTTAAGTATTCATTATCAAACAGCTAAAATCGTTGGCTTAATGGATTTATTGACTAAAATCAGTTAATATAATTATGAAATTAACATTAACTTAACATTGAGCTTGTAGCTTTGCAACATATTAAAAATTAACATGAATAATATTTTTAAGTTCTTTACACCTCAAGACAGAAAATTTCATCCTCTTTTTGAGCAAGCCGGTAGCAATGCTTTAAAAATTGCTGACGCTCTTTTAGAAATGGTAAGTACAGCAGATGCAGAAAGCAGAAAAACCATTTTTAAGGAAATAGAACGCTTAGAACACGTCGGAGATGATATTACACATTCAATCTTTCTTGAGTTAAGCAGGAACTTTATCACTCCCTTTGACAGGGAAGATATCCATGCATTGGCTACAGCTGTTGACGATGTTGCTGATTACATTTATGGAACAGCAAACCGTATGCAAATGTATAATATGAATACAATCAATGAGCCGATTGTTAAAATTGCCGAGTTGCTGGTTGAAATGTGTACTGACATCGACAAAGCTATCAAAGAACTACGCAGCTTTAAGAACATCCGCGTAATTGCAGATGCATGTATCCGCATTAACAGTGGAGAAAACCAGGCTGACTACGTATTTACATTGGCTGTTGCCCGTTTATTTGAATACGAAACCAATGCAATTGAATTAATCAAACAAAAAGAGGTTTTACAAACGATAGAAAAAGCGACAGATAAATGCGAAGATGTAGCAAATGTTCTTGAAACTATCCTGGTTAAAAACGCTTAATAAAACACAAACATGGTAACTACCTTATTGGTTGTTGTTGTAATTCTGGCAATTGCTTTCGATTACATTAATGGCTTTCACGATGCCGCTAACTCGATTGCAACGGTTGTTTCTACAAAAGTTCTTACGCCTTTTCAGGCAGTTTTATGGGCTGCGCTATTTAATTTTGCAGCTTATTTCTATTTTACAGACCATAAAGTGGCCAATACCGTTGCTAAAACGGTAATTGAAAGTTACATCACCCTGGAAGTAATTCTTGCCGGCTTAGTGGCTGCAATTATGTGGAATCTGTTAACCTGGTGGTACGGTATTCCTTCCAGTTCTTCTCATACATTAATTGGGGGATTTGCTGGCGCAGGAATGACACATGCTTTACTTACTGGCGCAAGTCCGCTTGCCGCTGTGGAGATGGGTTATGTTGTTAAAATTGTCTCTTTTATTGTATTAGCGCCAATTATTGGTATGGTAATCTCTGTTATATTAACCTTGATCATTATCAATATTTGCCGTTACGCTAAACCGGCGACTGCTGAAAAATGGTTTAAAAGATTGCAGTTGTTATCATCTGCAGCATTAAGTTTCTTTCACGGTGGTAACGATGCACAAAAGGTTATGGGTATTATTGCCACGGCATTAATTGCTGCGAAAGTAATTCCAAACTTCGAAGCGATGCCTGCGTGGGTTCCAATCTGTTGTTACTCCGCAATCTCTCTTGGTACAATGAGTGGTGGCTGGAAAATTGTAAAAACAATGGGATCTAAAATCACTAAAGTTACAGCCCTTGAAGGTGTTGCAGCTGAAGGTGCCGGCGCGGTAACCTTGGGAATTACTGAGCACTTCGGGATTCCGGTTTCCACTACACATACCATTACCGGTTCAATTGTTGGTGTGGGTGTTGTAAAGAGTGTTTCTGCTGTTCGCTGGGGTGTAACTATTAATTTGATCTGGGCCTGGATTTTAACTATTCCGGTTTCGGCAACTTTAGCCGCAATTATCTATGCCATTATCTATTTTGTAAAATAGAGCAACAATATATCGAATAAAAAAGACCATAGCAAAAGCTATGGTCTTTTTTATTTACAAGTATAATTGAATGAAAGCAACTAAAATTTAACACTTAACTCCACTTCGTTGGTCCCTTTTTGAGGCAACACCCAGTCTGGACCGGCCTGAACTAAACGGCGGGCCTCCGCGTCGGCCTTTTTATCAAGCGACTTAATTACTTTGATGTTTGATGGACGACCATTTTTGTTGACTTTAAAGCTTAGGATTACGTATCGCTCCGGACCTTTAGGATTGTACAGTTTATTGTTATGCTCCAGATATTCCTGATAATTAATGGTGGACACAGGAATTGGTTTAGAAATTTCTTCAAGCGGCTTACCATCTAAGTTTTGTACTGCACGCAAAGTAATTGTAGGCGCTTTGATATCTTCTTTCTTCCTACCATTTGACCCTGTAATTAATGCTATTTCCTGTAAAGATTTATCACCACTCATTGCATTTCTTATCGCATTAGGGTCCTGAACACCTATTACCGGAACTTCCTTAAACCCTATTGCACTAATCAGCAAGTCTTTATCCTTTGCTATGCTATCAACTGGTAGCGAGAAAAATCCTTTTGAGTCTGTAGCCGTAATGCCCTTTCCACCCAACGATTTTACTATAGCACCTTGAATAGGCCTGCCGTTCAGCTTATCGACTACATTCCCACTAAACACAACCTGCGCATTCCCTGTTGTGGGCAAAGGACTCATATCTGATTCTTTAAGTAATGTCTGCTGATCAGCCTGACGCGCTAGCGGTTGAGTTTTGGCCTTGACAGCAGTTTCTTCATATAATCGCTCCTGAGAGGCAGTAACGTCTATTTTGGCCTGCCTTGTGGCTTGTTTCCTGTTTTTTGCCAGATACCCTGTTTTTGCTTCAGTGATGGCATGGTCCATCGAAGATGACTGAAGGGCGATCTTTTGGCCGCCAGGCGTATGTGGCTTAGTTACTGCAACAGCGGTAGCGGTATCAAGATTAACGATTACTCCATTGGCTTTTCTAGCTGCTATTTCTGCATTCTTACGATTGGACTCCCTCATGAAAAACAGAATGCTTACCGCAATAAAAGCTACGGTGGCGGTTGCTGCAATGCTCAGACGCTGAGTGGTGATCCCCCACATTCTACGCTTAACAGGTTTTTCAGAAACCCTGTCATGAAGTTGTTTCTGTAAAATAGAAAGTGTTTGTTTACGTTTTGGTGACTGCCGCAAACCTTCAAGTGCTTCGGCCACAAATGGATCTTCCAGTGCCTGGCGCTCGACAAAGTGCATGCCCCTGGCATCAAGTTTACCATCAAGGTAATCTTCCAGCACATTAATATCTAACCAATCGTTATTCACCACTGTTTTTTTCTATACAAATCTTTAAATTCCGTTTACCATTCTGAATGTAGCTTTTGACCTTAAGCATATCATAACCAGTAATCTCTGCTACCTCTTTGTAGCATTTTTCCTGGAGATAAAATAAATCTACGCTTTTTCGCTGTTCCTCAGTTAAAGTTTCCATGCACTTTTCCATAATGGTAAGCTGTGTTTCTTTTGTGTTGTCAATATCCAGATGCACAAACTCCGTATTTTCCACAAAGGTGTCGTCTATAGAAACGTTATTTTGCCTGGAAGATTTTCTCAATGCCATCAGGCAATGATTCCTGGTTAAGACATGAAGCCAGCTTTTAAAATTCAGTACCTCGTGGATCTTGAGCTTAGTAACCAATTCTTCGAAAATATGCATTACAGCATCCTTACTCAATTCCTCATCTTTAAAATAATTGAAGCAAACACCGAAAACCAGGTGCATATACTTGTTATAAAGCGTACCCAATGCATTTAAATCACCTGTGTTTTTATACGCGGCGATAAGTTCTGCATCCTGGTGCTGGTTATTTCCAGCTGTGTTCTTTATAAACTTCAAAAATTAAGGTAGCTATATTAATTATCCCTCAAGTATAAAAAATATTTTTGAGTATCGATATGGAAAAGTAAGAGTAGCTACATCATCCTTAAAACTAACCGATTATGAAAAAGCTACTTTTATGTTTAATTGCAATTGTTTTGCTGGTGAGCTTCTCGCCGGACAAGAAAAGAATCATTACCGGAGTTGTTACTGATGGGAGCACCGGCCTGCCCAACGCCGCTATAGCAACCAACATCAGCAAACGGGTCACTACTACAAATTCAAAGGGAGAGTTTACTATTGAAGTGTCAGATAAGGACACTGAGCTGAGGGTATCTTACATTGGGTATGTTAGTCAGCATATCAAAATCGGGCGCAATAACAGGATTTCGATTACGCTGGTACCGGATTTGAAATCACTTGATGAAATTGTCGTCGTTGGGTATGGCATTCAGAAAAAAACTTCAATTACGGGATCTGTGGCCACTTTGGATCAGGCTCACGCTTTTCTGGGAAGAGCTGCAGGAGTATCCGTAAGCAAAATGAGGATGGAAAAAATGGACATGGTTAAAAACAATGAAAGCTATTCGATGATAAACGAGAATATTTTTCATAAAGCTAAAAGTGATCCGCTTTCTACGTTTTCTATTGATGTTGATGCAGCTTCCTATACAAATATCAGAAGATATGTAAATGGTGGAAGCCTCCCTCCTGCAGACGCTGTAAGGATAGAAGAAATGATCAACTATTTTGACTACGAATATGAACAACCAAAAAACGGGGAGCCGGTTAATATCATCACAGAGATTGGTCCTGCGCCATGGAATGCTGAACATAAACTGGTTCAGATCGCCTTGCAGGCAAAAGTAATTCCAACTGAACATTTACCTGCGTCCAATCTGGTATTTCTAATTGATGTGTCGGGGTCGATGAGTGATCCAAATAAATTACCGCTTCTGGTATCGTCTTTTAAATTGCTGACCGATCAGCTTAGGGCAAAAGACAAAGTGGCAATTGTTGTATATGCCGGTAATTCCGGAGTGGTTTTGCCGGCAACAAATGGTGATGAGAAAATTAAAATTAAGGAAGCCCTGGATAAGTTAAGCGCCGGCGGTTCAACAGCGGGAGGACAAGGCATAGAGCTTGCCTATAAAATAGCGGGGGAAAACTTTGTAAAAAACGGAAATAACAGGGTGATATTAGCTACTGATGGTGATTTCAATGTGGGTGCAAGCAGTGATGCTGATATGCAGGAGTTAATTGAAAAGAAAAGGGAAAGCGGCATATCTTTAACTGTTCTCGGTTATGGGATGGGCAATTACAAAGACAGTAAAATGGAAATAATGGCTGATAAAGGTAACGGTAATTACGCCTACATCGATAATTTAACTGAGGCCAGAAAGGTATTAGTTAATGAATTTGGCGGAACATTATTTACCGTTGCAAAAGATGTGAAGCTGCAGGTTGAATTTAATCCTTCGAAAGTTCAATCCTACCGTCTTATTGGATATGAAAACCGCTTGCTAAATAAAGAAGACTTCAATGACGATAAGAAAGATGCGGGTGAAATTGGTTCTGGGCATACGGTTACTGCACTCTATGAAATAATTCCGGTCGGTGCCAAAGATGTTTTATCAGGTTCTGTTGACGACCTGAAATACCAGAAAACCATTCAATCAGGATATGAAAATTCAGGAGAGATGTTAACAGTAAAGCTGCGTTATAAAGAACCTACGGGAAACAAAAGCAAATTAATCATACGCGGTTTAAGCGATAATCCTATTGGTTTGAATGCACGAAGCGATAATTTCAGATTTGCCGCAGCGGTTGCAGAATTCGGAATGATATTAAGGAAGTCTTCATTCAAACAAAATGCTAACTTTGAGCAGGTAATTTCTTTAGCTGAAAATGCAAAAGGAAAAGATGAAGAAGGTTACCGTTCAGAATTTTTAAGTTTGGTAAAATCAGCCAAACTAATGGCAAAAGATTTGCTAAGCATAAAAGATAAACTCATCATGAATGAAAAAAATTAATATTCTATCTGCATCCCTGGCATTAATGTTATTTTCAAACCTGAATGTAAACGCTCAGATTAAACTGGGCGATATTTTCAAGAAAGTAACTGAAAAAGCCACAACCACCAGTGCAACCGGCACACCCACTACATTGGAGATTGGACAGGGAATTAAGGAAGCCTTGCAAATCGGTGTTTCGGCCGGCGCTGATCGATTATCTGTTAAAGATGGTTTTCTGGGCAACCTTGCAGTGAAAATTTTAATGCCCCCTGAAGCCCAGAAGGTAGAAAAAACGCTTCGAAGTATTGGGTTTAATTCACTTTGTGATAATGTAATTACCAGTTTAAACCGTGCTGCTGAAGATGCAGCTAAAGAAGCAAAACCCATTTTTGTTTCTGCCATCAAGCAAATGACGTTGACCGATGCGACCAATATCCTCTTAGGCAATAAAGATGCAGCAACGGAATATTTTAAAAGGGTAACAACAGCAGACCTGACTCAAAAGTTCAGTCCGATTGTGACCAATAGTTTAAGTAAAGTAAATGCGACAAAATATTACAGCGACCTGACGACACAGTACAATAAAATACCATTAGTTAAACCAGTGAACACGAATTTAACTGCCTACGTTACACAGAAAGCGATTGACGGCTTATTCATTGAAGTAGCCAAAGAAGAACTTAAAATACGGGATAATCTAAGTTCACGAAGTTCGACACTTTTACAAAAAGTATTCGGTTACGCTGATAAAAAGAAATAGATTTAAAAAAAGCCCTGACTCAGGGCTTTTTCATTTAAGGCATATCAAAGTAAAATAATAGCTTTAGCTCATTGTGATAAAGTGATTACAAAAACAATTTGTAAAATTGTCCATGAAGAAACTCGACTTGATCCTCATTGCGTTCAGCACCTCATTCACAATAATGATTAGTTCATGCAATCATAAAAGCAATGATGCCAGTACGCCCGTTCTGGATACGGTTTCGCTTAGCGGCAAGAACTTTGCGCTAGCCTATCAGGATGGCAGTAAGATTGTGGCAACAAGCATTGACACCATGAAACAAATTTCATTTGGTGGCGCAACCCATCCGGCAATTTCTCCTGACGGAAATAAATTGGCTTATACGGTTACAGATAGTGCGGGTAATAAAAGTATCTGGGTTGCCGATTTGGAGAACAAGAGTCAGCAGCAGCTACATGCTGACAGCGAACAATTTGACCAGGCTTCATGGTCGCCTGATGGGCAAACCATTGCTTACCAGATACGGGTTAAAAACGGATGGAAAATCGGAACAACAAAAATTGATAATACCCAAAATATCATTTTTGATGAGCAGTCCAATATAAGCTATTTTGCACCTACCTGGAAAAACAATAGAGAAATAATTGCTCACGATTTAACCGGTCTATACACCTACGCTGTAACCGGAAAAGAATTATCCAAACAGTTGATTTCCGGCCTGGTAAATCACCAAATTACGATATCGGCTGTAAATCCCTTCTTCTATTCCAGTGATGGAAAACATATCATTTTCAGTGCCGGCAACAATGAGGTATTGGCAGGATCTGACAAACCCGGTACCGCTATTTATATTCTTAACCTTAAAAGCAAAGCGGTAAAAAGGATATCTCCGCAAAATACCAATACCCCTGATCTTTTTGTTACTCGTGACGATCGTATCTTTTTCAGTGGCTCGGAAAAACATTCTGAAAGCAGCAAAATCTATATTTCTGATTTAAAAGGCAATATTAAAGTGCTTGTAGACAAAGGGACATATCCAACAGCAGCCCTAAAGTAAGTTCAGCTATCAGTACCAATAAGGCTATTAAAAAAATCGTAAATAATTTAAAGTAATATTTACTTTCATCCGTTTACTGGTATATCTAACAGAATTTAGTGCCTACAAACGAATCCCAAAATATAATCTCTACCGTTGCCAGCTATGGCAAACGCTTATTTAGTTTCATCCGAGGCAGGGTGAATACAGATGAGGACGCAGAAGATATTTTACAGGATGTATGGTATCAATTGAGTAACCAGCCTGAAGCTGGTGCGATTGAACAGATTGGTGGCTGGCTTTATCGTGTCGCCAGAAACAAAATTACTGATCGCTATCGTAAACAAAAAGATGTTCTTATTGAAGATCTGAGCTACGAAGATGAAGATGGTGAAATTAACTTCAGGGAAATTTTACTCGCCGAATCTTACTCACCAGAAGAAGAAGGTTTAAAAAAATTATTCTGGGACCAGCTTTTCCTCGCACTGGAAGAACTTCCTGAAAACCAACGCTATATTTTTGTTCAAAATGAACTGGAGGACAGGACATTTCAGGAGATAGCTGATGAAACAGGTGAAAATATTAAAACATTAATTTCAAGAAAGGGCTATGCAGTTAAGCACTTGCGTAGTCGTTTACAAAATTTATATCAGGAATTTATAAACTATTAACTAGGAAGATATGATAAACAGAAAGTTTAGTAAAGTGCAAAAATTTATTTGCTTTTTACCTGTTGTGGCATTAATTGCAGCAGCTTTGGGCTACATCGTCATGTTTCTTTGGAACGCTATATTACCTGAAGTGGTACACGCGGGCAGGTTGAACTTTTGGCAGGCACTAGGCCTTTTGGTGCTGTGCAGAATACTGTTTGGGAACTTTAAAAAAGGTGGAGATAACAGCCGCTTCAAACAGCGTGCAATGGCCATGCGATCGAAATGGCAAAATATGAACGATGAGGAGCGGGCAAGGTTCAAAGAAGAATATAAACGAAGATGTGGCGGCGGATGGGGACACCGCAACAAACAATAATTCTGGCCGGCTTTTAAGCTGGCTTTTTTTATGCCGTATAGTCAACAAATCTCGCTTACAAACCCTGGAGGCTTATAAAAAACATTTTACGTTTTTTAAAGTAAAAATTAAGTTCTTCCGTCTACCCTATTAAATAACAGGATATCAATATGAAACAAATATTAAAATCAATAGGATTTGGAATTGTACTTGGTGCAATTACATTCTTTATACCATTTATATTTAAATTTATTTTTGGCATGATCATCATAGGGTTTGTATTTAAAATGTTCTTCAGGGGACGAAGACATCGCAGATTGGAACAGCATTATGAAAACTTCAGCTCGCATCATGCTCCGGTTGTTCCAATAGATAACCAATGGTATAAACCTGTAATCAGCGAAAACGGATACATCCAAAACATTAACGTAAACTACCAGTAATATGAAGGCTTTCAGAATAATATTAGCATTATTTGTGGCTGTAACGACCTTTTACAGCTTAAATGTATTGGCTATACAGTATGGTTATCGCGACAGACTGGATTTTAAAAACCGACATTATCACGAATATGACTGTAAGGATGAACATTATCGGAATCACGTCCATAACCATCATGTAGGAAAAGTAGAAGATAGCAATGTGGTGCGCATTGATAGTTCAATCAAAATAAGATAAGTTATGTCGCAGATTTTACTACTCAGCAGCCCTTCTCAGGATGATGTAAATCCAATTCTCCACTTAGCCAGTGAATTAATTAATCGTGGCGAACAGGTGACCTTTTTTAGTTCGGATGAATTCAAACGGCCTATTGAAGATATTGGAGCTGAATTTAAACCTTATAGCAAAGAGCTGGACGCATTTAACAAAAATGCTGACGAAAAACCTACATCTGGGTTGATTACAGCGCTTTTGGAACCGATGAAGTTCATCGACGATATTGCCGTACAAATAAGAGGATTGAAATTTGACTATGCCATATTTTCACCTGATTATCCATATGCCAGCATCATCACGAGGTTACTTGGAATTCCGAGATTGCAATACAGCAACTCTAATTGATGATATCAGTTAAATCAATAAATTAAATTTTTAAAAGAACAAAAATGTACAACGAACATAGATGCCATTCGGGCAAAATACACAGTGGCTGGAGACAAAAGGGAAAATTTGGTGACCACCACGGCAGAAAATTTACACGGAACTTTGAAGGGTTCTTCAGGGAAGGATTCAGACGTGTACCGGCAAATATTGAAGAAACAAACGAAAATTTCATCATCTATTTATTTGCACCTGCATTGATTAAAGAATATTTGAAGGTAAATACAAAGGACGACATATTAACCATTTCCTACTCGCCGAAGGAAACTGAGGAAACTATAGAAAAGTTTACCAGAAGAGAATACAGCAACGGAAGCTTTGAACGGGCTTTTTCCTTAAATGGAAAAGTTATGACCGACGCGATTGCTGCTAGTTATACAGATGGCATCTTAAAAATTACCCTTCCAAAAAACCCCGAAACTAATATTCCTGCGAAAGATATCGCTGTGAACTAGGTTTCGTCTATTATAATTTCAGCCGCCCTGATTGTGAAACAATCGGGGCTTTTTCTTTTTGAAAAGCCTGTAAATAGAAAGAGATTTTATCGGATCGTCGCCTTCAGAATCTTTTAACAGACGGATATTTAAATCGCGCTTGCTATTGGCCATATTTTAAGGTACTTTTGCTGAAATAGATAAAGATAACAGTTTGAATTTTAACGACTTTAATTTTAACCCCGACTTATACGAAGGCCTTATGGCAATGGGGTATAAAAGCGCTACTCCTATACAAGAACAAGCTATTCCTGTAATTTTAGATGACCATGACCTGATTGCCTGCGCGCAAACTGGAACAGGGAAAACTGCCAGCTACCTTCTTCCTGTAATGGATAAGATTAGCCGTGCGGCCGAGCGGCATAACAATACCTTAATCCTGGCACCTACGAGAGAGTTGGCTCAGCAGATCGACTTACAGGTTGAAGCGCTTGCCTACTTTACCAACATTAGCTCTCTAGCGGTTTATGGTGGTGGAGACGGCATTGCATACGAGCAGCAGAAACGCTCAATGCGTGAGGGCGTGGACATCATAATTGCTACCCCGGGTCGCCTTATGGCACACCTTTCATCAGGAGCCTTAAAGCTGGAGCATCTGCAACATTTGATTTTGGATGAAGCTGACCGCATGTTGGACATGGGGTTTTATGATGATATTATGCGTATTGTTAGCTATCTGCCGAAGAAAAGACAAACGTTGCTGTTTTCGGCTACAATGGCTCCGAAAATCAGAAAAATGGCGGGAAGTATTCTACATGAGCCGCAGCAGATTACCATTTCGATTGCTAAACCGGCTGAAGGAATTGATCAGCAAGCTTATAATATTCATGATCAGCAAAAGCAAGCCTTATTAAGTGACATCTTTAAGGATGGAACTTATAAAAGTGCCATCATTTTTGCCTCTACAAAAGACAAGGTTAAAGCACTTTACAAAACCTTTAAAGGACTAACGATTAAAGCTGAAGCTTTTCACTCAGACCTTGGACAAAAGGAACGTGAAGATATTTTACTGGCGTTCAAAAACAAAAGATTGCCGATTATTATCGGAACCGATGTGCTCTCGCGCGGTATTGACGTAGAGGGTGTTGACCTGGTTATCAATTATGATGTACCCGGCGACCCGGCAGATTATGTACACAGAATTGGTAGAACGGCAAGAGCAGCAACGAAAGGTACAGCCATTACACTTGTAAACGGACGTGATAAGCGTAAGTTCGACAATATTGAAAAGCTGATTGAAAAAGAAGTTCCGCGGATGCCTTTACCCGATCACATTGCAACAATGGAAATCAGCCACGTTGAAGAGAAAAAGCCTCAACATCAAAAGAATAACGGAAAGAAAAAGGTGTGGTTTAAAAAGAAAGCCAAACCAAGTAATCCAAGCTAAAAGTATTTAAACGCTGATCAAAATTGATTGGCGTTTTTGTTATGCTCTTATTATATAACTATAAAAAAGCCACAAGTTTAAATTATCTGGACTGCATATTTTTTTATCAAACTATTAACACTCTGGCAAACTTATTGGAATATTGGTTGCCAAACCACCATCAGAGGTTTCCTTGTATTTTGCATTCATATCCAGAGCCGTTTCCCACATGGTATTCACCACAGCATCGAGGCTAACTTTCGCTTTATCAGGATTGCTTTGTAAGGCCAGTTGGCTCGCCGTAATGGCCTTAATCGCACCCATGGTGTTCCTTTCAATGCAGGGAATCTGCACGAGCCCACCTATAGGATCGCAGGTAAGGCCAAGGTGATGTTCCATAGCAATTTCGGCCGCCATTAACACCTGCCGCTGTGAACCCCCTAAACATTCGGTCAACGCTGCTGCAGCCATTGCCGAAGACACGCCTATCTCTGCCTGGCAACCACCCATTGCGGCAGATATGGTAGCGCCCTTTTTGAAAATGCTACCAATTTCGGAAGCACAGGCAATGAATTGTATAATTTTATCTTCAGAATAGCCGTCACAAAAGGCAATGAAATATTGCAGAACAGCCGGAATAACTCCCGCAGCGCCATTTGTAGGGGCAGTAACTACACGGCCAAAAGAAGCATTTTCTTCATTTACGGCCAGTGCAAAACAACTTACCCAATCTAAAATATAGTTGAATCCATTACCACCTTTTCTAATTGCCTCAATCCATGAATTATAATCATGGTATTCCGTTTTGCCAATCAGGCGCTTATTCAGCGCAAAAGCCCTACGGGCAACATCCAGGCCTCCAGGTAAGAAGCCGGTGGTATGGCAGCCTCTGTAGATGCAGTCGCGCATAACAGCAAAATGTTGTAAAATACCGGCTTTGGTAACTGATTCAGCTCTCCACGCCAGTTCATTTTCCATCACGATTTCACTCACCTTTAAGCCGGTAGATAAACACCAGTGCAGGAGCTCTTTTGCTTTTTCCACCGGGAAAGGTAAATCAACCTGAGGCTTTAAGCTATTATCTTCACCTTCTTTAACTACAAAGCCACCTCCAATAGAGTAATATGTTTCTGAAAAAGCCTTACCAGTATTTAAAAAAGCCTGTATCGTAACGGCGTTAGGATGAAAAGGCAAACTTTCTGCAAATAGAAAAAGTAAGTCCTCATTATAGTCGAATTTGATTTCACGGTGTCCCGCAAGATTGAGTTTCTGGTCGTTTTGAATGGCAAGAAAAGTTGGGGTTACCGCATCTACATCAAAAGTCACCGGGTCGGCACCTGTTAAACCTAATAGCAAAGCTACATCCGTCCCGTGCCCTTTACCCGTTTTGGCCAAGGAACCGTAAAGCAAAATTTTTATCGTTTCAACACCATCTATTAAACCCTGACTACTAAGTGAATCCGTGAACTGTTGTGCAGCTCGCCACGGGCCCAGCGTATGAGAACTCGACGGGCCTATTCCTATTTTAAAAATATCGAAAACGGAGATTTGTTCCTTAATCATGAAGCAAATTAGTTACGCAAAGCTATGATTTGTTTTCTTAAAAAAACTAATTTGCCACCAAATACCAATTTTACAATACGATAATCTCAGAAATAAGTTTAATTGTTGATTTCTTATTAGATTTGAAAATGAAATTACGCTTTACTCTATTATTTTTTATTGCAGTTATTGCCAGTACTTATGCACAAAAGGCACAAAATGTATATCTGTTTAAAGATAACGGCAAACAGGTTGCAGATAAAGCTGATGCCGATTATATCCGCATTATACAAGAGCCGGATTCGGGAAATACTAATTTTAAATTACTGGAATACTATCGGAACGGCAAACGCAAAACAATCGGCGAAGTAAAGTCGTTTGAACCTACACTTATTTTTGATGGGATTATTATGAGTTACGACTCTTTGGGCAAGAGGACAGAGATGATTACCTATAAGGATGGCAGGCCAGCCGGCAGCAGCATAGCCTTTCATCCGAATGGAAAAGTGAGAAGGGAATTAGAGTACCTGACTGTAAGTCCATCTATGAATCAGATGATTGGTAAAAGCAGTTCGGTAAATGATTTTATTTTCAACACCAGTTCAAAGATCATGTTTGATGCAGATTCGTCTGGAAAGGTGAATATAGAGAATGGAAAAGGCCATTTGAAAGTTGTAAATAAATTTGATGATTTTGAATCAGTTGAAGAGGGGAATTATCTCGACGGATTAAAGACTGGTGAATGGACTGGCTATGATACCAAATCACAGACATCATTCAAGGAAAACTATGAGGCTAACAAATTAATAGCTGGTGAAAGTTTGAAAGATGGTATAACGTATAAGTATACAGTAAGTATGCAGGCTCCGGAATTTGATGGTGGGCAAGCCGCATGGAACAGATTTATTGCCTCAACAACGAAATACCCTTCAGATGCACAGAGAAGTGGCGTAAGGGGAACAGTTTATACGAGCTTTGTGGTAGATGGCAAGGGCCGTATTGTTGATATCAAAATTGAAAAATCTGTTTTTCCTTCCCTGGATGAAGAAGCAAGGAGAGTATTGCAATATTCACCTAAATGGGAACCAGGCCGGCAAAGAGGAATTCCTGTTAGGGTAAAGTACAACCAAAGTTTTCACTTTAACCTCCGCTAATATATTGATGAGTGCAATTTTCGAATATTCAAAAATCAAATTCAATAATATCATCGTCCTTTAGCATTTGCTCAACGAATTTCTTATGGTTTTTAGGGGTTCCGGTAGCAATCCAGTTGCCGGTAATGACGTTATTGACCAACGAATGCTTGCCCCGGTTAGGCTTAAGTTTGTTTTCTCTGAATACATCCTCATAGCTCTCCAGATCGCCATGGGCATGTTGTTTTTTGACTATCCTATAAACACGTTTGGTAAAGCGGCGGTCTCCGATTTCCTCTAAAAATGGAAAGATGATCAAAGCTAAAAGTACTACACCCGTAACGCCTATTGCCTGTTCGTAATACCCGGAACCGATAGCCATTCCTATTGCAGCTACAATCCAGATAATACAGGCTGTTGTTAGGCCTTTAACTCTGTTTTCTTCCTTAAAGATTACTCCCGCTCCTAAAAAGCCTATACCTGTAACAATATTCGAAGCAATGCGATCCTGGCTGGTAGGGCCTATTTTAATAGATAGAATAGTAAATAATGTGGCGCCTAAGCCAATCATCATCATGGTTTTTAAACCTGCAGACTTGCTTCTGTATTCCCTCTCAGCGCCTATTATACCACACAGGAGTGTAGCCAGCAAAAATTTATTGACTTCACTTTGGGTAATAAAATGGCTGTTATCCAAAATATCGTTCATTGCCCTTATTTAATGAAAGGCAAATTAATAAAAATCATAACACCTTAGGCCATTTGCCCTACCGCCGCTGGAACTATTTTTATAATATTTTTCATACCCTACTCCAATTTCAGAGGTTCCGCCAGTATTGCTATAATTGATTTTAGATGTGGTGGCATCATGGCTGATACCTAACCTGAATTTTTCACCATTGGTTCTGCGATTGAAGATATCAAAGATTACAGAAAAGACTATGGCATCATTTCCGTTTGCATTTCCATCATTTCTATACCAGATCCCCGCATTAATGCCGGCATATTTATATTGCAATCCTGCGCTATAAGAGCTTACATTTTGCTGTTTATAAGCCACAATAGATGGAATGATGTAACTGCCATCGCGATCATACTGATCAGGGATAAGCGTTAACTTGTAACTTAGGTTCCCAGAAATGCGAACAGGGAGTTTTGCCTGAAAGCCTGAAATCGATTCATCAGGACGGTTTAAGTGATGCGCGGCCAGCCCCATCATAAATTTCCCGAATACCAGGTTGGTACCGGCATTCGCATCCAGATAAAAACGGCTGTCGACACTGGGCCTTTCTGCTCCCGAAATACTACCTGGCAAATATCCTGAGCCAATGTCAATCTGATCGCCAAATACAAGCTTATCCCAATTCAGCTTCTGATTCGTGATTCCCGCTTGTAATCCAAAAGACAGGGTAAAATCATCCCCATCAATAATGTAAGAATAGCTGGCTGCAATATTATTTTTAACCAGGTATGCTGTGCCTTCACTGCTTCGGTTAAATATCAGGCCGATACCGCTATTCATGTTATGGAAATTTAAATCTCCCGACGCACTCATATAGGCATAGTCGCTCGCTAAACCGCTCCACTGGTTCCGATATAAGGCGTTAAAACGCATATCACCTTCAAACTGACCTGTTAAAGCTGGATTTAGATAGATTGGCGCGTTATAAAACTGCGAAAAAATATGATCCTGCCCTAAAGCAATTAGTGGCCCTGCTATCAGCAGCAATAGTAAACTCACCCTCCTCATCATCATCTGATTAAATATATTACACCTGTTTTTCGCGGCGGAGAGGAATCGAATGTCATCCCCTTCCAATCGCTTCCGTTTATGAACTTGACATCTATTTTCCAATAATAAACCCCCTGTGGCTGTTCCTGACCATTGTATGTACCATCCCATCCTTCCAAAGGTGCTCCATCATCAAGCTTCGTGGTTTCCCATAGTAGCTGACCCCATTTATTAAATACCGACATCGTCCATGATGCAATTCCCCTACCCTTAGCTTTAAATGTGCGGATTTCATTTTTAGCGCTTGCGGGCATAAAGGAATTCGGAACACTTAAATTTCCGGGAACGCCTATAATCCTAACCGATTGGGTAGTGGCTGATGAGCAACCCTCCTTGTTTAAAGTTTTCAGCGTAACGGTATATGTACCATTTTCAGCATAAGTGTGATTTGGATTTTGGAGCGTAGAAGATGCGCCATCGCCAAAGGTCCATTCCCAGCTAACAGCATTCATACTAACATCTTTAAAACCGAAGGTATAATTCGGAATAGACAACTCATTTCCGGGACTAACAGTGAATGCAGCAACGGGAGGAGAAACAATGCTGATGAAATTGGATATTGTAGTGGTGTTGGTACAGCCAAGTGTATTGGTGGTGGTTAGCTTAACCGTATAGTTTACGCCCGTTCCGGCATAAGTGTGTTCGGGTTCAAATTGTGTTGATGGTGTTGAACCGTCTCCGAAATCCCACAGGTAACCGACAGCTCCAACACTGGTATTTTTAAACTTGACTAACAAGTTAGTACAGCCACTGGTTTTGTCAGCAGAAAAAGCAGCAGTTGGTTGTGCCCTGACGGTTACTGTCTCAGTAGTGGTGTTTTTGGAACAATCGTTTTCTGCATCCAGTCTGATCGTGTATCTTCCGGGTTTAGTAAAGGTATAGGGATACACGCCAGCCGCGGTTGAGAATGCTGTATTCACCTCACCTGTATCTTCATTGGTAAAAGTATAAACAAAGCTGCTGGCACCGCTGGTGTTATTGACAAAGTTTACGGTATGTGGCGCACAACCAATTTTCTCATTACCATTTACGACCAGTTCGGGCACAATGTTATTGGGAGAAACCCTGATCGTATTAGATGTTGTTTGTTCCCCACAATCATTTTTCGCTGTCATCCTCACCACAAAATCCTTTACAACAAGTGTTTGGAAGGTATGCGGAACCGTTCTTCTGTCGTTAAAAGTTTCAGGGTTAGTGCCATCTCCAAAATCATAGGTATAGGTTGTGCCTGTACTTTCAGGACCAGTATTGCTAAAATTCACGAGCAGAGCCGAACACCCTGTAGTTTTATCAGGAGAAAATCGTGAAACAGGACTAGCTTTGACCATCACAGTTGAAGTGAAAGTAGATGGTCCACATGGTGTTGTAGCGGTTAGTGTTACTGTATAGGTAATGTCTTTACCTGTAGGATCGGGCTGAAAAGTTACTGCGGGTGGTTGTGGAGCAGTTGAGGTAGTACCATTGCCAAAATTCCAGGCGAAGGTTGCATCGGTTAAAGAAGTTGAGGTATTGGTAAAAGTAACGTTCAATGGTCCACAGCCTTGTGTAGCACTCTGGGTAAAAGAAGGTAGCACATCCTGGTAGCTAGAAAAGGTATGTGATGTTTCAGCAGTGCTACAGCCTAGGCTACTGTTAACAACCAGTTTGATTACAACAGTTCTATTTGGCTCATTTATCGTGTAGCCAGGAAATACGGCCTGAACCCCAATCTGTACGTTATCGGCATACCAGGTGTAGGTGGCATTACGATCGGGATATAAGGTTGCTGCGACATTGTTAGCACTAAGTTGGAAGGGCGCACATGCCTTATCGGTCAAAAAGGTTATTTCCGCCTTTGCAGGAGGATTTATCGTAAGTTTTACCTGGTTGCTTGTGGTGCCGGAACATGATCCACTGGAGACATTTCGTCTGTAATAGATTGTGGAAGTCGGTACGGGAGGGGTGTAGTTTATTGCTGTTGCACCCAATACATCACTCCAGGAAACCGCATCTAAGCTAGACTGCCATTGATAGTTATATGTTCCACTACCACCTGAAGGTGTAGAACCTGTTAATGCTGCTGCGGCGCTTCCCTGGCATATTTGCTGGTCTCCGCTAATGGTATTGTTGCTTAAGGTTGGAAGTACATTCACCTGTACACTGTTGCTGACTGAAGTACAAATGGTACTATTTACAAGCCGCCTGTAATAGGCAGAAAGGGAGGCAACTATGGTCAGGTCTTTACCAGTCGCAGATGTTATATTTACCCACGTATTCCCATCAGCACTACTTTGCCACTGGTAAGTAAAACTGCCTGCTCCACCAGCGGGAACGTCGCCCAGTATGCTTACGCTTTGCCCTGCGCAAACCGGTGACGACGAAACAGAAATATTATTGGTAACCGGAGGAAAATAAGTTATAGATGTTTCAGATGAGGAAGGTGGACACCCTGCGAACCCGTTAATTGTCCACCGGAATGTGTAAGTACTGCCCGGAGTTAAGCCCGTTACGGTAGTATTATTCAGGGATGGATTGGTTATGACAATACCTGTTTGTCCGGATGTAAGGGTCCATATACCAGTATTAGGCGCCGGGTTATTCCCATTTAAGGTAATTCCATTGCCGCTACACAGGGATTGGTTTGGGCCGGCATTGGAGACTACCGTACCTGGATTCACGGTTATTGTTGTTGCGGTTGATGCGGCTTCAATACATGCACCACTCTGAACGATTGCGCGGTACTGAGTGGTTACAGTTAAACCAGAATATACCAGTGGATTAGCGGTTGAGGTAATCGTTGACCAGGTAATCCCATTATCGATTGACCTTTCCCAACGGATAATATCTCCAACCTGTCCCGCGAGCGTAATGCTTCCCCCATTGCTACCCGAGCAAACCGTAGCATCACCAGATGTACTCCCCCCTACACTTAAGGGGTTTACCGTTATTTGCACATCATCTGATGCAGTAGAGCAGGATGCATCGCTAATGGTCCATTTAAAAACATAGCTGTTTCCGGGCTGCAAACCTGAGACTACAGTGTTGGCTTGGGTATCATTGGCAAAATTCACCGTATTTGATGCAGACACTACTGACCACTTACCCGAACCAACTATCGGCGTATTACCTTTTAAGGTGTATGTGCTTGCATTGCAAATAGACTCATCCGGCCCGGCAGCAGGTAATGTTGCACGCGGCTGGACGGTTATGGTTACAGAAACCGGGTTTCCTGTACATCCGGCAGAAGAAACAGGAGTAAAAACATAGGTAACGGTGCCGGTTGTTGTACTTGAGTTAAGCAGAATATCATTTACAGTATTCACTGATGTTGGGCTGGCCATCTGACTGTTTCCTGTGATCAATCCTGTAACAGTACTGGTGTAGCTATAATTAACTGCATTGATATTCGACGCTAAAGTAATTGCTGAAGAAGTATTGTCGCATATGATTAATGCCGCAGGCGTGGCTGTCATTACCGGATTGGGACTTACTGTAACTACTAAAGTAAAGGGCGTACCCTGGCAACCATCCTTTTCGGGCACTATGGTGTAGGTTACTGTTACATTGTTTACGGGATCTGAATTGGTGATAACGTCATTAATCGCACCGCTTCCCGACGGTGAATATCCGGCTGCGCCCTGGGTTCCGGCGGCAGTCCAGTTATAAGTAACCCCTGCTACAGACGATGAGGGGGTGTATGAAACATTTGTGCCTGTGCAGATATTCTTTGATGATGCACTATTCAGGCTAATGTTTTCCTTTATTCTCAAAATCACATCATCATTTATTTCATTGCAGGGCGTACCAAGTGTTGTAGTTGCCCTAAGCTGCAATGTGACCAGGCCGCTAGCCTTTTCTGTAGCAGTTGGCGTATACACAGCGTTCAGCACGCCGCGTCCGGGTGAAAAAGTACCTGCCCCCCCTATCCAGGTCTGGCTGTTTACAGATCCTGTTATCGTTGCATTTAAGGTGAAGTTCGATTCATTAAAGCATATACTCTGATCAGGTCCTGCATTAACAACCGGAGCGGTGGTAAATGTGAGTTTCTGGCTGCTGGTAGCAGTTCCGCAATTATTTTTGTGTACTATATTGACGGTATAGCTATCATAGTTGTCAAATTTGATAGATGGATATTTCGAGTTTGCCGTTGTGCCGCCTGTAAAACTATAGGTTCCACCAGCAGCCGCACTTACGGTCCAGGTATAAGTATCGGCCTGGTCTTGCGAAGTACCCGATATTGTGGTTTTAGTTGGACCGGTTGTGGTATTATTAAAATCATATGTAGCCAGGTTACACAGCGTAAAATCGGGAGATAAAGTTGCAACTGGCGAAGCATTTACCACTACTGTTTGAGGTGCGGTAGTCACTGTACCGCAGGAAGGCGTGGTAATGCTAAGCGTGATGGTATAAACACCTGCATTGGCAAAGCTAAACTCCGGTTCTTTACTTGCGGCGTTCGTTCCATTTACATAATTTACGGCAGGCGAGACATTCCAGGAATACACATTAGCTGCTTCACAAATGTTATCCAGCACGGATAGATCGGCCGCTTTTAAGGTAGAGTTACTACATATGGTATTAGTAGGCAAACTAAACGCTGGTTTTGGCGGGTCCTGAATACAGATTTCCATCTCTACAGGATCTGCCGGACATGCTCCGGAGCTGGTAGATTCCAGACGGATGATATGCTTTCCATGTGTAGGAAATTTATAAACAAGACTGTAAGAAAGCGGTTTATTTACCGCTACGGCTGCACCATCAACAAACCAGTTGTAGGTTACCGTATTGGGCTTACATTCAGGCGTATTCGTGTTAGGATCCTCTCCTAAAACGGATGTATTGGCAAAAGTTATATCTGTATTTGTACAACCCGGAGAATTGAATGAAAAGGCGTTTATAGGCTTTACCACGACTTTAGCAGAAGAAGATATTGGTGTACCGATAGTTCCGCAAAAGGAATTCGAGAGGTTAATGGTAACCGGAAAGGCATTATAGATTGTTCCTGCACTGGTTGTTGAAACACTGCCACAAGAGGATCTGATATAGGAGTGGCTTACTGTTCCGCCACTTTTCTTAATATCACAAAGTGAATAAACTGAAGTGGTTTGGTCTCCCCAGGTAATGGTGTAACTATCTCCTGGAAAATTGTACTGTATTCCTGCGGGCGAAACGATGTCTACATTGAATGTGAGCATGCCCAGCGGCAGACATACAATGTTATTACCTGACGTTCCAAATGCAGTAACAATTCTATTATTAACCAGCAGATAAGCTTTGGTGGCTACTGTTCCATTGGGCATTATGGCCTTAACGAAAATGGTATAATGTGCATACTGCGCTGTAAAAGATTGTATAGGTGTGGAAAAGCTGATGTTTGCAGGACTTCCTCCATTGAGCTCGTCAGTTACGGTTGCAGTAACATTACTGTTCGCAGTAGATTCATTGTTGAGGAAAAACTGATTGTTGTCCCTGCTGATACAGGTACCAAAGGTTTCTGTGTTATTTGGGTTTAAATAATTGGAGGTGACTTTGGCCTCAATAGCTGAACCTGCCTTCACTTCAAACGAGGCAGAGCCATTACTAACAGATGCGGGGTTAGTGGTTTTAATCCTTACTTTATAGCCTGTACCAGGTATTGTACCCGCGGGGATGATACCATTAACATAGGTACTATAAAAACCACTATAACTTCCTATTAAAGTTTCGGATGCGAAGCTTCCATTCTGATCGGAAAGGTATAACTGAAACTGGTTGCCTGGATTGATGCAGTTTGTACCCACATTGAACGGAACGGCAATTGTACTTCCAGGGGTATAGGGACCGCCATCAACAGTACCAATAGTTACCTGGGCAAAAGTTTTAGATGTAAAAAAAACTGCCCCTAAAAAAAGGGCAAATAAAAGCCAATTCCTCTTACAACGAATCTTCATAAATCTCTAACAGTAGGGAATGATTTTATTGCGTTTTTAAAGCGATGTTTTGTTGTTGTAAAGCTTTAATTATCCTACTTACTTATGTGTAAGACATATACAACGCATGTAATAATTATTCGAGTACAAAGAACGTAATTTTTCCTTTACACTAACAAAAGTTTACATCAACTCGAACAAAATGAACGGCTTGCAAGGATCAAAAAAGGCCCATTGCGTTCTATTGAAGCATAAAAAAACCCCCAAGGGTTGTAAACCTTGGGGGTATATTTTTACACGAAATTATTTCTCGGTATTTGGATTTAATGATTACATCATTCCACCCATACCGCCACCGCCCATTGGAGGCATAGCAGGAGAACCACCTTCTTCAGGTTCATCAGCCAAAACAACTTCAGTTGTTAATAACATAGCCGCAATAGATGCTGCATTTTCCAATGCTACACGGGAAACTTTAGTCGGGTCGATAACACCAGCACCGATTAAGTTTTCATAAACATCAGTACGTGCATTATAACCATAATCAGCTGTTCCTTCTTTAACTTTCTGAACCACGATAGAACCTTCAATACCTGCGTTTTCACAAATCTGACGTAAAGGTTCTTCAATAGCACGACGGATAATCTGGATACCAGTATTTTCATCTTCGTTAACACCTTTTAAATCAGCGATAGAAGCAACTGCACGAATGAAAGCAACACCACCACCTGCAACAATACCTTCTTCTACAGCCGCACGCGTTGCATGTAAAGCATCATCAACACGGTCTTTTTTCTCTTTCATCTCTACTTCGGAAGCAGCACCAACATAAAGAACTGCAACACCGCCGGCTAACTTAGCCAAACGCTCCTGTAATTTTTCTTTATCGTAGTCAGATGTTGTTGTTTCGATTTGTGCTTTGATCTGGCTAACGCGAGATTTGATATCATCAGAATTACCAGCACCGTTGATTACAGTTGTATTGTCTTTATCCACTACAACTTTCTCAGCAGAACCTAAATAAGTTAAATCAGCATTTTCTAATTTGTAACCTCTTTCTTCAGATACAACGATACCGCCAGTTAAGATTGCGATGTCTTCTAACATAGCTTTTCTTCTGTCGCCGAAACCAGGTGCCTTAACAGCAACAACTTTCAGTGAACCACGGATTTTATTAACTACTAATGTAGCTAATGCTTCGCCATCCAAATCTTCAGAAATGATTACTAATGGTTTACCAGTTTGAACCGTTTTTTCTAAGACAGGCAACAATTCTTTCATGTTGCTGATTTTTTTGTCGTAGATTAAAATGTAAGGATTATCTAATTCAGCCTCCATTTTATCAGCATTGGTTACGAAGTAAGGAGATAAATAACCTCTATCAAACTGCATACCTTCTACTGTTTTAACTTCAGTTTCAGTACCTTTTGCTTCTTCAACAGTAATTACACCATCTTTACCTACTTTACCCATTGCTTCGGCAATTAAAGCACCAATTACCTCATCGTTGTTTGCCGAGATTGAAGCTACCTGCTTAATTTTGTTGTTGTCTTCACCAACAGTTTGCGATTGCTCTTTTAGGTTTGCAACAACTGCAGCAACAGCTTTATCGATACCACGTTTTAAATCCATCGGATTTGCACCTGCAGCTACGTTTTTAATACCTGTTGTGATAATCGCCTGTGCTAAAACAGTTGCAGTTGTAGTTCCATCACCTGCAATATCAGCAGTTTTAGAAGCTACTTCTTTAACCATTTGTGCGCCCATGTTTTCAACCGCATCTTTCAATTCGATTTCTTTTGCAACAGTTACACCATCTTTAGTAATTGCAGGAGAACCGAATTTCTTATCGATAATTACATTACGTCCTTTTGGGCCTAAAGTTACTTTTACTGCATTGGCAAGAATATCCACACCACGTTTCAGGGCGTCGCGTGCTTCTACGTTATATTTTACTTGTTTTGACATTTCTTTTTAAATTTTGATTGATTGTTTGAGAGAATGATTGAATTGGATTTCGATGTATCCTATCATTCAAAAATCACTCATTCTATAATTTTTGATTATTTCCTTGATCAATGCTGAATTCACTCGTTGAGGCATCCAATCATTTGATCATTATTTACCCTACTACTGCGTAGATATCAGTTTCACGCATAATTAAGTAATCTTTACCTTCGTAAGGGAATTCGGTACCGCCGTATTTACCATAAATTACAACATCACCCACTTTTACGCTTGCTTTTTTGCCATCGGCATCTTCCTCAGAAACGGAAACTACAGTTCCTTTTGATGGTTTTTCTTTAGCGGTATCAGGGATATACAAACCCGATGCAGTTTTTTCTTCTGCGGCAGCTGGTTCAACAATTACTCTATTCGAACTGCCAGCAATTGGTTTTAGGTTTAACGCCATAACTTTTATTATTTTTTATTTTGATTTTGTTTTTAACTAAGCTATCAATTAACACTTTTTATGCCAATAGCCTTTCGGGGACAAATTTACACCACTACTGTCAAATTTCTAAACAAATGGCGTATAAGGACAAAAATTAGATGCCAGCTTGGCAGATTGAATCAATGGATAATTCAACAAGCCCTGATTCCAAAAAAAAAGCTTTCCTTTTAGAGGAAAGCTTTTAAATAATTGCCATTATGATGTTATTTCTTTGTAGTATCTGTTGATGCCGGAGTTGTAGCAGCAGGTTTAGTGCTGTTTAAACCGCCACCTAGCGGAGAAGGAGATGGTGTTTTATCTAAACGCTCCTGAATAGCAGAGTTACCTACTGCGGCAGTACCGCCACTGGTTTTTGAAACTGTAGTTATACCTAATGTTAACACTACGATCGCGGCTAATAAAATCCAGGAGCCTTTTTCCAAAACATCGCCAGTACGTTGTACTCCAAACATATTGCTTGTGCCACCACCTGTAGCTAAACCACCACCTTTAGGGTTCTGTATCAATACAAACAAACCTAAAGCTATACACGCAATAATTAATAAAATGATTAAAAAGGTTACCATGGTAATATTATATTTTTTAAAATTTCTTTTCTATAGATTGGATAAGGTCGGCAAAGTAACCACTTTTTTCTGGATATTTCAAACTTAATTTTTTATAAGTATCTATGGCCTTGTGATAAAGCATTTGTTCGATGTAAATCTTAGCCAGAGTTTCGGAAACGAGGTCGTAGTGGTCTTCAGCGCTTTTCTTTGCTTTATTCTCATTATCGATCTGTTCAGGCTTTGGAGGCTTTATTGTTGGATCTTCCTTTAAGAACTTTTCTATAATTTCTGCCCCTTTGGTATCCTTAATCTCTGCCGGGTATTCTGCAAGGTGATCAGCAACCTCAAACGGTGTTTGTATATGAAAAATATGTTCAACATATTGTTGCTGAAATTCTGCTGCATCAGGTTTTTGCTGTTTTTTGGAAAATTCATCCGGCTTGCGGTGTGCATAAGGTTGAAAAACCTGTTCGTGCTCTTTGCGTGTTTTAGCTAACCACCACAAAAAAGTGTATGGAAGCTGATCATCATCATATTTAGAAACACGACTGAAGTCCGGTTCATCAGGGATTACTGTTTCAATCTGCGGAACCTGTTGCACTGCTACTGTATCAATCTTTTTCTCAAATTCAAAAAAATCAATTGTCGCAACACTTTCTATAAATAGTTCTTCTTCACCTTTCAAACCGGTGACTTCATGCTCCATTAGGGGTTTGTCCTCCTCAACGGATACCATATTCAAGACATGAAAGAGTACATTCCCCTGGCTATAGAGTGCTGCTTTGGGAACAAATGAAGCTTCAGCTCTGGCCAACAACAAATGCAGAGGCTGTGCATAAGGATATTCGGCAACCATTTCTTTTAAAAAAGGTACATGCGACTTCCTCACCTTTCCAGGTTCGGCAATTAAATCAGCAAGTAGCTTTTTGTTATCCATGATCTGAGTTTGGTGCTAAGTTAAAAATTGTAGTCGGTATAAAATATTTTGTTTCACATATGGACACCTACCATTGGGCGAAAGCCCTGTTGAAGATATCTTCTGTAAGCTGCCGGTTGATATTTTCTATTGCTGCAGGTATGGCTGCTGCAGTGGGAGAATAATCAAGATACTTTGTAAAGCTCTCTTCAAAACTCTCTTTCTCATGATCTTTTACATTATTACGGTATTTTACAGATACGGTGATCGTTAATCTGTTTGCACCTGCTGTTGGCGTAGAAGTTCCCTGCAAAGCGACCGGCTTTATATCGTACCCTGTGATCCTGCCTTCAAAAACAGCATCGGCTTCTCCCGTACTTACGCTTAAACGGGTTTGGTTACGAATCCTTGTTTTTAACGCTTCGGTAAGCGCATTGGCTAATGTTGGTACAACAAGTGGCGCATTATTTTCGAACACACGTACGTTCACGGATTTTAAGCCATCGGTAGATGCACCACTGAATTTATAAGTACAGGCCGAACTGACGGTTAGGAGGGCAATTAAAGCAATAAGTCTGATTTTCATCTATTTATATCTTAACACTTGTGTGAAATAGAAAGTGATTTTTAAGCTGGAATTATCTCTTAAAAGCTAAAGTATTATAAATTCAACTCTTTAATTTTCCTGTATAGTGTACGTTCTGAAATACCTAACTCCTGAGCGGCAAACTTACGTTTACCTTTATGTTTCTTAAGGGCTTTTTTGATCAGGTCTGATTCTTTATCCACCAATGATAAGGATTCTTCCACTTCCTCAGCATCGTGCGCGAAATATTCGGGGCTTCCATTGCTGTTATTATTATTGTTTGGTGCCGGATGCTGAATGGTAAATGCATGCTCATTTCCTCCAGGCAGCTCAACATCGCGGTAAAGCTGATTGATGTACTGAGGATTATCGGCCAGCACTGTTGCTGTATTCCCTCCATGCTGAATAATTTCAGCAACAAGTTTTTTCAACTCCACCATATCTTTTTTCATGTCGAAAAGCACCTTATACAAAATATCTCTTTCGGTAAAATCTTCTTTCGACTGTGCATTTATTGCCATTGGCAAATTGCTGCCTGCTTCATTTGGGATATAGTTAAGGATAGCCTGTGCGTTAACATTTCTATCTTTTTCGAGCACACAGATTTGCTCAGCGATATTTTTCAACTGACGAACATTTCCGGGCCAGCTGTAATTGGTTAAAATCTGAACAGCTTCAGGCTCCAGGTGAAGCCCTGGCGAACGGTATTTATCACTAAAATCTGCTGCGAACTTTCTAAACAATAAGAAAATATCTTCCTTACGCTCATGTAGCGCAGGGATACGTAGCGGAACCGTATTCAAACGGTAATATAAATCTTCGCGAAATTTTCCGTTTTTTACACGGGTATATACGTCAACATTTGTAGCTGCGATAATGCGAACGTCTGTTTTCTGTACTTTGGACGAGCCTACTCTCAGGTATTCGCCACTTTCCAAAATTCTGAGTAATCGTGCCTGCGTACCCAGCGGCAGCTCGGCTACTTCATCTAAAAAAATAGTGCCGCCATTTGCTACCTCAAAGTATCCTTTTCGTGCTTCATGTGCACCGGTAAAAGAGCCTTTTTCGTGGCCGAATAACTCTGAATCAATCGTTCCCTCTGGAATTGCACCGCAGTTTACGGCGATAAAAGTTCCATGTTTACGGGCGCTCATTTGATGGATAATCTGAGAAAAAACCTCTTTACCGCTACCACTTTCACCAGTAATTAGCACAGACATATCCGTTGGGGCCACCTGACTGGCAATATCTATGGCACGATTTAGTAATGGAGAATTTCCAATAATACCGAATCGTTGTTTAATATTTTGTGTATCCATTCTTTAGTATCAAGTATATAGTATCAGGACTGGCCGCAAATTAAGATCGTTTGCGTTTAAGCCTTGTGGTTCTACACCACGATCTTTCCTATTAGTGTTGCCGAGGTACACCTTTCGATATATACATTGGCATACTGGCCTGGTTTAACGTTCTCAATTGCCGGGAAAATGGCCATTGCACCACTATCCCCTCTTCCGCAATAATCTTTATCTGATTTTTTAGAAGTGCCCTCTATCAGGACTCTAACTGTTTTGCCCACCCATTCCTGCAAGCGCATTAATGAATGCTCCTGCTGCTTAGCGAGTATTTCGGCTAAGCGACGTTTTTTAACGTCTTCAGGAATATCATCTTCCAGTTTACGGGCAGCTAAAGTTCCAGGTCTTTCAGAATAAGTGAAGTTATAGGCAAAATCGTATTGCACATAATCCATCATACTTAAGGTTTCCTGGTGTTCCTCTTCTGTTTCAGTACAGAAGCCTGCGATGATATCTGTTGAAATTGCACAGCCCGGGATAATTTCTCTGATGGCATCGATGCGATTGATATACCATTCGCGGCTGTAAGTTCTGTTCATTAATTCCAGCACACGGGTATTGCCCGACTGGACCGGTAGGTGAATGTAATTGCAGATGTTATCGTATTTAGCAATGGTACGTAAAACCTCATCGGTAATATCCTTGGGATGTGAAGTGGAGAAACGAACCCTTAATTCAGGACTAACCAAAGCTGTTTGCTCCAGTAGCTGAGCAAAGTTTACTGATTCTGTGCCGTCTTCAGAGGTCCAGGTATATGAATCTACGTTTTGTCCCAGCAGTGTAACTTCACGGTAGCCCGCATCAAATAAAGCTGTAGCCTCCTGAATAATTGAATGTGCATCACGGCTGCGTTCGCGACCTCTAGTAAATGGCACTACGCAGAAAGAGCACATATTGTTGCAACCACGGGTTATAGAAATAAAAGCTGTAATTCCGTTACTATTTAAACGAACCGGGCTAATATCTGCGTATGTTTCCTCGCGAGACAGTAAAACGTTTACGGCTTTATGTCCACTTTCTACCTGCTCGATTAAATTTGGCAAATCCCGGTAAGCATCAGGACCCACTACTACATCGACCAGGCGTTCTTCCTCTAAAAATTTTGATTTCAAACGCTCAGCCATGCAACCCAGCACGCCAACAATTAATTTTGGATTACGGCGTTTTTCCGCACCAAATTGCGACAGGCGATTTCGAACCCTTGTTTCCGCATTTTCGCGAATAGAACAGGTATTAATGAATATCACATCTGCCTGATGGTAATCACCTGTAGTTTCAAATCCAGTTTCAGAAAGAATAGAGGCAACAATCTCACTATCTGCAAAATTCATTGCACAGCCGTAACTTTCGATATATAATTTACGGGCATCGGCTTTAAGTGGTGTATCTAAAATTAAAGCTTCACCTTGCCTTGCTTCATCATGCGTCTTATCCTGTACTTGTAAATCAATCATTACTTAAAAACATTTGGAGGATTGCAAAAATACACAAATAAAATTAAAAGTGACAAATTGACATATTTAGTTGTAATGTTTACAAACGAATTATTTTCGGATTGGTCGTATTGGATCAGGTGATGTCTGAACGGACTAACAGATAGCGCATGAAGATACAAACCTTTCACAGTTCTATCTGTTACCTATCGATAAGGCAATAAAATGACTGCTCAAAAAAGAAATAAACTCTGGACCTGGATCGCGTGTATCATTGGTGGATTAATATTAATCGGAGCTTTTGGTGCAATGTTCATTAGTGCGCGATGGAAGCCTATTCTAACGGAAAAAATAAAAGAGGGGGTTTATAATGGCTCTCATCATCTGTATACTATAGATTTTAAAAGCATTAATCTTAATATTATTACCGGAAGTCTGGCGCTGCGTGAGGTAACTTTAAAGCCAGACACATCTGTGTACGATAGTTTGAAAAAGCTAAGTCTAGCTCCTGCGCACACCTTTGAACTGAAATTGAAAAAACTTCAGATTACACGTGTGGGGATTTTGACTGCATATTTCAAAAAACGTGTGGATGTAAATGAAATCAGGCTAGACAAACCATCTATTAATATGATTTTTAGCAAGGTTCCAAAAAAGGCCGATACCGCCAAAGTAGAAAAATCCCTTTATGAGCAGATTTCCAAAACCTTTAAATCGATTCGGGTGCATAGTATCAAAATTGTTGATGCTGACTTTGATTATGTGAATAACTCAGGTGGTAAAAAGGTGAAAAATGCCATTAAGCACCTTGATATAACAGTTGACGATTTTTTGCTGGATTCACTATCGGGACAGGACACATCACGCTTTTATTACACCAAAGATATTGCTTTCAGATTGGCTGGCTATAAATCGGTAACCAAAGACCGAATGTACAATATGAAAGTTGACACTATTACAGGCTCATATGCTACAGGTAACATCACAGTTAAGGGTTTTAAACTCACGCCACTTTATCCGGAATTAGCATTTGCCCGGAAATATAACATTCAGAAAGACCGGTATAATCTTTCGTTTGTGAAAATTGAATTTAATGGTGTTGACTTTACTGGATTAAATACCGATCAAAGCCTGCATGCCAGGTTGTTAAAAATTGGTCCGGGAAAAGTTGAGGTTTTCATGAGCCGCGAGTCGCCTCCTCCTCCAGGACTAGACAAAGGGCGAAATTATCCACATATGGCGCTAAAGCGTTTGAATATTCCGATGATCATTGATACGGTCAAACTGCAGCAAATAGATTTGAAATATTCTGAATATAATCCGGCAAGTAAGAAAACGGGATCTGTAGAATTTAATTCCCTAACCGGAAATATTCTGAATGTGACCAATGACAGTTTACGCCTGGCCAAAAACAATCATTCTAAGGCTAATTTTAATTCCCTTTTGATGGGCAGCGGTAGGCTGAATGTTAAGATCGATTTCAACCTGACCGATAAAAACGGGGCATTTGACTACAGTGGCAGTCTGGGTAAATTTGACTTTAGAAAACTCAATTCATTATCAAAGAACCTTGGTTTAGTTGAAATTGAAAGCGGCTATGTTCAACATATTGATTTTAAAGCAAGTGGAAATCTGCGCTCTGCTACCGGATCAATGAACATGCTTTACAGTAACCTTAAGGTCAAACTGCTATCGGACAACATTGATGGAAATGGCACTAAAGAAAAAGGGTTTCTATCATTATTGGCCAATGCGATACTGGTAAAGGATGAGAACCCAAAAAAGGGCGATGCGCCAAGAACAGCAACGATGACCAACAGCAGAATCAGCTCGGCCTCATTTTTCAACCTGATGTGGAAGACGATATTTGTGGGGATAAAAGATATTGTAGGTGTTGGTATTGTTCCGGAGAAGAACCCTGTAAAGCAACAGAAAGTCATCGCTAAGAAAATACGGCAACAAAAGCGTGAAGACCGACGTGAGGCCCGGAAAGAAAAAAACAGGAAGAACAGGCAGGAGGATCAATAAATTCATTTTATAAATGTATATTGCTGGTAAAACAAGCACTCCCCGTTTATTAAATGCCAGATACCAAGCGCAACCGTTATCAAGTTTATAAGTGGATTACAGGCGTACTATTCGCCATACTTATGTTGCTTTTTGGTTTGGCCTGGTTTTTAAATGTAAAATCGCGCCCGATTCTTACTGAACGGATCAAAACTTTGCTATACAAATCTACAGATAGCCTTTACACCATTAGTTTCTCTAATGTGTCGACGAATATACTGACAGGTAATGCCACACTGGAAAATGTTAGGATCAGGCCTGACACGACACGTTTTAAGCAGCTTATCGGATTAAAACGTGCGCCAAATAATCTGTATACTGTTTCCCTGAAAAAGCTTTCGGTCAAACATTTCCATCCTTTAACTTTATATCAGGAGCAAAAGCTTCAGCTCGATGAGATTATTTTCGACAAGCCGGAAGTATCTATGCAGAATCAACAATTTGCCTTCAATGAGGGGCGTGCACCAAGGCCGGTTAAATCGCCTTATGCTTTTATTTCGAAAAACCTGAAGGAGTTTTCAATCAAAAACATTCTGTTCAGGGATGCCAGTTTCAAGTACATTAATAAAAATCAAACTCACAGCCAGCCATTTTTGATTGACGATTTAAACATCACCTTAACCGATCTTCTTGTGGATTCCACTTCTGCTGAGGATGAAAGCAGATTTTATTTATTAAAGGATATTGTTATTAATCTCAACAACTATGTTTACACGACACCCAATAAAATGTACAACATTAAACTGGATCAGCTTGATTTCAGGGCTACGACAGGAAAGTTAAGGGTAAATAGTTTTGCTCTGGAACCGCTTTACGATGAGATGCAGTTCAGCAAGATACATCCTGGTAAGGAACGGTTTGATATTCGCATGAATGATTTGCAATTAAACGGGATTGACTTACCGCTGTACATCAGCAAGCAGGAAATATGGGCAAAGGAAATGGCTATTGCGCATGGTCAGGTATCAGTATTCAATGGGAATGATGGACTTCCAAGCGCTAGTGAGCGTGCCAAGGAGAGCAAGGTTGGCCGCTTTCCGCATCAGTTATTGCAATTGGTGGAAGTGCCAATCCTGGTACAAAAAATTCAGCTTAAAGATATTAACATTAATTACGGTGTTTTCAATGGTGAAAGCCAGCAAAAGGGAAGAATTTCCTTTGAGAACACCTCCGGTATCATCAAAAACGCGACTAACCTGGATAAAATCAAAGCCATAAATCCCATCATGGATGTTAACCTCAGGTCTTATCTTTTCGGTCAGGGAAAACTTGATGTAAACTTCAGATTTGACCTTAAAGCGAAAGACGGTGCATTTCTTTACAATGGAGTGCTGCATGGTTTCAATGCCCGAATTCTGAACCAGATCACCAAACCGCTGGGACTGGTGAGAATTAACCGTGGGACGGTAGACCAGCTGAAGTTCAGTTTCAAGGCCAATGATGCAGGGGCTCATGGTAAAGTTGCTTTTTCGTACTATGATCTATCTGTGGCGCTAATGAAAAATGATCCGACTAAAGACCATTTAATTACACGGGGATTTCTTTCCTTTTTAGCAAATGCGCTTATTATAAAATCGGAAAATCCAGGCCCAAGCGGAAAGCTGGTTACTGTTGACGTGGATTACCTGCGTCCCAACTACTCCTCTTTTTTCAACATGATCTGGAGAAGCCTGTTTGTTGGAATAAAGTATAGTGTGGGGATTACAGAAGAGAAACAGAATGAGATTAAAAAACACATTGCCAACTTTAAAGCCATGCAGGAAGGGCACCGCCTTCGCAAACTGAAACGGCTGGAACGCAGAAAAAAAACAGAGCAGCGTTAACCTATCATGTTGACTATTGTAACGTTTTATTATCTTTAGTATCTAAATTAAAAAACACAAGTTATGATTATTGCACTCATTATCATCGCCCTGTTATTCATTATTGGGATTTCATTTTACAATTCGCTTATCGGAAAGAAAAACCAGGTTACCAACGCTTTTTCTGCCATTGATGTGATGTTAAAAAAACGCTTTGATCTAATACCCAATCTCGTTGAAGTGGTAAAACAGTACACCAACTATGAACAGGGTACTTTAACCAGGATTGTTGAGCTGAGAGCTAAAGCCACATCCGGAACGCTTAGTGATACTGAAAAAGCACAGCTTGACAGCCAATTAAGCAGCAGCGTAAACGGGTTGATGGTTAATGTTGAAAATTATCCTGATTTGAAAGCCAATACGAATTTCATTAACCTGCAAACCACCTGGACAGAAAGCGAGGAACAGATTGCCGCGGCCAGAAGAACCTACAATGCCACGGTAACAGAATATAATAATGCCATCATGATGTTCCCAGGGAGCATTTTTGCAGGCATGCTCAACTACCAGACTGTTCCGGTACTGGAAACCGCAGCTGATGAGCGTAAAAATATTAGTGCCAGGGATCTCTTCAATAACTAATGTCTTCCAGTATCAATACAAATGTGGCTTTACAAAATGTGTTGGCTGCAATGGAAGTTGAGCGAAAAAAAATAGCTTCAGCTCAAACGAAAGGATATATTTTTATTGCAACCGGAATTGTTTTGGGGATTGTTGTCTTCTTTCTGGGTTTCCCTATAATTGGAATTATTTCGGGTTTACTACCTCTGGTATATGGCGGAATTTTACTATACCAGATCAATGAAGAGTTGCAAGCCTATAAAAATTCCTATAAGCATGATGTAATAGGTGCTGCACTGAAGTTTTTGGATCAGAGCTTAACCATTCAACCTAATATAGGTATTGAGGTTTCGGAGTTTATGTATACGCAATTATTTAACACTGAACCTGACCGGTACAACACAGAGGACCTGGTAAGCGGATCATCGGGGCAAACGAAGTTTTACTTTGCTGAGGTGCATGCTGAATACAAAACCGTTACGCAAACCAAGAATGGCACACGCACTGAGTGGCATGATATCTTTAAAGGAATTATTTTTGCGGCCGATTTTAATAAAGACTTTAATGGCATTACCATTGTCAGGCCGAAAGATTTTGGCAGCTTATTAGGTGCCTGGTTTTCTAAGCATATTTATTCGTTTGGAAATAAGGATGTGGTTCAGCTGGAGAATCCAGACTTCAGTAAAACCTTCGTAACCTATGGGAGCGATCAGGTTGAGGCCAGGTATATTCTGACACCATCTATGATGGAGCGTATTTTAAGTCTGAACAATCAAAGTAAGTACAGCATTAGCCTTTCATTTGTACAATCCAGAATGTACATTGCCTTTCCGCTTATCCGGAATTACTTTGAGGCTCCTGTTTTTAAATCACTGCTCAACCCAGATGCATTAAATGATGATATTAATGCCATCAGGTTTATGTATGATATTGTTCAGGAGCTGGATTTAAATACAAGAATCTGGGGGAAACGCTAATTTTTAATGCGTCAAATAGAAATTAGCTAAGGTGTTTTTTCACGATTTCTTCCAATGCTAAAATGTCGAATGGTTTTGACAGATAGCTATCTGCTCCAGCTTCGTCAGCAAGAGCCGAAATATCATTATTGGCAGAGAAATATATTACCGGAATGTGTTTGAGATCGGGATGGCTTTTTAACGCTCTTGTAGCCTGTATTCCTCCTAAATCCGGTAACCAGTTGTCCATAAAAATCAAGTCGGGCATATACTCCGAAACTTGTTTTTCAATTTCATTAGCGCTTTCTGATGTTTTAATCTCATAACCTGCATCTTCCAGAATAAAGGTGCACAAATCGAGAATATCCCGATTATCATCGAATACAAAAACCTTTTTCAAACTCATTTTAACCTCCAGAATAGCAATTAATTATTTAATTTATTTATGTACTTAGCCATTTCAAAACTATGCAGTAAAACATGTGGCTTCACATTTGAAGCGGCCTGTTGTGGCATGTAAGGCATTATAGCTGTCTCAGGATTCTGTATAACCACAATTCCCCCCAAATTGTTTACAGTTTTTAATCCCTCTACACCGTCCGCATTCGAGCCGGAGAGCAAAATACAAACCAACTTATCCCCAAATATATCTGCAGCAGACTGGAAAGTTACATCAATAGCAGGGCGGGAATAATTTATCTTCTCTGAATAATCTAACGATATACTTCTGTTTTGCTCAATAAGCAAGTGATAATCCGAAGGAGCCAGGTAAACTTGTCCGGGCTGCAATATTTCCTTTTCCTCGGCTTCAGATACCGGTAAAATGGTTCTGTTTCTTAGTAAATCACTCAGGAGCGATTCATTATTGGCTTTTCGGTGAATCACTAAAATAATGGGGAAAGTGATATTTGGACTGAGGTCGGGAAATATTTCGAGCAATACATCTAAACTTCCTGCTGAACCGCCAATGACCAATGCCTCACATCTTGTAGAACCTATAGTTTGCGCCATATTTTCTCCAGTTTCACTCTTTTATATTCTTTTGATTTGGCCCAGAATTCCAGACTTTCTTTACTGCCTAGTGCGAGGTAGCCCAATTTTTCAATGCTGCTATCAAACAGGTTAAATACCTTATGCTGAAGGTCTTTATCAAAGTAGATCAAAACATTTCTGCACATGATAAGCTGGAACTCGTTGAATGAGTGATCAGAAACTAAGTTATGCGTAGAAAATATCATTTTACTATTTAAGCTTTCATCAAATTTAACCAGTGAATAATTAGCGGTATAGTAAGATGAAAAATCTTTTATTCCTCCAGATTGAATATAGTTTTCAGAATACTGTTTCAGGTAGTTCATGGAAAACATCCCTTTTTTTGCTTTCTCTAAAACCGACGGGTTGATGTCGGTTGCGTAGATCAAAGACTTACCCAATAAATTCAGCTCTTTCAACACTATTGCCAGGGAATACGCTTCCTCTCCTGTTGAACATCCAGCTACCCAAACCCTGATAAAAGGGTATGTACCTAACACGGGAAGTACCTCGTTTCTCAAGGCTTTGTAGAAGGATGGATCACGAAACATTTCGGTAACATTTACAGTGATTTCCTCCAAAAACCGTTTGAAATATTGTTTATCACTTCGAATGGTATACCTGAATTCTGCGAAACTCACAAAGTTGTCAAGTGCATACAGACGTGTAATCCTTCTTTTTATAGATGCATGAGAGTATTCCAGAAAATCGTACCCGTGAGTTTCGAGAACATCATTGAGCAATAATTCAATCTGCTCATTATCTATTACATCACTTATCACCTAATTTGTAAATTTTTCTATTTGTACTATTAACTCATCAACATTTATCGGTTTTGAAACATAACCTGAAGCTCCGGCACTCAGGCAGCGTTCTTTATCGCCTACCATTGCCTGTGCCGTAACAGCGAGTACGGGTATGTTCTGCATTTCCTGGGATTTTTTCATCGCAGCAATTGCCTGGTAACCATCCATGTCGGGCATCATCATATCCATTAAAATGATGGATACATTTTCATTTTGTTGTATGATTGAAAAGCCTTCCCGGGCACTTGTTGCGGAGAGGCAATTGAAACCTTTGGCCTTTAGAACAGCCTTTAAGGCAAAAATGTTTCGGTTATCATCATCAATAATCAGAATTGTTTTTTGAGGCATATTAATTATAAAATGGTTTAAGATGTATGATGATTTTCATAAAGCCAAACCCGCAAAAGCGAAATCAGCTGATCCATATCAACAGGTTTACTAATGTAATCAGAGGCTCCGGCGGCGATACATTTCTCTCTATCGCCCATCATGGCTTTGGCCGTTACAGCAAGAATAGGGAGGTTTCTGTATTTCATGTCTTGTCTGATTGCCGTAGTGGTTTCATAACCATCTAACTCAGGCATCATCATATCCATTAAAACCACATCAACACCAGGATTTTCATTTAGCATTTTTAGCGCCTCTTTCCCATCTGTTGCAGGTAAGACCTTCATTTGATGTTGCTCCAGAATTTTTGTCAGGGAGAAAATGTTCCTTACATCATCATCAGCAACCAAAACGGTTTTACCTTTTAAAACATCCTGCAATTCTGAGAATCGTTTAGGCGCCTTGGTTTTCTCCTTGCTCTGTTCTTCCACCAGATGGAGGAACAGGCCTGCCTCATCTAATATACGCTGGTAAGAATGGGCTGTTTTTACCACAATCGAATCAGCATATTGCTTAATGCGGTTTTCTTCACCTTTTGAAAGGTTTTTACCTGTAAATATAATAATTGGAAGGTTTTCCAGACCAGGTGTTTTCTTTACCACTTCAAGTGTTTCATATGCATGCTTGTCGGGAATACCCATATCAAGAATTACGCAATTCACTTCAGGTTTATGCAATGCAGAAACACCATCATTTACCTGGCTTACAATTTCCGTCTGAATATTGAAGTTGCTTAAGAAATAACTTAAAGCCTTTGCATGCTGCTCATTCTCTTCAACGATCAATACTTTTTTAGGATGCCGGCTCAAAGCATGTTCCAGTTTAGAAAAGATTTCCTGCATGTGCTCGAAAGCAAATGGCTTGTTTATGAAATCGACAGCTCCTTTCAATAAACTTTCCTTCTTAACCTGTAATGATGACATGATATGAACAGGAATTGGTCTTGTTGCCGGGTCTGCCTTCAACTCTTCCATGACCTGCCATCCATCTTTAACGGGCAGCTGAATATCGAGCAGAATGGCCAATGGCTTATAAGATCTTGCCATTTCTATTCCCACATCACCTCTCACTGCAACTAGTCCCTTATAATTGCGTTTGCGGGTAAAATCGAGCAGGGTTTTCGCAAAAGGGGTATCATCTTCAACGATCAATATCACCTTATCATCGGGCGTGATATTATCTCTATCGTCATCGATTTCCTGAGGGATGTTTGCGACAGTTAAGCGTTCAATTTTCTTTGGTGCTGAGTCTGCTACCAGAATTGGTTTTCGTTCAACGATTTCAACCGTTCCTTCCAGGCCTTTATTTTTATCAACGGGAAGCGTAAGTGTAAAAATACTTCCTTCACCTTCTGTACTTTTCAGGTCGATATATCCTCCTAACAATTTGGCGAGTTCCCGGCTAATCGACAATCCAAGGCCCGTACCTCCAAACTTCCTCCTTGTTGAGCCATCTGCCTGCTGAAAAGCTTCAAATACCATCCCCTGTTTTTCCGGGGCAATGCCCACACCAGTATCGGTAACCTTGAAAATCAAGGCTTGTTGTTTTTCAGATTTAGTGATATTTAGTTTAACTGAACCTTGCGTTGTAAATTTGATTGCATTGGATAGCAGATTTTTAATGATCTGTTCCAGACGCATTTTATCAGTGTGGAAATACTCGGGAACATCCTCAGCTTTGTCGACTACGAAGTTCAGGCTCTTTTCTTTAGCCAAAGGATTAAAAAGCGAGCGCATGTTGAGCATGATATCATCTACTTTGATATTTGCCCTATCGAGCTCCATTTTGCCGGCCTCAATTTTCGAAAGATCTAAGATTTCATCAATCAAGCTCAGCAAACCCTGACCTGAGCTTTGTATCACCTCAGCATACTCCTGATGTTCGCGATCCATTTCTTCGTTCTCAGACATTAATCTGGACAGCAACAAAATGGAATTTAGCGGTGTTCTCAATTCGTGCGACATATTTGCCAGAAATTCAGACTTATATCGGGTACTTAATTCGAGTGCTTCAGCTTTCTGTTGAATTTCGATATTTCGTTCTTCGATTAATTCATTCTTTTCCTCGAGCAAGCTGCTCCGTTCTTCGAGCTCCTGGTTACTCTGTAATAACTCTTCCTGTTGCACCCTAAGCTCTTCTTCGGAGGCCTGCAGCTTTTGCGCCTGGGCCTCAAGTTCGGCATTAAGTCCTTCCAGCTCATTATGCTGAACCTGTAGCTCTTCAGATTGTGCCTGGGTTTCTTCAAGCAACTGTTGCAATTTCTGTCTGTTCTGAGCTCCCAGTAATGCCGTACCCACATCGGTTAGGACGAGATTTAAGAAATGGAGTTGCAGGTCCGTATAGTGTCCAACTGTACCCAGTTCAACACCTCCAATTGAAATTTCATTACGGATAATGGGTAAAACTACAAGTTGAGCGGGTTTGATATTTCCTGTGGCATGGGTAATGGTTAACTCATTCTGCGGAACATCTTCAATTAGAATCCGTTTGCCCGACTTTACCACCTGGCCTATTAAGCCCTGACCAAGTTCTATGGTGTCTGCCAAATTTGTTCCCTTTAAGGCGTATTGTGCTTTCAGGTGTAAATATCCATCATCTTTAAAGAGGTAAATTGCGCCAACCTGGCTTTTGGTGTATACGGCCAAAAATTCAAGGATATCTTCGGCCAAATGAAATACATCTTTTTCGCCAACCATTTTGATATTGAGGTTTGCCACACCGGTTTGTAACCATTCATTGTCGGCAAGTGTATCAAAAGATTTCTTCAACGAGGTTGACATGCTATTCAATGAACCTGAAAGCTCGCCAATATCATCCTCCGACTGGCCAGCTAACGTTACACCATAGTTACCAATGGAAATCTGATGTGCAATTTCTTTAATTGCCACAATCCGTTTTTCCATCTCATATTTTTTATCTTCAATTTCCTGGTGCAGTTTTACCCGCTCATCAAAATCTACGGAGACTTTTCTGTAGAAAAACAATGTAATCAGTATTGCGAGTAGGGCTGCAATGAGGATTAATATTGGTGTATATGCGCTAAGTTTGTTTAATTCTGCTGTACGTACATCTAACAGTCTTTTCTCTTCAGCAACCAATTTGCTTACAACGGAACGTGCCTGATCCATATATACCTTTCCCTGGAAAAGTACAGTAGGATCAATTGCGCCGCCGAGTGTTTTGATTTCGATGGTGGAGCTGATAATGCCCATTCGTTTGAAGAGAATAGCCCTTAATGCGGCAACATTTTTTTGCTGAACAACATTGTCTTTGGTTGCCGCTTCCACCCGCTTGAGAATAGCGGCAGCAGAATCGCTTGCGCCGTAGTAGGGAGCTAAAAAAACTTTATTACCGGTTAGAAGAAACCCTCTTTGTCCTGTTTCTGCATCTTTAAGGTAGGAGATAATATTTTCGCTGTTTAATATAACCTCATCGCTATGCTTGACCAGCTCGGTACTTTGAATGAGGTTCCTGATGCTCACATATGAAGCGAGTGAGCTGATGAAAAGAATAATTAGCGATAAACCGAGGCCTAAGCGTAAATTATTTTTAAGCGTTGTTTTCATTATAATATCTGAGGTAATTATTCTTGATTTTTAGTGATTTCTGCTTCGGTTATCGGGATGATAAAGTAAAATTCAGAGCCCTGATAGGGAGTGCTATTTACACCTATGGTACCATTGTGCCTTCTAATGATTTCTGAGCAGATGTATAATCCAATACCTAAACCATTAAATCTGTTGCTGCTATCTTCTACACGATAAAATTTATCGAAGATTTTTTGCTGTTGTTCTTTGGAAATACCTATCCCAAAATCTTTCACCGCAAGATAAAGTTTTTCGTCTTTGATGTTGATGGTTACATTCACCTGGTTGGTTCCAGGTGCATATTTTATGGCATTTGTAATAAAGTTAATTACAACCTGTTCGAGCCTCATCTCATCACCAAAAATCATATCCCTGGTTTGTCCAAGCTTGGTTATGATAAAATCCGGATTTGATTGCTGCAACATTTCAATCGCGTTATTGACCATATTATCGGCGCAAAAAGGCTGCATATTGAACTTCATCTTGCCGCTTTCGATTTTAGAAATATCAAGCAAATCGACAATCAGGTCGTTTAATTTTTCGAGCTGTATGCTGGCTTTATCCAAATGATTTTTGGCCAACTCCTTATTGTCTTTATCGAGGCTTCGCTGCAAGAGTTGAATATAGCCCTTAACACTCGTTAAAGGTGTTTTCAGTTCATGACTGGCTATACTGATAAATTCGTCTTTTTTATGCTCGGCTTCTTTTCTAAACTCTATTTCCTCAAGAAGTTTTTCCTGCACTTCGTTCAGTTTTCTGCTTTGCTCGTAAATGCGGTAGAAGGTTTTGATTTTAAGTAGCAAAACATTGATATCCACCGGTTTTGTGATGTAATCTAGTCCCCCGCTCAGGTATCCTTTGGTAATAAATTTGAGTTCTGTATTAACAGCTGAAAGGAAAATAATGGCGGTATCTTTTGCTTTACTGAACCCGGAAATGGCTTCTGCAACTTCGAATCCATCCATATCCGGCATCTGGACATCAAGAATGATTAACACATAATTGTTCTTTAAAACCTTCTTTAGCGCCTCCTCTCCTGATGATGCCGTGTCGACATCAAAGTTATGTGCTTGTAATACTTTCTGTAACGAGATCAGGTTTTCAGGCCTGTCATCAACTATAAGAATCATCTTTTTTAAAACAAATAAGAAGCTGGGATAATTATGTTTGGTTTAGAGACAAATATCTCATAACTGTAAACAAACAGGGAATATTGAAAAAGGTTTTAACTTTTTACAAATTATTTGAATTAAATGTATCGCCTTGTTTAAAGTCGCCTGTATCGAATCCTTTTTTAAACCAGTATACCCTTTGTTCTGAAGTTCCATGGGTAAAAGAATCTGGCTTTACCTCCCCTGTTGACTGTTTTTGTAGTTTATCATCCCCGATGGCATTGGCTGCTGTTAATGCTTCGTTAATATCTCCTTCTTCCAATCTAAAATCTTTTAGGTTTTGAGCATGATGTGCCCAAAGGCCTGCGAAGAAATCGGCTTGTAATTCAAGCTTAACCGAGAGGCGATTGTATTCAGTTTCGCTCACCTGCCCCCGTCCACGATCTAATTTTTCGGAAATTCCAAGAAGATTCTGCACATGGTGACCAACTTCGTGCGCGATTACATAAGCCTGTGCAAAATCACCTGCAGCTCCGAAGCGGTCTTTAAGCTCATCGTAGAACGATAAATCAATATATACTTTACTATCTCCCGGGCAGTAAAATGGTCCGACATTAGATTGTGCAAACCCACATGCGGTTTGTACTCCATCTCTAAATAACCATAGTTTCGGATATTCGTACTGTTTGCCCATGGCTTCGAATTCCTTTGACCACACAAGTTCTGTAGATTCGAGTACACCGGACACAAAAACAGCCTGCGGGTCATCGGCAGGGACGCCTTTTTTCACCTCTTCAGTACCAGCTCCAGCAGGAATCTGGCTTACCACACCTGTTAAATCTTTACCGAAGATAAGACCCAGTATTACAACTATAATACCGATACCACCGCCCAACACGGTTTTTCCCCCACCACTACTTCTACCGTCCTCTACATTATTACTTCCTTTACCAAACCATTGCATAGCTTTTTCTTTTGTTTAATGAATAACCGTAACTGAGGGACAATTGTTATGCTAAATTATAAATAATTTTCAGGATATTGCACCGGGCCTGATTTAACTGCGGAGAATGATGCAACGCATATAGCACAGCAAACCTCTTTATCCCGAAAAGGCACGAAACGAATACTGCGGACTTGGTGTGGAGTTTATGCGTTCCTGACCACACGGAAGCTAAGCGGAGACGGGCATTATATGCGGTTGAACAATAAGCGAAAGAAAAGCGGGCAATACTGGATTTGCATTACCCGCTATATTATATTTCTATGCACTGAAAGCTGTTAATGCTTTTGTAATTCTATCCTTTGTTTCTTCAATGCCCAGTAAAACGGCGATATCAAAAACGCCAGGCCCGAATTTACCACCTACTAACATGATCCGGAAGGGCAACATTAATTCACCTGGTTTAAAGCCTTTTTCTTCTGCAAGGGCTTTAAAAGCAGCTTCTTCACTCGTTGCATCAGTAAGTGTTAAACGTTCAGCAAAAGAGTTGAAAAAATCAGCTTTTTCCTGGGTCCATTTTGGTTTGACAGCGTTGATGTCATATTCTACAGGGCTGGCAAAGAAATAGCTGCTTTGGGATACAAAATCAGGCAACAAGGTGCACCGATCTTTTATGAGATCAATTACGGTAGTGAGGAAGTCAAGACTGTTCACATCTATTCCGGCATTTCTAAGTTCAAGAGCAACTTCAGGTGCAATTTTTTCGGCGCTTTGCGCTTTAATCCATTCGTGGTTATACCATTTAGCTTTTTCAAAATCGAACTTTGCTCCCGCTTTGCTTATTCTATCTACTGAGAACTTTTCTTCCAGTTCTTTAAGGGAGAAAAGCTCCTGGTCGGTTCCATCATTCCACCCTAATAATGCCAGCATATTCACAAAAGCTTCCGGCATAAAGCCTAACTCTTTGAAGCCTTTTGTAGTTTCATCCGTTTTAGGATCTGTCCAGTTCATGGCATAAACAGGAAAGCCTAGGCGATCACCATCGCGTTTGCTTAATTTGCCATGGCCATCGGGCTTTAAAATTAAAGGTAAATGTGCCCACTGTGGCATATCAGCCTCCCAGCCTAAATATTTCCAAAGTAAAATGTGAACCGGTGCTGAAGGCAGCCACTCTTCCCCGCGGAAAGCATGAGAAATCTCCATTGCTTTATCATCCACCACTACTGCCAGGTGATAGGTTGGCATTCCATCGGCTTTTAACAATACTTTATCATCCACAAGAGATGTATCAAAACTTACGTCACCCCGGATGGCATCGTTGAAATGAACGATTTCATTTTCCGGAACTTTTATTCGGATGACATGAGGTGTTTTTGCTGCAAGCAAATCTTCGACTTCGCTTAATGTTAATGTTAACGAGTTGCGCATTTGCATGCGTGTGGTTTGCCCATACTGAAAGTTGGGAATCTCTTTTCGTTTGACATCCAACTCTTCCGCGGTATCGAAAGCATAGTAAGCGTACCCATCATTAATAAGCTGTTCTGCAAATTTGCGATATCCGGGCTTGCGTTCGCTTTGGCGATAAGGGCCATAGGCACCTGGGTTTGCAGGGCTTTCATCGGGTGTAATTCCACACCAGTTTAAGCATGCTGTAATATATTCTTCCGCGCCTTCTACAAAGCGCGTTTGATCAGTATCTTCTACACGAAGTACAAATGTTCCATTATTCTTTCTGGCAAACAGGTAATTAAATAATGCCGTACGAACGCCTCCTAAATGCAGCCCTCCTGTTGGACTTGGGGCAAATCTTACTCTAACTTTTTTATCCATAATTGGTTGTTTGAGCGCTAAGCATTTGACGTTTGGCATATTAAGCGCTCAACGTCAAGCACAAAACGCAAGACATTGCAAAGATAAGTTTTTCCTCTGTTTTATACCGTTTTCATGTTCGATGAAGGCTTATTGTTATAAAAAAGTTTGCATTTTGCTTTTGGAAAAAGGATAATGGTTTTATGTTTTTTCCGTTTTGTTATTGTAATTTGGCTACCCAAAGCATGAACCCATATCAAAAGAAACGCCGTTGGAAGTTTTTCCTTCTCATTTTTGCCATCCTAATTGGCATTGCTTCAGTATTTTATACAGATTCGTTTGTTAAGAAAATGGAGCGTGAGGAAGCTATTCAGTTTCAGCTTTGGGTGAGAATACAGGAGCGTTCCATGTTTCTAATGGACAACGATAATTTTACTTCGATTGTTGAGACAGTAAGGGCGAACACCAAGGTTTCGGCTATTATGGTTGACTCTACTGGTGTAATCACTTCATTTTTTGGCCTTGACACCACAAAGACGAACTACATTACTGCCGATGCAAAGTTGACTTATGACAGCCTTTACTTCGTGAGGCAACTGAAGGTTATGAAATCGCAGCATAAACCGCTGGAGATGAACATTCTGGGCACGAAGTATAAAGCTTACTACAAGGATTCATTTATACTTACGCAGCTACGTTATTTTCCATACATCCAAATGGGTGTAATATTTTTGTTTTTGCTGACAGCTTATGCTGCATTTAGTTCGGCGCGAAGAGATGAGCAGGATCATGTCTGGGTTGGTCTTGCGAAAGAAACAGCCCATCAGCTTGGCACGCCTATATCCTCGCTAATGGCCTGGACAGAACTCATGAAATCTAAGTTTGATGCTGAAGATGATCCATTGATTGCGGAAATGGAAAACGACATTAAAAGGCTGGAAATTATTACCGACCGTTTTTCAAAAATCGGATCAAAACCTATACTGGAAGATCATACCGTTTATATCGTGATCAGTGATTTTATCAGATATTTCAAAGTTCGAACTTCAGATAAAGTGAAGTTTTTTATTACGGGCGATGAGCAGGTACGTGCGATGCTTAACATTCCACTTTTCGATTGGGTTATTGAAAATCTCCTTAAAAATGCTGCAAATGCTATTGAAAACGAGGGCTCAATTTCTATTAATATTATAGAAAACCTTGCGAAAGAGCAGGTTTTTATTGATGTTACCGATACAGGTAAGGGAATTCCAAGATCGAAATTTGACGCGGTATTTCAACCCGGTTATACGACAAGAAAACGCGGTTGGGGACTGGGATTATCGCTCACCAAACGTATAGTAGAAAATTATCACAGTGGGGAGATTTTTGTAAAAGACTCGGAGCTTGGTAAGGGTACCACATTCAGAATTATTTTAAAAAGCAGCTTGAGATATGAACCGACCACAGCCTAATGAATATCCGATCTGGGGTGAAACCTACATCAGCAAAGTTGACAGGGAGATATTTGAGATTTTAACTGAGCAGATCACAACACTGCCTGCATTATTTGAGCGGAACGCTGAGAAAGCTGATTATGCTTATGCTGAGGGGAAATGGACTTTGAAGGAAATGCTTGGCCATATTATCGACACAGAGCGTGTCTTTGCCTATCGAATTACCTGCTTTGCAAGAAATGAAGCGCAGCCTTTGCCTGGCTTTGATGAAGATGCCTATGTATTAAATGCGCGGTTTGCGACGCGTGACCTCAAGGATCTGATTGAGGAATTTGCGAGTCTCCGGAAGGCCAATTTATTTTTGTTCCGATCATTAAATGAGGATGAGTTGAATAGAAAAGGGATTGCTTCCGGAAGAGAGATTAATGTTAAATCCATTTTATTTATCGCAGCAGGTCACGTGATCCATCATGTTGGTATACTAAAAGATCGTTATCATGTGGTATAAAAACTTTACTGTAGAAGAATTGAATAGCCGCCCCAAAAATCACATCGGGGGATTGCTGGGCATCCAGTTTACTGAAATCGGTGATAATTATATTACAGGTATCATGCCTGTAGATGAACGCACGCACCAGCCTGCCGGCATTTTGCATGGTGGCGCTTCAGTGGTGTTAGCCGAAACCCTTGGAAGTATTGGTTCATATATGTGTATTGACCCGGAGAAGCATGTGGCAGTTGGGCTGGAAGTAAACGCCAATCATTTAAGGCCTGTAAAAAGTGGTTTTGTGAAAGGCATTTGCACCATTGTACATCGGGGGGCGAAGACTCACATCTGGGATATTAAACTTTATGACGAGCGGGGTAAAATGAGTTGCATCAGCCGTTTGACTGTTGCTATTATAAATAAACCTCAGTGATGGCCAAAAGGTGAAATGGTAAGCCGGATGTTAATAACCCGGCTTATCAAATTCAGACTTTCGGGTTATATGATTGGGTATCCAACCATTTCTTCTCGATCAGATAAGATACAATTAAACCGAATCCTCCAAAAACGCCTAAACATCCGAAATAAACTGCAACAGACTGTGATTCTTCCTGATGTGTTAAATCGCTTCCATATATTCCCCGAACCGTAAATAAGGCTACCAATAAGCCTAGCCCTAAGCCCACGAGTAATAGACCAAATTTTAAGCTGACAAAAGGCTTCGGGGTTGCTTTGTGGATACCCGGATCTATGCCACGCTCAATCATGGCCATTTTTTCTTTATTTGATAGATAACGAATTCCGAATACCATCGCGAATGCGCCTAAGAAAAGTGAAATTGGAACTAATATACCTTCCATAACTATAATTTTTAATTGTTAATATTTAAACTCTTGCCTGAACCGTGTTCTGTGTATTATGACTACATGTTTCTTAACCAGGTTACACCTAAAGGGAAAATCAGTCAACAACCGTATACTGCCGTAATGATTTAACCATTCGGTGTAACCTGATCATGATTGATGTCGTCTAATTGCTGAAGATGGAACAGACTACAGATTTAGCGATAATAGAGCGAGTATTGAGTGGTGATTCCACTCAATATGCCTTGTTGGTTAAGCGACATCAACGGTTTGTATTTACACTTGCATTAAGATTTAGTAAAAACCGGGAAGATGCAGAAGAAATTGCCCAGGATTGCTTCGTAAAGGCTTATAAGGCACTTGGCACTTTTAAGCAATCTTCCAAATTCACTACCTGGCTGTATACCATTACTTACACTACCGCAATGACCTTTTTGCGTAAAAAGCGGGTGGCAACTTCTTCGATTAACGATGAGGAAACAGCTTTTCAGCTGGAGAACCACATCTCGGCTTTCAAAGCGGATCATTACGAAAGAAAGGACATCCATAATTTTTTGAACCAGGCCATTGAGCAGCTATTACCCGATGATGCCGCGATCATCACCTTATTTTATCAGGGAGAGCAAAGTTTGGAGGAGATTGGTGAGAGTTTGCATATGGAGCCGAATACGGTTAAAGTAAAATTACATCGGGCACGGCAGCGGCTTAAGGATAAGCTACAATATTTATTACAACATGAAGTAAATGAATTATTATGAACAGAATAGAAGAACAGCTTTGGGATTATATTGACGGGAACCTGGACGAGGCTCATGCAAAAACTATCGCAGATCAGATTCATTCGAACCCGGAGCTAAAACACCAGTATGAGCATTTGGTAAGTTTAAATTTAACGCTGAATGCCTTATCGCAGGACGAACCTTCTTTGTCTTTCACGAGGAATGTTATGGAAAGCATTGCTCATGAACCGCAGCCAGTAGCTTTAACCACTAAAGTTAATAAAAAACTAATATATGGTATAGGTTTGATCCTGGTGCTTCCCCTTTTTTCTATGTTTGCCTATATCGTTTATTATTCAGATTTGAGGTTGCCCGATTTTAATTTAAATCTGAACTTCAATTTAAAAAAGTTTTTTACGCCTACCGCTTTTAATATTTTTATTTTCTCCGACATCGTTATCGGGTTAATATTTCTGGATCATTTACTGAGAAGTAAAGCGGCAGGGAAATAGACGGAAGCATTTGAGGGAGATAAAAAGTGTAAAAAAAAAGGCCCCGATGTGATTCGAAGCCTTATTTGCAAATATGATAGTTAATTAAATTACTTTCACATTAACGGCGTTTAAGCCTTTTTTACCGTTAGCAACTTCGTACTGAACTTTGTCGTTTTCACGGATTTCGTCGATAAGACCTGTTGAATGAACAAAAATTTCGCTATCGCCGTTCGCAGGGATAATAAAGCCAAAACCTTTAGTTACATTGAAGAATTTTACTGTGCCTTCTTGCATTGTATTAAATATTAAATTAAGAACGCAAGGTAAGTTTTAATTTTTAAAATCAAAATAATTTTTAACATTATTTTAACGTTAAAATTTTGTAAACATCAGATTATTAAGGCTTTTTAATTGCCTTACCAATCATAGTCAGCGTAATTTCACTATTGTGTGGGATTCCGAGAGTAGTACCTGGTGCCACATCAAACAAATTTCTGAGGTAGATATCAGCTATCCCCTGCGCTACTTTCTTTTTGGCCTCCACACTTTCAGGAAGTACATTATAAATGGTTTTTACGTGAATGCCACCCTGGAAATCGACAACCGCGGCTACCTGATATGCAAAATCCTTATATGCTCTGTCTATCCGTATAATGTATTGAGGAAACATATAATCGTAGGCTTCAGTTCTGTTATTGGAGCGATCTACGGTACTGATTTTTTCAACCTTGGCAATTTTACTTTTTGAAATAAACTGAACAGGGTCTGTGGCAGCAAAGGCGCTATCACTATTGTTATTCACTGTGGCACAACGGTGTTCTATATAAGCTGTATCTGCTTTTGTTGGTTTTTGTAGTTCTTCTGCTTTAGCTTTTAAGGTCTTAATGTAATCATTGGCGTAAAAAGTCATATTCACATCAGACCGGACATCTGAAGCGATAACCTTACCGTCGACCTGAATGCGCTGGAAAACCAAGCTATCTTTACTAATGTGTTTTACTTTAAAAAATTCAGCTGCAAAGTTATAAACATTGCCATGATCATACTGCAGGTAAAAATTCTGCATCCGATGCTTCTGCGGGCTCCATGCCGACATTGTATCTTCCGCAACTACCTCAATAATCCATGAGGGCTTTTGCATGAAGCCCTGGTCATTGAAAGAATAGCCGTCTTTAAATCTCCGTTTTACTTCTGTGTACCTGATTCCTTTAACAGGTTCAAAAGTAAAGTCTCTCAGCGTTGGATTGCTTGTTTTGGATCCACGGTTGCAGGCGGATAAGATCAGTACAAAAAAAAGCGGGTATAATATGTTTTTAAACATCATAGAAAATATTGGCTAAAATAATCAAATTACCATCAGAATCCTTGAAAACTGTTTTACCTTTTCTTGATCAGAATAACGTTGGCCACTTTGCGCTCGCCTTCATGATCCCACTTTTTATTATCGGTGGGATAGTTCACAATTCCATTATCAGGAAAACCGTTTATCCAAAGGGTAGTAGAACCTCCGCCATCGAAATTGATCGCGCTTTCACAGCCTAGCCAGTGCATGAACCTGGTCAGTTCAAACAGACTCATCCCGGCAGAGAGATCATTACGGCCATCTACTGTAAGTAAGATAATTTTACCGTTTTTCTTTATTCCCAGGCAGGTTCGTGGATGCCTAAGACGATTGAAAGCAGTGGTATCAAGGTATTGGTCTGTATTGTTTATGGTTAGCAATGGTCCGTTTAACAAAACATCAGCAGCTGAAATCCTATTTTCCCAATCTGACGTACCATCCCATTTCGCAATTTCAATTTTTCCATTTTTAATCACTATGGCTGCCTGCTGATGACGTGCCCTAACCCCGTTTTTATCAAATTGGTTAGTATTTACTATTTTGCCCTTTACTTTTACAAAATCAACAGACCCTCCATTCTTTACATCAAAGAAATTACCATTTACAGCAGCTAAAGCAGTATCACGTTTTCCGAAATTACTAGTGGTGACCAGAACTTTTTCTTCGGCCGCAAGGGTAAAAAAAAACTTCTTTCCTGTGTTTTTGACTTCTAAAAAAGAAATATTCTGATTGGCTCCAAATAGATTATTCTGTTTAAAGTGATGCTGATACAAGGCTATTTGTCTGGCAATTTTAGTTTTCTGCCATTTCGTTTTAGTTACAATTATAGAATCTGATTGCTGTGCAAAAGCCTTAAATCCGCAAAGGGATATGAAAATAAGAAGATGAATTTTTTTCAGCATGGTTACCTGTTTTGGATAAAATTAAGAAACACATTAAAACTCTATGTAACCTCTCAGAAATTATACATTCTTTGCTTTACAAAAAAAGGGAGCAGTTAACTGAATAACTGCTCCCTTCTAATGAGTGAGTGAATAAGTGATTACCCAACCACCCGGCTTTATTTCTTTGGATCTAAAATTTCTTTGATCCTGATACTTAAGTCTTCGTAGTGGGCTTTTGTGATTGCATCACCAGCAGCAGATCTTGCTTTGGTTGTAGCCAAAAGGCTTTTCAGTTCGGCACGGACTAATGGACGAATATCAGATAGGCCGACATTGATTGGTGTTAAGCCGTAACTCGCTGCATATTCAAGTGGGAACCCTGCCGGAAGATCATTTTCTTTCGTCATCAAATCTGATAATCGATCTACATAAGCACGTTGCAGGTTGCGTTTAAAGGCATCTGCCCTTCCCGCTACGAAAACGGAAGATTTCAGGTCTGTAAATAACTCAGGTAATGTGTAAGCTTTTACAGCACCATTTTTCACTTCATTATCTAACAAGCGGGCAATACGCGACGGAGACAATAAATTATTCAGGGTATTTGTTTGAACAGCTTTGATTCTATTTAACAATACGCCATTATCGAATTTGCTGAGTTGCTCGTTGCTGATTAACCAGAGTGGCGTCGTAAATAACTGTTGATTAAAGAATGTAATGGCTTCTTTTTGTTTGGTTTTTGGCAAGTAAGCATACACTGGACCTGACTGTTCATAAGTTTTGAAGTTCTCGCTCAAGCCACCAACATTGGTCGCCACGTGACCCATATAGCGGTTGAACTGACCAACGATTTCTCCATAAATTTCTTTTAAATCGCTGTAGTCTTTACCTTTCTGGTAGGTCCATTTTTCTACGTTTGGTAAAATGCGTTTTAAGTTAGCAATACCATAGGTACTGGCTTTCATCGCGTTATCACCCAAGTCTTCACTTTGCAACCGTGGGTCAAGGCTAGTTCCCTGGCGTCCATAGAAATAAAGTGGATTACCAGCATTCTTAAGTGTCCATTGATCGAGAACGTCTTTTTCCTGCTCTGCGGTTTTACCTCCGGGAATCCATGAGTATCCCCATTTAATTGACCATTTATCATACTCGCCGATTTGCGGATGTAGTTTGGTTACGCCATCACCTGGCTGAGCGATATAATTGAAACGTGCATAATCCATGATGGATGGAGCAGTTCCGTGTTTATCAGTGAAAGCTTTAGAACGTAAAGAATCAACCGGATAGGCATAGCTTGATCCAAAGTTATGTGGCAAGCCCAGTGTATGACCAATTTCGTGTGATGATACAAAGCGGATGAGCTCACCCATTTGCTCGTCAGTAAACTGTGCTTTACGTACAGCGGGGTTGATTGCAGCTGTTTGTACAAAGTACCAGTTTCGAAGCAGGTTCATCACGTTGTGATACCAACCGATATGCGTTTCTAAAATTTGTCCTGTCCTCGGGTCGCTGATGTGAGGGCCATAGGCATTTGCAATGTCTGAAGCGAAATAACGTACAACTGAATATCGTGAATCTTCTACACTAAACTGAGGATCTTCCTGTGGTGTTGGCGCCTGTTTTCCGATAATAGCATTTTTAAATCCAGCCGCTTCAAATGCAACCTGCCAATCGTTAATTCCCTGAATCAGGAACGGCACCCATTTCTTTGGCGTTGCCGGGTCTATATAAATGATGATTGGTTTTACCGGTTCAACCAACTCGCCGCGTTTGTATGCAACCGTATCTTTAGGCACTAAATTCCACCTGTGGATATAGGCTGTTCTTTCCGCTTTTTGTGCATTTGTTCCGTAGTCAATTTGCGACTGGCCGAAGAAGCCGACACGACTGTCCATGATTCTAGCTTTAACCGGGTTTTTTGGCAATAGTAACATGGATGTGTTAAATTCAAAGGTTACTGCAGCATTGCTATTGTCAGTCGGAGATTCTGTTGCACGATAAGTTTTAGCTGTTTTAACTTCGAGGTTAATGGGGAAAGTTTTTACAGTATCTATGTAAGACCGTGTCGGATCGTAAGCGATAACTTTATAGGCTTTACGGATCTGGTCTGTTGCGCCGATGGCCATTACATCGCCATTGTAAAAATCTGTTACATCAATTACTACACCTGTAGTATCTTTATTGTAAGCTTTAATTTCGAAGCTTGCCAGTATCTGCGCCAGGTTGGAGTTCTGAACAGATTCGTACATGTCGCTATTTGGATCAGCTTTGGTAGAATAGCTTGGTACACGGATATAAACCTGTTTTCCTCTGCGTTCCCATCTCCATACCTGCTCATTAATTTCTTCACCACCATATTGCTGATTGCCCACTTTAACATTTGCAGGAACCTTGGCTAAGCGTGTAACCACTAACATTTCGCGGTTAATCATGGAATCTGGTATCTCAAAGTACCATTTATCGTCTACTTTATGAGTTTTGAAAAGGCCGTTTGTAGTTCGGGCTTTTGCGGTGACCACTTCAGAAAAAGGCTTGATGCCTTCTTTTTTAGGCACAGCCGGTGTAGCAGCTGGAGTGGCGGGGCTACTTCCTTTCGGTGTTTTTGATTTTTTTTGAGCATAGACCGAATTTGATCCGGCAACACCCAGTGCTACAATACCGGCCAAGGCAAGTACTTTAAAGTTTCTCTTCATGAATAATAAAAAATTTGTTTGCTTGGTAATAAGAAGCTAAAGTTAACCGGTTGTTACAGGTGAAATGATGTTGTAACTATAAAATTACGCCCTATATCCTTTTTTCCAGCGTTACAATTTTAAAATAGACCTTATCTGCCCTAACGATTTCGAAAACAATGGTTCGATCTGATTTTGATTTAAAAAGTTCAGAGAGATCGTTGAGCGTATAAAATTCGACTGGTTTGAAATTGACACCAATAATTTCATCATCGGGACATAAGCCGGCTTTTTCTGCAGGGGAGTTTTCGTCTATTTCGGCAATGATAATTCTTTTAAAGGCTGCCTGATCGATATAAACTGTTAATCCTGTCATATCGTGCTCGAAGGGTTGCTTGTAATACTGATTGGGTTTCAGATACATGAACCCTTCCTGGTAGTTGAGCTGAATATCAAATTTTTTCAGGATCTCTGCCCCAATATTTCCATTTCTAAATTTAAGATCTATTTTTCCGGAAATGGTTTCAAAATCCGGAAAACCAGACAGTACATTTTTGAATGTAAAATGGCCAAGATTAATTTTCGCTATTCTACCCAGGTGTCCTTTGATTTTTCCACTTAAGCTCATTCCTAAACTTGCCGATATTGTTTTAACAGGGAGTGGAAAAGCTTTTCCATCCAACATTTCCATTGATAATGCATGACTGGCTCCAGTATCCATCAAAAATTTAGATTTGACTTTATCGCCTTGAGGGGTCTCCACTTGTGCATATACATAAGGTTTCAGCTTATCAATTTCAATGGGGATTTTGCTACCCCTATATCTGAGCTTTGCATGAGGGGAAGAAAAGATTATTCTGCTAGCGCTGTATCGGATATCTACCATAAAACTATTAAAAAAATGATATCCGATGAGGCCGTAAATTTTTATTCCTAAATATCCTGATAAATTAAACAAATCCTCTTTAAGAATTGCAGTAGGAATATTTTCGATTTTCGCGTTGCCTACCTGTGCATTGATGTCATGAGAGACATATGCTTCTAAAGCCTCGGCACCTAAACCGGAGACATTTATTCTGCGGAGCAAGGCAAAGTTTAAATTGTCGATAATAGAAGAATCAGTTACAATCATCGGACCAACGCCTGTATCCAGAACGAAATCAAAAGGTCCTTTTTCATTTATCATCACAGGGATAATAACCAGATTTTTGATGTTTTTAAACCCTATAGATTGCCTGTCGCGATTGCCGGAAAATAAAAATTCCTGCGACTTCACGGCTATAAAACAAAATAATAGTCCACAGCAAAACATGATCTCGCGTAAACAGATTATTACAACTGGCTTATACCTGGTTAACATTGAATTAAATTTAATAAATTAGTTGCTAATTCTTATCAACTAATTACATACCATGTTCCGATTTAAAAGCTGCTGCATCCTATTGATTTCCTGTATTTTTCTGACATCAGGCTTAACGGGCTGTTCGGCAGACAAAACTATATCCAGAAAAGTATCCAAAGCTTTTAAAAACTCAGAAGTAATAAAGCAGTACCAGGTTGGTTTTGCCTTATATAATATGGAGACAAGAAGAATGATCTTTCAAAAAGATGCAGATAAATACTTTACGCCTGCATCAAATACGAAGCTTTATACTTTTTTTGCCAGCCTGAAAATGATTCCGGAGCACATGCCTGCACTAAAGTATATCGAAAAGAATGATTCATTAATATTCTGGGGAACCGGGGATCCTGCATTTTTACAATTTGCGGTTAAAGACCAATCGGCCTATCAATTTTTAAAAGCATCGAATAAAAAACTCTTTTTCGCACCGGGCCGTTATTCTGGTACTTTCTTTGGCGATGGCTGGAGTTGGGATGATTACGATTATTACTATCAGCCTGAGATTACGGAAATGCCTATTATGGACAATATGGTCACCTCAAGTTATTTGTCGGATAAAAAAATAAATATTGAACCAAAAGTTTTTGCCCCATGTTTTGAGCTTGATTCTAATAAGACTAGCGGGGGGTTCCAGGTAACAAGAGACTTTCTCTCCAACCATTTTAAGTATCCAAAGGTTGAGGTTAAGGCTGGATATAGTCAGCAAAACCCTTATAAAACCAGCGTACAAACAACTATTGATGTCCTTTCAGATACATTGCATAAACCAGTAGGTGTTATTAAAATGAAAATTCCAACTTATGCGAAAACACTACAAGGCGCTAAGAGGGATTCGGTACTGAAACACATGATGCTGCCTAGCGACAATTTTATTGCGGAGCACCTGCTTCTAGTGTGCTCCAATCAAATAGGCGATACATTAAGCACAACAAAAGCGATAGCTCACATCAGTAAAACCTACTTATCGTTTTTACCAGACCGGGTGAAATGGGCAGATGGTTCGGGTTTATCGAGACAAAACCTGTTTACGCCAAGAGATAATGTTTATTTACTGGATTCTATCTATCATCTGGTTAATAACCAGGAAAAGTTATTTGATATGCTGCCTGCCGGAGGGAAGACCGGTACGCTGAAAAGCGCCTATCCAAAAACGGATAAACCTTTTGTATATGGAAAAACAGGATCACTGGGAGGTGTGCACAATCAAAGCGGGTATGTGCTCACTAAAAAGGGAAAAACTTATATTTATTCATTTATGAATAATAATTTTATTAAGCCAACATCGGAAGTGCGTGCTGAAATGGTTCGGATCATGACCTATATCCATGACAATTTTTAGCAATACCCGAAATAAATGAGTTACGATTTTACTTCTATTGATCAGCCTTTTTCAAACCAAATTGAATTGGATGGTAAAACCTATTTATATTTCGGGGGTACAGCCTACCTTGGTTTGCCTAAAAACGGAGATTTTATAGAATTGTACGTTGAGGGTGTTAAACGTTATGGATTAAATAACGGGACCAGCCGAAATAACAACATCCAGTTGGGGATTTATGATGAAGCGGAGCAAGTTGCGGCCGACAGGTTTGGCAGCGAAAATGCATTGATCATTTCAAGCGGTTATCTGGCAGCGCAGCTGGCTATACAAAGCCTGAGCTCATACGGTAAAGTCAGGTATTCGCCGGTATCGCATCCGGCGCTCTGGTTAAATACAGCACCGGATTTTAGCACAGCCACATTCGCGGACTGGAAGGATGAAACTGTTGAGCTAATTAATCATTCGGATGAAAGTAACTGGGTTTTGATCAGCAATTCGATGAATAACCTTTTTCCTGAAATATTTAATTTTGAGTTCATATCGCTCATTGATGTGAAGAAGAAATTGATTTTGATTGTTGATGACTCGCACGGAATAGGCATCAATAACAATGGTTTGGGTGCGATTGCAAAAATTCCAAGCAGAATAAATACAGAGGTGGTAGTAGTTGCTTCAATGGCAAAAGCATTGGGCGTGGATGCCGGAATCGTTTTAGGAAGTCGATTCATCATAAGTAAGCTAAAGGAGAGTCCAATTTTTTCAGGCGCATCTCCCCCTTCCGCAGCGGGGATGTATGCATTTGTTCATGCATCGGAAATTTATATTGATGCTCTTCAGAAATTACGGTCAAATCGGGATCAGTTCAAAAGGCAAATTTCCACAGGCTGGCAATATGAAACTGAGTTTCCCGTATTTTTGGTTAATTCACCGGGTATCGACAGGGAGTTATTAAAAGAAAACATCCTGATCTCATCCTTTCCATATCCATACAAAAACAGCCCAACTTTAAACAGGATAGTTTTAAGTAGCTGGCATACTGATGAAAATATCGATCAATTGCTGGCGGTGCTTGCTAAAAAATAACTTATTAAAAATGAAGAAGCTACTTTTAATTTTATCATTTACATTACTATATTCTGCAGCAGTACTGGCTCAAACAACAGAAATATGGATTGTTCGGCATGCCGAAAAGGATAAATCAGACCAAAAAAATAACGACCCTAATTTATCAGAAGAAGGAAAAATAAGGGCTGGGGATCTGGCTAACTATCTAAGTAAGGTAAATTTTGATGTTGCTTATAGTACTCCCTATAAAAGAACAAGGCAAACCCTTGATTCCATTATTATACAGAAGGTTCTGACCTATAAAGAACCTAAGTCTTTGACTGATTCAGTTAAGAAGAACTATACCGGCAAAACAATAATGGTTGCCGGCCATTCGAACACCGTTCTTGAAATTATCGAGGCTTTTGGGGGGAAACGCCCTAAAGAAATGCTAACGGAAGATGATTATGATTACATTTTTCACCTGACGATCAAAGACGATAAGGTAAAGGTAAAAATGGATCATTTTGGCAGACCGCATCATCTATAGTACATTAATCTGCAAAAATGAAAGTTGATCTGCAGCTTGCTTAAAGTTTTTCAAAAGGAATATCCATCAACTCGTAACCTTGCCAGCCCGAAAAATCATAGTGCCACCACTCATTTTCCAAAACATTCATTTTGTATTTTTTCATGGTATTGATTAAAAGCTGCCGGTTTTTTCTGACCTCATTGCTTACAGGCTCATAGTTGGCTGCAGCGGCGGGTAAAAAACTATCATAGGGCGTTGCCATGGCTACATCCTTATTTGTTTTCAAGTTTACAATAGTAAGATCTATGGCACAACCCCTATTGTGCTTCGAGCCTTTCGCTGGGTTGGCGACGAAATTCTTATCGCTGGCTTTCTGATAAAATGCAATCGTTATGGCGTATGGGCGGTAACCATCAAAGATTTTTAATCCATAGCCCTTCTTATTTAATGCTCTCTGAATCTTCTTCAATGCCTCTACAACCGGTTTCCGCGCAAAAGCCCTTGCCTGCTTGTACATCACTTGTTGCATAAAGTTGTTTTTAGTAGCGTATCTGATATCCAGGCTGATATTTGGAATTGATTTTTTAATTTCAATCAATTCGTTATCCGGATTCGCTTTTACAGAAGCCCTGTACTGGCTATAGGAACTAATTACAACTGGCTTTTGTATTGCTTTTGTTTGTGCAAAAGCACAGGCAGAAAAAAACAGGCTGAAAAGAAAGATTCTAATTTTCATAAGGATGCAGCTTTAGAATTTCGTCTTGCGTGAGCGAATTGACCTGTTTTACTTTTTGCAGACTATGTATTCCTGCATTGAAGATAAGATTATTTACTGGTTTGAAACCACCAGTAATTCTAAATTTTTGAACGGAAGATTAAACATATCTGCAAGGTCTTTATTGGTACAATTGCCCTGATAAATATATAATGCTTCTCTTATTCCGGGATTGTTCCACACCATATTGACCAATCCGCCATATTCTCCAATATCGAGCAAAATTGGCGCAAAAATATTGGTTAAGGCATATGAAGCTGTTCTTGGCACCCTTGAGGCAATATTAGGCACACAATAGTGGATTACATCGTATTTTCTGAATACAGGATTAGTATGATTTGTTACCTCAGAGGTTTCAAAACAGCCTCCCTGATCGATGCTGACATCGATAACAACGGAATGAGGCTTCATTCTGGCCACTGTTTCTTCCATTACCACACAGGGGCTTCTACCATGACTGGCCCGAATGGCACCAATTACGACATCGCAAGTTACGATGGCCTTATTTAAAACGATAGGTTGCATTACAGAGGTAAAAACGCGGCTGCCTAAATTATTCTGTAACCTGCGTAGGCGATAAATAGAACTATCGAAAACCTTTACTTCAGCACCAAGCGCCAAAGCCGTCCGTGCTGCATATTCACCTACTGTTCCTGCGCCTAAAATTACAATTTCTGTAGGTGGCACGCCTGTAAATCCCCCGAGCATCAATCCTTTCCCTCCAGTGACATTACTCAGGTATTCTGCAGCGATAAGGATTGAGGTTGAGCCTACAATTTCACTCATCGCCCTGACAACGCTTAGCACATTTCCTTCATCACGCAGGTTTTCGAAACATAGTGCATTGATTTTTTTGTGCATTAATGACTTGAGGTATTCCTGTTTAAGCGTTCCGGTTTGAAGCGAAGATATCAGGGTTTGCCCTTTGTGCATCAATTCTATTTCATCCAATGTTGGCGGAGCAATTTTCACCAGAATATCTGACTCAAAAACTTCTTTTTTGTCGTATGTGATTTTTGCACCCTGCTCCGCATATTCTGCGTCGGAGAAATTGGCGGCTATTCCAGCTCCACTTTCCAGTAAAACATGATGTCCGTTATTAACCAATAATGCTACAGATAATGGCGTTAAAGCGATTCTATTTTCCTGAAAAGAAATTTCTTTAGGTATTCCAATGTTCAAATTGTTTTTCCTGTTCCTGGTTTCGAGTGTTGCTTCCTGTGTTTGCAATAAGCCCTGACGGGCAATATCAGCCATTCCTTCGCGTAATCCTGTAGCCATGCTGCTTAAAAATGTATTAGTTTTAGGTTGTTCAAGATAAGCAAATTTCTGTTAATTAATTGAGAATTAATTGTTATGCCTTAAGAATTTGAACAATCTTCTGTTATCATCAAGAATGTCGATTTTAACTTTAACGAAATGATCGGGTAATAACTCAGCTACTCTTTCCGGCCATTCAATTAAACATATTTCACCGCCGTAGAAGTATTCTTCGTAACCCAAATCAAAAGCCTCCTGAATGTGCTTTATTCTGTAAAAGTCGAAATGATAAACTGAACAATTTTCACCAAGATATTCATTTACAATCGAATAGGTAGGACTTGATACGACTTCATCTACCCCAAGCATTTTACAGAATTCCTTTATGAAAGTGGTTTTGCCTGCACCCATATCGCCTTCGAAAATGAAAATTTTTTCGCTGCCGGCAAAATCATTGAGCCGCTGAGCAACGAAAGGCAGGTCTGATAAATGATTGGCTGTTATTTCCATTGTAAAATAATAAAGGCAAAAGTAATACATATTTGTATCTCTTTTGCCTTCTTTTTGTTGTGAGATTTATCAAAAAAATGCTGTTATTATCTCGGGGAATACGTTACGACCGGAATAATCATTTCTTCCAATGAAATTCCACCGTGCTGAAACGTTTCATTGTAGTAGTTGACAAACTGATTATAGTTATTGGGATATACAAAATAGCTGTCTTCCCTTGCGAAAATGTAACTGCTACTAATGTTTATTTTAGGTAACAATGCATCATGAGGGTTTTTAATTAGAAAGACATCTTTCGCATTGAAATTGAGGTTTCTTCCCTGCTTATATCTCAGGTTTGTATTCGTGGCGCGGTCGCCAATTACCTTAACCGCTTTTTTAACCCTGATGGTTCCATGGTCTGTTGTAATAATTACTTTGACCTGTTTTTGTGAAATTTTCTTCAGTAAGTCCCAGAGCGGAGAGTGTTCAAACCATGATAAGGTTAATGAACGGTAAGCAGCATCATCATTTGCCAGCTCACGTATCATTTGCATATCCGTACGTGCATGGCTAAGCATATCAACAAAATTAAAAACGATAGCATTAAAATCATTCTTCAACAGCTGATGAGTTTGTTCGACCAGTTCTTTTCCCTGTTCGAAGGTTAAGATTTTGTTGTAACTGAACTTACAATCTTTTCTTAAACTGCGTTTGATGTTATCGGCCAGAAAAGCTTCCTCATGCATGTTTTTACCTCCTTCGTCGTCGTCGTTCTGCCACAGCTGAGGGAACCGTTTTTCCATTTCCAAAGGCATCAATCCAGAGAAAATCGAATTTCGTGCGTACTGTGTTGCCGTTGGCAGAATGCTCGTATACATATCTTCTTCCTCTATTCTGAAATATTCTGAAATTAAGGGGTTGATAATTTTCCACTGATCATAACGCAGGTTATCGATAAGGATGAAAAATACCGGGGTTGTATCATTGATATGTGGGAAAGCCTTTTTCTTTAACAGTTCGTTTGAAAGCAGCGGAGCCTTATCTTTATCTTTAATCCAGTCAAGATAGTTTTCTTCAATAAATTTAGAGAACTGGGTATTTGCCTCTTGTTTTTGCATGGTTAAAATTTCATGCATCTGTGGATCATCCAGCTTTTCGAGTTCGAGCTCCCAAAAGACGATCTTTTTATAAGTTTCAATCCACTCCTCATAATTCAGGCGATCACTAAGCGTCATTCCCAGGCGACGGAATTCCTGCTGATACGCCATTGACGTTTTTTCACTCACCAGGCGTTTGTTATCAATCAATTTCTTGATGGTTAGTAAAACCTGTTTTGGATTTACAGGCTTGATGAGATAGTCGTCGATTTTACTACCAATGGCATCCTCCATTAAATTTTCCTCTTCACTCTTTGTAATGAGTACGACAGGAACATCAGGATTTAAATTTTTAATTGCCGATAAGGTTTCTATGCCACTCATTCCTGGCATGTTTTCATCTAAGAAGACTAAATCGAAATGAGATTTACCAAAAGCTTCGAGTGCGTCATTTCCGTTTGTGAATGTTGTTACGTGGTAACCTTTGTCATTCAATAATAATATATGTGGCTTAAGTAAGTCGATTTCGTCATCGGCCCACAATATCTTTGTTTCTTGCATGTTTCTAATAATAGGTATGAACTCCCTTTTAATTTGGGTAGTTAAATCAAACTATCAATAAAAATAGCAATTTTTGTACCGTATCTATCTATTTAACTATTTTTAACGATTGAATAAGAAGAAAATAATAAATGATCCCGTTTACGGTTTCATTAACATTCCATCAGCGTTAGTTTACGATGTTATTTCACATCCATACTTTCAGCGTTTACGTTACATTAAACAGCTTGGAATGACCCATCTGGTATATCCAGGTGCTTTACATACCAGGTTTCACCATGCATTGGGTGCCATGCACCTGATGAGTTTAGCCATTGAAGTATTAAGGAGTAAAGGGCATTTGATTACAGGGGGTGAAGAAGAAGCCGCTACACTGGCTATTTTACTGCACGATATTGGCCACGGTCCATTTTCTCATGCATTGGAACACTCCCTGGTTACCGGAATCAGGCATGAAGACATTTCATTAAAACTGATGCATGATTTAAATGTACATTTTGAAGGGAAGTTAACGCATGCCATTGAAATTTTTAATGGTACTTATCCCAAAAAATTCCTTCATCAGTTGATTTCAGGCCAGTTGGACCTGGACCGGATGGACTACCTTAACCGCGACAGCTTTTTTACCGGTGTTAGTGAAGGGGTTATCAGCTTTGACCGGATTATCAAAATGTTTAATATTGACGATGACAACTTAGTCATCGATGAAAAAGGTATATATTCGATTGAAAAGTTTCTGATTGCCAGACGTTTGATGTACTGGCAGGTTTACCTTCACAAAACGGTTATTTCCGGTGAAATGATTCTGGTAAAATTATTAGAGCGTGCAAAGGAACTGACCGGGCATGGAGAAAATTTATTTGCGTCCCCATCTTTAAGCTATTTTCTGAAAAATGATATCAACCAGGATAACTTTTTTTTCAACCACCAGAACCTGGAGCATTTTACCAATCTTGACGATCAGGACATTTATGCGGCCGTTAAGGTATGGGTAACTCATCCTGATAAGATACTTGCAAAACTTTGCCAGATGCTTACTTCGAGAAATCTTTATAAAGTAGAGATGGGCAACGAGATGGCAAGCCAGGATCGAGTGGATTTTTTAAAGGATGCTGCAATAAATATACTAGAAATTAAAGCCGAGGAAGCCCGGTATTTCGTTTTTACTAATGCGATACAAAACAGGGCATATAATGCGGGTGTGGGAAACATTAAAATTCTAATGAAAAATAATGACATCGTTGACATAGCAAAGGCCTCGGATTTATCGAACCTTGAATCGCTACAGAAAACGGTTGAGAAGTACATTCTGTGCTACCCAAGGGGTATTTAAACAATTTTAACAAAATATTTGACTTCTACTGCCGTTTTAAGTCTTACTATTGTGTAAAATATACAAGGCTTAACCTTCGCAGGTTTTTTTGTTCATATCAATTTAACATATACCTTTGTACGATGCAATTTACTGCAAAGCAGATAAGCGAGTTTTTAGATGGTTCCATTGATGGCAACCCTGATGTCGCCGTTACCGAACTTTCTAAAATAGAAGATGGAAAAGAAGGTTCTTTGTCTTTTCTTTCCAATCCTAAGTACGAGAATTTTTTATATTCCACTCGGGCATCTGTTGTAATTGTATCAAAAGACTTCGCTCCTGCCCAATCTTACACGAGCACGCTGATTCGTGTTGACAACCCTTACAGCTCTTTTACGATATTGCTTGATAAGTATAATGAGGCGATGAACGCACAGTCGGCACAATCAGGTATTGATAAGCTTGCTTTCGTTCACCCAAGTGCGAAGATTGGCAAGAATGTATTTATAGATGCTTTTGCCTACGTAGCTGAAGGTGTAATTATTGGGGATGGATGCCGGCTTAACGCACAGACCTTTGTTGGTGCAAACTCGAAGGTTGGGGACAACAGCACCTTTTTTCCAGGCGTTAAAGTATACCATAACTCGATCATTGGAAACCGGGTAACCGTACATTCGAATACTGTAATTGGTAGTGATGGTTTTGGCTTCGCTCCCCAGAAAGACGGAACATACAATAAGATCCCTCAAATTGGCAACGTCATTATAGAGGACGATGTTGAGATTGGAGCCAATACAACTGTTGACCGTGCCACAATGGGCTCTACGATTGTAAAAAAAGGGGCAAAAATTGATAATCTTATTCAAATTGCACACAATGTGGAGATTGGTGAAAATACAGTTCTTGCTGCTCAATCGGGTATATCAGGCAGTACTAAAATCGGCCCGAACAGTGTTGTTGGCGGCCAGGTCGGCATTGCAGGCCACTTAACGCTGGCGAAAGGAACCCAAATTGGTGCACAGGCGGGGATAAATTTTAACATTACCGAAGAAGACAAGCAGTGGCATGGTAGTCCAGCCCAACCGTTGCGCAACTGGATGCGTGCATCTGTTATCTTCAAGCATTTACCTGCTATTGAAAAAAGAATAAATACGCTCGAAGAAGAATTGAAAAAGCTAACTGCTGAACTGGAAAAGAACACATTACATAATGAACGTTAGACAAAAAACGATTAAAAAAGAGATATCAGCCTCGGGTGTTGGTTTACACACCGGAGCTAATGTTACCCTTACCTTTTGCCCTGCACCAGAAAACCATGGTTTTAAATTTCAACGTGTTGATTTAGACGGACATCCAATTATTGACGCTGATGCGGATAACGTCACTGACACATCAAGAGGGACTACCATTACCCAGAATGGAGCGAGTGTAAGTACCGTGGAGCATGTGATGGCTTCGTTAGTTGGTATGGATCTGGACAATGTTTTGATCAAACTTGACGGACCTGAAACGCCAATTATGGATGGCAGTTCGATTCAGTTTATTGATTTACTGGAAGAAGTTGGTTCGATTGAACAAAATGCGGATCGTGAATATTTTACGATCCCACATAACATTACGTATACGGAGGCCGACAGAAAGGTAGAGATTGTGGCGATGCCATTAGATGACTACCGTTTTACGTGCATGATTGATTATAACTCACCTGTACTTGGGAGCCAGCATGCGGGAATTAATACCATTGCTGAGTTTAAAAAAGAGATTGCTTCATGCCGTACTTTTTGCTTTCTACACGAACTGGAGTATCAATTACAGCATAACCTGATTAAAGGCGGTGATTTAAACAATGCCATTGTTATTGTTGATAAAGAGGTAACGAAGGCTGAACTGAGTCATTTGGCCAAACTATTTAACCGTGCAGATATTGACGTTGCCCCTCAGGGAATTTTAAACAATATGGAGCTGCGTTACCAGAATGAGCCTGCAAGACATAAATTGCTGGATATGATTGGAGATCTGGCACTGGTTGGTATGCACCTGAAAGGCCACATTATGGCTGCCCGTCCGGGGCATGCCGCGAATGTTGCCTTTGCAAAGAAAATTAAAGCAGCGATTAAAAAAGAAAAGAACAAAAAAATACAGAAGGTTTACGATCCAAGTGCCAAACCACTTTTCGACGTGGTGAAGATCATGGAAATATTACCTCACCGTCAGCCATTTCTATTTGTTGACAAGATCCTTGAATTATCAAAAAACCATGTTGTGGGCGTTAAAAACGTTACCATGAACGAGGAATTTTTCAAGGGGCATTTTCCTGGGGCACCTGTTTTCCCAGGAGTAATTCAAATTGAGGCTATGGCTCAGGTAGGTGGGATTTTAGTTTTATGCACTGTTCCGGATCCTGAAAACTACCTTACTTATTTCTTAAAAATAGATAATGTGCGATTCCGGGCGCAGGTGTTACCAGGTGACACGATTGTTTTCCGTTGCGACTTACTTGAACCGATCAGGAGGGGTATTGCCCAAATGAAAGGCGTGGGTATGGTTGGTGAAAAAATCGTAGTAGAAGCCGAAATGATGGCTCAAATTTCAAAAGTTAAACAAGCAGAACCAGCCCAATAATGATACAACCATTAGCATATATACATCCACAGGCAAAAATAGCCGAAAACGTAGTTATTGAACCTTTTGTAGTGATACATAAAGACGTTGTAATTGGCGAAGGTACCTGGATTGGCTCAAATGTTACCATTATGGATGGTGCACGCATTGGTAAAAACTGCCGTATCTTCCCCGGAGCTGTGATCTCAGGTGAACCTCAGGATTTGAAATTTGCCGGCGAGGTAACTACTGCAGAAATTGGCGATAATACTACTATACGTGAGTGTGTAACCATAAATCGCGGGACGAAGGATAAATGGAAGACTGTTATTGGCAGTAACTGTTTAATTCAAGCCTATTCTCATATTGCCCACGATTGTGAAGTTGGTAATAACTGTATATTCTCAAACAGCACCACGCTAGCCGGACACATCACTATTGGCAACAATGTTGTACTTGCCGGTTTGGTTGCGATACATCAATTTGTAAAGGTTGGTTCATATGCTTTCGTAACCGGAGGTTCATTAGTACGTAAAGATGTTCCTCCTTATGTTAAAGCGGCGCGTGAACCTCTTTCATATGCAGGGATCAATTCTGTCGGTTTACGCAGGAGAGGTTTTACGAATGAGCAAATTGACGAGATTCAGGAAATTTATCGCGTTTTATTTGTGAAACACAATAACGTAACGAAGGCACTGGATATGATAGAGGCTGAATTTAAACCGACTGAAATTCGTGATGAGATCGTTGATTTTATCCGAAATTCGAACAGAGGGGTAATGAAGGGCTTCGGAATGGGAAGTTAACTGAGGCAGCTACTTAACAATGAAAATAGCTTTAAACAATGTGGGCCGGAGATTCAATAAAGAGTGGATTTTCAGGTCATTAACCACAACGTTTAATTCTGGAAGCAGCTACGCAATCCTGGGCCCAAACGGCTCAGGAAAATCGACTTTATTAAGTATTTTAACCGGAAGCCTGGTTCCTTCAGAGGGAGCTATACTATTTTCTGATGGCAAAGATTTGCCGGTAGAGGAGGTATATCAGTATATTAGTTTAGCGGCTCCGTATCTCGAGCTTGTTGAGACCTTTACACTTAGGGAGATTATTGATTTTCACTTTAAATTTAAGGCCTTTGCGGATGGCGTTGATTCAAAATTGCTTGTTTCCATTTTAGGATTGGAAAAGGCGGCTAACAAACAAATCAAATACTTCTCCTCTGGGATGAAACAAAGAACCAAACTTGCTTTGGCCTGCTGCTCTGATTCTCCTATATTGTTTCTGGATGAGCCAACAAGTAATTTAGATGTACAGGGTATTAACTGGTATCGTGAACTGATAGAGCAATTCACAAAAGACCGGCTAACCATCATTGGTTCGAATCAAATTCCGGAGTACGATTTCTGTGACATCCAGCTACAAATATCTGACTATAAGTAAATTGTTAAGTATTAAAGATGTCTATACAGACTTACATTTGTCATCCATTTGTATTATAAAAATATTTTATTAAAAACATTTCGGAATTAACAAATTCTTCTTACCTTTGCACCACCAAAACGAGATACAAATATTAATTATTTCATCGTTTAGAGAAGACAATTTTTTCCATTAATCCGGAATTGAATATATAGCTGTAAAAGGCAAAAGATTTTTTCATAGTTTAGTTTGAGGTTTAGGTTGATTATGCCTTTGGAGTGGTTCCCAAAGGCATTTCTTTTGCGCTCAACTTTAATTGCCGCATTTTAAAATAGCGCTGCTGATGGTGATCAGCAGTGCTATTTTTTGTTATTTCAGTGTTTTTTCAAAAAGCTTAAAAATCCGTTTATATTCATCAGTCCAGCTGGACGGTTCAACAAAACCATGATCCTCTACGGGGTAAACTGCGAGCTCCCAGTTATTTTTACCGAGTTCAATGAAACGCTGGGTAAGGCGAACGATGTCCTGAAAGTGAACATTAACATCAACCATTCCGTGGGCCATAAGCAGATTGCCTTTTAATTTATCAGCAAAGTATATGGGTGAACTTTTTTTATAAGCAATAGGATCGTTGAAAGGTTCATTCAGAATATTAGATGTATAACCATGATTGTAATGTGCCCAATCGGTAACCGAACGTAATGCTGCTCCACTGGCAAAAACATCTGCCTCGTTGAACATGGCCATCAGTGTTATGAAACCTCCGTACGAACCGCCATATAATCCTACATGTTTAGGATTTACACCATATTTCTCTACCAGAAATTTGACGCCGTCAACCTGATCAGTTAAATCCTTTCCGCCCATAAAACGATAAATACCGGTGCGGTGGTCTCTTCCATAACCAGAACTAGCGGTATAATCAATGTCTATTACCGTGTATCCATGATCTGCGAGCAGGTTATTGAACATAAATTCCCTGAAGTAAGTGCTCCAGCCGAAGTGAACATTCTGCAGGTAGCCTGCACCATGCACAAATACCACTGCCGGATGACTGGCGGCAGGCTGATCGGACTTATAAACCCGTGCATATACATCGGCACCATAACGGTTCTTGAAAGACACTAAATCGGGTTCTCTCCATTTATATGAATTAAATTCCGGAGATGTTGATGAAGTAATTTTTGTGGCCTTTGCGCCAGCCTTATTTTGCTGAAGATAAAGCTCACCCGGCTTATTCATATAAGAGTAGTTAATTGCGATGTATTTTTCATCAGGAGAAAGCGTAATATCACTTAATCCTTTCATGGCGGTAAGCTGAATAATTTCTCCTCCGTTTACGCTAATCTTGAAGAAATTCGTAATTCCGGGATGTTCCTTATTGGCCTTGAAATAAAAATAGTTTTTGTCTTTAGAGAGCTCAAGCGTTTGAACTTCCCATTTACCTGAAGTGAGTTGCTTTTTGTCGCCACTGGAAACATTTGCGACATATAAATGAGAATATCCGGATGCCTCACTCTGATAATAAAAGCGATTATTGTCTATCCATCCCGAACTGCCCTGGTAAAAACCACTGATTCCAGGTCCGCCTATCCATGCCTCATCATGCTGCCTGTCGATGAGGTTGAATTTGCCTGTGGAAGCATCAAGTTTTAAAATCCAGCGATCCTTGTTATCCAGAGAGGATGCAATTACTATCGCAGCTGTACCATTCTGATTCCAAACAGGGCCGAAAAAATTAACAGGCCTATCAGCATTCTTCTTTTTTAGACTATCCAATTCCTTTGGATAATCTTTATAGAATTCCGGGATATCTTTTATTCCGGTGATTGTTGAAGTTTGAAGGGCGTAAACAGAATCCTTTACCGTATCGTAAATAAAGCCCTGTGAAAGGTTTTCGGTTTCGCCAACCTTTGTCCTGCCGGGGATATCTTCAGTATATCCTGAAGCAGTTACATAATTAGGGACTATGGTATTGTGGTTACCAGTACCAGGCGAGGTAAGCTTATAGGTGATAAAATGACCATCGGGACTGATTACTAAGCTCGTTAGTGATTTATCATTAGTATAAAGCTGTTTAAGGGGCTTTGAATCAGCAGAGGAAGCACCGAAACGGCCTCTGCCACCACGACCAGCATTCCGTGTTTCTGCATTTCGCTTTTTAATGATATCAAAAAGCTCAGTTTGCTGGGACTTCAGCCAACTTTCCTGTTCGGTGGCCGATTTTGTTGCAGACTTACCAGCGGGCTTTCCTTTGACAAAATTAGTTAGCTGTTTTGTTTCCGCACTGTTTAGGCCTAACTGAAAGAGATTATCGCCCAGCTGATAAATGACATCTCCATTTGTCAGGAAAGCTGGATTGCTTTCTCTTTCTATGGTATTAGTTAACCGCATTTCTTTTTTGCTATTGAAATTCTGCAGATAAATGTCGCCTCCTTTCTCGATCAGACCGAGTGTTTTATCTTTGTTATAGACATAATTCAGGCTCAAAAGCTTCTCATCTTCTTTATCTACAGCTTTTAAAGGCTTTGTTGACGTGGGAGTGATTTTAAAAAGTTCTTCTTTAGTCTTATTTTCCGGATTCCAGTTAAAGTATAATGTTTTGCTATCTGCTGTCCATCTGAAGTTTGCGGGTGAAACGCCCATCCACTTTGGATCGCGCATGATTTTTTCGACAGTTAGTGGAGCAATTTGTTGCGCAAAAGCATAGTTGCCCGTGCAAAGCAATAGGAAAAGTAAAGATTTCTTCATGAATATTGGTTTGGATACCGCAATTTAGACAATGCGAAAACTAAATCATGAAGGAAATGGAAATGTTACAAGTTTGGGCTATCTGATTACCCTTCCTGTTCGATCCACATTCACTATATCAAATGGTTTCAGGTATTCGTTTATGATTACAGAAAATTCCCTTCGGGTTAAGACTTTGTTCATATTGTATTTCGAACTGAATTTGTATTGTTTGACCCATTTCTTCTCGATTTCTGCTTTCGTTGTTTCCGGCGCTTTGTTACCGACATAACACACCAGGGATATCGTATTTTCGAGATTAACCGCGACATCTTTATGGTCGTCGAACCAGATCTGTGCTTTGTAGTAGTAATCTTTTACAGGCTGTTTGATTTCCTCATACAAAACTGCTTTTTCCGGATTAAAGAACAATTTTTCGTTTTTCAATTCTGCCTTTAAAATACCTGTAATACCTACCTTTTGAATGGCCAGCCAGTTTGAATCTGCAATTTTAACATCTTCAAAAGGCATTAGGGGTAGTTTATAACTTAATAATTCACCCTGTATTCTCTTCAAGTTCGACAAGCTGGTTTTAGTTTGGAAAAAGGCCGCATAAGCAGCCGTTGCGCCAGCAGCCTGACCTGTTTCTAAATGATCAGGCTCAATGTATAGGATGTTTTCCTGATCGGGGATGAGTAAATTGTAAAGCGAAATAAAGTTTACACTTTCCCCTATTGCACCAACTGTGGTTCGGTATGAATTTTCATAATAATTAACCGGGGTAGTTTCTGCCGGCTTTAAGGTTTGAATTTTTAAAGCCGCGTAAACTTGTTCAGGGCGATCAGTGATAATCAGAATTTTTGCCCTGATGCTTCTGTCTTTATTAATTTTAGCCTCCCAATTACTCCCCGATCTTTTAATCTCAATTATTGTGGTATTATTAATCACATCGAAAAGTTTCGAACTATCAGACCATGTTTTAACCACGGCATTGAAAATCTGACTCGTTATTACGGGGAGCGGAATACTATCTGCCAGTTTTAAAGATTTTCTGGCTCTTTTCTCAAAAGCTCCCGTTACGCCACTTTGTCTAAATTTTCTATAGTCATCTGTTTTAAACCCATCGCTTTGTGTCAAAACAATCGAATTTACACCCGACTCAGATGCCTGTACACCAGCAGCAAAGGCGGCATTTCCATTGCCTAAAATTAATACATCTGTTCTGGTAGTCTGAGCATCCGCAATTAAAGGAATCAACAGTGCAAAAACAAGAAACAACTTCTTCATTCAACGTGATTTAAATTAATTGCAATATGCTTTAAATGAATGAATTTTTAATGAAATGAAATTATTTTAACTAAATTTAATAGGCACATCGATAGGTTAACCTGTTTCTATAAAAATAAGTACCTTTCGGATATGGATATAGAACTACTTAAATACCCTATTGGACAATTTATCATGCCCGATGTCTTTGATAAGCAACTGGCAGAAATCTGGATTTCGGAGATTGAGCATTTGCCCGATCAGATCAAAAAAGTAACAGACAATTTGAGCGTTGAGGAACTGAATCGAACCTATCGTCCAGGCGGGTGGACTCTAAGACAGGTTGTACACCATATTCCAGACAGCCACATGAACGCTTACATTCGTTTTAAGCAAGCAGTTACTGAAGAAACTCCTGTAATCAGACCTTACTACGAAGAGCGCTGGGCAGAAACAGAAGAAGCGAAAAACGGTGACATTGAACTGTCGGTTACATTACTTGGTGCTTTACACCGTAGGTGGGTAACTTTCCTAAGAACCCTGCAACCGGAAGATTATCAAAAGAAGTACATTCACCCGGCACAGGATAGAGAGCTTACTTTGGCTAATATGTTAGGAATGTATGCATGGCACGGTAAGCATCATTTAGCACATATCACAACAACCATAAACACCACATAGCAGAAGTATGCATTTCGTTTATTGGCTTTCATTGCAGTGATTTACATCATGACCAGCATTGTTGCACTCATGGCAATCATTATTGCATCTTCTACAATGGTAACCGTACTCATTGGTAAATTAAACACTGCACCTAAACAGGCGCATCGAATTTTCTTTTTATTTATTACGCTTTCCAATACACCGAGAATACTAACAGTCATTACAACCAGTGTTACCCAGTTTAAGATCACCGGAGATAAATTACAAGCAAAACCTAAGCCTAAACCCAGTTCAATGAATGCGTAAACATAACCCCACAGGCTAAGCTTTTTAGCGACGATATCGTACATCGCATAACTTTCGGCAAATGCCTTCAGGTCGAGGAATTTGAAGAAGGAGAATACGAGGAAAAATCCTGCCATAAATACCCGCATAAAAGTCATCAAATTCAGGGTACTGTTTTGCCATGAAACGATGAATGAAATTGCAGTTACATAACCAAAAATCAATAAGATTGGCTTATAGGTTTGTATCCATGATTTGCTTTCTTGCATCACGTCATGAGGGGTATTTGCAGAAATCTGATATTTACTGTTTATTCCGCCGAGTGCATGCTGCAGATCAGATAAACCTATGTGCTTAGCCATGCCGATGGTCGCCGAGTTATTCTCCTTCGAAACCTCGACAGAAGTTACATTGGGTAAAACGAGCAGATTATTTTTAACTTTATTTTCGCAACCACTGCAGGTCATGCCGGTAAGTTGATAGGTATGTGTCATCATCATAATTTTAAACAAAAATACCTGATTAGCTGGTTAATAACGTTACAGAATAATCATAAAATGTTACAGGATTTTAAGTGGCATACGCTGTATAGAAATAAAGGGACAAGGTGTGACTAGCCGACCAGAACCGAAGTCATGGTTAACGAGCCGCCTACAGCCTTATCGTTAAAGAAAGAAATATCCTCCCTTTCGTTTTTCATTCCTAAGGTATAAATAAGTGGTAGATAATGTTCAGGGGTCGGAATGGCAAGCATTGCTTCAGCACCTAAATTTCTATAATCGATTAGGGGCTTATGGTCGCCGTTCATGATCAGGTTTTTAAATTTACCATTCATTTCGTTAGCCCAATCGTAGCCTCCTCCGTTAATCATTTCCCAACTCAGCATACGCAGGTTATGAACCATGTTTCCGCTCCCGATAACCAAAACACCTTTTTTACGAAGGGCATAAATCTCTTGTGCGATTTCGTAGTGTTGTTCAGGCGATTTTGTATAATCAATACTTAATTGCAGCACAGGGATGTTAGCTTCAGGATACATATGCCTTACAACAGTCCAGGTTCCATGATCTAAACCCCAATCATGATCTAACCCAACATTAGTACTATGTATGAGCGATGGTATTTCTTCAGCAAGTTTTGCATCACCGGGAGCAGGATACTGCACATCAAAAAGCGTTTGGGGGAAGCCTCCGAAATCATGAATGGTTGATGGAAAATCCATCGCTGTGACGAAAGTGCCACGGGTATACCAATGCGCTGAAACAACGAGAACTGCTTTGGGTACCGGAATATGTTTTGCCAAATCCGCCCAACTCTGGCTAAAATCATTATTCTCAATACCATTCATCGGCGAGCCATGACCAATAAAGATGGTTGGCATTAGCTCCGTTTGTGGCAAACGCTGTGTGAAGTTTTTGAATTGTGATAATGCTGACATCGCCAAGAAGTTTGAATAACAAAATTACAGCGCCAGATGAGGTTAAGTCTTGATATATGATAAGAAAAATAATCCTTTCGGAGGTTGATGTTAAATATAGGCTAAACTTCATCCAAAGGTTTTCTATCATTTAAATGTTTATAGGCGGAAGGTGTAAGACCTGTAACCTTTTTAAATTGAGATGAAAGGTGTGCAACGCTGCTATAATTGAGTTCGAAAGCAATCTCGCTTAAGGTGAGTTCTCCATAAGTGAGCATTTCTTTGGCCTTCTCTATTTTTTGTGCGATAAAATACTTTTCGATCGTTTGATTTTCAACTTCTGAAAAGATAGTGCTCAATTGGGGATATTCGAGATTTAGCAAGCTGCTTAAATAGACAGAAAGATTAATTTTTAATGCTTCCATGGAATAGTGAACGAGATTAATAATTGAGGTTTTAATCTGCTCTGAAAGCTGCGTTCGTTTATCCTCCAAAAGTTCGAAACCAAAAGCATTCAACTGTTCTCCTATTTTAGATTTATCGGTTGCAGAGATATCTTCCTGTAAAGAAACCCGACCCAGTTCGACAGAAACAGGGTTAAAGCCGAGTTTCTGCAACTCTGCTTTAACCACCATTTTGCAACGGTTGCATACCATGTTTTTGATATGCAGATTCATTATTTTGGTTTTATCGTTTCAGACACATCACCACAATCAAACATCATGCTTCCATAGTATGGATTTTCAATGTTTTCCTTTTCATTTAACCAGCTGGCTTTTGCCATCGGGCAATGCTGAACATATACCGTAGCATTATTAAATTTGATATTTCTTACCGTTTTAATCATTGCCGAAGAAAGACTTTCGAAAGATTTTCGCTGTGCTTTGATATCTTTTCCGGCAGCTAATTCGATTGACTTTGCTTTGATAATTTTTGATTGCTCCATCCAAAGCATATGTTGAGCAGCAGGAAGGTCTTTGTGTTGTATAGCATCAACCTTGTTAGAAAGCGCATTTGCTTTTACTTTTGCTACATCTTGTTTGTCGAAAGCCAGTGCATTTTTCACGTCGTAATAAGCTGCAAGCAATTGGTTAAAAGCCGCATCAGTTTTACTTTGTGCAAATGTTGTTTTGGTCATTGAGATAGCAAATACAGCTATCAGTACTATTATTTTTTTCATATTATCAATTATTTTAAAGCATTAAAAAAGTTAAATTCTGCCCTTAAAAGGTACATATTTTTGGTGTATCTGTTTACCATGTTTCCTGTAGCCTGGAAACGATATCCAAGGTCAATCCTTGTTCTGCTGTTTAAAATCAGCTGAACTGCCGGAGCTAAATCCAGGTATGACTCACCAGAGGATGGATCGGTTTTACCCAGCATCTCAAAGTAGAAATTAAAATTAGGCTCCTTGTAATTTTTGTACACCAGGGGGAAAAGCAAATATCCTGAAGACAGGCTGTAAGATAACATATTACTGGGTCGGGGCATTCCTGCGATCTGGCTTTCACTATCCTTAAAAGCATGAGCATAGCCGAGTGTCGCAGAAAGGGCCAGTTTATGCAGCAATTGCGTAAAAATCAGGCCTCCCTGTACCCCACTGTTATCTCCTTCCAGATTAATATCTCTCGTGTAGGTTGGCCGCTTGCTTGTACTTATCCTTCCGAAGGCAGCAGCCCTGAAATGGCTCTGTGCTTCATCTATTGATAAAAACCTGTATTTAACATATAAGCTCCCCCCTTCCAAACGATATTTTCCATCCATATCCGAAAGAAAAGCCTGTGCATGTGCCATCAGGTTTTTGTTAAAGCCAAACATCACTTCGGGAATTGTTCTGCTTACAAAATCAGGATTGTTAAACATACCTTCATTGGTTAGCCTAACCCCGATGGATTTAGTTGGCATATTGCTGGCCGGCTCAGTAAACACATATAATTCCTGGGCTACAACATGACCGACTGTACCGGCCAAAACCAGCACAACAAATAGTAATTTCTTCATTTTTTTAAGAAAGAACTAAGTGAAAAACACGGGTTTTCTTACCATTAACAACGGCAGCGCCGCTTGAATAAGCATCAGAGTTTACCGTTGCAGATTGTTTTCTAAATGCAGATCCTGAGATAAAATCTTTATCAACTACAGCTGCCTTTACTGTTCCGTTAAGCGTTTTGTTTTTAGCATTTACAAACCGGTAAACATTTCCATCCACAATTGCCTGGCCTTTATCGTCTACCTTAACCTGATTAAAAGTAAACTCAGCCATTAGTCCTCCTACCGAAAAACCTGCATCCTGAACTTTTTTACGAACCATGTCAAGATTAATGTCAGCCCCTTTTTTAAAAGTCAGGACAAAAATATTTTTATTAAGATCGGGCTTTACTGAATTGATGAAGCCGAGTGTTTCAAGTGATTTTTGTGTTGCATTTGAACACATAGAGCAGGTTAAACCGGTAACCTTTAAATCGGCTGTTGAAATTTGTTGTGCCGAAACGTTAACGGCAAAAAGAAGCATGATAATGCTGAATAATTTTATTGTTTTCATGATTTTTGAAATTAGAATTTAAGAAATAAACTATTCCTAAGGGATGTTGAACACCCTTTAAGGTTTACTAATTATCCTAATTCCTGAAAATGCAATTGAAAACGTGCAGTGCTACACCAAGCCTGAGCGGAGGTGCTTTGTTGCTTATTTTATTAAAGAAACTTGATTTTAAATCACTAAAGAAAGTAATAACCGGTGGATGAAGAAAAAGTTGAATTGAAAACAACTTAGGCATTTCCACCTTCGCTTCAACCTGATGGCTATCTTTGACTTTTACCGTTACCTGTGTATTTTTACAGCAACCATCGTCTTTCTTTTCAGCAGGAATATCTTTGCAGAACTTACAGGATACAGCATTACTGAACAGTTTAACATTTTCGAGCTTCCCGCCGCAAAAATGTAAACTTAAAGCCAAACCCATAACACTTACCGTATACAATACGGTTAAAGAAAGTGCTATTTTTTGTTTTAACTTCATTATTACAAAGGTAAAGCAAAAAAAACCGAATAACATTGCCTTTTATTTATTGAATTTCATTTTTTAAAGTAATTTAGCCTTAAACACCGTTTAAAATGAAGAAATTACTCCTGCTGATTGGGTTACTTACCACATTATCTACTTTTGCCTCAAAGCCAAAAAATCAATATATCAAGATTAAAACTGAATTTGGTGAATGCATTATCAAGCTATATAATGAAACGCCTCTGCACCGTGATAACTTTTTAAAGCTGACAAAAGATGGTTATTTTAACGGTACTTTATTTCACCGGGTGATTAAGGATTTTATGATCCAGGGCGGGGATCCCGATTCAAGAAATGCAAAACCTGATAGTTTGCTGGGCGAAGGTGGGCCGAAATATACCATCCCTGCAGAATTCAGAGACAGCTTGTTCCATAAAAAGGGTGTGCTTGCTGCTGCCAGGGACGGCGATATGATTAACCCAGAAAAAGCATCAAGCGGAAGCCAGTTTTATCTGGTGCAGGGAAAGGTTTTTACCGATGAGCAGTTAAATAGTCTCGAAGAAAAAAGACTGAAACATAAAATTCCTGACTGGCAAAGACTCGTATATAAAACTATTGGTGGTACACCTCACTTAGACCGGAACTACACTGTTTTCGGCGAGATTATTTCGGGGTTGGATATGGTAGATAAAATTGCAATGCTAACTACCGACAAAAATAACAGGCCTAAACAGGATGTTAAAATGGATATCACAATTTTAAAGAAACGGGAAGTTAAGAAACTTGAGAAGGCATTAGCAAGTCAGCTTTCGTAAAAATGAGACCGTTATTTAGATATTAGTGGTTCCTGACGGTTGTCATAGAAATATAATAAGTATATTCTATCGTTTTGGATCTCGTAAAAGATAGAAGTCAAACTGGTTATATTTCCTTTTCTAAATCTTTCTGATGAAAGGGATTCAAAAATTTCCGGGTGACTTCTGATTATAGAAATAACTTTGTTGGTCTGTTTCAAAAATTTCTTTGATGAGGTTTCTCCAAATCGGTTGTAAATAAACCAAAAAATCGCATCAAAAGTCTCTTTTGCCTCATCACTCCAAAATATTTCAAAAGTCATAGGTATTTGTTATACAATTTCATCACCTCGTCATGAGGTGTAAATTTTCCCTCTTCAACTTGTTTCATTCCTCTTTTAATACCCTCCTGAACGTGTAATGGTAAATCTTCCAAAATAAACTTCTCACTACTGCTTAAAAGCATGTCTAATTCAGACAAAAGATTTTCATCATTAGTTTCGAAGACTTTTTTAGCGATTTCAATTTTTAATTCTTCTATGCTCATAAACAAATTTAACGAAATGAAACTTCAATTACTATAGCCTGTCATCATTAATTTCTAAATTTACCACCAATGAAAATTATCTCCTACAACGTTAATGGCATTCGGGCAGCCAGTACAAAAAATTTTTTCGGATGGTTACAAGCCACGGATGCAGACATGGTATGCTTGCAGGAGGTGAAAGCCTTGCCTGTGCAAATTCCTGAAATAATTGCTTTAATAGAGCAGCTAGGTTACCATCATTATTGGTTTCCTGCTGAAAAAAAGGGATATAGTGGCGTGGCGATTCTTACGAGAATCAAACCTAATCATGTAGAATATGGTTGTGGAGAAGAATGGATAGACAAAGAAGGAAGGATTCTAAGGGCCGATTTCGGCGATTTTTCTTTGATGAGTTTATATATGCCTTCAGGTTCAAGTGGTGAAGAAAGACAGGTAAAGAAATATGATTTTATGCGGTTTTTCAACACCTATATAGGTGAGTTACGCAAGGAAATCCCGAATCTCATTGTGAGTGGCGATTATAATATCTGCCATACTGCCATTGATATCCATAACCCGAAATCGAATGCGAATTCATCGGGTTTTTTACCTGAAGAACGGGAATGGATGCAGCTGTTTTTAGACAATGGTTTTATCGACACCTTTCGTCATTTCAATAAAGATCCTCATCATTATACGTGGTGGAGTTACAGGGCTGGATCGAGAGGAAAGAATCTGGGCTGGCGAATCGACTATCATTTAGCCACGCGACCGATGGAAAGCAGATTGAAAAATGTCAGGATTTTACCTGATGCGATTCATTCAGATCACTGTCCGGTTTTACTGGAACTGGATTAAAGGTTTTCTGCCTCGTATTTTTCACCTGCCTTCAACATCAGCTCAATTTGCTTTAAATCGGCCGGTGTTAGCTCCTCTTTTTCCTGCAGTTCAAATACGGCAATCATGTTGTCTTCGTATTGTTTTTCTGTTTTGATAACGATTTCGTTTGCCATGATTGCTAAAATTTAATAATTGCTGTTGGTGTGATACAAAAATCAAGACGAATGTCGTGTTCACTTAAGTCATCAATTTTTTCTATTGCAGGTGACAAAGATAAGCCTATTTTCCGAGCATTTAAATTTTCAAGGAAGCGGTCGTAAAACCCCTTTCCATACCCTACCCTGTAGCCCTTTTTATCAAAAGCGAGTAGCGGTATAAATACCAGATCAACCTCCCCGTTGTGAAGACCACCTTTTTGTGGTTCTAAGATGTTATAGATGTTTTTCTTCAAATCGTGTGTACCCAGATACTCATGATGGGTCATTAAAGCTGTTTCGAAATCTGCTTTTGGAACGATAATTTTTATCTCCAGGTAGTTTTTTGCCAGCCAGTTAATGAGCAGAAATGTATCAGGTTCTCTTTTTTCGGTTATCGGTAAAAATATATGTAGTGCTTTTACATCACTAAAATCCAAAGTGGTAAACTGATCCAGCAAACCTTTGTTTAGTAATTCATACTCATCTTCGCTAATTGCTAATCTGTCTGTTAAAGCTTGTTTCCTGATCACTGATTTTAACATGGTATCGATTTAGGTAACTAATGCGATGGTACGCTTATTTGTTTGAAAAAACGGTTTAAAACAAAAAGCCCCGCAATGCGAGGCTCATGATCAATCTTATAGATTATTTTACGCGCTCAACATACTCTCCTGTGCGTGTATCAATCTTAATTTTATCGCCCTGATTAACAAACATCGGAACTTTCACTTCAACACCATTTTCAAGAGTGGCTGCTTTTAGCGCATTTGTAGAAGTATCCCCTTTAACTGCAGGTTCAGAATAGGTAATTTCGAACTCAGCAAAGTTTGGCAGCTGGCCCATAATTGCCTCGTCGCTTTCCATTGAAACGATAACACTCATTCCTTCTTTCAGGAATTTAATTGCTGAACCAAATAAAGATTTTTCAACATTATATTGCTCGTAGGAGTTATTGTCCATTACTACTAAATAGTCTCCATCTTCATATAAATATTGATAGTCGTTGGTTTCTACACGGCAGATTTCAACAGCCTCATCGGTATTCATACGTGCTTCAACAATTCTACCTGTTTTAATATTGCGGAATTTACCAGTATAAAAAGCGCCGCCTTTACCTGGCGTACGGTGATTCCATTCGTCGACAGTAACCAGTTCGTTATTTACACGAAGAATGTTACCTGTTTTAATTTCTGATGCTTTAGCCATATTATTTGATCCTATTTGGATTTATGTTTCTTTTTTTTGTGACGGCAAAGGTAAAATTATTTTAACAAAAACCTATGCCGGTAAGGGCTAAGGGATTAAGCTTACTTTACCCGTTCCATGTAATCGCCGGTTTTGGTATCTACCTTAACCTTGTCGCCCTGATTAATAAATAACGGCACCCTGATTTCTGCTCCTGTTTCAACAGTAGCATATTTCTGTGCACTCGTGGAGGTATCGCCTTTTACAGCTGGTTCTGTATAAGTGATTTCCAGTTCAACGCTGTTGGGTAACTGGGCAACTATTGGTTCATCGCTTTCAAAAGCAATGGTAACGTTCATTCCCTCTTTTAAAAACTTAATTGAGCTTCCGAAGAGTAGTTTTGGGATATTGTATTGTTCGAAAGTGTTGTTATCCATCACAACCAGATAATCACCATCTTCATACAAATACTGATAATCGTTGGTTTCTACCCTACAAATTGTTACTTCTTCATCTGTACGAAAACGGTATTCTACAATTTTTCCTGTTTTTACATTACGCATGCGCGCCTGATAGAACGCCCTTAAATTTCCGGGGGTCCGGTGAATATACTCTTCAACGCTTACCAGCTCTCCGTTGAAACGAAGAACGTTCCCGCCTTTTACTTCAGATGCTTTTGCCATTATATTATTAAATGTTATGTTAATTCCGAAACATCAAAGTTAAAAAATGAATTCTGATTTGAAAAAGCAAAAACCTATTTATCAGTTGGTGAGCATTATTGAGCAGGGCTTTAAAAAAACAAGAGATTTATAATGGCTATAATTAATCTTTAAATTATAGTTTTTAACTATATCTATATCAATAAATACAATGAACTATTAGTTATCTGCGTTTGATTGACTGATGAATTCACCGTACCTTTGTGGCACAAAATTAAAGACAACAAATTATGGCAATAGTAGGTAAAAAATTCCCGAGTGTTAGTATTGATGCAATGTCAGACATGGGTGATGACTTGAAGATCAATGTATTTGAAGAAGCTGTAAGCAAAAATAAAAAAGTATTGTTATTCTGGTATCCAAAAGATTTTACTTTCGTTTGTCCTACAGAATTGCACGCTTTCCAAGCTGCTTTGCCTGAGTTTGAGCAAAGAAATACCATTGTAATCGGTGCTTCCTGCGATACAAATGAAGTTCATTTTGCATGGTTAAATACACCAAAAGATAATGGTGGTATTGAAGGCGTAACCTATCCTATCTTAGCTGATACACACAGACAGCTTTCTGGTATTTTAGATATATTAGATCAGGAAGTTAATTATGACGAGGAAGGAAACGAATCTTTCTCTGGTTCGAACGTAACTTTCAGAGCCACTTATTTAATTGATGAAACAGGTAAAGTATTCCACGAAAGTGTTAACGATATGCCATTAGGTAGAAACGTTAAAGAATATTTACGTTTAATTGATGCTTATGCTCACGTACAGAAGCATGGTGAAGTTTGTCCTGCAAACTGGGAAGAAGGCAAAGAAGCAATGAATGCAAACAGAACTGGTGTAGCAGAATATTTAGCTGCCAACTAATTAAATAAAACATTATGTTTTTAGAATTAACAGAAGATAATCTTCAACAGTATTTAGCTGATCATTCGAAAGTTATGGTTCAGTATGCTGCATCATGGTGTGGTAACTGCAGAATCATGAAACCAAAGTTTAAAAAACTGGCTTCAGAAAATGAGGATGTAGCTTTCTTAATTGTTGATGCAGAGAAACTTCCGAATTCACGCAAATTCGCAAACGTTGATAATTTACCGACTTTTGCTGCATTTGAAGGTGGAAATCTGGTTGATCAGGTGCAAACCAACAAGGCTGAAGGTTTAGTAGAATTATTTAATAAAATAAAGTAATGAAGATTCCGGTTATCAGACAATTATTTCAAAATACCACTCCAGCACAACTGGAGACCACTTTAGAGGTTTTAGAGGCTTTTTGTGAATTTAGAGGGGTGAGTGAGCATGAGGTTGATGTTGCGGGCGAAATGATTACCAATATTTGTGGTGCGCTTGAGGTACATCAAATGGTAAGTGAAGGTGCTGCTGAGAAAGATGCGCTAAATGCCTTCGGTCAGAAAGTAATGGGATCGATTGACAGATAATTCTCTTTAATCAGACTCTTTGAAATATTAAGCCCTCTCAGATATAATCTGAAAGGGCTTATTTTTTGATGTTTAAGCCAGGTTACGGCCAGCATTTACAATACCAAAGACGGTTCTAACGGCTAATTTTTCTAAAGCGTGCTGAACCTTTTCATCATGATCATGCTGCAATTTTTCTAGTGCGAAATGCTGGATCAAGACCAGTGGCAAAATAATTTTTTCGCGTGTAGCGATAGATTTTTTATCTACAGGGTAATTGGCCATTAATACAGGCTGACCTGATAATTTTAACAGCATCTCTTTTGTTAATTCGAATTCATTATGCAACTGAGTCCAAAAGGCACCAAATTCTTTATCGTTGGCTAAATGTGCCGTAATCACGAAGTCTGACTTACTCATGCTCATCATACAATTATCTACGATGGTTTTAAGATAATCTGAATCCTCATACACTTTTACCACTTTATCCCAGCTACCCGCTATCTCCTGATTTTTAAGCGCAGTACCCATTCCATAAAATCCGGGAACATTTTGTTTCAGCATACTCCACGCTGTGACAAAACTAATGGCTCTCAGATCCTCTAATTTGAGTTCGCCGCCACCATTTCGTTTAACTGGCCTGCTACTGATATTGGCCTGCGAAAGCAATTTCAGCGGAGAAAGTTTTTCCAAGTAACTTACAAATAAAGGATGCTCGCGCAAATCGACAAAAGCTTTATAACCATCTTCTGCCATTTCATCCAATAGCAACTTATTTTGAGTATCAAGAAGTACGTTATGCTTTTCCTTAAGGCCGGAAGATATCCCAGCATTAATGAGCTGCTCAATGTTAAATTCGGCACTTTCTACAGATCCGTACTGAGAGCTAATGGTTTGCCCCTGAACGGTTAACTGAATATTTTTGTTTGCGATTTCCTTGCCCATGGAGGCATAAAAACGGTGCGTTTTCCCTCCTCCGCGTGATGGAGGCCCTCCTCTGCCATCAAAGAATGCAAGTTGAATATTGTGTTTTTTTGCCACTTCAGAAAGTGAAGTTTTACCGTTAAAAATAGACCAGTTGGCCATGAGGTAACCACCATCCTTTGTACTATCTGAATAACCCAGCATAATATCCTGTTTGTTTCCACGCGTAGCCAAATGGGCTTTATAGAACGGATTACTATATAACGTCTCCATGATCGCTGCAGCGCCCTTTAAATCATTTACAGTTTCAAAAAGTGGCACGAAATCGATTGTAAGGGAATCTTTGCTCCAGCCATTCCAAAGAAAAAGTTCGATCAGCTGAAGGATGTCGCTTGCCTGCTGACAATTACTAATGATGAATCTGTGGCAGGCTTTTTCACCATTGCGCTTTTGTATTCCCTTAATTTCTTTTATAGTCTGTATGGTATCCTCAATCAGGGCATCCCCTTCAGTAGCGTAAACTGGTGTTGCTTCCTTAAATGAAATCAGTTTTAGTTTATCGCCTTCTGGTAATTGGTCATAATCAGCAGGGTATAGAGAAGATATTGGTTTATTCTGTCGACAATAGGCATGAACGCTTCTTAGCACACGGCTATCCTGACGGATATCAAGGGATGCAAAGTAATTTCCATAAAGGTCTATCTTGCGGATCAAATCATTCACCAGATCTACGAATAGCCCATCATGTTCTTTGAGTAAAGTATCTTTAATTTTGTTTAGATTTTCTCTAAGATCATCAGATATATCGGTCAACTCACAGGCCTGATCAAAAGCATTTTTATACAAAACATCATGTAAGTAAGCCAGGTTCTCTTCCACACCCCTAAAAGTGATTCTTCGCTTGATGACTCTGAAATCACGATAGTAGCAACGGAACAAGATCTGGCGTAGCATTTTTGAAACTTCGAGGGTTGTTTCAGCATGAATGTTTGGATTTCCATCTCTGTCACCACCTGGCCAAAAGCCCAATTCGAGTATTTTTTTTGTTTCTAAATTATATTCGTCAAGGTTTTGGTCAATTTCTTCCTGAATATTTGCAGCAGCAAAATAGAAGGTATTTTCCAAAAACCAGGCCAGGTTAAGTGCTTCATCAACTGGTGTGGGAGATTTCTTGTTAAAAAAAGGCGTTTTACCTAATTGTTGTAGTAAGGAATTCATCGAAGTGATATCATTTTCGCGAATTGCTTTTGTGAGATCAGTAATGATGGCGAGAACGCTTCCCGGATAGAATTGCGTTGGGTGAGCGGTTAAAACAAGGCGAAGCGAAAGCTCATCGATTAGCTTTTCAATCTTAGCAAGCATGGGCTTGTTGTCGGCATTTTTTTTCAGGATGAATGCCAGCGTGCTTTGCTCATCTGTTGTGTTCAGCTTAGTAAAAGATGCATCTTCAACTGCATCGAATAGCACTACCTGACGTTCGATGTACTGTATGAACCGGAAAAGCAAGTCAATAATATCCTTACGTTCCGTATAGCTGGTGAACTTGGCGAAAAACTCTTCAATAATCTGCGCAGGCTTCTGTCCGTTTGCAATACCATCTTCACAGCTTTTGAAAAATAAAGGGAGTAAGGTTCCTGTATCTTTTATTTTATAAAAAGGGAGCGTTAAAAAAAGACTATTAAAAAGTTCAAATTTCGAGATCACCTCGTTGTTGAAAATAGATTCTCGCTGTGTGGTCAAACGGAGTTTAGGCATGTTGTAAGCAATAGTTTTGTATCATGTAATACTACAAAAAATGCTTAAGGTATTAAAATTCCAGGGCTTACAATTTGGATAATTGTAGAATAAATTTTAATTTTAGAATCTTATTTGGCTACCTGGTAGCCGGTTAAGAACATTTGCAATGTTTAAGGGCATTGCATTGATTGTTAATTTTTTGGGTTAAAACAGCCGATGTAATAAAATACACCGGCTGTTTTGTTTTTTATCATTATTTATGCCAATTCTTTGCAAATATTAATGGGCATCAGTAACAATATTTGCATTCTTCTTAAACTTTTGAAGATATAATAACGGAATTGAAAACAACATTATTAAACCTGCTACCCAGTAAGCATCGCTATAAGTGAGCAACATGGTTTGTTTAATAACCGAACCTTCTATCGCTTTCATCGCCATTAATTTTGCATCAATAAATGAAGCACCTTTAGCCATAAAGCCGTGTGTTAAAACATTTAATTTTTGAACAAATGCTGGATTATATTCATTGATGTTAGTGAGCAAGCTACTTCTATGGAAGCCGGAACGAATATGAATCAAGGTGGTTAATGCTGCGATACCAAAAGAACCGCCTAATTGCCTGCTCATGTTGTTCAATCCAGACCCCTGACCTATTTCTGGTCCGGATAAATCCTGCATGGCCAATGTTGTTAATGGTACAAACAACAGGGCCATACCAAAACCTCTGATTACTAGTGGCCAGAAAAAGTCGCCAGTACCGGAAGCCAGGGTAGAATTACTCAGCATCCAGCAGAAAACGAAGAATAAAAACATTCCTCCTGTAGCCATGAATTGTGCAGGAACACCCTTTTTAAGCATAATTCCGATAAACGGCATCATGGCAATGGTACAGATACCTCCTGCAATAAAGAGCTTACCCGTTTGCAGTGGCGTAAAGCCTAAGAGATTCTGCGCAAATACCGGGAAAACAAAAACAGAACCGTATAGTCCAAACCCCAGAATAAAGGAAGTAAACATACCAATTGAAAAACTTCTCTTTTTCATGATCCGGAGGTTCACAATAGGAAACTCTGTTGCGGTTTCTCTCCATATAAAAAGTAATAACCCAAATATAGAAACTACGGCCAACGCAGTAATATATGGTGTTGAAAACCAGTCTTCGCTTTCTCCTTTTTCTAGCACAGTTTGCAAGCTACCTACTGCAATTGCCAGCAGGGCAATACCCCACCAATCAACCGGCTTTCCTTTTCCATCTTTTGGTGTTTCCCGAATAAACGTATAGGTACAGTAGGCGGCGAGTATTCCGACGGGAATGTTCACATAAAAAATCCATGGCCAGTCTGCAACCTCCAAAATATAACCGCCAATTGTTGGTCCTACAGTTGGACCCACAACAGCACCCAGGCCAAATAATGCTGTAGCGATACCCACGTCCTCACGAGGCCAGGTTTCGATAAGAATTGCCTGTGCTGTTGAAATTAATCCTCCACCTGCAACCCCTTGTAAAATCCTAAACAGGATCAGTTCACTCAAAGAAGTTGCATTACCACATAGAAAGGAAACCAGCGTAAAAACAATGATGGAGGCTAAGAAATAATTTTTACGCCCGAAACGACTTCCTAACCATCCTGACATTGGCAGGATGATTACATTCGCAACAGCATAACCAGTGGATAACCAGGCGATATCCTCGAGGGTAGCGCCCAGGTTTCCCTGTATCTGAGGGATTGCTACGTTTACGATTGTTGTATCAATCAGCTCCAGAAGAGAAGCCGTGATTACCGTAAATGTAATGATCCACTTTTTTAAACCTACTTCGGCCATTTTAATTTTTAGTTAGTAGAAACTGAAGCCTTAACGCTCATTCCTGGACGTAATTTTGCTAACAATTCCTTTGATGGATGAATTTTAATTTTAACAGGGATACGTTGAACAACTTTTACAAAGTTACCAGTAGCATTATCTGGAGGTAAAAGAGAGCCTTTAGCACCTGTAATTGGTGAGAAGTTATAAACCTCTCCCTCTACCTTTTGATCAGGATAAGCATCAATTTCTATTTCAACTTTAGAACCTTCCTTAATCTTCTCTAGCTGAGTTTCTTTGAAATTTGCCGTTACATATAAACTTCCATCATTAACTACAGAGAATAAAGACTGTCCGGCTTGAACCAACTGTCCTTTTTGAACATTCTTTTTAGAAACCAGTCCTGTTGCAGGAGATTTAATATCAGTATATGATAGCTGGAGCTTAGCGAAATCGATATCACTCTGGCGTTGGCTGATCACGTTACTGCTCACTGCTAACTGCGACTGAGTTGTACCAACCTGTTTTACAGCCGCTGTGTATTGATCTTGTGCCGCCTGATAAGCTGCCTGAGCAACTTGTTTTCCTGCTTCTGCTGCTTCTTTGTTTGCTTTAGACTGATCGAATGCCTGTTGCGTAATGGAACCGTCTTTAACCAGGTTTGCATAACGATTAAAATCTTTCTGAGCCAGATTCAATTTAACTACAGCCGCCTGAACATTTGCTTTAGCCGATTCTACATTTGCTTTAGCTGTGCTGGTATTTGCCTGAGTTGCTACAATCTGAGATTCAGCTACACCTACACCTGCACTGGCCCCTTTTTGACCAGATTGTGCCTGTTCTAATTTTACTTTATAATCGTTATCGTCAAGTTTAACCAGAACCTGTCCCTCTGTTACGTGTGTATTCTCTTCGAAGTTGATGTCTTTTACATAACCGCCAACACGAGCAACTACCGGGCTGATGTCTCCATCAATCTGTGCATCATCTGTATCTACGTGCTTGCTATAATAACTCCACTCGGTGATACCAAAAACGATACCTATTACTAGTAAAACACCTAAAATGATCGGTACTACTTTACTTTTATTTTTCTTTTCAGTTGTCATTGTTGTATTTATTGCGTTATTTTTCCTGTTGATTTTAATAATGTATAATAGGCTAAACCTGCATCGGCTTTGGCTATTTCTAAGTTAATTTTGGCTTGATATAATAAAGTTTCAGCATCAATTCTATCCGTAACCGAGGCTACATTATTTTTGTACTTGGATGCTAATAACTTATCGTTTTCTGTAGCCTGTGAAATTGAGGTTTCTAAAACCTGGATCTTATTGACCGCTACCTGATAGGTCTGGTAGTTTCTGTTAATATCCGTTTTTACCTGATCAGATAGAATATCTTTCTGCAGGGTAATTTCGCTTTGCTGAATCTTCGCTTCATTTACCTTGTTTTTATTTGTCCACAGGTTACCAAAATTCCATGAAACAGTAGCTCCAACCGTTACCGGCAACAGGTACTGATTTACTGGCGGAACGAAACTTCCACTTGGATTAATGTAATAAAGATTTGCTCCAACACCAACCGTAGGCAGGGTATTTGCTTTTATGCTTTTAACATTGAAGCCAGCAACTTTATTTTGTACATCAAGTTGTTTCAGCTCCTGACGATTGGCTAAAGCCATATTAATATATTCATTTAGTGAACCTGCAACTTTTGATTCCGCTGCCGGATCAACAATTTTAACTTCAGTATCTTCCGGTAAACCCAATAGAATATCGAGATTATAATTAATTACCTTGCGATTGCTTTCGATATCCAACTGTGTTAAAGTTACGTTAGCTTGTTGTAATTGAAATCTGAGTACATCATTTTTAGTGACAATACCTTGTTCAAAAAACCGCTGTGCCTGTTTGATCTGAGCGGCGATAGACTCCAGATTCTGGGCCACTACTTTTTTGCTTTGTTCGACCTTATACAATGAATAATAAGTACTGATTATAGCATAGGTTATCTCTTCCTTGTTTTTGTCGGCATCCAGACGGGCAACATCAGCTAATAATTTAGTAGATGCTTTAGCATATTTTAACTTACCCCCACCATACACGAGTTCCTGTATTGCTGCCGTTCCTACAAAAGCATCAGCTCTTTTTGGAAGGTTTAATGTACTAGAGCCTTCACCTAAACTAAAAGTATTGGTTGGTATTTCAGCATGGTTGTATAAAAAGCTTGCATTACCGGTTGGAAGTACATTATCTTTAACTACTTCCAGCTTCGCCACTGCCTGGTCTATTTTATTTTGCGACAGTTTTAAATTCTTACTATTGGCTATGCCAAGTTCGATTGCCTGGTTGATATCTAGTTCCTTAATGCCTTGTGCAAATAAAGCAGCAGGTACTAATGATGCCACAAGCATTAATCTTATTGATTTGGGTATCATTTTTTTGTTGTTAAATAAACTGTTGTTAAGTCTTTCAGATAGGCTATCGCCCTGTCTTTGATTATTTTATTATCCTTCGGGTCGTTTAAATCGAAATTCGAGCACGGCATCACTTTGTTCGGAGAAATCACAATATTGGTAAGTGTGCCCATTATGGTTGCAATAATCATGCGGCCATCGATCTGATTAAAAGTTCCATTTTCCATTCCCTCATTAATAATCCGATCAATGAGCTGCATATTATGGCTCATGGCATCTTTTATTTTATCGTACATTTCAGGTCGTTGAGTTAGAGACAACTCCCTATGCATCATTTTATGAAAAGCTGTGTTGGCAAGAATCCTGTTTGCGTAACCCTCAATTACTTTGTGTAATTTTTCAAGCGAGGTTATTTTATCTTCATTAATGATGCGTAATTGAGAAGCAAAGCCAGCAATTCGGTTATTCATAATTTCCACGAATACCCCTTCTTTCGAACCGAAATAATAATTAATCATTGCCATATTTGCACCAGATTCTTTTGCGATCTGTCGCGTGGAAGTGCCTTCATATCCTGTTTCACAGAACAGTTTCTCGGCAGCATCGAGTATAGCTTGTTTTTTATCTATCTTTTCTGTTTTCATTTCTTTTTGACGGCACAAAATTAATCAAACGATTGATTAAAATCCAAATATATTATACTATCTTTTACATTATCCTGATAAATGATTACAATAAGTGGTATGGTGGGTATATTAAATTTCATACACGGCACTCATTTCTAAAATAAATATTAACTTTGGCACCAAATAACAAAAACATGAGTGTACAAGAAAACAGCAGCAATAATTTCAATTGGTTATATTATGCTTTGGGTTTATTCTTTGGAGTTCTAACCGGAGCAATCATTACACAAAACTATATTTTCGCTTTATTAGGCGGTGTATTTGGCTTACTTTCAGCGGGCTTGTTTTTAAATGCTATTGTAAAAGGCAGAAAATACTAGTCTATTCAGCTATCTCCCTGGCAATTAAACATCCCTATTTAAAGCTTGTTAATTAATTTACAGCAAATGAGAAATATCTTCATTGTTGTTTTCGCTCTTATATGCTTCAATGTTAGTGCTCAGGTAGCAACTAATGCGGACATTAAATTTCCTGCGGCAGATTCAAGTCCAGCAGATATTGTATATTTTCCTTTAAATGTGACTAAGGCGAAAGCCAATGGTTTGGTTGAACCGATCATCAAGGTCATCTATTCCCGCCCGCAAAAAAAGGGGCGTGATATTTTCGGTGTCTTGGAGCAATACGGAAATGTATGGCGCTTTGGAGCGAATGAGAATACTGAAATACGTTTTTTTAAAAAGGTAACCATTGGGGGCAAGAGAGTCAAGGCTGGTACCTATAGTTTATTTGCTATTCCTAATAAAGATAGCTGGACAATTATTTTGAATTTGCAAACAGATAGATGGGGTGCGTTTACCTATGATTCCAGGAAAGACATTGTTCGTGTGAATGTTCCGGTAAAAACATTGCCAAAACCCATCGAATACTTTTCTATTACCTTTACAAATATTGAAAAAGGTGCAACTCTGGTTGCGGCCTGGGACAAAACGCAGATAGAATTACCGATTGTATTTTAGGATTTATAAATCATTTAAAAAAGGCTTCAGGAATTCTGAAGCCTTTTTGCATTTAGAATGTTTACACAGTATTTCCCATAAAAGGATCGGTTGTGGTTATTTCCCCTGTTTCAACTTTTCCGGCATAGCGATGTTTGAAGTCTGGATTTCCACTCTGTAAGATGCTGAAATCATACCAATGTGCACTTTTGGACAAATTTAGTATTACGGTTGAGATCGATTTTGGTTTTAGGTTGATATTTTGGATTGCCGCCCTAAACTTATTGTCAATAACCTGAACAGTAAGTGGCAAAGCACTATTGTTCTGCAAAGAAAATGTCAGATTTCCGGTATTTTTCTTATTCAGAATGCCACTTTGTTCTGACGATGCTTTAATATCAATTTCAGGATTCTTCGAATTTCCTTTAAAGTGCCTGTAAAAGCCATTAGGCCCTGTGATTCTAAAATCGTAGACATTATCATCAAAATCTTCAATATTGATCCTCTCTGTAATGCTATCACCTGCCTTAACTGCATACGCCCATGTTTTGCCAACAACACCCTTGTAACTCGAACTTGTGTTCATGGTAAAAGGGGCGCCCACCGTTTCAACTTCGCTACCGAAAAGTGTCTTAACTGATTTAAATGTAATTTCCAGTTGCCTGTTAACTAATCTGGCATCGACAGATAACTGATATGGCAGTGCACTGGCTGGTTTGGTACCCTGTTCCTGAAAGGGAAGATGAACAGAATTCTGTTTTGAAAATGACTCAAGATCGTTAACCTTATTGACTTCAGTTTTATTTAATGCCACGGGACCAGTTTGAGCGGGTTTATTTTTGGCATTTATAATACTTGTTACAACATTATCGCGCTTCAATGACTCGGGCGAAGGAATCACCTCACCATTATATGGCCTGAAAGCTGATGTTAAATCACCACAGATATGACGACGCCAGTCACTTATGTTCTTACTCTTAATGGTTTTCCCTGATTTTTTAGTCAGCCACTTTTCCATAAACATTAATGATGAAGTATGGTCAAAAACCTGAGAGTTTACGAAGCCTCCTTTGCTCCATGGAGAAGCAATAACCAGGGGTACGCGGTAACCTAATCCAATCGGACTGCCTTTTTTTGTTTCAAAATCGGTGGCAAAATTAATTCCATCAGATACTTTTCCACTTGCCGGATCACTGGGATTTGGCACTACGAATGGTGGATGGTGATCAAAATAACCATCATTTTCATCATATGTAAGTATGAAAATGGTCTTTTTCCAAACCTCCGGATTTTTGGTTAAAATATCTAATGCCTCACTTACATACCAGGTACCGTAAAGCGGAGAACTGGTATGGTCGGAAAATTTTTGTGGTGCCACCAACCATGAAACTGCAGGTAATTTTCCTGAATCAACATCTTTCCTGAATTGATGAAAAATATCCCCTTTTGGCAGATTAATTGTTTCCGTTTTTCCTAAATCGTTTTTAAATGAGAATGGAGCTAAATCCAGGTAATTCTTCTCGCTGATATTGGTTTGAAAGGCTTTATCAATTAGATTTTTCTCCCTTTGAGAAAGTTTATCATATTTGGCCTGAACTTCTGCTGCAGTTAAGGCAGGTTTAACGGTTTTATCGCCGTTTTGCCTAAAATAAGCAGAAAGCTTCACATTGTGTCTGCTGATATACTCTATCGGATTATCTCCATAATTACCGAGCCAGTCATCGACCTCGCCCTGAGGAAGCCTTGAAGTCCATAACTCGTTCTGATAAATTCGCCAGTCAATTCCATTATCTTCTAAGAGTTCCTGGAAAGTTGGCCAATCTACAAAAACATCGTTTTGTGATTCGGCCTGGTCGTTATTCACTACCGCCACCTTGTTTTCACTTTTTTCGCCTCTGATAGTTCCTGTAAAAAAGAACAAACGATTGGGGGTAGTACCGGTTAAGGAAGAGCAAAAATGCTGGTCGCAAATTGTGAACGCATCGGCGAGTTGGTAATAGAAGGGAATATCGTCGCGGTTATAGTAGGCAAGTGTCATGGGTGTTTTTACGGGCAGCCATTTATCGTATCGACCGCCATTTCTTGCCGCTACCTGATCATTCCATGAATGTGGCAATCCCCCCTGCCAGGTAATTTTTGTTTTATTAATATCAATGTGAAAAGGTGCGTAAGTATATCCCTGACCATCTTTTTGTAACCATACCTTGTTACCATCGGGTTGAATGTGCGGGTGGGGATCGTTGAAACCCCTCACACCTTTCATTTTTCCAAACATATGATCAAAAGAGCGGTTCTCCTGCATCAGGAACACAATGTGTTCAGCGTCGTAAAATGTAGTGCCAGGATCAGCATTAATGGTCATGGCTTTTAATATTGATCCAGGCAGGGTATTGGCCATCCCGGTTGTACCAGCAAATAAAGCTGCCTTTTTTAGAAATTCTCTTCTTGAGTCCATAAACAATGTATTATTACCTAAATACTTTCAAGAAGTACAAAGTACTATATCTCCCATGTAAAATTCTAAAATAACCTGATACAACAGCCGCAAATGACATAATTGTTCCAACACTCACCAAGCCGACTTAATTTTCCTTTTTTCCGGTGAATTTCTTCACTTCCTCAAAGGTAAGTTCAGGTTCATTTGTCGTGATGTAATCAACCTGCTCTTTTAAAAGCCACTGGATTTCAGGAACCGTATTCACTGTCCATGCGTTAACTGTTAAGCCCAGTTTTTTTGCGTTTTCAATCCATCCATCCTTTTGATATATGCTATAATGATAATCGACACCTGTTAGGTGGTCGGCCTTCATTTGCTCTGCAGAAATATCACCCTTCAGGTAGGCTACTTTGGCTTTAGGAAGAACCTCAAGAATCCTTTTACAATAGTCGTAATCAAAACTAATGTATTCTGTCCAATCGATTACTCCTACTTTCTTGACCATTTGAATAGCTTTATTGGTCACCTCGATTCCACGTTCTTTACTTATTAACGAGGGCTTAATTTCCAAAATAAGCTTTGTTGACCGTTGCTTTTTACCTTCTTTCAGGTAAGCTTCGAGCGTTGGTATTTTTTCTCCGTTACTCATTGTTTTGGTCAATAACTCCTCATATTTAACTTTTTCAATCGTTAAGCCCTGGAATTCAGGATCATGATTAACAACCAGTATATCATCTGCGGTCATCCAGACATCGAATTCTGATCCATAACAGCCCAACCTTACTGCTTCATTTAGCGAAGCAATAGAATTTTGCGGAAAATTGTTTTTTTTCCATGCCCCCCGGTGAGCAATAACCTGATTTTTGTTCCAGTTAAATTTCTGAGCAAAAGATGTAGTGAAAATGAATACCATTAGGGTAAAAATAAATGCTTGTTTCATTGTGTTAGATATTTATAAAAAAAATCAAAAGTATGCCTTTATCATAACACCTGTTTAAAATCTATGTAACCTTTGTATTAATTAAAATTAAAGGAATATTATGAATAACTTAACAGACCCGAACGATTTTAAGTAAAAATCGAAAGCTATTAAAAATGAGCTCTTTTAATTGATGCGAACAATTTTTACATTTACGGAGATATGGTGAGTAATAATTACAATGAGTTACTAAAAAAAATAGATGAATTCATCCGTAAATTCTATCTAAACCAGATATTGAGGGGTAGTATTTATACATCGACCATTCTTTTAGCTGTATACATCGTTGTTTTTTTAAGTAATTATTACTTTCACCCTTCAATTGTTTTCAAGACCTTTATTTTCTATGCTTACCTTTTTCTGGGCGTAACCTTAATTTATTTTTTTATTGTTAAACCAGCTTTATCTATGCTTAAGCTGGGCAAACACCTAAGTTTTGATGAAGCGTCAATCATTATTGGTAATCATTTCTCGGATATTAAAGATAAACTACTCAATACCCTTCAGTTACGTCGGCTTGCCGATAGCAAACCTGAGCAAAGCCAACTCATTTTAGCTAGTATTGATCAGAAAATTCTGGAACTGCGGCCTGTTCCATTTTATACTGCCGTACGCATTAACGATAATAAAAAGTATTTAAAATATCTTTTAATCCCTGTTTCGATTATCCTTCTAACGGGGGTAATTGCTCCGGCAATATTGCGTGAAGGAACTGATAGTTTTTTTAAATACGATGAATATATTAGTCCAAAAGCACCCTTTAAATTTGTTATACTAAACAAAAGCTTAATGGCCACGCAGGGGGATGATTTGGTCATCAATTTAAAACTTGATGGTGACAACTTTCCGGCAGAAATTTATGTTGAAGATGGAAAAAACACTTACAGGCTTGAAAAAGAAGGTATCAGTAAATTTAATTATGCTCTTAAAAATATTCAGGAGGATAAAAAACTGATTTTTAAAGGTGGTGGTTTCAATTCATCAGTTTTTACGGTAAATGTTAAACCACGTCCGGAACTTTTAAATACAACTGCAACGCTATCTTATCCATCCTATCTAGGCAAACGTAATGAGGATATTGCCAATGTTGGCGATATGTTACTACCAGAAGGAACAAAGGTAACCTGGCATTTTAAAACACAAGAGAGTGATGCTATTTTGTTTGTATTGAATGGAAAGGTATTTGATCTTCCGCTTCATTCGAACGCAACAGGTTTTGTTTCTAAGATAATGGAAAATAGTAATTATAGTATTACCCCCATAAATGATGATGTTGCCAACAGAGATTCGTTAACACATCGGATTACGATCATTAAAGATCAATCTCCTGCAATAATTGTAGAGGAGAAACCGGACTCAACAAGTAACAAAACACTTTATTTTAGCGGACAGGTAACAGACGATTATGGATTCAGCCGTTTAAGTTTTAAATACAATGTTAAAGAGCACAACAAAGTTGTCAAAACGGTTACACGAAATATTCCAATTAAAGCCAATGCCACTGAAAATCTGTTTTTTCATTTCTGGGATCTAAAAAGCATCATGGCTGAACCTGGCCAGGAGATAGAATATTATTTTGAAGTAGCCGATAACGATGGCGTAAATGGCTCGAAGATTACCAGATCTGAAATCAAAACCTTTAAAGAGCCAACTAAAAAGGAAACCGCCGATCAGATCAATGCAGGTAACCAGGCTTTGAAACAGAAAATGCAATCGGCAATACGGCTGGCAAATACGATTGAGAAAGAAAGTAAAAAAGTAGCAGAAAGCCTGATAGATAAAAAACAAATTTCCTTTGAGGACAAAAAACAGATAGAATCGCTTTTAGATAAACAAAAGCAGCTGGATGAAGCTGTTAAAGAAATTAAGGCACAGAATGACAAAAACATTCAGAATCAGGAAGATCAACAACAAACACAGGAACTTTTAGAAAAGCAGAAACAAATCAAAGACCTTTTCGACAACGTACTGGATGAAAAAACCAAAGAATTGCTACAGAAACTTCAAAATCTGATTAATGATAAAAATAAAGATCAGACTCAGAATGAACTGTCGAAAATGCAGCTGGATAATAAAACGCTAAAAAATGAGCTGGATAGAATCCTTGAACTTTATAAACAACTTGATTTTGAACAGAACCTTCAGAATGATATCAACCGTTTGAATGAACTTGCCCAAGAACAAAAAGATCTGGCCCAACAAACAACCGACAAAAAACAGGATAGTGAGTCGTTAAAAAAGAAGCAGGATGAACTGAACAGGGAAATGAACGACCTGAAAGAGGATTTGAAGAAGTTAGAAGAGAAGAACCAGGCGCTTGAACGCCCCAACCCCTTTGAAAATCCCGAAAAGGATGTTCAGGATATCCAGAAAGAGCAGCAGGACAGTAAAGAATCACTGGACAAGAAAGATCATAAATCCGCTAGCCAAAAACAGCAGAAAGCTGGTGAGCAAATGGAAAAACTATCTAAAAAGATGAGTGATATGCAGCAGCAGGGAGAAGAAATGGAAAACAACCTGAATGCCAAAGAACTGAGAAGATTGCTTGAGAACCTGTTGAACACTTCGTTCGAGCAGGAACAGGTGATGCTCAATCTAAAGAAGATGACAGCCGCCGATCCTGCATATACTTCAAATGTGCAGAAACAGCGAAGTTTAAAAGACAATTTGAAAACCATTGCTGATAGTTTATTTGCTTTAAGCAAACGCGTTCCCCAGATAGAATCGACAGTAAATGAAGAAATGAACAAAATTAACTTCAACCTAGATAAAAGTCTGGAAAGTTTAGGTGACCGTAAAACAGCCGAAGCTAACCGTTATCAGCAATTTACCATGACTTCGATTAACAACCTGGGTTTAATGTTAAGCGAAGCATTGAACCAATTGCAAAACATGAAGAAAAACAGTAAAAGCGGAAGTGGAAAGAAACAGAAACAGGGAATGAAGCAGCTTTCGCAAATGCAGGAGCAGTTGAACAAAGGTATGCAGCAGGCACGCGAAAAAATGCAGAAACAAGGTGGAAACCAGGGAACGGTAGGAAAAGGAGAAATGAGCCAGGAATTTGGAAAAATGGTACAGCAACAGCAAATGATTCGACAGGCCCTCGAAAAAATAAACAGGGAGGATAACAAAGACGGTTCAGGCAAAATGGGCAATCTTAACGAAGCCATAAAAGAAATGAAGCAGACTGAAAGCGACTTAGTTAATAAACGACTGCAACAGGAAACGCTTAACCGACAAAAGGATCTTTTAACCAAACTACTTGAAGCTGAAAAAGCTGAACGTGACCAGGAGGAAGACTCAAAACGTGAAAGCAAAGCAGCTCAGCAGTTCCCTCCATCCTATCGAAAAATGCTCGATGATTTCAAAAAACAAGAACAGAACGGTAATGATATGTTGCAGAAAGTACCACCAACATTGAATTATTATTATAAAAACAAAGTTTCGCAGTACCTCAAGTCACTGAACATGAACCAGTAGATTAAGGCCAGTTAATAGCCTAAATTGCCATTCAGGTTGGAATGGTAAACGACAATATTCCTTCCGCTGATCTCATCAATTGCACAAAATTGATGAAACAGATCTTCGCCCTTTCAACGTTATCATTTCCAGGCTTTTTTTCATTAAAAATAATCTGTATTTACTTGTATGGAAATAGCCAGCTTTCTGTGCGTATCTACATGTTTTCAGCCGCATTCGTGGCGGCTCTTTAACAGGGGCCTGAAAGGGAATCGACAAGGCCTTAACAGGGATTTGCCCCTACTAACCCCCTATCAACCCCCTGTTAAACCCCTATTAACCCCCTGTTGACCTACGCTTGACGTTTTCAAATCAATTGCTGACTTATATTTTCTAAATTTGCCAGATAAAAGAACTCATATGCCTGCTATTTCATTTTTCAACGAGTCTGTGTCTTACAAGCTTCCTAATAAGCTAAAATTGAAGAAGTGGATCAAAAATACCATTGAAAATGAAGGCTACAGCCTTGCACAATTAAATTTCATATTCTGTAGTGATGAATACTTGCTTGGCATCAACCAGCAGTATCTTAATCATGATACCTACACTGATATTATCACTTTTGATAATTCAGAAGTAGAAAAACTAATTATTGGCGACATTTTTATCAGTATCGAGCGTGTGAAAGAAAATGCTAAAATCTATAAAACCAATGATTTTGATGAGGTATGCCGAATTATTATACATGGGACTTTGCACTTACTAGGTTACAAAGACAAGGGCAAAATCGCTAAAACACTAATGACTGATAAAGAAAATGAATATCTCGCAATACGTGAGCTTTAGAAAACTGAGATTGAGATATCTCTAGTATTCCATCATAAGCGCATCGCTCCCCGATCATCTGCTTCATGGCTTCAGATTTTGGCCACATGTAGCATAGAACATTGCATCATACGTTTTTCAACAGAGAGTGGCGAAAGAAATACCTAACCACCTTTTAATGTGCCATCCCATAAGCTTAATTTCTTTAGCGCAAGTTTATCTCGTGTTTAAGAATGCTAACATCATCACCCTGGCGTAAAACAATCGTGGATAATTTCAATGTTGATACATTTCTGACTGGCGTTCGTAGTAAAGTAATGTCTGTTCGTCGATACTAAGGCTTTGATGGTATAATAACTGTTGTTCACCTGCAACATATTTTATAGTTGATAGTCTTATTGATATACATTAAAAAGATACAGAACTGAAGTATTGATATTTGAATACCCAGTTGATCAAGATAAAAGTTTAGTTTTAGTTAATGATAGAAGCAGTGGCGGAGCGATTCCAGCCACTGTTTTTCGTTTCTGGCAATGTGGTAAACACGGCACCTTATTTAGCTATTATTAAGCATTCCAGATTGTAGTATTTCCAACAATTATTACTCCTGAGTAAAATATATTATTCCACAATGATACATAACTAAGTTCCAAATATATTATCCGTACTTTTGCTCTAATTTCTCTTTACAAATCTGAAAAACAAATTACATTGAGCACTTTACTTGCGGCAGAAAGCTTGGGTCATGGTTATCACGACGAATGGCTATTTAAAAACTTAACCCTCGGGATCAATTCAGGGCAGCGCGTAGCGTTAGTTGGAATTAATGGTGCTGGAAAGAGCACACTCCTAAAACTATTGGCAGAAAGGTTTCCTCCACTTGAAGGAAAAATTGTGAAAAACAAATCGGTAAAAATTGGATTTCTCGACCAGGAGCCCCAGTTTAACGATGGATATTCTATTAGTGATTTTATTTTTTCACTGGAAAACAAGCAGCAACAGCTGATAAAAGAATATGAAGAATTAATTGAGCAAGAGAACCCTGATGATAAAGCACTCAATAGGTTATATGAAGAATTAAGTGAACATAATGCCTGGGAATACGAACATGAGATTAAGACCATCCTTAACCGCATGGGCATTACCCATCTTCAGCAGAAGATTGCGACACTTTCCGGAGGACAGCGCAAAAGGCTTGCTTTGGCCAAACTACTTATTGAAGATCCTGAAATCCTGGTTCTGGATGAACCTACCAACCATCTTGATATCGACACCATAGAATGGCTGGAAAAACTGCTCACTACGGGTCAGAAAACAATTCTATTGGTTACACACGACCGGTACTTTTTAGATAATGTATGTAATACAATTGTTGAGCTAGACGGTGGAAAGATATTCAACTACAATGGTAACTATGCTTACTTCCTTGAGAAGAAAGCTGAAAGGGAAGCATTGGATTCAACAGTGCTTCATAAAAACCAGCAGTTACTAAAGAAAGAACTTGAATGGATGAGGAGAATGCCTCAGGCCAGAGCAACGAAATCGCAAGCGAGGATTGACGCCTTTTACGACCTGGAGGAAAAAACCAAGAAAAAAACAGATACAGGAAGCATTACCCTAAAAATGAAAATGTCACGTCAGGGCGGCAAGATTATTGAATTGGATCATATAAAAAAGGGATTCGATGGTCGTGAAATTATCAATGATTTCAGCTATACATTTAAAAAAGGCGACCGTATTGGATTAGCCGGTAAAAATGGTACTGGTAAATCTACCCTGTTAAATATTATCACCAGTAACCTTAATCCCGATTCGGGAACTGTTGATACCGGAGAAACAACAGTTTTTGGATACTATAAACAGGGCGGGTTAACATTCGATCCAAAAGAGCGTGTTATCGACGTTGTTAAATCCGATGCCGAATATATTAAGATGGCTGATGGATCGGTAATTACTGCCTCTGCCCTACTTACACTTTTTCTATTTCCACCAAAGAAACAACATGGCATGGTAGAAAAATTAAGTGGTGGCGAAAAGAAGCGCTTGAATCTGATGAAAGTATTGATGCAAAATCCAAACTTTTTGATCCTGGATGAGCCGACCAACGACCTGGATATCGATACCCTAAATGTATTGGAGGAATTCCTTGAAAACTTCCCCGGTATTTTAATGCTGGTATCGCACGACAGGTACCTGCTAGATAAGATGAGTGAACAGTTGTTCATTATGGAGGGAGAAGGCGTAGTTAAAATATATAATGGCAATTATTCAGAATACCGTTTAAGCTTAGATCAACCAAAAATAAAGACAGTAAGCAAAAAAGCTCCTGTCATTGTTGTAGAACCAGTTCCTGTCAAAGCTGTAAAGAAGCTAAGTTTTAAGGAACAAAAGGAACTAGAGGAAAGTGAAAAAGGAATGTCTGATACAGAACAGAGCATAGCCAAGTTAAATGAAACACTCTTAAAAATAGATACTTCAGACTATATCAAAATTCAGGAGATTTCTGAAGAAATAGTAAATCTTAAATTAAAGCTTGATGATTACACCTTGCGCTGGTTGGAGCTTTCTGAATAAATAATTTGAACCTAATGTCAACGTGATGTTTCACGTGGAACGTTATTGAGATATAAATTAAATATCTTTAGATTAAGATAAAATACACAATGTTCCACGTGGAACACGGAAGAATATTATTATGTTTTCAAAATACGATTTAATTGTTGTTGGTGCCGGACATGCAGGCTGCGAAGCTGCTGCTGCTGCTGCCAATCTGGGATCTTCAGTTTTACTTATTACGATGAATATGGGGGTGATTGCTCAAATGAGTTGTAATCCTGCTATGGGTGGTGTAGCTAAAGGTCAGATAGTGCGAGAGGTTGATGCCATGGGTGGATACTCAGGAATAATATCTGACAAGTCGACCATCCAGTTTAGAATGCTTAACAAATCGAAAGGCCCCGCCATGTGGAGTCCAAGAGCACAAATAGACAGGATGCGCTTTGCTGAAGAATGGAGACTAGCGTTGGAGAGGACACCTAACGTAGACATTTGGCAAGATAATGTAGTTGGACTTCTAGTGGAGGATAACACCGTTTATGGTGTTAAAACATCTTTGGGAATTGAGGTTGAAAGTACAGCGGTTGTATTAACCAACGGAACCTTTCTGAATGGGGTAATGCATATTGGCGAGAAAAAATTCGGTGGAGGCAGAACAGCAGAAAGGGCATCCACAGGCATCACTGAGCAATTGGTAGAGCTAGGTATGGAGTCTGGAAGAATGAAAACCGGAACTCCTCCACGGGTTGATGGCAGAAGTTTGGATTACTCTAAAATGGAAGAACAATGGGGAGATGAAAACCCAGGAAAATTTTCATTTACCGATACAGAAGTTTCAAAAGATCAAAGGTGTTGCTGGATTACCTATACCAATGATGAGGTGCATGAAACATTAAAAGAAGGATTTGAAAAATCACCGATGTTTACCGGTAGAATCAAAGGACTCGGCCCCAGGTATTGCCCATCAATTGAAGATAAGATTAATAGGTTTGCAGAAAGAAACCGGCATCAGATTTTTGTTGAACCTGAAGGGTGGAATACGTGTGAAATTTATGTAAACGGTTTCTCTACATCCCTACCCGAAGATGTACAATTCAAAGCACTACGCTTAATACCTGGTTTCGAAAATGCAAAAATGTTCAGACCGGGCTATGCCATTGAATATGATTTCTTTCCTCCTACCCAACTATCTTTAACGCTGGAAACTAAATTAATCAGCAATCTTTTTCTTGCCGGCCAGATCAATGGAACAACAGGATACGAAGAAGCGGCTTGCCAGGGTTTTATGGCCGGTATAAATGCCCATCAAAAAATAACCGATAAGCATGAGCTGATTATGAAAAGATCGGAGAGTTATATTGGTGTATTGATTGATGACCTGGTTACCAAAGGGACTGAAGAGCCTTACAGGATGTTTACCTCCAGGGCAGAGCATAGACTTTTATTAAGGCAAGATAATGCAGATATACGCCTCACTCCTATCGGACATCAACTTGGATTAATATCTGACGAGAGATTAGAAAAAGTCAACAAAAAAATTGAACATGCAGATGCATTGGTTAAATTTACTAAAACTCAGGGGATTGACATGAATGATGCAAATCCGATGCTTGAGCAGCTGGGTTCAAGCCTACTTACACAGAATGTCAAAATCCATAGTCTGGTTGGAAGGCCACACGTTGGTCTACACGATCTGATTAAAGTAAGCGAACCATTAGCCAAAGCAACGAATGAACTTGACACGGAAACCATTGAACAGGCAGAAATCAAAATTAAATACGAAAGCTATTTTGAAAAAGAAAATGAGATTGTAGCCAAGATGCAAAAAATGGAAGATAGAGAAATAAATCCTGACTTTGACTATAATAAAATTGTATCTCTTTCAAAAGAGGCCCGGGAAAAATTATTCAAGATCAAACCGCGTACATTGGGTCAAGCTTCAAGAATTTCAGGTGTTTCTCCTTCAGATATATCGGTTTTAATGGTTTATATAACTAAATAACTGTAAATCAATTACTTAAAATAAAAAATAGTAACTTAAAATAAAGCATTTTAAGCGATTAAAAACAATTTTTAATATTAAGGTTCCAAAAACAGTAAAAATTCATTAGAACGATTAAAACATGCTAAAAATAAAAGACCAATATTTTAACCTTGGAAATTTTATAACATTAACATTATTGCTATTATTTTTTGGTTGTGCAAGTATTCAAAGTCCTCAGGGTGGACCGAAAGATACAAAGCCACCAAAAATATTAAGCATGGTTCCAAAAAATCAAACCCGCAATTTTAAAGCAAAAAAAATCATAATTGAGTTTGACGAATACTTTAATATAAAAGATGAATACAAGGAATTTTCAATTTCTCCAGATCAGGAGACCGCACCAATATTAAAGAAGCGCCAAAAGCGTTTAGAAGTTGAACTTCAAGATTCCCTGGAAAAAAATACTACCTACACATTAAATTTCGGAAAATCAATAGCCGACGTAAATGAGGGAAATGTTGTAAAAAATCTTTCCTACGTTTTTTCTACCGGCCCTGAAATTGATTCGCTATATATTTCAGGAAGGGTAATCAATTCTCTTACTGCAGAATTAGAAAAAGATGTTACCGTATTTATTCTTCCGGTAGAGAGGGACACATTATTTGGGAAGAAACGACCATCAATTTATACTACTACTGATAGTGCGGGAAATTACAGATTAAGCAATTTGCGAAAGGGGTCTTACAAACTATATGCGCTGAAAGAAAATAGTGGCGGGGGTGATAAAATTTACCAGCAATTGAATGATGAAATAGGATTTGTTAAAGAACCGTTGGTTATTGACAAAAACCTGGAAAACCAGAATATAAAGATTTTCAAGGAACTGGCAACTGATTTCAGAGTATTAGAAAGAAAACTAAACCCAGACGGCAGTATTTTAATTACTGTCAATCAGCAGCTTAAGAATCCAAAAGTTACTGTTATGGACCCGCCTACCCTTGATGCTACAAAATATCTTCACTTTAACAAAACAAACGATACCGCGAAAGTATGGCTCACTGATTTAAGTTTTGACTCCGTTAAACTCGCCATACAGGACAAGGGGAAGGTGCTTCAAACCGTGAGTTTAACCCGAGGTAAAAAAGACACCTATACAAGGGAGCTCACCATCAGTGATAATACAAGTAATGGAAAGCTAAATCCTTATCAGCGGTATACGCTATCTTTTCCATTCCCTGTAACTGCTGCAGATCAATCAAAAATTATTCTTCTGGAAGACTCAGTTAAGAGAACTAATTTTCAGCTGGTAAAAGATAGTACAGATTTTCTGAAATACTATATTATATACCCTTGGAAGGTTAAAAAACCTTATGATATTAAATTTTTAGCAGGAACATTTTCGGCAATATTCAATACTAAAAATAAAGACGCCAGCAAACGATTTAATCTGGAAACAACAGATAGCTATGGAACCCTTGCACTTAAAGTAGAGATCCCGGATACAACCAAAACATATATTGTTGACTTTATAGATGAGAAGAAAAATTCAATAAAATCAACTGTAATTGCGAAAAACAGTACTATAAATTTTGCGAACTACCCTGCTGGAAAATATTTCATAAGAGTTGTTTATGACGATAACAAGAATGGAATATGGGACACCGGAGACGTTAAATCTGGCACCCAACCAGAAAAAATCTGGTATTCAACTACAGAAATGTCGCTTAGAGCCAACTGGGAAAGAGAAGAAAAAATCAGCATCCCATTAACAGCACCTGAAATACAGGAGACAAGCATCTTTCAACAGAAAAATGAGGATCAAAATAAAAATGAGCGTTCAGGATTAAGCAATCCTCCAAACAACACCAGAAAAAATTAGAAACTATTTAAACCAGTCAGCATACATGACATAATTATCTGGTAATTTATTTAATAAAGCCCGTTGCTCATCAGTAATGGGCTTTATTTTTTTTGCAGGAGCCCCCGCATAAATATGGCCGGATTCGCAATGTGTATTTTCTAAAACTACCGAACCAGCAGCAATGATGCAATAAGGTTCAATGATCGCCTTATCCATAACAATTGCTCCCATTCCGATTAATACGTTATCATGAACTGTGCAGCCATGTACAATAGCGTTGTGGCCAACTGATACACGATTACCTATTAGCGTAGCAGATTTAAGATATGTGGCATGTATTACTGCTCCGTCCTGTATATTAGATTCATTACCTATAGTAATGGAATTAACATCGCCTCTTACTACAGCATTAAACCAAACAGAACAGTTGTTACCGATGGTGACATCACCTACAATGGTTGCATTCTCTGCGATAAAAACATCAGCCCCCAGCTGTGGCGATTTATCTTTTACGGGAAGTATTAATGGCATTATTGGTCGTCTAAAGATTTACGAAAGTTGTTAATTTGAGTGGATATTAAGGTATAACTGATTATTAAAAAACTGTATCTACCAGTTCATTTGCATGTTTAGGATAATCCGTAGTATAATGTAATCCCCTACTCTCTTTGCGTTGCATGGCGGATTTGATTACAAGGTAGGCCGTTTGAATCACATTCCTCAGCTCACACAGTTTTACAGATACCTTATTCCTTTTGTAAAATTCTTCTGTTTCCTGATGAATTAAAAACAACCTCCTGTGCGCCCGCTCCAATCTGAAATCAGAGCGAACAATACCGACATAATCACCCATTATTTTTTGCAGCTCTCTGAGATTATGTGTCACCAAAACATCTTCGTTACTTTGTGTTACTCCTTTTGAATCCCATTCAGGAATATGATCAGGTATTACATTGTTCTCAAAGTTCTCAATAGCATCCTGATAAATACGGTGAGCAAAGACTGTAGCTTCCAGCAAAGAATTTGAAGCCAGCCTGTTAGCTCCATGTAAACCAGTTGATGAACATTCTCCACAGGCATAAAGATTTTTAATTGAAGATCTGCCATACTCATCAACCAGAATTCCTCCGCACATATAATGAGATGCAGGAGTAACAGGAATATAGTCTTTCGTCATATCGATACCTATAGAAAGGCATTTCGCATAGATGTTTGGAAAATGTTTTAATATATCAGCCTTGCTACGCATGGTAATATCGAGGTAAACAAAATCATCACCAGACTTTTTCATTTCATTATCCACTGCGCGGGCCACAATATCACGTGGAGCAAGGGACTTACGTTCATCATACTCATGCATAAACTCCTCGCCATTCTTGCGCCTTAAAACACCACCAAAGCCTCTCACAGCTTCGGATATTAAGAATGAAGGATACTCACCAGGATGATATAAAGCCGTAGGATGGAACTGGATAAACTCCATATTCCTAACTTTCCCCTTGGCACGATATACCATTGCCATACCATCACCTGTAGCTATAACAGGGTTTGTGGTGGCGGAATAGACATGCCCAGCGCCTCCGGAAGCCATCACAGTCACGTTTGCCACAATCTTTTCCACATCGTTAAGCTCTGTATTAAAGGCATATACGCCATAACAGTTAATATCTTCAGTACGTTTATCAACAAACTCACCCAGGTGATGCTGGGTAATTAACTCCAGTGCAAAGTAGTGTGTTAATATCTCTATGTTGGAATTCTCATGAATCTCTTTTAGTAAAACCCTTTCAATCTCGTATCCGGTGATGTCTTTATAGTGTAAAACACGGTGTTCTGAGTGACCCCCTTCTTTGGCAAGATCATAAAATCCAGAGTTGTCTTTATCGAAGTTTATACCATAATCAATGATCTCCTGAATACGCTGAGGTCCCTCTTTTACAACGATTTCCACAATTTTTTCGTCGCATAATCCATCGCCGGCAATGAGGGTATCCTGTATATGTTTTTCGAAAGAATCATCTTTATCAACAACAACAGCAACGCCTCCCTGGGCATATTTTGTATTAGATTCATCTTCGTTTGACTTGGTAACAATTAACACCTTACCATATTTTGCAGCTTTGAGTGCAAAACTCAAACCTGCTATACCTGAACCAATTACCAGAAAATCGACTTTTCTCATTTAAAAAACATTTACTTTATCAACGATGTTGATAAATATAGAACAACTGTTAGCATCATGTATAAATAATACTAACAAATAAATTTGAATGTTTAAAGCTACTGTAAAAAGACAATTTGCCACAATCTTTTGCGCAATTTTTAAGCTACTTTATACAAGTAATTAACTTTTCACACACTTATAAACAATTAACATTCTGTTATTGATAAATTTTGCCTTCATGTTAGATAGTGCTGAAAATCAATCTTATCATATTACAAAAATGTAATGCAAATGTTAGTAAACGATTAACAACTTACATTAACGAACTTTTTTTTGAAACTTGCCAACAATACTAACACACTAATAAACAAACAAAGATTTATTTAAATAAAATACTTATTAATTATTGAGACGTGGAAAGCTTTATCTTTGAGCCTCGTCAAAAATTCAAAAAAGGAAAGCCGGATAATGAACATAGATGTATTAGAAGAAATCAATAAAAAAGGTTTCGTAGAAGAAGACATTGATCCTACTTTGGATCTGTTTGCTGAAATAGAGAAATTAAAGAAAGAAAAAAATGCCATTATACTGGCTCACTATTACCAGGAGCCTGATATACAGGATATTGCTGATTATATTGGTGACAGTTTAGGCTTATCTCAGGAAGCAGCTAAAACAGATGCGGACATAATTGTTTTTGCAGGGGTACATTTTATGGCCGAAACTGCAAAGATTTTATCTCCGGGTAAAAAGGTTTTGTTACCCGATGTTAAGGCTGGTTGTTCACTGGCCGACAGTTGTCCGCCTCATTTGTTTAGAAAGTTCAAGGAAAAGTATCCTGATCATCTGGTAATTACCTATGTAAACTGCACTGCTGAACTGAAAGCTTTAAGTGATATTGTTTGTACGTCGACGAATGCAGTTCAGATTGTAGAGAGTTTACCAAAAGATCAAAAAATAATTTTTGGGCCGGATAGAAATCTCGGTGCTTATGTTGCCAAAAAAACGGGTAGAGATCTGGTATTGTGGAATGGAGCCTGTATGGTTCACGAAATCTTCTCGAAAGAAAAAATCACCCGCCTAAAGGAACGTCATCCGAATGCTAAGTTTATTGCGCACCCTGAATGTGAGGAGGCTGTTCTTCAGATGGCTGTTTATATTGGTTCTACAACAGGATTGTTGAAATACGCTATTTCAAATCCGGCAACTGAATTTATTGTTGCAACTGAAAGTGGTATTATTCACCAAATGGAAAAGGCCTGCCCGGATAAAACATTTATTCCGGCACCGCCGAATAACAGCTGTGCCTGCAACGATTGTCCGTATATGAAAAGAAATACTTTGGAAAAGTTATATTTATGCATTAAGAACGGGACACCGGAAGTTACTGTTCCTGAACATATTATTGAGCAGGCAAGAAAACCTATTCAAAGAATGCTGGATATTTCGGCTGAATTGGGCTTGTAGCAAATTTGCTACGGAAGCAGGGATTACACGGAATTAGTAGGCTTTGAAACTAAAGAACCGATAAAAATGAACAACATTCTTAAAAATTACTCGGGCTTATTATGGCTTTTGGCGGGAATTACCGTTGGAAGCGTAGTTGGTTTGATTTTTGGAAAGCGAGTAGAATCTATAAAACCATTAGGTGATATATTTCTGAACCTGTTGTTTACTGCAGTCATTCCACTGGTATTTTTTGCGGTTTCATCGGCCATTGCCAACATAGACCGCACCAAGAAACTGGGAAAATTGCTGACCATTATGGTACTGGTTTTTTTAGGTACTATTTTGATTTCGGCAATTTTGACTTTAGTTGCTACCCGGCTCTTCCCTATCCACCAGGCTTTGGGTAATAACCAACTCACTGCTGAGCATGAAAAAATACAGTCTTTTGGTGAGCAAATGACTCAGCTTCTAACGGTTGGTGAATTTTTCGAAATAGGGAGCAGAAAGAATATGCTGGCGCTGATTATTTTTTCTGTTCTGGTTGGATTTTCAACGTTGTACTCGGGCAGGGAAGGCGATGGTTTCAAGAACTTTGTAGTGTCGGGAAACGAGGTAATGAAAAAACTGATTATCCTGATCATGAAATTGGGACCAATTGGATTGGGTGCTTACTTTGCCTACCAGGTAGGTGTTTTCGGACCTCAACTTTTTGGTACTTATGCCAAGGCATTGGGATTGTATTATGGTGTGGGCGCCTTTTATTTTATTGTATTTTTTACCCTGTACGCGTTTATTGCGGGTGGTTTTAAAGCCATAAAAGTATTTTGGAAAAATAACATAGTACCGTCCTTAACTTCTATCGGAACCTGTAGCAGTATTGCAACCATACCTGCCAACCTGGAGGGGACTTTGAAAATGGGCGTTCCGGCTTATATTACCAATGTGACCATTCCACTGGGATCAACCTTGCATAAAGATGGGTCGAGTATCAGCTCTATCGTAAAAATAGCGGTTGTATTTGCTATTTTTGGAAAAGATTTAGCGCACATCGATACCATTATTTTAGCCCTTGGGATAACGGTTTTGGTTAGTATTGTGGAGGGCGGAATACCCAATGGAGGCTATATCGGAGAGTTGTTGATGATATCGGCTTACCAGTTGCCGCCCGAAGCCTTACCGCCTGCCATGATTATCGGTACATTAGTTGACCCGATGGCGACGTTGCTCAATGCAACCGGCGATAATGTGGCGGCCATGTTGATTGCGAGATTTACTGAAGGAAAAAACTGGATGGAAGAAAAAATTTTACCATCGTAATCATAAAAATCGAGGGATTAATCCCATACAATAACATATATGTTTGAAAATAAAGAGCGTACGGATATTAATGAGTTGGGTGAGTTTGGTTTGATCAAACACTTAACCGAAAATTTCAAAATTAAAAATGAGCAGTCGGTAAAGGGAATTGGCGATGATGCTGCTGTTTTAAATGCAAATGGGAAAAAAACCTTAGTTTCAACAGACCTGTTGCTTGAAGGTATACACTTTGATCTGGCTTATGTACCACTTATGCATCTGGGCTATAAGGCAGTTCAGGTAAATCTGAGTGATATTTATGCCATGAACGGTAAAGCAAGTCAAATCACTTTTTCACTGGGTTTATCGAGCAAGTTTCCTTTAGAAGCTGTAGAAGAAATTTACAAGGGTGTTGAACTAGCCTGCAACAAATACAATATTGATCTGATTGGTGGCGATACTTCATCGAGCAAGCAGGGTTTGGTTATTAGTGTTACCAGTATAGGCTATGCCGATGCTGATAAAATTGCGTATAGAAATGGGGCACAAGAACATGACCTGCTCTGTGTTTCCGGAGATTTGGGTGGTGCTTATGTTGGCCTCCAGATTTTGGAAAGAGAAAAACTGATTTACCTGGAAAATCCGCAGATTCAACCAGACCTTGAAGGTAAAGATTATATTATTGAGCGCCAGCTGAAGCCGGAGGCCCGGATGGATATTATTGCACTGTTGGAGGAAATGGATATTAAACCTACATCAATGATTGATGTTTCAGATGGCCTTGCTTCAGAAATACTGCATCTTGCCGATCAATCAGATAAGGGAGTTACCATTTATGAGGAGAAAATACCATTGGATCCGATGACTTATGAAACTGCGCGTGAGCTGGGATTGGACCCAACTGTTTGTGCATTAAGCGGCGGTGAAGATTATGAATTGCTATTTACCATTAGCCAGGATGATTACAAGAAATTGAAACATGATGTAGATATCACGGTAATCGGTCATATTACAGATAAAAACTCCGGGTGTAAAATGGTATCAAAATCAAACAATGTACATGAGTTGAAAGCACAGGGATGGAACGCTTTTAATAAATAGAAATCAGATTCAGGTAAAGCGCCTCAACCTCTTTGTATTTCAAAAGAGTTGAGGCGCTTTTGTTTAGCGGCATGTTCAATTGAAAAATGTATTACAGTAGAATCAAGATGTATTCTGCTAAAAAAATCGCCTTTCAGGGCTTTAAATAAAAATTACTATATTGCCTGGTTTTTTATGCCACTTTTGGATAAAAAAATCGGGTGGCTTCGCCACCTTTTGCAGAGTTTCAAATGGTCAAAAGAATTAGAACTCGTCTGACAGATATCTTGCATCAATGTGTTTGGTGGTTTTTGCGCCAAGTTTCTTTATTTTCTCGGATGTGTTTACCAGATTTCCCGATCCTTCGGATAATTTGTTCAGTGCTTTTTCATAAGCATCATGCCCATTTTTAATGTGTTTGCCAATATTTTCCATATCACTGATAAAGCCTACAAACTTATCGTACATGCTTCCACTAAGTCTGGCAATTTCCAGTACATTTCTATTTTGCCTTTCCTGTTTCCACATGCTGGCTATGGTGCGGAGTGTGGCTAACAAGGTAGAAGGACTCACAATTACCACCCGCCTGTCCCATGCGAAATTAAAGAGTTCTGCATCTTTTTGTACCGCAATGCTAAATGAGGATTCTATCGGCACAAACAACAAGACAAAATCGGGTGAATTGATTTTGTATAGGTCTTGATAATTTTTTGAGGATAGTTCCTGGATATGGTTCTTTATCGAAGCCAAATGCTGCTTTACGTAGCCCTCACGCTCTTCATCCGTATCGGCCGATACAGAGCGCTCATAAGCCACCAAACTCACCTTAGCATCTACGATCAGGTGTTTGTCGTCTGGCAGGTCGATAACCACGTCGGGTTGGAAGCGCCCACCCTCGGCTGATACATGGGAAGCCTGAATACGGTATTCCTGATCGCGTAGCAAACCCGAGCGTTCCAAAACCTTTTCCAAGATTACCTCGCCCCAGTTTCCCTGCTTTTTACTATCGCCTTTTAATGCTTTTGTTAAATTGTTGGCATCTTCCTGAATCATTTTACTCTGGATCTGAAGTTCGGAAATTACTCCTTTCAAAATATTTCTTTCGTCTGATTCTGCTTTGTAAACCTTCTCTACTTTATCTTCAAAAGCTTTTATGTTTTCTTTTAGTGGATTTAAGATCATATCCAGGTTGGTTCTGTTCTGCTCGACAAATTTTGTCGATTTTTCTTCGAGAATTTTATTTGCTATCAGCTCAAAATCCTTGTTCAGTTTTGCCTGCGACTGTTCGTAGCTTAACTTTTGCTCTGAAAGTTTTTCTTTTTCGGCCAGATAGAATGACCTCGTACTTTCGAGTTCTCTATTTGCATCGGCAAGGCGATCTCGTTCGGCCTGTAATTCATCAATTAAACGCTGCTGTTCCTGTTTTAGCAAAAATGTAATGTGTTCTTTTTCTGTGTTCAGGTTAGAAACCCGTTCGTCGGCTTTGGCTAAACTTATTTTCAGCAATTCATTCTCTCCCCTGGTTTTTTCAAAATCCTCAACGGAGATTAGGGGAGCCGAAGATTGCGGTTTTTTGAAGAATAGCAAGACTAAAACCAATAGAATAACAACGAGAAGGCTTATTGCAGCAATTTCCATAATGATAATATTTTTAGTAAAAGTGATGTTTAAAAACATATTAACCAAAAATTTTTGGTAACTGTGTTTGGGTTAAACCACTCATTTAAAATATTTGTTGCCCGTTAAGGCCCAATTTAAACACGCTATCCTATTTAATATTTAGGTCAATTGATCTAATTTTTATATTATTGATTTCAAATACATTTTAATGAACGAATTAACCGTACTCATTTCCTGCCCAGATCAAGTCGGACTGGTAACGAACATTACCCGCGTGTTGGCGGCACATCAACTTAATATTATCGCCATGCGTGAATTTGTTGATGAGGCAAACCGGGCATTTTTTACCAGGATTGCCTGCACCGGTGCACTTAATGATACCGAAAAGCTAAAGGAGAAGCTGCTCGAGAATCTTCCAAATTCAGCGGAAGTAAATTTAATTTCGCGGCAGGAAAAACAGATTGCGGTTTTGGTTACCAAAGAATATCATTGCCTGGCCGAAATCTTGATCAAAAACCAGTTTAAAACTCTTGGAGCGAACGTACAGTGTGTAATCGGCAACTATGGGGAGTTGAAGGATTTTTCAGAAAAGTTGGGGATTCCCTATTTTCACGTAGATCATAACGGGAAGGAAAAAACAGTTTTTGAATCGGAAATCAAACAGATCATTAACCGGTTTGATGTTGATTACGTTGTGCTTGCCAAATTTATGCGCATTCTATCGGCCGATTTTGTTAAAGATTACGAAGGGAAAATCGTCAATATCCACCATTCGTTTTTACCGGCCTTCATTGGTGCAAACCCTTATAAGCAGGCATTTGAGCGGGGCGTGAAGATTATCGGCGCAACTGCACATTTTGTAACGAACAATCTGGATGAGGGACCGATAATTACACAGCATACCACGCATGTTGATCATAATTATGGAGTGAAGGAGATGATTATTGCAGGCAAAGAAATCGAGAAAAAAGTACTTCTTGATGCTTTGGAATTAATTTTCGAGGATCGTGTTTTCGTAAGTGGCAACAAAACTGTCGTATTCAGATAGTACGGCATGTTCAATTTAATCTACACATTAGATAGACAATTATGAATTAGATGTGCTTTGATTGGCTCTGTATGGTGATTTTCTATATTCGTAGTAAATATAGGAACGCTTTTTGATATAATGGAAATTGAAAAACATACAGAAGAAAATGGGAGTTTATTTAATATTAATCGTCCCGGTACTATTGTTGAGCATGTTTGTGCAATGGCGGTTCAGAAATAAATTTTCCAAATACGCCGAAATGCAGATCAGCTCTGGTTTATCGGGCAAGGAGGTGGCAGAGAGGATGCTACGCGATAACGGAATATACGATGTGAAAGTGATGAGCACCGAAGGACAATTAACAGATCATTATAATCCATCAGATAAGACCGTGAATTTAAGCACGGATGTTTACTATAGCAGAAGCGTTGCTGCGGCAGCGGTTGCGGCACACGAATGTGGACATGCTGTACAGCATGCCAAATCATACTCATGGCTTAATTTAAGAAGTACTATGGTACCTGTGGTAAGTATTTCATCGAACCTGTTGCAGTGGGTTTTACTGATTGGCGTTTTATTGATTGGCTTTACTGGCAACCCGATTGTTTTAGCTATTGGCGTATTGGGACTGGCATTGGTAACTATTTTTAGCATTGTTACCCTACCGGTTGAATTCGATGCCAGTAACCGTGCTATATTATGGTTGAAAAACAATCAAAGCGTAATGCAAACTGCCGAAGAGAATAAACAGGCTAAGGATGCCTTATGGTGGGCGGCCATGACTTATGTGGTGGCAGCAGTAGGTGCGCTGGCAAATTTAATTTATTATGCTTCAATGCTTTTTGGAAGAAGCAGAGATTAACATTAAATATACATGCAAAACAAAAGCGGCTCAGAATTTCTGGCCGCTTTTGTTTTGTAATGCTGTCGTATACTAGATCTCACATCCATTTTCATCACATACGGCATCGTTGCTCTTGTTCAGGGATGTTAATTGTGTTTTATGCTGATGTTTCCATTCGTTAAAGCTTTGCGTCAAGGCGTCTTCAAATGCCTGTACAGGCTGTGCTCCTGAAATACCATATTTTCTATCCATTACAAAATAAGGAACACCTTGAATACCGAGATTCTGGCTTTCATAAATATCGTAATGAACAGCTTCGGCGAACTGATTACTTTTTAACACCTCTTTAGCTTCTGATTGATCTAAACCAATTTCTACTGCAATATCAACCAGTACAGCTTCATCTGCAACATTTTTGCTTTGTACAAAATGAGCTTCGAAAAGCTTTTCCTCGGCAGCGTCCTGTAGGTTATGTTTAGCTGCTAAATGGATCAGGCGGTGTGCATTAAAAGTATTTGCGGGGATATTGGAATCGAAATTAATCTGTAAGCCGGCGTTTGCAGCCATATCAACTACCTGTTTTGTCATTTGTTTTGCCTGCTCAACTGGCATCCCTTTGCTTCTCGATAAATAATCAAAAACGGTTTCATTATTTGTGTTGTGGTATTCCGGATTAAGCTGATAGCTTTTCCAGTTTACTTCAATTTCATTTTTAAAGGGCAGGTTTTCTATTGCCTGTTCAAAATGACGTTTCCCGATATAACAAAAAGGGCACATGACGTCTGACCAGATTTCTACTTTCATATTGTAAAGTTAAATGGTAAAAACAAAAGCCAGGTAAGTTGAAAGTAAAAAGGCCGAATGCTTAATGATAGCGGCCTTTTCAAAATCCATATTATTACTTATACAACTGGTTAAAAATCAACTTAAACGTACCATGTGTTTGGGCCCTAAAGGCAATTTCCGGGCCGAATGCGAGCAATGTTCCTTTTCCAATACGCGCTACAAATGCTGTCACGCCATCTTGAAGATAGGCTTGCCCCCATGCCCAGCCGCTTCTCAGTGGCGAAGGAGATCCGAACCACATCAGCGGCTTTATTTTACCCGAAGCAATGGCGTCGCCGGTAAGTTTAAATACCGGACTATTATCAAAATATACATCAGCCTCTTTTTCCATTCCCCATGCAGCAGGTAGTTTTGTGTCAACTTCCACATTCAGGACGCTGCCTGGAACATAGAATTTTTCGGATGGCAGTTTTTTCTCTTCCCCTTTTATAATTTCTACCATGGCATTACGCACAGGAAGATTTAAATGGTAAGCCAGGTTGGTACTGCTACCTATGGTTACAATGTTTCCTCCATCTTCTAAAAATTTCTTTAGCTGAGGAATAGATTTATCTGCGGTAATCCTTCCTAAGCGGTTTCTGTATTCGGCAGGGATATCTTCGGCTTTAGGTCCGAAGGTACGACCTGAGCCCCCTGTTGCCTGAATTGCAGGTACCGCTCCACCAACAAGAATAATCACATCAAATTTAGATTTCAGGTTTCCTGCATCAATATCCTGAGGATAAATAACTGTGGCATCGTAATGATATTGCTCCATCATCCAGCGTACCCAGCCCGAAGCCATTGATCCGCCGTAGGTATCCCAAAGGGCTATTCTTCCTGCTGAAATTTTTATTTTGTTTTTAGGTAAGGCTGCTGGCTTCAGCTGCACATTTGCTTTTGCCAAAATTGCTTTTCCGGCAGAGCCCACATAAAAGTCGCCGTTTTCAGCAGAACGGTAGACGTCAATTTTATTCTTCAACAAATCGTTCACAGCGGTGTATGAATCATTTTGTGCAGCACTTAAAAGAAAAGTATTTGCCGCAGTAATTTTATTTTCTGGTGTTAAAAGTCTGCCATAGGGGTTTTTCTCAAAAGGGCCTGTGAAATCATCAGTGATGCGATCGAATTTTATGTCCATCAAGTAGGCTAAGGTCCAGCCGGCGGCATCATAAGGGGGAATTGGGGCACCGCCTTCGGATTTAAAATCATTGGGGTGATCTTGCGGCTCGAACATATCCAGAACGTGAGGACGAAAAGCCTGATCGGTTTTTACCACGTAACTTCCGGCAGGGTAGTTTTTGCCATTTACTGAAAAAGGGGCTGTTGCTTTTTGTACCACAATGCCTGTTCTGATCAGCGCATTTAAGAACTTGATGGCAGAATTGAAATCAGCCTGGTTTGCAGACAGGATATATCCCCGAGGATCTCTGTTCGCAGGTGCATTCATTACGGTATCAAATGCCTTATTACTGATCGGTCTCCGGGGACCGAAATCAAAGTCTCCACCGGCTGCAGCATTTCCCTTATCCTGTTTAGCAGCATTGTTAATGGCATCAATCTTTTTTGGTGAAAAAGACCAGGTATCTTTTTTTCCTCTTTCTATTGAATTTCGACCCATTTGATAAATGTTAAATAACAGTGCATCGCAGTAGCGCTGGGCATAACCAAGTACGGCATAGTTTAACGATACCGAATAATCTATTGAATTTTTGAAGTACCATTTACGTGGCGTAATGGGGTTAGGAGAATCGCCGTTTGGCAATAGTCGCGACGGAACGAGGGGAATTTCTGAAGGTGTAGGGCTACCGATAATTTCGGTAAGCAAGCCAATCATATTGTGAAAATAAGTGGTTGTACGTAAACCCCCATTGTACCAGGTAGAATAAACCGATCCTCCACGCTGCGTATAGCCAGGTTTATTTTCTATGTTCATACGGTTGTGCATGGCAGCACCAACAGCATCTAAACTTGTTAAAAGCGCTGGATCAAAAACGTAGTTGAAAGGGTCGCGGTATGGCGGACCTGCTACAACTGTTCCTGCCGGGCCTGTTTGGTGGTGGTTATACATGATTTGTGGCAACCATTCTACAAAAAGCTGCCTGCCGATATTTTGTGTTTCCTTAAGGTTAAGCATAAAGAAATCCCGGTTATTATCATGCCCTGCATATTTTTCATATAGAACCGGCAGGCCTGAGGTTGTTCTTTTTTTTTCATCTTTTTCCCTCATATACCAGTTGCTTACGAGTTCCTGACCATCGGGATTGGCATGTGTAAAGAGAATAATCACATTATCCAGAATCTTTAATGTTTCAGGGTCAGTTTTGGAGGCAAACTCGTAAGCGGTTTGAATAAGCTGGTGCGCACCGACCACTTCAGTTGCATGAAGCCCACCATCAATCCATACCACTGCTTTACCTTCCTGGGCCAATGCTTTTGCCTGTTCAGGCGTTATTTCAGCATGGGCTAGTTTTTGTGAAATTTCTTTATACCGATCAAGTTTCTGAAGGTTTTCTGGCGATGAAACGACCAGCATATATTGGCTCCTGCCCTCTTCAGTTTTACCAATATCAACTAGCTTAACCCTTTTTGAAGATGCAGCAAGTTTTTTAAAATAAGCTTCTGTCTGGCTATAATTCGCGAGCTGATAATTATCGCCGATGTCGAAGCCAAAATGAGATTTGGGTGAAGGTACATTCTGGGCATAAGCGTTGCAGGCACCTGCGAGCAGAAACGATAAGCAAAGATTTTTAAAGTAATTTTTAACCATAAAGGGGAGTTTGTTGGATAAATCAAATATAATATAGAATGTTATGGAAAACCGGCTTGCTGTAAATTTGTTACAAGGTTGAAAATCAGGGTAAGTTTGAGTTAGAAATGCATTGGTGTTTAAATGTTGTTGCATTAATTTGAAAGCAAAGCTCAAAGCAGTAATTTAGGGGCTTTAATTAATAAAAATTAAATGACTTTAGAAGAAAGAATAAAGAACTCCACTACTAGTATTTTTAAGGCAGTTTTTCCGAATACGACTAACCATTATGATACCCTGTTTGGTGGTACTGCGATGCATATGATGGATGAGGTAGCTTTTATTACAGCGACCAGGTTTAGCCGTCAGATTATGGTTACGGTAAGTAGCGACAGGATTGATTTCAAAAAACCTATTCCTGCCGGAACAATTGTAGAATTGATCGGCAAAGTCATTCACATCGGAAACACCAGTCTTAAGGTAAGCGTAGAAATTTACATTGAACAAATGTATGCTGAAGGGCGGGAGCTAGCGGTACATGGCGATTTTACTTTTGTTGCGATTGACGAAAATAAGAAACCTGTACAAGTGATTAAGTAATGTTCAATGCTGGCTTTATGGTAATAAGGGATTAGATTATCAGCGCGGCTATTTAATTTTTGTTAGGTACACATCATCGATAAGGCAGACTGAATTGGGTAAGCCATCGGCATAGAAACCGATTTGTGCTGATCCTTTTTGTATTTCGATATTAGCTAGTTTGATTTCTTTCCAATCGTTATTTGTTGTAATTATGGGTTGTTCAATTTTATTGTTATTGCTCGAAGCAAATATTTTGAGCTGATTGAAAGGGCCTATCGTTTTTGCTTTAAATGTTAATTGGTAAATTCCATCGGTTAGAACAACGGCTGGAGCAGAATGAATGGTTTGGCTCACTGTGCGTATGAAAGCTACGCTGTCGGTTATAAGCATGCTTTTTTCACCAGTGACAAATTTACGGTCGGCCTCTGTATTCAGGTAGTTTAGAAAAGAGGTATTCGGATCGAACGGACTTATTTTGTTTCCCTTGGTTATTACGGTGTTCCAGCCGGTAAGTTGTTCCTGAACAGGCTTTACGCTACTCGGAATACGGTTTCTATCGGCTTCAAAACTTCCGTTTAACGCATAATTGTTAGCATCACCAACAATCCACTCTCCGGTTTTTTCGTTTAGATCCCATGAACTTAGTGAATTGAAATATGGCTCTGCTCCGGAGAAAGATAAGGGAGTCCATTGGTTGTAGCCCAACCCGTTCCCTGCAAAGTTAGCCCATCGATCGCCGCAGAAAATAATGGTTTCCTGCTTGGTTCCTTTAACGGATACGAAGAAACCTGTTTGTGTAACATGTGCAAAATCGTTTTCGCAGCCCTGCATGATCTTCATGCTATTGTGGGGTTTATAGGGGCCACGAATATTGTCTGCTACAAGAAAGTAAGCATAAGATGAATCCCATCCATAAATGTTTGATGCACACATGTAATATTTCCCATTGTATTTGAACATGCAATTCCCTTCCCGGCTTTCTCCTTTGAAAACTTCTGTGCAATCCAGTATGGTTACTTTATTTTCCTTAACACCGATTTCAGAAATATAGATCTTGTTCCGACCCCGGCCGTATGAATAAATGAGGTAGGATTTTCCGCTTCCTTCATCCGTAAAAACGGTTTGATCTCCGGTGTTTGAGGTGCCAATGAATGGCGTCATATCAATTTCCTGATGGATTGTAAAATTTCCCGTTGGAGAGCTGGAAACTGTAATAAGGAGCTTTTTGCCATGCTGAACAAACATTGCATATTGTTTAAGCGATTTTATGAAAACGACACCCAAACGGCCAACCCATGTTTTACCTCCATAACTATTAAGGTATTCCTTTGTGAGTACATCTTTCTCTCTGGACCAGTTTATTAGGTCTGTAGAGCTGTAACAGGTAACTGATTCAAATGTTGCATTATGGTGTGTAATTGCAGGATTTTGGCGGTACAAGTCTGCTTCAGCATAATGAACCCCGTACCAGTAATACTTTTGTTGGTTAGAAATGGGATCAGTAAATTTAAATATCCCACCTCCCTGGCTATATATTGGCTGCTGATCTTTAGTATACCAGAAGACATCATTTTTAATGTTAGAAAATTGTGCCTGTAGGGATAAAGATAGCAAAGTGAATATCGCTATACTTAAACCAATTGTTTTCATTTTTAAACTTAGAATCATTGCTTACCCGGTTAGAAAAGGTTGACGAGTAATAAATGTGCAGTTTAATGCGCAAGTAATTGTCCTGTACTGTTCTGAATTTAATATAAAATTAAATAGAGATATGCATATACCACCGGAGCGGCAAGCAATAAACCGTCAAAACGATCTAGCAATCCGCCGTGACCTGGAAGCAGTCCGCCACTGTCTTTAGTATCTAAACTGCGTTTAAGCATAGATTCAACTAAATCTCCCAAGGTTCCGAAGTTCGAAATTAAAACAGACATTCCTATCCAAACCCATACAGGGCTTTCTGTAAACCAGAAAGAGAGGCCAAATGCAACTACAGCGCTCACAAATATTCCTCCTAAAAACCCTTCCCAGCTTTTTTTTGGCGAATGACGTTCAAATAATTTCCGCTTTCCATACTTCACCCCGAAAAGGTAGGCTCCGGTGTCATTTGCCCATAACATTAATAAAAAAGCAAGTGGGTAGTGAAAGTTATATTCGTTCCAGTTTCTTAAAAAGCCTAATGCATGAAAGAAACAGAAAGGTATTGTAACGTAAACAAAACCCACAAATGTGTAAGAGATATTGGCAAAAGGGATTTTGTTCTTTTTATAAAGCTCGGTGATAAATACAGAGAAGATGAGCGGGATACATAAAAGCAGATATTTTACATCATACTGTAGGTAGTGTATGCCTGCGGCCATGAAAAAAATAAGCGCACCAGCTACAACTCCTATATTTCGGTGTGGACGTATGCCTGAATTTTTGATCAGTTTATAAAATTCCAATAGTGACAATATGCTTAACAAGAGATAAAAAGCACTAAAAGTATAGCTACCTAAAAAGATTGATGCGAGCATCACAATGGTAAAAAAAAAGGCGGTTATTGCTCTGGTTTTCATACTAGGAATAATATTTATGAAGTGGTGTGAATGACTTGAAATTATTCAATTTCATTTTGGACAATGTACTCAATAGCTTTATCGAAATCGACCTTGTTCACCAGAACATTAATCTCACCAATATTGTAGGCAGAGAGTTGTTTATTTATTGTAACAGCGGGAATGCCTGCCTCTGTTAACCCTTGTTTTAATACCTCAGCTGCAAACGCATTGCTTGTAGTATATACTTTAATCCAATTTTCGCTCACGTTCTGCGCTATCTTTAAAAAATTTAAACAAAGCTATGGTTATTATCGCACTAAGCAAATAGCCATACCAGGGAAAACCGATCGGTTGATCCGCTTTATCAAGTGGCATATGATGTTTTTGCATGTAAAATGCAGCACAAACGGCATAGGCATTGTTTAAGAAGTGCGCAATAATAGCATACCAAAGATTGCTGCTAAAATAATATAAGTAGCCAAAAGCTGCTCCCAGCAGCATTCGGGGAACAAATCCGTAAAATTGAACATGTATGGCACTAAAGATGATTGCAGTGAGCCAGATAGCGGCATGTGGATTACGAAAAGCTTTATCTAACGATCTTTGAATGCCTCCCCTGAACATTAGTTCCTCTCCTATTGCTGGTAGAATGGCTATCATGATCAGATTAACCACAAAATCCAGGTTACTCCTAACTGTAATTAGCTGAATGGTTACTTTCATCGCAGCGTCTTCTTTGTCTCTCATCCATTTCTCTACACCCTTTAAAAACTCTGGTAATATCATTTTTTGATTGGCCGTAGCTACCCATTCCATAAAGGGCATGCTGGCAATCATGGTACAAACTACTATGGTAAGCAACAGGAGCTGAGGTTTGCCAAAACTGTAAAATTGATTAGGTTTTTTACGTTCAGTATATGCCAGGGCTATTGGGGGAAGAATAAATGTTCCAATCGAGCTCAGAATCTGAATGATTTTAAATCCGGTGAGATACCGCGGGTCGCCCGAAAGAAGCAGGTTCAAATTGCTTATGATGCCTGTTCCATAAATGAGAAACACAATTATTATGGCTATGAAGCTAAAGATTACTGCACCTGCAACTGCGTAAGCCAAAAGTAAAAGTAATTGTAAGAAAGGATTGATTTCCTCATCGTTAGGTGTTACAAAATTCATTATTTGTACCTTTGTATGTTTTATAAATAGTTGAAGATAGATAAATGTCTGTAAAGATAGGAAATATAGATTTAGGTGAGTTCCCTTTATTGCTTGCACCGATGGAAGATGTAAGTGATCCACCTTTCCGGTATGTTTGTAAGCAAAACGGAGCAGATTTGATGTATACAGAGTTTATTTCATCAGAAGGATTGATTCGAGATGCGGCAAAAAGTATACAAAAACTGGATATATTTGAATATGAGCGGCCAATAGGGATTCAGATTTTTGGGGGTGATATTGAGCATATGCGCGAAGCGTCTGAAATTGCTTCTGCAGCAGGGCCAGACCTGGTAGATATTAACTATGGATGCCCTGTTAAGAATGTAGTGTGTAAAGGCGCGGGATCGAGTTTGCTTCGCGATATCGATAAAATGGTGAAGATGACAGAAGCGGTTGTTAAAGCATCGCATTTGCCGGTTACCGTGAAAACGCGATTAGGTTGGGATGATGATAGCAAAAATGTGTATGAGGTTGCCGAAAGGCTTCAGGATGTAGGTATCCAGGCGTTAACCATACATGGCCGCACCAGGGCGCAGTTATACAAAGGTGAAGCCGATTGGACACTAATCAGAGAAATCAAGCGTAATCCGCGAATCAAGATTCCTATTTTTGGAAATGGAGATGTAGATAGTCCGGAAAAGGCTGCAAACTGGCGGATGGAATACGAAGTGGACGGGATTATGATTGGACGTGCGGCCATAGGATATCCATGGATTTTCCGTGAAGTAAAACACTTTTTTGAAACCGGCAAGCATTTAGCAGGTCCTACTATAGCGGAGCGAATCGAAGTATGCCGGACCCATTTGGATAAATCATTAGATTGGAAAGGTCCTAAAACAGGCATCTTTGAAATGCGGCGACATTACGCAAACTATTTTAAAGGGTTACCCGATTTTAAGCCTTACCGAATGCGGTTGGTTGCCGAGCAGAATGTAAATAATATATATAGTATTTTGGAAGAGGTGGCAGAGAAGTTTGGCAATTATGATGCAACTAGTGTAATGGCCTAATTTTTGAAATCTTTTTTCTATATTAGTAAATAATGATGGTTACAGCTATTACAGATGGGGTTAAGGTTTCGGTAGAGACCATTTATCAGCCAGAATATTCAAATCCGGCAAACGAACATTTCATGTTTGCCTATCGTGTTGAGATATCTAATCTTTCGGATTTCGCAGTACAGCTTATGCGCCGTCAATGGTTTATTTATGATTCGAACAGCAGCCACAGAGAGGTTGAAGGTGAAGGTGTAGTGGGCGTTCAGCCCGTGATAGAGCCAGGTGAAACTCATGTCTACGTTTCAGGATGCAATTTAAAGACAGATATGGGCAGTATGCAGGGTACTTACCTAATGAAACGATTAATGGATGAATCAGAGTTTGATGTTGATATTCCGGAGTTTCAACTGATTGCCCCTTACAGATTGAATTAGTGGCTTTTAAGTGGTGTAAGTAAATATTCGAGGCCATTGACTCTGATTTCGAACATCGTTGCCATAAGCTCCCCCAACTTGCCTTTAGGAAATCCTTTATCTTTATACCATAGCAAGTAGCTTTCAGGAATATTGCAAATCAGATAGCCTTTGTATTTACCGTATGGCATTTTCATCTTTACTAAATCTAGTAACAAGGTTGGATCCATCAGGAGTTAAAATTTATGTTATAGCTAATCGATAAGGCCTAGCGTTTCAATTGCTTCATCAACATTACTGATATTATCAAAGGCAATTCGCAAGGTATTTTTAACTTCCTTCAAATTACACATTCGGGGATGATTTTGTGCGAAGGTAAGAATTTTAGTAAACGTAGCGGAATCAAAATAAGATGATTGCTTATCGCTAAGAAAATACCCTCTTAAACTGTTTTTCTTGAAGCTGATTTTCTCGAAACCCAGTTTCTTACCCAACCACTGTAATCGAACAACACTTAACATAGTTTTTACTTGTGGCGGCACCGGTCCGAACCGATCGGCCAGATGTTTTTCAAATACTGCCAAGTCCGTTTCGCTATCGAGCTTTGAGAGTTCGGTGTACAGATTGTAACGTTCAGTAATATTGGTAATATAGGCATCCGGAATATACAGCTCCAGATCGGTATCTACCTGGGTGAAACCAACAAACGGACGTGTCGGTTCATTTTCGAACAGACCTTTGAATTCGGCTTCTTTTAGTTCCTGAATGGCCTCATCCAAAATTTTATGGTACATTTCAAAGCCTATTTCGGCAATAAAACCACTTTGTTCAGCACCCAGGAGGTTACCGCTTCCGCGAATATCAAGATCGCGCATGGCTACATTAAAGCCACTCCCTAAATCCGAAAACTCTTCTATGGCACTAAGGCGTTTTCTGGCCTCAGAAGTTAGTGTGGATAACGGGGGCGACAAGAGATAACAAAATGCCTTTTTGTTACTTCTGCCAACCCTTCCCCGCATTTGATGCAGGTCGCTTAACCCAAACATATGCGCGTGGTTAATGATAATTGTATTGGCGTTTGGAATGTCCAGGCCCGCCTCAATAATTGTTGTGGCTACAAGCACATCTTTTTCACCATTGATGAAATCAAGCATTACATCTTCCAGTGCATCTCCGTCCAGCTGGCCATGGGCAATCCCAATACGGGCTTTGGGAACCAGTTTCTGTATGAGGCCGCCGAGTTGTGGTAAGTCATTCACGCGATTGTGAATGAAGAATACCTGTCCTCCCCGATCCAGTTCAAACTGAACCGCTTCCTGAATCAACTTATCGTTAAAAACATGTAATTCTGTACTAACAGGCTGACGATTGGGTGGTGGGGTGCTAATGATAGACAAGTCTCTTGCGCCCATTAAAGAAAAATGTAGCGTTCGTGGTATAGGGGTCGCCGTTAAGGTTAAGGTATCAACATTTACGCGCAGTGCTTTCAGTTTTTCTTTTGCTGTAACGCCAAATTTCTGTTCTTCATCAATAATCATAATGCCCAGATCTTTGAATTTTACATCTTTGCTTAACAAGCGGTGAGTTCCAATCAAAACATCCACCTTTCCTGCTGCGGCTTCGGCGAGCGTATCTTTAATCTGTTTACTGGTTTTAAACCGGTTGATGTAATCGACGGTTACGGGGAAATCTTTTAAGCGTGCAGAGAAAGTTTTAAAGTGCTGCAAGGCAAGAATAGTTGTAGGTACAAGGATTGCAGCCTGTTTACCTTCGGCTACTGCCTTAAATGCTGCACGTACAGCTATCTCAGTCTTACCAAAACCCACATCACCACAAACCAAACGATCCATCGGGTGTGGTGATTCCATATCCTTTTTAACATCCTGGGTGGCCTTTAACTGATCGGGGGTATCTTCATAAATAAAGGATGCTTCCAATTCTGTCTGCAAATAGCCATCGGGAGAAAAAGCGGTACCAGCCTGGGTTTTGCGTAACGCATAAAGCTTTATCAAATCTCTGGCAATGTCTTTAACTTTTTTTTTTGTTGTTTTTTTTAGTTTATCCCAGGCATCGGTACCTAGCTTATTCATTTTGGGTATTCCGCTATCCTTGCCGCTATATTTTGCGATGCGGTTTAATGAGTTAATATTGACATACAAAAGGTCATTATCTGCATAAATGAGGCGGATCATTTCCTGAGTTTTTCCATTTACCTCTACCTTTTCCAAGCCTGCATATTTACCTATTCCATGATCGATATGTGTAACATAATCTCCGGATTTCAATTCACGAAGATCTTTCAATGTAATGGCCTGACTTTTCTGATAACCCTTCTTTAGTTTGTATTTGTAATATCGGTCGAATATCTGGTGATCGGTGTAAAATGCAGTCTGAATTTTGGGGTCTATAAAACCCTCTCTAAGCATGCTATTAATCGGGGTAAACTTAGCGGTTTTATCAATGTCCTCCAGAATGGCATATAGGCGCTCAATCTGTTTTGGCGAGTCGGTAAAAATGAAATTAACGATTCCTTCTTTCTCATTTTCTTTTAGGTTATGAATGAGAAGGTTAAAGTCTTTATTAAAGGATGGTTGTGGTTTTGTATCGAATTCGAATCGCTCTTCGGTTTTATAAAAAAACTGTTTTCCAAATTCTACCAGGGGAAAATCATGTAAATGATCGCCTAATAGCTTTTCATCAGTGAAAGCAAACTTTGGGTCGATCCAGTCCGGATTTTGACTTTTATCTTTGGCAGATAAGGCCTTCCAGAGTTCAACAGCTTTTTTGTATCCGGATTTGACAATGTCTAACGTGAATTCTACATCTTTAAACCAGAGTTGTGTATCCGGATCTATATAATCGAGAATACTGATGTTGCTTTCAGTTAAGAATTTAGCCTGAACATTTGGTACGATAGTTAGGGACTTAACGTCGCCAACCGAAAGCTGACTCTCTATTTCGAAATTTCGGATACTTTCTACTTCGTCGCCGAAGAACTCAATCCTGTATGGCAAATCGGAGGAGAACGAAAAGATATCAACAATACCCCCCCGGATAGAAAATTGTCCGGGTTCATAAACAAAGTCTCGTCTATCAAAATCGTAGTCAATTAAAAATTCGTTTATGAAATCGATTCCTAATTTCGCTCCAATGCTTATCTCAAGGGTGTTTTTTTCGAGGGCCGAGCGATCGATAACCTTTTCTGCAATAGCCTCCGGATAAGAAACAACAATTTTTCCGTATTCCGAGTCATGGTTAAGTTCATTTAAGACTTCTGCACGTGCGAGCACATTAGCTGTATCAACCTGTGTAAAGTCAAAAGATTTCCGATATGATGAAGGGAATAGCAGCACTTGCTTGTCTAAAATGCTTTCCAAATCTGACTGAAAATATGCGGCCTCTTCCCGGTCAGGAAGTACAAACAGCATAGGTTTATGTAGCAAAAAGTAAGAGGAAAGTGCAATAATGGCATCGGCCGAACCTACCAAACCCTTTAATTGTATCTTCGGGTTTTTAGAGGCATTCAACGCTTTGGTAAACTGTGTTACCCTATCGTTGCTTTTATATCTGTTTAGTAAATCACGAATGTTCAAGGCACAAAAATAAGCTTATCTTTAATATTAACCTGTAATTTTATTAAAGGTTTTTAGTTTGTGTTTTGATTCTTCGGTTGCCAGTCCGAATTCGTCGTATTATATTTACAGTTCGTCGAATAAACATATGTTCCTGTAACAAAGGAAAGTTGAAACCTTCTAAAAGATATAAATTGAAAAGATGAATTACATTAAATACTTCCCAATGGAACTGGTGTTCTGGGTGACGGCTTTAGTGTTATTGGCTACAAGTAATGGCCATGAGCATCACTTTACACTTTGTCCGCTTGCTAACTTAGGTTACGGGGGCTGGTGTCCGGGATGTGGATTGGGCAGGTCAATCAGTCATATTTTTCATGGCCAATTTAATGAGAGCTTTTCTGAACATTGGTTTGGCTTGCCGGCAATTTTAATTATAGTTTATAGAATTTACAGCTTAATAGAACAACAAAGAACACATAAAAATTTAACAATAAAATAAACAGCAACCATGGATATCTTTCAATCGCCCTTAATGTCGTTACCAGGAATAACGCCTGAGGAATATGCATACTTACAACAAGCCACAACAGGTTTAAATGAACAACAATTACGCAATTTTTTAATGATTTATGGTAGTAGAAGAAAGCAGCCATCAGAAATCCTTTTGTTATCCTTAATCGGATTTCTGGGCTTCGCCGGGATTCACAGGTTTGTTATCGGACAAATTGGAATGGGTATTTTATACTTTTTTACAGGTGGCTTATGTATGATCGGGACGATTGTGGATGTAATTAACCATAAAAGCCTCACCTTTGAATATAATCAGAAAGCTGTATTTGAAAGCTTACAAATGGTAAGAATGGGTGGAGGATTTCAATAATTGCAGGGTGCAATTGTTGATTAAAATAATTTTAATGAGGTTGATTCAACAATTGGGTTCGTTTGGAGATTATTTCTGAACGGACTTTCTGTTTGTCAATTTTTTTATCTTTATCAAATGAAATTAGCAGAGATAACCAACTATTTAGAAAGTATTGCACCTCTTCATTATCAGGAAGATTACGATAATTCGGGTTTGATCGTAGGCGACCCCAATATGGAAATTCATGCAGCATTGATTGCGTTGGATTGTGTTGAGTCCATTGTGGATGAGGCTATCTCGGCTGGTTGTAATTTGATTATCACCCATCATCCGATTGTTTTTAAAGGATTAAAGAAATTTAACGGAAAGAATTATGTTGAGCGGGTAGTTTTAAAGGCGATCAGGAATGGAATTGCACTTTACGCCATTCATACCAATCTGGACAGCATACATACTGGCGTAAATGCACGTATCTGCGAGCGTTTGGGGCTTACAGGTACGAAGGTACTTTCTCCTAAGGCCGGGTTGTTAAAAAAACTGGTAACCTATTGCCCAACGGGTCAGGCAGAACAGTTACGTTCGGCTTTGTTTTATGCAGGAGCAGGTAATATAGGGAACTATAGTGAATGCAGTTTTAATGCTGAAGGTTTCGGAACTTTTAAAGGCAACGAACAATCTGATCCTTTTGTTGGAGAACAAGGTATTAGGCATAGAGAACCTGAAGTGAGAATCGAAGTAGTTTTTCCAACCCATGTTGAGCGTAAGGTTTTAGTTGCGCTTTTTGAGAATCATCCTTATGAGGAGGTTGCATATGATATCTATAAGCTGGAGAATAAGCATAATTTGGTCGGGTCGGGCATGGTGGGCTGGCTCGAGTATGATATGGACGCTTATGATTTCCTGCATTTGGTTAAGGATAGTATGCAGGCTAAAGTAATTCGACATACTGCACCGGTTGGTAAAAGAATTAAAAAAGTTGCGGTTTGCGGAGGTGCTGGAAGTTTTTTATTGAGGGAGGCCATTGCTGCGGGAGCAGATGTGTTTATAACCGCTGATTTTAAATACCATGAGTTTTTTGATGCAGAAGAAAAAATCATCATCGCCGACATCGGACACTTTGAAACTGAACAATTTACCTCAGATTTATTGCTTGAAATTATTCAAAAAAAATTTACTAACTTTGCGATCCGTTTAACGGAGCAAAATACAAACCCCATAAATTACTTGTTTTAATGGAACAAACCGTAGAACAGAAGCTAAAGGCTTTATACGAATTACAAAATATTCATACTAAAATTGATAAAATTCGTCAGGTAAGAGGCGAACTACCAATGGAAGTAGCTGACTTAGAGGACGATGTTTTAGGATTGGAGACCAGGATTTCGAAAATCAAAGGTGAGCTTGATGATCTTGAGGACGCAATCGTAACCCGTAAAAATACTATTAAGGATGCGCAAGCAGCAATTAAAAGATACGATACTCAATTAAAAGAGGTTAAAAATAACCGTGAATATGATGCTTTGACTAAAGAAATCGAGATTCAAGGGTTAGATATTCAGGTTTCTGAGAAAAAAATCAAGGAACATGGTTTTGAAATTACTTCAAAAACTGAAATCTATGATGCTGCTTTAGCTGACCTAGAAGGTAGAAAGAAAGATCTTGATGTTAAAAAATCAGAACTTGATGTAATTACTGCAGAAACTGAGAAAGAAGAGCAGGACTTATTAAAGAAGGCTGACAGTTCAGAACCTCAGATTGAAGAAAGGTTACTGGTTGCATACAAACGTCTTCGTAAAAATGCAGTTAATGGCCTTGCTGTAGTAACTATCGACCGTGATTCTTGTTCTGGCTGTTTCAATCAGATTCCGCCACAACGTCAGTTAGATATTCGTCAGCGTAAAAAAATTATTGTTTGCGAACACTGCGGACGTATTTTAGTGGATGAGGCTTTAACTCATGAAGTAGCTGAAGCATAAGAAACTATCAAATCATATTTAAAAGGCGTCGCAATGATAATTGCGACGCTTTTTTTATGGATAAAACAACAATTTGATTTCTGCGTTAAATGTAGATATTTGTTAAATTGTGAATTTCTGCTGTTAATTCAGCGCTTAACTGAAACTTTTTCGAATGGCTAAATGCACACGTTTATTTGTCCTGATTTTATTCATTGCCTCTCCCCTGTCTTTGTTTGCCAACTTCGATTTTAATGCTAATTGTTTAAATGCCTATAAGAGCATTTTCGAACTCAAGCTTGGAAATGCCCGTGCTTATATCTCAACTGAAAAAAAACAACACCCTAGCAATTCCATTATACCATTGCTGGAAAATTACGTTGACTATTTTACAGTCCTGACATCCGAAAGTAAGGCAGATTTTGACAGACTAAAAGGAAATAAATCGATAAGGCTAGATCAGATCAGTGACGACGATAAAGCATCACCTTACTACTTGTATGCACAGGCAGAAATTAATCTGCAGTGGGCTTTAATTCGAGGCCGGTTTGGTGAATATTTTAATGCAGCAATGGAGGTGAAAAGAGCCAATGCGCTATTACTTGAAAACACCAATAAGTTTCCTAATTTTCATCTTAATTACAAAGGGCTTGGATTGATCAATGCCGTGCTTGGAAATCTCCCAGAAGGGGCTTTGAAAACTGCCCTTTCAACTTTTGGCATAAAAGGCAATTTGCAAACCGGATTAAATATGTTTGAACGACTTGCAGATAACTTACCAAAATCTACTTATGAGCCATTTTATGAGGAGGTTGTGTTTTACTATGCATATGTGCTAACAGACGTTGCACATAGTCCGTCAGCCTACTTCAAGACAATGAAATATACCGAACGGATTGCTGATACGAGTTTACTTAAGAGTTATTTACGAAGCTATGTTTGTATCAAAAACTCACATAGTGAGGAGGCAATATCAATTTTGTCGAAAAGACCTGATGGAGGTCTTTATCAATCCTTTCCTTATTTAGATTACCTGGAAGGCGTGGCAAGATTAAATAAGTTGGACCTGAGCGCCACCCTGTGTTTTAACCGATTTTTGCAATCAAACAAAGGCGTAAACTTTATTAAGGACGCAAACCTTCATTTGGCTTGGATTTCCTTACTTAAGGGAGATAAAAGCGGATACAGTGCATATTGCACCAAAGCCATTAATAGTGGGTATAGCTATATGGAAAAAGATAAGCAGGCAAAAAATGATGCAATTGCATTAATCCCAAACGTAGACTTATTGAGGGCCAGACTTCTCTTTGATGGCGGATATTTTGGAAAGGCACAGCAAATCCTTGATAATAAAAAAACGGCTGACTATCCCAATGACCGTGACAAAATTGAATTTAATTATCGCCTCGGACGAATATATGACGATCTGGGCAAAGACGACCAAGCATTAGCAGCTTATCAGAACGCCATTAGCCTTGGTAAAAACCAAAAATATTATTTTGCCGCAAATGCAGCTTTGCAAATGGGTAAAGTTTATGAGCAAAAAAATAATATTGCCAAAGCAAGAGAGGCCTTTAACCTTGCAATATCAATGAAGAATCACGAGTATGAAAGCAGTATTGAAAGCCAGGCAAAAGCCGGTTTGAAGCGAATCAATTAAAACCGATACACAAATGCATTAATATGCATTCCTGCTCCAACTGATGCAAATACAGCAATATCTCCTTCTTTCACTTTATAACCTTGCACCTGTCCTTTCAGAACCAAATCCAGGAGGGTGGGTACGGTTGCAACCGAACTGTTTCCCAGCCAGGAGATTGTCATAGGAACGAGGTTTTCGGGAACTGTTTCTTTCCCATATAGTTTGAACAGGCGTTTCATGATGGCAGTATCCATTTTACCATTGGCCTGATGGACAAATACGATATCTACATCTTCAACATCCAGGCCCGCTTTATCAATGGCCTTTTTTATTACCTGAGGAACCTGTACAACAGCGAACTCATAAAGTTTTCTGCCATTCATTTTCAGATAGTAATTACCGCTTGTTTCTTCGGGATGTGAACCTTTGCCCATGGTTAGTAAATTGCCATAATTTACCGCATGTGTTTCGGTTTTGTGAGCGAGGATGCCTTTTTTCTCTTCATTCTCCTCTTTGCCTTCAAAGATAACTGCTCCCGCACCATCAGAGAAGATCATGCTATCTCTATCATGCGGATCAATAATCCGGCTAAGAGTTTCAGCTCCAATTACAAGTACTCGTTTGGCATCTCCACTCTTGATAAAATAATCAGCTTGTATAGATCCCTGAACCCATCCCGGACATCCAAAAATAATATCGTAAGCTACACAATCCGGATTTACAATACCCAACTGCTGTTTTACCTTTGCCGCCAAAGACGGCAAAACATCAGTACGGTTACTATTGAGAGGAATGTCCCCAAAATTATGGCAGAAGATGATGTAGTCGAGCGACTCTTTATCAATACCAGCATTCTCAATTGCTTTTTCAGCTGCTTTGGCACCAATATGATTACTCAATTGCTCGGGACATGCATACCTACGCTCCACAATTTCTGTAATTTCAGAGAACTTATGAATAATCTCTGCATTTTCCTTTTCCAAACGATTTCCGTTTTCGAAAAAAGTGGAATTGAGGAATTCCTTACCAGAAATAATGTTCTCAGGAATATAACTTCCGGTGCCGGTAATTACTGTATTGATCGCTTTGCTCATAATTATAATACCGCATACTAAATCGGTATGTAGTATAAAACTATGGTTAATAATTTAGAATAAGAAATTTTTAACTAAAATAGTGTTTTCAGTTTAGTTAAAATCATCGATTAAAAACACAAAAAGTTCTTTAGGCCCATGAGCGCCTAATACCAAGGTTTTCTCGATATCGGCAGTTCGGCTCGGACCAGTGATGTTACTGATCATTGAAGGAATCTGGTTCCCATATTTATTTTTTAACAGCGCAAAACCATCTTTAAGGTCAAGCACCAGCTGACTGGTTTTAGCAATTACAATATGGTGATGGGGGAAAATACTCAACCTACGGCCTGCCGCACTTTGATTGGATACCATTACACTTCCATTTCGGGCTATCAGAGCTTCGCACATGGTTATACCAACTTCCGCCTGTTCGAAATCTTTATCAGTCTGGTAAAAAGGAAATTCATATTTGCTAAGAAACGCCTGCAGTTCCGGTTCCCAGCAGTAGATTTTACGCCATTTAAACTTATCAGCGAGCTGCAGCATGTTTTCAAAGAAATCGATACCATCTTCGCAGAAAATAAAATTACCTGAAACCGCAGTCAATTGCTCGGCGAACAAAACTTCCAGTTCATCTGTATTTTTTTTATAAAGCTTACTCTCTTCAAGGTTGGGATAAGGGTTTTCACGTTTTTCTAAAAGTGCTTTTCTTATCTTTTTAAGGATTTGCTCCTTCGCGGTCGTATTATCTTTCATTATAAAAAAAAGCTACCCTGATAATTAAACCAGGGTAGCAAATGTAATTATTAGAAACTATTTATTTATGCTTCTACTGGACTTATGTGTCCGGTGTTGCCGCTTTCTTCGCTTCCGAATAAGCGTTTACCAAATATCTGCTCTAAATCATCTTTAAATAAAACTTCTTTTTCGATCAGAATATCGGCAAGCTGGATCAGCTTATCCTTGTTTTCCTCAAGTAAATTAATGGCTCTTTGATACTGGCCTTCAATTAAGATAGAGATTTCTTTATCGATGGTTAAAGCGGTTTCTTCAGAGTACGGTTTTGAAAAACTATATTCATTCTGGCCAGAAGAATCATAATAAGTAATATTTCCTAGTTTCTCATTCAAACCGTAAATGGTTACCATTGCCCTGGCTTGTTTATTTACCTTTTCAAGATCGCTTAATGCTCCGGTTGAAATGGTGTCGAACATCACTTTTTCTGCTGCTCTTCCTCCCATTGTTGCACACATTTCATCCAGCATCTGGTGCGGACGGACAATTGACCGTTCTTCAGGAAGATACCACGCAGCTCCAAGGCTTTGTCCGCGGGGAACGATGGTAACTTTGACAAGAGGTGCTGCATGTTCCAGTAACCAGCTAACTGTGGCGTGACCAGCTTCATGAATCGCTATTGCGCGTTTTTCGCTAGGCGTTACAATTTTATTTTTCTTTTCTAATCCGCCCACGATACGGTCTACAGCATCAAGGAAATCTTGTTTGTCTACCGCTGTTTTATTTTTACGGGCTGCTATTAGTGCAGCTTCATTACAAACGTTTGCAATATCAGCTCCAGAGAATCCCGGAGTTTGTTTTGCCAGGAATTCGGTATCTAACTCTTCGGATTTTTTCAATGGGCCGATGTGAACCTCGAAGATTTGTTTACGTTCGATAACATCTGGTAAGTCTACATAGATTTGTCGATCAAAACGTCCAGCTCTAAGTAGTGCTTTATCAAGAACATCGGCACGGTTAGTGGCAGCGAGGATAATAACATGTGTATTGGTTCCAAAACCATCCATCTCCACAAGAAGTTGGTTTAAGGTGTTTTCACGTTCGTCATTTCCACCCATTACCCCATTTTTACCACGGGCACGACCAATAGCATCAATCTCATCAATAAATATGATACATGGAGATTTATCTTTTGCCTGCTTGAATAAATCACGTACGCGAGATGCGCCCACACCAACAAACATTTCTACAAAGTCAGACCCTGATAGCGAAAAGAAAGGAACTTGCGCTTCTCCTGCAACGGCTTTCGCCAGCAATGTTTTCCCAGTACCCGGAGACCCCACTAATAATGCCCCTTTTGGAATTTTACCTCCTAAATCAGTATATTTTTTGGGATTTTTTAAGAAATCAACAATCTCCATTACTTCTGTTTTAGCTTCTTCCAAACCCGCAACATCATTGAAAGTAATATTTACCTGGCTTTCTTTGTCAAACAGCGTTGCCTTAGATTTGCCGATGCTAAAGATCTGGCCTCCGCCTCCTGCGCCACCACCCATTCTGCGCATCATAAAAATCCAGAAACCAATTAGAAGAAGTACTGGTAGTATAATGCTTAAAAACCAGCTTGCAAACGGACTGCTTCGGTTTTCAGGGATGTAAGAAATTGCCTTTCTTCCTGCGGGAAGATTTACTTGTGAGTCTTTAAGTTTTGCAGTTAGATCTGCAAATTTACCGCCCACTTCAAAATATACAGTTGGTACTGGTGTATTTGAAAAATTTACCGAGCTAGTGCTTTTAAGCGTTTTGTAGAACGGCTTTTTGTTTAGGGAGTCTTTATTGATGTATACTTCCGCCCTAACCAGATCCTCGCTTTGGTAAGCAACAATTTTATCTACATCACCTGGTAGAAGCATTTTATTTTCAAATACCTCGTAGGTCACTTTTTTTCCGCTATCGCTTGTGAAAAAGAATTGGGCTGCAACAATCGCAACAATAATGGCTGCGTATATCCAAAAGATATTGAATTTGGATCCCTTTTGTGGCTTTTTAGGTATATTGGGAAGCTTTTTTCCTTGTTTATTGTCGTTAATATTTTGGTTTTCGTTCATTTTGTTTTTCAAAATTGTGGTTCAACTGGTTATGCGCTTTGATAATTTGTGCTTTCTGCATCTCCCCAAAGTTCTTCTATACCATAGAAATGGCGTTTTTCTGTTTTAAATATGTGCACAACGACATCGAAATAATCCAATATGATCCAGTCTGCAGATTCAAAGCCTTCTTTATGTCTTGGATCGCTCTGAGTGGCTTTGTATATCTCTTTTTCAACACTATCGGCGATGGCTTTAACCTGCGTACCCGAGTTTGCGCTTGCAATAATAAAATAATCTGCTACTGACGTGTGAATACTAGTTAGGTCTAACCGCACAATATCTTCTCCTTTTTTCTCCTGAATGCCATGAACGGCCAATTCTGAAAGGTATGTAGAAAGGGCTACTATTTTCTTTTTTACCATTAAAATGCTTTAATTTTGGAATTATAACTATATAAATTCAACATTGCAAAATAACACTTTTTCAACACTATTTGTAGGTCAAAATTTAATCAGATTGAAAGAGGTTGATTCTACTAATAACTTTTTGAAAGATTTGGCGTCAAATTCCGAGCCATTAGCTGAAGGTACTGTAATTATGGCAGAAAATCAGTATGCGGGAAGAGGGCAAGTTGAAAGTGTCTGGCAAAGCCAGCCAGGCAAAAATATCAGCACAAGTATTTATTTAAGGCCTTCCTTTTTGCCTTTAAACAAACAGTTTTATCTAACTATTGCGGTTAGCCTGGCCGTTACCGATGCTTTGGGAGCTTTTATACCACATGGGATTAATGTCAAATGGCCTAACGATATATATTTCCAAAACAAGAAGCTGGGGGGAATCTTAATCGAAAACACACTGACAGGGTCATTAATCAAGGCATCTGTAATTGGCATAGGTCTCAATATTAACCAGGAAGAATTTTCCGATAATATCGCTTACAAGGCGATTTCAGTAATTCAAATTTTACAAAAATCTGTTTCAATTATAGATATTCTGGAAAAATTATTCGTTTATATGGAGAAATACTACCTAATTTTGAGATCAGGCAGATATGAATTTTTAAAGGATTTATATCTTGAGCGGCTTTATCTTTTTAAACAGTCTGCAGATTACAGACAAGGTGAAAAGGTTTTTAAGGGGTCGATTATAGACGTTGCAGAAAGCGGGCATATTTTGCTGGAGGTTGAGGGCGAATCACAATCTTTCAACTTTAAAGAATTAGAATTTATACACACAAAATAAACACACAATGAAAAAAATCACTTTAGTGGTTTCGATGGTTTTATTAACCATGTTTAGTGCCCTGGCACAAATTGAGAAACCAGTTACCTGGGCTTATTCTGCAAAAAAAATAAGCAGTACAGAAGCCGTTTTGTATATTAAGGCAACGATTGAAGATAGATGGCATATTTATTCTCAAAACGTTAAAGATGGTGGACCTGTTAAAACAACATTTACTTTCTCTCCATCAAAAGATTTTTCACTAGTTGGCAAAACCATTGAACCAAAGGCAATAACCAAATATGAGAGTACCTTTAAAATGAATGTAAGCTACTTTGAGAAATCTGTTATTTTTCAGCAAAAAGTGAAATTGAATAAGGGTGCTACGACCATTAAAGGGAAAGTAGAGTTTATGGTTTGTAATGATAAACAGTGCCTTCCGCCAGAAGAGGTTGAATTCAGCGTTCCGGTTAAATAAATAATTGACATCAAATTAGTTACAAACAGTCCCGAAGAACTCGGGACTGTTTCTGTTTAAAGTAAAATCTGTTGCTTTGTCGGCCGGTTGGTCCTACCCTTTAAAAATTATTCTTAATTTCACGCCTTCAATACACACACACAAATGAAAAAGGTTTTATTATTGTTAATAACGACCATAATGTTTTTCGCATTACCGGTTGTTAAAAGTTATGCGGCTAAGTTGCAAGATACGACATCGGCCAGTGTACCAGACGATGTCGTTTTTACTGAAGTCGGTTCAGCAGCAGATAGTGCCGCAAATGGAATTGTTAAGGATACTGTAAAAAAAGATGATGTTGTTTCGGCTAAAAAAGTAGAAACTGTTGCGGGACAGGGGGGATCGGATAGTTTGTTCTCCGTTTTTGCTGCCGGATTTATAGCGGGCCTGATTGCTTTTTTATTGCCATGTATATTTCCTATGGTACCTTTAACAGTAAGCTATTTTACTAAAAGAGCTGAGACAAAAGGTAAGGGGATTCAAGGTGCTGTTATTTATGGTGTTTCAATTATTGTCATCTATGTTCTGCTTGGGCTACTGATTACTATAATATTTGGGGCAAGTGCGTTGAATGAACTTGCCACGGATGGTTTCTTTAATGTATTTATCTTCTTAGTGCTTTTAATTTTCGGAATTTCATTTCTTGGAGCATTCGAAATTACCCTGCCAAGCTCGTTTGTAAATAAAATGGATTCAAAGTCTGATTCCAAGGGGTTGACAGGGATATTTTTTATGGCGGCAACGCTTGCTGTTGTTTCATTTTCCTGTACCGGTCCTCTGATTGGTACATTACTTGTTACCGTTGGACAAAGTGGAGGTTTTCTAGCACCTGTAATGGGTATGTTCGGGTTTTCTCTCGCCTTAGCTTTGATATTTGTGGTATTTGCAATATTCCCAAGCTGGCTTACAGGGCTGCCGAAGTCAGGGGGCTGGTTAAACTCTGTTAAGGTTGTTCTAGGACTTATCGAAATTGCACTCGCACTTAAATTTCTATCAACAGCTGATCTAGCATATCACTGGGGGATATTGGACAGGGAGGTATTTATTTCGATTTGGATAGTAATTGCATTTATACTGGGTTTTTACATTATCGGAAAAATTAAATTTTCACACGATAGCGACTTGCCATATGTTTCGACTGCAAGACTATTTATCGCGGGAGTTGCTTTTACTTTTGCATTTTATTTAATACCTGGCTTGTTTGGTGCCCCATTAAAAGCAGTCAGCGCTTTGGTTCCACCCATGTCTACACAGGATTTTGTGTTGGGACAAGAGGGCGGTTCGGCCGTAGCACAAACTGTTGCAGCTCACTCAAAAAGGAAGTATGCTGATTTTTTACATATTCCACACCAAATCGATGGTTTCTTCGATTACGAAGAAGCGCTGGCCTATGCTAGAGAGGTTAAAAAACCGTTGTTCCTAGATTTTACTGGTCACGGTTGCGTGAACTGCAGGGAAATGGAAGCGAGGGTATGGTCGGATCCCCGGGTGTTAAAAAAGCTGAAAGAGGACTATATCGTTGTTTCTTTATACACGGATGATAAAACGGCCTTGCCGGAGTCTGAACAATTTGATTCGAAGGTCTTGGAAACAAGAGTTAATACTGTTGGGAAAAAGTTTAAGCATTTACAAGCCGAAAGATTTAACACAATTTCGCAGCCTTATTACGTACTTTTGGGCACAGATGAAAAAGAATTGGTTTCTCCTCCGATTGGAGTTGAATTTAATATAGATGCATATCTGCAATATCTTGATAAGGGTCTTGCTGCATTTGCAAAAAAACAGTAAAATGAATAAGATTAAGAAAATAGGTGTTTTAACCTCTGGTGGCGATTCGCCAGGCATGAACGCTGCAATCAGAGCTGTAGTAAGGGCTTCAATCTACTACGATATCGAAGTTGTTGGATTTGTTCGCGGATATGAAGGCTTGATTAACAATGATTTTGTTCCGATGGATCGTAAATCTGTGGCTAATATTATCCAAAGGGGCGGAACAATTCTTAAAACTGCCCGTAGCGATGCTTTCAGGACCATTGAAGGCCGCAATCAGGCATATCAAAACTTAAAAGCTCAGGCTGTTGATGCTTTAGTTGTTATTGGTGGAGATGGAACGTTCACCGGGGCTAATGTTTTTTCCAAGGAACACGATTTACCGATAGTTGGTTTGCCTGGCACTATTGATAATGATTTGGCAGGAACAGACTTTACGATTGGTTATGATTCTGCATTAAACACCGTTATCGATGCTGTGGACCGAATCAGAGACACGGCTGAATCTCATGACAGGCTTTTCATTGTTGAGGTAATGGGCCGTGATTCGGGTTTAATAGCGTTGAGAAGTGGTATTGGTGTTGGCGCAGAGGCAATAATGATCCCTGAAGCTAATATGAATGCCGATGATATTCTCCACAAGCTGGAGCATAGCCGTAAAGATAAGGCGTCTAAGATTATCATCGTTGCCGAAGGGGATGATACCGGTGGAGCGTTTAAAGTTGGTGAGATTTTACAGGAAAAATATCCTCATTACGATACTAAAGTTTCTATTTTGGGACACATTCAACGTGGGGGTAAACCTACATGTATGGACCGTGTTTTGGCGAGTCAACTGGGAGTTGCTGCAGTTGAAGGATTAATTAATGGGGAAAGCCGCGTAATGGCAGGGCAAATGAATCGGGAAATTGTATTCACGCCATTTGATCATGCTATTAAACATATTGATGCGGAGAAAGTAAGCTCTACATGGCTAAAGCTTATTGATATCCTCTCTTTCTAAAACATCGGGCTCCATTTAGGAGCCCGATGTTTTTACAAGTCTTCCAGAATAACAGCGGTACCATTGGCGCTAACCATAAGCATGCTGCCTCCGCTACCCACCGTTTCATAGTCCAAGTCGATACCAACGATAGCATTTGCACCTAATGCTGCCGCATATTGTTGCATTTCATTTAATGCGGTGTCTTTTCCTTCTCTCAATACGCGTTCGTATGAGCTTGATCTTCCGCCAACGATATCAGTTATGCCCGCAAATAAATCTTTAAAAATATTTGCACCAATAATGGTTTCTCCGGTTACAAGACCAACATATTTAACAATTTTTTTGCCCTCAACAGAAGGCGTTGTGGTTAATAACATAGTTTTAGCTTTTGTATTTAGAAGTGTTTAAACTTAAATTGTTACATTCCTAAATTCTGTATCTCATTTTACACTTTGAAATATAAACAACCGGTTTTGTAACAAAGAGATAAATACCATAGAGGATGATTTTGGTAATGATTCTTCGAATACGAATTCTTTTCAGTGATATGCAAATTTCTCTTGCAGAACGACCTGAAAATAAAGAAAATAAACTATGTTTTTAATTTACAGTATTTTAGTTATCTTTGCAGCCCCGCAGTATGTAACTCCGGGAACTATGTTGAATACATAAATACAAAAAGAAATGGCAACTAAAATCAGATTGCAAAGATTCGGTAAAAAAGGAAAACCTTTTTTCCACGTTGTGGTAGCAGATTCCCGCTCTCCACGTGATGGTAAATTTATTGAGCGTTTAGGTTCTTATAACCCAAATACCAATCCTGCTACTATCGAAATTAACTTCGAAAAAACCTTAGCCTGGGTAAACAGTGGTGCACAACCAACTGATACGGCACGTGCTATCCTATCTTACAAAGGTGTTTTATACAAAAAACACTTAGAAGGTGGTGTTAAAAAAGGTGCTTTAACTCAAGAGCAAGCTGATGAGAAATTCACGGCATGGTTAGATGCTAAAGCAGACAAAATCTCTGGTAAATCAGAAGGTTTAGCTACTTCAAAAGCAGATGCACGTAAAGCGGCATTAGCAGCGGAAGCTAAGAAAAAAGAAGACAGAGCGGCAGCAATCGCAGCTAAAAATGCACCAGTTGCAGAAGAAGTTGTTGAAGAAGAAGCTCCAGCTGCTGAGGCAACTGAAGAAGCTCCTGCGGCAGAAACTACTACAGAAGGAGCAGAATAATTCTATCTCTTTTTTAAAGAAAATAGCGTTCCGACTATCGGAACGCTATTTTTATTTAAGATCGTCATTAGCGTTATGCCCACCATTCAAAAGGCAACCGGCAGTTGTGCCGGCTTGTTCGCAATGACAATACTATAATTTAGGCTAATGAAACACGAAGAGGCATTTTACATAGGCTACGTAACAAAGACCAGGGGTTTAAAGGGAGAAGTTCAGATATTTTTCGAATTTGATGATTATGAAAAATTAAGCTTTGACGTGGTTTTTGCCGATATGAATGGTAAACTCGTTCCCTATTTTGTTGCTTCAGCTAAACTGCAGGTTAATAAAACAGGTTATTTCAACTTTGACGATCTTGATCATGTTGATAAGGCTCAACCATTGTTAAGAAAGAAACTTTATCTTCCGCTTAGTCACATGCCTGAGCGTGATGAAGATGAATTTTTTTATACTGATTTAAAAGGTTTCACAGCCATTGATGAAACCCTTGGAGAGTTAGGGGAAATCACGGAAGTAAATGAATACCCACAGCAGTTCGTTGCAACTATTTTTTACAAAAACACTGAAATTCTGTTTCCGTTGAATGAAGACTTTATCATTGAAATTGATGATGAAGAAAAGGTTTTGACGCTTGATTTACCAGATGGATTGCTGGATATATATCTGAATAAGTAGAACACATTTTACTCCCTACCTATTATCTTAATGCGGTGTCTTGTGGCCGTTAAACTCCCGAAGAGCAGGTGTTGATCGAATTGTACTATTATTTAATATTAAATTAAAGATGAGTTACCTTTGTGCCATGCGTTTTGATATTATTACCGTACTTCCGGCTCTGTTAGAGAGTCCTTTCGCCCATTCTATTTTACATAGAGCTCAAAAAAAAGGGCTTGCTGAGATTGTAGTGCATAACCTTAGGGATTATGCTACCAATAAACAGAAAAGCGTTGATGACTATCAATATGGGGGTGGCAGTGGCATGGTGATGAGTATAGAACCATTTGCAGCTTGTATAGAAAAATTACAGGCTGAGCGAACATATGATGAGATTATTTTCATGAGTCCTGATGGGGCAACCCTTAATCAAAGTACAGCTAATGAGTTATCCATTAAAAAAAACATCATTATTCTTTGCGGCCATTACAAAGGGATTGATCAGCGAATCCGCGATATTTTCGTCACCCGTGAAATTTCAGTTGGTGACTATGTGCTGAGTGGCGGAGAATTACCTGCAGCTATCGTTGTTGATGCTGTTGTTCGTCTTCTTCCCGGAGTCTTAAACGACGAAACATCTGCCCTATCTGATAGTTTTCAGGGTGAGCTACTGGATGCGCCGGTTTATACCCGACCTGCTGACTGGAGGGGACATAAAGTGCCCGATGTTTTGTTAAGCGGGCACGAAGCAAAGGTTAATGACTGGAGACATGAGCAGGCGTTGGAACGCACCAAGCAACGTCGCCCTGATCTGTTAGAATAAAAATGTTCATTTTTTCGCTTTCTACAATTTTATTAGAGCAACATTATTAGTGCTGATCAATAAAATAGTTAAAATTAATGCATTCGTGAATAAGGTGTATGGCGGGTGCTTTACACTATTATTCTACAAATAATTGCTCTAACTAGTGCTTTGCTGATCTTTTGAAACATAAGTAATTACAATCTGTAAATGTGGATTTCTAAAAGATTGTGGAAAAAATAAAAAAGGTTTTTTTTATTGAAAAAAAATCCCTAATATTGCAATCCGAATTTCACGGGTTGAAATATCGATTTAATAGCTTAAAATCATGGATTTAGTAAAATTTGTTGAAGAGCAGGCCATCGCGAAAAAAGATTTTCCTGCGTTCAAGTCTGGCGATACAGTGAGCGTACACTATAAAATTCGCGAAGGTAATAAAGAGCGTATTCAGATTTACCAAGGTGTTGTAATTCAACGTAACAGTGCTGGTGCAAACGAGACTTTCACTGTACGTAAAATTAGCAATGGTGTTGGTGTTGAGCGTATTTTCCCTTTTAGTTCTCCAAACATCGAGAAAGTAGAAGTGAATAGCTATGGTAAAGTTCGTAGAGCAAAATTATTCTACTTACGTGCTTTAACTGGTAAAGCTGCTCGTATCAAATCTTTAAGAAAATAATATTCTTTATTATAAGATATAACCTTCACGATTAATTTCGTGGAGGTTTTTTTGTTTATACCTTTTTTTTATGTTGGAGTCTGCATTTTTTGATCAAATATTTTGGGGCAATAGCGTTAAAGCTTACTGTCTGTTTGGAGGTATTCTTTTTGTCGGCCTATTATTTAAACGGATAGTGTCGAGACTTTTAAGTAAGCTTTTGTTCAAGCTCTTCAGGAGTTTCTCCAGCCAGTCTCATGATGATGCATTTGTGTCATTGCTTATCAAGCCTTTAGAGACCTTCATTTTGCTCTCGACACTCTATCTGTCGATCAACCAACTCAAGCACCCTTTAGAAGTCGCAATATTTCATTATAGTAAGCTTGTTGGAAAGGTTAAGGAATCTATTCCTGTAAGCATCGGAGATTGTGTTGACAGAATATTTTTATTTATGATCATTCTGTCAATTTTCTGGATTATTTTGAGGATAATTGATTTTATCAGTCACGTACTTTTGTTCAAGGCGTCTTTAACTGATAATAAGTCTGATGATCAGCTCGTACCCTTTTTGAAGGAGCTATTTAAAACTATCGTAATTTTTATCGGATTTTTTACACTCCTTGGTTTCGTTTTTGAGGTGAATGTACTTACGCTGATTACCGGTTTAGGTATAGGGGGTATTGCCATCGCTTTGGCAGCCAAAGAAAGTTTGGAAAATCTAATAGGATCATTTACTATTTTTCTTGATAAACCATTCGTTGTTGGCGACCTGGTTAAAGTAGATGGAGTTGAAGGAACAGTAGAAAAGGTTGGTTTTAGAAGCACAAGGATCCGTACATCTGAAAAAACAATGGCCACTATTCCGAACAGAGGAATGATTGATGGCGTACTGGAAAATCTATCTTTGCGCAATCTTAGAAGAGTAGTTTTCACGATTGGTTTAACATATGAAACAACCGGAGATTCGGTGAAGAAAATTGTTTCCGACATAGCGGTTTACATCCGCTCATTTAACGGCACTGCTGATGAAAGTGTAGCTTTCAAGAGTTTTGGTGATTCTGGTTTGAATGTTGAAATATCCTATTTCGTTACCATACTAGATAACGCCGAATTCATTAAAATCAGACAGGAAATCAATCTGGAAATTATGGACATCGTGATGAGAAACCAATCAGATTTTGCTTACCCTACACAAAGATTGATAAGTGACAGACCACTTGGTGGTGATCATGAAAAAGAGGTTGGTAATGATGCTACCGACTAATATAAAGTATTGAAATACAAAAAAGGTCAATTTGATGCATTCAAATTGACCTTTCTTATGAATTTTAGTTAATTAAAATCCTATGATAAGGTGGCTAATGTCGTAATTCCACCTTTAACTACCTGATTTAACTCTACATTAACTTTTGTTCCAACAGGTAAGAAAACATCAACTCTAGATCCGAATTTAATGAAACCGAACTGTTCAGTTTGTTTCACCTGATCACCTTCTTTTACGTACCATACAATCCGGCGAGCCAGAGCTCCTGCAATTTGACGAAACAATACTGATGTCCCGTTTTTATGTTCTACTACTGTAGTGGTTCGTTCGTTTTCTGTCGAAGACTTAGGGTTCCATGCTGCTAAATATTTACCCGGATGATATTTAAAAAACTTAACTACGCCGGAGATAGGGTTGCGGTTAATGTGTACGTTTACAGGTGACATGAATATAGAAACCTGTAGTCGTTGATCTTTAAAATACTCCCCTTCGTTTGTTTCCTCAATTACAACCACTTTACCATCTGCAGGGCAGATTACGAGATTATCTCCGGCGGAAAAAGTCCGGCCTGGATTCCGGAAAAACTGCAACACAATGATGAATAAGGCTGCAGAGAAAATATAGATAAACCAGCGTAACCAGGTGATGTCATAATATTTGTAGTCAACAACGGCATTGATTACGAAAATGAGTAAGATAGTGATGGAAATGGTTGTGTAGCCTTCTTTGTGTATAGTCATTGTATTTGAAATGATTGTTGCGCAAAGGTGCGAAAAATAAATTAATAGAATGTAAAGTTATCCTGCTGTAGCCCTGTATATGTCAGTTAAGTTCCTCCCCAGCCCGTTATAATCCAATCCGTATCCAACAACAAATTCATTTGGTATTTCGAAGCCGATGTACTCCAAATCCTCAATCTGATACTTTAATGCAGCAGGCTTTAATAAAAGCGAAGCAACTTTTACTGAAGCAGGACTTTTCTCTTTTATGGTTTTTAGAATATGGGTTAGTGTTAACCCCGTATCAACAATATCTTCTACTACAATGATATCTCTCCCTTCGAGATTCTCTGGTAAACCAATTAATTCCTTTATTTGTCCTGTACTACTGGTTCCCTCGTAAGAAGCCACTTTCATGAAAGCTACTTCGCAAGGAACATCTATTTCTTTTATCAAATCGGCCATGAAGAGAAAGCTCCCGTTTAATACACCTATAAATATTGGGCACTTGGATTCGTAGTCTACATTCATTTGGATTCCCAATAAGCGTATTCTTTTGTTTAAAGTTTCGTTTTCCAAAAAAATCTCAAACTCTTTATCTTCTACTTTTATTTTGTGCATGTGAGGTTTTTATCAATTGAAAAGCTGGTGGACAACACTGGAACCCGAATTGAATTTACTGTCCATTTTCTAGTTCTTTTTCTCTTCTCCTTTGTTCGCGCCGCTCCTGCCTAAGTTGTTTTTTTGATTTTGTGGTATCCGATGATTGCACAGTAGGAGTATCCTTTTTTGACCCGCCCCCAAAAATACGATCGAAGAGACTTTTATTTTTGTCTTGCATGATTACTGTTGGCATTCCATCCTCGTCGTCGGTATCGAAGCCTGTTGTGTCAACCGCTGCAGTATCCGGAGCTAAATATTGGCGTAACCCTTCTCTTAACCTTACATTGTAAAAGCCATATCCTGAAGTATCTCCAGGTGTCAAACCACGACGGGCCATTATGTTACCCATAAACCTGAAGTAATTAAACATATAAGGTTTCAAACTGCCGTCAGCCATGAATTTATACATAGATGCCTTGGGTTTCGGAACTATGCTGGCGAGAAATAAACCGTCGCCTATGGTTAAATCTGCGGGTTGCTTACCAAAGTAATACCTTGATGCTTCGCCAATGCCATAGATATTCTGCCCTAGTTCCATGATATTGAAATAAACTTCGAGCATACGCTGTTTGCTTACCAGATGGTTGTGTTCAATGAGCCATACAATCAGTATTTCTTCGGCTTTACGTGCTAGTGTTTTCTGCCTGCTCAGGTATATATTTTTAACCAGCTGCATGCTAATCGTGCTTCCTCCGCGCTTAAATTTCTTCTCTTTAAAATTCACTGCAATCGATTTGCGGATCGATTCTTCAACAAAACCATTATGGGTATAAAAAGATGGGTCTTCAGCAGTTAAAACAGCATTTATGAAATTCTTAGAAATTGCATTTAAAGGTGTAAAATTGGGATTTGAAGGACCAATGGTGATATCGCGCATTGGTTTTCCATATTCATAAGGGGTATAAACGAATGGATTATTGATTTTTTGAAGATTGGTTTTGCCCCATTTTAAGATTTTAAAATTGAGGGGGGTAAGTGTTGAACTGAACCGAACACTGTCAGGAACAGCGGTATCGAGGTAAAAGTTAAGGTTGTATTTCACTTTTCCTTCTACTTTTAATCCGTCAAGGGATTCGAACAGGCCTTGTGGAAAGGCGTCCAGGACAGCCTGAGCATCCTGCTCTTCGGCGTCCAGTTTTAATTCGTAAATTTTGTTTTTACCGAGCGTGTATTTGACAAAGGGATGGATTTTAGCGTCTCGTAAATAGGCGGTTGATGTACTATCTAATGCAATATAATGTGGGCCAACCAATACGTCTGCATCCAATTTTGCACGCTGTACCACGATGTCGTTCCCAGCTAAACGGGCCTGGTTGATGAGCATGTTTTTTACCGACCATGAACCAGATATCTTATAATCGTCGCCGCTGTAGCCGGCATCTTTAAGTTCAGTTTGCAATGTGTCAAAACTTACCTTTCCATGGAATTTATTGTTTAAATAAGGCAACTCAAGCTTTTTGCCATCAGCATAAACTGTGAAGCTTAATTGCTTTTTACCCGGTTTTACAAGCCCGTCAATATGCCAGGTTGACTCGCCTTGATTTACATTGATTGTTGATTTTAAATCACCTCCGTCAATAGTTGCTGTGGTGGCGAAGCTGAGTTTAGCTGTATCGTGATCGTTGAATTTAAATACCAGATTCTTAACATCCATATCATCCGGGATTTTGTACAGAACCTGGTTAAGTATATTACTGGCTAATTCCGGCAGGTTGGCTTTGCCTTTATTCTCTGTGCTATCTTTTTTCTTTCTTTTTAGGAAGTCGATATTGGATGTGGAATCTTTTAGTACTACGCTTACAAATCCATTGGCCAGTTTAACTTCGGAAAGTTTAACATTACCAAAAATAAGCGGAAAAAGCTTAACTCCTACGCTTAGTTCTCCAATTTGAGAAAGCGTATCTCTATCTTTTGGAACAACAGAAACGGAGGTCATTTTAACTGTACTCAGTCCGGCAAAACCGGCAGAACCAATTTTTATTTCCAGGCCATAATCCTTTTCCGCTTTTGCTACGGCTTTCGCCACCATTTTTTTTAAAAGCGCTTCCCGTTTACTATATGCTACAGCACCTAAGGCTATACTGATGATCAAAAAAATGCCCAGAACCCACGCCCCGATTTTTAGATATTTTCCTGGGATTCTAATTTTTGGTATTCGCATATAGTCGTTAAAATGGTTAATTGCTTAAACGTAACAATTAAATGTTTATTTCGTGTTAAAATTACAGTTTAAAAGCCTAAATAAAAGTATTTGTGGCTATGTTTTGTTAATTTTGAATTTAAATTAATACGATGCAGATAAGCCCGCAACAAGTTTTGGATGCTTTAAAAAATGTTGAAGATCCTGATCTTAAAAAAGATCTGGTTACCCTGAACATGATTAAAGATTTAAGCATAGCTGATAACCAGATTAAATTTACTTTGGAGCTCACAACTCCAGCCTGTCCGATGAAGGACATGCTGAAAAATGCCTGTACTAATGCGATCAAACATTTTGTATCTGCAGAGGCAGACGTGAGTATCAATGTAACATCCAGAGTTACCGTGCCGGTTAATACTTCCTCACTTGATAACATCAAAAACATCATTTTGGTTTCATCCGGAAAGGGTGGTGTAGGTAAATCTACTGTATCTAGTAATTTGGCAGTTACGCTAGCGAAGGATGGAGCAAAGGTAGGTTTGATTGATGCGGATATTTATGGCCCATCTGTGCCTACCATGTTTGATTTAGTTGACGCAAAACCAGGTGCGGTTGAAACTGCGGATGGCAAAACTAAAATTATTCCGATTGAAAAATATGGTATTAAACTGCTTTCACTCGGCTTTTTCGCAGATCCTGGTCAGCCTGTGCCCTGGAGAGGGCCTATGGCCTCTAATGCAGTTAAACAATTATTCAATGATACCAACTGGGGTGAACTGGATTACCTGATTGTAGATCTTCCTCCTGGTACGGGCGATATTCACATCACCATTACCCAAAGTTTTCCAATTTCAGGCGCTGTGGTGGTGACAACACCTCAGCAGGTTGCGTTGGCGGATACACATAAAGGATTGGCAATGTTTAGAATGCCTGGAATTAATATCCCTATTTTAGGCGTGATAGAAAACATGTCTTACTTTACTCCGGCAGAACTGCCAGAGAACAAGTATTATATTTTTGGGAAAGGTGGAGGAACCGAACTTGCCAAAAGATTTGATGTTCCGTTTTTGGGTGAAATCCCAATCATACAAAGCATTGCCGAAGCTGGTGATGCCGGCAAGCCGGTTGCGCTTGATCAGCATCCTTTGCTTGATCAAATTTTCGGAAATATAGCCAGTAAAGTTGCACAGCAGATATCTATCAATAATGCGCAGCTAGTGAATTCCTAAAAAATTACTATTTTTATAATCTTAAAAAACTGATAATGAATTTAACAGAGCAAGTAGAACAGGCATTGGAAACTATTAGGCCATATTTAAAGGCTGACGGAGGTGATGTTTCTGTTGAAGAAATTACATCTGAGGGAACGGTAAAGCTAAAGCTTTTAGGTAATTGTGGTTCTTGTCCGATGAGTTTCATGACAATGAAGTCGGGAATTGAGCAGGCAATTATGAAGGCTGTACCTCAAATTACTTCGGTAGTTGCCGTTAACATGGCAGAGCAAGAGTAGCTTTAACACTATTTAACAAGATAGTTTTACTATTAGAATTACTTTTGTATTCATGAGATTTTGTGTTGCCCTAATTTGCGTATTATTTTCTTTATCTACTTTTGCACAGCAGAAGAGGACACAGGAAAAGCTTATCCAATTTTCAGGCATTATTACAGATATTGATAGTACAAATGTCATCCCCTATGTAACCATTACTAACCTTTCTGCAAACAGTAAGCGTGTAGGTGCTGACTATAGAGGGTATTTTACATTCATCGTAAATCCGGGAGACACCATTCTCTTTACGGCCATAGGTTACAAGAAATTTTCTACAATTATTCCCGAAAGCACACCAGATAGTAAATATACTATTATGGTCAAACTAAAATCAAACGTTGTAGATTTACCATCTGTACGTGTTTTTCCATGGGCAACAACTGAAGAATTTACCCGTGAATTCTTAACGATGAAGCTGGCTGATGATGATATGGCTATTGCAAAAAAGAACTTATCGAAAGCTTCCATAAATGGCTTAATTCAAACCTTGCCAAGGGATGGTCAGGAAATTTCAAGTCAGAATTATCGTTATAATTTTGACCGGATGGTGAACAAGAATATGGTTCAAACGAATCCCTTGTTGAACCCTTTTGCCTGGGGCAAGTTAATGCAGCAAATTTTCGACGGAGATAAAAAGCGTAGTGAAGATTATTAGAAGCTCAGTATGCCCTGTAGATTATCCTCGTCACTAAGAGGAAGCAGGTAATGTTTGGATTTCGCATCCTTAATCGTAACTAACGGGCAATAAAAAATGGAAAACAGCTGTGCCATTTTCCATCATTATCTCATATAGTGTATTCCCACCTACTTTTTTTTGTTTCTGTTCACAAACCTCATTCTATAATCGGTTTTTATATTTCCTTTTGCAATAGCATCAAGTTTGCTTTTAAGCATGGTTTTGCGGAGAACACTCACTTTATCTGTAAATAACTTTCCTTCTATGTGATCGTATTCGTGTTGAATCACACGTGCCGGTAATCCGTCTACCTCATCAACATGCTCGTTCCAGTTTTCATCAAGGTATTTTATCTTGATATTTGGTTTTCTTGAGATGTTTTCTCTGATATCCGGAATACTTAAACATCCTTCGTTAAAGTTCCAGGGCTCGCCGGTTTCTTCCAAAATTTCGGCATTAATGAAAACCTTTTTATAACCAGGGGTTCCATCCTCATCTTCACCAGTATCTACAATAAATAAACGGATTGGCAAGCCAATTTGAGGAGCGGCCAATCCAACTCCATTTGCGTAGTACATGGTGTCGAACATATTCGCAATCAATTCTTTCAACTCAGGGTAATCCTGATCAATATCAGCACCTTTTTTTTTCAAAACAGGATCGCCGTAAGCTACTATTGGTAATTTCATTATAAAATATTTTTTTCAAACGTCTAGGTCTGAAGGTATTAATTGTATTTCTAACCCCTGATAAAGTTTTAGCGTTTAGGGATGTTCATTAAGCGGAAGTTAGTTCTTGCCTTACGCGAACAAAATCGGTACAAAAATAAGCATTTATTCCAGTATCGGGCTGAAAGTGAAAATATTCAGTTGCTCTGCATTTAAAACCTCGTTTGCAATCTGAGCAATTCCGGTTGTGGTAACCTGATTAATTTTCTGAAAAACCTGTTCCAGTGAGTCGATTTTATTATGGTCAATAAGACTTTTTGCCATCGATATAATCAGGCCGATTCTGTTTTCTTCACTTAACGCAATTTGCCCGATAAATTTATTTTTGGCTTTCTGGAGCTGTAAATCATTCAAAGGATTATCTCTTAATTTCTTCATTTCTTTAAAAATTAAAGACAAGGCCTTTTCGTGTTTTTCCTTATCCGTTCCAAAGTAAATAGAAAAAATACCTGTATCACTCAAAGGAGAAAAGTTTGATTCTATGGTATAGGCAATACCATATTTTTCCCTGATTTGCAGGTTTAAGACTGAGCTCATGCCATTACCTCCAAAATAGTTATTCAGCAACATTAAACCCGCTTTCTGCTCGTCATGCGTAGAAAAAGTCTGCATGCCTAAAATACAATGCGACTGTGCTATAGGTTTATAAATTTCGGTGATTTTCGGCCTTAAGACAGCTGGTTTTGTTCTGTTAATTGCTGGAGAATTTTCCTTTACGTCAGAAAAATATTTATTCCCTTTATTTGCTACCTTTTTAAAGGTGTAGTCTCCCAAAACAGCTACTACAACTTCATTTGTACGGTAATTTGCATTTCTGAAATTGATCACATCTTCCCTCGTAAAATTATTTACGGTCTCTGTTGTGCCGAGAATATTGTTTCCTAAAGGATTACCGGCAAATAACATGTCTTCAAAATCATCATTGATCGCCTCTTCCGGCTGATCGAGGTAGGATGCAATTTCATCAAGAATTACACCTTTTTCTTTATCCAGCTCTTCTTCCGGGAATGTAGAATGAAAAATAATGTCGTTGAATAACTCCAGTGTTCTATCGAGATAGGGATTTAGGAAGGAAGCGTGAACACAGGTATATTCTTTAGTAGTGTAGGCATTTAAATCTGCGCCTACGCTTTCCAGCCGGTTCAGGATTTGAATGGTACTACGTTTCTCGGTTCGTTTAAAAATTAAGTGTTCGATGAAATGGGCTAAACCTGCCTTTTGTTCAGGCTCATCGCGCGAGCCTGTATTAACGATAATGCAGGCATGAGATATAGTAGAAGCCGAAGGTACGTGTAACACACGAATTCCATTCGCTAAGGTATGAACATTGTATTCCATTGACCGGTAAAGATAAGGAACATATTTCAGTGGATTTTCTCATTCGTGTAATAATGAAAGGCTAATCCACCACTTGTCGACACATTTAATCCTTTTGTCGTTGAACTGGTAAAAAAACTTACGGATTGAAGATATTTAAGCATCAATATTGACATATGTTTAAGCCAAAGCTGATTTACATCTTAACGATTGTTTTTATACTATTTAATAACCATGTATTCTCACAATCGCTCGGCGACCCTATTGTGAATATTGATTTTGGAGCCGGAACAGCAACATATGCAGGCGCTTTGGCTGCTAGTACAACAAGTTATACTTATGTTGCCCAGGCTTTTCCCAATGACGGGTCTTATACGGTGATGAAGAGTACAGCATCATCAGGAAATGTATGGTGGTCAACTCTTGATCATACCGGGAGTGTGACAGGAACATACGGATACATGATGGTGGTAAACGCCAGCTTATCTACCACCGATTATTTTTATAAAACAACTGTGTCTAATCTGTGCCCAAATACGGCTTATGAATTTGGAGCATGGATAGTAAATTTGCTCCGTTCGAGTGATAACAGCCCGCCAAACATTACTTTCACTATTGAAAAAACTGACGGTACTATTATCCAGACATATAATACGGGGCAAATTCCCCTTACATCTTCAGGACCTACGTGGGTTAAAAAGAGTTTTAATTTCTCCACGCCGGTTGGTGTAACAGACATTGTTTTAAGAATGCGCAACAACAGCGCAGGTGGTGCACCGGCCAATGACCTGGCTTTAGATGATATTACTTTTAGTCCTTACGGTCCAACCATTGCCGCCGGACTTGGTTCGGCCAGTTCGTTAACACAGACTTATTGCCAGGGAAGTTCTGGAATTGTGAATTTAAATGCTTCAGTATCTACTGCCGGAGGTTATACCACACCAGCTTCTCAGTGGCAGAGTAATGTTAATGGCGCTGGCTGGACAGATATTGTTGGTGCAACTTCACCCACGGCGACGGTCGATTTAACTGGAGCACCTTCAGGTAAATATTTATATCGCCTGGCTGTTGGTGAATCGGCAAATTTTGGAAATACAAAGTGTAGAATCGTCTCTTCTGTGCTAGCGGTTACCATTAACCCCCTTCCAGCTCCATCCCCCTCCGGGAACACTCCGCTTTGTGTTGGAGAAACATTACGCCTGGTGGCGCAGGGGGCTTCCACCTCTACTTACTCCTGGACAGGACCGAACTTTAGTTCTTCGCTTCAAAACCCAGTAATACCAAATGTTATCGATGCCAACGCCGGAACTTATACTGTATCAGTAAAGACTGTTGATGGCTGTACATCCTCAGGCAGTATAACTATAGCCATTGGCACCAGACCTGCAAGCTCTGTTAGTGAATCGGTAGCCATTTGCGAGGGTTCAAACACAACTTTGACTGCTTCGGGTGGTGTGAAATATGTGTGGACACCGGCTACCGGATTAAGCGACGCTAATATTGCCAGCCCGATAGCTACTCCCTTAGTAACTACAACCTATACGGTAAATGTATATGATGAAAGCAGTGCCTGCCCGGCGACGGGAACAGTAACAGTTACCGTAAATAAAGTGCCGGTTGCCAATGCCGGTGCCGATAAAAGTCTGGTAGTTGGAAATTCCGTTACTTTGTCAGCAAGCAGCAACGAAAGCAATGTGGTTTATAACTGGAGCCCTATCGATTTTCTCAGTGATCCGACAGTTTTGAATCCGGTTTGTACAGCAACTAAAAGCATAACATATACCTTAACCATTACATCTTTAAACGGTTGCGGGGTGAGCAGTGATGATATGAATGTAAAGGTTTACAATAAGTTGTTTATCCCGAGCGGAATTACCCCAAACGGGGATGGGATTAATGATACCTGGAATATTCCCGGGCTTGATTCCTATTCGAAGGTTCAGGTAAGGGTGTTTAACCGTTACGGAACTATTCTGTATGAATCTTCAAGCAATAAGGTAAGCTGGGATGGAACTTTTAAAGGCAGGTTATTGCCTGAGTCCGTTTACTACTATACCATTTTGCTTGATAATCAAAAACCGCTTAGCGGATGGGTGATGCTGAAACTATAACGTTTCTGAATCGGGGTATTGAATATTTAGATCTGAAATCAATTTCTCTTTTGTTGGTCTGCGCAATGCCAGAAATACAAAATTGGCCAGCGCAAAAATTAAAAAGAAAGCGTTATGAGTGAGGTAGAAGCCCACTAAATTGAATAGCGCCCCACCCTCTAACAATGCAGCGCCGATGATGAATGCACTTTGGTACTGATTGATTTTGCTTTCGGATGAAGCTGTTTTGTCGACCTTCGCAATTACGTTTCTGAAAAAATAGATACTTGCCGTGATGGTCATTAAACCCATGATTGGAAATATTGGGTTGAAGGGCGCCGAATGCTCAGGGTTGGCATCAAAAAACATCATGTCGCGGTTAAGGAAAATCGTGATTAATGCAAAAAGGAATACACCACTGCATAAGGCGAGGTGAATCATTTGTAGTGGTTTTAGTTTGTTGTTCATTTGGATTTTACCATTTAAGGGATTTAAGAAATATAAGTCAGTTATGCCTCACTAACTTATATTTCTTAAATGGTTAATGTATGATTTTATTTCTCAATTCCTTCTAAAGCGAACAAAAATGCCCAGCGTAAGGAAACATCTTTCAGGTAATCAAAACGCCCTGAGGCACCACCGTGTCCAAAATCCATATTGGTTTTAAGCAATAGGATGTTTTTATCAGTTTTCAAAGCACGGAGTTTGGCCACCCATTTTGCAGGCTCAAAATACTGTACCTGACTATCGTGTAAGCCTGTAGTAACCAGCATATTTGGATAGGCTTTTTTCTCTACATTTTCATAAGGTGAATAGCTTTTCATGTAATCGTAAGCATCCTTTTTCTTTGGATTTCCCCACTCATCAAATTCATTGGTAGTTAGCGGAATGCTTTCATCCAGCATTGTGTTTACCACATCTACAAAAGGGACGTCGGCAATGGCACCATTCCACAAATCAGGGGCGAGATTTACCACAGCTCCCATTAACAAGCCTCCGGCACTGCCGCCATGTGCATATAGATGTCCTTTTGAAGTATATTTCTGTTCAATCAGATATTCTCCTGCGGCAATGAAATCGGTAAAGGTATTTTTCTTTTTCATCAGCTTACCATCTTCATACCATTGGCGTCCCATTTCCTGCCCGCCGCGGATATTGGCAATAGCATAAACAAAGCCCCGGTTAAGCAAACTTAGGCGTGGCGATGAGAACGATGCATCCATGGTTGCGCCATAAGAGCCATAGCCATAAAGTAACAGGGGGGCATTTCCGTTCTTTTCAACCCCTTTTTTATATACCAAAGCTATCGGGATTTTTGTGCCGTCTTGAGCGTTAGCAAAAACACGTTCGGTTATATAATCTTTAGGGTTGTAACCTCCAACAACATCTTGCTGTTTCATCAGCTTCTGATCTTTCTTCTCGAGATCATAGTCATATACGGAGCTTGGAGTTGTTAAAGAAGTGTAGTTATAACGCAATGTTTTTCCGCCATATTCAGGGTTAGAGCCAATTCCGGCTGCATAAACAGGCTCATCGAATTTGATGTAATAATGGGTGCCATCCTTTTTGATTACACGTAATTCCGTTAAACCATTTTTACGTTCAGAAAGCACTAAGTGATCTTTAAATTCATCACCGTACTCCAGTAAAACATCTTTACGGTTAGGGATCACTTCCTTCCAGTTTTCCTTGTAAGTTTTATCCAGCGGACATTCCATCAAGCGGAAATTTTTAGCGTTCCAGTTGGTCACAATGTAAAACTTATCATCAACAGGCAAAACGTCATATAATACATCTTTAAATCGGGGTGAGAAAATTTTGAAAGCATTTTCAGGATGGTCTGCATCCAGTATTCTATATTCGGTGGTTAAAGTTCCCTGCGAGCTAATGAAAATATATTTTCCGTTTTTAGACTTTGAGACACCGATATAATTGGTATTATCTTTTTCATCATAAACAACGGCATCGGTTTTTGCATCGGTTCCGAGTGTGTGCTTCTTAATTTTTTCACTCAGTAAGGTTACCGGATTTTTTGAAGTGTAGAATAAGGTTTTGTTATCGTTTGCCCATGCCACAACACCTTCTGTATTGATGATGGCATCCTTATATATTTCGCCTGTTTGAAGGTTCTTTACCTGAATGGTATATTGCCGGCGCGAAACTTTATCTACGCCAAATGCCAGTAGATTATTGTCGGGACTTATCGAAAATCCTGTAGCGCTATAATATGAATGCCCTTTTGCCAATGCATCTATATCTAATAAAATTTCTTCTGTAGCCGTTAAGCTTCCTTTTTTACGGCAATACTTATAGTACTGCTCTCCATCGTCGGTTCGGGTATAGTAAAAGTAGCCATTTTTAAAAACCGGCACAGATTCGTCCTTCTCTTTAATCCGGCCTTTCATCTCTTTAAACAAATCTGTCTGGAACTGTTCGGTTCCTTTCATTATCTTATCGAGGTAATTGTTTTCGGCTTTCAGGTAATCAACTACTTTATTGCTATCAGGACCTTTTTTAAAATAATCAATCATCCAGTAATAATTGTCTATAACGGTATCGCCATGAATAACTCTTTTATACGGACTAACTTCAGCTATTGGAGGTTTGGCATCCGGCCATTTTATAGGTTTCATTTCTTGTTTCGTAGGGTTGTTGCAAGCTGTAATTGCACCAAGCAAAAACAGCGAGGGAAATATACGTTTCATCATGATGGTTTGGTTCAGGTTTATGCAATTTAAACTTTTTATCGGAGATTCTGATTTTGGAATAGATGGTTCGGTCTTGTATGGGTTTTTATCCACTCCCTTTTATTATTTGTTTCTCCCGCTGATATAGATGATTTTCGCAGATTTAAAGATTATCAGTTATTACACTAAACGAATATTATCATTTTGATAAAAATTAACCATCGCCCTTATATTCATTCGATTTGAAAAAAATAGATGCTAAATTGCCACATCAAATATTAGTAATGAAATTAGGGTACAAAAAAATTGTTGTTAAAGTTGGTTCAAATGTAATTACACAAGGGAATGGATTACCTGATGAACCGCGGATTCAGCATTTAGTTAATCAGCTGGCAGAGATTAAAAAGCAAGGCATAGAAGTTATTTTAGTTTCATCAGGTGCGGTAGCTTCGGGAAGGAGCCTGATTAAGGTCTCCGAAAAGCATGATGCTGTTACCACACGGCAGTTACTCGCAGCTATTGGTCAGGTAAAACTGATTAACACGTATTCAAATTTCTTTGAGCCTCATCAAATTAAATGCGCACAGGTTTTGGTCACCAAAGAAGATTTTCGCGACCGTGCGCACTATCTGAATATGAAAAACTGTATGCAGATTTTATTGCAGAACGAAGTTATTCCTGTAGTTAACGAAAATGATGTGGTTTCGGTTACAGAACTGATGTTTACAGATAATGATGAGCTTGCGGGGTTAATTGCGTCTATGCTGAATGCAGATGCACTGATTATTCTCAGCAATGTGAACGGGATTTATAATGGCGATCCGAAGCTGGCGGCTTCGAAGGTTATTGAAGAAGTAACTGGCGGCGTAGCGAATTTAGCTTCATTTATCCAAACCGGTAAATCGCAGTTCGGACGGGGTGGTATGATTACGAAATCTACAATGGCGCAGAAGGTTGCCAAACTGGGTATCAATGTTCATATTGCTAACGGAACAACTGATAATGTGCTTACGGGGTTACTAAACAATGCGATTATTCACACCCGCTTTGTTCCCGAGAAAACTAAATCGGGAAAGAAAAAATGGATTGCACACTCAGAAACTTCGGCAACAGGAATTGTAAAATTAAATGATGGCGCTAAAACAGTTTTAACGTCAGGCAAAGCGACAAGTTTGTTGCCAGTTGGAATTATAGCCATACAAAGCGACTTTTTGAAGGGTGATATCATCAAAATTGTTGACGAAGATGATCAGCTAATTGGTTTAGGTATTGCTGAGTATGGGTCGGATAAGGCCAAGGAAAGGATCGGGCAGAAAAAACAGAAGCCGCTGGTACATTATGATTATTTTTATTCGGCAATCTAGCCTGAATGATTAGTGGAAAAAGGCCAAAGTGCGTGTTAAAATAACTTGCTGCTGCTTGCTTCCTCCTACTACATATACAAAAATGGACTATTCAATATATTTCAATAAGGCACAAAAAGCTACTCGTACAATGGTTGGCCTTGATAAAGGAACCATCAATGTTGTTCTTGATGATGTTGCACAGGCTTTGGTTTCAAATACCAACAGCATCCTTGCTGAGAACGAAAAAGATCTCGCTAAAATGTCTGCCGACGATCCAAAGTACGATAGGCTTAAGCTTTCTTTGCAGCGTATTAAAGACATTGCAGCAGATGTAAAAAATATTATTCAACTGAACAGCCCCGTTGGTGAAATTCTATCGGAGAAGACACTGGAAAACCAACTGCAGATACAGAAAGTCCGGGTACCGTTAGGGGTGGTTGGAGTGATTTATGAGGCCCGGCCAAATGTTACGGTAGATGTTTTTTCACTTTGCTTTAAAACAGGAAATGTTGCAGTATTAAAGGGCGGTAGCGATGCTGAATTTTCTAATCTGGCGATTGCCAATGTAATCCATGATGTTTTGGCCAAGCATCAGATTAATGCGGATGTACTCACTTTGCTTCCTGCAGATAGAGCAGCCACGGAAGCACTCTTAAATGCCAGAGGTTTTGTTGATGTATTGATTCCCAGAGGTAGTCAGTCGCTCATCACTTATGTTCGGGAGCATAGTAAAATTCCGGTTATTGAAACCGGAGCGGGGATAGTTCATACTTATTTTGATGAATCCGGTGATCTGGAGAAGGGGAAACAAATCCTTTTTAATGCAAAAACAAGAAGGGTGAGTGTGTGCAATTCATTAGATTGTGTTCTCATCAATCAGAACAGATTAGCTGACTTAAACGAACTTTTAGCCCCCCTGGCCGGTGGAGATGTGGAGTTATATGCAGATGCAAAAAGTTATGAAACATTGAAGTCTTCATATCCATCAGCATTGCTGAGCCATGCTACGCCAGAACATTTTGGCACCGAATTTCTATCTTTGAAACTGGCAGTAAAAATAGTTGATGATTTGGATGAAGCACTTAATCATATTGCTGAATATAGTTCAAAACACAGTGAAGCAATCATTTCTGAAAATGCAGATCATATAACGAGGTTTCTTAATCAGGTCGATGCGGCAGCAGTATATGCGAATGCTTCAACTGGTTTCACTGATGGTGCCCAGTTTGGTTTAGGCGCGGAAATAGGGATTAGTACTCAAAAACTTCATGCCCGTGGGCCAATGGGGCTAGAAGAATTAACGAGTTATAAATGGGTGATTAGAGGTAATGGACAAGTAAGAAAGTAAATAAGTATATGCTTTAGGGTAATCTAGGAATAAGTTATATCTCAAACACTTCTCCCCTTTTGGGCATTTCGACATCAAAGCCATCTTCTTGTATTGCGATAGATAAACTTTCCATGCTTTTTTCTTCACCGTGTACCAGAAAAACCTTTTTAGGATTGCCGGTTTGTTTGATGGTATTTACTAAATCGTCATGGTCGCCATGCCCGCTTAGTAGATCAGTTTGACGAATAGTTGCATAAACCATCATTTCACGATCTTTTATTCTCACAATGGGGGCACCGCTTAATAGTTTGTATCCAAGTGTTCCTTTTGCACAATAACCGATGAAAAGAATGGTACAGTAATAATTCTGAATGTTGTAATATAAGTGATCCTGAATTCTTCCGCCCTCTAACATTCCTGCAGAAGAAATGATAATGCAGGGGTCGAAATAATTGGAAACATCTTTGCTTTCTTTCATGGTTTGAACGTAAGCCAGATGTTCGAATTCAAACTCATCACCCGTGGTTTTATAGAAATCTTTTGCCTCTTGGTTAACCAGGTTATGGTGTTTTCTGTAAACGTCAGTTGCCTGGATACCCATCGGACTATCAACGAAAATCTGAACGGGAGGAAGCAGCTTTTTAGTGAAGATTTGATTGAGGGCAAAAACCAGGGATTGGGTACGGCCGATACTAAAGGCGGGAATAATTAACCGCCCCGGGGTTTTAATGCAGGCTTCAGTAATTTCTTTGATCAGCCTTTCCTCAAGCGTTTGGTCTTTGCTATGGTAGCGGCCACCGTATGTAGATTCGCAAACAAAGTAATCCACAGGTGGGATAGGTTCTGGTTTCACCAATACAGGATAGTGTTCACGGCCAATATCGCCTGAAAAGGCTATTTTTTTCTCTTCACCGTTATCGTTTATGGTTAATACGGCTGCGGCAGCACCTAACAAATGCCCTACCGGAATAAAAGTCAGGCTAATATCGCCATTTATTCTAAAGGCTTTATTAAATGCTATCGTTACGAACCGATCAATCGTGTCCATAACATGTTTGTGCAGGTACAAAGGTTTTGGTCCGCTAAAATTACCTCGCTTGGTGCGTGGTTTCCGGCTTTGCTTTCTTAAAAACAGTTCAACGGAATCGTACAATAATATAGCGCTTAAATCGGCAGTTGGGGGAGTACAAAGTATCTGACCATCAAAACCAAGTCGTACAAGGGTAGGTAAATTGCCGGAATGGTCTATGTGTGCATGAGTTAAAATTACGAGGTTAATATCGGTTGGATCGAATGGGAACTGTTGATTTTCTTCCTGATAGGTTTCTTTCTCATAGTCCAATCCGCAATCTATCAGTATTTTATAATTTCCAACTTCAAGCAGGTGCATGCTTCCTGTTACTTGTTGTGCTGCACCCCAAAACGTTAACTTCATCTTCTAATCTTTCCGTAAATTGTTTGGTGTAAAGTAATACAATTGGTTGGATTTTTAAATAACAGGAAGTAATTTTTTAGTTATCGCAGTTTTTAGATTTCGCTGATGATGACAACAAGCAAAGTAGCTTTAGTGGTTAACTTGATATCATAGGGCATATCAAAGGTACCCCAGATCAAAATAAGATATTCAATTTCTTATCAACTGAGCGACTATCGTTACTGTTTAAAAGCATTATCTTTGTTAAAAAACATATAGCATGCAAGAACCCTTTGATATAGAAATAGGCCCAATAAATTATTCTGTTTTTCCTGAAGGAAATGATACCTATACCATTTTTAAGGATGGAAAAGAATATATTCAGATCATGAAAGATACATCTTCCATCTGGTTGAAACTGGATTATAAAACGGAACTTCCAATTTTTGAGGAAGATGAGGAAGTGAATGCCATTGGACAGGCGATTGAGCATTACGAGCCTGAAGAAGACGAAGAGGATGATTTGTAGTATATTACCCCTCTGGTATAACGAAAAAAGTCCCGACATGCGGGACTTTTTGCTTAGTGATCAAATATTATCTTGTACAGTTTGCTGTCCAGGTTTGACCATCTTTAACAACCAGCATTTTAAGTGAGCTGGCATCGATAGTGATTCCTGTTAATCCCGAGCCAACGCTAACGTAAGAATTATCACCTGTTTTCTCGAATTTTACACCAGTGATATCAGGGATATTACTTCCGAAGTAAAAGTTGTAGGTTTCACCCACTTTGCTCACTGTTACTTTTCCGTCAGAGCTATTAATTGTCGTTTGACCATTACGGTAAGAAACGGTTCCGTTATAGGTACCAACGAAAAAATCTTTGTCTGCCGGATCTGTATCTTTCTTACAAGATACCATTACAGTTAATGCAATTAAAAGCATGCTGAAAATTTGAATTGTCTTTTTCATGTTTTGTTTTTCAATTAGGAAATTGCCTGGTAGAGACAATTTCGGTTAGTTAAATGTAACAGGCTGTTTACAATGACTATGCCAAAACGTGTAAACGATGAATGAAACTTATTTAGCTGTTAACGATTTAAATTTTGTTTTATGACGTTAAGTGTTTGGTAAACAGGTGTTTTTGCTATCTCCTTTTTTGTTAAGCCTGCAATAAAATGAGTGATGCCATAATGTTTCGTACCAGGATGATTAGCAAACAGTGTTTACTAAAGCAGAGCGTGGGATTAACCTGCCCACCCATCTCTATCCAGGCTCCTGTAATTGATGGCCTCTGCAAGGTGTTCAAGTTCCACATCTTCACTATTATCAAGGTCGGCTATTGTCCTTGCTACTTTGAGGATGCGGTCGTAAGCGCGTGCAGATAAGCCGAGTCTTTCCATTGCTGATTTTAACAATTTGGTTCCTGCCTCACTGATATTGCATACCTTTCGTACCATTTTAGCACTCATTTGTGCGTTATAATGCAAGTCAGGTTGTTCTGCGAATCTCAAGTCCTGCTTTTCTCTTGCTTTAATTACCCGGGTTCTGATTATCTCGCTTTTCTCTGCGTTTTCTGATGAGGAAAGCTCTGAAAAGTCGACTGGGGTAACTTCAACGTGAAGGTCAATCCGATCTAATAAAGGTCCGGATATCTTACTTAAGTACTTTTGAACGATACCCGGGGCGCAAACACATTCTTTTTCAGGATGATTATAAAAACCACAAGGGCATGGATTCATAGAGGCTACCAACATAAAGCTTGATGGATATTCAACTGCAAGACGTGCCCTTGAAATGGATATTTTTCTATCCTCCAATGGTTGCCTCATTACTTCCAGCACGGTTCTTTTGAATTCCGGCAATTCATCCAAAAATAATACCCCATTATGTGCCAGGGAAATCTCCCCCGGTTGTGGGTTTGCCCCACCCCCTACCAGCGCAACATCTGATACGGTATGATGCGGGGAGCGAAAAGGGCGAATGGTCATTAGGGCATCTGCTGCCGACAATTTTCCTGCTACAGAGTGGATTTTAGTGGTTTCGAGTGCTTCTGACAGATTTAGCGGCGGTAGTATGGTTGGCAAACGCTTAGCGAGCATGGTTTTGCCTGCGCCGGGCGGACCAATCAAAATCACATTGTGACCTCCGGCAGCAGCTATTTCCAGTGCCCGCTTAATATTTTCCTGTCCTTTTACATCTGCAAAATCATAATCGTAGTTGGCGATGTTTTTAACAAACTCTTTTCTGGTGTCGATTTTAACAGGTGCTAAAAGTTCTGTTTTATTGAAAAAAGCAATTACCTGACTCAGCGTATCTACACCATAAGCGGTTAAACCATCAACAATTGCTGCTTCGCGAACATTCTGCCTGGGAAGAACGAAGCCTGAAAAGCCATCTTCACGTGCTTTTATCGCTATTGGCAAGGCTCCTTTTATGGCTTGAATGCTTCCATCGAGTGATAGTTCACCCATGATAAAAAAGTTTTCCAGTTCATCTGAAGGGATCTGACCTGAAGCGGCAAGGATTCCAATGGCGATAGGCAGATCGTAAGCCGAACCTTCTTTTTTAATATCTGCAGGAGCCAGATTGACCAGGATTTTTTGACGAGGCATACGGAAGCCGGCAGTGCGAATGGCACTGTCTACGCGGCGCAGACTTTCTTTAACCGCAATATCAGGCAATCCGACCATAAAATATTTCGCGCCTGGACTGATGCTTACCTCGATGGTAATTGTTAAAGCGTTAACTCCAAATACGGCGCTTCCGAAAGTTTTTACAAGCATTTAATTTCTTTAGAAAATAAAGGATGTTATGTTATTCGGGGATGGTTAAGACTAATATAGTAAAAATTTAAATAGTTGGTTGTGTATTGATTGGTAGTTAAAAGAAGTTCGTTTACAAGAGAATAGCGCAATGGATAAAACAAACATAAAAAATCCCAATCATTTCTGATTGGGATTATAAATCATCGTGTTCTTCTGGAGCCGATATTATCTTTTACCAAATGGCATTTTCGGCATGCCTTTCATCATGGCTGCTGCGGCGGCAGGATTTGAAAACTGCTTCATCATTTTGCGCATATCTTCAAACTGTTTAATGAGCTTGGTTACTTCTTCAACCTTACTTCCTGAACCTTTTGCGATACGTAATCTTCGGCTTTGCTGAATGGCATCAGGGTTTTCCTTTTCAAAGGGCGTCATTGAGTTGATAATGGCTTCAATAGATTTAAAAGCATCATCCTGAATGTCGACATTTTTCATCATTTTGCCTACTCCGGGAATCATGCCCATCAAATCCTTCATGTTACCCATTTTCTTGATTTGCTGAATTTGGTTATAGAAGTCGTTAAAATCGAACTTATTTTTACGGATTTTTTTCTGTAGTTCAGCCGCTTCCTTCTCATCGAACTGCATTTGTGCACGTTCTACAAGGGAAACTACGTCGCCCATGCCGAGAATACGGGATGCCATACGATCCGGATAGAAGACGTCTAAAGCTTCCATCTTCTCGCCGGTACCAATAAACTTAATTGGTTTGTTTACAACAGATTTAATCGAAAGTGCTGCACCACCACGTGTATCACCATCTAGCTTGGTTAATACAACACCGGTAAAGTCCAGGCGGTCGTTAAACACTTTTGCTGTGTTAACGGCATCCTGACCGGTCATTGAATCAACTACGAACAGGATTTCGTGTGGTTGGGTTTTCGCTTTAACTTCCGAAATCTCATTCATTAACGATTCATCGATAGCTAAACGACCAGCGGTATCAATAATGATCACGTTGTTTCCGTTTTGCTTACCGTGAGCGATACCTTCCAGGGCGATCCCAACAGGGTCATTTGATTCGCGGTTTGCATAAACCGATACCCCTACAGATGTTCCCAGAACCTCCAGCTGATCTACCGCTGCAGGACGGTACATATCACCTGCTACCAATAAAGGTTTCTTACCCTTACCTTTTAAGTGTAATGCCAGTTTACCTGCAAACGTTGTTTTACCTGCACCGTTTAAACCTGCAATTAATATGATGGTTGGGTTTGCTTTAATATCCAACTCTGTAACCTCGCCTCCCATCAGGGCCGCAAGCTCATCGTTCATGATTTTAGTTAGCAACTGGCCTGGTGAAACCGACGTTAATACGTTTTGGCCTAATGCTTTTTGCCTAACATCATCAGTAAATGTTTTGGCTGTTTTATAGTTAACGTCGGCATCTAATAATGCTTTACGAATTTCCTTCATGGTTTCCGCCACGTTGATTTCCGTAATACTGCCTTGTCCTTTTAATACTTTAAATGCTCTGTCTAGCTTGTCCTGTAAATTATCAAACATCTTTTTTATAAGCTAAAAGCCCTTGCGCTGAGCAAAAGCTACTTGTTTTTAATAAAAGGCAAATGTATCAAATTTTGGTTGTAAATCTTTGCAACTCAAAGCCAAAACTTGAACTGATGTGTCAATATATTTTTTGCTCCATGCAACATTTATACATCATGGTGGTCTTATAGTCATTAACTAAACCAAATGAAACGCTGGGCATTCCTATTTTTTACATTTATTACTACTTACTGTGCGGCTCAGGATCCGGCTAAGCAAAAGCAGTTGCAAGCCATACGAACTAATCAATTACCCAAAATTGATGGTGTTTTGGATGATGCCTGCTGGGAGCAGGTGCCTGTTGCCACAGATTTTTTTGAAATCAGACCGGTTCCGGGCCGGGTAGAGAAAAAGGATCGCCGCACAGAGATGAAACTAATATATGACGATGTAGCCATTTACGTTTACGCCCGAATGTACGATGCCCGGGATAGTGTGTCTCATGAACTGGTTTCTCGTGACAATATTGGAAATGCAGATTTCATATCGGTCATTGTGGATCCATTCTACGATAAAATGAATGGCAATGGTTTTTTCGTTACGGCAGCAGGGGTTCAGTTCGATGCTAAATATTCCCAGGTAGGCGATGAAGACCCAAACTGGAACGCGGTGTGGGAAAGTGCAGTTAAAATTGATGATCTGGGCTGGAGCTGTGAAATGAAAATCCCATATTCTGCATTGCGTTTTTCCACTAAGGATGTTCAGAACTGGGGGCTTAATTTCAGCAGGAGAATACAGCGCAGCAATACACAAACATTCTGGAACTATGTAAACCCGACGGTAAATGGCTTTATTAATCAGGAAGGTCTTTGGATGGGTGTTAAGGATATTAAGCCCCCACTTAGATTGTCTTTTTCTCCTTATGTATCGGCATATATTAATCATTATCCGGCAAATTTACCTGGTGTAAAAAACACTACTTCAAGGTTTAACGGTGGAATGGACGTGAAATACGGAATCAATAACAGCTTTACCCTCGACATGACATTGGTGCCGGATTTCGGACAGGTACAATCTGATAACCGCATTCTGAACCTTACTCCTTTTGAGGTCAAGTTTAACGAAAACCGGCAGTTTTTTACTGAAGGAACAGAGCTGTTTAATAAGGGAGATTTGTTTTATTCTAAGCGTATTGGTTCAATACCATCTTATTATAATTATTCGGAAGTGAGTGGCAGCGATAAAATTATAAAAGACCAGACGGAGGCGAAGGTATTGAATGCTACCAAAATCTCTGGTAGAACGGCGAGAGGATTAGGAATAGGCATATTTAACGCCATTACCAATAGCATGAAAACAGAGGTTGAAGATGCAAATGGAAATGTAAGGGAAGTAGAAACTCAGCCACTTACCAACTACAATATTCTTGTGTTTGATCAATCCCTTAAAAATAATAGTTCTGCAACCTTTATTAATACCAATGTATTGAGGCAAGGGAGTGCTTATGATGCCAATGTATCAGCGTTGCTTTTCAACCTAAACAACAAAGGGAACAAGTACTTTGTAAATGGTAATGGTAAAATGAGCTATTTAAGGGGAGCTGAAACCAGTACCGGATATAGTTATACCCTTAGGTTTGGAAAGCAGAGCGGTAATTTTACCTGGAGTTATAATCAGGTTTATGCTGACGATAAATTTGATCCATCGGACATGGGCTTTTTTACCAACAATAATTTTCTGGATCAGCGTATTGGCCTGGGCTATAGTGTGTATAAGCCTGGAAAGTGGTACAATGAATGGCAAAGCTGGCTTAACATTAACTATTCAAGGAGGGCAATTCCGGGTGATTTTCAAAGCGCTGGTGTAAACGGTGGATCATACGTACGCTTTAAGAACTTATGGTCGGCTGAAACAGATTTAAGCTATGAGGCTAAAGGCAAGGATTTTTACGAATCGCGAAACGGGCAGGTTTATAATTCCCCTGAGCGTTATGGTATTTCATTATACATTAACCCTAACCGAGCTAAGGCTTATAATTTCGGCGGAAATATCCGCTTTTTTGAACAGCAGCTTTTTGGAGGAAAAGAATATAATCTTTATTTGTTTCAGAATTTCAGGTTAAATGATAAAGTGGCTTTTGGATTAGACCTGAATTATAATCCCAACTTCGACTATGTGAACTGGGCAACCATGCAAGGCGGTCAATCCATTTTTTCGCGGTATGACAGGCGGACAGTAGAGAATTCATTTGACGCGAAGTATACTTTTACCAATCTGATGGGGGTTACGGTTGTGTTGAGGCACTATTGGAGCGACAGGCGAAATAAAGATTTCTTTTTGCTTAAGCAAGATGGCAACCTGGCGGATTATCAGGGTCCTGCATTAACAGGAACAGACCGGAATTATAATGTTTTTAATATTGATCTGATTTACACCTGGCAGTTTGCACCAGGCAGTACACTATCGGTATCATATAAAGATGCTGCTGAGACTTATGATACCTACTATACCCAGCGGTATAATAAGAACCTCGATGGCATTTTGGCTGCTCCTCAAAATAACAGTTTATCGGTGAAGGTTTTATACTATGTAGACTATCTGGATCTGAAGAAAAAACACAGGAAGATTTAAACTTATCTCGGAAAGGTAAAGGCAAAGCCCAGAGCAAGTGTCTGGCTCGCCTGAATTTTATTCGTTCCGGTATCATCATCAAACAGCATCACACCTGTTAAGCTGGTGTTCATGAAACGGTTGATTTTTGCAGTTAAAGCGATATCCAACCTGTGGTCTATCTTTTTTGCCTGAAAATCTTTGTAAGGGATAAACATCGCATACCTGGCTTTCAGATTGGTGTTGGTGAAAATGTCTTTATCAAAAGCCGTAACTACCTGAAACGCCAGCTCATTTTTGATGTTTTTGCCTTTTTCAACTGCATAAACCTCATTTTTATTATCATAAACTGCGGTATCGAGAACAAAAGTTTGACGGGCAGTACCTGTACCAATTCTGGTAGAGAAATATTTTACAGGTTTGTATTCAAAACCGACAGATTCAGTTAAATACCCTGGGGCCATAAATCTTGAGATTAGTACCTGTTGTTCATCCCCGTTGCCATCTCTGTAGTATCTGTAACCACTGTCAAACTGCGATTCAAAGGTTACTGATCCGAAAAAGAACCAGCTTTTCGATAACTGAAAAGATGCTTTGTTATCCCAATAGATGCGGTCGTTTGTTTTCTTTTGCAGCTGATCTTTGTTTTTAATTTTTCCATACTGCAGAATAACCTCGCTCACATAACTGTAACTGTCTTTGCTGTACTCGGCTTTGTAATTAATAAGACCGCCAACTGCTACCGAATTTGTTCCACCACCTTTCCAGTTATTGCTGAATTGTGCCTGGTTTACGTTGATGCCGATATTGGTTTTTGTTTTCCAATAGTTAACCTTCGCATTCACCACCAAAGGCTTAATATTTACCGGTTCAAAATTTAACGGACCCTGTCTGCTGGGCAAAGGACTACGTTTCAACTTGATTTCCATTCCTTTCGTATTGATGGGAACGGTATCAACTTCCTGTGCAAACAAATGAGCTGAGCAAAAACTTAGAATCAGGAATACGGTAGATAAACAGGTCTTCATTACCTACAAAGAAAAAGAAAAATTCGGGAGATAAAAAGCATTTAACAAAATGATTGTCGCACTGACAATTGTAACTCGCTTTAAATGAATTTATAAACTCAGCTTCAACCAGCCGAACCAACTTCCTTTTTTCAGGTATTTTAGATTGCTATCGTTTTGATAGGCTTCTTTCTCAAAAATGATGTTCCTGTAGGCTAAATCGTGGTTTTTAAAGCGAAGCAAATTGATTAAGTAGTTGATGAGGTATAGCAAATAGAACGGTAAAATAAGCAATTCCAGCTGCTGTCTTAAATGGATCCGTTCATGGTTGATTATTTGCCTATCAGCTTTATAACGTTCAGATTTAAGCAGGATAAACGGAAAAATTGCCATTCCTGCTGCGGGTAATCTCTTTACGATAATGATGGGGGCCATCACAGTTTCTCAATAGTTAATTTAGGAAGCGGAGGTAGCTGAAGGGCCCTTGGGTTGATGCGATAACTTCTGTATGCGTTTCTGATAAACACATTAAAAGCGTAGTCATCCGCATCGAGTACAAACTGATAAGTAGGGCGATATTGCTGCATAAAATCAGTTAGCTCGGTATCTTTTATTCCCAATACCTGCTGAACCAGGTTGGCATTGAAGCGGTAATCAATAAGGTCTTCACGATAGTCTTTTTCCAGTATTTTCTGGAGGTGACGGGCATTTCTTCCCTGTCTGCTGAGGAGGTTGTAAATGGCATCAATACCAAGTCCGACTCCGCCATTCCCCAAATTTAGCAGGTCTTTACTACTTCCTTTTAAAATCTGGTAGCGGTATTCCTGTTTCGATTTTTCATAGAGTTCCTGAGGACTTAATCTTTTTTCCTTGATCACCACATCGCGCAGCCGTATACCCAAAGATTTCAACTGAAAATAGGCTGCTGTTTGACCTTTAAAGATGATGGTATCAACACCATAGCCCGATAGTGCTGCCACGAGTGTGTCGCCAGGTATTGCATAAGTACTAAACTCACCCTTGGTGTTATTGTAGAGGCCGTCGCCGGTTCGGATGTTGTAGATGTAAACTTTTGCCAGGCGTTGTTTGGTTTCCTTGTCAATTACAATTCCCTGCACAGGTTTAGTTTGTGCATAAAGCATTGCAGAGCAACCAAAGCAGAAAAAAAGTAAAGCAAAAAGTTTCATTAGTCTACAAAACTACAAATAACTGTAGTGCAATGTTTAGCATTAACATTATTTAACCTTCAGTATTTGTCCGAGTCTGATGCTATCGGCTGTCATTTCGTTTAACATTTTAAGTTCATCAACGGTGAGGTTGAATCGCTTTGCAATGTTGTAAAGCGTATCACCTTTTACAACTGTATAGGTGCCGTCGGCCAAAATTGGCTTTGCACCTGCCGGAGGGGTATCAACAGGTGTAAACTTCTTTTTCTCCTGTGGGATATTTTGATTGATTTCAGTAAATACCCTGTCTTCACGCGCAATTTTTTGTTTCTCACTTTCAGACTGATCATATTGATAGAGCTGATATTTTTCGATCGTATTGATGAGCAGATCTGGGTATCTGGGGTTTGTTGCATAGCCCGCCGTTTTTAATCCCTGCGCCCAGCTTTTATAATCGTTTTTATCTAACTGGAAAAGAAAGCTATAGCGTTTACGTTTTAGAAATTCGGAGTGGTCTTTAAATGATTCCCGGGCATCTTTATAAACCCTGAAGCAGTCATTTTTCTGATCATCATCACGAAAATAGTTTTTGCCCTTCCAATCCGAAGTACATTTAATTCCGAAGTGGTTGTTGGCATATTTGGCAAGATCGCTGTTTCCACTCCCCGATTCCAGAATACCCTGGGCAAGGGTGATGCTAGCCGGAATGCCATATGCATTCATTTCTTCTATGGCTACTGCTTTAAACTCATCAATATAGCTTAGCGTGTTGTAGCTTTTATAGCTGTTATTATTGGCTTTATTTGCTGCTTTTTCAATTTGTTTATTGTTGCTGGAATATTTACGGGAAGCGCCACATGAGCATAAAAATAAAAGAGCAAAGGCTAGTACATATAAGTGAAGGTATGAACGCATGGGTATGGTGGATTGTAAATTTTTGGTAATTGGTTAAATGTAGCGGATTAGTATTTGATTTTTTGACCGGGCTTAAGCCTATTGCTTTTCATGCCATTTTTTTTCATGATTGCTTTCACAGTCGTTCCTTTTTTCTTTGCAATTACACTGAGGTTATCTCCTGGTTTTACAGCGTAAAGTCTGGCCGAGGTTCTTCTTTTCCGGTGATAGGTGGTTGTGGCATATACAGGCTCTACATATCCTTCAGGGCGTTCATCATATTGGTAGAGCTCATATTTTTTAACAAGCGCTACTACCTGGCTGGCCCAGCTCCGGCTTCGGGCATAACCACTGCGTTGGATTCCTCTTGCCCAGCCTTTGTAATCGTACTGATCATATTTGGCGAAGAGGTTGTTGAAAGGTTCGCGTGTTTCCATGATTTCTACGAAATGGCTGTAGGATTCATCCGCACTTTCATAATCCCGGTACGAGGAATGAATTTCTGCGTTATTGTTCGGGCCTTTTACGCCAAAATGGTTATTAAGGTACTGCGCAATCCTGCTGTTTCCGGCCGCCGATTCATGAATGGCCACTGCCAGAATGATACTTGCCGGAATTTTATGGTCGCGCATCAGGCCTTGCGCAAATTCTACATGTTGTGTAATGTAATCTTCTGTGGTTTGTGCCCGGGCGATTATTCCACTTAATAGTAAAAGGCAAAGTGTAAATATATTTTTCATTCTTGATTCTATTAATGTCATTGCAAGGCAAGAAGCAATGGCAACGGTAGTTATTTTTTTCTGATTACAAATAACCCATCCCTAACAGGTAGAATTAATTTTTCAACCCTTTCATCTTCAGCTATTTTATCATTAAAGCTAGTAATATTCCTGGTGTCTTTATCCTGTTTCTCCTGCAGTACTTTTCCACTCCATAGTACATTATCCACAATGATGATTCCACCGGGGCGTACCCGATCAAAAATCATATCGTAATAAGTTCCATTATTTTTTTTATCGGCATCAATGAATACAATGTCAAAAACCTCATTCAGCTGACCAATCGTTTCACCGGCATTTCCCAGGATATATTTAATTTTATCGTTATATGCTGATTTTGCGAAATTGGCGCGAACCATATCTTCCAGTTCAACATTGATATCCAATGTATAGAGCATACCATCGCTGGTTAAACCTTCTACAAGACACAGGGTGGCGTAACCGGTGAAAGTGCCAATCTCCAGGATACGTTTCGGGGAAATCATTTTGCTTAACATGCTTAACACACGTCCCTGGTAGTGGCCGGAAATCATCCTGGGCATTAAAACTTTAAGGTTGGTTTCGCGATCGATGTGATGAAGTAATTCATCTTCAGGCTCGCAATATTGAGTGAGGAGGTATTGTAAATCGTCGTTTATTAAGCTCATGTGTTCGGTTATAAACGGTTGGTTTCCATAAAATATTGTAAAATGATCGTAGCGGCGATGGTATCAACACGCTCTTTATTCTGCCTGTCGGACTTTTTTAAGCCGCTTTGCATGATGGCCTGGTGCGCCATTTTCGAGGTGAAACGTTCGTCTACCCAATGCTGAGGCATAGCAGGAAAAGCTTTTTTGAGTAAGGTAGAGAAGCCCTTTACATGTTGTTTCGAATCAGAATCTGAACCATCCATTTGTTTAGGATCACCCAGTACAAATGCCTCTACGGTTTCAGTTGACAGGTATTTTTTGATATAGTCAATTGCATCTTTCGGATGAACGGTATCGAGGCCTGTTGCGATGATTTGCAGCGGATCTGTAACGGCAATACCGATGCGTTTAGTTCCATAATCGAAGGCGAGAATACGGGCCATATTAATTTTTAAGCTTTAATTGCGGGTAGATCACCTACAGCTGATTTAATTTTAAAAAGCCAAAGGTAAGGTTTTTTACGGAATGGGTTTTTTACCGGCGGCTGTTCCATGCTGCAGGATATAGAGATTTGTGAAATCTGACTCCACCCCTACTCCACATTGACACCGGGGTTTTACGCTAAAAGGTGGAGTTATTTCGGATTATAGTCAGATTAGATGGCACGCTGCCCATCCGCAGCATTAAGGGAAACCAGGCAGAAAGGTAGTTGAAACCCGGGAATTTAAGTGTCTTAGCCAGATAATTTTCTTAGAATCTGCGGTAAGTTCGGATCGCTGAAGCATTGAATATCATATCTATTTCTTATTTTGCACCAAATGCAGTTTAAACAGATCATAGGACAAGACAGAATTAAGCAACAATTGGTTCAAACGGTTAAGGAAAACCGGGTAAGCCATGCGCAGCTTTTTTTGTCGCCCGCAGGCTCAGGCGCTGTTCCTTTGGCTATTGCTTATGCCCAGTACATCAACTGTTTAGATAAGGGAGTTAGTGATAGTTGCGGCGAATGTTCAAGTTGCAGGAAGTATGAAAGGCTCATTCATCCTGATTTGCATTTCTCCTATCCTTTTTTTGCTTCAGCCAGTACAAAAACTGCTGTAGACGTATTGGAAGAATGGAGAGCCATGCTGATGCAGGATACCTATTTTGACATGGATATCTGGCGTTCGAAGCTTGATGCGGCAAATAAACAGGCCAATATTCCGATTGCTGAATGCCATGACATCATTAAAAAATTAAGTTACAAGGCCTTCGAGGCGGAGACAAAGGTTTTGATTATGTGGCTGCCTGAATATCTGGACAAATCGGGCAATGCTTTGCTTAAGCTGATTGAGGAACCACCAGCCAATACCCTTTTCATTCTGATTGCACAAAACCAGGATCAGATATTGACCACAATTCTTTCCCGGACACAGATTGTGAAAATCCCTAAACTCACGGGTGATGAAGTTTCTGGTTATTTGTGTAACAATAGTGGTTTAACTGAACACCAGGCAATAGACTATGCGTTCCTGGCAGATGGCAATCTAATTGAAGCGAAATCGCTTGCTGCAGATGTTCAAACCGATAGTTCGGGCACATTTACCTCATGGTTAAGAATGGGTTTCGGCAATAAAGTGCCGGATTTGGTGGACTTTACTGATGAGGCAGCGAAATGGGGACGTGAGAATCAAAAGAATTTTTTAAAATATGGTGTAAATTATCTGCGCGAATGCTGTTTGATTTTAAGTGGTGCAGAGGCGCTTGTGAAATTACCGCCTCTAACCCTAGATACAGCAAAAAAGTTAAGCACACATGTACTTACCCTGCCAATGGCTGAAGCCATTATTGGTGAGTTGGAAAAGGCACATTACCACATTGAAAGAAATGCAAATCCTAAAATTCTGTTTTTAGATGTATCTTTACAGTTGGTAAAAATTATAAAGTTTAAAACGCTCCCCGCGGGGACTCAATATATATACAATTAGATATGGGATGTGGAAGTTGTTCAACAGGTGGTGGTTGCACCCCTAATGGATGCAAAAGTAATGGCTCATGTGGTACCGGTGGGTGCCAGACTATGGAAGTTCACGATTGGTTATCCAATTTGGATATGCCTTCAAATTATAAACCTTTTCAGGTTACAGAAGTAAAGTTTAAGGGCTCCCGTAAAGAGTTTTTCCTGAACAGCGATAATATTTATCTTGAGATTGGCGAGCTTGTTGCCGTTGAAGGGCCAACCGGAGGATTTGATGTAGGACACGTTTCGCTTACCGGCGAACTGGTTCGGATACAAATGAAACGCCGGAAGACTGCTTTAGATCAGATAACGAAAAAAATATACCGTAAAGCTACCGAAGCTGATGTAGAGAAGTGGAATGCCGCAAAGGGAATGGAGTGGGAAACCATGCACAAAGCCCGTAAGCTGGCATTGGATTTACGCCTGTCGATGAAAATCAGTGATGTTGATTATCAGGCTGATAAAACCAAGGCCACCTTTTTTTACACTGCCGATGGCCGTGTGGATTTCAGGGAGCTGATTAAAAAAATGGCTGAAAATTTCCGTATCCGTATTGAAATGCGCCAGATTGGGATGCGCCAGGAGGCTGGCCGTTTGGGTGGTATCGGATCTTGCGGCAGAGAATTATGCTGCTCTACCTGGTTAACCAACTTCAAAACCGTTTCTACAGCTGCGGCTCGTTATCAGAATCTTTCTTTAAATACGCTGAAGCTAGCCGGACAATGTGGCAAGTTGAAATGCTGTTTGAATTACGAGCTGGATACCTATCTGGATGCACTTAAGGATATTCCTGATCGTATTGAAAATCTGGATACCGAAGCCGGATATGCTCGCCATCAGAAGACCGATATTTTCAAAAAAATCATGTGGTTCAGTTATCAGGGAGACGAAAACTGGATTCCTGTAAAAGCTGCACGCGTAAAAGAGATTATGGCGCTGAACAAGGCCGGTAAGAAAGCTCCGAATCTTAAAGAGGAAGCAGTACAGGTTGCTGCTCCGGTAGTGGTAGAGAAATCATTTGATTACGAAAATGTAGTTGGCCAGGATAGTTTAACGCGTTTGGATGAGCGTTCAAGAGGTAAAAACAACCAGAACAGAAACCAGAAAAACCGTAACCGCAACGACAACAGAAGAGATAAGCCGGCTGACCGCAATGCGGCTCCGAATCAAAAGCCACAAGGACAACAGGCTGGTCAGAAGCCTCAGCAGAACGCCCAGAAGCCTCAGCAAAATGTTCAGAAGAACCAGCAACCAGGCGGAAACAAAGCGCAACCACAGGTTCCTAAACCACAACATGTACAGGGACCAAAACCGCAAGGCAATCACCCTAAACCAGTGCAGCAGCAAAGTCAGAAGCCTGTTCAGCAACCAAACCAGAAACCTGTGGTTAAGGCCGAGGGCGTAGCCTCAACTGATGGAGCTAAGCCTGATCAAAGTAAAAATAAGAACAGAAATAACCGTAGGAAGAACAACAATCGCCGAAATAACAATAATGGCTCAGATAATAAACCTACTACAGCGTAAAGGGTTAATCCTTTCGGGTTGCCTTTTATTGGTGATTACCTTTTTTTCGGGGTGTACCTCTGGCGTTGTCGATAGTAATTTAGAAATTGCCGACCGCAGGTGGACCTACCGTAATCACATTACTACGCCCTTTGAAATTAAGGATATTACCAAGGCATATAATATTTATTTCAAGCTGCGGCATACTGCAGATTACAAATACTCGAACATCTTTATTCTGGTACACTTTAAAGACGGAAAAACGGTATCGACGAAGCGCTATCAGTATAAGCTGGCCAAAAACGATGGTGAATGGTTAGGCAGCGGGTCGGGTAATATTTTTAATTACACATTACCGTTACTAACGAATCACCGTTTTCCACATACCGGAAAGTTCAGTATCGAAATTGAACAGAACATGAGGGACAATCCCCTGCTTGAAGTTAGCGATGCAGGGATCAGGATTGACCAGGGTACATAATATTTCAGATTGTAGAATAAAAGCGTGTGTCTTTTTTAAAGGTATTGCAACAGGCTTTCCAGTTTCATTCCTCTGGATCCTTTGAGCAGTACCAGGTTGTTTTTGATCTGTTTTTCCTCAAGATAGGCAGCCGCCTCTGCCGGTGTTTCAAAGAAAGTCGCCTTAAGTTTTTCTTTAAATGCGAAAAAGTATTTGCCAATTAATATAATCTCATCCAAACCGCTTTTCGTGGCTTGCGTGGCTATAATCTCGTGCTGCTTTTCTGATTCCGGACCTAGTTCGAACATATCACCTAACACGGCAGTTTTTTTATCTGCCGATAACACCGATATATTATTGAGGGCAGCAGACATGCTGCTTGGATTGGCGTTGTAGAAATCGCATATTACCGTATTGTTTTCGGTTTTGGTGAGTTGTGAGCGGTTGTTTTTCGGCTGGTAACCACTGAGGCCCTTGTTGATTTCTTCCTGTGTCATATCAAAGAAATCGCCGATGCAAATGGCGGCCAGGATGTTTTCAAAATTGTAGCTGCCTGTTAAGTTAGTAGTTACCTCTGAGTTGGTGTCGTGGTTTGTCCATTCCACCTCAATAAGTGGATCACTGCTCTTTAAAGTGCCTTTAATGGCGTTCCCGAGTTCTGTACCGTAATAAATCATCTTATTCAGACCGGCAGACGCACTCATCTCCAACAGGTACGCATTGTCTCTGTTAATAAAGGTATAGCCATTGTTCGCCTTAAGGTAGTTATAAAGCTCAGCTTTACCTTTTTTTACACCTTCAAAACCTCCAAAGCCATCTAAATGTGCCATGCCAACATTGGTAATAATGCCATGGGTAGGTTGAGCAATGGTGCATAACAGTTCAATTTCTTTTTGGTGATTGGCGCCCATTTCAATTACGGCCACTTCCACATCGCCGGTAATGGAAAGGATGCTCAAAGGCACTCCGATGTGATTGTTCAGGTTGCCGAAAGTGGCGAATGTTTTATAACGTTCAGACAACACTGCGTTGATCAGTTCTTTACTGGTTGTTTTTCCATTGCTTCCGGTAAGTCCTACAACAGGGATATTTAGTTGTTTCCGGTGAAAGCGTGCCAGATCCTGTAAAGTGGCCAACACATCTTCTACAAGCAAACACTTATCGTTTACAGCATATTGCTCTTCATCCACAACAGCAAATGCAGCACCTTTTTCTATTGCTTGGGCTGCAAACTCATTTGCATTGAAATTATCGCCTTTAAGGGCAAAAAAGATACAGCCATTTGCGATATTTCTGGTGTCGGTAGAAATTACCGGGTGATTAAGGTAGTGGCTGTAAAGGTTTTCGGTCGAGATCATGCTTATTCGTAAAAAATATGCTGTAAAATTAAGCTTTAGCAATAACAAAAAACAAATTTACTACATTAGTTAAAATTATCCCGTTTATGAAGAAAAGCCTTACGCTCAGCTTGTATTTTATTGCTGCCATTTTCAGTGCAAAATCTCAGGTAAAATCACCTGATGAATTTTTGGGTTATGAGTTAGGCTCACATTTCACACCGCACTATAAGGTGGCAGATTATTTCAGGCAAACGGCTTTAGCTTCATCAAACAACATCAGGTTAATTGACTATGGTAAAACCAATGAGGGCAGGCCGCTATTGGTTGCCGTGGTTTCCTCTGCAGAAAATATTGCCAATCTGGAAAAAATTAAAGCCAATAATATACAGCTGTCGCTTGGCAGTAACAATTCACTGGATTTAGCTAAACAGCCTGCTATCGTATGGCTCAGCTATAATGTTCATGGCAATGAAGCAAATTCTACAGAAACATCGATGAAGATGCTTTACACACTTTCTTCAGGCAAAAATGCGCAAGCCAGTGAGTGGTTAAAAAACACCGTTGTAGTGATTGACCCCTGTTTAAATCCTGACGGCAGAGACCGGTATGTAAATTATTTTAACAGCGTTGTGGGTAAAGTCCCTAATCCGGATCCTTCTTCCCGGGAGCATATTGAGCCCTGGCCAGGGGGAAGACCAAATCATTATTATTTTGATTTAAACCGTGACTGGGCATGGCAAACGCAGGTGGAGAGCCAGCAGCGACTTGCATTGTATAACCAGTGGATGCCTCAGGTACATGTGGATTTTCACGAGCAGAGTTATAATGAACCTTATTACTTCGCCCCTGCTGCTGAGCCTGTTCATCAGGATATCACGCCATGGCAAAGGAGCTTTCAGGTAGTAGTGGGTAAAAACAATGCGAAGTATTTCGATGCTGAAGGCTGGGGTTATTTTACCAAAGAACGTTTCGATTTGCTTTATCCTTCTTATGGGGATACCTATCCCCTATATAATGGTGCCATTGGTATGACTTACGAGCAGGGAGGCATCAGGGCCGGGCTTGCCGTGATCACCAAAGATGGCGATACGTTAACATTGAAAGACCGGATTGCACATCATTTTACCACGGGCATGTCTACTGTAGAGGTTTCTTCGGCCAATCACGATAAGCTTTTGAGTGAGTATAAAAAGTATTTTCAACAGGGATTATCGACCTCTCCGGGCATTTATAAAACTTATGTGATTAAGCCAACGAATCTCTCACGCCAGAAAAAGTTAGCCGAGTTGCTGACTAAAAACAAAATTGAGTTTAGTTACGGAGGGGATAAAAGCGGCAAGGCATACGACTATGACAGCCAGAAGGAAGAAAACTTCAGCGTAGGACGTAATGATATCGTTGTTAATGTTCAGCAGCCACGTGCTGTATTGGCCAATGTATTGTTAGAACCTCAAACCCTGGTAACCGACTCAAATACCTATGATATTACTGCCTGGGCACTGCCATACGTTTATGGTTTAAAAGCTTATGCCAGTAAAGAAAGTTTTAAGGGCAAGTTCAATGCGCCAGAGGAGAATAAAACTGCTTCGACTTCTGTGGATAAGCCTTTGGCCTGGTTATTTTCATGGGGGGCATCTGAAGATACACAGGTTTTAATTGCTTTGCAGCGTGAGGGCATCAGGGTTCGCCAGGCCGACCAGCCTTTTACGGTTGCCGGAAAAGATTATCCTGCCGGGACACTTATTGTATTGCGTGTGGAGAATGAAAGGCTGGTAAAGGATGCCAGGAATAAGGTATTGGCTGTTGCGGGTAAGCTGGACAAGCCTGTATTTGCCATTAGCAGTGGTTTTGTTGATAAGGGAAAAGACTTTGGATCCAACGTTTATCCCATTCTTAAGCAACCCAAAATTGCTGTTGTTTCGGGAAATGAAGCTTCTTCCCTGGCTTTTGGTGAGGTGTGGTACTACCTTGAAAAGGATTTAAATCTATCTCCAAGCATTATCACCGCAAAAGACATTAATACTTTAGATATTAATAAGGTGAATACCCTGATCTTGCCGGATGGCAGTTATAACGCTATCATCGGGGATGGTTTAACTGCCTGGTTAAATAAAGGCGGCAGACTGGTTTTAATGGAAGATGCTATTGAAAGTGTTCTGGATAAGAAAGGGTTCGACATTAAAAAGAAGGTTCCTGTAGTTAAAAAGGATGAAAAACCTTCTCCAAGTACCTTGCTGTTTAAAGATAAAGACCGCGATGATTATGAATTGGCTATACCTGGTGCTATATATAAGGTAAGTATGGATGCCACACATCCGTTTTCCTATGGTTTGGGTAAATTTTATTATTCGCTAAAAACAGACAGGAAAATCTATGAGCCCTTTAGTGAGGGCTGGAATGTGGGTCAGCTAAATGACAAGAGCTTAATGGCTGGTGTTGTGGGTAAAAAGGTTAGAGAAGCACTTAAAACCGGGTTGTTGATCGGAGTTCAGGAGTTTGGGCGTGGTCAGGTGGTGTACCTGGCGAATGATCCGTTGTTCAGGAATTTCTGGGAAGGTGGAAAGACATTGTTTGGGAATGTGGTTTTTTGCGGGTATTAATCTTAGATAATTTAAATTTATTCTGCTAAATAAGTATTAGCAATATTAAACTAATCCCTGACATGTGTCGGGGATTTTTTGTTTTGCCTGGTCACTTTTTGGTGATTCAGTCAGGATTATTTCATTTTCAACGTTAGTTCTAACGTCGTTTTAATGTAAATAATTTGTAACAAAGTGCCGAATGGGCTGCCTCTAGCCCTGATTTGTTAAAATATGTTAAAAAAATATTTGGCGGTGTGTATAAGTAACGATACTTTTAACGTAATAATAATCATTAACTAGCCTATTTCTACTATGAAAAAACTTTTACAAAGTTTGTTCATTTTGATGTTCGTTGCTTTAACAGCGACGGCTCAAGATCGAACAATCACAGGAACAGTTACCTCTTCGGATGACAAACAACCCCTTCCGGGAGTAAGTGTTAAGTTACAGGGAGCACAGGGTGGCGCTGTAACTGGTGCAGACGGACGATATTCCATCAGAGTATCAGGGTCTGCCACAGGTTTAACTTTTAGCTATTTAGGATACATAGCTCAAACAGTTTCACTATCTTCCAATTCAATTAACGTTTCATTGGTTCCAGATGCTACCACTTTAAGTGAAGTAACGGTTACTTCGGCTTTAGGGGTGAAGCGATCTGAAAGATCAATTGGTACAGCTCAGCAACAGTTAACCGCTGAAAAGATTAGTCCGACAAAAATTGCGGATATCAACACTGCTATTGCCGGGAAAATTGCCGGTACACAGATCAGTGGTGGTTCCGGAGCTAAATTCGGAACATCAACCATCCGTTTGCGCGGTATCAATACCTTAGGTGGTGGAAATCCGATTTATGTTGTTGATGGTGTAATTACAAGTGCTGATGGTGTTAACCCAGACGACGTTGAAACATTGAACGTTTTAAAGGGTCCAGGTGCTACGGCACTTTATGGTCAACGTGGTTCTGAAGGTGCTATCGTAATTACTACCAAAAAAGCATCTAAAAAATCAGGAATCGGTGTTGATGTAAATCACTCGACTACATTTGAGGAAGTGTACATTTTACCAAAGTATCAAAATGAATATGGCGGTGGTAACGGACAAACCTTCTTGACCTACACTGCTCCAGCAGGTAGCGCAAATTCAGTATTAAATGGTGCCCGTTATTATGATTTCTCAATTGATGAGAGCTGGGGTCCAAAATTTGACGGACAGCCTTATGCACCATGGTATGCTTTCGATCCAACTGATCCGGAATACGGAAAAACCAAACCTTATGTTGCCCAACCAGACAACGTGAAGAATTTCTATGAAACTGGTATAGCGAATAATACTTCGGTAGCATTATCAAAAGCGGGAGATAATTCGACTACACGTTTCTCATTCACTAATTTGACAAGAAGTGGTGTTTCTCCGAATTCAAGCCAACAAAAAAACTGGGTAGTTTTTAATAATACTACCAATTTAAGTGATCGCTTATCGGTAAGTGGAAACTTCAACTACGTTTACGAGAAAAGATTCAATATTCCTAGAGAGGGATATGGAACTCAAACCGCGGGTTCTTTCAACCAGTGGTTTCACAGAGATATCGAAATTGAAAAATTACAAAGATATCAACGTCCAGATGGTACGTTCACTACCTGGAACATTACAGGTCCGAATGATTTGACTCCAAAGTATTGGGATAACCCATATGTTGAGGTTTATAAAAATTTATCCGAAAGCTTTATCCAAAGAATATACGGAAGCGCGAGTGCCACCTATGATATTGGTTCGGGCTTAAAAGCTTCAGTGATTGCCAGAACAAACGTTACCAATATAAATTCAGACGGAAGAACTGCTTCATTTACATTGAATACACCGGCATTCTCAAGTACTTCTACTAAATTCTCAGAAACCAATTATGTTGGAAATCTATCCTATGATAAAGAATTCGGTTCGTTCTCTTTAAGAGCTGCTGTATATGGAGAATTGATGACTCAGGACAACAACAACGTAGCTGTTGGAACTGTGGGTGGATTCATTGTCCCTAATGTATACAATGTATCAAATTCATTGAATGAAAAATCAGCTACTAATTCATTTAGCCGCAGAAAGGTAAATAGTTTATATGCCTACACTACCTTGGGTTATAAAAATTATTTGTTCCTTGATTTGAACATCCGTAACGATGTCACCTCTACCTTGCCAAAATCTAATAATTCATATTGGTATGGTGGTGCTGCAGGTTCATTTGTTTTTTCTGAGTTTACAAAAGATTTTAAAGCATTATCATATGGTAAATTACGTGCATCTTTTGCCCGGGTTGGAACTGATATTGGTGCTTATGGTTTACAAGAAACTTTTCCATTGGCAGCCACCAACTATACAAAAGCTAGCGTAACTTACCCTTCTCAATCAGTTGCAAACCTTATTCCTAACCCTGAGTTAAAGCCAGCTTTATCTACTGCTTACGAAGTTGGTGCAGAAGTTAGGTTTTTCAAGGATCGTTTAAGAGGTGATTTTAACTTTTATACAAGACAGACAAAAGATCAGATCATTAATGTAACTACTCCAGGTTCATCAGGTTATACTCAGCGTACCATTAATGCGGGTAATATCAAGAATTATGGTTATGAAATTACTTTGGGCGGTACGCCAATTAAAACCAGAGATTTCACCTGGAATGCTGATTTTAATATCGGTATAAACAAAAATAAAGTTATTGCTCTAGCTCCTGGTGTAGATAATATTCTGGGTGGTATTGATGGTTCGGCCGGATCGTTTGGATTCGTGGGATCTCCAACGGCTTCATTGAATGCAAAAGTTGGACAACCATCTGGTTTTATCAATGGCCAGGGAATCGTTAAAGATAAAGACGGTAATAGATTAATTGATGATGAAGGATTCTATGTATTGCAGGATAATATGGATTTAGGTAGTATTCTTCCAAAATTCACTGGTGGTTTTGCAACATCATTTAGCTACAAACAATTTACGCTAGGCGGGTCGCTTGATTTCCAAAAAGGTGGAAAACTTCTTTCCTTAACTAAAATGATTACCGCTGGCTCAGGATTGTCTGAAGAAACAGCTGGTTTGAATGATAAAGGTAATCCAAAAAGAGATGATCCTGCTAAAGGTGGTGGTGTGAGATTAGAAGGTGTTAATGCAACAACCGGCGCACCTAACACTATATACGTAGACACGAGAGAGCTTTATGAGACTAAATTGCAAAACGTATTTGAAAACTGGATTTATGATGCTTCTTACGTAAAACTAAGAGAGGTATCGTTAACCTACAGTCTCCCTAAATCACTTTATAAAAAACTTCCTTTCCAAAGAATCGACTTTTCAGTAATCGGTCAGAACTTGTGGTTAATTTATAGTAAAGTAAAAGGAATTGACCCGACAGAATTACAGTCTTCATGGATAGACACGGCTCAACTTCCAGGAACCAGAACAGTTGGTTTTAATGTTAAGTTTTCATTGTAAGTTAAAGGATAAGAAAAATGAAAAATCAAATTAAAAAATATATATTGTTGTTCACCCTAAGTGCAAGTTTGTTTACAGCTTGTAAGAAAGACTTCGGTGATCTAAATACAAATCCAAATACTCCGTTATCTCCCAGCACTAAATTTTTATTCTCAAGTGCGGTTTTAGGAACAAGGGGTGTACCAAATGGTGCAGCGGGTTTATTATATGTTCAACACATGACTGAATTTGTTTATACAAATGAGTCCAGATATCTGTTAACGCAGTATTCGTATGATGGGATTTACGCCGGTCCGCTTCAGGATTTACAAAGAATTATCAAGCTGAATACTGATCCTGCTACAAAAATCACAAAAGAAGTAACAGATAACGGAACCAATGCCAATCAGCTTGGACATGCCAGAATTTTAAAGGCATTTTTAATGCTTCAGATTACTGATAGATGGGGTAACGTTCCATATACTGAGGCTGGCCTTGGATTAGTGAATGTTCAGCCGAAATTTGACACTCAAAAATTCATTTATAATGATTTATTGAAAGAGCTTAAGGAAGCACCGCTACAAATAGTTGCCGCTCAGCCTAATGATCCATTGTTTGGCGGAGATACTGCGAAATGGAAAAAATGGGCTAATTCACTTAGGGCTATTGTGGCTTTAAGAATGATGAAAACTGAAGATGTTGCTATTGCAAAAGTAGCATTTAGTGAAGCTGTAGCTGCAGGTTTGATGACCTCAAATGCAGATAATGCGATCTTTGCTTATCAGGCTAACTCAACATACGAGAGTCCATGGTATACAAACTATGTAAGGAACGGGCGTATCGACTATGGCGTTTCCCAAACTGTAGTGGATAATAACCTCGTTCCTAATAATGACCCAAGGTTGTCGATATTTTCAAGAACAATCGGTACCCCTGCAGTATATAAAGGTATTCCTTATGGTGTTACTGACCAATATACCGCTGGTGTTGATGGTGCCTTGTTAGGAAGAGCAATTTATGCCCAAACATTCCCTCTGCAGTTGACCACTTATGCACAGATGTGTTTCACTATGTCTGAAGCTGCTTTAGAAGGTTGGATTCCAGGCGGTGACGCTGAAATGATCAGCTGGTATATCAAGGGAATTGATGCCTCTATGGATCAATGGTCTGCTGTATCAACGAATCCAATTGTCTCGATCACACCAGCTCAGAAAACTGCATATGAAGCGCAGGCTAATATTGTGTTAACTGCTGCACAAACCCACAATCAGAAATTAGAAAGAATTCAAACTCAGAAATGGTTGAATTTTTATATGAATAATGGTTATGAAGCTTGGGCTGAATGGAGAAGAACAGGATATCCTGTTTTGGTTCCTGCGCGTGATGCTGCAAGTGCTGACAAGCAGATTCCAAGAAGACAAGCGTATCCTAAAACTGAAAGTGATTTAAATAAAGCCAACTATGATGCTGCGGTAGCAGCCCAAGGTCCGGATGTTTTAAGTACACGTTTATGGTGGGATAAGCCATAATATCATTTAGAATTTTCAATATAAAAAGGAGCTTTATTTATAAAGCTCCTTTTTTTTGTGGGTTTTTTTGTGATTTGTCATTCTATCTTATGTTTTATTTCCTTTCAGCTTATGTTAATTGCGATTTTCGGCAGTGAAGTTTTATAAATTTAGCTTAGTTTGGTAAATAATAGGCTGTTTATCTTTAAATTCTACTCTTAAACTGTTTTTTTAGTTGTTTTTGCAGTAAAAAAACAATGTAAAATATGTTAAATTGTTAAAAATTGTTAAAATAAATTTGGTTAAATGTTTTAGTAGCTATACTTTTAGCACATCATTAAATTATTAACTAAACTATTTTTAAATTATGAAAAAACTTCTACAAAGTTTGTTCATAATCTTGTGTATGGCTACGGCTTCGTATGCACAAGATCGAACAATTACTGGTACAGTTACTTCTCAGGAAGACAATCTTCCCATTCCTGGAGTAAGTGTCAAAATCAAAGGTGCCTCGGGCGGGTCGATGAGTGGGGCAGACGGGAAATTTTCTTTAAGAGCTAGCAGCGGCTCAATCCTCGTATTTTCCTACGTAGGTTTTAAGGTAAAAGAGGTTGTAGTTGGTGCATCAAGTATAATTAACGCCCAACTCGAAACGGATGCCAACCAATTAACCGAGGTTGTGGTGGCTGGTGCTTATGGTATCAAATCATCGGAGCGTTCGCAGGTAACGAATACTCAAACAATTTCTGGTGAAAAGCTAAATACCGTAAGGGGTACAAATGTTAACAATGCGTTAGCTGGTAAGGTTGCGGGTATTCAGGTTAGAAGTCAGTCCGCTGCCGCTTTAGGTAGAAATACTGCAGTAAGGTTACGTGGTGCAGGTGGTTTCGGCACAGGTAGCGGTGCATTGTACGTAGTTGATGGAACTATTCTTCCTAATGCTGATGATGTAAATCTTGACGACATTGAAAATGTTCAGGTATTGCAAGGACCAGCAGCAGCAGCAATACTAGGTTCACAGGCAGCAGCTGGTGCTATTTTGATCACAACCAAAAAAGGAAAGTCGACAACAGGATCTGGTATTACCGTTAATCTAGGTGCATTGTTTGAGAATGCCTATATCCTTCCAAATTATCAAAATACTTACGCCGGAGGTAACACTGCAGACATGACAAGATATACCTGGAAGTCAACTGATCCTGTTGCATGGAAAGCACTAGATGGTAAGTACTATCCAAACTACAGTGATGACTCGAGTTGGGGTCCACGCATGGTTGGCCAGGAATACATTCCATGGTATGCCTGGTATCCTGGTACTGAATATTCTTATAAAACAGCAAGTTTAACTCCAAATCCAGATAATGCTAAAAATTTCTACAACACTGGAGTAACCTTTAACAACTCCATCTCATATAGTGGTTCGGGCGAAAAGTATAATCTCAAGATGACTTATGGAAATCAAAATACAACGGGTTTGCTTCCTAATACGAGTTTAATTAAAAATACCTTCAATTTTAATTCTTCTTACGATTTAAACAAACACTTCACGGTTTCGGCCAATATCAACTATGTGAAAACCGTTCTTAATGGAGCTATTGACGATGCATACAGTAATTTGGCAACTGGTTCATTTTCTCAGTGGTTTCACAGAGATTTAGATATGGACATCATGAAGCAGTTGAGAGGGTTAACTGTTCAGGGGCTTCCTGGGGAAACTGTTTATGCCAGCTGGAATCACTCTGATCCAACCGCATATGATCCGTCAAATCCTAAAGCCTTTTATGGTGGAAATTATTGGTACAATCCGTATGTTTTTGGTGATCAAACCAGTCAGTTAAATCAAAGAGATCGTTTTTATGGAAACGTATCGTTTATCTATAAAGTTAATAATGATTTAAATTTCACCGCAACTTATCGCAAGCAACAAAATACAACTTTCACTGAAAACAAAACAAGAACTGAACTTGAAACCAGTGCCAATCAAACTGGTGTTAAAGCTTCTTACTATAGTGCAAATACATATTCAAACAGAGAAAACTATGAGGTGTTAGGTCACTATACTAAACAGATCAAAGATTTTTCAGTAGATGTAACTGCCGGTACAGATATTTTTAAAGGAGAATCTAATTACAATACCGCTGGTACTGTAAATGGTTTATCAATTCCTAATCTTTTCACTGTTGGTAACTCTGTGGATGCACCGAGTGTAGGAAACTACAGACAGGTTGAAAAATACAGGGCTTTACTTGCGCGCGCAACTTTTGGATACAAAAGATTTGCATTTATTGATGCCTCAATAAGGAATGACTGGTTTTCGACTTTGCCATCTGATCATAGTGGTGTATTGTCGAAAGCATTTGGAGGTTCATTTATTTTCTCTGAACTTTTGCCTAAAGAAGGTTTCAGATGGTTATCTGAAGCTAAGATCAGAGGTTCGTATGGAGAAATTCCTCAAGCTTTGGGAACAACCAACGATTCATTTGGAGCTTACCGCTATCCAGGATTCTCATATGGTGTAAATTCTTTGAAGTTTAACGGAAACCTACTACAAAGCACGCCAGATGCGTTAGTTGATCCGGATATCAGAGGGGCAGTTGCGAAAAGCTCAGAAATTGGTTTAGATCTAAAATTCCTGAACAGAAGATTGGGTGTATCAGCAACCTATTGGGATAAAACAGAAACCAACTATCCACGGTCTGTAGCTGTAAATGGAGCTAGTGGTTTTAGCTCAATACTAACGAACGTTGGTAAAATCACCAGTCACGGACTAGAATTTCAACTAACAGCAATTCCTGTAAATACACCGAAATTTAGTTGGAATATCTCGGCCACCTATGCAAATCTGATCAGTAATAAGGTTGTTGAGGTGAGTGAAAAATATGGAGTTACCCGGGCAACTGTAGAAGGTGTTTGGGGATCTACCATGCCTATCATGGTTCACGATGCAGGTTATGAATGGGGTCAAATCTGGGGTAATGGTAAAAAGCGCAATGCAGATGGAGTTCCATTGTTAGATGCAAATGGTCATTTTGTAAACGATCCAAACGTTTACTTTGGCAGCGTATTACCTAAACATACCGGAGGTTTACAGAATGCATTTACTATTCTCAACATGTTTGATGTAGCTGCAAATATTGATTACCAGTTTGGTGGTAAATTCGTTTCATTATCTAATCAATGGGGATCTTACAGTGGAGTAACTGCCCGTACTGCTGGTGTGAATGATAAGGGTAATCCGATTCGTGATAAAGTTGCTGATGGCGGCGGTGTACGAGTTGATGGTGTTGATGCCACTTCGGGTCAGCCAAAAACGTACTATCTCGAAGCTCAGGATTATTTCCAGGGATTATACAACTCTAAAACATTTGATGATTATATCTATGATCTGACATTCATTAAGTTAAGAGAAGTTTCAATTGGTTACCGCATTCCTGTAAAAAAATTAGGAATTGCTAAATTCGTTCAAAATGCAACTTTTGCCATTGTAGCAAGAAATCCGGTGCTCATTTATGCGAAGACAAAGGATTTTGATCCATCTGAAATCTCAGCAACAAGTGGCGAAACCTCTCAGTTGCCAGGAACACGTGGTTTAGGATTTAATTTGAGAATAGGATTTTAATAGTGGCGATTAAATTTTAAAGAAAAGACATGAAAAAGATTTTTATATATGCATTCACTGGCCTGTTATTGATAACGTCTGCAGGATGCAAAAAACTAGAAGATTTCGGTGCCACAAACGTCGATCCTAATAGTACAACTCAAGCTAACCCCTCTGCATTGTTAACAAATACGTTGGTTGGTTTAGCAAGTTATGCTTACGATACAAACGCAGGTTTTTATGGTCAGTATTTTGCTGAAACCCAATATCCTGATGCTTCACTTTACACCATAAATACGGCCAGGACGTTTACTGGCTACTATAGTGGTGCTTTATATGATTTACAGAATATTCAACTTCTGGAAAGCAGCAATAATATGAAGCAGATATCGAAAATTGTGCAACAATATATTTTTTGGACGATTACAGATAAATTTGGCGACATTCCATATAGCCAGGCACTAAAGGGAATAGAATTCAATGCGCCTGCCTACGATACTCAGGAATCCGTTTACAAAGGCATGATTGCAGCACTGACATCTGCGGTTGGGGCATTTGATAATTCGGCAATTTCTGGAGACATCGTTTTTAATGGCGATGTCGCTTCCTGGAAAAGATTTGCTAACTCACTGAGAATGTTAATGGCTTTACAGTTATCGAAAAGATATCCTGGAGCGACAGATTACTCTGCTACACAGTTTAAGGCAGCTTTAGCAGATGGAAATGGCTACATTTCAACAAATGCTCAAAATGCCAAGATCATCTATAATGTAAATTTTAAAAATCCTTTATTTAATGAATACAACGGCCGTAAAGATTTGGCTGAAAGTAAGACTTTGACTGATTTGATGACTAACACTTTAGCAAACGATGCCAGGCAAGGTGCCTATGGTGGGGCTTCTGAAGTACTTGGAAATACGGCTTCTTCTAGTTTAGGTGTTCCTTATGGCGTAGCCAGAGTTACTGCAACTGCATTCACTGATGCAAATACTACCTGGGCACGTGTTTTAAGAGGTGATCTGCGTACAGAGAGTAGTCCATATGTAATTTTATCTGCAGCCGAGGTTGCATTGGCCCGCGCAGAGGCGGCTAATATGGGTTGGACAACTGAAGTGTTGGCAACGGTTTATCTGTCAGGTATCACATTGTCTCATGAGCAATGGGGCGTAGGCGCTCCATCTGCCAGTTATCTGGCAAATGCCAATGTTGCAATTGGTGCGGTTGGTGCTACGGGCAATCTGAGGAACATTGCTATTCAGGAATATGTTGCGAGTTATCCGAATGGATTGAGGTCTTGGAATGTTTTCAGAAGAACCGGCTTCCCCGCCCTGGTACCTGCTGTTGCAGCAACAAATTCAACCAAGCAAATTCCTCGCAGATATACTTATCCTTCGACAGAATTGACAACTAATTTAGCGAGCGTAAATGCAGCTATAGCAAGATTGACGGGTGGTAATACCCAAGATGCTAAAGTTTGGTGGGATTTATAATAGTTAAGGAGAAATTAATTTTAACAATAAAATTATGAAAAAAGGTTTTTTAAAATACTTTTCCTTAGGAATGGTATTAACAACAATTGTGTTTTCCTCTTGCAGGAAAGATGATTATGTAGGTGATGACCCGCAAGCAACCAATACGGCAGGTAACACATTTGTAAAGGTTTTGGAAAATAATCCAACAAATATTTACTTCACTCCTTTCACTGATATTAAAAAGGTACACTTGATCAGCGTAAGAAGAGATGCTGCAAACGCAGATGCATTAAGTAAGCCCCAAACTATAGTTTTAACAACTGATGCCGCTGCAATAACAGATTACAACACAAAAAATCAATCTGATTACGAAGCGCTTCCAGCATCCATCTATACATTGGCTGCTGATCCTGGTGTTACAAAAACTGCAACAGGATATACGGTTACCTTTGCGGCAGGTGAATTTGCAAAGGAGATTGATATTTTACTAGATGGAAGTAAATACGATTTAGCAAAAAAGTATGCATTCTCAGTTAAAATATCAGATCCGGCAGGTAACCAAATTTCTTCAGGCCATGGTTCAGGATTCGTGTTAATCAGTATTAAGAATAAATATGATGGCATTTATGCCGTTACTGGTACCCTAACTGATGTTACGAATGCTGCATGGAGTCATTATACCAGTAGCGGAGAGAAGCTATATTATGCATTACAAACCTTGTCTGCTACAAAATGTGTGGTAATTGATGAATCGTATACAGGTATTCCTGCTACTCCTTTTTGGACCGGTACAGGTAAAAGCTATTTTGGAACTTTCGGACTGATTGTAGAATTCGATCCTGCAACAGATAAAATTGTGTCTGTTACGAATTATTATGGAACTCCTGCAAACACCAGGGCCGCTGCACTAGATCCTAGTGGAATTAATTCGTACGCTTCGGGTCTGATTAATATAAAATATTACATGTTGCAGCCAAATACGGTTACTACTGCTCCATATATAAGAACGCAATATAATGAGTCGTGGACTTATTATGAAGAGAGATAGGTCGAACTATTTTTTTTGGAGGGGACAGTATTCTGTCCCCTTTTTTATTTAAATTTATTTTATGAAGAAGTCACATCATTATTTACTGATTACCTTAATTGCTTCAGTTATTTTTACGGAAAAACTTAATGCCCAAATTACAACTGTAAATACTTATAAAAATCTTATTACTGTTAAAGAGTCTCGAGCAGACTTGTTGGGATCACCTTATCTTTATGCGGAATGGCAAATTGCTACAGTTAAATTTGGGGAAGGTGTGCAACCCAAAAAAGAGTCAATCAAATATGATCTTTTAGATGATATCTTGGTTGTTAAGGGGGAAGGCGGCAACGAGTATACTTTCACAGATCCACCTAAAGAGTTTCAAATATTGGGGTCTAGTGAGATTTATAAAAATGGTTTTTCTACAGTTGACAGATTTACAGAAAAAACCTTTTATAACGTGATTTACGATGGAAAAGTGAAATATCTTAAAAAGGATTCCAAAATAGTACTTGAAAGTAAATCGTATAATAGTGCGAGTATAGAATACAAGGTTGCAGATGAGACATTTTTTTACCTTGTTAAAGAAGATAACAGGCCTGTAAAGGTAAAGAATAATGAAAAATCTATTATTTCTTTACTTGGGAAAGCTGATCAGCTATCAAAATATATCAAAGAGAATAAGCTTGATGTGAAAACAGACGACGGAATTGTCAAACTGTTAACTTACTATGATACATTGTAATGTGAAATTGGATGTTCATTATCGACCGAAGGTTTTTTACTTTAAAGAATTACACTTTAGATATCTGATCAACAAATAGCAGTCGGTTTTATGTACGATGTGTGAAGTATAATCATCATATACAGTTAAACGTTTGTAAGGTAGTTCGAATATAGTATTTCCACCCAAGATTTGACAGGCTTGTTTGTTATCTGAAATATAATACCATTACATCCTGAAAAACTTGATGATCAGCAGTTTTAAAAAATTGCTCTTTTTTAAATATCATCGTGATAATAATCATAGAAGTTCTAATGAGGTTTTAATCTGGTATTCTAATAACGAATAACTAAATTTTTAGTGTCATTTGAAAATAATCTTTAAAACAGAAATTGTTAAAAATTGTTAATGTAACTTTTTTGTGTTCTATATTTAGTGATTAATTATTACAAATAAATCATTCACTAACTTAAATTTCATGAAAAAACTTCTACTAAGTTTGTTCATGTTCTTAATCTTCGCTTCAGTTGCGTTGGCTCAGAACAGAACGATTACAGGTATTGTGACAGGAAAAGATGATGGACTACCAATTCCAGGAGCAACTGTAAAAGTCAAAAACGGTACAGCAGGTACCACAAGTGATGTAAACGGTAAGTACACACTTAGAATTTCTAACACCGGTAGTGTAGAAATTGAATTCTCTTCTATCGGATTTACAACTATTACCAGAACTTTAGCTGCCAGTGCAACTACGTTAAACGGGAGTCTTGAAAATGACTCAAGAATTTTGGACGAAGTTGTTGTTAGCGGTTATGGATCAGGAAGAAGAGTTTCATCCATTGTTGGATCAGTAACAACAGTAAGTGCAAAAACTATTGAAAACAAGCCAGTAGCAAACGCTTTTGATGCTATGCAGGGTAAAGTTGCCGGTTTGCAGGTATTTACCTCTTCAGGTGAACCATCTGCCACGTCATCTTTGAGATTACATGGTGTTGGATCATTGGGTGCAAGTAACACGCCGCTTTATTTATTAGATGGTGTTCAGGTGAATGAAGGAAGTATTGTAAGTTTGAACCCTAACGATATTGAGTCGGTTTCGGTATTGAAAGATGCTTCTGCTACTTCAATTTATGGTTCACGCGCGGCTAATGGTGTATTGTACATCACTACAAAACGTGGCCAGATTGGCACATCAACAATTACTGTACAAAGTCAGTACTCAGTAACAAATAATGCTAACGATGACTTTTACAAAAATACGTTAAACACAGCTGAACTAAGCGCACTACAAGTTAGACAAGGGCTAAGAACCCAAGCTGCTTCGGATGCATTGCTTGCGCAATATCCAAATGATTTCAACTGGTACGATTATTATTATAAAAAAGATGCACCAGTTTATCAGGCAGATTTAAACGTTTCTGGTGGTGCTGGTAAGACTTCTTACTATGTTTCAGGCAGTTACTTCAAGTCTGCAGGTATTATGTACCGTTCGGCATTCGATCGTATTACCTTCCGTTCGAATATCAATACCAAGATTAATGATTATATCCAATTTGGTATCAACTTATCTGCTGGTACAGATAACAGACAATCCAACCAGTACAATTCAAACAGTGTAAATGGAGGATTATCACTATTGGCTCAGCCATGGTTTTCGCCATATGATGCAAATGGAAATGAGTACTATGGCGTTTTGATTCCGGGTTTAGGACGTTATAGCCCTAGATACCTACAAGATACCAACCCTTACAATGGAAATAATCTTCAATTCAATCCAACGGGTTATATTGAAATCAAACCGATCAAAAACCTGACTTTTAAATCTCAGGCGGGTATGGACGGTTATATCTACAGAGAAACTTTTGGACGCCTTCCATCATTTGTCGGCGGTTTGGGGGCAGGTACCTTGAATGAAACCTATGACAGGAATCTTACCAAAACGTGGACAAATACGTTAGAGTATAAATTTAGTTTTGATCAACATAATTTTACGGCCCTTGCCGGACAGGAATATGTAGATGGAACGCGTAATCAATTTAGCGGTAGTACTGTTGGTTTACCAACTGATGATTTGTTCTTGCTACAAAATGGTACTGCAACCAATAGAGGGGTAAGTTCATCTTTAACAGAATATGCCTATAAGTCACTTTTTGGTCGTCTTGAGTATAACTTCAAAAACAGATACTATTTGGATGGGTCTGTTCGTGAAGATAAATCATCCCGATTTGGTGCTAACAAACAAAATGCAACATTTTGGGCGGTTGGTGCAATGTGGAGAATTAAGCAAGAAAAATTCTTAAGTGAAGTTAGCTGGCTTGATGACCTTGTGTTACGTGCCAGTATAGGTACAAGTGGTAACTCTGCTATTGGTAACTATGAAAGTTTAGCTACTGCAAGTGCTTCCGGGAACTACAATGGTAACTTCGGTTTAGCTACAGCTGCCTCGGGTAATCCTGAATTAGGATGGGAAAGACAAAGGAAAACATCGGTAGGTGTTAAATCTTCGTTCTTGAATCGCATTAGATTAGACCTTGAATATTATTTCCGTGAAACGAGCAATCAGTTGATTAATGTTCCGCAACCATTTACTACTGGTTATGCAACAGTTAGAACCAACATTGGTGCATTACAGAATAAAGGTTTAGATGTGACTTTAGATTTCGATGTGTTAAGTCCGAAAGCGCTTAAGGGTGCCTATATCACACCATATTTCAACGCAAACTTTAACAGAAACAAAATCACTGAACTATTCCAGGGAAAGAACTATTATATTCTACCAAATACAGGAGTACTTTGGGCAATTGGACAGCCAGTATCATTCTCGTATCCAATGTGGGCAGGAGTTAATTCAGCAAATGGTTTGCCTCAATGGTATTTACCAAACAGCGGTGATGGAATTATCAATACAAGAACAGATAATGCAGCTGTAACCAATTCATTCTCAGCAGCAGGACTGGCACAAAATACTGGTATTGAGCGTTACCCTTGGTTAAATGGTGGATTTGGTTTTAATGCTGGTTATGATGGTTTCTATACATCAGTTGACTTTACCTATTCTAAAGGAAAATATTTAATCAACAACGATAGATATTTCTTTGAAAACCCAACAACCTTCGCTGGTTTCAACCAGGCAAAAGGCGTATTAGATTACTGGACAACACCGGGTCAGGATGCCAGGTTCCCTGCGTTAACTCAACAATTTACACAATTTGACTCAAGATTAATTGAAGACGCTTCATTTATCAGGTTAAAAAGTTTGCAGGTTGGATACAATTTCAAACAAAATCTTTTAAATAAAACAAAGGTAGTTAAAGGAGCCAGGGTGTTCTTCTTAGCTCGTAACTTGTTAACATTTACTAAATACACAGGACCAGATCCTGAAGTTGATAGTAACTTAGCTTTAGGAAATAATCCTAATACAAAACAAGTTGGTTTTGGTCTGCAGTTAACATTTTAATAGTTGAATTACTTTAAAAATAAAGTTATGAAAAAAATAATATTAGGGCTGGTAGGGGCGATATTAGCTTTAACGGTGATTACTTCTTGTAAAAAATTAGATTTAACACCGTACGATGCCGTAGCCATTGAAACAGGTTTCAAAACCCTTCAGGATGCAAAATACTGGGATAACGGTTTATACGCAGCGCTTAGGGCTCGTGTGTATGGAAGTTACAACATTCCTCAGGAAGTGCAAGGCGAACAATTAAACGCATCATTAGATTTTGGTAACAGAAATGGTGCACCTCATCGTTGGGGAACGTTTTTTAATGCCGATGATGTAGCAGGTGTTTATCAAGGCTATTACAATGGATTATCAAATGTTAACATTGTGATAAAAGGGTACGATCAAATTACTCCAACAAGTGCCGCTGAAACAGATAGTTTAAACACATTTAAGGCTGATGCGAGATTACTTCGTGCTTATTATTTGCAAAACTTAGCATTAAGATATGCGAAAGCTTATAACCCCGCTACAGCAGCGAGTGATGCGGGAGTTCCATTGCTTACGGAGTTCGATTTAACTGCAAAACCTGGAAGAGCGACTTTGAAAGCAACGTACGACCAAATTCTAGCTGATATTGCAGTTGCAAAATCTCTTAATACTAAACGTGTTAATCACAAGGGTGCTAAATATTTTACACCAGACGCAATTTTAGCATTTGAAGCTCGTGTACGTTTGTATATGCAAGATTGGGCAGGTGCATACGCAGCAGCAAATACATTAATTGCCAGCGGCCGTTACCCATTATATAATACTGCTGCAACAATTAAAAGTTATTGGACTAATGATACTTATCAGGAGGATATTTTCCGTATCGCAGCTACATTAGCTGAACAAGTAAATACAAATAGTATTTATTTAGGTATCAACGGTGCGGGTACAGCATTTGTTCCGGATTTCATCCCGACTCAAACTGTCGTGGATAGCTACGATGCTACTGACTTACGTAAACCAACATACTTCGAACAAAAAACATTGTTGATTCAAGGTGTAAGATATAATAACGTATGGTTAGTTAATAAATATCCTGGTAATCCAGCATTATTCACCAGTACAATTACCAATTACCAGAATGCAAACAAAATCTTCCGTATTGGTGAGATTTATGCAATTGCGGCAGAAGCTGCTGCGAACGCCGGTGATGTTGGTAACGCAGTTATTCAGTTAAACGCATTACGTACAGCCAGAGGATTAACCGCTTTGAGTGGTTTAACAGGAGGAACGTTGTTAGATCAGATTAGAGCTGAGCGTACACGTGAATTAAACTTCGAAGGCTTGCACTTATTTGATTTAAAGCGTTGGGGTTTAGGTTTCACGAGAGGTACAGCTCAAGTTCCGGCTGCTGTAAATCCAAATACTGGTTTCATCAATTTAACCATTAGTGCTACAGATCCTAAATTTACCTGGGGTTTGCCTACAAATGATTTATTATTAAATCCTAATCTAACTCAAAATCCAGGTTGGTAGTTTAATTTTAGTATATTATAAAGCCGTATCCTATTAATGTAGGATGCGGCTTTTTTCTTTCCAGGCATTCTATAAAGTGAAAAGCGTAGTTGTGATTCAACTGATTTATTATAGTCAGCTGTCAAACATTTTCGGATATTTAGCTTTTTTTTTATCTATTTCGATATTTTTTATTGCCTATAAGCAATTATATCTGACATGAATTTTTAGTATTTATGCGTTTTTCGCCAGAATAAACGCTTATTTTCTCTAAATATTTTGATAAAAGTCAAGTTTATATTGTGAATTAGCGGATTTATTAATGTTAGTTTAATCACTTTTGGGTAAAAGGTAGAAATTCAAATTATAAAATTAGTTTGTAATATTTGCATTACAGGTTCCTAAATTCTATATTAGGAAAATAATCAATTAACCTAAACTAAATTTTATGAAAAAACTTTTACAGAGTTTGTTCATGCTGCTGTTTGTCGCAGGTACTGCAATGGCTCAGCAAAGAACAATCACAGGTACTGTTACCGCGAAGGAAGATGGGATGCCACTTCCTGGTGTAACTGTCAAAACTAAAGGAGCAGCCGGTGGAACCACAACCGGCGCAGATGGCAAATTCTCCGTTAAGATTGCAGCCGGCGTAACATCACTTGAATTTTCATCTATCGGGTTTACAACCATTACCCGAACCATTGGCTCTTCAAACACACTTAACGTATCGTTAGAAAATGATTCGCAAACATTAACAGATGTTGTTGTTGTAGGATACGGTACTCAAAAAAGAGGTGAAACTACTGGAAGTACCGCATCTGTTAGCGGCGCCGCCATAGCCCAGAAGCCAATTCAAAGTTTGGAGGCAGGTTTAGCAGGTAGGGCATCGGGTGTTCAAATTACAGTTCCCGCGGGTGTGTTAAATACCCCGCCGGTATTCAGGATCAGGGGAACAAATTCCATCTCATTGAGTTCCCAACCGCTGTTTGTTATCGATGGAATTGTTGCTACAACAGGCGATCAGGGTTTAACAGCCTCTGCAGCAAATCCACTTGCAAGTATCAACCCAAATGATATTGAGAGTATTGATATTGCTAAAGATGCTGCTTCAACAGCCATCTACGGTAGCCGTGCAGCAAACGGAGTAGTGTTCGTTACTACTAAACGGGGTAAAACAGGTGCTCCAAAAGTAAATTACGATTTTTATGTTGGATGGTCGGAAGCGTATCGTTTACCAAAACTACTTGATGCTTTCCAGTATACAGATTATAAAAATGAAGCAATTGCCAATGCTGTAGCCATCCGCGCCAATAGTATGAATGTTACGCTGAATGGTGTTACCCAGGTACAGAAATTTGCGCTAACCAATGGTCCTGACGGGCAGCCTATCAATACCAACTGGTATGATTATGCATATCGCACAGGCGTGTCACAAAATCACAATGTTAATGTTTCAGGCGGTACTGATAATACGAAGTACTACATGGGCTTTGGTTATACCAATCAACAAGGTATATATCAAAAAAATGATTTCAAGCGATTAAATGGTTTGTTTAATATCGACAGCAAGTTGAATAAGTTTATTACCATCGGTGGTAAATTATCTTATTCAAATGAGAAAAACCTGGCTGCTATATCATCAGGTTCGTTGAATGGCGAAGCTTATGGTACTTCAGGGATAGCCAGAACTGCACTGGTAAATTCGCCAAACGTTTCACCGTACAACAATGATGGTAGTTTCAACTTAGGTGCAACCTTCGTAGGCCCGATGAATAACATTGTAACCGGTAACCAGGTAGGATTTTACAACTTTGCTCAGGTATTATCTTTAAATAGGGAAAATAACGAGCTTGACCATCTTCAGTCAAATGCCTATTTGCAATTAACCCCATTTAAATGGTTAAATCTAAAATCCATGTATGGTATTGATTATATCAATAGCGACAATGATATCTTTTACAACCCGGTTCACGGACCAGGACAAGGTGTAAGCGGTGAGGCCATCGGTGCTTTTAGAAAAAGAAAAAACTGGACATGGACCAATACTGCACAAGCTGATTATGCTGTATCTAACCATAACTTTAACCTACTACTTGGACAGGAGCAGCAACGCAATACGGTTACAGGCTATGGGATCGATCGCCAGGGCTTAACCGATCCTGCTTACGATGTAGTTCAGGCCGGCTTTACGCTAAATAACTCAACAGGTGCCGCTTACGGTGAAAATTATCTGTTGTCGTATTTCGGGCGATTAAACTATAACTACAACGGAAAATACTTTTTAAGTGGTAATTTAAGACAAGACGAGTATTCTGCTCTAGGTATCAAAAAAGGAACTTTTTGGGGAGCTTCAGCAGGATGGGAAATTACTAAAGAAAATTTCTGGAGCGATGCTGGTTTAGACAAAGTATTTAGCAGTTTCAAATTGAAAGGTAGCTATGGAAAAGTAGGTAATATTTCCGGAATTGGAGATTATGCTACCTTTTCTACTTATGGATCTGCCTTGTATGGTGGTGTAGCTTCGTCAATCTACAGTGCGGCAGGGAACAAAGAGCTTACCTGGGAAACCAGTAAGAAAACCGATATTGGTATCAATTTCGGAATTCTAAAAGGTCGTATTGAATTTGAGATCGATTATTACAAAAACAACATCGACGGTTTAATTCTAAACGTTTCGCAATCGCCTTCAACAGGTGTTCCCTCTACGGTTGCTACCAACGTTGGCTCGATGTATAATAAAGGTTTTGAGTTTAACGTGAATGCAACACCACTTAAATCGAATGATTTCTCATGGAATAGTAACTTCAATATTTCATACAATAAAAATGAAGTTACAGCTCTGGCTCCAGGTTTAACGGAGATTGTTACGCCTACAGGATCAACCACTACAGGGGAAAATGTTAACCGCAGTATCCCGGGTTATTCAGTAGGTTACTTATATGTTGTGCGTACCGGCGGAGTTGATCCGGCTACTGGTAGAAGAATCTTCATCAATAAAGCAGGCCGCGCTGTAACTTATCAGCATATTGTACCTACAGGTGCGTCACAGTGGACTTATTTAGATAATGGCGCAACCGCACCACCAATAACGCAAGGAGCTGATGCAGAGATGTATCACAACACTGCGCCTAAGTTCTATGGTGGTTTTGATAATACCTTCCGTTATAAAGACTTCGATTTAAACGTAATGCTAACTTATCAGTTAGGTTTCTGGGTTTCTTATGGAACAAATGCTGGTCTACACGATCAGAGATACTGGAACAATGCTGTAGATGTATTAAACCGTTGGCAAAAACCAGGTGACGTAACCGATTTCCCAAGAGCCATCTACACAGATAACGTTTCATATGGTAATACCATTCCATTGGATATAAATGTTTTCAAGGGAGATTTCGTTAAGCTTAGAAATTTAAGTTTAGGCTATACCATTCCTTCAACTGCATTCGGTAAATCAGGAATAAACCGTTTACGCGTTTACGTAGCCGGACAAAACCTTGCCATTATCACTAAATATCCCGGACCAGATCCTGAAGTGTCATCCAATGGATCAAGCGCATCCGGACAAGGTTCAGACCGCAACTCAGGTCCAAACGCCAGAACATATACTATGGGACTTAGTTTAGGCTTTTAAAATATAAAGGAATTAATCATGAACAAAAGAAATTTATATATAGCTATTTTGTGTTCGGCAGTCGTGTTTACCAGCTCTTGCAAAAGAGAGTTGCTCGATCCGTCACTTAAAACATCTGTAGCTGCAGAAAATGCTTTCGATACGCAGTTCCGTATTGAGAGCCAGGCCAATTCATTATATGGCTCGTTAAAGAATGGTGCTTTTTATGGTGGTCGTTATTTGGTTTACGGAAGCATCAGAAGTGAAGACTTTATCAATGAAACCGGGAATTTAGTTACTGCTTCAGATGTTTGGAGCATGAACCTGGCTAATAGTGCAACTTCAGTTAAAGGACTGTGGTCTCAGGCTTATCTTACTATCAACAGGTGTAATGTTTTTATTGACGGGATGACCTCGAAAGGAAATTCTGTTGTAGGAGAAGCTACCGGGGCAAAATATACTGCCGAAGCCAGATTGATAAGAGCCTTATCTTACTACAGTTTATTACAGCTCTTTGCCAGGCCATATGCTGATGGAAACGGAAGTAAGCCAGGTTTGCCACTTCGTTTAACTGGAATTACCGGTCCGGGTTCATCTGATCTGGCACGAAGTACTGTTGATCAGGTTTATACACAGATTCTTTCTGATTTAAATTACGCAGAAGCAAATCTGCCATCAACCAATGCCACAGCGTTATTGAATACTACCAGAGCCCATAAAAACACTGCAATTGCATTAAAAACCAGGGTTTATCTCACAATGGGTAAATGGGCTGAAGTAATTACTGAAGCCAATAAGCTGGTACCGGCAGTTGCTCCTTTTAAGGCAAAGGTGAATGTGGCTAATGATCTGGTATCAGATATTGCCTCGGTATTCAAAGCACCTTATACCACTGCTGAATCTGTATTCTCCTTACCAATGACTTCTTCGGCGAGTCCGCTTGATTACCCTGGTACTCAGAATTCCCTTTCATCTTATTTTTACTGGACAGGATCGGTAGCCGGAACAACCGAATTTTCATTAAATCCTACGGGCATTATCGCAAATACGGCCTGGAAAGCTGCTGATAAAAGAAGAGCTTTGATCTTCACCTCATCGGCATCAAAGCAATTTGTTGCCAAATACACCACAGCAAGTCCTTATACAGATTATGTTCCTGTAATCAGATGGGCGGAAGTCCTATTGAATTTAGCTGAAGCAAGGGTTCGTAGCACCAATACAATTGATCCGCAAGCACTATTGTTACTCAATGCTGTTCGTCAGCGTTCGGATGCAACAACTACACTTGTACCAACATCCGTAGCAGACTTTACCGACGCACTATTGTTGGAAAGAAGAATCGAATTTTTAGGTGAGGGCTTACGTGCACCTGATTTAACGAGATTATTATTAACCATCCCGGCAAAAGGAAGCGCTCCTTCAAAAGGACCAACGGAAAGTGGTTACATCTGGCCAATTTCATCAGATGAATTATCTCTCAATAAATTGATGACAGATAATTAATAAAAAAGGCGATTTGAATCTTTCAAATCGCCTTTTTTATTCTGAAAAAATTGCCTTACTTCTTATCCACACTATATTTCCCTGGACCGATAAAAATCAAACTCAGAAACAAAATACCCGATTCTATTGCATGGCTCGCACCCTGCAACCCATCTCCCTTTCCAAAATGTACCAGCGCTGCCACAATCATTGTGAAAACCAGTAAAATACAGGCAGGGCGGAAAAACAATCCCACAATCAATAAAAATCCCCCGAAGGTTTCAGTCGCTGCGGCCATAAAGCCCCAGAAAACAGGAAGAAAATTAATCCCCACCACTTTCATGCTTCCACCCAAGCCCGTCCAGCCATGAGGACCGCCAGCCAGTTTAGGGAAACCATGGATGATGAACATTACCCCGATTCCTAAACGGAGCAGTAATAAGCCTGTGTTGCGGTACTTTCCTAAAGTATCCAGAATTGCCATGTTATAAATATTTAAAGTGAACGTTATTGTTTTCAACCTTTAACGCAACGTTAGCGCCCAGTGCCATGCTCAGGTTGTTGTCTATATGCCCTGTCGGGAAGTTGAAGCAAACCGGATAGGCGTATTCTTTCACCACGTCCCATATCACCTCTTCAGCCGTTTGTCCAAAAGATATTTTCTCTTCAGCTATCTCATTGAAAGCGCCGATAATCAAACCTTTTAATTTGGCGAGTTTCCCTGCGCGTTTCAACATGCGCATCATGCGGTCTATGGCATACTCCTGCTCGCCAACATCCTCCAAAAAAAGAATTTTATTGTCGAAATCCATTTCCGAAACTGAACCCTGCATATTAACCAGAAGGGTGAGATTACCACCAAGCAAAATGCCTTCACCCACTCCTGCCCTGCTTTTGAAAGTGCTGGTATAGCTGTATTCCTGCGGCTCGCCAAACAGCGTTGCTCTTAAAGATTCAATTGCCGAAGGGGTCGACTCCTCAAAGGTATATGGCATTTGTGCATGCAGGCACTGTGTTTGTGTTTGCGCAATGATGTGCGAAAGTATTACGGTGATGTCACTAAAACCCACAAACCATTTTGGATGTTGTTTAAATACAGTAAAATCCAGCTCATCAATAATACGGATACTCCCATAGCCTCCTCGGCCGGAAATAATAGCCCTGATGCTGGTATCGTCAAGAAACTGCTGAATGTCGCGGGTTCTCAATTGATCGGTTCCGGCAAACTGATGGTGACTGGCATAAACGCTTTTCCCGATCACTACTTCCAGTCCCCAGCTTTCTAAAACTGCAATTGCGGTATCAATGGATTTGGGTAATTTCTTCGCCGGACAAACGAGGCCGATCTTATCTCCTTTTTTTAAATACGGGGGCTGCTTTATCATCTTCAAAACACTTATCTTTGCCAAAATAATAAAAATTGTTTTGGATAATAGTAAAATAAAAAGATATACCGTTACTGCAGCGCTTCCCTATACCAATGGGCCTGTACATATTGGTCACCTTGCCGGAGTGTATATTCCTGCAGATATTTATGCCCGCTACCTGCGCTCCAATAAACGCGATGTTAAGTTCATCTGTGGATCTGACGAGAATGGGGTGCCGATTACGCTGAAAGCGAAAAGAGAAGGCATTACGCCGCAGGAAGTTGTAGATAAATATCATAAAATCATTGGTGATTCGTTCAAGGAGTTCGGTGTATCATTCGATATCTACCACCGTACTTCTTCTCAAACGCATCATCAAACTGCTGCAGAATTCTTCAAAACACTTTACGATAAAGGCGTATTCACAGAAGAAATCACTGAACAATATTATGATCCTACGGCGAAGCAATTCCTGGCCGATCGTTATATCACCGGTACTTGTCCAAAATGTGGAAATGAAAATGCCTATGGCGATCAGTGTGAAAACTGCGGATCAACCCTAAATGCAACAGACTTAATTAATCCTAAGTCCACTTTATCCGGTGATCAGCCGATTCTAAAAGAGACTAAAAACTGGTTTTTACCGCTCGACCGATATGAAGAGCGTTTAAGAACTTATATCGAAAGCCATAAAGAGTGGCGCCCGAATGTTTACGGCCAATGTCAAAGCTGGTTAAATGCCGGCTTACAGCCACGCGCCATGACCAGAGATTTAGACTGGGGCGTACGTGTTCCGCTTCGCGATGCGGAAGGAAAAGTACTTTATGTTTGGTTTGATGCACCTATTGGCTACATTTCAGCTACTAAAGAGCTTTGTAACTATGCCAAGCTCGATGTTTGGAATCCGATGGCTGAGGAGTACTATATCAGCAATTTCGATTCTGACAAATGTGGTTGGGAGGAATACTGGAAAAGCGATGAAACCAAATTGGTTCACTTTATCGGTAAAGATAATATTGTATTCCACTGTATCATTTTTCCGGCAATGTTGATGGCACATGGTGAGTACACCCTGGCAGATAATGTTCCGGCAAATGAGTTCCTGAATCTTGAAGGTCAGAAAATATCGACATCCAAGAACTGGGCGGTCTGGTTAAATGAATACCTGCGTGAGTTTGAAGGCAAACAGGATGTTTTACGTTATGTGCTTACGGCTACGGCTCCTGAAACCAAAGACAATGACTTTACCTGGAAAGATTTCCAGGCCCGCAATAACAATGAGCTGGTAGCTATACTCGGAAACTTTGTAAACCGCGTGGTGGTGCTTACCCATAAGTATTTTGGTGGCTCAGTGCCTACCTGTATGGAAATTACCCCTGTAGATCAGGCTGTAATTGATGAATTAGCAGGTTATCCTGCCAAGATATCGGCTTCTATAGAGCAGTACCGTTTTAGAGAAGCGCTTTCGGAAGTGATGAATGTTGCCCGTTTAGGTAACAAGTATCTGGCTGAAACAGAGCCCTGGAAACTGATCAAAACTGATGAAGACCGGGTGCGTACCATTTTGCATGTTGCGCTACAGATTGCCGCGAACATTCAGATTTTGATTGAACCCTTCCTGCCATTCACTGCAGATAAGTTAATGAAAATGCTGAAAAATGGTGGTCACGACTGGGATGATGCGGGTTCTATTAGTTTGTTAAAACGTGGACATGACATTGGTGAAGCTACCCTGTTGTTTGAGAAAATTGAAGATGCTGAAATCGACTTCCAGATAGAGAAACTCAACCAAAGTAAAGCCAGTAATGCGGCGAACAATGCAACTGCTACCCCTGCTAAAGAAAATATTAACTTCGATGATTTCTCTGCAATGGATATCCGCGTGGCTACCATTATTGCTGCCGAGAAAGTAGAAAAAACCAAGAAGCTCCTCAAGCTTACGGTGAATACCGGTATTGATGAAAGAACGGTTGTTTCCGGAATCGCGGAACATTACAAGCCTGAAGACATTATCGGTAAGCAGGTAAGTATGATCGTAAACCTGGCACCACGTGAAATCAAAGGGATCGTATCTCAGGGAATGATTTTAATGGCAGAGAATGCTGAAGGTAAGCTGACTTTTGTTGCACCAGCTGAGAAGTTTCCGGAAGGTAGCGTGATCCGGTAGAAGGGTGAGATTTAGTTTGAAACAATAGATAATTTTATATATTTGCGCATTCAAGGGGAGTTCAGGCTCCCCTTATTTTTATCCGTCTATTCCTCTCATTAGTATACTATTTTAGTTCATACAATCAAATACTCGCGAATCAGTTTGGTGTTAATTGTTTTTATTTACTTTATTTTGCATATTTCTAATTACATCACTTAACTTGATATTAGGTAGTTCCCGTTTAATTTTGTGGTATATTTCATCTGAGATGATTGACCCAGTTAGATTGAGGGTTTCGAGTTTTTCTATTTTAATAAGTGTTGTACAAATACCTTTAATATCGGATTTTTCTGCTAATTGAATGCTCAAATGCTTTAAATCTGATAGCTCTTGTAACTCTGTTGGTAGTTCAATAAGAAATACCCCCTTTAATGATAATGTTTTGAGCGATTTAAACTCCTTTATGGCCTTTGGCAATGAATAAAAAACAGCATTTGGCGGCATTTTATTATCTGGCGGATAAATTGTCCAATTTGCGTTGGAAATTACAATATGCTCCAATTTTAATACCTCTGGATGTCGTTTAATATAAATTTCTGTAAAGTCAATAGCAGAAAATTCGTGATACCTGATTTCATTAAATGACATAGTTCGAATGCTAATTATACTTGTTCATCATTTTGGTGGGTGGTCAATAACTTTCAATTTTAGAATAATTACTTTTCCTTGTTTTTCGAAACACAAATTAGTGAACGTCAAAAACACAGTGTACTATTTAAAAAAAGCTGAGTCAATGATTTTAATTTTAGGTAAACCAATTTCAAATTTTGCTAATTTTTTTTTGTCTATAATAGAATCCGATAGATCCAAAACTTTTAGATATTTAAATTTCGCAAGATCAGAAATTATTTTCTCGACATTTGAATTTTTGTGTATTGAAAACTTAAGTCTTTCTAAACTTTCCAGCTTTAAAATATTACTATCGAGATTCGAAATGAATAAACCAACCATGTAAAATTCTTTCAAATTTTTACAAGTACCTATCCATTTGGGTATCTCTACCTTAATGCCATTTGTAGGCATATCCATCCATTTTATAACTGGAAAAATCAATATAGACTCATTATATACATAAATTTTTTTAATTTGAGATGCATTTTCAAAAGTATTTGTAGAAATAAATTTTGAGTAATTAATAATTAAATCTTTTTGATCAGTTTGGCCTGCTGCAGAACTCATAATACTCATATAAATAGTCAGTAAAATTAATATATTCCGTATCATAAATTTTTATTCTATTAAGGATGTCACAATACGCTTCGTTAGCATCAGACCATAAATTTTTCTCAATTCTAAGATATATTTTTTGCTGATTATTTGAAGTTATTATATTATAAACTTTATTTAGTTTAGCAAGAACCTGTTGATTGTATGAAGAGTTCATAAGTTTTTTCCATCCGTCAAAATCTATTACTAATACGCCTGTATCAATAACCGAGGTGTTGGCTCTATGAACTGTCTGTTTACACTGAGTGATAGTTTGTCTAGAATTGGGATGAATCAAAGTTTAGATCCTTTTGGAGTTTTTGTGTTGGCGCTGAGGCGGGATATTCCGTCATTATAATTCTGACTCTTTTAAGAATAAAACCTCCTTGGATATGTCTACAGCCCAGCCTACATTTGAAATAACTACTCCAAGGCCAAAAGTTTTATTATATTTGCGAAATTAATTTAATGTTTAATTAGCACTTAACTGCATAGTTAAGCATTTAATTTATTGATTACCAGATTTTGGTGGCGCTTTTCGCAGAGGTTTAAAAAAATCTGGCCCCGTAGTTCAACGGATAGAATAGAAGTTTCCTAAACTTTAGATAGCAGTTCGATTCTGCTCGGGGCTACTTTAAAACAAGAGTGCAAGGCTGCACTCTTGTTTTACTTCTACATTGTTCCAATCTCTTAAAGCGTATTGATAAAGTCAAATATCTTTTTCAAATCAGCATCTTTTTTAAAGTCTGTTTTCTCGGCTATTAAGTATCCGGATATTTGATCCGTTTTTGATGGTACCAAGGCAATGACATTCTTTTTTGATGGTGTAAATTTGGTCAGAACATCACCTTTCTTAATATAATAATTGCTGTTTTGAGTAAACAATGCGCTAACAGCATTTGATCCATAGCCTTTACTATCGATAATGGATACTGTAAACCGTTTATAAAGCGAGATATTTCCAACTGCAATTTCTTCCAGGTAGGATTTTTCATTTAGTTTATCTACAGGTTTAAAACCATTCACAAAAGTACGTGGACCATTAGGGGATTCTATGGTAAATGATGAAACCCGTTCAGATAAAAACATTGGTTCATTGTCGGAACCCTTAAATACCAACAAGTCTTCAGCAATATCATATTTTAAATCAGCATTTTCCATCTTTTTACCTGATGCTGTTTTAAACGAACCCTTATTCCAGTTTTCAATTAGATAGGGGCTTCCCTCAACTTTATCGTATTTTTTTGCTCCGAGAACTCTGCCATCAGAGGATTCAAATCTCATGCTAGTTGGTTGAGCGCTTACTGATAATGCGATGAAGCTTAGTGCGAATAAAATAATTGCTTTCATTTTTTAGTGATTTTGAGTGTTTGTGCTTTAGAATTAATTATGAAACGAAAGATAAACATTTTATATGCTTATCAGTATTTCCAGGATTGAATTAATTTCATTACGCACAATAAAGAGGAGAATCAACCGTATTATATATCGAGAGCGTTAATTTAGATGAACAGGAATGGTCCATAGTGATCGTTCCTGTTTTCTTTTGGTCCTAAACTCGTAATTATGTGCAGTATGATCTATTTTAATATCTTTCTATTTTGATTGCTGTTCTTCTGATCGATCTTTTCTGCTTCGTAACGCATCGTTAAAAATATCCACCTGCGGTTTTGGAAGAGAGCTATTCATTAATTTCTATAATTGCTAGTGTTGATTATTGGGCATTTAAGGCCAAAAATCGAGCTAACCTTAAAATATGGGGTAACTTAAGTCCAGCCTCATTTGTATAATTGTCATATGCCTCATAGGATTATCGTTAAACTCCCTGTCGCCCGCTTTAGCTACCTACCTTGATTAAACCTTTGAAATGAAATCAAAAGCAAGCCCACAATGGGAACCGTCATCGCCCAGGTTTCCATACCGGAAAATACCGCCGTTGCCAGCATGGCGCCGGCAATAAAGCATAACCATATCACCAGTAGCAATGCGGCGCGGCGCTTATGGGTATCCCAAATGCCTTCACTATCGCTGGGATATTTGTTCAGCATGGCTTCCGCCCAATGACCTGCCATATTGGTTAGGGTTCCGGTTACAAAATCAGGATTTACAGCCTGCCTGCCCACTTTGCCAGCCAGGGTATTCATCAAACCTACTGACAAAGCTAGTATTGCCACGGCCGGTACAGTAGCAATACCACAGCTGCGGTCAGCTATCAGGTAGCTCAGGAGCCCGCCTGCAACTACCACGTAACCCAACCACCGCTCCTTATACTCGTTCAGGTGCTTCATCACATTCCCTAGAAATACTCCAGCTATAAAGGAAACAATTGCAGTAGCAGCCAGGGCCATGCCGCCAAAGTTTCCTTTCGCCATCAGGTTTCCGCTTTGTGTGGTATTGCCGCTCATAAACGAGAGGTAAGTTTTAAACTTCATCAGTCCAAACGCATCAATGAATCCGGCTGTGGCGGCCAGGCATACCTGCAATATTTCCTGCTTCCGGTTCAGGGTCATCAGAGGATCTTTTGTTCCTGGCTTCAGGTCATCCGGCAGTTTCATGGTGTGGTTAAAAGGAGAGCTCATCGTTCAGTTTAACAGAGCCATTATGATGTTGCCGGGGCAATAAACAGTTTCCTGCCCGGAAGTTTTTTCACCAGTTCTGCGGGGATTCCAAAATTAGTCATCAGCACATCATCGGGGTTGGCAGCCAGCCATTCACTCAAATCTATGGACTCATAATTACCCGAATTAAATCCGATTAATATCCTGCATACTTCGGTACCTGTGTTTTTAATATAGTGGCCAGCACCCATTGGTACATAACCTACATCCCCTGCGCTGAACTGTTCTGTCACAGCTGTGGCTTCAGCCAGGAACACCGTCATTTCCGCACTACCTGAAATGTAGTATTGCCATTCATCAGCATTGGGATGCCAGTGCATTTCCCTTAAGGCTCCAGGCTCCAGTTCCAATAGCGAACCGGTGATGGTTTTGCTGATCGGGAATTCGTTTTGTGATACTAGCCGTTGTTTGCCTGCGCCCGGTATTACGCGCGGGGCCTGAGCATGCAGAGGGTAGCGGTGTGTACTTGTTAATATGGGGTAAGTTCGTGGCTGTGCAATTGCCGCACTATCATCGGGGTTTGCGCCCAAAACAAAGTAAGCCTCTTTGGTTGGGAAAAGCGCTACTTCTTCCAGGGTAAGTCCTAAATTCTGGGCTACAATCTCTTTAGGGGTGTGGGCAATGAAATCAGTTACGCTAAAAGTGTGGTCTTCAGAGAAATTGCCATTGTCAAAAATCAGGATAAAGTGGCATTCTGTGTTTCCTGTAGCTTCTAAGGCATGTCCATATCCCCTGGGGAAATACCACACATCTCCGGGTTCGAAATTGTCAATGTAGCTGGTGCCATCGGGGTGTACCAGGGTATTGCGCATACTTCCGGTAAGCACATAGCCCCATTCAGCAGCATTGGCATGCCAATGTAATTCGCGCATACCGCCCGGTTGCAAGCGCATAGAAACCCCGGCAAGGCCAACAGATGCCGGAAAATCATTTACCGAAGCGCCTCTGGTTATTCCGCCTGGTGCCAGTCTTGGGACTTTTTTCTCTAACTCATATTTGAAACTTAATTGCTGCTTTTCCATGATAATTTATTTTATGAGGTTGAATGATTGATCTGAATTAAAAGATATTTGGATTAGTTTGTACGTTTGAGGGGGATGGTGAAACCGAATATGGAACCTTTGCCGGGTTCACTTTCCACAAAAACCTTTCCGCCGTGTGCTTCCACAATTCCTTTGGAAAGATAAAGACCCAGTCCGTGGCCTTCAATGGTTCCGGTACGGCCATGGCCCGCCCTGAAGCGCTTGCTAAACAGCTGGTTTACATCAGCGGCGTTAATCCCAATGCCTTGATCAAGAACTGAAAACACGATATTATTGCCGGTTTTTCTGATGCTTACCTTGATGAAACTATGTCTGGGAGAAAACTTTACGGCATTACTCATCATATTATTCATCACTTGTGCCAGTTGTGTGCTATTACCGGAAATCAGTAACTGCTTGCTTAAATCAATCTTAAATACATGATCAGTGTTTACTGCTGCAAATTGCGATACGGTGTGGTAAACCAGTTCAACCACATCGAAGCACTCCGTTTGTACAGTTGGATGGTTTCGGCTGATGGAGAGATTCAGGTACTGATCTACCAGGTTATTCATAAAGGTTACCTGCTGGTCGGCTTTGGCCATATCGTCTGAAGGCCAGTCAGGCATCCGGTTTCTGATGTTTTTTGCGGTGAGCTGAATGTAGAGCCTTAGGGTACTTAGCGGCGATTTCAACTCGTGACAAAGAAAATCCATCAGGTCTGTTTTTCTCGCTTCCTCAAGTTTAAATGCTGTAATATCCAATAGGGTTCCTGTGATTACGTTTTCGCCATCCGTGGCCTGTTCTAAAATTCCGGTAAGCCTGAACCACTTCCATTCGCCATTGGTATCCATCAGCTTTAGCTCCTGTTCAAAGCCATTTCCTGTTTGGGCCAGGGCATTTATCTCGCGAAAAAGATCAAATTGTTTGCTTTCATAAAGCACTTTGTGTAATGATGCGAGGCTTTCAGTACCCTTTAACTGTGTCATTAAACACGATACCGGACAAAGTTTAACCACCTGATCAGCAAAGCTGAACCTCCAGAATCCCAATCCTGCCCTGTTAAGGTGATCATTGTATCGTGCAAATCCTGCTGATTTTCTTGCTGCATCATCCTTCTGTATGGTGTTGCCGGCAAGCCAGGTTTGGTGGTGACTAATCGTCATGATCTCTCTTGCAGGAGATTCGAAGTGCTGAAGTGTTAAGGTGGCATTGTTCATAATCGTGGTTCGTTTTGGTTTAGCTTTGAAGGGGATAAAAAGTATAGGGTTACCCTACCCGCTTTATCATTTAAAATGGTTGATTATATTTTCCAGTGAGTGCTTTGTTCTCAATGCTTTTGGCGAAGTTGGGTGTTTCCTCATGGTTGTGTGCATCTGATGCGGCCTGGCGTGCTGCTGCAGCATCCTTAAGGTTTAATCCATGTGCTTTTATGTACTCCAACATTTCAGGGGTGGCTGTAGCATGAATTTCGTTGGTATACAGGGTGGTATTGTCGTCGATTTTTGTGGCTTTAAGTTCCCATAGTACCTGCACCTTTGTGCGGCCTCCTTTGGTAATGGAATCTGAAATGGAGAGCATGCGGCAGTAATCCGGACGGGCTACATCGGCCACATAGTGCTGCACCATCAGGGCATCGCCAATGGTTTCTACATTTAACGAAACCGGCTGTCCGTCGTAAGTACTGCTAATGGCTGCCCCGATGTGCTGGGTAGAGCAGCGCTGATATTCTGCATCAGGAAGGTTTAGTAACCAATCGGCAATGTTTACTTTTTCAATAGGTGCATTAATGATCGCGGTAACTGCCGAATGTGATAATGCGTTTTCTGGTGTTTGTTGAATTTCCATGTGATATGTATTTAAGTGTTTTTGATTTTCTTAATGTAAATCTAGCGCACACCTAAACACTTGCTCAGCACTATTCAGCAGACGAGGATTAAGGCTCGTTGAAAAGGCATAATTACCCGTTAAACTCCAAACCTATGCTGCACACTGTAAACCGGTAGTAATAATGATGGTAAAGAAAAAAAACAAAAAAAATCAGGGGTCACACAATAAAGCTAGTTTTCCGGCGTATTATATATCGAGAGCGTTAATTTAGATAGACGGGAATTGTCCTTAGTGATGATTCCCGTTTTCTTTTGAAAGTTGAAATACTACAGATTGAGTTCCGTAACTATTTTAATTTAGCTAGTCAAGGCCGGATACCTCTTAAGCATCGTCGGATCTTCTGCCTGCTGTAACAGAAAATCAGCAACGTCAGCTCTAGAAATCTTTCCAACTTTCATTCCCTTATCAAGCTCTGGTAAGGCTTTATACTTTTGGGTAAGTGGACCATTTGTTAACATGCCAGGCCTAACCATTTCCCATTTGAGGCTGCTTTTTGCAATAATCTCCTCCATCCTGGTCTTATCGATATACTGATGCTTAAGAAAAAGTCTGATGACCGTGCGCATAAAAAAGCTCAGAAACTTGCTGCTCTCCCCCGCACCAAAACCCGTTATAACAAGAATTGGCGACTTAAAATCCAATATTTTACCAGCTTCTACCAGCGCACTGGCGGTGTCTGAAAACAGCGTATTTGGTTTTTTATTTTTTGTACCGATGGTAATCATTACCGCGTCTGCATCCTTCATTACCTTAGTGAGGTCGTTTACCGAAGTTGCGCTTCCGTTAACCTTTGTTAAATGGGGATGATCTGGAATACTCTCTGTTCGGGTTGATAAAGCTGTTACGTGATGGCCTTTCTCTAAAGCCTGTTTTAGCGTAGCCAATCCTATACCGGCTGAGGCGCCTATAATTGTAATGTTCATGTTTTTTTCGTTGAATTATTTATCCGAGATCAATCTGTTTGCAATACCAGGAGCAGAAACAACCAAACTTTCGTCGCCCCATTTCCAGCTTTCTCCACTGGCATTCAGGATATCCGCACCAGCTTCTTTTGCAATTAAAATACCCGCCAGCCAGTTAAAGGTATCCAGTCCCAATTGATGAAATACATCTATCCGGCCGGCACCAACATAAGCCAGTTGTAAACCATGCGGACCATAATTTCTAACCACCCCATAACGATTGAGTAAATCTGTCACCGCCGCGCCTTGTTGCACCCTAAGAACCGGGTTTGCGGGCTCTTCGTGTCCATATTCAAAAACAGCAAGCATAATATCCGGATCTGTTTTTACAAGCGGTTTGATTGGAGTGCCATTCATATAGGCTCCTTTGCCTTTCTCTGCCCAAAACAGCTCATCCGCTAATGGATCATATATCACCGACAAATACAATTCTCCGTTGCAAACCAAAACCAGGTTAATGGTCCAGCCTGGAATGTGTTGCAAATATTGAATGGCGCCATCCATGGCATCACAAATCCAATACGCGTGCAGTGGCAATGGATGTTTCTGTCCGTCGTTATCAAATTCATCAACTGTATTCCATGGAATATCCGGAAAACCGGGAGCTAAGCCATTTTCCAGAATCGACATACAACGTTCATCAATCTGGTTAAGTTGTTGAAAAAACGCTTCTTTATTAGCTGGAATAGTATTTTTTTTATAATCCTGAAGGAAGACCTTTCCAGCCTGTTTAACGGTATCCAAAACCAATTGGACGTTTATTTCCTGATTCATTTTTTGCTTTATTTATACCGCAAAGAACGTGGATAAATGCAGGATAAAATAGAACGAACCCTTGAAAGTATAGTCCTAATCGTGGTATTTTTGACGGAATTGCAAAGGTGTAAATCCTGTAATCTTTTTAAATAGCTTTCCGAAATAAACAGGCTCCTCATAACCCAACTGGTAGGCTATTTCCCTTACGGTATATTTTGTAAAACAAAGCAATCGTTTTGCTTCCAGCATGCCATACTGCTGAATCTGTGCTGATACAGAATCGCCCGTTATACTTTTAACGGTATCGTACAAATGTGCCACAGATATGTTCAGTGCTGCAGCATATTTTGCCGGTTGCTTCCAGTCTTTATAATGTTTTTTTAGCAGTTCTGTAAAAGCCTGCTCAATTAAAGTTGCACGATTGGCTTTTGTTTTTCCGGCAGGATCAGCAGCTATAATTTCTCCGGCAATCAGGCCAACCAATGCATTCAGCATGGAGTGACTGATGTGCAATTGAAACGGATTTGTGATGGCTGCCTGCATCTTCTCCATCTGCTCCAGTAAAACAACGGTATGATTGTAAAAAGCAGATGCCGGCTCCAAAATTAAAGGCCGGTTAAAACCTTTTTCCAGAATCGATTGAAACTCCAGATCGATCAATGCCGGGTCTATACTCATTGCCCAACCTTCAGGTTTGTTCGTGGAGATGATGTGATGGATTTGTCCCGGATTAATAAGCAATATGGCAGGCGCTGTAACCACGTTTTTCTCAAAATCTATATCAATGATAAAATCACCTCCAATAGCCACCATAATTAAATAATGATCGTCCCGATGAGGCTTTGAAAGGTCATGCTCATCAACATGCCGCTCAGTTGACATGTTTTTAATTATCAAACCCGCCTTAGCCAAAGGCGATAATGGATATTTGAAAACTCCGGTTGGTTTATGCTTCAATTTTTTTTTATAAGATTTTTAAAGATAGTGATGAAAGGATTACAGCAAATCAAATTTAAAAAGATATTTATCATCGGTAAATCAGCCCGTCAGAAAATTAAATTCCCCCTTCATCCATAGTGATGTAAATCACATTTATCAGCACCAGCTCTGAATGTGATTTATATCACCTGCTTTTCTTTGTTATTAGCCTCACATTCGCTGTACCATTACAAAATGATACACACGGTAGTGTAAACCCATTATTAAACAAAATACAAATCATGAAAACACTTAAATATTATTTAATTTTTTTATTAGCATTAATGGCTAATGCAGCAAGTTTTGCTCAAAATCCTGAAACCGAAAAACCAACCATCATTTTTGTACACGGCATTTGGGCTGATGGTTCAAGCTTCTCTTATCAAATCAGTGCCTTGCAGGCCAAAGGCTATCGGGTAATTTCCGTACAAAATCCAATCACGTCATTGGCCGATGATGTTGCCGCTACACAAAGGGCTATTGACCAGGTAAAAGGTAAAGTATTACTGGTGGGTCATTCCTGGGGAGGTTTTGTGATTACGCAGGCGGGTAACGACCCTAAAGTTGTTGGATTGGTTTACCTGGCAGCCTATGGACCGGAATTAGGAGAATCCCTTCTAGCTGTATCGGCAAATGGTCCCAAAACCGAACTTACCAAATATCTTGCGCCAACAAATGGTTTTGTATATATCTCTGAAGAAGGGGTGAAATCTGTATTTGCCAATGATCTGAACCCGAAACAACAGGCATTGGTTTATGCTACCCAAACGCCCGCTTTCCATAGTGTGTTTGATGATAAAAGTGGTTCACCCGCCTGGAAAACTAAACCCAGCTGGTATGTGGTAGCCAAAAATGATAAAACAATCGCTCCGGACCTGGAACGTTTTATGGCGAAAAGAATGAAGGCAAAAACAACTGAAATCGCATCCGGACATGTACTGATGATTTCAAATGCCAAGGAAGTATTGAATGTAATCGAAGCAGCGGCAAGCGCTAAGTAAACAATTTTTGGAGGAACAAACATGATAAATGACACTAATCTGAAACACACGTTTCAGATTAGTGATATGTTTGCAGGGTATAAAGATTATAATGGCGAGAAACGTAGAATTTGATGAAACGGCAGCAATCCAAAAAGCTATGGAGGTTTTTTGGGAAAAGGGCTATCATGGTACCTCACTTCGCGACCTCACCGAAGCAATGAAAATCAATAGCAGCAGTTTATATAATACCCTTGGAGATAAACAGGAGCTTTTTGTGAAGTGTGTTAATCATTACACCGAGATCAGAAAAAACGATCTTCAGGCGCGGGAAAAGAATAGCGGTTCTTCATTGAATACATTAAAAACATATATTGACGATGCTGTGTCGGTAATTATTAGCGGAGAGAATAGTTGTATGGCTATCAAAACGGCTTTCGAGGCTGCAGTTGATGATCAAAGGATCAAGGATATTCTGAAGGCAGATAGCGATTATGCCTATCAATTTATCCGTAACAATATCGCCAAGGCCATGGACGCAGGGGAAATTTCTAAAGAAGAAGATCCGGAACTTTTAGCAGATTACTTTATCAGCACCTGGACGGGTTGGCATGAATCTTTTTTGCTTCACCAGGACCCTTTGAAGATAAAGAAAATGGCTGCGTATTTCGTAAAACAACTCACTAAGTAATTTTTTTAACTAATTCTGAAGCACTTGCTTCAGATAAAAATCGCTCTTTTAATCGCAGAGATCATTTTGAAACAATCAATACAGAATTATAAATTAAATCATATGACAACAAAAGACCTTTTAGGTAGAACAGCTTTAGTTACAGGTGGAACTAAAGGAATCGGAAAAGCAATAGCAGATAAATTGGCGGCGCAGGGTGCAACAGTAATCGTTTCTGCCAGAAACCATCCATCCGAAAATGACCGTGGTTATCATTTTATCGCTGCCGATTTAACCCAGCCCGAGCAGGTGTTAAAACTCACTGAAGAAATTAATACAAAATTTGGCGGTATTGATATTCTGATTAACAATGTTGGTGGCCTGACTACTCCTGGTGGTGGTTTCAGCACCCTCAGCGATGAACATTGGGAAAATGAGCTTCAACTGAATCTTATTTCAGGAATCAGACTCGATAGGGCACTTTTACCTGCTATGATCGAAAAGAAAAGCGGCGTAATCGTACACATTTCTTCAGTTGCTGGAAAACAGGCATTATGGAACCTGAATATGGCCTATGCAGTTTCAAAAGCAGCGCTTAACAGTTACAGTAAGGCGTTAGCCAGCGAGTTAGCACCTCAGGGAATCCGTGTTGTTACAGTGGCTCCAGGTGCAACCAAAACTCCGCCAATGGAAAAATTTATTCAAGACTATGCAACAGCTTCGGGCATACCGGTAGAAGACGCATTGGTTCAATTACTTGCACAAACAGGTGGTATACCAATGGGAAGAATGGCAGAACCTGAAGAAGTTGCATCACTGGTACATTTCCTTGTTTCTCCATCAGCAGCTTATCTTACTGGAAGTATTTATGCTATTGACGGAGGTAGCTTACCTGTAGTCTCTTAAATCTCCGGCTGTAACCATACCTATTCATCGCAGATTTGAATAGTACCTTGTCATAGACGGGAATTGTCCATAGTGATGATTCCCGTTTTCTTTTACATGCTGATTTCGTTTGTTTTGCTGCAGAAAGCGGAGAGGCACGAAAATTTATCTCAAGCCCCTTGTTTCCTTTTAAAACAAAGTATATTAGGGGCAAAGTTTGGGTATGAAAATAACGCCTCATCAATTTCTTAATTACGGCATAGCAGCGGTTTGGCTGGTAAATGGGATTTATTGCAAGGTATTAAACCTGGTTCCCCGTCACCAGCAAATTGTTGCAGCTATTTTAGGAGAGCAATATTCAGGCTGGTTTACCATTGTCATTGGCCTGGCCGAAACGCTAATGGCCATCTGGGTGCTCAGCCGCTATCGGAGCAAGCTAAATGCCATCAGTCAGATCATTATTATTGCTACTATGAATACGCTGGAGTTTATTTTAGTGCCTCATCTGTTACTATGGGGCAGGTACAACGCTATTTTTGCGGCTTTGCTCATCATCACCATTTATATCAACGAATTTAAACTCCATCAGGTATTTCCTGACAACCCCAATGTTAGCCGCACTTAAAAACCACCCCTTCGCCGTCGAAGCTTTCTTTAAAAGCTCCGTTGTGCTCACTTTTGCTGTTCCTAAACAGCAGCTCGAACAGATGATACCTGAATGTCTGGAGCTCGATACTTTTCAGGATGAGTGGGCTTTTGTAGCAGTAGCCATGGTACAAACGAATGCTTTAAGGCCTAAGGGAATGCCAAAATTTATGGGTAATAACTTCTTTTTAATTGGCTACCGGATTTTTGTACGCTATACCAATGCTGCCGGCAAACGCCTGCGTGGACTCTATATCATTAAATCTGAAACGGATAAAAAGAAGATGGAGTTTATGGGCAACCTGTTTACCCACTACAATTACACCACTACCGATATTCACCAGGTTCATGAGGGAGACCGCTCCACGATTAGTTCCAGTCGATCAGACTTTAGTGTTACGATCACCAAAACTGATGATGCCACACTGCCTAAAGGTTCACCTTTTGCGGACTGGAAAGAAGCCCGGCGTTTTGCTGGTCCCTTGCCGTTCACTTTCACTTACAACGAGCGCAACAAGGAAGTTTTAATTATTGAAGGGGTTCGCGAAAATTGGGTGCCCATGCCGGTAACGGTAAACGATTACCATTTCGGCTTCATGGATGGCTTGAAACTTCAGGGTGCGGTACTGGCCAATGCCTTCATTATCGAAAACATTCCCTATTATTGGAAGAAAGGAAAACGCGAACAATGGCAATAGAACGTCGACCATTTCAGGGTGTACTCAATATTTTAAGCTTCAACAGGCATTTTTATGTGATCGGTTTGCTGGTCCTCGCCGGCATCATTTCAGCTGATTTAATGCTTCATGTCAACCATCTATATCTGTTCATCATAGTTATAGCTTTTATCTATGGTTTGTTTGCGCCGCTTATTGTTTCAGCCTATGTTTACGATTTTTCGGGATACTATACCTTTAACTGGTTGCACAAACTGGCACTAAATCCGAAGGCCAATCATATTGTAAACATTAATGCCGGCTTCGATGAAACCAGTTTTATCCTTGAAGATCATTTTCCGGATGCTAAAATCAGGGTTTTCGATTTTTACAACGCGTCGCAACATACCGAACCCGCTATTGTAAGGGCACGCAAGGTGAGTTTAACCTACCCTGATACCCAGGTTATCGAATCGGGTAATATTCCGGTATCCGATCAGTCAGCAGACTTGGTTTTCCTGTTGTCCGCAGCCCACGAAATCCGAAGTAACCAGGAAAAGGTTGTATTTTTAAAAGAGTGCAGGCGAATTTGCAAGCCCGGTGGAAAGGTAATCATGGTCGAGCATCTGCGCGATTTTCCGAACTTTGTTGCTTTTACCATCGGCTTTACCCATTTCTTTTCTGCCCCTACCTGGCGAAAAGCTTTTACACAGGCAGGCTTCAGCAAAATCGATGAAAGCAAGTTTACGCCATTTATGTCTGTTTTTACTGTAACACCATAACCGCCATTCTACCCTATGGAAATGCACCTTACCATTATTGGCATCCTTCTGGTTCTGCTTGCCCTTATTCACGTCATCTTTCCACGTTATTTCAACTGGTCGCAAGAGTTCGCGGGTTTAAGTGTTATTAACCGGGAGATGATCTATGTCCATACCTTTTTCATTGCCTTCATTGTTTTTCTGATGGGTTTGTTGTGTATGTTCTCAGCTCATGATCTGCTTCATACAACATTAGGAAAGCACATCTGCCTGGGGCTGGGGATATTCTGGTTCCTCAGGTTGCTGGTACAGTTTTTTGGCTACTCGGCAGTTTTGTGGAAAGGAAAGCGGTTTGAAACGGGTGTCCATATATTGTTTACGATATTATGGGGGTATTTCACAGTCGTTTTCTTTTTGGGATACCACCTCTAGATTTGCGTCATATCACTTATTATGCGCATAACAGGGGATCTATTTAATCCCATGTTTACTTAATATCTCCATGATCTGGGGTTGGATCTGTTTAATCATCCTGTCATAACCCAGGTCGCTCGGGTGTGTACCATCAATCGTTCCTTCATGGTCATCGCCAATCATGTTTTCTGAAGTAATGAAGTACAGGTTCTTCATGCCTTTTTGCAGGAGGTTAAGTACTTCAGTTTGCACATTCATGTTTTGTTTCTTTACCTGCCCGCCAAGTGTTTTATCCCAGTAGCCCGTTTCGCGCACCAGGCTTTGCATCACGATAATGGGTGCGCTGGGGTGTTTTTTTCTGATGGTATTAATTAAGTAAGCAGTACGTTCGGTTATGAGTTCCGGATTGGTATTGGGAACGCAGTCTAAAATATAGGCATCAGCATTGATGGAGGCTACCATATCGGCTACCTCGGGTTCCATTTTGGCGCTGCCACTTAAACCCAGGTTAATAAAATTAATGCCTGTTGCTCTCGTTAGCCTGGCGGGATAGGCCATTCCCGGGCGACTTGCGCCGGTACCCTGCACAATGCTCGAGCCGTAAATCAGTACCTTTTTTTTGAAAGGATCCGGGCTCCCGGTCAGGGATGCTCCTTTTGAAATCCCAATCTCTACCTGATCAACACTATCATATAGAGGTAAATACAACAAACATTCTTTTTCGGTATCATTCATGCGCTGAATCAGGATTTCATCGTTACATTGACCATTTACCTTTCCAATACCTGCAAACTGCCACTTGTTTCCGTTTTTAATGTACAGGTCTACCCCCTTTTGAGCGGTAGGTACCATACTGGCATTGGCCCTACTTTTAGAAACGCACCACCGGGCGGCAATTACCGGACTATTTGTTTTAAAAGAGATGGCCAAGCCCGCAGCCTGCGTGAGCAGCTGTGCTACCCTTGCCGGCAAACCCCTGTACTTATTGCTGTCTATCCTTTCATAGCGGCGGGGCGAATCTTCACTTTTACCAACCAGGGTAAGCTTGCCGGCATTGGTATATGTTAGTTCGCTGTTCTTTTGTGCCCTTAGGCTACAAAAGGTGAAGAAAAGGAGTATTGATAAAAGAAATTTCATGATTGATTGCTTGATGTTTGTGTGTTTATTTGTTCGGCGGTTTCATTTAACTTAAAGTGCGCTAAACCATCATGGACTAGCGCACAAATTAGTGATCTGAATAGCGACTTTTTTATTTTGATCCTTTTAACGGTTTAAAATCAAAACCATAGGATAATGATCAGAAGCATAATCCGTAAAGGCATCTTTTACCAGATACGAATTCACGTAACTCCCCAGCAGTGGTGTATTCATCCAGATGTAATCAATGCGGGTGAAGTTCCCATGGGTACGCAATTTCGTTGGGGCGCTCTTGTCATAGTTGCTGCGGTTTATTTTCCAGCTATCGTGGTAACCCGCAGTCAGCATGGCCTGGATGGTGGTGTAGTCTATTTTATCGTTATTCAATACTTTAGTGCCTGGGTTATTCGCTTCAGAGGCCCTCAATAAATTCATTTTGACAACATTATTATCATAAAAGGATGAATCCTGTGGCGACATATTATTGAAATCGCCCATCATCAGCACTTTTTCAGTTGCCGGGATTTTAGCTGCGCGGTTCAGTATGGTATCAATCTCTTCCTTACGTTTCATGTACGTATTCGGGTTGAGGTGGATCACAAAAAAATGATAGTCGAGCACCTTTGCCTGAACCAGGTGAAGCGTAGAGGGTTTAGATTTGATATCAGTAATCGGGAATTTAGAAATTAAGGCTACGGGCAAGCCATTCTGATGGTGCATCAAGGTATAGTTATAGCCCATGCTTCCGGCAAAGCTTTGCAGCTGTGCATAGGTAAAACCTTTCATTTCCTGAAAGGCAATTACGGCCGGTTGCAGGGTATCTACCCATTGCTTAAAGCTGGCGATCCTCGCGGCATCGGCCCTAAACCCTTCATAAATATTGTACGAAAGTACTTTGAAAGTTTGTGTACTATCGCCTGGTGCATTGATGCCCAGGTTGCGGGTATTCTTTTCAAAAGTGGTGTACTGGTTTGCACCGGGTTCCAGTGTTTCCTTGCTGCATGAGGTAAGTGCGCACATGCACACCAACAGGCAGGCAATGGCCTGTTTTAAGCTCGATAATGTCGTTTTCATGTTATGTTTTTTTCTTAGGTTTTTAGTTCTGCCACCATACTTTGCTGGTCAGCCTGTCGCCACCCATTCGGGCTGCGGCTTCATCGTAATTGGTTTTATTGGTTGCTTTTGTAATCAGCGGATATTCGAATCTTACAGGTACTGTTCCATTGTTTTTTGCAGCAGGGCCGATGGGTAATACAGGGTATCCCGTGCGGCGGTAATCGTACCAGGCTTCAAATCCTGAGAAAAACATGGCAATGTATTTCTGGCTCATCAGGCGTTCCATGGTTGCCGTGGTTCCGGTAAACCTTACGGTAGCGCGGGCCAGATAGGTAGTTCCGGCGGTGCCGTCCCAGGTACACTTCCATTGTTTCCACGAGGCTTCAACCCCCTTGTTAAAGTAAGTTTGTGCATTGGCATTGATCCAGCCTTTCAGGGCAGCCTCAGCCAGTAAAAAATTCACTTCAGCCCAGGTTAATACCGGAAAAGGATAGTTGTCGGCTTTTAGTGTAGTGGCCAGGGTAGAGGTTTTCAATCCGCCGTTATCTGCAAAGGCTAACGTTTCCTGTTCGCTATAGCCACTTGGAATGCCCACATAAGCACCAGGTGTGTTTTTGGTAGCGTATCTATACCTTCTGCCATCTACCGTAGTGTTCATTAAATCCATTAAAGGCTTTCCCATCCTTCGGCTGCCACTAAATTCAGCCGCTGCCATCTCGGCAAACAGGTTTATAAAGGGCTTGGTTCCGGTGTAGTTCATCATGGCTTCTTCTTCGTTGCTCTCAATCAGTGGAAACTTGGCGGGGTCGTTAAACAGTTCTGCAATCTGTGCCGGAGCATTCATTTCAGCTTTGCCAGAAACCCTTACCAACAGGCGCAGGCGCATCGAATTAGTAAATTTTTTCCATTTCAGCACATCATTGGCATAAATCAAATCCGAACTCACAAAAGGCTTGGTTTCGTTAAACAGTTCATTGGCCCTTTTCAAATCAGCCAGCAGGCTGGTGTAAATAGATTTTTGCGTGTCGTACTTCGGGTATAAGAGGTTTGCCTGGCCCTGGAAGGCTTCGGTATAGGGGATATCGCCAAACATGTCGGTAAGGTTAGACATGAACCAGGTTTTCATTACCAGTGCCGCTGCCATATTGTTCACATCGTTGAGCTTTTCGGCAATTTTGTACATTTCATTCATGTCGTTGGCCTTCACATAAAGGGTCGACCAAATGGCATCGAATTCATTTTCTTTAAACTCGTATCGGGCAAAATCATTGAGTACGCCGGTTTCCACGGTGTATTGCATCAGTTCATTGTTGAGGCGGTGTGCGCGTTTAGTAATCAGCCACATGCCATCAAACTGTGCCGGGGCCAGGCGCGAGCCGGGAGCCACAGTAGTTACCCTTACCGGATCGGTATTCAGTGTTTCAAAATCTTTGGTGCAGGCCGCAAATAAGCTTAGCACACCGGTTATCGAAATTATGGATGCGTATTTTATCAGATTTTTCATGTCGGGTAGGTTTAAAATGAGGCTTTAAGGGTTGCACCAAAACTTTTTGTAGACGGGAATTGTCCGGTTTCAAAGCCCGGTTCAATTCGGTTTCTGTTTAGCGTTGCAATTTCCGGGTCGTACAGCGGGAATTTCGTGATGAGCAATAAATCACGGCCGTACACACTAAAAGAGGCCGATTGCGCACCAATGTGTTTGAGCAGTTTAGCGGTGAATTTGTATTCAAGCGATAGTTCACGAAGTTTAATGTATGAGGCATCAAAAATATTGGCCTCAGCATTATCGCGCAGGTATTTCTGGTTATAATAATCGCCAGGCGTAGCCACAATGTCGTTTCTGCGGAAGGTACCGTCGGCATTCTGCACTACCCCTTCGCCCACAATACCACCATAGCGGCCTTCGAGGGTAGAGGTTAATTTACCGGCACCTGCCAGTACGGAATTTGAGAACGAGTAGATGTCGCCACCTTTTTGGCCGTCGAATAAAAATGAAAGGCTGAACCTGTTATAGGTAAACTGATTTTGGATGCCCGCTTTAAAATCGGGTACTGCCGAACCTAAAATTTTAAAGTTTTCGGTATCAATTAAAGGGAGGCCCCTGCTGTCGTTTATAATCTGTCCATCCGGTGCGCGGAGGTATCCCGAGCCGTAAATATCGCCTACTGCACCACCAACCACGGCCTTTATGTAGCCCCGTGGTCCTGTAGCCATGATAATTTCACTCACATTTGGCGCAAGCTCCTTTACCAGACTTTTGTTGGATGAGTAGGTTAATGTGGTTTTCCATTGTAGTTTGCTTTTTTTACTTAGCGGACTGGCATTTACCGCAAGTTCGTAACCCCTGTTGTTTATCAATCCCGCATTAAATATTCTGCCGGTATATCCGATAGCCGGATCGTTTGGAACGGTTAGGATCTGGTTGGAGCTATTGGCATTGTAGTAAGTAAAATCAAAACCCAGGCGGTTTCCAAAAAAGCGGATGTCTAATCCTATTTCCCTGTTGGTAATAATTTCGGGTTTCAGGTTATCACCCCCAGGCAAGGTAGTTGGGTTGGTATAACTTCCACCAAATTCTGAAGGGGTTAAATAATAGCCTGTGCGGTATGGGTCGGTATCATTACCCACCTGCGAGATAGATCCTTTAATTTTGAGGTAAGATAAAGCCTTGAAAGCAGATAAATCGAACATTTCAGTTGCAATGGCACTTCCCGAAACAGAATAGTAGAAATAAGAGTTATTGGCTTTCGGCAGCGTGCTCGACCAGTCGTTCCTTCCCGTTACATCTAAAAACAAATAGGTTTTATAATTAAACTGTGCCAGGGCATACAAACTTTGTACTTCTTTGGCTGCGGGCGATAGTGTCACCAATGGCCTGTCTTTTGCGTTGCCCAGGGTATAAATCCCAGGTGCGCTCAGCCTTTCGGCAGTTGTGGTGTTATTCTGGACTTTGTTTTTAAAAATGCTTCCGCCTGCAGAAAGCGAAAGTCCGAGGTTGCCCCATAACTTTTCATCATACTTATACAGGAAATCGTAGTTCTGTTCCCGCATCAGTACCGATTGCTCCTGGTAACGGCCGGCGGCGAAACGGATGCTGCTGAAAGGCCTGCGCAGCGTTCTAAAAGATGAGTTCTGGTCAATTCCCCCTCTCAGCATCAAGCTCATTTTAGCACTAAAGCTATAGGTAGCGGTAATGTTTCCAAAAATCCTATCCTGATCCAGGCTGTTTAAATTTTCGTAGAGGATAAAGTAAGGATTATCTACTGATGGGTTTAACAGGTTGTTTTGATCAATATCTTTAATGTCCCAGTAATCTTTATACCATTCGTTGGGGATGTTGGCCGAGCGGTACATTAAGCCATACATAAAGGAGTTGGTATTGTAGCCCGATAAGGGCAGGTTGTCGCTTTGTTTATGGTAGTAGTTTACGCGGGTGGTTAACTGAAAGTTATTCATTTTACTGTTGCTGGAAAACGAAAGCCTGTTAAAGCTATATCCCGTGTTGGGCAAAATGTAGGTATTGCGCATGTCGTTGTAGGAGAGGCGAACTGCATTTTTGGCGTCGCCCCCTGAAAGTGATAGTGAGTTGTTGTAGGTTGCGCCTACTACAAAAGCATCTTTAACATAATTTTTATCCGCTACCCAAGGTGTTCTGTTTACCCCGCGTGTTTTAGTTGCGGGGTCGAACTGAAAGTACGATTGTCCGTTAAAAGCCGGACCAAAAGAGCGGGTAGAGTTTGTGCTGGGACCATCGGCACTGGCGCCGTAAGAAAAATAGCTATTGATGGCGTTTCCTGCCCCGTATTCGTATTGAAAATCAGGAAAGTGCAATACGTCATCAAACGTTACACTGCTGTTAAAGGCTACACTCAGTTTGCCTTTGTTATCGGTATTGGTTTTGGTGGTGATTAAAATGGCTCCCGAAGCCGCGCGCGAACCATAGAGTGCTGCTGCCGATGGGCCCCTCAATACCGTCACCTCTTTAATGTCGCCGGGGTTTATGTCGCTTAAGGCGTTACCATAGTCTACGGGCGTTTCTGTATTGCCTGTTGCGCCATAGCTTAATCCGTTGTTGCCTACCATGCCACTCAATACCGGTACCCCATCAATCACAATCAAGGGTTCACCTTTATCCAGGTCTAAAGAGTTTTGCCCGCGCAGGGTAATGCGCACTGAACCGCCTGGGCCGGTACCAGCCTTGGTAATGTTTAATCCCGGTACTTTGCCTGAAAGGGCATTTACCCAGTTGTTGGGTACCGTTTTCGAAATTTCTTCTCCATCAATTTTGGTTACGGCATAACCCAGGCTTTTTTCTTCCCGTTTTATTCCCAGTGCCGTAACCACCACACTTTCCAATGCCTGCTCATCGCTTGAAAGTGTTACTGTGATCTGGCGTTCGCCGGGTTTAACATTTTTCAGTAACAAGGTTTGGAAGCCAATGTGGCTCAGCTCCAGGGTATACGTTCCGGCAGGAACAGGAAGTGCAAAAAGCCCTGCACTGTTGCTTGTGGTGCGGCTGTTCAGCTCAACGATCCTAATGGTAGCACCCGGAATGGCCGTTTTTGCCGAATCCACTATTTTTCCGCTAATGGACGTTTCGCGATTAACCTTTTCTACAATCACAATTTTGCCCGCCCTGAAAATGTAGCTTAGCCTGGTTTTGTTTAGCAATTGTTCCATGGCGCTTTCTACCGAAATGTTATTCGCATTTACAGAAACATTACTGTAGCTGCTTACCAGTTGCTCATTAAAAACAATCTGAATACCCGATGCTTTCTGAAGGCCGGAGAGGGCCGCCCGTAAATGCTGGTTCTGGATGCGCAGTGTAATTTTTACATCTGCCGGCGATTGTGCTTGCCCGGAAGTAGCCACTAATAGCTGGCCACTCATTAGCAGAAGCACGAAGAGATAATAAAGATGTTTCATTTGATGTTTTCTTGTCGTTTTATACTTTGATATCAGTGTTATGCACGACTGGTAGTAGAAGAAATTGAAAAATCTTTTTTTAATGGCTAACGGGCCTTGGCGGAAGGCCTAAAGGCACTTATCTTTTTTTAAATGTAATGGTATTGCCTTGCTTAACGTAAGCCAGGTTATTGGCGCTGGCTAAAATGTCGATGATTTCGCTAACCCGGTCGGTCGCTACAAATCCTGCCGTAATCCTAAAATCTTTAATTGCCGGTTCATCAAATTTAAATTGCAGGTGATAGGTGCTGGCAATGGTTGCACATACATCAGTTAAACGTTCGTTGTTAAAGGCCAGGTTGCCGTGCTGCCAGGCCACAATTGTTTTGGCATCAATCACCTGTTTCAGCATGGTGCCATTCTGGCTGTCTACTGTTGCCACCTCATTGGGTAATAAAATTTCTTTTTTCGTGCCGTCGCTGGTCGATACACTCACCTTTCCACGCGTTACGGCCACTTGTAATTCGCTGAGATAATGGTAAGCTTTGATGTTAAATGCGGTGCCCAACACCTGGGTATTGGTGTTTTTGGATGTGACGATAAAAGGATGTTTGGTATCATGTTTTACCTCAAAATAGCCTTCTCCTTCCAGCAGGTACACCTGGCGGGTGTGGTGGTTAAAACGGTTAGGATACCTGATGCGGCTTTGGGCATTCAGCAATACTTTCGAACCATCGGGAAGCGTAAGTTTGAGCTGCTGGTGTTCGCCTACCTGTTTCTCCACATAAACAACAGGGTCTACCACATCGCGAAGTTCATTTCTAAATAATAATACCCCGCCAATGGTAATGAAAAGTACGGCAGCAACCCTGAGTATTGGCCATAGGTTTTTACCAGGGAGGAGTTGTTTATCGATACCCGATTTTATGCGTTTGCCTGTTTCCATCGCCTCTGCATCAGTCCACTGCCATGCATTGCGTTCTGCCTCACTATCAAACCATTCTTCGAGCAGCTGTTTTTCGGCATCCGTGCTTTGTCCGTTTTCGTAGCGTTCCAGTAAATCCTTTGCATCTTTTTTATCCATCATTAAACAATATCGCCAAAAGTGGCTGGAGGTAGTAGGTGTTTTAAAAATAATTTTTGGGCTGTAGGGTTTCGGCTATTATCGCCATAGCAACCAGCAGGTAAACAGCAAACCGGCCGCGCACAAGGTATCTTTATTCAGCACCAGTTTAAAATGTTTCAATGCATTGTTGATTTGCTTTTTTACAGTTTTATCCGAGATACTGAGTTTTTCCGAAATCTCTTTATGGCTGAGCTGATCGTGCCTGCTGAGAATAAAGACGTCGCGCATTTTTGGCGGTAACTGTTCAACTTCCCTGTTAATAATGGCGTTTAATTCTTTAGCGTCGATGGCCTCATTCAGGGTATCCTGGCGGGTAGTGAGGTGCCTGATCAGGCTTTCCACATGCTTTCCCTTTTTGAGTTCGCCCTGCACGTGGCTTATTCCTTTGAACCTGGCCGCGGTAAAGAGGTAGCCCGACAGGGAGCTTTGTCCTGAAATATTGCCTCTGCGGTTCCATAGCGAAATAAAGATATCCTGAACAATGTCTTCTGCGGCGGGCTTATCGCGGATTACTTTGACCACATATAGAAACAGGCGCTGCCAGTATCGGTCGTAAATTTCGTCGAAAGCAAGCCGATCTCCCCGGCATAACCGCTCAAAAAGTACCTTTTCATCCAGGATCAATGATTGCTGATTAGCCATAATTTTTTCAAATTTAGCTATGCCAGGTTAAGTTAACGTTTCGCCAGGATTAAGGTGAATGCAAATCACCAAAGCAGCCAATATATTGGTTAGAGGGCGTTAGATAACAATAAAATTGGTGAATAATACTATTCCATAAGCACGAACATTATTTATTGATTATTAAAATAATTTCAACGTAACACAATAAAGCCTGTTTTCCGGCGTATTATATATCGAGAGCGTTAATTTAGATAGACGGGAATTGTCCATAGTGATGATTCCCGTTTTCTTTTGTATCTTGATTTCATTTGTTTCCCCTGCAGAAAGCGGGGAGGCACAGAAATTACCACAAAGCGCTTTTTATCTAAATGAATATTACCAAACTCGTTTTTCTCTTCCTTTTATTGATGTCAAATGGAAAAGTTTATTCACAAGACTATACATCAAGTTTTGATTTCAACTCTCAGGTTTTTGAGCGTTTAGAATTTAGTAAAAATGATATTCCCTGGTCTGGAATGGGCAATAAGTTATTGCCCTATCGGATAATTGCCTTGGGAGAACCAACTCATGGTAGTGCTGAATTTGCCACGCTTCGGCTGTCATTAACCAAGCAGCTCATCTTGTCAAAGGCCTTAACTAAAATTGGTCTTCGCTAAAGCTTTTTCATTGTTACGCTGCTGTACCTGAACTTTTGTCCTGGTATTAGCTGACCCGGTATTAAGCGTTTCGGTATTCCTTTTCTCCTTCTTCCACAACTCTGATCTCCACTTCGCCCACAAAGCCGCTATAAACAGAATTACTTTATAACCCCCTTTGGCCATATACGCCATTGAAGTTCTAAGGTACTGCTGTCGTGGCTCAAAATAGTCCATTGCTGCGGTGCGGATACTTCAGTTGTTACATCCAGCTGATTGCTTTTGGTGCTAGTCGAAGTTTCCGTGTTTAGCATGCTGCAGGCGGCGCATAGCGCCAGCCCGAGCAATACTAACTTCCTCATAACCCGCCTCCCTTCAGCCAATCGGCAAAATATTTAATGGTACGGATGTGGCGGTATTTGCTGTATACACCATCGCCTTCGTGGCTGCCTGCCGTATTGGTGTTGCCTTCAATGGTAATGATCTACGAGCCACGCTGCGTTTTTACAATACCGCAGTGGCCATCCGTTTCAGGCTGGCAAAATAACTCCAAAAATATCAGCAGGCTGAGATAAACTGCTCGATTTTCCGAGCAATTTATGTTTTGTTAATAAGGTTGTTCCACAACTGTACATAGTTGGGTACAATAACCAATTACGCTTCCATTTTGGTCTGTCCAATTTTGGTTGTATTGATTGTGAATATTCTGATCAAAGCAACGACTTTGACACTCGCCATCAATAGTAGTGCCTCCCATAACATTTTTCATTTCTGACCTAGTCAGACGTTTGATTTCTTGTGTTTTAATTTTCATCTAGATTAAATAATTGGATTTTAGGTGTTTATAATTGGGTCTTCATTGCTGCTAATTCTTTTTCATATTGTGGATTTGAACCCCCGCTCAACTTTATAGCTTCTTCCATATTCTTTATAGCTTCTTCCTTGTTACCTACCTTAAATAAAAGATTACTATACGTATTTATAAACCAAGGTTTTGGAGAACTTTCAGCAGCAAGAACTTTTCTAGACCACTCAAGTGCTATTGGAAAGTACAACGGTTCCTCACAAAACAATAATATTGTTCTTCCATAGCTATCAAGTTTGCTTACTTCCAGGTCTTTTCCAGCTATTTTCAGGTACTCATTTACTGCATTTGTGTAGCCTCTCCAATTTCTTTCCCACTGGTAGTACATTATTTTGGATTCATTTAAAATCTCTGTGGCATACTCCGGGTATTTTCTTTTTAAATTGGCGTCGATGCTTTCCCAATCTATATTTTTGTTATTCTGCCCCTGATATTCATAGAAACCAATTCCAAATATTTTCTTTACACCATTTTTCTTTAATAGTGGAAATACTTCTTCTTCAAATACAATAGTCTTAATCAAAGCTTTTGCCGTTCCCTCACCCATTACGGAGTCAATGGTAATACTATTATTGATAAGTATTGGATAACCTACATCAGTTGTTTTAGCCGTTGATCTGGTAATGAGTTTAATATTTTTTGTTGTTAACAGGTTTTTTTGTTTCGATAAATAAAGATTAGAATAGTTCATCCACTGTTCATAATCTCTATTCATTTGTGCTGAGCTAATTAGCGACAGAAGAAAAGTGGTATCCCGACGGCCTGTTTCAAATAAATGCTTTAAAGTTGAGTATTGTGTTGCAGGCTTCAGTGCTTGTTCTGCACTAGCGATGAACTCTTTGGCATTAAAATTTGCTGAGATTGAATGGACCATCTCTCCATTAGTATTAAAAAACAAATAAGTTGGATAGCTATTGATTTTATATAGTTTTCTTAAATATTCTACATCATTATACCATCCCTGAATATATGAATCATCTTTTTTTGTCTTATCGAATTGTACATTAAGATTTATAAAATTTTTATTAAAAAAATCCCCAACTTCTTTTTTTGTAAAAACGTTTACAGCCATCTCCTTACATGGGATACACCATGTTGTATAGGCGTCAAGGAAAATCATTTTATTTTCTTTTTTGGATTTTTCTATAATAGCTTTCCAGCCTGGCAATTTTTCGAAATTAATTCCTGAGCTTTGGGCAACGACGGTCTGAATATTTATGATGGAAAAAAATAGAATCGTGATTATTGAATATTTCATGCTTCAATTTAATTTTATAAATTAAGAAATATCTATGACTTTGAAACCATAGATGCATTATTTTACGTTTTCAAAAACTACAGTAATTTTTTTTGAAACCGTTAGCAAGCCAGGAAGTATAGGCCAGGCCTCCATAAGTTATAACAGTCCATACCTCACCTGTCGCCATCTTTGTTCCGAGTGAAATCGGTCACATTAATCAAGAGATAATTAAATACCCTGCACGCTTCCGCAATTTATAAAATTCTATAAGAAGTTTTGGGAAGACTTTCATTGAATTATATACTGGTGGAATCAGTCTATGAAACCACCAGTAATCTAGTCTAGCATTCCACCAGGCTACCTTGAGAGCAAGTAGGATTTGAGCCTGTAACACAGTCACTACAAACAATTTCTTTACCTCCTGAACCTGTTGAATATCCGTTCGGGCAACATTTATAGCTTTTAGGCTTTTCAACTACGCCACCCATAATTGTTTTCATTTCATTTCTGTTTAATAAATTAACTTTTTTCATTTTTTTAAGTTTTGAAGTACATAAAGGTTTTATCATTCTTTCACGCAAGAACAACTTAAGCGATGGCAGTTAAGCCGCCATTCATTTTAGGACGTTTGTTTGCAACCAAAAGCCCAATTTTCCGGAATATTCTTTAGCTTTTCTAAAACATCAAGTTTTTTAAATCATCAATCTTATAAGGGATAGGGATTTTATATCCATTAATAAAAACAGTTGGCGTATAGGTAATATCTGCCATCTTACACCAATCCCTTTGCATTTTTGCAAGGGATAAACTTTCATCTGTTGCAACAGCAGGATAGTGTTCCTTTAAAAGTTTGAAGGTTTTTATACGGCCAGAATACCAATCTTCTAAGGCATTTTGGGCTAACATTTCCGCAGTTACATTTAGTGAAAGAATATGATTAGCTACTTGAGCTCCGGGATCTGACAGGTCATCAGCAACATGAAATAGCATCTTTATTTTAATACTTTCGTCTTCTGATGACCAGGTTTTCGCAATTCCATGTGTTTGAAGACATGGTGAACAAAAAGGATCACTTACAATTGTAATAACATTTTCTCCATTCTCATTTCCAAAAATTATAGGCTTTACATCATCTGGCACTGCATATCTTGGCTGATTGTAAAGAGCCTGAGTAAATAAATTGGCATTATACTTAAAGCCATTCAGCTGAAACTTTAATCCACCAACTTCAACCCTATATTTCAGGAGTGGCTTTAATAAACCCCATATCACAATAGGAATAAGTAGGCATAAAAATATATTGAAAAGGATTTTAAAATCAATAATTGTAGTTGCTGAGAACAGGCCCAAAGTGAATGCAGAAATAAATTCAATCCACAAAATAAGTTGAACTGTACAACATAAAATACACCACTTATTATTTTTATACTGATATACAATTGAATATATACTATATGGCAAGCTAAATAGATTTACCCAAACAAGAACATACACTGCATTGTATTCCAAAAGTAAGGCCAGCAAGGTACCTGCAAAATAAAAAAAACCAATTTCGCTCCAACTAAGCCAGGAAGTAACATTTGCTGCATCTGATCTCAGTAATTTAGAGCAGTCACTTTTCCCCATTTTACAGATGTTTTGAACTGTAATGTTTTCTATACCATAACTCTGTGATAACAGCATAATTGTTGTTATCACACCAATAAGCTTTATGAAAATCATACTGGGAAATGATAAGTAAATAGTCTTTGCCTGAAAACCCGCAAATATTATCCAACCAAGTATTAAAAAAAACAATGGTATAGTAAGCTGATTGAGGATATACTTCAGTTTATTGTCCATATAGTTTTGTTCCCCGCTGCTTAGGTCTTTTTTTGCATGTAGCGCTATGCCATCCCAAATTTTTAAAAAGTCTTCTTCAGGAACACTGATATTTCCGATAAATTCATCTTTGTAATTAACTTTACCGTTCTCGATTTTTTGAACCAAAACAAACTTCTTTTCCACATCTTTTATACTGGCTAAGAATGGAAAATTCAGTTCACTGGAATCATATTCAGATTTTTCTATTCTATAGGCTTCATTACTAACTTTAAGCTGTCTTAGACAGTCACTGATAGATAACAAACTCGGATAGTTGGGATGATCTTTTAAAATTGATCTAACAGTGTCTTTATTGAACTTCACCTTTAAACTTCTTAAAAGTTCAAAAGATATATACTCTGAATTTAGATTTGGACTTCTGGAATTCATACATTAATCATTTTATATCTATAGTTTCGTAAAATATAGCCTTTTAGTACTTGATGAAAACTCCGCAATGATTTGCGTTTATTGGGTTTAACTAAGCGTTTTAAGCGCATTATTTAAATCTGATCAATTCAAAAACGTTTCTAAGTGCTTAAATATATTACCTCATTCAAATTCCTAACTAATCGATTTAGGAGAATCAAGAGGATTTTTATTTTTACGAATTTTCTGACAATTTATCTATTATCCAAGTGCCTAATACGACAATTACACCAAAGCACCTTTTTCCAGGACACATCGTTCATTTCGGCTGACAAAATCAAACATAATTTGGAGATTGAGGACGATTAAACCTCCGATTCGTTATGTATATAATTTTAAGAGCATTTTTTATTAATATGTGATGGTGGGTCTACAAAACCACCCTCAACCACCTCATTCCAAACCACCCTATCAATAAACCCATCACCACAATCACCCACCACCAGGCCAGCACAGTTATCTTGTTACTGTTCTTCGCTACAGCTTTTTCATTGTTACGCTGCTGTATCTGAACTTTTGTGCTGGTATTAGCTGACCCGGTATTAAGCGTTTCGGTATTCCTTTTCTCTTTCTTCCACAGTTCCATCATCTCCACTTCCCCAACAAAACCGCTATCAGCAGAATACTTTATAACCCCCTTCGGCCATATACGCCATTGAAGCTCCGAAGTGCTGCTATCCTGGCTTAATATAGTCCATTGCTGTGCTGCGGTTACTTCGCTTTTTAAGCTCAGCTGATTGCTTTTGGTGTTGGTCGAAGTTTCCTTACGCAGCATGCTGCAGGCAGCGCATAGCGCCAGCCCGAGCAATACTAACTTTCTCATAACCCGCCTCCCTTCAGCCAATCGGCGAAATATTTAATGGTACGGATGTGGCGGTATTTGCTGTATACCCCATCGCCTTCGCGGCTACCTGCCGTGTTGGTGTTGCCTTCAATGGTAACAATCCAGGAGCCACGCTGCGTTTTTACCATGCCACAATGGGCAATCCGTTTCATGCTGGCAAAGTAAATCCCAAAAACATCAGCAGGCTGCGGTACCGCTACACGTTTGCTTACAGGAAACAAGCCCGGGCTCCAGGCCGTGCGTGGTGTTTTATAGCCCGCTTTTCCGTATACCCAGCTCACAAATGATGCGCACCAGGGATCGCCTTTGTTATTGCTGGTGTAGCGCAGGTAGCTTTCTACGGCTATGCCATCATTGTTGCCCGTGGCTTCACGTACGCCGAGCTGACTTTCAGCCACCTCCAGGATGGCTTCGCGTTTGCTCAGTGATGAATGCCAGGCGCTTCGCCCGGTGTTTAGAAAATCGCTGCCACACAGGCCACTGCTCCCAAGAACAGTAACGCAAAGCAGGCATAGTAAAAACTTAATTGCTTCCATGATGATAAATCTTTAAACTGTAAAACCATAAAATGAATGTTGGGCAAACCCAGCGCGCTCCAGGCGGCGTAAAGCAGATACCAGCTGATGGTAAGCAAGGCCAGAAAAGTCAGGATGCTGAACAACAACAGCTGCCATACGGCTGCATCCAGTACCGCTGTAGTGGTATTGAAGAAGCCAGCGAAGAGCGGTGCCAACTGATAAGCTAAAATCAGCAGCAGTATGCCTGTAACCCAATAATAGTGTGTTTTATTGATCCGTAGTAACGGATCCATGATGAGTGTTTTCATAATATTAATGATTGAATTAATGAATTTTGAAACAGTAGCCGCAATCAGGTGATTTCATGCTGGCCCAGGTACCAGCTGTTTGACACTTTTTTGCCATTGGCCGAAACATATGCAGCATATACATGCACGGCTTTACCTACATAACTTTCATCCAAAGTGAAAATACCACTACCATCAGTCCGTTTGGCTACGTCGAATTTCCAGCAAGGCCAGTCGATGGTATCTCCCAGCACCACCACAAGCAGTTCATCATCATCGCTGTGGAAGGCATTCGTTAATACCGGCCAGCTTAAAAATATCGTACCTGCACCAGCAGCTTTTACCTTGCATGTTGATGGTGGACTCAGGTATCCATGGCTCAGCTTCACCTTCGCATAATCTATACTCAACTCCGGCCAGGTACCTGCAATTGCTTCTTTGCTGTGGTAACTTGTTGCTTTATTTGCCGGATGATGCCTGGGTTTAACATATTGGTAGCCCACTATGATCACCTCTTTTAAAGCGCCTACAAACTGAGCCGCTAACTTCATGCGTTCGCGTTGATCCAGCTGCTTTGGTGATGGCGGCCGATTGCTTTTGCACGGTAATGATTTCAAATAAAATTTTCCATTGCGGTTGCTGCCTACTACTTTACCAAGCTTACCGCTAAATCCGTCAAGCGGACCTCTTCCCATAAATGCCATAATCTTCTCTTTAAGTTTTTCTAAAAAAGTGGGGCTCTGAACAAGCCCCACCGGTTAATTTAGCTTAGGCCACTACAATTGGCCCGGCATAGGTGCTTTTCGACCTGCGGATGTTATCGCGATCGATGTAAAACATATACACCTCCACATCCTGGCCTGAAAAGTCGGCGGGCAACGCATAGTCTGCCGTACCGTCTCCCCTCAGGGCGAAATCGGATTTGATGGAGAAATAATCCTGTGCCATGTTGTATACCAGCAACACCATTCTGTCGTCGGTAAACCCATTAAGCTCATTCAGCTGCGGGTTCCAGCTCACGGTAAGCGTTGCTGCCGCTGTAGAGGTTACCGATACACCAATTGGTCTCAACAGCGTTCCCTTACTAATCTGCAACATACTATGGTCCAGCGCAAAATCCGGCGATGTTCCGGTAATGGCATTCGCCAGGGCAAACTGTACCCCCATGTTATAGCCTGTTGCTTTGTTGTTGGTTTGGCCTTTGTAGCCCATGTTCAGTACATCTTTTATCGGCGATAAAAAAGCAACCACAAGGGCAAACTTCAATCGTTGCTCTATCTGCTTTTCTGTGGCGGGTTTCGTACTCTTTTTGTACAAGCCTTTGATGTAATCCAAATCATTCCAGCTACTGCCGATGATACTTCCGGCCTTGCCGGAGAAGCCGCCCAGGGCTCCTTTTCTGATAATTCCCATAATCTTAATTTTTAAGTTAATTGGCTAAATGGCCGGCCGGTACATCTAGCACGAAACAAACATAGGGCTGTAAATGAGGCTGTTAAAATTTTGACCTGATTTGGACTGATTTGACCCGATTTGGACTGAATTTAGGTATCGAGACCTGAGATTTGGGATATTAGACGCGAGATTTGGGATATGAGATGCGAGACCTTATGCGATTGATCGTGGAAGGGATCACTCAATTCCCAGACAACTGGTTACCAAACGGGGGAAAAGTTCGGGTGGGTTTCTGCGGTGCTTTTGGTGCCACCTGAACACGGGGCGAACTTGTGCCGAACTTTTCCCGAAGTTGTGTGCCACTTTTCCGGGGCATTTCCCGAAGCCTTCCCGAACACTGGTCGAAGCCGGGTACAAGGTTTCCCGAACAACTCCCGAACAACCCGGCCAGCGCTCCCGAACAAAAATTTAAAAAAAGATTAGAAAATGTACTTTCTGAAGAGGATAAAACGACTAAAATGCAGATCGAAAACCGAGCGCATGTAGCGCGATAACCCATGATTTTTGCAAGTAAAATGGAACCATATATTTATAGTTTGCCTTTCTTTCTGCTTAACTCCAGGGCATCAAGTACATCCTTTTTATAAAAACGATCACCACCCAGAAGCTTCATGGGTTTTAGTACCTCGTCTTTAACCAGGCGTTTATAAGTGCTATCGCTAACTTTGAGCATATCCATTACCTGGGGCTTATCCAGCAGTTCAACATTGGTGAATATTTCAAGCAAGCTGTTTGCTATTCCGGTAAGTTTATTCAGAGAATTTTTGAGTTGAGAAATTTCCTCGGCGATTAATTCAGATCCTTTCATGCCAATAAAAAGTAATACAGGCAGAAAGCATCGGATCCGGTACACTACACCTTATCCCGCACCCTACCTGCGGTGTTTAAATTATTGGACATGACTGACTGTTAGGCTAATATAATAAAATTGAAATTTACAATCAAAATTCTGATTAAACTATTTACGCCTGTTATGTTTGTGGTAATATTGTCGGGTGAAATAGGCCTTTACTTTCTTTTTATACTCCCGGGCAATCAGGATATCATCTACTCTGGTTATACCGGGTTTGAGGATAAGTTCATAACCTTTTACCAATTCAATGACATCAATCGAGTAAAATACACCCTTCCTCACTTCAATAAATATTGAAGGATCAAGGTTTGCCCTCAACACATTTCCGGTAGCTTTAAAGTTTCTTAAATGGCCACTTTTGGTATAAATCGTGGCAAAATCCTTTCCAACAGCTATACACTGTATATCTTCAATTAATTCTTCAAAATTTTTATCGCCCAATGAGCAGGGAATTTTTTCCCAATAAACATACTCATTCTTCTCAGCTGCTTTCTCTTCAGCAGTTTTCGGCACCTCTGCCAGTTGTTTTGTCTCCAGGAGTTTCTTTTCTGTTTCTTCCAGTTTTACCTCCAATTCTTTCGCCCTCAGCCGCTCGGCTTCTATCTTCATTTTCAGCAATTCCTCCTCTTTCCATTTTTGTAGTGCATCTTCTTCCAGCCTTCGCAGTGCAGCCACTTCGAGCCGCGAACGGTAATTCATTATCCATCTCCATCTGATATAATAGGCTCCATTACCTAACAAAAATAACAGGGCAGAAAAAGGCAGTACCTTAACGATAAAACCACTCCCCTCCATAGAATGATTAAACATCATCAAATAAATCCAAACCAGGGCAATATCCATGGCAATAGGAATGAGCAAGCCGAAAAATAGCTGAACAATAATCCTCCATTGGTTCTTTCCCCAGGCACACCACTCATCCAGCCATTTATGAATGATATGCATATATTCTATCAACAAGAAGGCAATTACCGTCCCGAACACCAGTGAAATCCAAAATCTGTTCGTGAATATTAATTCAGACAGCGTTTTTGATGTTCCTGGTTTTAATAAAACAACTGCAATGAGTAAAGCGGCTATGCGCCTTTGTGCCAACGTGAAATAGAGTGGCGTATCCGGTTTGAGATAGAGCTTAAACATAGGTAAATATTTAACTGCGCCAAAATATCAAACCTTACCAATAGTGAGGGATGAAAATTATAACGAATTGGGGGTAAAATTCTTAACTTAATTAGCAGGTCACTTACATTCCAGCGTATAAATTTGCTATCCAGCAGGTTTGATTTGGTCGAAACTTCATCTCTTATTTAGCTTTAAGTGTGCCAGACAATTGTGTTTGGTGTACTAATCTAATCATACATGAATAAAAAACCTTTTACACAATCAGGTTTAAATGCCCTCCGAGCAGACATTAGAAACCTTCCGAAATCCGAAAAGCTGCGGGAAATTGCGGCATTGCAGCAAGATTTTGTCTCGTGGGCCGACGAACACCTGGAGTTTGAGAGCAGCCAGCGGATTTACCTGGCCAATTTAAGTGCTGAATTTATTTCAGTCGCTACCCAGTTATCGGCATTGGCCATTTCAAATGATGAACCGATCAGGTTGATCAAAGCGGAAAAGTCTGCAGGCTTAACAGCTGCTACACTTGCTGAAACTGCTGTAGCTGCCTCATCTGCGGATGCGGAAGGTAAGCTGATTACGCTGGGCTACACCAGTAATCCGGATGATGCAGGTAGCGAAGTGCTTACTTACGAAATCCGCTACACTACGGTGTAAGCAAAAAGATCCAACATCACTTTAACCAATTTTGGGCGTGACTGCTGTAGTGGTGTTGGGTCTTTTTAATCAATTATTGGCTAACCAATTAAGTATCCATAAAATGTTGAACGAATGAACTAAAACTTATCTAACCTATGAACCAAACTAACCTTAAACTTTTAAAAGAAAGACTTGAAAGTTTTTTTCCCATTACTTCCGAAGCCTGGGCTGCCATTCAGGCCAATATCCAAACCGTAATCTTAAACAAAACAGAGCATCTGCCTCGTGAGGTGGGTACAGTATCATACCTGGCCTCCGGGTTTTTGATGGAGGTTGACGGACATAACCGCACTAAAAAAGCTGCCGTGCTTGCCTTTATTCCTGAACAAAGCTTTATTGCCACCAGAATACAGAATCAGGTAAACGTATTGGTTTGTGATGAACCCTGCACCATCTATGAAATCCGGCGGGCAGATTTGCAAGCGCTAGATCGCTTTTTTCCCGGTTTGATTGTGCTGCACGATGCGCTGTGTGCCGAATACGACGAGCGTATTGCTGAGCGCGATCTGCTGCTTAATGAAAAAGATGGCCTTACGCGTATCCGCAAGTTCAAAGATACTTTTAGCCATTCCCTCAACCACATGCTTAAAATTCATATGGCTAATTTTTTAATGCTTGAATACCGTTACTTCATCAAAAACTACAAATACGTTTAATGCTTTCTATAGCATTCAGGTAACTCTAAAGGTGTCTGAAAACTACTATTTTGGTACCCTCATTTTCTTGGTAAAAGGTTGATTCATAGCGAACTTAGTACCAGAGATTGATACCCTAAGTCCTGATGACCTGAACCTGTACCGATACGGTTATGATCCAGTCAGCGGAGTGGTTCCGCCACCAGGATGAAGCTTTTCAATTTCAGGGAAAAATTAATGTAACCATGAAAAATGTAGTTAAACCGGACCAAGTTATTATCAATATCCTTAGTGGATTGCTTATTCTGCTATGGGTATATGTGGCTTTATCCAAACTTTCAGATTTCCACGCCTTTCAATGGCAAATGCGTAATCAGGTGTTCAGTCGGGAGATGGCCAACCTGATCAGCTATGCATTGCCTGGAATTGAACTGATCGTGGCTGCGCTGTTATTTTTTGAAAGCAGCCGGATGGCAGGCTTTGTGGTTTCAGCGTTTATGTTGTTGTTTTTTTCAGGCTACATTTTACTGATCGTGTTGCATGTTTTTCCAAGAGTTCCCTGCTCCTGCGGGGGTGTTTTAAAATCCATGGGGTGGAATGTCCATCTGTGGTTTAACCTGGCTTACCTGCTTCTTTCCATAATTGGGGGCTGGCTAAGCCATAAGCGAAAGGAGGTTTTGGCATAGACCCGATTATGCGAAAGCCAGTAACCACTTTCACCTTTAGCGAGATAATTAACATCATTTATGGCCGGTTATCAAGGGACCATCAATGATTACCTGTAAGTTTTACAGGGATACATAAACAATTTAATGAAAGAGAACATTATGTTTAATTTATTAAAAAATGCCCACATCGGTGCCGTAGCGGTGCTGTTGGGCGTAAGTTTAGTGGTTACACAAAGTGCCTTCAAAGTAGATAAATCCAACAGAGATGACTACACTTTTCATTATACTGGTCCTGGAACAATGACCGTAAGTGAAGTGGAAAATGTCGAAAACTGGAGCTACGAAGAAGATGCCGAATGTCCTGCTGGTAGTGATCGTGCTTGTGCGATCAGTATCAGCGATGGTTATGTAGACAATGAGCCTACGAGTCCAACTTTGAACTCGAGTGCTGCCATTGACGCTACGCTAACCGGATCCGGTAAAGCAAAAGTGGTAAGCCTAGCTAGTGGTCAGATCTTCAACAGATCAAACTAACCATTGGCTAAATGAAGGCAGGGGGATACCACCCCTGCCTTTTTTTAATTTTGAGGTATCCCCTGCAGTACAATATCCAATGGTAATGGCACAGCATAAAAAGATGCGTTCGGTAACAACTCAACCAGATGATTATTGATCTTTCGCTTTAGAATAATATTCCCGCCTTCCCTATTGTAACGCTTAACGTCTATCCACCTTACTCCCCTAAACACCATTTCCTTTCTACGTTCGAGTCTTATTTTCGTGAGTACATCAGTTTTGTCAGTCCCGGTAATGGGAACAAAAGTTTTAGTTTTGTCCCATCGTTTTACCAATAAGGCATTTACATCCAGCAGGGCTGCGTCTACATTTCCGAGCCATGCATTACACTCCGCACAAATCAGGTACAGCTCGTCGGTGGCTAAACCAGTAAAATATAGAGAACCATTAGCGGTATAGTTCCCTTTGAATTGCTGATAACCTGATATCGTAGTAAAAAATCCGGTCTTTCTTAAATCTGCTGTGTTATATGTACCTACGAGCGTGCTATCAATCCTGGCCTGGCTGGGATTGTGTATAACGTTCAACAAGCTCATTTCCGTGTAAAATATTGTTTCTGAATTGAACCGCTTAAATGGTATTGCGGCAGTAAGCGAGGTAATGTTGGGATCACTATTGTAATCCATCAATGCACTATTTAGTTTCATTGCTTCATTAGCATAGTTGAGTGCCTCAGCGTATTTACCCATATACAAATAAGTTCTTGCTAAAAGGGCGTAGGCAGCACCTTTAGAAGGTCTCGTCTGCTTTTGAGGATACGCCGGAAGCAATGCAATGCTCTCTACTGCGTCTGCTATCACCTGATTGTAAGTTTCCCGAACATTAGCTCGTACTGAAGGTACATTGAAATCCGAATTTTTTCTTAAAACTACTCCCATATCCGTAGCAGCCGAACTTTCATTGTATACTTTTGCATATTGAGTGGCCAAATTTAGTGTACTATAAGCCCTGAAAAACAAGCCGGAACCTTTGATATTGTCCCAGGCAGCAGCGTTTTCAGCATTACGTTCAATATTTGCGAGTAAATCCATGCTCAGGTTGGCGTTATAAATAATTTTATAGCCCGCGCTCCAATCATTATCAAACTCGATGTCGGGTAATTTCCATTGATATTGATTCTGATACCATACCGTAAGCGCATTATAATTGGCGGGTAGAATAAAATAATCGTCAGCTGCCGATTCCATTAATCCCGGAGTTACCCTAAAGTTCATGTAATCTGCATCATCCAAAAGGCCTTGCAGATCTTTAAGCGTTTGTGGTGTAACTAACTTATCATTTGATTTAACCTCGAGGTACTTTTTGCAACCCAGGCATGAAAAGGTGAGTAACGCTAAACCTAAATAAATCTTATAAATTTTCATGTTCATTATTTTAAAAGTTAAAATCCTCCTCTTAGCCCAAATAAGATTGATCTCGTGGGCGAATAGGTGCTCATATAATCAGGATCAAGATTGTATTTATTTGCCCGCCAGATAATGCCCAGGCGCTGGATTCCTCCATACAGTTCAAGGCTTTTGAAAAGCGGTTTCTCTTTTTTAAAGCCGAACTTATAACTTAGGTTTACATAATCGAGCCTGATATGATCTGCTCTGATCGCATTCGCATCAGAACTAGTGTAAACAGCATCGCGAGCAGAATTTGCCGGATAGCTGAATGCCGGTATATCCGTAATCAGTTCATCACCGGGTTTTTGCCATCTTGAGGCATAATCACCATAACCCCAACCATTGGTAATCAAATTGGAAGAACTAAAGCCTTGCTTCAATGCGTAATAACCCAGTTTATAAGATAGGTTAACAGATATGGAGAAAGATTTATAGCGGAAAGTATTGATCACTGAACCATAATACACCGGGCTTGATGGTCCCATGAAAACCATATTATCCCCCGTCACTATAGCCTCCTGCATAATGGCTGCATAATCAGTACTGGGGACGCCTTTCAAATAGCCCATGGGGTTGCCGGCATTATCCAGCCCCGCGTACTTATACACTGCCAATCCATATACCGGTTTACCAACCAAGGGACTAATTACATTGCTTGCGCCGATAATTCGATAAAGCCCTTGTGAAGTACCGGTATAGTAGGCAATTGTTTTGGAGGTATTGTAGTTGAAGTACATATCACTTGTCCACCTAAAAGACCTGCTTTGCATATTCAATGAATGCAAATCCACCTCCATTCCCTTTCCACTCATATCGGCTACGTTTTTGGTAATCACGTTTGATCCGCCCCAGGTGGTATAATCGTATAAGGTTGGTCCATATAAGTCGGTTCCCCTTTTTCGGAAAAAAGAAACTGATCCGGTAATCCGGTTACCTGCCGTTGCAAATTCTGCTGTTAAACTGAGTTGAGCCAGTTGCTCCCATTTCAATCCGGGATTGTTGATCGCATTGATACGGGTATAGGCTAATGAGGTTGCCGAATTTGTTGAATACGTTCCTACCGAGAGTGCCGTTTTGGTCACGTCCACATTTCCGCTGTAACCGAATGTAGTTTTGATCCTTAATCTGGGTAGCCATTCCAGGTGATAGAAATTTTCGCTGGAAAGATTCCAGCCTAGGCCTGCCGACCAAAGCGGCGTCCATTTGTCGTTGGTACTGGCGCCGAAAATATTCGAACCATCCGTACGGGCACTTCCTGATAAAATGTATTTTTCTTTAAAGGTATAAGCCAGGTTGAAATAATTACTGATGAACCGGTATTGGGTTGAAGTCAATGACTGGCCTGAGCCAATCTGACTGGAATTACCTGTCAGAGGATTTTTATAGCTGCCAATGGGGTCGACAGCAATATAGGTGAGCGGATCGGGACTATAGCCGTAATAAGAACCGCCGCTGCTGGTGCTGCTCACGTCCCGCATTTCCACTCCAGCCATGGCGTTGATGTGGTGATCGCCATAGGTTTTATCCATGTTCATTTGCCCCCTTGCGGTATAGCTTTTAGTGTTCCCGATGCTCCAGAAATTGATCCCGCCACGGGGAACAATATAGGTCACTATTCCGGTGCTCCTATTATACTGGCTAAAACCATTGATCAGGTTCCGGGTATAGTAACTGTTTTCATCTGCATAAGTATCCGTATTGAGCTGCTGATCCTGATACTGGTAAGCGGCATTCACATCAATCAGATCGAAGATCTTGTAAGATAAATTTGCGCTGGCATAAATCTCTTTAGTGATGTTCGTGGTCACATTATGCTTATAATCTTCAGTAGGATAATATTTCCAGTCGAGCAGTTTGCCGTTGGCCACCGTATCGGTAAATGCACCACGGTAAGTGGTGGCCAGTGGCAGGGCCTTGCCATTGGCATCTGTAAAAGAAAGATAGGGCACAGGGATCGAAGCCGCTACGACCATATTGGAATATGCAGGCCTCCCGGATTTGGCTGTGTTTTGGGTAACATAAGCCCTGGCACTCAGTTTCAGGTTTTTGGCCAGTTTAATTTCCTGCTGAAAGCTTAAATTGATTTTCTTTGAGTGGCTATAGGTCTCACCAATCAAATCCTGAAAATTTCCTGATGCCAGATAAGCATATTGCTCGCTGCCACCCTTAAAATTTACACTGTATTGCCGCGTTTGCGCATTTGTATAGAAAGCATCCAATGCATTTTGCCGTGTATCCTGTGTTTTCAACACATCCAATTGGGCTTCGGTTTCTGCAGCGCTTAACGTCCCATTTCTTTTCCTAAGCAAAAGCTCCACTGCAGGAGTCAGTGCGAGGTACGGCGTACTGGTAATCCTGGAATTGTAAAAGCCTTTATCAAACTTAAAGCGTTCCAGTTCGATATAATCAGCAGAACTCATTTGCGGACGGGCAAATAAATCAGGCAGGGATTGCACCATGTTACTTGCTGCAAAATCTATAGCCAATTTCTGGTTAAAGCTGGCTTTTCTGCTGGTCAGTACGATTACCCCATTCCCTGCCCGCGCGCCCCAGATGGAAGCAGCTGCTGCATCTTTAAGGATCGAAACCTGCTCGATATCATTGGGGTTGATGTTATCGATACTACCCTCGTAAATGAATCCATCCAATACAATCAGGGGATCAAGTGGCCCGTTAAACGTTCCGATACCCCGCACAGCCAATCCGGTTTTATTTTGTACGTTATTGGCGCTTTTACCCACGTTTTGCAGTAAGCCAGAACTTTGTCCCAATATTCTATCCAGAATATTTGCCCCACCCCTCGCATTTAGCTGGTCTTTATTGATGGCCGCAATGCTTCCGTTAGTTTCATTGGGTTTTAAGTTTTGATAACCGGTACTAATTTCTACCACCCCCAAATCAATACTTTCGGATTGTAAACTGATCATCACTTCTTCCTTGCCAGTCTTCAGAACGAATTGCGCTCTTTGATAACCGATTGCCGATACACTTAGCGTATCTGGCAGCCGCCTGATGCTGATGGTAAAGTTTCCGTTTTCATCCGCCTGCACGCTTCCGTTGTATTTGCTATTTACTGACGCACGAACCTTGCCTTCGCTAAAATTGATTTTACCCTTTATAATTTTCGAAGCGTTTTGCGCCAGGCAGCTCATTACCGAAAGGAAGACCGTCAGTAAGGTTAAGACCAGCAGCAGGGCATTCCATCGTTTAGAATACGAATTAAAATTTTCCTGTGTCATCATCTACCTGGTTTTAAGAGGTGCATCAATGGACTCGCCATAAAGGAAGCGGTTAATATTTGCGGCTGTTAGCGCCTTATGATCAGTGATTGCTTTGATTCTGCCGTCCCCCCGATCCAGATGTAATGTGGAACCACCCGGTGTGGAAAGTAGCGCTGCAGGAGTGGATTGTAGGCCATTACCGCAGCGCCAAAAGTCTTTTTGTCCTTTAAGAAGTTTTTCACGAAGCCACGAATATCTTTCAGGCTATCAATCCGGCTTCTGGTATCGAGCATGACCGGCCAAAAGGAATTGTTTACAGACTGAGCTAGACTATCCAGTTTAACCATATTTCTCAGGCATGGCTCGCACCAGCTGGCCCAGTAATCTAAGATAATAGGCTTTCCTTTAAATTGTTTGAGGCGGTAAGTCTGGTTTAAGCCGTCGGATATTTCTGTTAGCGACTCATTCCAAACCGCTGCAGGTATTTTATCACCTACATTTAGTGGAGTGACTTGCTGGGCAATCGCCCTGGTTATATTGAAAGTTAATACGAGTAAGATGAAGAGCAATAGGAGCAAAAAGCTCTTAATTATTGGGCATGGCAAAGCCCTTACGATGGAAATCGTTAATTTTTTCATAAAATCAGTTTTTAGTTAGTTTGAATTTTTGGTTCAGAAAGCCTGGTTAGGGCTTCGAAAGAATCAAAGCAGGCCGCAAGAATTAAAGAACCATTATTTGTCGTGCAGCCTGCTTGCTAGAATTACTCTGGCTGACGAGGCTTCATTGCATAAAGCCTGTTGAAGTGGTAAAATGAACGTTGTTTCATTATATAGTTAGTTTGGTTTATTTTCAATGAGCCATAAAATTTTAGCTACCACGAAGAACCTTTAAAACCTGGCTGCCTGGCACCACGCGCTCCTTCGTGATGCAGCAGGCTGCTTAGGAATCATACATCGCCCTCTCTCGCGATATCTTCCAATTTGTTTAATTCTTATTGCAGTTATAAATACCAAGCCCGTGGTTTTCCACCAGCTGATGGAAAACCATTATGCTAATTATAAAAAGATGCTTACCTTAGAATCGTCACAAACCCAGAATAAGTCCTTTGTGTTTTTAGCATAGGGCTTGTTCCGGAAATAAAATTATTGTTGCAAAGGATACTGTCTAATTAAATTAGGCAGACCGCTCCTTTTTAACAAAAGGCATTTTACTTTCCGGTATTTTTTTTACACACATGGGTATGTTGAATAACCCGTTCTTACGCAGGTTTTAGGGAATGATTTTATTCTGTTTATCAGTAATGAAATCATTTAATGAAATTGAATTTCTGTTGTTACCATAAAACTATCATTTGGTTATGTTAAAAACGATGGACTCTATCTGCGGCTATATTTAACTTATAACAAATATATAAAAGTTTGAGTACAACTCAAACTTTTTTTGAATTTTTTTTGATTTGGAAAAGAAAAATAATAAAAGTGGAAACAAAATTAAGGAGGCTGCTAAAGAAGCTGGGGCGTCTTCAAGACTAATTTCATTATGGGTAGATGTGGACTATACTACAGTAAGTAGCTGGAGCTCTAACAAATATCAGCCGAATGGCGACAACTTAGATCAAATTGGTGAATTACTTCAGAAAGATAATCGAGACTTATTAGAACCGCAAGGTCGAATAGATACAGGGTTGGCTAGAGCTTTAGAACAAGAAATGAAACGGTTGAATAAAGATGAAGGCATGCCTTATGAAATTGACCAATTTGTTAAGAAGAAAGGAAGGAGCGTCAAGGTTAATAACCCTGAAATAATTAAGAAAATCAAGGAATTCGCGTTAAAGTATATTGCCAACAATGATACTCTATAAGCGATTTCAATTCTCACCATAAAAAATAAGGAGAGGTCAACTGACCTGTTTCACATCTAAATTAAAATACCACTCAGTAAAGCGCTCAATTTTCATGGCTAAACCAATAGTATTCGGAGAAATAGAAGGTATTTCAGAAGGTCATCACTTTCAAGATAGGAGAACGATGATGAACGATAGTTTTCACAGAAACTGGGCTGGGGGCATTGATGGTACAGGAAGTACTGGTGTTGCCGCTATAGTCCTTTCTGGGGGCTACGCAGATGACGAAGATCTTGGTGATGTAATTATTTATACCGGTGCTGGTGGCAATGAAGGTGACAGTAAAAAACAAACCAAAAACCAGGACTGGAATAATAGAGGCAATGCTGGCTTACTTAAAAGTATGAACGAAGGTTTGCCTGTGAGAGTAATTAGAGGTGCGAAACACAAAACACCCTACTCGCCAAAAAAGGGTTATACTTATGCAGGTCTATATAGTGTTGTGGAAGCTTGGGAAGAAATTGGAAAAAGTGGTTTTAAAATTTGTAGATTCAGACTTGAATATACAGGCACTAATTCGAGTAGAAAATCAACCGAAGAGATAGAATTAGATTATTCCACTAAAGACAGAAAACAGGTAGAAACTGTTGTTTTAAGAGTAGTTCGTGACACCAAAATCTCAAGGGATATCAAACAGCTTTACGATTTTCAATGTCAAATATGCAATGAAACTATTGTTATCAAAAGTGGCCGTTATGCGGAAGGAGCGCATATCAAACCGCTAGGTAAACCACACAACGGAGATGACAATTCCAATAACTTAATATGTTTGTGTCCTAATCACCATGTAATGTTTGATAAAGGAGTGTTTTCGATATCAGATGACTTAAGTTTATTGGGCAGTGCGGTTGGCAAATTAATTTTGAAGGAACAACATCAATTGAATTTGTTGAATCTAGCACATCACCGCGAGGCACATGGATACGATTAGGGTTGTTTGTGGAATTATATTCAATGAAGATAAAATACTTCTTTGTAGAAGAAAGCCAAATAAGTCTTTAGGTGGTTATTGGGAGTTTCCCGGTGGAAAAGTTGAACTAAATGAATTAGAAGAGGATGCCCTTATTAGGGAATTGCGAGAGGAACTCTCCATTCAGGTTGAAGTAATTAAATTCTTTAAAACCATTACTCATCAATACGAGAATTTTCAAATCGAGCTTATATCATATTGCTGTGCATTCATTCAATCCGATTTTGTATTAATAGATCATGATGAAATTCAATGGGTAGAAACAGCGGACCTGCTTAACTTTAAACTGGCACCTGCAGATGTGCCTATTGCTACCGCACTAACATCTTTTTTAACTTTAAATAAGCCGTTCTAACAGAAGATCCTTCTCTGAAAAAGGTTTGGATGCAAGGACAATTAGAGAGGTTCACCGCACTTTTTTGTTGATTTAAGCTTTGGATATAGGTTGGATGCGTGAAATATACTCGATTGATTATAATCGCCATCTAGTGCACCAGTATTAGGTTCGGATGCTAGATAAAGAATTTAGAGCCTGTAAATAAATTTCTGGCCATTTTGGTTCGAAACAAAAGGGGCTTTGGGGAAATGGCCAGTAAGCCACTTTTTAATATATTGTAATCTTTAATTTGATTGATCGAATAAAATAGAGCGACAAGTCTATTGTGACAGTGTCGCTCTGAGTAATTGTTCATATTTATCTCCTATGGATTAATTGCCTTTACTATTTCCTGAGTTGAAATTTCTTCGAGAATATCCATTAATTCTGTTTCAAAGTTCAATATTGACATATCGTCATTTGCAATCCACTTCATAGCTTCTTGTTTTGGTGATATGCTGTTTTCTTTCAAGTAAGCTTCATAGTCTTTTTTTCTAACCCCTTTACCCTTATCATCTGCATCGACAAGGAAGGCATACTCGGTGTTGTGTTTTACAAAGTTTCTAAATCCATATCTCAAGAACCTATTATAGGTGCTAATTAAATCACTATCTGTTGACGATATTGATTTCGGTATAAATATTATTGGCTTACCGTTAAAAATCGGCAATTCATATTTTCCTTTCACCCAACTTGCTGTTGAGGAGTCGAAAATACTTGATACCTTTACTAAATTAGTTGGTATCCCGTATTTTGCACATTGCTCCTGTGTATACACAATTAATTGTGGCTTAATAATACTTACTATGATATCTGAAATTCTATCAGGACCAATTTGGGGAACCCCAAAATATAGCGTATTATAGGAAAATTGACCAGTTTTCAAAGAGTTTACTATTGATTCAGTATTCTCTTTTATCAAATCTTGTAACACTGAGCCGACAGAATTTCCATGTGGTTTATTAGTAGAATATCCTAGTCTTGTTGCGTTACACTCGTGCAAGCCTTTAAGTAGCATTTTAGATTCGTTACTTCTTTTAAATAATGCGCTGTGGAAGAATGTATCTAAAAAAGAATCTAAGGAATCTTTCATTTGCAAGGTGAGATGTGTTTTTAATTTCAAGACCTTATTATAGTCTACAAAAATTAAGTTGTCTTCCTCTAATTTTACGTCAAGAAAATCAACGTCTGCTTGTGACAAACCTAGTTTGTCTAATGCGAAATGGGTTGTAATGGTCGTTTTCATTTGAAGAAGTTTAATTGCTTATGTATTAAACTTAAATTCTTCATTTCTACCTTAACCTCCTTGAAGCTCGGTATTGTCAATAGTTGATGATTCATATCACAACTATTTCAAACACTATGCCAAAAAAATAAACACGTTTGTTAAACTTTGCATAGTTTATTTAATAAACATATTGTTTTTCTTGTTTAACTGTTTACCTTTGCAGTACCGTATTAGGACTCAATAATGGACTTTAAAACTGCATTGGTAAAGCATATTGGCTCTAAAATAAAGGAGGAGCGACTAAAGATTGGGCTTAATCAAAATGATCTAGGTGAGAAAATTGGTTTAACCCGAACATCGATTTCTAACATAGAAGCTGGAAGACAACAGCCGACTTTAGATATTTTGTATCAAATTTGCTATAATTTAGGCAAGGAGATACATTTTTTCTTACCGACATTTAATGATGTACAAGCATTAACTACTACACCTGAAAATACAACTATTGATAAGCTGAAAACAAATAAGCTTTCCGATAGTTCTATAAACACAGTTAAAGACATACTAAACAAATATAAATTATAATAGCATGAGATATATTGAGGAAAAGGCAGAAGACTTATTAAACAAATTCAGGTTTAATAAGTTGCCTATTAATCCCGAGTTATGTGCTAAAAAGCTTAATATCAGGGTTGAAGACTCTGAACTCGATGATGACATATCTGGAATATTTGTTGTTGAAGAAGATGAGAGTTATATTATATATAATAAATATGAAAGCCGTGTAAGGCAAAGGTTTACAATAGCTCATGAACTCGGGCACTTTATTTTACATAAAAGTTCAGGTGTGTTTGTTGACCGAAAACCGAAAGCACTCTATAGAAATTCGGCTTCAACTACGGGCGAAGTGTTAAAAGAGAGAGAGGCAAATGCCTTTGCAGCAGCTTTATTAATGCCAAAAAGTCTGATTGATAAGGAAATAAAAAAAATTACTGACACCGATGAAATAGTTGACAAGTTGGCAGATTTATTTGTTGTGAGTAAGTCCGCAATGAGCTTTAGATTATCGAATTTGGGCTATGAATTTTGGTAATGTAACTTTAATTCCCAAACTAATTTTTTTGATCGTAATTATGAATGGTCATTTATTGATATAATAATAGTTATAAATAAAATAATATGAACTCTGCAATTAATATAGCGAATTATTTTCTAAAAAAGTCTTTTCAAGATGGGATAGATATGAGTCCAATGAAACTAATTAAATTAGTTTATATTGCACATGGGTGGTATCTTGGCCTATTTGACTCGGAGTTAATATCCGAGCCAACACAAGCTTGGAAGTATGGTCCTGTTGTTTCATCTGTTTATCAGTGGTTTAAAAAATATAGGACTGAAAGGATTTCAAGTATTGATTTTCCTAATGAAAACTTAAAGAATGAATATTATACCTTGTCAAAAGATTTAGAAATAACAGCATTTTTAGATAAAATTTGGGAGGTTTATAAAAATTATTCTGGAGGGCAATTGTCTGATCTTACCCATCAGCCAAATACACCTTGGTCAAAGACGTGGAATGAAAATGGTGGAAGCTTAACATATGGTGCGATTATTCCAAATGAAATGATAAAGGCTCATTATAAGGAAAAGTTCAATCTACAATAAAATAATTTAAACGTGTCTCAATCCGAACTTCTCGACAAAATAGTAGCTCCAGAAAATATCTCGACTTCTGATAAAGTATCCAGTGCCAAAGAGGAAAAAGAATTATTTGATATAAGCTCGGAGACAACTAAATCTCGGCATTCTCGAAATCTTACTATCATTTCGATTTGGGTTTTAGGATTAGCTGGACTCATTCTACTTTTGATAAGAATTTATCATTTTTTAACACCAGTTTGTTGGCAATGGCTTAATGAACCTCAGATTCAAACACTAGATAAGCTGTTATTTAGTGGTACTTTAGGAAGTGTTTTAGGTAAATATAGTGGTTCCGTGTTTTCTAAAGAAAAGTGATAAGCTTAAGCTTTCAGGATTTTTAATATACTTAAAAATTAAACCCTTCTAGACACTAGTATTTGGCCAGTGTCTCAGGCTTGATTGTTGCTATTAACGCCTCTATTTCCTTATTTGCAGAGAAATCTTTTAAATGGAAGATACTTAAGTAGTCTAAATGAGATAATCCAGGTTTTATTAGATGATACCTTTCGAAACTCGATAGAATTCTGATATTATACAAATTTGTATTGTTATAGACTTAACCAACTGGAATTTTCCAAAAGCTTGAGCACAATGGTTTGATCTTCCTATTCTGATGATTATCTTGCAGCGCAATGATCCCTCTTCACGAACGCTTACCGATAAACCTGTTAACGGCCAGTTTTAACAGCACTGCTGCGGCCTATAAATTTTACTGGCTCCTCTCTATACTTGATGAGGTGGCTGATGGTGAGTATTATATCCCTAAGCATCGCTTATTTGTGGGTATGGTGGCTTCGAGTTGGTTCACGATTAATTATTTCAAAGTTAGTTTTGGTAAGCAAGATCAGTTACATAAAGCGGTGGAAGAAATTGGTTTTTTGGAAGGTATTAGTATAGATGACGACCGGAACCGCATTAGGAAACGTTTAAATGAAAGTTATCATCCGAAAACGCAACGGTTGCTTTGGCATTTCAATAAACAGGTGCCACACCGTTTTTTGAGTCCGTGGTTTCCGTTCAAAGGAGAAAATCAGAAATATATTTACGAAGCATCGGGCAGGTTCGAAAACGACTGCTTATACGCGGTGAATGAAACACATGTTACTATTAACCCGATATGGGTGGATTATCTGGCAAATAACATGGGTGTTTTGAAAAGCTTCTGTTACTGGAACTTAAGCTTGTACTTACAGAAACACAATCCTAACGTTCCTGATATTCCTAACAAACTGATAAAACCAGCTAAAAGAAATAACCTGGTTAAACAACACAAGTTTTGGAATACTATTATCAACGAACTTGGTGGCGTAGATTGTATTTATAACAATACGAGGTTGCAGGTAGGTAACTTTGCGGTAGAACACTTTATTCCCTACGCATTTGTATCGCATGATTTGATCTGGAATTTGATTCCAGCCAGTCCTTCCTTCAACAGTTCTAAATCAGATAGGCTCCCTCCCCTGGACAAGTACTTTGATGGTTTTTACCACCTACAGAAACAGGCAATCGAGATCATCAAATATAAAGCGATTAAAGAGCCTTTATTGGAAGATTACCTGAGCATCTTTCCTGATCTGGAAAGCTTAACACAGCTACCTGATGGGTACAAGGCTAAATTCAGATCGACCATTGAGCCATTGATTACGATAGCGGTGAATAATGGGTTTCAAATGATGTAAGATGGATGACGTAAAATGTCGATGTAACTTCCTAAAAAATTATTGCAAAAGCATAGCCTTCTAAAATGAGTAGTGAATATAACTTTATTAATATCCCTGATCAAAAGGGTGATATTAAAACGATTGCTGAGTTAATTAAGGTTACGAATATCGGAATAGAAGCAATTACTCATATTTATTACGACCATTCTTTCGATAAGAATGTATTAGAAAAGATGTTCCCTCTACAGGAAAATTTAATCTATCGGATTTTTGCCGCATTTCATCAGTATGAGCTTTTGATAGTTGGAATTAATGAAAAGTCTGTAATTGACTTAACCGGAGATAGATATTCTGGTCCTTTAGAATCTCATCCAACTGTTTACAGGTACAACAATGAATTAAGTTCTATCGTCGATAGCATCTTTTTTCACCTTTGTTCTGTCTTCGATTATTTTGCTCATTTTATTTCTTACATGTTCGAGCAAAACAAAGATAAAACGCTGGATTGGGATGCGCTGGCTAAAAAGACTAGAAATGTTTATAAAACAACACTAAAATCATCAGATGCTATCAGGGATGCCGACGTGAACATCCGCATTAAATTGGAGTGGCATCGTTCGCAGTTGATTCATAAGAAAAGAGACCTACGTTTTACGGGCATTATAAAAAATGAAACATCTAATTCGCTGAGTTTAATATTTTCTGCATCCTCCGCAACAATGAAACATTTTAAAAATATTATAATGGGGTATAATAGTGAATCTAAATATACATTGGATTGTTTACCATCTGCAGTATTTTATCAAACACTATATTCGATAAATAATCTGCTGAAGTTTTTGCGAATCGATTTGATTGCTAGTTCGAAGTTCACAGAGAACATAAAAAATCCTAAGCATAATTCACCAGCCTACATGCTTCATCCGCATACAAAACAAGCCTATCCTAAGTCTGAAGTGATTTGGGCTGATTATGTAGCGCAGATTAAAAGCATTTATAGTGATATAGAAAAGCGTGGCATGGCATTTAAAAACAATAAATAAACCCTGTTTCAATAAACTGAAAACATTCTTTTTAAATTTTTAGGATTAACTTAACAAAACTGAGCCAGATTAAGTTCAGCATTTGCGAGTTGTTGTGTCCAGAAACCATGTAGTTTGCCATGGTGATAATTTTGATCTTTATTTCGGATCTCCAATATTTTTTCTCTTGCCTTGTGGCTCATATCCTTTAGTGCTGACAATCTTGAATTAGCATTGATACGAACAAGACATTCTTTTGGAATACAATGTGCCTTTAGCCTCCCGTCTCCTCTGGCATCATCATAAATAAAACCCCTATCTGCCTCTGTTATAGAGAACAAAGACTTTAATTCGGCAGTATCTAACACTAAAAAGCCTTTTTGATAAGCTTTTTCACCAACAGGGATTTGATGATCTTCAACCAATAGTAAAATTCCATTATCATTTAGTAGTTTAGTGATCTGCCCGCCATCCTTAAATAGGTCAATCCATTCTATTGGATCAATCTCATGTAGTACGTTACACATGATAATTACATCGAAGCTGTTTTTGTCATATTTTGCCAGAAGATTTCCCATGTCATTAAAATAACGGCATGCTGAATCATCATAAATTTTAGATAACGTTTCAATACAATGGTCACGATCATTGGGAAACTTATCGTATCCTATGTAATCAATTTTCTCGGCTACATTAGCACCTTGTCGCCAGTCGAGCTCTGCCATGTTTGAAATTAATCTACCCTTACCAACACCATAATCAAGCACGCGAAGCCTTTTATCACCTATTCTATCTGCTATAGCTTTCCTAATTTGCTTAGACTGGGGATCATCCGCGGTGGTTTCTACCACCCTTGGTTCAAACAGACATTCGGTGGCATATCTTGAACTGGCAAATTGAGCTGGAAGACTAATGAAGTCTTGCAGTTTTCCAATCTCTTCTTCACTGCCCAATAAGCTATGGAGTACTTTTTCTGGTATTTTTCCTGCGTGTTTCACTTCGCCTTCATCAACAAACCAGATTTGCGCCGGATCGAAGTGCGCCAACAATGGGATAGAATGGGTTGCAATCCATATCTGGCCGTTTTCAATACTCTTCAGAATGCGGTCGATAGTCTCAATAATTACAGAGGGATGCAAGTGGTTCTCCGGCTCATCTAAAACTATAATCAAATCTTTTAGTGCCACTGATTGATTGTAAAGCGCTATGGAAAACTGTAGAAGTATTTTTTGACCATCAGAAAGGTTTGATTTTGAGAGAGGGAATCCAAATAATGTGGGGTTCCCCTCACGGTCTCTGGATAGTTCCGTATTCAAAAAAAGGTTAATTAAGTCCTTTAATCTAGCATAGTCGGATTTGGCCTCCTCTTTTATGGTGTCTCCGCCTGTAAATTCTGGATTGGAGGTGTTATACCAAACATCCTGAATATACTGTATGCAAGCAAAAGTCCCTCCAGAAAGTGCGGATACTCCAATCGTTTTTACACTCTTAGCACTATTGATTAAATCAATTTTATTAAAGCTATTTTGATCGGTTAAATCTAACCTTTTAGGTACAAAAAAAACTGGGTTATGTTGTTCACTAATTTCATCTGTCTCTATTAAGTTCCATGCGAGTGACTTAGCATATATATTTCGCTGGTTGAGTTGATCCCTATTTATGTGCTCTAAGCTTTGTAGCTCGCCTTGTAAATTGTGCTTAATTAAATCGCTGACATTGAGATTACTTAGTTGTTTTTTTAATGCTGAAATGCGAATTTCATTTTTATCAATTTGCTCATTGTAGGCGTCAACCTGTACCTTGTGTGTAATAACCGTACTTTTCGCAGGTTTTCCCTGAATTATTGTCATAATCTTGTTCAAAATTCTGGTCTTGCCTGCACCATTCTTCCCAGCTAGCAAGACAACATTTGACAGCCTGTCCATTTTGATTTCTTTAAGGCCATCTTTGGTATTTGGGTCAACAGGGATATTTATTTTAGTAATTTTCATTTAACTTCAAATGCAATATTAAGTTTTACACGCGGTTTAGCTAACTATTTTAAAGAAGGTTTTTGTTAATTATAATAGTTGAGTTGCTTTTTTGCAATGAATCTTGTACATGGGTTAGGGCTTGTCCAATAGCCTTTGCGATTGGTTTGAATTCCTCATAAGTAAAAAAATTCGATTTAGCATTATTACACCAGTAACAACACCATACGATATTAGCTAATTCATCGTAGGGTTTGAAAGGATCTTTTCTATCTAATTCCAGGCGTTTTCCGCGTTTCCCTCCACGTGTAGCATCAGGTCTGACTCCTGATCTCTGAAGGTTATACAGTTTTAAACTTTGGCTATTAGTAGTGCCACAATAATGGCAGCCTGAATCAAATTCCTCTTTCTTAAACCATTTATCAAATTCATCAAAAGTGGTCGATTTGAATCCTGCGGTTATTTTTAAGGTTTTCTTATTCATTTTCTCTCTTTTGTGAGAAAATATTTTCTGAAGTTCCTTTCTGGTCATTTTTATAAAACTGATTTTTAATAAAGTAGAATTTAATGCTGTTCAATGATAGCAAGTGTATTAACTTGTTTGAGACCTAATCATGAACCCATCTAGTCCAAACGAGGAAGTTTGATTTCCTTGAAGATTGTTGAACGAGCGGTCCGGATTTCCCCTTTTACTATAAAGTCGTTCAAGCTTTTCATATTCGCCATCCATGAGATTTTCATAAACCTCATTCTCAATACCTAACTCTAAGTTTAATGACTTAGACTGTAGCCTAATTACTCTATAGCCTTCATTATTGATTCTAATCGTTTTAGAATTTTCTTGCTGCTGTTCTTCTAAAGCAAAAAAAGGAGAATAGTAGTTCTGATAGAATTTTTCAATGTCAATTGTGATTTCTTTTTCAGAATCGTTAGAAGGAGGATCAACAATCCTTGAGATGATTTTATCAGGTCCGAAATACGTTGCACAAGCTGATAATGTAGCAGGTTTCAGCCCAAATATGGTGTCAACATTTTTTGCCTGTGCTTTAGCTTCGTTAATTTTTGTTCCTAACTGGGGTCTGCTTGTTCCCTTTGCCTCAAAAACATGCCAATGTCCAGATTTACACTTACCAACCAAATCTGGCTCCCTCTTGGATTGCAAATTAACAAAGTTGATCGCTCCTTGATTTTTAAGTGATTCTACATGAATAAGATTAGGTATGTCAATTAGTTTTTCTGCGTAAAGTTTTGCCACTGCCATACCGAGATTATAGCTTACCATTCGTTTTTTGTCAGCAACATAATCATTGAAGATGGGGTGTAAGGATAAGTCTGCATTACTTTGAATATTATTAAAAATCAATAGGCATTTTTCAATTACCGAATTCGACACAGCCCTTGCAAAACCATACCTTCTTATATCAGCTTTGGTCAGATAGCTTGGGTTTCCAACTGTAATCATACAGCGGTACAAGTCCCACACTGAGCAATTTAAAGAAGTCTGAATACCTGTATTAACAGGTAAGTAGGGGGCAAGGTAAGAATCTGCTGTATAATAAATTTGAGGCATTTAATTTAGTCTTGAATTTGTACTATATTGAATAATTGTTAATGACCATCCACATGATCATCATATAAACTTTTCATTAACATATTTGTCAATTCTATTGCATTTGTGATCTCAGTATCAATAAAATTCTTTAGGTCTTTCGGTTGTAATTTCCAGTAATTGATAGTAAGTTTTTTAGAAATTGAAACATAGGCTTTAGTTTTTGGCCTGTTTAATTTACGATAACCATATTGATTTTCCAGGCTTAAAATCTCCATGGATGGAATTACGCCTTCTATCCACTCTTTCCTTGAATTACCGTAACCTTCACCATGTATTGCAAACGCAAACTTGATATTATCTTGCTGTAGTTGAAGGATAGTGGAATACTTTCTTTTCTTATAAAGAATATCTGTTTTTATTGGAAAATCGATGAGCGCGTCTCCTCTCGTATCAGATACAAATGCAATGTTGGTATCAATCTGTTCTGAAAGAGTGTGCAGGAAACATTTTTGTAGAATTGTTTCGAGTTGGTTTGAGGCGATGAATTTTTCGTTGGGTGTAGCATAAGAAAAATCGACCTTATCAATTTTTTTCTTTTTGCCATCCATAAAAACCATATCGTAATCATGTGGCCTGCTCATGAAGTCATTTACACATGATGTTAAACGCTCAAGAAAAATTAAATATTCTCTCAGGATTACAGCATGGTGTTCATCATCCTTCAAAGAAATTTTTTGCAACTGCAGATACATCTGGTAATACGACATTCTCATCCAATTAACATCATTTGATTTTTCCCCTGTTAAAGTCAGAAAATAAAAACGCTTTGGCTTATCCGGAAACTTAATATCGCAAAATTCTTTGTACCTGTGAAGCTGGTTTGAGTGTTGTGATGATTTTAGTTTATTTTCGATAACAACAATTTCGGCACTGGTTTCGAGTAAAATATCAATGCCATTGACCTCGGTATGGATTTTTAAAATTTTACTTTCTGGGGCTGTATTAAATAATGCCTGAAGTAGTATGTGCTTATTGTCGATATCTACTGCCATACAATCGGATGAAAACAACCAGGCAAATAATTGAGAATGAATTCTCTCTACATCGGAGATTCCTAAATATTCGAAAAAAGACCTTTTATGCATTTTGAGAGCATGTTTTAGATTACTGCTACAAGGTATTAAAAATAGTTAAAGTATGTAAATGAATTAATGTATTTTGATTTTTAAAAATGATTTCCTAAATTAGACTACCCTATTGTTGTAATCACATCTCATTTTACCTATTCCGGAGGTTCGAATCCTTTCCGGGATACCAATCATCCCTATTGTTTTTTTGATCATCCCATGATGTACAGCGATTATTGTTGTACTCATTTAACTATTGGTTTTCATCAGATTAATCAAATAAGAAAATGGATTACTTAAAAGATTTGGAAAGTTTTTATGAAGACGTTAAAAAGGGCTTAACAGAGATTGGCGGGCATTTGCCACATAGCCAGCAGGAGGAACTGGAAGCAATGAATCGCAAACTGGTCAGGTCGAAATGTTTTGATTTAATAGAAAAGATGGCGGAGCCGCGTGTGAGCGAGTCATTAAATATCAGAATAGCCGACTTGCAATTGTCTGCGCGAACCAACAATGCATTAATTGGGAACAACATTTTTACGTTGGCAGATTTGCTGAGCCAGAGTATAACGGAGGTGGTAGGCATACGAAGTTTGGGACGTAAATCACTTCGGGAAATCCAGGGTATAATACGTCAATATGATGTAACATGGGAAATGCTGATGCCCAAGCGGGCACGAGAAATGGAAGAAGTGAGATAGCCCGCTGAACATGTTTGATAGGGTTCGAATCATATTGAAAGAACGGATGCCTCTTGTGGTAGCAATCGGCCTATGTTTCCTTATCGAATGGCTTTAAATTTCGTAAACCGGCTTTTTTAATGAAATAAGTTATATTAATTATTTTTTACCAGCCAATATCTAGCTGTTTGTGACGTTTCATTTGTACTTGCAATTGGATCTATGATAATATTTGAATAAACCAATCCCAATTATACCGAATCTGAAGCTTGCGCATAATTTTTTTGCTAAATGGAGAGAATTAATCTTCATAAAATCATATTACAAATGTCTATCTCATGAAGAATTATTTCATAATCGCGTTACTCACCTTATTGCCTTTTGTAAGTGCTTTTGCTCAATCTCAGGGTTGCTTATATAATGGGGTACTTTATCCTAATCTTAATGGAACGCTCATTGTTGGAGCTTATGGCTCCTGCCCTGCGAGAACTTTAATATATGATGGAGCTGCTTCCAAACCATATGTCAACACTTCAGCACAATGTACCGGAGCTAATTCAAATACAGCCGTTCTCGGTACGAAATATACCGGGCCGAATCAGACTAAATGTGTTGTTTTTTTTACTCCAGCCACATTTGTATGCAGCGATGTATATAACTATGTAGCTTGCCCACTAGACTCATCAGCTCCATCGCTTTTCATCTTAATAGCTGCAATAGGTATGTTTTTAGTAAGGAAAAAAGCCTTATTATTTTTTAAGGCTCCTAATTTGAAACATCGTCTAGTCTAAATAAAATATTTGCAATATTCCATCAATCACCTGAACAAGGTTGCAAATCAATTTAAATGTTCGATCCGTGACTTCCTTCCTGATAAACCATTATAAATTCAACTAGTGCCATATAGGCTACTCCAATGAAAGCAATAATGGCAGCCACAAAGACAGATATATGGGTATATGATCACTGGAAAAGCATGGATGCCCCACGGTTCATAGGTGTGATTTCTGCTCAGCAGAGTAAAGGACATAGAATATTTGGATTTGAATACGATCGGTTGCCACCCATCACATTTTTCATCTCAGCTTTGCTGAGTAAATTTAAAGTACGAGGGTAATACTGCCGCTAAGTTGTTTGCAGGATGCGCCAAAATCAATGATGTAGTAATATACACCGGTAGGTAAAGGCACATTATTTCTGGTGCCGTTAAATGGGATTTGATAGCCTACGGAAGAATAAACCAGGCTACCGGCACGGTTAAATATTGTAACTTTAATTTGTGGCGAATTTTCAATTCCCTTAATTAGCCAAACATCATTAATGCCGTCGCCATTTGGGCTAATGCTATTCGGAACAGCTAATGCTGAAAGGCCTACCTCTATGGTTACCGGTACACGGATGCTTTCGCAGTTACCCACTTTTGCGGATACAAAGTAAGTGGTGTTTTTAGATACCAATAGCTTAAATGTACCAGTTGCAGAATGCCCGAGGGGCTGCAATTCGGTTTCATTTTCATATAGAAGATATTCGAACTGCATTTGCGGGGCTTTAACCTGTATGTTTACTTGTCCGGGTGAGCAAAGTACAATAGGTTCTATTTTTGCTAGTGCGGGTGATAACGTTTGGGCGCGGATTTCAAATGTTTGCGAAACGGGTGCGCACCCTGATCCATCCCTTAACTGCAAGATATAGTTTCCGGCCAATTGATTGAGGAGCTGAGGCTCATTACCAATGATAGCGCCTGCTTCATTTAACCACTGATAGGCAATAGTACCTGTTCCGCCTTTAGCAGATAACCCACTGATGCTACCATTGGGAAGCCCGCATACTGATGGCTGTATTTGCAAACTACCCACCTCAAGGCTAACAGGCCTACCCTGCCCAATGGTATAAGTGGCAATCATCAGGTTGCACCCGTTCGCATCAACACCATACAGCTGATAATTTCCCGGGCCTATACCAGATAATATTAAACTGTTATTGTTGATGATGTTTCCAGATGCATCTTTCCAGAAATAGGAACTGGGTAAGACTTCTTCGCCGGTTAACGTAATCTCTATCCTTCCATCGTTTACACAATAGCTGGCATCTTTTAATACCTTGGTGTTACCACCAATTTTGATGAGGTTGGGTTTAGGGGTAATTTCGAAAGGACCATACTCTCTGTTACATGTAGTGTTTGCTGTTTTCAGCCAGTACTTTCCTACTGGCATTTGAGACAGCTGGATGCTGGTGGAAACAACCTGACGTTCCTCATTTACCCAGCTTAAAGTTGTTGCTCCATCAACTGCAATCCCGGAAATGCCACCATCGTTGTTACGACAGGAAGCTGTTTGGTAACTGATACTGCTGGTGTTGATTGAAATACCATTGATTTCGAAAATTTCGATGACGTCGCTCAAAACCGGCCCGCAGCCACCAGCATCTTCTATTTGCAGGATGTACTTTCCGGCAGGAATGTTATTAAGCTCGGCATTTGTTCCAACAATTGCGTTTGCAGCATTTCTCCAGGTGTATTTGATTGCTCCTGTAGCGGTGAATTTTAACCCGGTGATACTTCCTGTACCGGCATTGCAACTGGAATTTGTTTTTTCAACTGCTGATAAATCGATTACAGGCGAGTTTGTGGCCCGTAAAATAATGGGCTCGCCTATAGTTTGGCACTTTGACGACGATACCTTAAGAGTGTAGCTTCCTGCTGGGAGGTTCCTGATCTCACGGGTTGTAGCCACTTCTTTTCCTTCCTGGTTTACCCAGGAATAAGTGAGTGGGCTACTATCAGGCGCATAGGCAACAATATTGGTAATACTGCCATTGGCCAGGCTACAATCGGGATGCCTTATGGTAGCATATGGAACGATGATGGGTCTGAGGTCTTTAATGGTGAAATAATCAGATTCGGCGGAGCAGTATTCGCCAATGACCAGTTTATATCTTCCCGGAGGGGCATTTTCGAGTATGAGGGCATTTGAGACGGTTTCTCCCTTATCGTTTACCCATTTTACCTTGTCGGTATTGGCGATTACAATACCTTCTATTTTACCTGTAGTGGCACAATCGAAATCGGTGATTTTAATTTTTGTGGAATTGATGGCAGGATATGAAAATTCGGATGATTGTTTACCTACGTGTGCGTTTACTAGGATGTTTCGGCGATAGTTAGCTGTAAGATTAAACTGCCAGTTGCCATTGGCATCTGAGTTGGTGGTGCCCAGATAAGTTTCAGGTGCACATCCCTGACAATCGTCGCTAAGGAAAACATCTATAGTTGCCAATGGTGTTGAGGTTCCGCGGATGTAGCCTGTAGTTCGTTCAAGCACTTCCACCACAGGAGCATTAATCCCACGAGCTTCATATGCTTTAGTTACAATACATTTAAAAGAATTCCGGATTACCTTGAGGGCATTAACGCCATAACTGTTCACAATACCGCGACTGTACCCAACTACATTCCCTTTAGCAGGATCTTCATCACCAAAGATAATTTCGGCATCAAACAGCTCTGCAACAAAGGGGACCTGGCCAGGGCCATGTGGGTTTTTGCTATCAAGAGCTACGGTCCCGGTACGGTCTATACCAAACCAGTTGTGGTAAATATGGATAAAACCTTCAAGATATTTGAATTGAATGGCTCCACTGCCTGTTCCGTGAGACATGAGGTTGTCGGTGATTTCTATATTAACTTTAGTTTTTGGCGCGGTACCACTTGAATAAGGGCCATAAATCCTGAAGGTAGTCTCATTAAAGCCCCACTCTGTAGTAATCCCATCCTGATGAACCAGGGCGTTATTATTTTTGATTTTTAAATTGAATATGGTGCTTTTGTTTGTATAGGTAATCACAAAATAGGTAAAGATGATGTTCCTTTTTTTGGTGTCGCCTATTTCAAGATGATCCACATCGGTAAGAATCAGGGCTTCGGTGCGTATCGACTGAAGGGTATAAGGGCTCACACCAATGAGATTATCGAAAAGCTTCAGCCCGTCTGTATTTTTAATAGCTATACTCCCCAGATAGCCATTGTAACCGGTAATTACATTTCCTTTATTTTCATCACCAATAACAATGTTTTTACCATTGGTAATATCAATGCTACGTTTCTCACTACCCGCACCACTCACAGAAGGATTTGTTGTATCCAGGAGATATAATCCGAAAAAAGAGATGTCTTCTACATTGGTGCCTGTAAATACAACTATGGCTGGCTTTTCAAATGTTCTTAATGTTTTAAGGATAATTTTTGCATGGCTGTAACCGATATTGGCTCCAATTTGGGTGGTACCATCAATGGTGATGCGCGAGCTTAAAGCAGGCAAATCCGACAAGAGCTGAATGGTTCTGTCGTCTTCAGTGGTTCCTGGCAGGTTGAAATTTATGAAATCAGTTTCGGCTGTTCCATTGGCATTGGCCAGTGCAATTGCTTCGCGTAAAGTACCTGCACCTGCATCGGCTTTATTGGTTACGGTAAATGTGGCTGCGAGTAGTGAAAACCTGCAAAGTGCCAAGATAAAGAAGGTTAATATGATGGAGCGCATACAGAGGTCTAAATTAAGCATTCCTGCTTAATTTTTATGAGGTTAATTCTGTACCTAAAATACGCACTATGATGGCAAAACCCATCGGCAAAGGGTCAGAGAACGCAAAGCAAAATTGGGTTATTGGAAGCCATTAATATTGATGAAGACTGGAACCGCATCAGGAAACGTTTAAGTGGAAGTAACAGCCCAAGTACAGTTGAATGAATTGCAAAAGGAAAGGTGGAGTTTATTCAAATTGACGGGCGAAGTTACCCGCCAGAAAATACCACATTACTACTGACTTGCTGTCTTGTCGCCGAAATTGAGAAAATTGAAGTTGAATGATAAAGCAAACCAATTTTTGTTTTGATAAATATAGGTCTTACTCTTATCGCCGAAGCCATAATCCCATCCTATAACACCACCAATTTGAAATTTTTTCGAAACATCAAACACTAAGGCAAGGCCATAATTTGCGGCAAACATACTTTCACTCACTGTACCTGAAATACTTGTATTGTTTGCTGCTGTTTGATTAATGCTCGCGATTCCAAAAGAAGGGCCGACACTTACTCCACCAAGCCCAAGATAGCCTAGTCTGTAACCAATAAAAGTTCCTACGCTGAATGACGAATTACTTAATGAAGTTGCATGATTACCTGTTTCAGGATAAATTTTAAAGGGAACAATAAGTCCAGAAACGATGAAACTGTGGGAGTATTTCATAAAGTGGTCAGTTTTCATCGTTTCAAAATCAGCCTTTTTGATGTAGATAAATGTGTTAAAATCATCATCACTAATAAAACCGGTAAACTCGTCAGCCCACTTAACTGTAGCTTCTTTAACACTCTCATCACCATCGGGTATAAAAATTTGTACGTATTCCGTGGAAGTTGCAGGTACTTTGGCTTTTGCCGCTACTGCATTGACTACTGGCGGTCCGGCGGACGCAGGAACAGCCGCTACTGCCGGGATTTCATCTGTTTCAATTTTCACCTCCTTTACGGTGTAGAAATAATATTTGAAATCCCAGAAACGAAATTTAGTAATGTCAGGCAAGCCATTTACAGACTGGTACACTTTCACATTGCTATTGGTTGTTTGCTTAAGTTTAAAACCGTTGAAATCAGGGTTACTTTGTGCATTAGCCACGAGGCAAAAAAATAGGACTAAGAGGGGTGTTAAAATTAGATGTTTAGTTTTCATGTTTTTTGTTTTTAAAATATAACCAGTTACGTTTATTTTAAGATATCGATTCATCGAATACTTACATTAAAACTATTGAGAATAATTTTCATTTAAAATACTTATTTATAGGTATTTATTTATCTGCTATTTCAGGTCTTTGTTCGAGAACTAAATTGAATTTTTAACGTGAGATGAGGGTTTCAACCTGAAATTCTTAACTGAGATATGGGAAACCTTTAATGTTGGTTCTAATAGCTAGGCTAAGTAGAGTGCTAACTATTAGAGTTTAATTAGAGGTTTTGTCAATAAACATGGTTTATAAGTTTTAAACGTAGATTATTAATTAGATTTAATTAGAGATGATTCAGCTACACCGGCCTTTCTCATATAGAGGTGAAGGAGCTTCGTTTGCCCACGGTGCATAGGTATGATTTTTGCTCAGCAGAGTAAAGGACATAGAGTATTTGGATTTGAATACGAACTGGGTTGGCTAAAGTCTGATCAGTTGTTTTTGCTTGATTCCAGCCACTGGAATAACTGTTTTGAATAGGTTATCTTCTATGGATTGCGGTTCTCTTCCTGCACTGTATTTAAGATGGATGTAAAAATCCTTCTCTTAACTTTACTCTTAAAATTTCTGCATTATAGGGTTTGGTAAGGTCTATATGTATCTTTTGCTATTTTCCTTCTCTTAAATCTGATGTGGTTCTACTCTTAGATTTAACAGTAATCTGGCGATTAGGCTGGAAGTCTATCAAATAGTTTATTTAAAAACCTACTCACTAGTCTATCTAAAAGTCTATCTAGTAACCTATCTAATAGTTTATTTAAGCCTATTTACTAGATTATTTACCTAGTCTATCTAAAAGTCTATCTAGTAGTTCATCTTACTTATTTTCTTAAAACCCCAATAGGGTATATCATTGTTCCTGTATAATTGTTTTACTTATAGAAATCTAATATATGCTTTACTTGCTTGTAATCAGTTTTACTCAATAGCTAATTGATTTTATATCTGTTTTACTGAATCATATTGGTATTTTATTAGATTTATTGAAGCAATACGCGTTTTACAGAATTAAGTCCTCATACAAATTCCGCAATGTTACCTGCTGGAACATTATCTTTGCGTGATCAAATCATCCTATTATTAATGCCTCAACAAGAGAAACCAGCCAGGCCGCATAAGCTTAGTGATCTTCCTATGGGATTGCAGATTGTGCTGTTTATAGTTACGCTGGGAATTTTTTACTGGCTAAAACAGAGGCAGCAGGAACTTGAAAAAAGAGCCGGTATCCGCGAACTTCTTCCTGATATCCTGAAGGCTTTAGATGAAATTAAACAAAAGCAAAACATGCTGTTGTATTTCGCTAACAGCGATTGCCGCAAGCTTCAGTCCTCGCACAGTGCATTATTGAGTGCCATCCCAGGAAGCTATCGGAATTGTGGACTGGATCAGGCCGAAGTGGCTACCATTGCTCATTTCATTTCCGGTCATGACAACCTGGAAGCTACGCGAAAAGACTACAATACGCATTTTGTGAAGCGTGAAATAGCCGAGTTTAAAGACTTTTTTGCTGCGCTCGATAAGTATCCGCTCTCACAGGAGCAGATGAAAGCTGTAATATGCGATGAAGACAATAACCTGGTGATTGCTGGCGCCGGTACAGGGAAAACCACTACCATAAGCGCTAAGGTTGCTTACATTTTGGAAAAGAACCTGGCCAGGCCGGAAGAGCTGCTGGTGATTTCTTTTACAAATACGGCCGTAGAGGAGATGTTCGACCGGACTTGTAACTTTCTTAAAGATGATGACCTGGCCAGGTTAATCACGTTTAAAACCTTTAACAGTTTTGGCAACATGGTGATGCGTTACTGTAATCCTCACCCTGCAAAAATCGCTTTTGATGGAATAGATAAGAAGGCGAGGAAATTTCTTCAGGAATCTTTTGAACAGCTTTTTTTAACCAACGGCAGCTTTCAGCAAAAGGCCATCAACTTTATCGCTTTTTTTGCCCGCCCTCCGCAAAACCGGTTCGACTTTAAAACGGAGGCCGATTATTTTAAGCACGAACAATCTTACCGAAATATTTCGCTTAACGGAACAGTATGCAAAAGCCTGGAGGAAGTGATGGTGGCCAACTTCCTCTACTTACACCAGGTAAGCTTTGAGTATGAGTGTTTGTATCCTTTAGCCGCTGAAGACCGCAATCCGGAGTTTGGGCACTATCAGCCTGATTTTTATCTGCCTGAATATGGCTTATACTATGAGCATTACGGCATTGATGAAAATGGCCAGGTTCCTGATCATTTTAAATTTAAAGCACCCTTTCGGTCGGCAACGGAACAATACCAAAGCGGCATGCAGTGGAAGGCGACGATTCATGAAAAATATCAAACCAAACTGATTAAAACCTATTCTTTCCAGAATAAAAACCAGACACTGCTGAAGGCACTCAGGATTCAGCTCAATGCCCATGGGGTGATACTGAATAAGCGCCCTCCGGGTGAAATACTGGATAAGGTGAAGAGCCTCGACGACTATGAGGACTTTATGGGACTGGTTTATACTTTCCTGAACCTGATGAAATCGAACAACACCGGGGTTAAACAGCTAAGGAGCAAGGCTGCCGATAAGCGTTTCAACGTTTTTCTCGATGTTTTTGAACCCTTATTTGATGCCTACCAGCTTGAACTTTCAAGAACGGGTGGTATTGATTATAATGATATGGTGAACCGGGCTACATCGCACATTGCAAAAGGGGAATACCAGAAAAAATACAAGTATATTATGGTAGATGAGTTTCAGGATATGTCGCTGGGCAGGTACGACTTGCTGAAGGCTTTGAAGTTGGCCAATCCGGAGGCGAAGCTTTATGCCGTTGGAGATGACTGGCAGTCGATTTTCAGGTTTACCGGTAGCGACATTAGTATCATTACGCAATTTTCGAAGCATTTTGGGGTAACTGCCATAAACAGTATTTTGCAGACCTACCGTTTTAACAGGCAGATTCTGGACATTAGTAGCGGATTTATCCAAAGTAATCCGGCACAGTTAAGGAAACAACTTACCTCTCCTGCTCAGGCTAAACTGCCGGCATTTAAACTGGTGCCACAGGCTTCGTTTGGCAACAGGGCGCAACGCATGTTACAGAAATTCGATATCCTTTGTGATGTGCTGAGCAAAGTAGCGCTGGATTATAAAAGGGCAACAGTGTTTTTAATCGGCAGATATCACCATAACGCACCATCTGATTTGCGCGAACTACAAAAGCGGTTCCCAGGCTTAAAGATTAGCTATTATACTGCCCATGCCTGCAAAGGCTTAACCTGCGATGTTTCGGTACTGTTAGACCTGAATTCGGGCATCTTTGGTTTTCCATCGGAAGTGGCCGATGACCCTATTCTGAGCAACCTGCTGCACGAAGGGGAAACGTTTGAAAATGCTGAGGAAAGAAGGTTGTTTTATGTAGCATTAACCCGCGCCCGCCACCAGGTTTATATGGTATATGATCCGGGTAGCAAAAGTAAGTTTATGGAAGAGCTGATGGAGGTTTATAGTGTTGGTGAGGGGGAAATGGTGCAGCTTAAATGGTAGGTTAACGATAAGCTTACTGTTCCGAACCCGCTGAAGGGCGGACAAAATACGTTTGTTTGTAACTGGAAATTATATCGAGTTTAACACAGATTTCAAGGTTTTTAAATCATATAAATCTGGAAGTTGATATTGGTTGAAAATCAATGTTGGTGTCGACTTAATTCTGTAATTACTAATCCATTTTTGCTGTTCGTTAAGAATTTGATGGTCTAATTCGTTGATTGTTGACTGAAAGCGGTTCTTCCAATTAGCCGGGTCATCTTTTCCTGTCAGATACCAGGCATCGAGCGCAATGAGTGCGTCTGCAGGCGGTGAAGTCCTAAATAAGGAAAGTAGTGATAGTGCTATCTCTACCTGGTCTTTGTTTTTCTCGTTTAATGCAAATAGTATGTTGATTTTGATATGTGGAAAAGTCTTCATCAATTCAACTACTTCAGCATGCATTTTGGCACATGGACGGCAATAGGGATTACTGATAATAACTAAATGATTTTCACTATTTATATCACCAAAGGTAATTGGCATGTGTTTATGTGATATTTCATAAAACCGCTCTTTTGTCAATAACATTTTGAATACCTCTGAATGATTAGTGAATTTCCGGAGCTTTTGGTTAATTGGTGTCAAATCAATCTTTGCCTGGATCAAAGGTTTGATTATCCACCAGGATATCATCGGAACTAAGAGAGAGATTACTAAAACAAATACTGATGAAAAAGACAGGTTCCAGGATTGCAGCAACAATTGGCCGGATGCACGAGCGTAATATTGAAACGCAAAGAACTCCATCCACAACAGGATTTGGACCGTACAACATAAAAAACAATAGGTCTTTGTTTTGAGTTGATATCCTATTGAATAGAAAGTGTAAGGAATAGCTAGAACATTAAACCAGGCAAATACATTTGCGAAACGGGCATCTGATAGAAGTGATATTATTGAGCCTAGAAAATAAAAAAAACCAACCTCACTCCAACTTAGCCAGCTGGTTAGATTAGCAGCGCTGGATTTTAAAATTTGGTTACAGCCATTTTTTCCTTTGATATTACATAGCTGTTTGATGAAGGGGCTATCTGAATTAAATTTCTGAATTAACAAGGCAACGGATGTTAATAAACCTAAAGTCTTGATGAAAAAAATCAGGGACAATTCAATGGGATATTTCGAGGCTGCTACTTTCAAACCAAATAAAATGAACAGTGAGATGGCTATAAAAGGGAGCAATAGTGAGCGTGCAAATTCAATGAACCTTTTGGTTTTGTAACCATCCTCGCTTATTTCTTTATTTTTTTCTTCTACAAGAAAGATTGTTCCTCCCCAACGATTCAGGAATTCTTGTTTTGGCATTTCCTTTTTCGACAAGTGCTGATTGCTATAGATAATGCTTTCATCCCTAATCTCTTCGATTAAAAGAAAATTACCGTTACCCTCTCGAAGGTGCACTATGAAAGGCACCTCGGTGGCATAGGAAGTAAATTCACTGTGTGGTACGTTATAGGCTGTGTTACTAACATTCCAACCATCCAGACAATCGCTTATTGATAGCAAGCTTGGGTATTCAGGATGTTCCTGTAAACAAGTTCGAACCGAAGTCCGGGTAATCCCAAACCTTTGATTTTCTATTAGTCCAATAGCTACACTTTCTAAATTACTTAAAGGTTTGCGAAACATATTACGTGGTTATTAAAAGTTTCTCTCCAATACACTTACCTGCTATTCATCATTTTGATAATATTTCTGAAAAAGCGCTGAAGTAAGGAGCTTTCCTCAGTGATAATTTCGGCACTTCCCTGCATTCCATTTTTAAGAATAATTCTTCTGGACAAATCTTTATTTTCAAATCTGTCAAAACTCACTTTCGCGATGAATACGCTGTCGCGGTAAGCAACATCCGAAACATAGCTGAGCTTGCCCTCAATCATTCCGTATTGTTCAAAAGGATAACTGTGCATTTTAATCAGCGTAGTGGCGCCACGGCGGATTTTGCCCATGTTATATTGAGGAATTTGTACCTCACCAAAGAAATCTGTATTCCCTGGATTAACAATAAACACCTCCTGCCCGGATTGCAGGTTTTGATTTTGTTGAACAATGCCGGCAAAACTAACCTTCCCGGCCACGGGGGCAATAAACAGGTGTTGCATTACCCAGTTATCAATTTCAGTGATACATTGGTTTAGGGCCTGGGTAAATTTTGACTGTTCTTCGTATATGGTGTGCTTTAAATCGAGCAATTCTTTCTCTTTGGCGCTATAACTGCTCATATTGTTTAATATAGCGGTTTCACTCTGTTGCAGGGGATACTTCGAAACCAGGTATTTATTCTCCTGTTGTTGAAATTCGCTTCTCGATATCACCTTGCTGCCATAAAGTTTTTGGTAAGCCTTATACTCAGCTTCCTGATTGGCGTATTCAAGTTCCTGAATTTTCTTTTGTTTTTCAATTTGGCTGCCCAGCGCTTTGATGCTGTTAAGATCTTTTTCCAGAAATGCCATCCGCCGGAGATAATAACCATTTTTTAATGTAGCCACATATTGCAGGTATTGCTGGTGAAAATTCTGGTAACTACTTTGTAACTCCCCAAGGTTTAGTCCTTCAGGTACAACCATCTGTTGTGCTTCAGCATGATTAACCTTAGCTTGTAATGATTTAAGGCTATTACTTAACTGCAATACATGGGCTGGAATAGCAGTACTTTCGAAATACCCTAAAGGCTGATTAGCATGTACTTCATCGCCGTCTTTAACAAGTAGTGCTGCAAGCTTACCGCTTTGTCTGGCCAGTACAGCTTTTGGGGCATTCAATGAGTTTACCTTAACATTCACCATTACCACATCCGGGTAATCGATAAAGGCAGCCATTAATACAATGCCTGCTAATATGGCAAAGATCAACGTAATGCCCCACTTTAAAATCCATGAGGGTACAGCAGTGATAATTTCATGCACTTCTTCGCTGTGGAGGTTTTCTTCAAAATCTTTCTCTTCCATAACTTTAATTAGTTTCCAAGTTCGAGCTGATTCTTCACCAATTGGTAGTAAACACCCTTCCCGCCCGCCAGCTCGGCATGGGTACCTTGTTCAATAATTTTGCCTTTCTCCAAAACAATAATGTTATCGGCATGCTTTACAGTACTTAAACGGTGGGCTACTACGACAACGGTTTTGCCAACCAAAAAGCGTTCAAGATTTTCCATAATTACCTTTTCATTATGTGCATCGAGGGCATTTGTGGCCTCGTCAAAAAATATGTATTCAGGGTTTTTGTAAACGGCACGGGCAATGAGGATACGCTGTTTTTGCCCCTGACTGATGCCATTACCCTCAGCACCGATTTTGGTATTGAGCCCGAGCGGAAGGCGTTCAATAAAATCGGTGATGTTAGCTACCTCTATAGCATTTTTTAGTTTCGCCTGATCAGGGTATTCATCGCCAACGGCTATGTTGTGTGCAATGGTATCTGAAAAGATAAAACCATCCTGCATCACTACCCCGCAAAGGCTTCGCCACTGCCTGAAGCTTACCTGACTTAATGGTGTATGGCCTACTTTGATTTCGCCTAGCTGCGCTTCGTAAAAACGGAGCAGTAGTTTTAGGATGGTAGTTTTACCGCTGCCGCTCATCCCAACGATAGCAGTGGTTTTACCTGCGGGAATATGAAGATTGACATTGCTGAGCACCGCTTCGCTGCCCGCACCGGGATAGGTGAAAGTAATATTTTGTAAATTTAAACTCCGGTCGGAAGGAAGTTCTTTGATCAGGGTTTTTCCGGAAGGTTCCTCATCTTCCATTTCTCTGATTTCACCAAGCCTTTCTAATGAAATTTTCGCATCCTGCAATTGCTGGATAAATCCGAGCATTTGCTCTATAGGGCTGTTAAGCTGCCCGATAATATATTGTACCGCCATCATGGCGCCTAATGTTAATCCACCTTCGATAACCGATTTGGCAACCAGAAAGGTAATAAGTATGTTTTTACCTTCATTGATAAAAAATGCACCGGCCTGCTGGTATTGGCCAAGGCGTAAACTGCTGATATTGAACCTGAATAAGCCTGCCTGCAATCGCTCCCATTCCCACCGCTTCTGCTGCTCACAGTTGTTGAGTTTAATTTCCTGCATGCCCGTAATTAATTGCACGATGGCACTCTGGTTTTTAGAGGATATGTCAAAACGTTTGAAATCAAGATTGCGCCTCCGTTTGAGGAACAACATTACCCAGAAGCTGTATAATATGGTGCTTACCAGAAAGATAATAAAGATGGTGAGGTTGTAGTAGGCCAGCACGAAACTGAAAATGATGAGGTTAAAAACGGAAAAAATTACATTCAGCGTAGGCCCTGTTAAAAATGATTCGATCCGTTTTTGATCATTCATGCGCTGCATAATATCGCCGGTCATTTTAGTGTCGAAGAAACTGATTGGCAGTTTCATTAGTTTGATCAAAAAATCGGTGAGAATAGAAATATTAATCCTGGTGCTGATGTGGAGCAAAATCCATGACCGGATAAAGTCTACACTCATCCGCCCAACAAATAGCATGGTTTGGGCAATTAGAATGATATAAATGAAATTGAGGTTTCGCGTATTAATTCCGATATCGACAACAGATTGAGTAAGGAAAGGAAGAATCAACTGAAGCAAACTTCCTACCCCCAATCCAACAAAAAGCTGTATCACCAGCGATTTATATTGATATAAATATCTGAGAAGATAGGTAAAGCTCAACGCAGGTTGGTGATCACTCTCCTGCTCAAAAAAATCGGGACTGGGCGACAGCACGAGCGCAATACCCTCTCCCTGGCCTTGTTTTGGGAGCCAGCATTTGCGAAACTCAGTTTCAGAGTAAACAATTAAACCTTTGGCGGGGTCGGCAACATAATAGTTATTGCCCTTTACGCGATGCAGCACAACGAAATGATTCTGATTCCAATGGAGGATCATTGGAAGCTCCGTATCTTTCAGTTCCTTAAGGTAAAGCTTGAGGGCTGTAGTTCGGAAACCTATTTTTTCAGCCGCGTCACTGATGCCCAGCAGCGAAACACCCTCACGGTTGATGCCGGAAATTTCCCGGAGTTTTTGCAGGCTAAAACTTTTGCCATAATGTTTTGCAATCATGCGCAGGCAGCTTGGCCCGCAATCCATTTGATCTGGCTGCTTATAAAAGGTGAATTTTTTCAATGCGATGGGTTAGGTGATAAACGGTTAATTAGATTTCCTGAAGCTTGAAACTACCAGCTTTTTAGCAATTCGAGTAATCTTTTTTCAAAAGCGGGATCATCAGGACTGACAAAATGATCATTTAAAACTGTTCCATTTCTTTTGATGACCAGGTACCTCGGGATGGACTGAATATCGAAAAAAGACATCAGTGGAGAGTGCGGTTTATCAAGTAAACGATATTGGTATAAGTCGCCATACAGTTTGTCATCTTTTAAGGCCGCGATCCATTCACCCGATTTGCTTTCCTCATCGATACTGATGCTGATAAATTTAATGGGTTTATCCCGGAGCCTTGTTTTCACGGCTTCGAGGAATGGCGTTTGTTTGCGGCAAGGTACGCACCAGCTGGCCCACATATCAATAAATACCAGCGAATCTTTTTCATCAATGACATTTTCAAGCGATTGTGTTTTCTGAACAGGATCAATCAGCCGTACACTATTTAACGCCCGGAATTGATATTGACTTAAATGGTTGAGAACTTCCGAATGTGAGCCACCTTTAAGTTGATTGTAGGCAGATGCACGTTTGTAAGCGGCCTGGTAAGCGGGATCGGATTTTCTGGAATAGTGTTTAAGGGAAGCAATAGCAGAAGACAGGACACGTTCGGCTCCAAAAAACTGCTCATTACTAATTAAAAATTTTAACCTTTGATCAATATTTTTCAAATCCCGCTGATCTCTGGTGAGGTGATAAGAAGTAATGTAGTATATCAATGCGTCTACATCTGGCGATTGAATTTGGGAGAGCGTGTTTATTTCTGTAAGGATTTGATGTGCCTTTAGCTTTGTTTCGGCAGGGACATTTTGAAAGTTTTGTGGTGTAATGGCTTTGAGCAATGCGGTATAATAGCCAGTTGTTTTGGCAAGCTTCCAGGTATGGGCAGTAGCCTGGTTTAAAAAACCGGTACCTGAAAGGCTGTCAATACGTTTTAACTGCTTGCGGTATATTGATTTGATTGCATTGAAATAAGCCGATTGCGCCTCCTTTCCTTTAGAAGACGGAAGTTTTGTAGCCTGTTCGTTGAACCATGAATCGATAAAGAGTCGGGAGCTGTTTCCATCTTTAACTTCAATATCAAACTGATTTTTTACCTGAAGTGAAAGCTCATCACCAGGATGAAGGTAGAACTTGTGGTGGTAAAACACGCCGTGGTCAATGAGTCCATAACGAAACTCAATAGCTTTGCTGGAGGCCATGGTTTTAATCAGAATGGTATCATGATTTGACAGGTTTCTGAATCCGATGGTTTTATCTTCATCATAAAATATTGAAAACTTTTCGGCCGGCTTCAGAAAAACCCTGATTTTAATATCCCCTACCGCAACCCGTGCTTGTGCGGGTATAAAATAGCTTACCAGTATGGTGGTAGCAGCCCCTAAAAATAGTAGTGTGGTGATCTTTAGCTTCATATTTTCAAATTAGTTTGCATGGGAATAATCATTCCCATGCATGTGATTTGCTATACATATTCATGTTGCCACCCATCAGAAGGGCAATCCCAACCTGTTCTGTTACCTGTGTAACTTGCGTGACTTGCAGCTACATCGCCGGCGTTTACGTTACCACCTTCGTTTACATAAGCTACGATAGTTCTGGTGTCTCCATTGATTTCATAAACAATACAACCTCTGTCTGAGGTATCAGCTAAGCCACCCATCACATTTTTCATCTCAGCTTTGCTGAGTAAATTTACTTTTTTCATGTTTAAAATTTAAGTTGTGATTGTAATATTGGTCAACCTTTCACGCAAGGTTGACTTGAGCGATGACAGTAAACGCCGTCATTCGTTCCGGGAAGCGATCCGTTTGCAACCGTATGCTTCTCCTTTTTTGCAAAAATTCTTATACTTCTGTATCCAGGCTAACATCGCCCCAGATAGATAGGTACGATGCTAGCGCCAGAAACAAGATTGAGATGGTTAATAAAATATTTTCATATTGGGCATGGTCATTTAAACAGCACTTAATAGTGGAAACTGTTACCTTACTGCTCAGGGTTAGAAGTAAGGGAACAAAAATAACCTCCATTTTTTTGCGATGTGAATTAAATATATTCATACTGCTGATATGCTATTACGACATGACGAAGTTTCCGCTTTTAATGTTTAAATCAAAGCCACTGTAATGCCTATTACACCAAATGCCAGTTTCCTGGGACACACATGGATTTTATCGATACCAAGTGCTATAAGAATCGCCTGTAGCGGACAAAAAGCTCAGAAAAGTCGGTTTTCGTCAAGGTGAAAAGGCTGTGTACTTATGCCAACTGGTTTTTGTATCAAAAAAGACGTATTTTGTCCTTGAAATACCTGGTTTGGTGTATTATTTTTGATCATATACTTTCCAAGAGGTAGTTTTATCTATTGATTAACTTAATCTTTGGAAACATGACGAACAAGAAATTGAAAAAAACAACAATGTTTATCTTTAAAAGAAAACCTGCTTTTCATCTGAGTAAAGAGGAAATGCAAAAGATTAAAGGTGGTGGAGGCAATACCAGCGATGACATTCCACCATCTACGCTTCCGGGATGCGTTGAAGATAAACCGACGTTGGGCACCATCAGCCTTTAAATGCCTCACGTTTTAATCCATTACAATTAAACTAACCTTCCTTGTCAATGCGTGCTTCACTTACATTTTCAATCCTGATCCTACTTACCATTGCCACTGCTTCAACATACGCACAGAGTTGTAACTGTAAGGATAACCTCGAGTTTGTAGTGGCAAGAATTAAAAAGAATTATGTGGGCTACAGTGATAAGGTTAATCTTCAAACGGTAAAAAGATTTGATTTTTTAACTGATAGCCTGCTCGCTGAAGCTGGCAAAGTGCCCACATATCAGTGCTTGCCAATTTTAAAAACATGGTTATCTTTTTTTAATGACAAGCACATCAGCATTTCGTATGATGATAGCGGTTACAGCGTTGAGCAAATAAAAGACTACTACGCCAGGGAGGAAACAACCAGTTGGACAGCCTTATCCTTTAAGGACTATCTTGACAGGAATAAGGCTGTTTTAGACAGTGTTGAAGGTGTTTGGAAGGACGAGAGTGGGGCTTATCAGATTGGTATTGTAAAAGACAGTGGCGATTTCATTGGCTTTATCATTAAGGCTGATGGAAAAAGATGGTTGCCTCAGCAGGTTAAAATGCGTATTTCTAAAATAGGAAATGTTTATGGCCTGAAGTATTTTAGGGCAATAGATCATTCGAACAACATTCTCTCCATTTATAAAAATGCTGATACATTGACTTTTACAGATGGGAAAGTTTTGTCAAGATGGTTTAAGAACGGTCCGCCGGTTAGTGTGTCAGGAAAGCAACAAGCGGGTACATCTACTGAAAAACCATCTTTTAAAATACTTGACGATAAAACTTGCCTTTTTCAGCTACCAGCGTATGCAACATTGGCCAATGTTGCTGCGGTAGATAGCATTCTTAAACAACATAAAAACGCAATTAAAAACCACCGGCATTTAATCATAGATATTCGGAATAATTATGGTGGTTCTGTTCTGGTGTATGATAAACTGATCCCATACCTTTATACCAGGCCCATTTTAACTGAAGGTGGATGTGTATTGGCCACTGAAGAAAATATACGCGACTATTATAGTGCTATACCTGCAAATATTCCCGACAGCATTAAAAAAGGATTTGTCAGGAATTTAAATGTTTTAAAAGCACACCTTAACCAGCTATATCCCTTGTATCCTGTTGACACTATCAAACTCAAAGAAGTAATGGCTTATCCCAAAGAGGTATCGATAGTAGTAAACAGGAATACCGCCAGTGCCGCAGAACTTTTTATGCTCCAGGCTAAACAAAGCAGTAAGGTAAAGCTATTTGGCGAACGTTCTTCAGGGGCAATTGATTATTTGGAAGTGGTGAAAACAAAACTACCCTGCGATATATACACACTGGGATATCCTGCGTGCAAATCGTCGAGACTACCCGATTTTCCGCTGGATAATACCGGAATACAACCAGATGTTCAAATAACTTCAGAAATAAAAGATTGGGTAGGATTTATTCAATCGTATAAGGAAAGATAAATTGAAACAAAAACGGAAAATTATATTATACCACCTGTTCTTCTGGTTGGGATACATGCTGGTGAGCACGCTGATCGAATTTGCGGGCAACCCCGGTGGGTATTTCTTTAGTATCGGTGACTTTTTCTTCACTCAATTTCCGAATATCTGTACTTTTTACCTGTGCCTGTTGGTGTTTTCCAGATACCTTAACCCATTAAAAACATTCCCGCTGATGAGCGCGGTCGTTATGGTATACCTGATTTCATTCCTCATATGGTACGTTACTGCTTATCATGTCAGGCCGCTGATCAAAGCCAATGGTGGCGCCACACCGGAATTTCACATCTGGAAGTTTGCCGTACCTGTGCTGTGGCTATACATTAAGTATGCTTTTTTTGCTTTCGGATATCATTATGCCAGCGAAAACATCAAATACCAAAAGCAGTTGCGTATTATAGTGGAGGAAAAGCACCAGGCACAATACGCATTCCTCAGGGCACAAATTAATCCGCACTTTTTGAATAATACCCTCAATTTTTTCTATGCCAAATCTCTCCCGCTATCTTCAGAATTATCAAACGGTATTATGACTTTGAGTGAAATTATGCATTATTCCTTAAAACAGGATCATGAAAGCCAAACGGAAATTATTGAAGAGGAGGTGGACCACATCAGAAACGTAATTAAGATCAATCAACTCCGGTTTAATCATGAGTTACAAATCCTGCTCGAGGTAAAGGGCAGTACTACAAATGTTCGCGTTGTTCCGCTGGTTTTGATTACTATCGTGGAAAACATGCTAAAACATGGAGATTGTACTGATCCGGCTAATCCAGCCAGAATTACGCTCGATGTTGTTAAAGAACAAAATTGCATAACCTTTAAAACCTATAATATCAAAAAGAAAGGTCCGAAGGAGCAATCAAGCGGAATTGGAATCAATAACATTGGAAACAGACTTGCACACCATTATGGGACGAATTTTAGCCTGGAGATTACTGATACTGCTACCGATTATGCTGTTGAACTTACGCATCCTATATTGATATCAGGCAAAAATTAAAAAACCTACATTATGATAAACTGCATCATTGTCGACGATGAAGCCCATGCGATAGAAGTATTAACTCACTATATTAGATCAATAGATCAACTGAACCTGATCGCCAGCTTCACTAAACCAACGGAAGCCATTACGTTTCTAGGCGGGCAGCATATCGATTTGATATTTCTAGATATCCATATGCCCACGCTCTCAGGCCTCGAATTTATCCAGACAGTTCGCCACAAAAACTATAATTTCATACTCACAACAGCTTACCGTGAGTTTGCTTCTAATGGCTTTGACCTCGATGTGATTGATTATCTGGTTAAGCCTATCCCCTTTCCACGTTTTTTGCAGGCCATCACCAAAGTGCAGAAAACAATAAACCCTATGCCGCAACAGGGACAAAATGAATCAGTGGATGCCGATTACTTTATTGTTAAAACGGCTTCTAAAAGTAAGATGGTTAAAATTTACGTCAAAGATATTGACTACATAGAAGGTATGAAGAATTATGTTGCTTTTCACCATAATGGTATCAGAACGCTGGCTCTTACCACGATGAAAGACATCGAGGAAAAATTACCCGAAAAAAATTTTATGCGCATTCAAAAGTCATTCATAATTGCCTTGAACAAAATTGTCGCAATTAGCGGAAATCAGGTAATACTTAAAGATATCTCATCTGAAATATTGATTGGAGAAACGTATAAAAAGAATTTTTTAGACACTTTAAAAAAGCAAATGATCAACCCTGGTACTTAGCCTTTTCAGCAAGCAGGCATTAGGATAGTTAAGTTACCACTCATGCCATGAAATCGAGCTATTTACCAGCGGTGCTTTTAAGTATTTTGTTGATGTCCACGCCGTGGTTTGCCAAAAAAAGGACGCAGTAAAGAAATAACATCTTCACAGTTGCACCACCTTGTTTATATTTATTATGAGGAACCTGGGATTGAATGAAAGATGGCTTATGATTAAGAATTCAGTATTTCTATGGTCGGAGTTTTATCAGTAACAATATTTACAATAACATTTTGTGAATAAACGCAATACTGCTTAATAATTTCCAATGCCTTGCCTTCATGAAAAATTGGAAAATCTGTCCATTGATAAAGATAGTCCATGTATTTAGAATTTGTAACTTGCTTTAGTATCTTGGAATTAAATTCATCTGAATAGATAACTCCTTCCTTTTTCTCATCAGGGAGATTTTCCTGCATAAGCATATAGGACTGGATGCTTTTAAATGTAAATTTATAGATGACATCTTGATCCTGGTAATGTACCAACGATATAATAAGATCTTCGGTTTCTAGTGGGAACTCAATTTTGACTATTCCAAAGTCTCCAGCAGTGGTTTTTTCTGTAAACCTGTGGAATATGTCTTTCTGCATTTCTGTTATCGATACAATCATGAATTTATAAAATGAGCTCAAAAGCGAAATGAAATAGTACTTCCCATAATATTATCAGGCTAGGTTGCTATCAAAATAACACATAAATTTTAGATTAGGACAAAATTTGTACAATGCCTAATTCAATTTACCAGGTATTAAAAGAAGTATTGATTTACAAAGAAATTCCAGATTATTTTTCCGACAAATGAGCATACCAAAGCTAAAATGAAAAAACAGATACCTAGCCTATATTTCAAGAGTTTGTTTGCCTTAATTAATAACGGACATATACATCCTAACAATAAAAATAAAAAATAACCAGTTGTAAAAATGCGATTGATGAGGGCGAGATTCTTGATATGCTGATTTCCGGGGTAATATAGCTCATCTAAAGGTATTAATTGATATCCTCGATATGCCGTAAACATTCCACTTTGTATTAAGCTGATTATGCCTAAAGGGCCGCCAAATGGCGATATCATATAAGCCAATAAAATAAGTATACAAACGGAAACACTAATGATATACAATGTTTTTAAAATATTAATTCTTTTAAACATATTTGAGAATGTTATTATGATTAGTTTTTAAAGTTAAAGATTTAGTTATTCAAAGCTTATACGCAACGAATCAAATTTAAACCTGAAATGTAGGTTGTAAAAAAACAAGGCTGTAATAATGAATAAACTTATGAAGTATTTTATCTTTTTATTTTGTGGGCTAACATCATTTCAGATAGGACATTCTCAAGTAATAAACAAACAAGAATGGCTAATGATGTTTAAAGAATTAGCAACATACAAATGTATTTGCGCAATAACCGGTGATCAGCTGGAAAAGGCCTTAAACAGCAAAGGGGACATTTCATTTAATTTGCACGAGGAACTTATGGATGACTCTTTCGAGAAAGCAGATTCAATTGGAAGAGCCTATGCGAAAGACATTAAACCACTTGATGTAGATAAAGTTAATGACTTGTATAATTTAAAACCACTATTCCACCAGTGCATGATATTATACGGAAGTGAACATCTGGATAAACTTGCACGAGGATATTATCGAAGATATAAAAGGTTGAAACGTTCGCAAGATCAGTTCGAGTAACTAAATTGGTTGTGCTATGCTAAGTACTTTTAGAATTACAAAACTTAAACCAAAAAAGGTTGATTTAGATCAGCCTCTTTCAAGATATTTTATGGTTTGAATTAGTTAGTGTCTGAATGTTTTGATGATACTATGTAAATCTGTTTCTTCCTTTTTTGTTAAATGGCTTTTATGCCATTCAAAAATCTGTAAAGACTTCGGGCTTCGAAGCAACTTTCCATTCTTAAGTACTTCTCGTGGGGCTCCTATTATTGCCATCTTGTAAAGTTTTTTGGAATTAATCTGATCAAGCGATGGCGATAACGAGAAGGGTATATCGTTTAAGTTTCCGTCGAAAAACCTGTAGATTGAATCCATATTCTTTGAATTATTGACGACTGCATATTTATACAGAACCTTGTTACTGCCGATATTTGATATCTCTTCTGCGATCCCAAAATCCTGACTAAAGGTATTCATATTCGTTTTGCCTAAGTTGTTTTTTAAAAGAGCAGAGTCGAGTTCAATTAGATTTCCAGAACTACTTTTTGTCAAATCATACATGTGGCCAGATGTCTTACCACTTTGAAATATGGCGTAAAGATTTCCTGGTGTACTAGTGTAACCAGTTTTCGTTTCCTCAATATGATCTACAGGCATGATGTATACTTTGTATTCTTTAAAACTGACTATTTTCACATGGTTTTTAAATGTGTCTATCCGATCGTTGAGTCCAAGTTCTGCATAGGTTGTATATTCAATAACATTGACCTTAGTTGTAAGACAGCCAGTGAGTGACATGATGATTAATGCCAATAGAAAAGGCAAATTTTGGAAGAAAGATTTCATTAGTAGAGCGTTTGATTTGACTACAAATATAAGTGTTGAGGGTAGCTTTAGCAATATGATACAATCAGTAACTTTGTGTTTTGAGTCATATAATGAATTTACTTTAAGCACTTAATTCAATATAGCTTTTAAACTACCGCCCTCTTTTTTCGTTTGCAGATTTTTCCAGACTTCAACTTTAGAGATTGAATCAGTCCAAAGTCCATTTCTTTCGAGATGGGCGAAATCCAAAATCTGTCTGGAAACTGTGATATACCTTTCAATACTTCTGTTTTTTACGAAAACAAGTGTACAGTTTTGCTCATTCAGCGAAGAGTTCGATAGTTCGGATGCTAAGTTATCTGAGTATTTAACATTCCTTTTTTTGAATCGTTTTATTTCAGCATAAGGTGGCACTATATATATGTTGTCCCAATCAAATGGAATTAACTCGCAAAAATTAAGTGCAACGGATGTATCCTTACTAAGAATTTTAATTCGATTTTTAAGTGCTGAGTTTAAATCATGTTTTTCGACATGTTTCTTTTCACTGCAACTTAGGCAGAGTGACAGGATTGCCAGGATGTAGATAATATTTTTCATTGGAATTTGTTGCTCATGCAATTCATAAAATGCAGAGTTGTTTGGACTCCAGCTTACGGATTTGTTACATAGAAAAATATAGCGATGACAGTAAGCTGAGTGAAATAGATGGCCGCCTTTCAGACATCCTAATCGAGAACCTCGAAGCGAGGCAATCTCTTACTATTTTCTTATAAGCTCATTGTTGCTTGTCCCTGAGAACCCCCTCCAAAACAGCTCTGTTATTTTCGCCCCATTGCTCGATGCTAATAATTAGTGGCAACAGGCTATTCCCCAACGGCGTTAACCGATATTCGACTTTAGGGATTTTGGTATCGAAAGAAATCTTTTCTACGAAGCCATGGAGCACCAGTTCATTTAGTTGTTTGGTCATCACTCTCCTGTCGGCCGCGATGGTCTTTTGTAGTGCTCCCGGCCGTTTAATATCCTCTGAGATATAGTAGATCAGCATGAGTTTCCACTTCCCGTTTAAAAGCTCCTTAAATATGTGCAGGCCACACTCTTTTCTGATTGGGATTTTCTTTTGATACATCGTTCGGTCAATCAATTGTAAAAGCAAATAAGCACAAATTTGTGCGTACTTGATGTAAGGTTGCTAAGGAAGTAGGTTTGTTGAAATTAATATACAGACAATGATCAAATTTACATTTTTAGTACACAAACTGCCAGGCATGAGCCGTGAAGAATTCATTGATTATCATAAAAATCACCACGCGCCTTTATTCTGTTCTATCCCCGAAACCGAGCTTTATGTGAGGAAGTATGTGGTGAACCACCCAATGGTTGCGGAAGGTTTTCCTGAACCTTTTTACGATGCTGTAGTGGAAATTTCATTTGACTCCTTTGAGGATTTCAATACCTTCTTCTCTTCAGAAAACTATTTAACAAAGGTGCATCCGGATGAGCCTACATTTTTTGATACTTCAAAATATGTTGCAATGGCAACCAATGAAAACATTATCAAAGCGGGTTAATAGCAAAATTAAGTTTATAGTAGAACTATTGTGTGTTTACGGTAGTGAAGATGCGGACAACGGTAAGGCTAGAATAAAAAACCATGTAAGAAATAATGACTTACATGGTAATTCTTTGACGGATTTTTAATGCGGATGACGCATCATTATCTCATACTTTTTTCGATTTGCTTGGAAAGGTCTTTAATATCTCCTGATTTAAGATTATACGATAATGATTTTGAAGTTGAATAGATGGTTTCGCCTGTTTTTGAGTTTACCACACAAACAATTTTGCTCGAACTATCTTTAACGAAAAGTAAATAGTAGGCTGGTTCATCTGAGCTGGTAATCATCTTATCAAGTTCTGCTTTGGTGATGACTTTATAGGGGTACTTATAGTCGTCGAACAGGCGCTCCTCGTCGGCAGTTTTTTCCAGTTTACCAACAAAGGGGCTGAACCTGATCAGGTTGAAATCCGGAACATACAAGTTTTGCGTTGTTAGTTTAGCGAGTTGAGCTTTATTGGCAATATCATCACGTGTAGTTACGTTTTTACCGGCCGAAAGTAAATTAGTAATCTGGCTGAGGTAGTTGTGCAACATACCGGGGCTCCAGTTATAAAGTAAGCCACCGCCATCGAAGTCGTTATTTTTAAAAAAGCTTTTTACATCAAATGCCTTTTCATCGGGAGACAATGCCACCGCTGCTACCGGCTCGTGATCTGATTTTCTTAATAAGCGGTTTCCGGTAAAATATTTCTCTTTAAGGGTGGAGAGGGATAGCGAATAGTAAATGTTGGTTATGTTGTTCGATCTCATGGTTATAGCCTCAAGGACCAGAAAGCTATCATTAGGGCTTAATGTACTCTGATGATCAGGCGAAAGGAAGTCAATGCCTTTGGAGAGTGTCCAGTTTTTTTGGGCTTGCTCAAGGTATTGACTGGCACCAGGAAATTTGATGCTTTGCACCATGATATAGGTTTTACCCTCTTTGATTTTGCTGAGCTTTTTCGCATCGAAGATGCTTACCTGGGCATTAACATTGAATGAAGCTACCGTGAGCAGCAGCAGAGCGAAGCGTATTAATTTGATTGTCATGATTGATAATGTTAAGAATAACTATTTCCAGTCGGTGTAAACGGCATCATTTTCGGATGTATAAATTTCGCCGGTTAAATTCCGATCTTTTTGTTTATTGAAGCCAATTGCTATAGGCTTGGTGCTTGATGGATTATCGGATGTACGGGTGGTTACAGCAAAAGATTTACTTTCGTTAAACAGTGGGGTGACCATACCATTATAGCTACCAAAACTGTATTCGCTTGCACGCCTGAAGTTGATGAACACGTAAGCCTGGTTGATGTGGTTGGGTTTGGAACTGTCCGAAATATAACCGAGAACAAGGTCTTGATTGTTGCTGGAGAAGGCTACATATCGCATGGTTGGATAAGTGGAATTATCTTCAAATACCACATCTGCACTTTTATTGGCTGGCTTGATAATCATTTTGTATTTATCCCCATATAGATAATGATAGCCATGTACCACATAGGCCAGATCGCCTTTCATGGAGACAGAGGCTGATAAAACTTCGAGTGTTGAACCTGCGGTTATTCCATTGTAAGTAAAGTCGGGCAGTTTCATATCTGTTCCAAAATAAACCATTTTATTACCCGATAGGATGTAGAGGGTTTGATCGTCGGCACTCCAGTCAAACGACTTGATATTGCTATACTGGCTTAGCCGGTTGGTTACCGTGCCGGTTATATCTGTAATGACAATGGTGCTGCTGTAATATTCCAGATAAGCGAACTTTTTATGATCGTGCGACATTTTGATCAGTCGTTTGATAACGCCCGGTGTATTGGTAATGCGTTTGCCGGGTTTGGTGATGTTTTCGAGATAGTAAACATCGTTTTTATAGATTAGCGCTACATGTTCTACATCTGGATTTTTGAGCTTAATCAATGCGTCGATCTCTTCTTTGGAGACATAAGGATTTTCTGCTTTTTTGCACGAAAAGAACAGGCTAACCAAAAAGATGGATAATAAAAGTATCTTTTTCATGAGCTTAGAATTGATAAGATATTCCTGTCCCTACAGACCAGGCGGTAAAAACTTTACCTAAATCTTTGTGAAATATTGCCGGAGTGAAATTATCATTGTTTCCGGTAGGAGAATAAAGATTGTATTTTGCCAATACATTAAGGGCGATAGATTCTGTAATTGCAAAAGAAACACCCAGCTTAGGGGCAATATATACGTTTCTATCAGCGATTCCGGTAAACGACGATTGGTAAGGGTCGGTAGAAGTGGTTTCGTAATCGGTTTTATAGATCCCGAAATTTAAACCAACAAGACCTTTGATAACATCTGTAAACCGAATATGGTATAGAAACCCCAGGTAAATAGAAGTTACCTTGTATTGGGTAAACGTGTCAATGCCATAGTTCTCTCCATCATCAAGCAGATAGTAAAATGCTTCGGCACGTGGCTGATAAACGTGGTGCCCGACAGTGATGTTAGCCGAAAACCTGTCGTTTTGAGATAGCAATATACTAATGTTCGGAGAAATTGCTGGTTTGTAAATGTATTTTAGCTCTCCTAGCGGAGAGTCGTAGTCGGCGCCAATCTGGACACCAATACGCAGCCTGTCATCCTCATAATAAGGATACTGGGCTTTCAGAGCAGTGCATAGCAAAGCCATGAAAAATAATAAGAGCGACTTTTTCATTTTTGTTTGGTGCGCTAAAATACATTTTTTCGAGAATTATTAAAACCGGATTAGTGATTTACTAAACCTTCGAAATGATAAATGGCCAGTTCAACTTTTTCAGTTCACAATTGACAATTAACATTCAGCGGCTCAGAAGCGTTAAAATAAGTTAAACCTGATGGTCTTGCCTGGGGCACCAACTTATTAACCGAGCTTCGACTTTAGGGATTTCACTTAAATGTAAGCTTTACTCAGCTATAGGAATCGGTTTTTGTATTTAAACTATTAACTGTACTTTTACAGTATCTCCCTAAAAACCAACAAGAACAAATTATTTAACATCATTTTCTGTTGAATCAAATAACTTAAAGTAATATTAATGAGTGTATTGAAGAGGAATAATGTGCATGTTAAAGGTACCGGCACCTCTCCCATGATGTTTGCACACGGATTTGGCTGTGATCAAAATATGTGGCGTTTGGTTGTGCCTGCTTTTGAGCAAAGCCATCAGATTATTCTATTTGACCATGTTGGCGCGGGACTTTCGGATTTGACTGCCTACAACCCTTCAAAGTATGAAGAGCTGGATGGTTATGCAATGGATATATTAGAAATTGCAAATACACTCCAGTTAAAAGACGTTGTTTTTGTTGGACACTCGGTAAGTGCTATCATGGGCATACTTGCAGCTGCAAAATCACCGGAATTATTCAAAGCCCTGGTTTTGGTTTCTCCTTCCCCATGTTATATTAACGATGGAGATTACATTGGTGGGTTTAGCCGGATAGAAATTGATGAATTACTTACTTCGTTAGACAACAATCATATGGGCTGGTCAATGACGATGGCACCTTTGATTATGGCAAATGCGGATAGAGCTGAATTAAGTGAGGAACTTACCAATAGTTTTTGCCGTACAGATCCTACCATTGCGAAGCAGTTTGCCAGAGCAACCTTCCTTACTGACAGCAGAAGTATTCTGCCTGATTGTAAAACTCCTGCGCTTATACTCCAGTGTTCTGATGATATCATAGCCCCTGTGAGCGTTGGTGAATTTATGCATAAAGAAATGCCAAACAGTGAATTGGTTATCCTTGAAGCCACTGGTCACTGCCCGCATTTAAGTGCTCCTGAAGAAACCATAACCGCTATTCAACATTTCTTATAAACCATTCATTATATGATGAAACTACCTTTTGGGGATAGCCTGGAAGAATTCCTTGAACATTCGCTGTCCGGGCATGTTTTTACAAGTTCCCGTGGAGAAATTATCAATGTAAATGCCAAAGTTGTTGAATGGTTAGGTTTTAGCAGAGAGCAGCTTATTGGAAAGAAAATAACCAGTTTACTCGCTGTAGGCAGCCGTATTTTTTACGAAACACACCTTTCTCCCTTGCTCAGGCTGAAAGGTTACTTCGAAGAAATATCGGCGGAACTGTTATTAGCTGATGGGTCAAAAATGCAGGTACTCATCAACGGATATACCAGGAATGATGATACGGGCAATGAGGTGGTGGTATGTTTAAATATTTATCGGGCAACGGATAGAAGAGTTTACGAAGATAATCTCCGTAATGCCATTACCAACGCAGAAAATATTATTAAGACCGAACGTGAACTTGCAATTTTAAGGGAACAGTTCATAGCAGTTTTGGGGCATGACCTCAGAAATCCATTGGGTGCTATTAAAACCGGATCTGCTTTGTTAGCCCGCTCCCTATCTTCTGATCGGGACAAATCTATCCTGGGAACCATTACCAAAAGCACCCTGCGCATGGAAGAAATGATAACTAATGTAATGGATTTTGCCAGGGTACGATTGGGCGGTGGTATTCTGTTAAACAGGAATGAGGTATTGGTTGAGCCAATCATCATGCATATCGTAAATGAGTTGACTATTTCATTCCCCCAGCGAACTGTGATTATTCATATTAACACGGAAAAACCTGTAAGCTGTGATGTGAACCGTTTTTCGCAAATGCTATCGAATTTGTTGGCGAATGCTTTAACACACGGGGCAGCAGACAAACCGGTGAGGATTATTGCAAACACAACTGAAGATTACCTGGAAATTGATGTCATAAATGGAGGCAGGGCAATACCCCATGAGATAATTGGAAGTCTTTTTGATCCATTTACGCGGGAAGCCAATACGCCAAGCCAGCAGGGTCTTGGTTTGGGATTGTATATCGCTGCGCAAATTGCCAGTGCACACGGCGGCTTGCTTGAGGTTTCATCAGATGCTGATGAAACATGTTTTAGCTTTCGTATGCCGTTGGTAGGTTAGGGGCAGGCTGAAGAGGATTGATTTTAAAATTCACACGCTACATTTAATAAGCTGCAGATGCCTTCTCAATTAACGCAGCTTTATTCGGTACTTTAAGCCAGACCTGATAGGCTTTGACCGCTAGCAAATGCAGCTTTTTACTATTGTAAAATTCAAGAGCGATTCTCAAACTCCTTTTGCCATCTGCTGGCTCAGCAACCCTATCCTTTCTATTAAGGTAATCTTTGTTGATTATGCTCAGCAGGTAGTCACTGCTTTGATTAATCGACTTTTGATGCAAAACACTGAAAACCGGGTTATAAAATGATTTGTCGGCAGCGGTGATTTTAGCTATCAATGCCTTTTCACCTAAACCTTTCAAAAGGCCACCATAATAAACTTGTTCTTTATAACATTGTATCCATTCCTTTTCTCCCTCCCTCCCTTGAGCATTAGAGACATTGGAATAAAGTATAATGAATAAAGCGAAAAATAGAGTTCTCATAGCAGCTAAATTAGTTTGTCAATTCTTGAATTAATCGGTTACCTTAAGTTGCATGACAATTTTCCGGTTGTTAATGCCCAGATTGGAGGTTCGGGTTATAGTGGCTTGTAGGAGGCTTCCGTTATTTAAATTAAAAAGGTGTTTAGTGGATTCGCTAAATTCCATTTGCTTCCCTCCCAGTTGTTTCATAATTCCCTCGCCTTTAGCGGGGTTACTTTTGATGAGGAAATCGCGAATGATCGCGGTTAATATTTTGCCGTCGACCTTTTTAGTAGTTTCTACTGTGCAAAGGGAATCTTTAACGCTGGAGAGCCACACCTTCTCTACTGCTTCAATGAGCACCGGACTAACGGGGTTGGGCATTTTGATATCATTTTGAACAACTTTGCCTGGTGTGTATTCAAATCCATTCATCAAAAGGAAAAATTTAACTGGTTTGGCGATGATGGTTTCTACACCAAGTGGGGTTTCCAATCCGATCTTGAGCCGTTGAAAAACAGCTCTCGTTTCGGGGCTTCGGCTTTTCTCTGCCAGTTCTGCAGCCTTTTTAACTGCTATTCCGCGGATTTCAGCTGAATTTTTAATTTCAATAAATCTGCCAAATTCATTCACCCTGATCAGCAATGGCTGTCCCTTAAGCGGAGCCGTCAGCAAGTTTTCGAATACAGGTTCTCCAGGGGCCAGATTGATTTCGGTAAACCGCCAATCAAGAAGGTAGCCGGTGGGATATTTTTCGAGAACGGTAATGGCAACATTGAAGTTGGTCAGATATTTTTTGGCTACACCCGCCTCTACATCAGTGGTATGATAGGCAATGCTACAATGATGTACTTCATTGACTTGCCAACGGGGGAAAATGGAAATTTTAGCGGTATCGGCCTGCGCAAAAGTGATTACAGGCAGGAGGAGTAGGATTAATTTTGAAAACAGAAGTTTCATTACCGGAGCGTTTGTTATTGTTTTTTATCGCTGGCAAATATAGGGTTATACAGGGATGATTTAAAATCAACCAAAAACCTCCCCCTTTTCTTGTCGCATACTATCTTTTATTTTCTCCCGATGCTGCCATCCCCACTCACTCAGCGTTCGCATCACCTCTCTTAGCGTTTTACTGTACTCGGTTGCTTCGTAAATAATGCTTACCGGCCTGGTAGGGTAAACTTGTCTCCTGATGAAATCATTTAACTCCAGATCTTTCAATTCGTTTGCAAGCACCTTTGGAGATATGCCTCGTAATTCGTGCTGGATCTCATTAAATCTTTTTGAAGATTGAACCAGGCTTAAGATTAATGGAAGCTTCCATTTGCCATTTAATACATAAAGGGCGTCCATAACATTCGTTAGCGAATTGGCACATTCATTTTTATCCGGAAGAATATTTTCTGCAGTCGAAATCATTCTTCAAAGATACGCACTTACCTGAACGTAAGCGCTTTCCTTTAGGTAAGTACTAACCTTTTTATAGTTGAGTAAATTACTTTTGCGGGTACAAAAATTCAATTAAAATTATGAAACGTATTCTTCATTTAATTTCCAGTATACAGGGAAATCAGTCTTATAGCCTACAATTGAGCAGGGCAATCCTGAAAAAGATCTTAGATAAATATCCGGGCAGTGTGGTTGAGGAAGTGGATTTGAACAACGTAAACATTCCACATATAAATTCATCCCTACTGCAATCGATGTTTACGCCTGCTGATAAATACACGGAGGAAACCAGAGCACTCTTACGCTATTCGGATGAAGCCGTTGCCCAGTTGCTGGCTGCCGATATTGTGGTAGTTGGTGCGCCACTCTATAATTTAACGGTACCATCTACTTTGAAAGCCTGGCTTGATCACATCACGCGTGCAGGGATTACTTTTGGCTACGGGGAAAACGGACCGGTTGGGTTGGTAAAAGATAAGAAGGTGTATGTAGCGATGTCATCGGGAGGGGTTTATGCTGATGGGCCGGCAAAAGGCGCTGACTTTGTGGCTCCTTACCTGAAATCGGTGTTCGGACTTTTGGGGATGACAGATGTAACTGTTTTCAGGGCCGAGGGTGTTAAGGTTGCCGGATTGAAAGATACAGCGCTGGCGAAGGGGATTGAAAGTATTGTGATAGACTAGCGCCTGATCGAGAGGTGAATTTTCGCAGCAGGAAAATAAATACCTATCTGCAAAATATCTGAAATGGGATGAGGGCAAATGTGGAAATCATTCCGCAGGAAAGCTCACTATTGCAACTGTTTACTTAAGCAATGCATATGAGAAAAGATGTTGAAATTCTCTACATTTGCCTCCTACCAAACTACGCACTCACCATGTATCGATTATTGCTCCTTTTATCCTTTTTGTCAATCTTTGGTATAGCCCATGCCGAGGTATTTACGGTGAGCAGCCAACTGGATTCGGGGCCAGGTTCTTTACGTGAGGCGCTGGAAAAAGCTGCGGCAAACGGTACTGCTGAAACCGACTATATTCATTTTACAGCCACTGCCAGGCTGATCAGTTTGAAATCGCCTTTAATACTTTCCTCTAATCTTGTGATCGACGGAACCACTTTACCAGGTGCTGTGCTGGGCCTCTCGGATGCTAAAGTCACCCTCGAAACCACTATCCCTTATACCGATTATACGGAACGGACTGCACTGAAGGGGGCGGGGATTAACCACCTCGAGATTTATGGATTAAGTTTTTCAAATTTTGCTGCGGGAGGGCGTGGTGCCAGTCCCATTTACATCAACCAGGGTGCCGACCTTACTTTTGGCGTACCAGGGAAGGGTAATATTTTCCTGGCCTGCGATTATGATATCACCCTGTTCAAATGCAAGAAAATCAAAGTTTCGGCCAACTGGTTTGGAATTGCAGCAGATAAAAAAACAGTAGTAGGCACTGCCTTCGGCGGAACACTGGATTTCAGGTTGTGTGATGAGGTGATGATTGGGGGCGACACGAAGGCTGAAGGAAACCTTTGGGGCTATCGTTATTATGGTGTTGTAGTATCCGGGGTTAACCTTACTACACAAGCAGTGGAAGCAACAGGTGAGAAATGTATCATCAAAAACAATAGTTTTGGCGTGGAAGGCCTGAGTTCCGGAATCAGCAACCGTGGCATTATTCAGGACGTGAAGAATGTAGAACTCATTAACAATACTTTTATTGGCAGTGGCGCTTTCGACTTTAAAAACATTTATAATTCGGGAAAGATACAGGGAAACAGAATGGGCGTACAAAGTGATGGAAGTAAGTCTTATGTTTACAGTACAATAGGCCTGGAGAACTGTTCGAACATCGTTATTGGGGGCAAGAATCCTGGTGAAGCAAATGTGATGGCCAACCGGGTAAGCTTTGGGTCGGGAACGCCAGGTATATGGGCCACCAATTGCGGCGACATATTGATACAGCGCAATGCTATTTATTGTATTTCTGCGATGCCCATCACCTATAAATCAGAAAAATCGAAAGTAGAAATACCGGTGATTAAAATTAACGGGTATAATAACGGTACCCTAACGGGAACAGCTACACCAAATGCGGAGATTGAAGTGTTTTCGGATGGGGAATGTTACCAGTGCGATGCCAAGAAATACCTGGGAAGCACTTTTGCTGATGCACAGGGAAACTGGACAATGACCATTACACCTGATATAGGCTTTACCGCTTCGGCCACATTGAACAACCGTACATCGGAGTTTTTAGGTATGAGCCTGCAGATGGGCAACTATACAGTAAAACAACCTACCTGTGGCCAGGCAAATGGTTCAATTACCGGAATTGTGGTAACGGGAGCTACTGCGGTAGAGTGGCGTAACGCTGAAAACAAACTGATCGGTACCAATGCAGATTTGAAAGGCCTGGCGCCAGGAACCTATTCGTTTACGGCCTACCTGGGTACGGCCTGTAAAACGCAAACCTCTACATGGGAGTTAAAAGACGTGACGCCAGCGCTGTACACCACGGCGATGAAAATCCAGCCTGCCACCTGTAGCATGGAGAATGGCGGGATTAGTAACGTCTATCTGTCGAATCTTGAAACCGCAACAACGAAATCAGTTAATTGGTTGAATGATGCCGGTGAGGTTAAAGGGACTGCACTTACGTTACAAAATGTTAAAGGTGGAAACTACAGGCTGAAGGTGGTTACCACCTACGATTGCACGGTTATGTTTGGCCCTTTTAATATCCCTGCTGAGGGGGCTCCCGTTGCAGACCTCGCAAAAGTGCTGACTGAAAATGCTGATTGTGATTGGAAGAATGGGAGCGTAACCGGATTGGCAGCTACCGGGAAAGGGGTACTATCTTTTACGTGGAGAAATAATAATCAGGAAATAATGGGTAATGAAGCTGATTTACGTGGTGTACCTGCCGGAAAATATACTGTAGAAGTGAAAGATCAGGGCTCATGCGGATCGCTTTTTTATTCTTTCACCATTGATGAGAAAAATGGCATAACCGTTGATGATTCAGCCTACAATCTGAAAAATGCGGGTTGTACGGTTAATGATGGCTGGATCAAAAACCTGAAAGTGAGCTCATCTGAGGCGTTAAGCTACAGGTGGACAAATGATGCCGGAACACCTGTTGGCAACCAACCAGATATTGAAAACCTTCCGCCAGGAAAATACAAACTCACCATTTCAAATACTTATTGTAACCGCACGCTGGAGTATAACATCATCAGGCAAAGCGCAAAAGTTTTTCCCGAATTGAGTTATAAGATCACTGACGCCGCATGCGGTGAAGATTCGGGGATAATTACAGTTCAAACTTCGGGTATCGACCCCACAACAAAGCTGCGCTGGACGGATGCAACAGGCACAAACATTGGCAATACGAATAGTATAACGGAGTTAAAGGAAGGTGTATACAGTTTGTTTTTAACAGATGAAAAAGAATGTGAGCAACATTATAAAGACTATACGGTTTTGCGGATTGAACCCCTCACAATGGATTTGACTCAGGTAAAAAATCAGGCCGACCAGTGTGGTATGGGGCTTGGGTCGGTTAGTGACATTGTTGTTAATGGCGGGATGGCTCCTTATCAATTTGAGTGGCTGAATGACCACGAAGAAGTGGTGAGCAGACAAGCGCTGCTGGAAAATGTGCCATACGGATCATACAAACTACGGGTAATGGACAACAGCAATAGCAACTGTAACGTGGTGGAAAATGTATTTGTTGTCGACAATATCGGCCAGGAAATTGCGGCACCGGGGCTGGCACAGGTAAAGTTGTGTGGCGAGGGGGAGGGAACCATAAAAGTGTTGAACCCTATTGCAGGAAACTATAAACTTTACCAGTTTGACACTGGCGGGCAGTCATTGATGGAGAACAACACCGGAATATTTACCCTGGACATGGTAAAATCAAAATCGTATTTCGTGAGCCTGGCGATCGGAAACTGCGAAAGCAAACGTACTGCTGTGCCTGTTACGTTTGCCGAAAAACCGGTTGATGTCCCCTCCTCATTCACCCCTAATGGCGATGGGGAGAATGATACCTGGATAATCAAAAATATTGAACAATATCCTCAGGCAGTAATAAAGGTTTTTAATCGCCTGGGTAATGTGGTATTTAACAGTACCGGTTATAAAAGCCCGTTTAACGGAGAAACCAAAGGCAAAATTCTACCGGTTGGAGTGTATTTTTATACCATTCACCTTGCAGCAAACTGCAAAAACATTTCGGGTAGTTTGACTTTGATGAGGTAAGTGGGGCTAATAAACAAAAAAAAGCAATGAGTTGCTGCCCATCGCTTTTCGCTGTTCAATAAGGATTGTACTTTATTTACTTAATGCATAGGTGGCGCTGTATTCGGCAAGGCTTTGAGTGCTGGTTTTTAAAGCTGCAAACTGGTTCATTGATAAACTTGGTGTGTGGCCCATTACCAATGCGTGATCTTTTGTAGCTCCGCTTAACGACAGGTTAGCGTGGTCTTTTAATACGGTGTATAATCCGTCGGTATTAGAGTTGATGGTAGCTTGTGCGTAGTCTGATAGGAACAACTGTAGAAATTTGGTTTCGATTTTACCTTCAGTTTTAACGATGGCGTGATCGGCTGCCTGGATGCGGAAAAGGTCTTTTACATATACGGTAACTTTTGCCTGCTCATTTCCTTTGGTGCTGATACATAGTTTTCCGCCGCACTCAGTTACTTTTACACTTCCGGTATTGTCTTCACTGTAAGCAATGCTGCTGCGGCTGCCTTGTTTTACGGTAACTTCTACATTTCCCTGAACAGAGATGGAATTGAATTTTGCGTTTTCGCCTCGGATTGGTGATGGAGTAGTGCCGGCGAATGCTGTTGTAGCAGTTAATACAATTGCTAAACTTGAACTGATGATGGTGTTGATGAAAGTTTTCATATGCTTTAGATTTTAAGGGTTTAAATTTTTTGTTTTTATACTCATGAGACGCCGCTACATGAAAAACGTTGCACGCAATTTCCCTGCTTTATACTTAACGCCCGGGATTCTCGACGAACGGGCATTTTATCTATACTAATGTTAAGTTATGGAATATGCGGATACACGCGAGTAAAGGAGGTTTATTTCCAATTTGGGATCAGGATGCTAATGGAGACTTTTAAAATCCTGTAATAAGGCTTAACAAATTGTTAATCAATATTTAATGGCGAAACGGAGTACGGAAGGAGCTTATTGGCGACTTATGATTTTACAACCATAAAATCAGAATCACAGAAAACCATGAAAACAAAAACCGCATTACCAACGAAGAGCACGGCTACTAAGCTGGCCTTAGCCCTCGGCATTGCTGCCATGTTAGGTTTTAGCGCCTGCAAGAAAGCCGAAATGGAAACAACCGCAGAAACCTTTAGCGCAAAACACCACAACCTGGCCCTAAATGCTGCATCATTAAACGCCGCTGAAGAGCCCGCTTTTAAAGCTTTATCATTCAATGTAAGACATAATGATGCCGCCGATCCACAAAGTATTACCCAACGCCAGGGCATGATTAAACAAATTATTATCGACAACAATCCGGATGTATTTGGATTGCAGGAGTTTTCAGATAACAGTTTCGAAAGCTGGTTCAGGGCGGAGATGACACCACTGGGCTACGGTGAGTACTACGATACGGCCATCACGGGAACACCGAAAGCAATATTTTATAAAAATAGTCGCTTTAATAAACTAGATCAAGGCACTGTTAAAATCGGGCCCACAAATACGGCTACCTGGGTAATATTGCAAGATAAACAGACTGGTAACAAATATTTTATCAGTAACAGTCACTGGCAATTTGATTCGCAGGCGGTAAGGATTGATAATGCGAATGCCTTGGTAGCAGGAGTGAACCAGTTTAATACAGAAAACCTGCCTGAAATTGTATTTGGCGATTTTAATGCCAAACCAGGTACTACTGAAATAGGGATATTGAAAAGCGGACTGGATGTAGTGGATGCGTTAGGTGATAGTGATGGCGAATTTACTTTCCACAGCTGGAATGCTACAGGGAGCAGCAAACTGGATTGGATGACCAGTACGCGCAACCTCGCTTATACCAGTTCGGAGGTAATTAAAACGAGCTACAATGGTAACTGGCCATCAGACCATTGGCCGGTAATGGCCGTATACCGCCCGGCAGTATTTGGCGCTGCACACGAAGACAACAACGGAATAAGTGCCAGCGTTGCTACCAATTACTATTTTGCGGATGTAAATGGCGATGGTAAAAAAGATAAAATTTATTGGAGGAGTAGCTTTGATAGTGGCATTCCACAGGTTTTTTTGTCTAATGGAAACGGTACATTTGCTTCGCCGGCAATAAAACACACCGCAGGCGCATCAGCTTTGGCAAGCAGCTGTTATTACTACGCCGATGTGAATGGCGATGGCAAAGCAGATGAAATTGTATGGAACCCTACGCAAAATGCTGGCCGCACCAGGGTTTATCTGGCTACTTCAAACGGGAACTTTAGCAGCACTGCTATCGAAAATCCGGAAGGTACCAGCCAGGGGGCAACTACAGTATATCATTTTGCCGACGTGAATGGTGATGGCAAAGCAGATAAGATTTACTGGAACGCAACCTTTGATTCAGGTAAAACACGGGTTTACCTGGCTACCTCAAACGGGAATTTCAGCAGTTCAGTGGTGGCAGGAACGGAAGGTGCAAGTACTACAGGAGCTACCAGATTCTGGTATGCAGATATCAATGGCGATACACGTGCAGATAAAATACTATGGCATGCTAATTTGAATGGTGGAAAAACAATGGTATACTTATCTGATGGTGATGGTACCTTCACGCTGTCCAATGGCTTTAGCGATAGCGCTACCAGTGGCCTGGATAATACAAGGTTCTACTTTGCTGACGTAAACGGCGATGGGCGTGCGGATAAAATCTACTGGAATCCTACAAACTACCTGGGCAAAGTAAAAGTCTATTGGTCTACCACTGGAAATGCCTTTTCTGGACCGGTTTACTCATTGCGGGGAACATCACAAAGTGAAAACACCATTTTCTACTTTACTGATATTAATGGCGACAGTAAAGCTGACCAGGTACGATGGAACTATGCAGAGAATAGTGGTGCTTTAAGGAACTATTATGGGGAATAGATTTTAAACCTTAACCTTAAGTAAAAAGTTTACAATGGATAGCGTTACTAAAGTTCAACTAATCGTTGGGTTTTGTAACGCATTCCTGTTTGCTGCGCCTTTGTAGTTAAACTTAAAGATAAGTTAACATGGGCTGTTTAGTTTTGTATGAAATGACCATTAGCCCTAATTTGTTGATTTCCCGAATCAAAGAAGATGACGAGTCGGCTTTTAGCGCCTTGTTTGAACACTATTGGGAAAAATTATATAGCACGGCCTGGGCAAGGGTAAACGACAGTGAGGTGGCAAAAGACATTGTGCAGGAGTTATTTATTAAATTGTGGCAGCGCAGAAAATCACTCGACATTAAAGGTTCGGTTGATGCCTACCTGCAATCGGCGGTGAAGCTCAGTGTGATCAGTCATTTCAGGTCCAAATCAAAAGAAGATTTACAATTGCAGGATGCCGCTACACGGATGGAAATTATTCAGGAAGCAGTGGATGGCCTGGAAGACTATATCTTGCTGGAACAGCTGATTGCGGAAACGGTAGCCCGTATGCCCGAGCTTTTACAGCAGGTATACACCATGCGCAACGAAAGTAAAAGCATTAAAGAAATTGCTGCAGATTTAGGTATCGCTGAGCAAACGGTGAAAAATTATACCGCTGAAGTATTAAGAAGGCTGCGCCTGGTGATCCAGGATAAATACCCGGAAAAGTATGCCGCTTACCTTTCCATATTGCTGTATATGGTTAACAAATAGTTTATATAAGTTTAACTTTAATTAAAAGTACTTTCTGCCTTTTCTGGCGACTTACAGTCAGAACAGATGGAAAGTATTAAGCAATTCAAAAAATCGCTGACGCGGTTTCTTAAGAGAAATAACAGTCATAAAGAGAATCAGGTTGTAGAAGGCTGGTATCAATCGTATGAAGCACTGGAAAAGTATGCCTTCAGCGATGCCGACAAAGCCAGGATCCGCGAGGAACTGCAGATGGCAATACTGCCGCATCTGGTAAAACCCAGGGTACACCGCCTTTGGTGGGCTGCAAGCGCTGCCGTGGTAATATTGGTCGGTAGCTTTGCCTTATGGTCAGTGCGCCAACGCACGGTAAATACACCCGTAGCCTACCTGACCTCGGCTACTGAAACCGGTATGCTGAAGTATTTAATGCTGCCAGACAGTACAGAAGTATGGCTTAATGCCGCTTCAAAATTTAAATACCCACAAGCTTTTACGGCAAATTCAAGGAACGTTTATTTACCTGAAGGGGAAGCCTTCTTCCATGTAAAGCGTGATGTAAAACGCCCTTTCCATGTTAATATGGGTGCTTTACAGGTTACGGTGCTGGGAACATCGTTCGACATTAACAATTACGGCGACCTTACTACACAAACCATTGTAGTGAATACCGGCAAAGTAAGGGTGGCCAGCGGAAAGCGGGTACTGGCAGTGCTTGAAAAAGGCGACCAGCTGATTTATCATAAAACATCGCAGGCTTTTGAATTAAGTGAGGTAGACCAAACCCTGAGCTATAGCTGGAGGGATGGAAAAACCGTTCTCCGAAATGCAAGCTTCCAATCGGTAGCCAGTGTATTTAAAAACCTTTATGGCGTAACGCTCCATTCCGAAATCAGCAATATCCATCGCTTTAGCTACACGGCTACGATTCAAAGCCAGGTAACACTGCAAGATAACCTGGAACTCATTTGTAAAATGCATCACATTCAATATAGAAAGGAGGGCAATGTGGTAGTGCTTTACTAATCATCTGTATCCTTAACAAAACAAAGAAATTTCCTTATTAAAAAAATAAATGAACACTAAACAAACCATATGGAGGCTATTTATGCGAAGCTCATTATTACTATCCATATTTCTGATCAGTCTTTTTACGGTTAAAGCCGTAACACTTAATGCCCAGTCGTTAAGTACTAAAATCGATATCCAGTTTCAGCAAGGCAGTTTGAAAAAAGCCATTGCTACATTGGAGAAAGTAACATCGTTAAACTTTGCTTATGATAACAATTACCTTTCGCTGGATGGGATTAATATTCCGAACAAAAAATACCAGCAGCAACGTATTGGCGATGTGATTACTGACTTATTGCGCAACAGCGATATCTCGTTTAAACAGCAGGCTGCTAATATTGTCCTGTTTAAAAGAATCAACGGTATTATTAAAGGGGTGGTAAAAGATGAAAACGGACAAACTTTGCCTGGTGCTACAGTGCGTTTGGCAGGTAAAACCAATCTGGCGCTCACCAATGCCGACGGTTATTTTGAGCTGCGTGCTGAAGAAGGGACCTATATCCTGGAAGTGAGTTATGTAGGTTATGAAACCATCCGCCAGGAAAGAGTTACAGTTACAGCGGGTAAACCTTATGTTGCTAATTTCACCATGCGCGCAGGTACGTTATTGAAAGAAGTAAACATTAGCTACGGTACGCAGAAGGCAAAAGAAGTGAGTAGCTCGATTAGCGAGGTTGATGCAAAAGCCTTGCAGGATATGCCTGTTATTCAGTTTTCACAAAGCTTGCAGGGGAAAGCTGCGGGGGTACAGGTAGCTTTGAGCAGCGGGCAGCCGGGACGTGGCATTGAATTCAGGATTCGTGGTGCCGCATCGCTTTATGCCAGCAATCAGCCGCTTGTAGTGATTGACGGATTGCCCGTTACCGGAAGTATCAATAACATTAATCCCGATGAGATTGAATCGTTCTCCATATTGAAGGATGCTTCTGCAAGTGCCTTATATGGCTCAAGGGCAGGTAATGGTGTAATTTTAATTACTACCAAACATGCAAAAGCAGGCGATGCACAGATTGAATTTCATAGCAACTTCGGAATCCAGAAAATTCCCATGCGTAATGTGCCGGATGTAATGACTGCCCGTGAATGGGTGGATTTTCAGAATGAGTATTACCAGGACCGCGTGAAATATGAAAACTTTACCGGTACGCTTGATCCGATTTATGCCAACCCTGAGCAATATGGAGAAGGTACTAACTGGTTTAAAGTGCTGACCAGAAATGCGCCGATCCAAAGTTATGATTTAACTCTACGCTCGGCAAAGGAGAATTCATCTACAACGGTAATTGCGGGCTACCAGGAGCAGCAAGGGGTATTGATTAATACCGGAACCAAATTGTATTCGCTTCGTATGAACCACGATTTGCGTTTGGCCAACAACAAAATTAAAATCGGTTTTAACCTGGCACCAAGTTACCGCCTTGATCATAATAACCGTTTAAGCACGGATGGTGTAGGGGGATTATTTGAAAGGATTTTTGAGGCCAGTCCGTTGTTTGATCCGGTGAATCCGGATGGTTCAATGACCAAATATGTTTCCTCGGCACCAATGGTATTATACTTTAACCCTTATGCACAGTTTACCCTGGCTAAAGATGATTATAAAACCACCAGGATATTAGGAAACGGATATTTTAATTATGAATTTTTAAAGGGCTTATGCCTTAAAACCAATTTTGGGGTAGATAAAGGGGCAGAAACGCGTGATAACTTTAACCATTCGCTGCTGAACGCGAATGATGTAGCCTCGGGCCTTGCCAGTTCAATTGACAATTTCTCGTGGACGGCAGAAGCCAACCTGAATTATACCAAAGATTTTAAGGGCGGTCATCACATTGATGTGCTTGCAGGCTATTCAGCACAGAAGTTTGAACAGTTTAGCAGCAGTGTAACCGGAACAGGCTACCCCAGTAATGATGTAACCTATATCAACGCTGCTACAGTAATCAGTGCAGGAACCAGTAATGCTACAGAATATGCTTTACAATCGGTGCTTGCAAGGGCGAATTATGCTTACCAGGGAAAGTATTTGCTTTCTGCAGCCATACGAAGGGATGGATCGTCCCGTTTTGGGATCAATCAGCAATACGGTAACTTCCCTTCGGTATCTGCAGGTTGGGTGGCCAGTGAGGAATCGTTTATGAAAGATTTCAAATGGCTCGACCTGTTCAAACTAAGAGCCAGTTACGGTATTACCGGAAACAATTTCTTTGGTAATTATGCAGCAGTATCTACAATTGGTGAATACAACTATACGCTTGATGGAACGCTGGTTCCGGGACGTACACTAAATAACCTGGGTAATGCCGAGCTGGCATGGGAACGGGTAAAGCAATTCGATATTGGGTTCGACCTATCGATTTTAAAGAACCGGATTTCATTTACCTATGATTACTACCATAAAATTACGGATGGCTTGATTCAGGACAGACGTATTCCACGGGCTTCGGGTTTCACTACCATCAAATACAATGTGGGTAAGTTTACCATGTGGGGACATGAGCTTACGCTGAATACCGTAAATACGACGGGTCAGCTGAAATGGAATACCAACATCAATGTGTCGTTCGACAGAAATATCATTTCTTCTCTGATCAGTCCCGGGTTTATCAGAAGAAACAATACGGTAACTTCCGACTATTACCGTAACCAGGAAGGACATCACCTGGGTGAGTTTTATGGTTTTGTTTATGAAGGCTTATATAAAGATGCTGCTGATTTAGCCAATTCGCCTAAATATAAAAACCAATCGGATATTGGTACCATCAAAGTGAAGGATTTAAACGGCGACGGGGTGATTGACGACGTAAACGACCGTACCTTTATTGGCGATCCTACACCTGATTTTACTTTTGGGGTAACCAACAACTTCAGCTATAAAAACTGGGATTTATCCATCACGCTTGCGGGTTCTGTTGGTGGAGAGATTCTGAATGCATCGCGCTGGGCTTACCGTACCAACCTTGATGGATCGAGAATGCTGACTTCGGACGTAAAAGACAGGTGGCGTTCGTTGGAAAATCCTGGTTCGGGACTTTATCCGCGTACCAAAACCGGAACAACAGCGATGGGAAGACAGGTAAACAGCCAGTGGGTGGAAGACGGTACCTACCTGACTGCCAAAAACATTGCCCTGGGTTATACGATCAACTTAAAGAATAATATGATCATGCGGAACCTCAGGGTGTATGGATCGGTACAACAGGCTTTTGTGATCAGTCCGTATTCGGGTATGAACCCCGAGATTAATTTCGCCGGATTAGACCCGACCCTGGGTATTGGTATTGATGAGAACGCCTACCCTATTCCCCGCACATTTTCTATTGGTTTAACAGCAACTTTCAAATAATTGAATGATGAAAAAAATATTTCCTTTATTGGTGATCGGCTTTTTAGCCAGTTCGTGCAAAAAAGAATTCCTGGAGCTTACGCCGCCGGATTCTTACTCGCCGGGCAACTTTTATAAAACGGAAGCACAGATGAGGCAGGCCGTAAATGCGGCTTATACCCCGCTACGCAGCTTATTGGATAATGACTACTTTACCGGAGAGAGCCGTGGTGGGAATACCCATTACGAATACAATGCCGGCAACCGCGGAACTGCTTTTGTTCAGCGGGAGAGTATTACAGATTTTACCGACGATCCTACAAATGCTTATACCAACGCCGTTTATTTTCACTGTTACAGCAGCATCTCGAAAGCAAATACCGTGATTGAGCGGATTGCTGATGCAGATATTGCCCAAGCTGGTAAAAATGCTTTGGAAGGTGAAGCTAAATTTTTGCGGGCATGGAATTACTTCCGTTTGGTAAGGTACTTCGGCGGGGTGCCCTTATACTTGAAAGAGGTAAAAGTGGCTGATGATGCCTTTTTACCACGGGCGTCGGTTGAGGAGGTGTATGCGCAGATTATTGCCGATGCTCAGGATGCCATAACGAAGCTGGCCGTACCGGCTAAGTTTCCACAAAGTGGCACAGCAACCAAGGGTGCGGCAACCATGTTGCTAGCTGAGGTATATGCCACACAAAAGAAATGGGCGGAAGCCGAAGCACTACTGGTTACGCTTCCTGCCATGGGCTACCAGTTATTGCCCAACTATGCAGATGTTTTTTCCACAGCAAATAAAAACAGCCGTGAATCTATTTTTGAAGTGCAGTATATGCAGGGTTTGCAGGCAGGTCAGCAAAGTACTTTCATTTATCAGTTTTTACCAAGAAGCACCAATACCAGCCTGGTTACAGGTGTAGCAACCAATAATACGGGTACGGGCGGCTGGAATACCCCGAGCGCTGATTTAATGGGCAGCTACGAAGCTGGCGATAAGCGCAAGGAGGCATCTATTGGTATTGCTGAGGGTACTTATAACAGCAGTAAAGTCTTCGCGATTTCGGCCAACAAAAGCAGTGTAAATTATTTGCCGGCAGCGGGTAAGGTGGGGGTTCCTTACATTAAAAAATACCTGAATCCACATACCGATCCAAATAATACCAATGATAACTGGCCGGTTTACCGTTATGCTGATGCTGTGTTATTATTGGCGGAGGCGCAAAATGAGCAGGGTAAAACCGCAGCAGCGATGACCAATGTAAATCTAATCAGAACAAGGGCAGGATTAACCGGGCTTTCCGCACTGGCACAGGCAGATTTGCGCACGCGCATTGCGCAGGAAAGGCGTATTGAGCTGGCCTTTGAAAATCACCGCTGGTTTGATTTATTGCGTACGGGTAATGCGGTTGCTACCATGAGTGCTTATGGTGCGAAGCTAAAAATAACGAACACCTATCTTGGCGCCGACACCTATCAGGTGAACAATAACCGTTTACTGTTCCCCATTCCACAATCGGAACGGGAGATTAATCCTGACCTAACTCAGAATCCAGGATATTTTTAACATATAAATGATGATAAATTTTAAAAGAAGGTTTTGGCAGCAGGGTTTAAGTGTGGCACTGGCCGCGGTGATGTTGTTGAGCATCAGCGCTACATTATTGGACAAACCTGCAGAAGAGCAGGATGAGTTTACCATTGCGGTATTGCCAGATACGCAGTATTATACATCGGAAAAAAACGGGGGCAAAAATGAAATGTTTTTGGCCCAAACCAAATGGATTACCGAAAATTCAAAGAAAGAGAATATTAAGTTTGTGATTCATTTAGGGGATATTTCTGATGATGGGGAAAAATTTCCTGTGCAGTGGGACCGGGCCTGGGCGGCCATGTCGGTACTGGAAAAACCTTCGGCAGATTATCCTCAGGGGATTCCATACGGGATGGCTGTGGGAAACCACGACCAAACACGAAGCCAGTTTCCATTGAGCGGTAAGACCACCCTTTACAATAAGTTTTTTGGCATTAAGCACTTTGAAGGGAAGAAATGGTACGGTGGACATTATGCTAATGACAATGATAGTCACTTCGATTTGATGGAAGCCAATGGCGTCAAGATGCTCATCCTGTTTTTGGAGTACGACTCGTACGATGAGGATATAGAGCCTTTAAACCGCTGGGCAGAAACAGTGCTGCAAAAATATGGCGACAGGCAGGCCATTTTGGTGAGCCACTCGTTTATCCACTTTAATAAAACAGCCGGGACCAACGAGAAAGGTTTTCCTGCTTTTTCAAAACAGGGTCAGCGGCGCTTTGATGCTTTAAAACGTTTTCCGAATGTAGTGATGACCTTATCCGGCCATGTGGGTGATAACGGGGAAGGTTTCAGGATGGATGGCTATGCAGGGAATATCATTAAATCGTACCTTACCGACTACCAGAGCCGACCGCAGGGAGGGCATGGGCTGATGCGCCTGATTACGTTCTCGAAATCGAAGGATTTGCTGAAGTTCAGAACCTTTTCTCCTTTTACAGGCGAGGTGGAGAATGATAGCGACAGTGAGTTTAACATGCCCTGGTTACACCATACTACGGCAGCGCGTTTCATGGATTTTAATAACGACCAGCTGACGGATCTAGTGTCATTTGCTGATGGTAAATGGATAATAGGTAGTAAGAAAGTAGCCTTCGGTAAAGCCGGTGACCTGGCTGCACCAGCTGATTACAATGGCGATGGTAAAACTGAAATGGCCGTGTTCCGCGCGCAGGACGGTAAATTCCTGATCGAAGGTGGTAAGGAGGTATTGCTGGGCATGGCTGGTGACGTTCCGGTTTGTGGAGATTGGGATGGCGATGGTTTTGCCGATGTGGCGGTGTACCGCCCCGCTACCATGACCTGGTACATTGATGGTATGGACAGCATTAAGTTTGGGCATAAAAACGGCATTCCGGTTCCTGCCGATTATGATGGGGATGGAAAGCTTGACGTAGGTTTTTTCCGTACGGATAATTCGATGTGGCAAACGGCTTTAGGAAATATTCCCTTGCAGCTTCCGCATACTCCTGGCGATATTCCGGTTCCGGCCGACTATAATGGAGACGGACGGGTGGATATGGCCTTGTACAGGCCTGCTACCGGCGAATGGTTTGTGGGCTTTAATGCCGCAATTAAATTTGGTCAGCCAGGTGATATTCCTGTCCCGGGGAATTATAGTCCGGGAGGTAAAACCATTCCGGCAGTTTACCGTGACGGGTCCGTCATCACCATAGATGGTAAAAAAATCCCGCTTAATGGGATCAAAATATCGACGCTGGTGAATGTGAAAACCAGCGTTAAGGGTTTTATTAAGTAGTTTATTTCCCTTTTTTCAACTGAACGCAAAACGCCCATGGTGTTTTGCGTTTTTTTTATTATTAATTTCACATTTGCATGCAACATTAATCAGCTGGTTGCGACTTCCCTATAGAAACATATTGATAGCAGATTGTTAACGACTCAAATTTTGCCGATACCACGCGATATCACCGATCAGGAATTGATTTCCATGTGCATGCAGGGAAAGGATGCGGGCTATACAGGCCTGTATCAAAAATATGCCCGCAGGATTTATAATTCCATCAGTCGACTGATTGTGCATACAGCAGAGGCTGAAGATATTTTGCAGGAAACTTTTTTTAATGCCTTTAGTGATCCGGAACGGTTGAAAGGGGTTTTAAATTTTGAAGCCTGGGTGAAGCGGATGGCAATTAATAAAGCTATCTCCCATCTGCGGAGGAGAAAAATCCAGTTTGCCGATATGGGTGACATGGACCCTCGGGCAGAGGAAGATTATGATATGGGGGAAGATGAGCTTTTTAATTGTAAGGTAGAGGATGTGAAAAAAAGTATTGATGCGTTGGCAACAGGCTACAAAACCATCCTGAACTTATACCTTTTTGAAAAGATGAGTCAGGAGGAAATTGCATGCGTGCTGGGTTTATCGCATGCAACGGTGAGAACACAATATCACCGGGCAAAGAAGAGAATATTGTTGGCATTAAAAGATAAGGCATATTATGAATGATCCATTAAAAGATTTTGTAGAGCGGAACCGGGAGGAATTTGATCAGTTAGATGCCCCTCGGTTTAACCTGGATTTGTTTAAGAAACAAATAGAGGTGCCTGTGCAACAGAAAACGAAACCTGCCTTTTTACAGGTGGGCAAGTGGTTGGCTGCGGCAGCTATATTGTTAGTCGTGGCAGGGAGCTTCCTGATTTTCAGAACTTCATCCACGAAACATTTGAATACGCAGGCATCAGCAACGAAAAAAGCACGGCCGGTACAGGTTGTTCCTGATTTGAAAGAGCCGGTAAAAGCACATGTTGCGGCAGTTGCGCCTGGCCGCAGTGGTGATATAACAGCCTCCAGAAATGTAAATGTGGCGCAGGTTTCCAAACACGTATATGTGGCTGAAAAAGTTGATCAACTGACAGATAGCAGCTCGGCCAGTAACCGTTTAGCCCTGATACTGGAAATTGATAAAAGCGGGTACATCAGTGAACATATGATCAACCGGTTAGCGAAAACATTGGAACGCGATGGAAATAGCAACGTTCGTTTGGCGGCCCTGAATGTGATGGGTAAATACAAAGATGACGCGCATGTTTCAGCATTATTAATAAAATCGCTGAACAGCCAGAACGACCCCCTGGTGCAGCTTGAATTGGTGAGGGTTTTGGGAACAATGAACAATGCAACGGTTGACGACCGGCTTTATGCCCTGGTGAACGACCCTAATACGCTCGATGCGGTAAAAGATGAGGCCTACATGGTTTTAATGAAAGAGAATAAGCAATAATAGAAAATAGAGGATATGAAAAAACAACTACAATTGGTGGTAGCGCTGACACTTTTAAGCTTGTCGGTTTCTGCACAGAAAGAATATAAGCTGGCTAAATCGTCAGGAAAGCTCAATCTTAATTTAAGTGGCGCGACGGTAGAAGGCTATAACGGCGGTGAGATTATTTTTAGCTCGCCTGCTTCGGAAAAGGAGCAGGTTGACGAAAGGGCTAAGGGGCTGAAGGCTGTTAACAGTTCAGGCTTTAAAGACAATACAGGATTGGGTTTAGATGTGACGGTTAAGGGCGAAGATATTAATGTGAACCCGGTAAGTTTAACGGATGACCGCCGTTTCAAGATCAGGGTACCTCAAAATATAAAGGTTGTGTTTACAAATAACAGCTCCATGTATCAGGATAGCCTAACACTTAAAAACCTGAAAAGTGAAATTGAGGTTTCCGTTAATTTCAATGAGGTGAAGTTGGAAAATAATACGGGCCCCGTAAATGTGAAAACTTTGAATGGTTCGGTTGATGCGGTTTTCGCAGGTGAAATTAAGGGGCCTATTTCCATTGTCTCTGTACATGGACATGTGGATGTAGCACTGCCTAAAACGGCGAAAGTTTCTTTAGAGGCAGGTACCAATTACGGTAAAATTTATGCCGCTGAAGGACTGAATATTGCTATTGAAAAAGAAGCTGTTGAAAAGACAGATAAGCCTGCAACAGGGGTTGCATACACCACCAACGGAAGTGTTTTATTTAGTGGGTTGGTTTCGGGCAGCGGAGCAAAAGCCAGCACCAGCACACTTACGACTACCCAGGGCGGAAACAGGGTACTCAGTGCGATAAACATTTCGATGCGCAAGGAATCGGAAAATATAAAGGGGAAGATTAACGGGGGCGGTACAGTTTTGATTTTGAAATCGAACCATGATAGTATTTATATAAGAGAGAAATAAACCAAACAACTGAAAGCCCCGCACATGCGGGGCTTTATTTTTTAAAAGAATAGTCAGGAGCGAGTGAAGCCAGTGTGAAACTGGTGTTTGCTCTCTAACAGGAGATGCAATAACATTTCACTAATTCTGTTATTCACCCATTAGTGTTTCTGTTTTGGTGAGGAAGGTTTCTGTACATTCATTGATATCCATACCCATACGATCTGCAAGTGTTGTAAGCCACCACAGGCATTCACCTAATTTATGCTTCAGTTCTTCTTCAGTATCAGGCTGGGGCCATCGACCTTGTTGCGACATCACTAATCGGCCTACTAATCCTGCATCGGTTAAAAAAGCCAGTGCATCTTCTTCTATTGTCCATTCGCTGCCATGATGTTGCCTTTCCAGTTGATGGTATTTTTTACGAATGGCTGCTGTACGTTTTTTGATCGTTTCGAGGTCGAGATTTTTCATCTGATTTTTTGTTTAGTATAGCTGTTATTAAGCCGCTAATTATTTACTGGAAGATTTGGTGCTTAGCCATTAGTTAAAAAGACTTTTCAGCTGTATCCGCTCTTCATTTGCCAGTGGAATAATTTGTTCGACAAGGGAGATTAGCGTTTCTTCATTATTGAGCTGCTGACTGATCAGGGCCAAGATCATTTTCTCCTGTACTTCATTAAGCCCTTTGAATATCCGTGGCTGAATGCAATACAATTCTTTTACGAAATTTAGGAGCTGTTGTTTTCCCTCTTCTCCTTCCTGGCTTAAGCCGAATGCAGGTAGGCTATTGGTAAGTTCAAGCCTTTTAATTAACTCAACTGCGGCCTCATCCCTGACAAACTCTTTTTGCTTTGAAGCGACAATTTTTTGTAACTCTTTTATAAGTTGTTTGAAGATCGGGCTTTGTGGGTTAGAGCCGAATAGGTTTTCTGATGCGTCGGTATCGCTGAAATTGAAATTGTCGAAATAATCTGATTCAATATAAACGCTATGGTAGAAGTTGATGGCATTGTTGTTAAAGGAAGTAAGCTGTTTGAAAACTTCCTTCTTGCTGTTGTCGAGAAAATAGTAGTAAAACTTATCCCCTATTTTTTCATTCCAGCGTACAAAGGTAATGGTGAAGTTAAATCTGGATGTGGAGGCATCTGCAATTTCCCGATGGAATATTTGATGGTCGGCCAGGCTGTCTTCGTAGCGGATAGGTGTGCCATTGATGCATAGCTGATACTGATGTTTACTGTTGAGCAGCAGAAACCATCCAAATTCATGCTTGAGGTAATTGATAAACGCTTCGCTTGAAAATGAGTAAGCGGTAACGCCAAATAAATTAATCAGCTTGAGTCTGGTTCCCGTTTGCTTTAGCTCGTCAATGGTTCTGTTTTCATCGTAATAATAGTCCTTATTGGAGGCATTGATGCTTACATCGTAGTTATAATAATTTCCTGTTTCTTCATCGATGTAGGTGGTATTCCATACGGCTGATTGGGCAAAAGCAATGAATGAAAAGCGGCCTTTTCCTTTTTTACCTCTTACATATGAAGAACGCTGGTCTTTACCGCGTTTCAATGAATCAAGGAAAGAGCCAAATGTTTGTTGAAGGGAATCGAGATTAATTCCACTGCCATTATCAATAATTTCGATGGAGGGGATGAAGTCGATTTCATTGGTGTCGAAAACAATGTCGATTTTACTGGCCCCGGCATCAAAGCCATTCCAGATTAATTCGGAAATTGCTTCGGTATATTCTCTGGTAATGCCCGAAAACTCTACGCTGTTATTGTTGATGCTGACTTTATTTTCCATAGGGATATTGAATGGAAACAAAAATACTAAAATAGTTAGTATGGGAAAGGGGTTTGGAGTAATTTCAGCTTAGATGTTGGATAATTTTTTAGCTTTGATTAACCATTAAATATCCATAGATTATATGAACAACTTTAATATTATTGGAATAGCTGTTGAAACCACCAACAAAGACAACAAGGCTGCAGCAGATTTAGGTAAGCTTTGGCAGGAGTTCTATGCTCAGGAAATTTTTAATAAGATTCCGAATAAAGTAAGCGAGGACGTTATTGCGGTTTATACGGACTATGAAAGTGATTATACGGGCAAGTATACCGCGATCATTGGTCAGCGTGTGAGTTCGTTAGCGGATATTCCGGAAGGGCTTTTGGGTAGGAAAATCGAAAATGAACATTACAAAAAGTATACCGCCAAAGGGGAAATGCCCGCCGCAGTTGTAACGACCTGGCAGGATATATGGGCCAATGACGGCATGCTGAATAGAAGTTACAAAGCAGATTTTGAGGTGTATGGGGAGAAGTCGCAGTTAGGGCCGGATTCGGAAGTAGAGATTTATATTGGGGTGAAGCCTTAATACCAAATAGCTAATTCTACAGAATACCAACAAGGGAAGTAATACGTACGATGTAAACATATACGTATATTAGATCGTTATGAAAGCAAGGGTTAATTTGACAATTGAAAAGGATATTTTAACTAAAGCGAAGAAATACGCTTCAGAAGTTGGAAGTAGTGTTTCTGAATTGGTTGAAAATTATCTTTTAAATATCTCTAAGACAGCTGATGGGCAATCTTTGGTTGACTATATTGACAATTTAAAGGTTCCTGAAACCGATAACGCGATAGATTTCAAAAAACAATATTTCGAAGATATGGCTCAAAAATATGGCGACTAAGCTTTTTATCAACATCTGATGGCGATACCTTTGCCTGTTTTAGTTTCGAGTATAAAAAATGCAGCTATTACATCCAATTAAACGTTTTATTAAAAAATTTTCAAATAATTTTCAAAATTGTTTGCAATTAAGAAAAATAATCTGCTACTTTACGGTGTACAAAATACACGAAGAGCAATGACTTTTAACACTTCAATTATTACAACGATTATTATTACCACCGGTATAAACCAGCGGGGCTAATTTGTTGTAAATTGAATTAACATAAAAACACAGAAAGCGCCCCGATAGAACTCGGGGCGCTTTTTTTTTACCAAAAACCATAGAAACTGCACAGAACCAAATTAATTAACAAGCAACGTGTAAGCTTCATTAAAACCAAAAACAATGAAAGTACTTAAATTCGGCGGCACATCCGTAGGTTCGGCCGAGAACATTAAAACGCTACTGAGCATAGTAGCCCAGGAAAAATTACAAAGCAATCCGGTAGTTGTATTATCGGCAATGAGTGGCGTAACCAATTTGCTGACGGATATGGCCGAAAAGGCTGAGCGTGGCGAAGATTACGACGCATCTTTAAAAGAAATTGAGGCGAAGCACTTTGCAGTTATTCGCGCTCTTCTACCGGCGGCAGCGCAAAACCCGGTGTTTACCCGGCTTAAAATTTTCTTTAATGAGCTGGAGGACCTATTGCAGGCGGTAACCAATCTGCGTGAACTAAGTCTGCAAACCAAGGATCAGATATTGAGCTATGGCGAACGTTGTTCATCATTCATGATTGCGCACATTGCCTCCCAGCAATTTGCAGAAGCGCTTTATGTAAACGGTTCGGAGCTGATTAAAACGGATAGTAATTTCGGACAGGCAAAGGTTGATACTGAACTAACTGAAATGCTGATTAATGATTTCTATCAGGCGAACAGTACTAAAGTGCTTTTTGTAACGGGTTTTATCGCCAGTAATTTGGCCGGAAGGGTAACCACATTAGGTCGTGGAGGATCTGATTACACTGCTGCGGTGTGGGGTGCAGCCTTGAACGCCGAAGAAATTCAGATCTGGACGGATGTAAACGGGATGATGACTGCGGATCCACGGATAGTGAAAAAAGCGTTCTCTTTACCGGAACTGAGTTATACCGAGGCCATGGAGTTGAGTTATTTTGGTGCAAAGGTGATTTATCCGCCTACCATGATCCCCGCTTTCATGAAAAAAATTCCAATCGTAATCAAGAATACTTTCGAACCTGATTTTACAGGTACTTATATCAAAAGCGATGTTAAAACATCAAGCTTACCCATTAAAGGGATCTCTTCCATCGATCACATCAGTATCATCAACCTAACCGGAAGTGGAATGGTAGGTAAGGCTGGTTTCAGCGGCCGTTTGTTTTCACTCCTTTCGCGTGAGCAGATCAATGTGGTGTTGATTACACAGTCTTCATCTGAACATAGCATCACTTTTGCGGTGAAGCCTACAGATGCAGGACAAGCCATCAGTTTAATCAAAAAGGAATTCGAACTGGAGCTTGATGCCAATAAGCTGGCTTTACCTGAGGTAGAAAATAATCTTGCGGTGCTGGCTATTGTTGGTGAGAACATGAAACGTACACCGGGGATGAGCGGAAGATTATTCAACGCTTTGGGCAGGAATGGTATCAATGTACGGGCAATTGCACAAGGATCTTCGGAGTATAATATCTCAGTGATTATCAGCGCTTCTGATTTATCGAAAGCAGTAAACGCCGTGCACGACGCATTCTTTACTGATTTAAAACGTACGCTGAATATCTTTTGCCTGGGAACCGGAAATATCGGAAAGACCCTATTTAATCAGCTGAAAGAACAAATGCCTTTTCTGGCTGAGAATAATGATTTGCAGGTTAAAGTTGCCGGCATCAGCAATACCCGTAAAATGATTTTCAATACAGATGGTTTATCGCTTGAAGGCTGGGAAGATGAATTAAATGCGAATGGTGAGCAGGCTGATCTTGCTGGCTTCGTAGCGCGCATGAAAGCATTAAACCTGCCAAACTGCGTTTTTGTAGATAACACTGCTGCAGAAGCACCAATTGAATTTTATCAGGGCATTTTTGAAAGCAGTATTTCGGTAGTAACCTGTAATAAAAAAGGTAATTCGGCCGGCTACGCACAATACAAATCGTTTAAAGATACGGCCCGGAAGTTTGGAGTAGATTTTTACTATGAAACTAATGTTGGGGCTGGCTTGCCAATTATCCGTACGTTAAAGGAACTGATGATGAGTGGGGATAAAGTTGCCCGCATCGAGGCCATTCTTTCAGGAACCATCTCTTATATCTTCAATAATTTTAAAGGTGAAGCTGGTTTTTATGAAACGGTAAAAGAGGCACAGGATTTAGGCTATACCGAACCAGATCCCCGTGATGATTTAAATGGAAAAGACTTTATGCGTAAAATGTTGATTCTTGCGCGGGATGCCGGCTATCCGTTGGAGGCTGAAAATGTTAAAATTGATAATATTTTACCCGAAGCCTGTTTGAATGCTTCAACGGTGGATGACTTTTATGCAGAACTAAAAAACAATGCTGCCTATTTTGAGGATTTGAAAAACCGTGCCGCGAGCGAAGGAAAGGTATTGCGCTACATAGGAAAACTGGAAGATGGTGATGTGGAAATCAGCCTGCAAATGGTAGATGACAGTCACCCGTTTTACATGCTTTCGGGAAGTGATAACATCATCTCCTTTACTACAGACAGGTATAAAACACGTCCATTGGTGGTGAAAGGGCCTGGCGCTGGTGCAGAGGTTACTGCTGCCGGTGTTTTTGCAGATATTATAAACGTGGGTTCTTTAAGCTAAGATCAATAAGAGACTAATGATAAAATGGCGGTATCAAATCCTGAATTGATTTTCAGTACTGATATCGCTACCTGATAATCAAAAATGAAAGATAGTATAAAAGTTTTCGCTCCGGCTACAGTTGCCAATGTAGTATGTGGTTTCGATGTCCTCGGATTCGCAGTGAATGAGCCGGGTGATGAAGTAGAAATGCGTTTGACCGATACGCCCGGAGTGGTTATAAAGCGTATCACCGGAGATGATGGTCGTTTACCTTTGGATGCGGCTAAAAATACAGTGAGCGCCAGTGTTCAGCATTACCTGCAACATGTAAACCGCTTAGATGTGGGCGTGGAAATTGAATTGCATAAAAAGATGCCTATTGGCAGTGGGTTAGGTTCAAGCTCGGCCAGTACGGTGGCAGGTTTATTTGCCATTAACAAATTGATGGGAGATTTATTAACCGCAAAAGAACTGGTTCCCTTTGCCATGAAAGGTGAAGAACTGGCTTGTGGTTATGGCCATGCCGATAATGTAGCCCCGGCTATTTTAGGGGGCTTTGTTTTAGTAAGAAGTTACGAACCACTGGATGTAATCTCCTTGCCAACGCCCGCAGGAATGTATGCCGCAATTGTTTATCCGGAGGTGGATGTACCCACAAAAGATGCCCGCCAGATGATACGCAGTAAGGTGTTTTTGAAAGATGCGGTTACGCAGTGGGGAAATGTAGCTGGTTTGGTAAGTGGCTTGTTTATGAATGATTTCGATTTAATCGGGCGCAGTATGAAGGATGTTCTGGTAGAACCTACCCGTTCCATCCTGATTCCGGGTTTTGAGGAGATGAGAGCGATTGCCATGGAAAACGGTGCCATTGGTTTTGGAATTTCAGGCTCGGGTCCATCAGTTTTTGCCTTGACAAAAGATGAAGAAACCGCAAAGAAAATAACCAAAGCACAGCAACAGCACTTACATAAAATCAATATTAACAGCAAAGCATATGTTTCTTCGGTTAATGCCGAAGGGCCAAGAGTGCTGTAAAACAACCATCGAACCATGAAATTATATTCAACCAATAATAAAGATTTACGTGTTTCTTTTAAAGAAGCCGTTTTTAATAGTATGCCACGGGATAAAGGCCTGTACATGCCTGTAGAGATTCCGCAGCTTGATCCGGACTTTATCGAAAATATTCAAAAGTACTCGCTGCCTGAGATTGCCAATCAAGTAGCTTCGGCCCTGTTAAGGGATGAAATTCCGGCAGCAGACCTGAAAGCATTAATTGAAGATGCCATCAACTTTGAAGCGCCCGCAGTAAAGCTGGCGGATAAAACTTTTGTGCTGGAACTTTTCCATGGCCCATCGTTGGCGTTCAAGGATTTTGGAGCCCGTTTTATGAGCCGTGTGATGGCTTATTTTTTAAGGGATGGCGAACAGTTACTGGATGTATTGGTTGCCACATCAGGAGATACGGGTGGTGCAGTAGCGTTGGGCTTTTTAGGGGTGCCGAATACCCGTGTAACTATTCTTTATCCGGAAGGAAAGGTGAGTCCGATACAGGAATTGCAGTTAACTACAAATGGACAAAACATCAGGGCCATTGAAATTAAAGGCACTTTTGACGATTGCCAGGCTTTGGTAAAACAGGCTTTTGCCGATGCTGAACTCAATGCAAGCTTCCGACTGACATCTGCCAACTCGATTAATATTTCCCGCTTAATTCCGCAAACATTTTATTATTTCAATACCTATGCCCAGTTGAAAAGGCAAGGTTTAGATGAGATCATTTTCTCGGTACCGAGCGGAAATTTCGGAAATATTGGTGCTGGACTACTGGCCTATAAACTAGGCTTACCGGTGAAGCAATTTATCGCTGCGACCAATGTAAATGATACTGTTCCGAGATTTTTGGAAACAGGCGTTTACGAAACCAGGCCTTCTACGCAAACCTATTCTAATGCAATGGACGTTGGTGCGCCAAGCAACTGGGTGCGGATCATGGATTTATTTAAAGGTGAAATCGACTTATTGAAAGAAGTGGTTACTTCATATCGTTTCACGGATGAGGAGACGCTGGCAGGGATCAAGGAAATTGATGCAAAGTTTGATTATGTTGCTTGTCCGCATACCGCCATTGCCTATCTGGCCATTGAGCAATTCAGAAAACAAAATCCTGAAGATAGAAGCGCAGCTGTATTTTTATCTACCGCCCACGCTTGTAAATTCCCGGATATTTTTCCTGAAGACATTGCCGCTAAAATTGAAATTCCGGAACAGGTGACTGCTTTGGTTGGAAAACCAAAACAAGCTGATCAACTGGGCGTTGATTTTGAAGGTTTCAAAGCTTATTTGCTTGCTAACGCGTAAACAGATCGCTTAACGCATACTGGAGATTTGGAATTCAGCTGCCCAAATCTCCATTTTACGTCGATGTAAGTCGCTGTTTTATAAATACTAAAAGCCTAATTAAGAAAAATTCTAAATAAGGGAATAATCTCTTATCTTTGCGGAAATGAAAGCCGGGCTTTGGGACAAAATTCGTGGAGGAGATTCAGGTGCAATGCGAATGCTATATCAGGATTGTTATCAGGATTTGTATGCTTATGGATTTAGAATTTTGCCCGATAGACAGGTTGTCCAAGATACGCTTCATGAGCTTTTCGCCGGTATCTGGTTAAAAAGGGATACACTTGGACAGGTTGAATTCGTGGACAGCTACCTAAAGACGAGTCTTCGCAATAACCTGATCAGGGAGTCGAACAAGTCAAAGAAATTCAGCAGTATAGAAGATATTCCTTCACTCCTCACCATTAACGAACATTCTTACGAACAATTGCTCATCGAATCGCAGTTTATAGCTGAACGGAAGGACAAAATATCGCATGCGATAGATGCTTTAACGCCCACACAAAGGGAAATTGTAAGGTTGAAGTTTTTCGACGGGATGGAATATGATGCCATTGCGAGGCAACTTGAGCTTAAATCCCGTACGGTTTACAACCATGTTTATGCGGCCATTTGTACGCTAAGAGAAAAGCTACTGCAGAAGCACTAAGAATTTACCACCTAAGATAGGTAAGAGCATGTTGGTTTTTATATTGATTTCGCTGGTTATTACCACCTAAGACAGGTAAGAGCACCTCAGTTTAATATTGATTTCGCCATTTATTACCATCTAAGACACTTGAGAACACGTTAGTTATTTGATCAGTTGCGCACTTGATTACCCACCTAAGACATGCAATAATACTTCAGTTTTTAAACATTAATAAAAAAAGTAAAAAAAATCTGGTAAAAACAGGAGGTTGCTTACTCTATAGCTTAAACCGAACAAAACATCTTTTACCTTTTTACTTTTTGCCGTGGATTACACTTTGTTTCATGCTGAAGATTTTGCAGCAGATGAATCTTTTAATGCTTATTACCTGAAAACAGATGCTGCTGCGGTAGCATTCTGGGAAAGCTGGATTAGCCTACATCCTGAAAAAATGGATGAGGTGTATAATGCGGAACAAATTCTCGCCACATTGTACCTCCGGTTGGAAGATGAAGATTTGCAGATGGCTTTTGCTAAGTTCGATGATTTTCTGCAAGCTGATGCCGCCGATACAATGCCTTACGCACCGGATAAACCCTCGTTGTTGAATACCCGCGTGATGACGTCAGTTGGCGCCCTTGCCGTACTTTTAATCGTGGGTTTTTTCTTCATTAGGTTTAACATGGCAGAAAAATCTTTAAGTTATGTTACTTATCACAATGGTTACGGCAAAATCACTAAACTTAGCTTAAGCGATGGGACAACGGTTACATTGAATGCAAATAGTTCGCTAAAATACCCCAAATCTTTTGCTGCAAAGAAACGTGAAGTGATGCTTGAAGGGGAAGCATTCTTTGAGGTTACTAAAGATCAGGCACGACCCTTTTGTGTGAATGCCAAAGGCACGAGGACAACTGTTTTGGGTACGAAATTCAATATTTCAGCTTATCCGGCAGATAAAAATACTGTGATTGCATTGGTCGAAGGAAAGGTACTGGCAGAGGCTAACAGAGGGAAAGAGAAACTCCTGCTTAAGCCTTCGGAAATGGCCACGTTTAATGGTACTTCCAGACATCTGGTTAAAAGCAGCGTTGATATAGCAGCCATTACAGGATGGAAATCAGGATTGCTAATTTTCAAAGAAGCAGGATTCGAAGAAATTGCTGCCCGGTTTTATAATGTTTATGGCATTCAGCTAGTTGACCATACCAAAAATACCAGATGGAGTTTTTCCGCTCAGTTTGATAAGGCCGACTACATCACCGTGATCAAAAGCATATGCTTTTCTAAACATTTAAAATTCAAACAAACCCAGAACACCATCATATTAACCCGATAAAATGAAGAAAACTTACTCCCGTTATTTATTCAGACTATTATTGCTCTTCTCTCTCACACTTTCCATTACGAGTTATGCCCAGGTAAAAGCGCCTGAAAAAACTGCTGTTTCGATAAATGTTGTCAATAGGCCATTGGCCGAAGTATTAACAATCATCGAAAAACAAAGTGGTTACAAGTTTAACTATGATCAAACCGAGGTGAATATCAATCAAACGGTGAGCATTAAACAAAAATCAACCTTGAAACAAACGCTTGATGGTTTGGCCGGGCAATTGGGTTTGGCTTTTAATATCAATGGGAACTATATTTCTATAAGGAAAGGCCCGAAAGCTAGTCCCGTGCAGACCAGATCGATAAGCGGCCTGGTTACTGATGCAAAGACCGGGGGACCAATGCCGGGAGTTAATGTGTTTATTAAAGGTACCAGACAAGGTGCAGTAACTGATGCCAATGGTAAGTTTGTATATAAGCTAAGCGGAAACAGTATTGATAACCTGATCCTTACTTTCAATTTCGTTGGTATGAAAACCCAGGAAGTTAAAGTGACTAACGAAAATTACTTTAATGTAAAGTTGGATGATGATGCCCTGGGAATGGATGAAGTGGTAGTAACCGGATCATATACGAGTGATAAGAGACGTGAGGAAGTGGTGGGAAGTATTTCGCAGGTAACTGCAGAGCGGTTGCAAACGGACCGGCCTATCGAAAGCTTCGACAAGATGCTTGAGGGTTTGGTTGCGGGTGTACAGGTGGAGACAACGACAACTTTGAATACTCCGGTAAGAATTAATATCAGGGGAATGGGTTCCTTGCCGACTATTGGCGCCTCCAGGACAACTTCTTCTCAGCCGCTATTTGTAATTGATGGAATTCCTTTGTACGAACAACAGCGGGCTAATGAAAGCAGTACATTTAATAATGAAGATTATTTAAATCCCCTATCAAATATTAATCCGGATGATATCAAAAGTATTTCGGTATTAAAGGATGCTACAGCTTCGGCTCTTTATGGTGCCAATGCCTCAAATGGCGTGATTATCATTACGACTAAAAGAGGCGAAGCTGGCAAGACTTCCGTTAATTTGGGGTATGACACAGGGGTTGCAACCTTTATGAATGAATATAAGTGGTTAAGTGGTCCTCAATATTATAGCTTACTTCGAGAGTCATATATGAATGCGGGAACTTCCGCAACACAGGCGTCGCAACTGGCGGGAAGCAAAACAACTGACACAGACTGGCTGGATTTAACCACCAGAAATGCTGTTTATCGGAACGCAGCACTTGATATTTCTGGAGGTAGTGACAACACTACTTTTAGGTTTTCAGGAGGTTACCGTGATCAGCAATCCAGTAATTTAAATAATGATCTTCAAAAAATATACCTCCGCTTAACACTCGATCATAAATTCAGCGATAAATTTAAGGTTGGTTTCAATATGAGTCCGACCGTTACCAACAGTAACACCTTGTCGAGCTATGAAGCGGTAAGTCTTCCGCCTAACTTAGCGCCGTATACTAATGGTACTTATACCGATTTTCTAGGTGTACCTAACCCATTAGCAGTTTATGATCAAAATGAAAACAGCAATAAAGGTGTAACTTTTAATACAAGTGTAAATGCAAGTTATAAGCTTACTAATGAGATTACATTTTCAGGTACCTTAGGTGCAGAGTCATACCAGAATACACAAAGACAATATTTTTCTGGCCTCAACGCTACAGGCAGAACTTCAAACGGAATTCTTAGAATTTTTGATCGTAAGTATCTAGGTTATGTGGGGTTTGTGCAGGCTACGTATGATAAGACCATTAAAACCCATACGTTTAATTTTTTGGTAGGAACACAAGTTGAGGACAAAGAAACTGATCTGTTAAGAGGTAATGGTATAGGATTCAGTTTCGATAGATTGAGGGTGTTAAGTGCTGCTTCTGCGCAAGGCTCAAGTTCATCTAACACCGAAAGCGCTACCATTTCCTACTACTCTCAATTGGGCTATGATCTTGGAAAGAAATACTACCTAAATTTGAATGCGCGTATTGATAAGTCATCTATATTTGGTGGCGATAAACAAGTAGCATTTAATGGATCGGTAGGAGCGGCATGGATTATTTCAAAGGAAGATTTTCTTAAAGACAATAAGATGTTAAGCTTCTTAAAAGCCAGAGCCACTTTTGGTTCAACGGGAAACTCGCGTATTGGCAACTATTCTGCAAAAGGACTATATGATTTCGGTACTTCAAGTGGTAATACTTACAACGGAAATATAGCTTCGTCGCCTGACGGAAGTGCTGCACCAAATCCCGATTTAGGCTGGGAGAAAAATTACAAACTCAACTTTGCTATAGATTTAACTTTATTTAATAAAGTTCAGATTACCGCTGAATACTACAACAACAAAATCACGGATCTCATATCGTCAGTTAACGTCCCGTTAGAAACAGGCTTTTCCACAATTTCTGCAAATACAGGTACAACAAGAAATAGAGGTTTTGAATTGACCTTAGGCTCGCAGATCATCGAAAATAAAGATTTTGGATGGAATATGTCATTTAACCTTGGAGCAAATAAAAACAAGCTGATTGCCTTTAATAATGGTTACTTATCGCTATATGGAGCTAGTGATACAGGTTATGGTTTAAGAGTGGGTAATAGTACAAATGCTATTTACGGGTATAGATGGGCTGGCGTAAACCCACAAACAGGGAGGGAAGAATTTTATGATAATAATGGACAAATTAGAAGTGCTTCAGAAATTAATACATTGAACATTGCCAATGCTTCAGTGTTAGGTGATCGTTTACCGGATTTTCAGGGGGGACTAATTAATAACTTTACATACAAGAATTTTAACTTATCATTCAATATCATATACAGCTATGGAGCTGATATGCTGTTCAGTTATCTAAATGAAGGAGATGGACGAAATTTACAGAACCGCAACCAAAGTGTAAATCTTATAGATAGGTGGCAAAAACCTGGTGACATCACTGATATTCCACAATTACTAATTATTAGGTCGATTGTGGCTAATTCGTCACGTTATGTATATGAAATAAGTTATCTTAAGCTATCCAATGTTTCCCTTGGCTACAAATTTGGAGATAGGCTTACTCATAAATTGAGGTTGAAAAATCTGTCTGTTTTTGCTAACGGTAACAACCTATTCTATGTATATAAAAATCCAGGTACCAAAGGAAGGAACGGTGTTGCTGAGCGAAGATTTGTTTACCCTGAAACGAGGGCTTTTGTCGCAGGAATTAAAGTTGGCTTATAATTATAACAATCATGAAAAAAATATTAATTAACATATTAACTATTGTTTCCATTGTATCTGTTTCGTGTGAGAAAATACTGGACAAAGAGCCAACGGATCAATTATCAATAGAGGATGTATTCAAAGATGTTTCTGGTGCAAAGACTGCTTTGGCAGGGGCTTATCGAGGTTTATTAAGTACAAATCACTATCAAAGAAATACAATGGTGTATACGGACCTAATGGGTGGAAATATCAAATACAGCAAAAGCACAAACAATAGTTTAGAAGATATTTACAATTTTACTCAGGTATCTACCGAGTCGTCGCTTAATGCTACTTATTCAACATTGTACTCTGAGTTAAACAATATCAATAATATCATTTATTACACTGCAAACTCATTTGGATCTGATTTAGATAAAGCTAAGATTATTGCAGAAGCAAAATCCCTGCGGGCACTTATTCATTTTGATCTTGTAAGAATGTTTGCTCAGCCTTTCGGCTATTCAACCAACGGATCTCACTTAGGTATAGCAATTAACTTAAAACCACAGCTGTTTAGTGACGCCCAACCTGTAAGATCGACTGTAGCGCAAACCTATCAGGCAATTATCACTGATTTGACAGCGGCCATTAATACCTTCGATGACGCCAACGTAGGTATTTTAAACAGTGGCTATAAACAAAACTATTTCACAAAAGCCTCCGCACAAGCGTTGCTAGCTAAAGTTTACCTGAATGCCAACCAATGGGATAATGCGTATAACATGGCTGATGTAGTGATTAAAAATGGTTTGTATACTTTAATGCCGAATTCAGCATATGTAGCTAGTTGGACTGGTGTCATTCCTTCGGTCGAATCAATATTGGAGATCCCAAACGCCACTACCGACACAGGAAACTCATTAGGTACATACTATGATATCACAAACACAACTTACCGTCAATATGCCGCAACTACGGATTTGACGGGTTTGTATTCCGCAACCGATATCCGCAGAAGTACAAGCATGTTCAATAGCATTGCGATAAGTGGCGTAAACTATTTATTTACCAAAAAGTATGCTACTGGAGGGGTAAACGCAACACCCGTCAAAATCATTCGTCTATCAGAATTATACTTAATTCGCGCTGAGTCAGCAATTGAGAAAGCAACACCAGACTTTACACAAGCAAACTCGGATTTAAATGTTATTCGGAAACGTGGTGATGCCAGTGCCTCAACCCTGAACCTGACAGCAAAAAATGATTTGACAGATGCAGTTCTGTTAGAAAGACGTAAAGAACTGTGTTTTGAAGGCAACCTGCTTTTCGACTTACTAAGGAAGAAAAAGGATGTAAACCGCAATGATGTAACTGCAACAATTAAAAGCCTTCAGGCCAACGATCCAAAATTAATTATGCCCCTACCGGCGACTACCGTAAATGCTAACAGTAGCATGATCCAAAACACAGGTTATTAATCTTTAAGATATCAAAATATGAAAGCTATATTTTCCATACTTCTTTTAGCACTGATTATTTTCACAGGCTGTAAAAAAGACCAGCCAGCTGATAAGTTAGATTTATATCCTGATCAACCTGTGGCAACGGCTAACTCTTCAACAATAGCCGTGTTCCACCAATCAACAGCATTTTACCAGATGTTCGTTTATCGTTTAGAACCTACAACAAATACATGGGGGTCAAGAATTGCGAGTCATTTTTCCACAGTCTCAGTGTCAGATCCGAGTTTTCTTGGTTTCACAAATGCTGGTGTAGCAGATAGTGGAACGGCCATGTTCGATATGGTTCGGCTGTACAGTACCTATACGGGAACAACAAATATCAAGACTGTTAAAATTAATGTCGATCAGGTTTTGCAATTCTTCCCGGACTATTCGGGTGCCAAAACGGGTATCGTAAAAGTAAAAACCCAGGACGTTACCTTAACGAAATCTGATGCGACAACTTTTAAAATTGGCATGAGTGGTACTGGTACATATGATGAGAATACCAAAGTAATGGATTTGACTATCACTTTTAATGAAGCAGCTATCGGGGGAACGACCAGGACCTTTCAGTATAAGTTGAGCCCTACAGCCTTATCACTTTAGAATGAAACGACTTTTATTTATCGCTGTAATACTTACTTTCTTTGTAAGCACTACAGCTTTCTTGCAGGATGAGGAGTTTAGTATTGCGCAGCTACGCGAGCTGTACAGCGGTGATCAATCGCATTGGCCTAAACCCGATCTGGATGAGGAAGCGAAAGCAGGATTCAGAGATATTGGCTATCTGGGGCGCCCGGTTTATCCCGCATCCAATCCTTATTCCGCAGAGAAGGAAAAATTAGGAAAGCTGTTATTTTTCGATCCGCGTATGTCGGTATCTAAACAAATTGCCTGTGCTTCCTGTCACGATCCGGAACTGGGCTGGGGGGATGGCAAAAGGGTAGCCTACGGGCACGACCGCCAGAACGGTAAGCGGAATGCGATGACCATTTTGAACACCGCCTTTTACAATGAGCTTTTCTGGGATGGCCGAGCAACAAGCCTGGAACACCAGTCTGGCTTCCCGGTGAAAGATCATGTGGAAATGAATACCGATTTAACCATCATGGTTAAAAACATAAAGGCAATAAAAGGATATAAGGATTTTTTTAATAAGGCTTTTGGTTCAAATGAGATTACCCTGGAAAAGATTCAGCAGGCGATTGCCACCTTCGAAAGGGGTATTGTAAGTACGAACAGCAGGTTCGATGCCTTTGTACGTGGCAATAAAGCAGCGCTTAAGGATGATGAAGTTAGGGGTTTGCACTTGTTCCGTACGAAGGCGCGGTGTATCAACTGCCATAATACGCCCTTATTTAGCGATAATAAATTCCACAATGACGGGCAGACACTACTGGGGTCAAAGTTTGAAGATTTGGGAAAATATAATGTGACCAAAAACCTTAAAGATGTGGGCGCATTCAGAACACCTTCTTTAAGAGAAACAAACATTACCGGTCCGTGGATGCATCACGGAAACTTTCCTTCCTTAAGAGATGTGATCGAATTTTATAATCTGGGCAATCCTGTTGCCTTGCAAAAGGCATTGCAGTCGAAGATTCCGGATTCGCTGAGAACGCCAAAGTCGGCAATATTAAGAAAGCTAAATTTAACGCAACCGGAACAACAACAACTGGAAGCATTTTTGAAGTCGGTTAGTACTCAGGTGAACAAAATTAATCCCCCCGTTCTTCCCGACTAGGTAATGCTATAATCCGATGAATACCAATACTAAACTGGTGTTCATCGGATAAATTGAGCTGATTTTATTTAGCGTTTTGAGATTTTAATGAACTCAATTCGCGTTTCAACTCCTCAATCTGTGCCTGTTGTTCTTTGATGCTGGCCACCAGTAATGGAAGAAGGCGCTCATAATCAACTTTGGTAAGGGTTGCCGCATTGAAAGCATTTTTACCCGCAGGATATTGCTTAGCTTCCACTGCAACTACAGATGGTACAGCTGTTTTGGCATCGGCACCCACAAAACCATATTGAGAGGTTGAAGGCAGTTTCAGCTTTTCAACCCAGGTTTTATCATAATTAAAGCTAACGGGTTCGAGTTTGGTAACCATTGCTAAAGCATTGTTAACCGGTTGAACATTGGTTTGTGCTACTTCCTGGGCTTTGACCTGGAAAGATACAGCCGCTAAAAATGCAGCGAAAGAAAATGAAATTGCTCGTTTCATATAATTAGGTATTAAAGTTTATAATAAAATACGTCCCCGCATGTGATGCAGGGCAAAAGGGATGGGTAATAAATTTTAAATGGCTGGCGGAGGAGTGAGTACCTCAGGAAAATAAGCCAATTGAAAAAAATGATCAGGGATGATTATTTTTTGTTGAATGCATGGATAATGCTCAGCTAAGCTTACCAGAAAGAATTGATCGGTAAAATATTCCGGTTCGATTTTCTTCTCTTCCTTTTCGGTAGAATCTTCCTTCATTGAAGCAAGCTCTACAGTGGGATTAGTCAGTTTCAAATAGCTCATTACATTGCACACCTTTAGAAACAAGGTTAATGCAATGCACATTATGACTAAATATTTGAAACAAATCCATCTCATTCCTACAAATATAAGTTGTACAGATTAAAAACAGATAAGGATTTATAGATGTTTTAAGAAAAGCTTAAAATATGGCCCTTGCGATTTGTTTGGTTTGTTCAGGTTTCCCCATCGTATAAAAATGCAGTACCGGAACCCCAAAGTCCATCAACTCTTTACATTGCTTAATCATTGCTGCAGTACCAATTTCTTTTGCCTCAGCATTGTTTTTAGCATGAGATAAGGCATCGGTAAGCTCTTCAGGCAAATCGATATGGAAAATTTTCGGTAACACATTTAACTGTGTTAAGGTGCTTATGGGTTTTAATCCGGGGATAATAGGCACATTAATATCATTCTCCCGACATTTTTTTACGAAGTCAAAATACTTCTGATTATCGAAAAACATTTGGGTTACGATGAATTCAGCGCCCATGTCTACTTTTTTCTTGAGGTATTTGAAATCGGTGTTTAGATTTGGGGCTTCAAAATGTTTTTCCGGGTATCCGGCTACCCCGATGCAGAAATCGCTTTTGAAAGTTTCAATATCCTCGTGTAAGAATTTTCCTTCATTGTGGTTCTTAATGTGCTCAATAAGATCTGTGGCATAGCAGTGACCACCTTTTGTGGGAATAAATGAGCTGTCTGCAGAACGCGCATCACCACGTAATGCCAAAACATTATCGATACCCAGAAACTGTAAATCGATTAAGGCATTTTCAGTTTCCTCTTTAGTAAAGCCTCCGCAAATTAAATGCGGAACAGCATCTATTTTATATTTGTGGATGATTGCAGCACAGATGGCAATTGTTCCCGGACGCTTACGGTAGGAAACCTTTTGTAATAAACCGTTTTCCTGCTCTTTATAAATATAATCTTCCCGAAGGGAGGTTACATCTATGAATGGAGGATTGAACTCCAATAATGGGTCAATTGCATCGTATATCCACTGGATGCTTTGGCCTTTTATCGGTGGTAAGAGTTCAAAAGAGAATAACGTTTTACCGTTTGCGTTTTTAATGTGGTCTATTATTTTCATAACCCAAAAGGGGCTTTTAGTTTGGTTCGTTTATTAATATGCTAGGTTCGGACTTAGCCACCGCTCTACTTCTTCTATCGACATTTCTTTACGGGTAGCATAATCTTCAATCTGATCTTTGGTTATTTTGCCTAAACCGAAGTACCTGGATTCGGGATGGGCGAAATAAAAACCACTTACTGCTGCGGTGGGGTACATGGCATAACTTTCCGTTAAGCGTAATCCGATTTCTTTCTCCGCATCCAGCAAGGTAAACAAGGTTCCTTTTTCGGTATGTTCCGGGCAGGCCGGATAACCAGGAGCCGGACGGATACCTGCGTATTCTTCCTTAATCAGTTCCTGGTTACTCAGGTGTTCATCCTTCGCATATCCCCAGTATTCTTTACGCACGCGCTCGTGCATTCTTTCAGCAAAAGCCTCTGCCAAACGATCGGCAAGGGCTTTGGCCATGATGCTGTTATAATCATCGTGGTTAGCTTCAAATTCTTCTACCAGCGCATCAATTCCAATGCCCGCAGTAACTGCAAAGCCTCCAAAGTAATCCTGAATCCCGCTCTCTTTTGGTGCGATAAAATCAGAGAGTGCGTAATAAGGCTGTCCATCTACTTTTTCTGCCTGCTGACGGAGCGTGTGAATGGTCGTCAGCATTGCATCGCTTTCCACACTTCCGGTTTTTAATTCAATGTCATCGCCAACACTGTTTGCCGGCCAGAAGCCGATTACTCCTTTTGCGGTAAGCAATTTTTCATCGAGGATACGTTTAAGTAAAGTTTGGGCATCATCAAAAAGCTTCCTGGCCTCATCTCCCACGTTTTTATCATCGAAAATTTTCGGGTAGCTGCCACGAAGTTCCCAGGTGTGGAAAAATGGTGTCCAGTCAATGTAAGGAACGAGTTCTTCCAAAGGATAGTCGTCGAAAACTTTGGTACCAGTAAACTCAGGAACCGGTAGACGCTGTTCAAAGTTAATTTTGAACTTGTTCTCACGCGCTTCGGCTATGGTTTTGAAACGCTTATCTGAGCGTTTATTTAAATGTGCCTCGCGGGCTTTATCATATTCAGCTCTTATTCCGGCAACGTAATTATCTTTAGTTTCGGGGTTCATGAGTGTACTACAAACAGTTACACTTCTTGATGCATCCAGCACGTGAATGGCCGGTCCAGAATAGTTTGGTGCCACTTTTACGGCGGCGTGAATACGCGAGGTAGTAGCGCCGCCCAGAATTAACGGAATAGTAAAGCCTTCCCGCTCCATTTCTTTGGCAAAGTGAACCATTTCATCCAATGAAGGGGTAATAAGTCCACTCAAGCCAATAATATCGGCATTTATTTCTTTTGCCTTTTTAATGATGTCTTGTGCGGGCACCATTACGCCCATATCTATAATTTCAAAGTTATTACAAGCCAGTACTACGCCAACAATGTTTTTTCCAATGTCGTGTACATCGCCTTTTACGGTTGCCATTAAAACCCTTCCGGCAGAAGAACTTTGATTTTGATCTGGGTTATCCAGTTTTTCTTGCTCAATAAAAGGCAAGAGGTAGGCTACTGCTTTTTTCATTACCCTTGCGGATTTCACCACCTGAGGTAAGAACATTTTTCCGGCACCGAATAAATCTCCGACGATATTCATCCCGTCCATTAACGGGCCTTCAATTACCTGGATTGGGCGGGCATATTTCTGACGGGCTTCTTCAACGTCATCATCGAGGTATTCTACGAGGCCTTTTACCAGTGAGTGAGATAACCTTTCTTCTACGGTCCCTTTTCTCCATTCTTCGTCCTTTACAATTTCTTTGCCTTTTGATTTAACCGTGTCGGCATATTCTACCAAACGTTCAGTTGCATCGTCTCTGCGGTTAAGCAGTACATCCTCTACCCGTTCCAATAGTTCGGCTGGGATTTCCTGATAAACTTCGAGCATACCTGCATTTACAATTCCCATGTCCAGTCCGGCCTGAATGGCGTGGTAAAGGAAAGCGGAGTGCATGGCTTCGCGGACAACATTGTTTCCCCTGAAAGAGAAGGATATGTTCGAAACTCCACCGCTTACCTTGGCATGAGGAAGGTTTTGTTTAATCCACCGTGTGGCATTTATAAAGTCAACTGCATAGTTGTTATGTTCTTCTAAACCTGTTGCAACGGTTAAGATATTCGGGTCAAAAATGATGTCTTCTGGTGGGAAGCCAATTTCGCTAACCAGAATATCATAGCTGCGTTTGCAAATTTCTACCCGGCGTTCGTAGTTGTCGGCCTGACCTTGTTCATCAAAAGCCATTACCACTACTGCAGCACCATATTTCATAATTTTCTGCGCGCTTTCACGGAATTTCTCTTCACCTTCCTTTAATGAAATGGAGTTTACTATTCCTTTGCCCTGCAAACATTTCAGGCCATTTTCGATTACCGACCATTTGGAAGAATCGACCATGATCGGCAGTTTGGCGATATCAGGTTCAGAGGCGATCAGGTTCAGAAACTTAGTCATCGCCGCTTCTGAATCCAACATTCCTTCATCCATGTTGACGTCGATTACCTGGGCGCCACCTTCAACCTGTTGTAAGGCAACAGCAAGGGCCGCTTCATAATCACCGCCTAAAATGAGTTTTGAAAACTTTGGTGATCCGGTAATGTTGGTTCTCTCGCCTACGTTTACAAAAATGCTGTCTGGCTTGATGGTAACCGGCTCCAGACCGCTGAGGCGCATCACGGGTTCAATTACAGGAAGTTTCCTGGGTTTTGCTTTTTGTGCATTTTTAGCGATGCAGCCAATATGATCGGGTGTAGTGCCACAGCAACCGCCTACGATGTTGACAAACCCGGAGGTAATGAAATCGTCCACCAGGTGTGCTGTTTCGTGTGGCTGCTCATCATAAGCCCCAAATTCGTTTGGCAAACCGGCATTTGGATAGGCGGAAACATAGCAACCTGCCTTATTTGCAAGTTCTTCAATATGCGGACGCATTTCTTTAGCGCCAAGCGCACAGTTAAAACCAATGCTTAATGGTTTTGCATGCATTACTGAATTGAGGAATGCTTCGGCAGTTTGACCTGATAAAGTTCTTCCTGAGGCATCGGTAATGGTTCCGGAAATCATAATTTCCAGTTTCCGGCCGATGATTTCTTCATATTTTTTAATGGCAACAATGGCCACTTTTGCGTTTAAAGTATCGAAAATAGTTTCGATTAACAGTACGTCAGAACCTCCGTCTACCAGTCCGCGAACCTGCTCATAGTAGGCTGCTTCGAGTTCATCGAAATAAATGGCCCTGTAACCCGGGTCGTTTACATTTGGCGACATGGACAGGGTACGGTTGGTTGGGCCGATTGCACCGGCAACGAAACATTTGCGGTCGGGGTTGGCGGCCATAAATTCGCTGGTCGCCTCTTTAGCAATCCGGGCACCTTCGTAACTGAGTTCATATGAAAGGTCTTCCATCTGGTAATCGGCCATGGAGATTCTTTGTGTACTAAAAGTGTTGGTTTCGATAATGTCGGCACCAGCACTCAAGTATTCAAGATGTATCGCTTTAATAATATCCGGACGGGTAATGTTGAGCAAGTCGTTATTGCCTTTTACATCGCATGGATGATTTTGAAACCGTTCCCCTCTAAAATCCTCTTCTGTTAATGTATAGCGCTGAATCATGGTGCCCATTGCCCCATCGATTACCAGAATACGCTTTTCTAATTCTTCTCTAATGTTCATTGTTTTATAGTAGCAAGTAGCTGGTATCGGGTGTCAGGACTAACTGACGAACGACCTAACTGCAGATATTGGGCAAAAAATATAAGGCAAAATTGTCTTTATACTTGATACTTTATACCTGATACTCAAAATGCTTATTCAAAAAGTTGGCGCGGGAATCGTCCTTCCTAAAACTTATCTGTCCCCGATTAAAACCGGGATAGAATTTAGCACCTTGTGTGGACACAGGTTGCTAAGACTTCGTTGGGTCTAATCCCTCCGTCTTTCTTAATAAGCGTACAAAAATGCAACAAAGCGGCATCATTTCCAAAATTTATTGGATACTAGCCAAATAAAATTACAAAGGCCATGCAAATCTGCACGGCCTTTAGAATATTGTTCTGTTGGCGAGCTTATTTTCTGCTTCCGAAAATTCTTAATAAGAACAGGAAGATGTTAATAAAGTCAAGGTATAAGTTTAATGCGGCCATTATGGCTAATTTTTTGGTATCGGAAGAAGGGATTGCTTCACCACTTTGTTCAAGGCCCATTCCGATCTGCTTGATTTTCTGAACGTCGTATGCAGTCAATGCAGTGAAAACTGCAACACCCACAAATGCCATAATCAAACTAAACTGTTCGCTTTTGATAAATAGATTAGCTATCCCGGCAATAAACAAGCCTGCAACACCTACCATTAGGATTGGACCGAATTTAGTTAAATCAACCTCCGTGGTATACCCCAATACTGCCATAATTCCGAAAATTACCGCAGCAGCTCCAAAGCATGAGATAACAGATGTGCCTGTGTAAACCAATAGAATAAAGCTTAAGCTCACACCCAGCAAAACTGAGAATAAGGCGAAAACACCCAGTAAAGCGCCATAAGATAAGCGGCTAAAGCCCGCTCCCATCAATAAAACTAAACCAAGGGGCGCAAACATCGCTACAAAGCCTAAAGCCGTTCTCTGACCGGTTTCAAAGTTAATCAGTAATCTTAATGCGCTTTCTGTGTTTGAAATGTAGAAGGCGGAAAGTGTTGATAAAACCAACGCCACAAACATCCATAAGAAAACATTAGCAAAGAATTTTTTTGAAACAGATTTCTCCTGAACGAAAACGCTGTTGTCCTGATATTGATAATTTTGTTGTTCCATTTTGTTTTATGTGTATTTAAACAGTATAAAGTTAATATTTTAGTTTAATCTTTTTGTCAGCAATTCTTCAACTTTCTTGAAGAACTGAAGGGGTTTTAGTGTTCGCCATGGCATATTATTCAAGGCTCCGCCAAAGTTAATATAATAATCGATGCTATTATCCCGGAACTCTGCAATGACATGGTCCTGAAAGTTTATCCCAACAATCCAGCCATCTTCCACTTCCTGAAACCACTCTTCGTAATAGCTGTCATCTGAGGCGTGGAAGTTTAACACATTCTCCCCGATCAGGATGAATTTATTAATACCTTCATCCATCATCAGTTCCAGTATGTCGCGCTTTAAAAGCATGATGTCGTTATTGATGGCGTCATTCCATTCCCCAATAAATTCGATAATGGCGTACGCCCTGTCGTAATCGGCATACAGCACCTTCATATACAGTGTGTTGGATCCGAATTCATCCCATTGCGGGTGAAGCAGAAAGTTGTAAATCTGTTTATCGAAATGAAACTCAGAATATTCAGTATTGTAAAAAGGCGAACGTTCATCTTCGGCGGAGATATAGTCATCTCTCCATTGGTAATAAGGCTCTATCTCGTGCATGTTTCAAATTATTGAATGATTGAATTTTGAGTGAGTGAATGTTTAAGTTTCAATTCAATCATCCTTTTTCACTCATTTCCTAGAGTTGTCCGGCTTCTACAGCTTTTCTAACACTTCCATATTTATTTAAAAGATCAGCGGCTTCGTTGTAATCAATATTTAATTCATCAGCTACCATTTGCGTTCCGCGATCAACCAGTTTATGGTTTGTTAACTGCATATCGACCATTTTATTGCCAACCACACGGCCAAGCTGGACCATAACCGTAGTACTCAGCATGTTTAAAACGAGTTTTTGTGCTGTGCCTGATTTCATTCTTGTTGAGCCGGTAATAAATTCAGGTCCTACAACCACTTCTACAGGGAAGTCAGATTCTGCTGCAATTGGTCCGCCGGTATTGCACACAATGCAACCCGTTAAAATACCATTCTTTCTTGCTGTATTTAGACCACCAATTACATATGGGGTGGTTCCTGATGCAGCTAATCCTACAAGGCAATCTTTATCATTAATGCCAAATTCCTGAAGATCTTTCCAGGCTTGTTCAGCATCATCTTCGGCAAATTCGACAGCTTTCCTGATCGCCGAATCACCTCCTGCAATAATACCAACTACCCAGTCGAATGGAACGCCATAAGTTGGAGGACATTCAGAAGCATCGACAACACCTAAACGACCACTCGTTCCGGCTCCTATGTAAAACAGGCGGCCACCTTTTTTCATTTTATCGGCTACAGCGGTAGTCAGTTTTTCTATTTGAGGCAAAGATTTTTCAACGGCATAAGCTACCGTTTTATCTTCGTTATTAATGCCCTGCAATACTTCCAAAACCGACATTTTATCGATGTGGTTATAGTTAGATTCCTGCTCGGTAACTCTGTTCATAAATTTAATTTTGATAAAATTCGGTAAATTCTTTCTAAAACTGTGCTTAAAAATTCAAAAATATGTGGTTGCTAATTCTAACAATGTAAGGGGTGGGTTAATTTATATTAAAAATTATAAACAAAAGGTGTGAAAATGCGGTTAAAAAATATATCAAGCCGCTTATTTTCATAAATTTGCAGTAGCGCCAATGAAAAAGAATACCCGTACGAACATACTGATTGCCTTAAGCTATTCTGTGATTTTAATAGTGGGCATGGTATTGGGTATCAAATTCATTAAGGATCAGGGTTTCGGTGTAAAAAGGAGTCCGCAGCTGGCCAGTAACACCGATGGTAAGCTTGATGAAATTCTTCACATCATCAACAAAAATTATGTTGACGATATCAACACCGATTCTCTTCAGAATTTGCCAATCGATAGTGTTTTACATCAGTTAGATCCGCATAGCGTTTATCTTCCTCCATCAGATGCCCAGGATATGACCGACAATCTGGAGGGGAATTTCGAAGGTGTAGGGATCGAGTACTATATGCTTAATGATACCATGATGGTTACAGGTGTGGTGAAAGATGGCCCGGCCTTTCAGGCTGGAATTAAACTGGGGGATAAAATTCTAAGCATAGACAGCACAGTAGTAAGCGGAAGGAATTTGCCAAAAGAACAGCTTTCGGGACGCTTCAGAGGCAGGGCTGGAAGTGGTGTTGGGGTAACATTAATTCATAATGGTACACAGACCCCTAGCCGGTTGATGGTTACTAGGGGTAAGGTGAATATCAGTAGTATTGATGCTGCTTATATGATCAATGCTGAAACAGGTTATGTTCGCATCAGTAAGTTTGGTGCAAATACAGATAGTGATTTTTCTACAGCAGCCAATAACCTCAAGGCAAAGGGCATGAAAAAACTTATCCTTGATTTACGGGATAATGGAGGAGGATACTTTTCTGCAGCAACGGGCTTAGCAGATCAGTTTTTGCCTGAAAACAAGCTGATTGTTTATACCCAGGGTAAGCATGAGCCACGTACGGATTATTTCTCTACCGGTAATGGTGCTTTTCAAAATGGAAAACTTGCGATTCTGATTAATGAAAATACGGCCTCGGCAAGTGAAATTGTTGCCGGAGCAATTCAGGATTTAGGAAGGGGTATTATTGTTGGGCGCCGGTCTTTCGGAAAAGGGCTTGTTCAGGAGCAGTTTTCTTTCGGAGATGGTTCGGCATTAAACTTAACCATTGCACGTTATTACACCCCTTCAGGAAAGAGTATTCAGAAATCATATAAAAAGGGCTATGATGCTTACAAACATGAGCTGGATGAACGCATGATGGACGGTGAGCTAACCGGCGATCGGACTTCTTTTCAGGATTCGGTTGAAAAGACGGAAGGTGTAACTGTTCAACAGAGCAGGAAAGTTAAAATAAGTGGCGGCATTCAGCCTGATGTTTTTGTTAAGCTTGATACCACAGGATACAATAAGTTTTATGCCAGTCTGGTGAGTAAAAAAATCCTTTCAGATTACGTATTTAATGTGTTAACCAATAAGTACAGCGCCAGTTTTGTGGAGCAGAATATTAATATCTTCACGATTAATGATAATGATTTTAAAGATTTTATCGGTTTTATTCAGCGCAAAAATGTGCCAATAGACCGGTACCAGTTGTATAGTGCGCGTAACATCATCCTTAATGATTTGAAGGCCTTGCTTTGCCGTTATTATCTGGGTGATGTAGGCTATTATAAAGCTGCGAATTTAAATGATAGTGCAGTAAGGCAAGCGCTTAATAACTTGCAGTAGGCTATTCAGCATTTGCCTCTGACAGGATATCCATAGCTTAAAAGGATTTAAAAACCTGTGGTCCTTGTTGTTCATCGATTTTCTTATCTTTGCAGCCTGATGAAACAAAATTATCCAAATCTTATTGCTGTTAAGTTCCTTTAACAAGGTTTCATCGCCCCTTCTTACCCAAAATTTAATTTATGCTTAACCCAGAAATAGAAAAACGTAAAACCTTTGCCATTATTAGTCACCCCGATGCCGGGAAAACCACGCTTACTGAGAAGTTTCTTCTTTTTGGAGGAGCGATTAATACGGCCGGTGCGGTAAAACGTAACAAAGCGAATCAAAGCAATACTTCCGATTTTATGGAGATCGAGCGCCAGCGTGGTATCTCGGTTGCAACATCCGTAATGGGTTTTGAATATAGTGGCAAACGTATTAACATTCTGGATACACCAGGCCACAAGGATTTCGCTGAAGATACCTACAGGACCTTGTCGGCTGTAGATAGTGTAATTCTGGTAGTGGATTGCGTGAAGGGTGTAGAGGAACAGACGGAGAAACTCATGTCTGTTTGCCGCATGCGTAATACCCCCGTGATTATTTTTATTAATAAAATGGACCGGGAGGGTAAGGAAGCTTACGACTTACTGGACGAAATTGAGGAAAAGCTAAACATTAGCTTATGTCCGCTTTCGTGGCCCATTGGTCAGGGGCATACATTTAAGGGCGTTTACAGTATTTATAACAAACACTTAAATCTGTTTAATTCTGATAAAACCAAAGTTACCGATTCGGTTGTTGCGGCAAGTGATTTAAATGATGCTTCTTTACTGAATTATTTAAAAGATAGCGAAATCAGTACACTTAAAGATGATGTTGAATTGGTTAACGGCATTTATGGAGAAATTGATAAGGATTTATATACCGACGGATTGGTAGCGCCTGTATTTTTCGGAAGTGCCATTAATAACTTCGGTATAAAAGAGTTGTTGGATACTTTCATCGACATTGCTCCTAGTCCGAGACACCGTGAGGCCGAAGAGCGTGATGTGTTAGTTGAGGAAAAGAATTTTAGTGGATTTGTATTTAAAATTCACGCGAATCTTGATCCTAAGCACCGTGATAGAATTGCTTTCCTGCGGATCTGTTCCGGGAAGTTTGAGCGTAATAAATTCTACTACCACACCCGGCAGGATAAAAAACTAAAGTTTGCTAACCCCATGGACTTTATGGCAAATGAAAAAAGCATTGTAGATGAAGCCTGGCCGGGAGATGTGGTAGGTTTGTATGACAGTGGTAACTTCAAAATCGGTGATACCTTAACTGAGGGTGAAAAGCTGCAGTTCAAAGGTATTCCAAGTTTTTCTCCATCTATTTTTAAGGAAGTGGAAAATATGGATCCGATGCGTACCAAGCAGTTGGAAAAAGGAATAGAGCAATTAACTGACGAGGGTGTTGCACAATTATTTGTAATGCAACCGGGAAACAGAAAAGTGATCGGAGCGGTTGGAGAGCTTCAGTTTGAGGTAATCAATTTCCGTTTAGAACACGAATATGGTGCAAAATGTCGCTTCCGCACATTAAGCTACACCCGTTCGAGCTGGGTAACTTCTGGCGACAGAAAAAAACTTGAGGAGTTCGTTAAGCGTAAGCAACAGCATATTGGTTTCGATAAAGAGGATAACCCGGTTTATCTGGCAGATAGTGAATACATGATCAACTTAACCAAACAGGATTACCCGGATATCGATTTCCATAAGACGAGTGAATTCAAGAACTAGTTTTCAATTTATATCAGCCCCGCAATGCGGGGCTTTTTTTATATATTAAAATGTATAGGGGCACTACTTCATAAACCTTACATTTTCGTACTTTTGCGGCTATGTCAGTTATTAAACCCTCATTAGCAAAAGGTACACGCGATTTTACTCCTGTAGAAATGGTAAAACGCAATTTTATCTACGATACCATTAAAACGGTTTTCAGGAAGTATGGATATGCAGAAATTCAGACACCAAGCTTTGAAAATCTGTCTACCTTAACAGGTAAGTATGGTGATGAGGGCGATAAACTGATCTTCAAAATTCTGAACAGCGGGGAGTATTTGAAAGATCCTAAAAAGAAGGCCTTCGACTTTTCAGAGGAGAATAACAGCAATAAATTGATCCCGTTGATATCTGAGAAAGCATTGCGTTATGACCTGACCGTTCCTTTTGCGCGTTATGTTGTGATGCACCAAAGTGAAATTACCCTTCCTTTCAAGCGTTTTCAGGTTCAGCCGGTTTGGAGAGCCGACCGTCCGCAAAAGGGAAGGTATCGTGAGTTTTATCAATGTGATGTGGATGTTGTAGGCTCGGAAAGTTTATTGAACGAAGCTGAATTTATACTCATCTACAATGAGGCATTGGCAAAACTGGGCCTTAAGGATTTCACGGTTAAGATTAATAATAGAAAAATTCTATCAGGTATAGCTGAGATTATAGGCAAACCTGATTTAATTATAGACATGACTGTAGCCATCGATAAACTTGATAAAATCGGTTTAGATGGAGTAAGTAAGGAGCTTTTGGAGCGTGGTTTTACAGAAGACGATCTGGAAAAACTTCGTCCGGTGATTTTGCTTGAAGGCAGTAATGAGGAAAAGCTTGCAAGTTTGAAGGAAGTTTTAGCTTCATCTGAAACAGGCTTAAAAGGTATCGGGGAAATTGAAAGTGTGTTCGACTATGTGGATAGTCTTATTGCCTATGGTTTGCCGCTTACCGCGAAGTTGGAGCTGGATATTACGCTGGCAAGGGGCTTGAATTATTATACAGGCTGTATTTTTGAAGTGAAAACGAACGAAGTTGCCATGGGTAGCATTGGCGGCGGCGGGCGCTATGATGATTTAACCGGAATGTTTGGCCTTAAAGATTTGACGGGTGTGGGTGTTTCTTTTGGAGCAGACCGGATTTACGATGTACTGGAAGAACTAAACCTTTTTCCCTCCTCCGCAGAGATCGGTACAAAAGTGCTGATCAGTAACTTCGATGCTGAAGCAGAAAAGTATGCTTTACCTATACTACAACAGTTAAGGAGTGCCGGTATTGCTGCCGAATTGTATCCATCATCGGCCAAGTTAAAAAAACAGATGGCTTACGCTGATGCCAAAAATATTCCATTTGTGATTCTGATCGGTGGTGATGAAATGGCCAACGGTGAATTGACTGTAAAGAATATGCAAAGTGGTGAGCAGCATAAGATGAGTGTATTAGCTATACTCGATTTGCTAAAATAGCTTGAGCTGAGGGAACATTTTGTTCCCTATTTACCAATTCTAAGTAGTATCGGGAAATGGACATCTTTTACCGCGTCATTTCCCCAGGCTTCTTTTAGTTCTGTAAACATATATTCCAAAGGATTCCGTTCATTGGCCTTTTTATAGTGCTGTAGCGCAGACCAGGTGTTCAGGTAGCCTATCAGCTGATTGAAAGTCCAGGAGGTTTTGATTTGAAAATGCGGAGCGGTAATTTCTTCAAAAGGAAAGGGAATTGTTTTATAATTTTCTTCTATGTAGCGGCGTTCTGTGTCCCAGTATTTTCCGAGGATATCCTGATATAATTTATGAACAGATTTATCAACTTTTTTATCGATAAACATCAGTCCATAGCCAATTACAGCCAATATACCATCGGGCTTAAGTGTGCGTTTTACCTCTGAATAAAAAGCATCAAAATTAAACCAGTGTATGGCCTGAGCGACTGTGATGAGGTCGAAACTTTGATCTGGAACCTGCGTTTGATCGGAGGACTCCACCTGATAGGTAATATTGGGTAGTTTCAATGCCTGGCTCAGTTGTTTTTCACTGATATCTGTTGCGTAAACGTTCTCAAACTCCTGAGCAAGAATTCTCGCTACCTGGCCGTTTCCTGTTGCACAATCCCAGGCTGCACTTTTGCCCTTTACCAAAGAAAAGAGATAATCATAAAGTTCCTGCGGATAGGTTGGACGGTAAATAGCATATTCTGCCGCCTGTGTAGAAAAATTATCTTTCATATCTAATGTGTGTATAAGTGAACGATAGCCATATCATATCTATAATAATAACAATATTAAGAAATTTGTGTTTTAAGGGACCAAGAAGATAGCATACAATTGCATGCTATCTTTTACTTATTTTATAAGTAATTCTTTTAAATATTTATTTGGCATCTGGATTTTGGTGTCATCAGATATTTTTCCCGTAATCACATCTATTTTCATATTTTTCAATATTACATCTGCGGTATCTGCTGTATTAAGCTTAAGATTCTTGATGTGATATTTGTCTCCAATTGAATCATCGCCGTTAATCTCAATTTTTGATTTTTTTAAACAATTGATCGAAAGATTTTCAAAAGAGTGGGCATTAACTTGAAAGGTTGACTTATTTAGGTTTATATGAAGGTTGTTGATTTTAGTATCGTTGATAGACGAAATAACTTCCCCTTTATTATTGAAATTAGTGATCGCTCCCCCAAGGGTAAGGTTGCCTGTGTTGTTTGCATTGACCGTTAAGGAGTCAATCAATTCCGTTGTTAATTCAAATAAAAATGCGTTACGAATATCTAATGTTTCAACCGTGGGCGAGTAAATGACTATGTCTATTGGCCGCCCCTCACTAAAGTTTCCTGAGATAGATATGTTTAATATGCCATTCGTCACTTCGAAAGTGATTCGGTCTTTTGCGTAGCTGGGAATTTTTATTCCAGTAGAAGTTGATTTTGTAAGGTGTAAACTGATAAAAAGATTCCGTGCATCAGAAAAATTGACTTTTTTAAATGGCGCCTTAATTCCCATGGCTACTCTTCCTGGAGATTTTTGATCAAATGATTCATTGTTTATTTGTTGTCGTTCAAGGTAGGTACTTGGTGGTGCCGGTTGATAATAAAGTTTTACGGTTACAGCAGTTACTAGTATCGGTATGATAATCATTAGCAAGCCAAGGGTGATCAATAGTTTATTACTTGTTTTCATAATTTAGGCGTTAAAGTTTTCTTTTATAAATGCTTCATATCTGCTTTTTAAGTCATTAAAATCTACTTGCAGGAGATACATATTTCTAAACAAAACAGGAAGGTCATCAGCTATGAATTGAACTTTTCGAAAGTTTTTAACTTCTGTTAGGGCATTGGGAGATACGAAAAATCCAATCCCCCTTCTGTTTTGAATGATGTTTTTTTGCTGAAGTAGCTCATATGTACGCATCACGGTATTAGGGTTAACCTCTAGAGTTACTGCCATTTCTCTAACCGAAGGCATTTTTTCTTCAGATTTCCATTTTTGTAGCAGAATATGTTCACAAACATAGTCCGATATCTGTAGGTATATTGCCTTATTGTCTCTGAATTCCATATCAATTGGGATAAATTTTATGCTTCTTTCTCTCGTAAACGGATATATGTGATTCCCCAGAAGGCAAAGGTGAGAATCATCGTAATGATGAATATTGCAGGAAAAATCTGGTCTTTACCAATAATTATATCTCCTTTAACATTGATCATGTTTTTTGTCATCCAATCAGTTATCTTATACACAATGTAGCAAATCAACCATCCAAAACTTACAATCGATACAGCTGTTTTGATATAGTGAAAACGCTTGAAATAAATTGAACCCAGAAGGAATACACTCGTAAGGAACATGGGTACAAATACAAACCCCCAAAATTCTTCGAAATCAATTTCCGTTGTAATTGAATTTACTTTGAAAGTGCTAAAATGTGTTCTCTGCCCCTCAATAATAGTGTTATAATTAAAATTATAGTTTCTGGAAATGGATTCCATATACTTGCAAAAAGATAGATCCACAAGGTAAAAAATGATGATATAGCTAAGGCTACTTAATATAGCAGTATAGAAAACACCAGATAAAAACTTTTCGAAAGTTGAAGATGGCAGCATCAGATCAACAATTGCACGCTCTTTTCTGCCCAGGCTTGCAAAGTAAGTACTGGCCTCAATAGTAACGAAAAGAAAACCGACGAAAGCAAATACCAGGTATCTGAAATCCATATTAAGTGTTCCATTGTTATTCATCCTTGGAATACCTTCATAAAACGTTGGTAGATTAAACCAGTAAAAGCCAACTAATACTGCGGTCACCACCACAAGGCTGATCAGGTAAATATTACCAATATCTAGCCATTGCCTTCTTAATAAAAGTCCGAATCTTTTTATGTTAAAAGTATTGTTCATCACATTTAGTTGAAATAGGGTTTAAATTTATTTTTATCAGATAAGATGGCATTAAACAATAGTTCAATATCCAGTCTGCTTTCTTCTTGGTGGTAATTCGGCATTACTGCGCTATAACCGGATAATGATTGTTCAGCGTACAGGATGGAATTATCTAAATCTTTAACCCTTTTGAAGGTCAGTTTTTGCGTAATTTCTTCAACAGATGCATTTATTGCAATGTCATTCTCGTCCAGCATGATTACCGTATCGATTAGGTTATCCAAATCTCTAACCTGATGGGTCGAAATAATAATGCAACGGTCGTCCGTTAATGCAGAAGCCATTACCTTTCTAAATTGTGCTTTCGAAGGAATATCCAAACCATTCGTGGGTTCATCCATAATTACAAGTTTAGCCTGTGTTGCTAAACCAAAAGCAATCACAAACTTTTTCTTCTGACCATAACTCATATTGATCAGCCTATCCTGAGTTGGCACCCCAAATTCTTTAATCAGTTCATCAAAATATTTATAATTAAAGTTTTTATAAAATGGAGCATTGGCTTTAACAAAGCCGCTAATCTTTACGGACGGCAAGTAAAACTCTTCCGGAATAAAGCAGATTTGTTCCAATAGCGATGGATGACGTTTTTTAGGATCCAGGCCTAGAACGCTTAACGTTCCACTTTCTGCATAAACCAAACCAGCGAGGTTCTTTAATAAACTGGATTTACCAGCACCATTTTTACCTAACAGGCCATAAATATGCCCTGCGCTGAGCTGTAGATTCAGGTTCTTAAATAGGATTTTTCTCTTGCTGTAACCAAAATTAAGATTGTTAATTTGTATCATATCTACTGTATTAGTTAAATAATACACTAATGTATGAAAAAGTAATATGATAACCAAATTTTTATGAAAAAATCAATCCTATTTTATAAGCCCTTTGTAAAATCTAAGTCTAATATTAGTTGCATTGAAACTTCCTTCGATAGTGGATTGTATGTTTGTAAGTAATTCACATTGCGTTTTATCAACACTGCTTTCTTACCTGCCATATAATAGTTATGCGGTATATAAAATCATTAAACAATAAATCATATGTCAAAATTATTCTCTCCTTTTAAGATTAAGGATGTAACCTTGAAAAACAGGATTGTTATTTCACCAATGTGTCAATACTCTGCTGTTGATGGTTTTGCAAACGACTGGCATCTTGTACACCTGGGAAGCCGTGCCGTGGGTGGTGCTGCTTTAATTATACAGGAGGCTACAGCCGTGCTACCTAATGGCAGAATTACCCATGCAGATTTAGGAATCTGGAAAGATGAACACGTCGATAAGTATAAACAGATTGTTTCATTTATTCATGAAAACGGCGCAATTGCCGGTATTCAGCTGGCACATGCGGGTAGAAAAGCAAGTTGCGATTTACCGTGGAATGGTGGCGAACAATTAACAGAAGGCGAAAACAGCTGGGAAACCGTCGGCCCTTCTCCTATTGCCTTTAAGAGCGGCCAGAAGGCGCCACATGAATTGAGCATTTCTGAAATTCAGGATGTCGTTTTTGCATTTCGGGCGGCTGCAAAGCGTGCTGTAGATGCCGGTTACAAAGTGGTGGAGATTCACGCCGCACATGGCTATTTATTACACGAATTTTTTAGTCCGCTGAGTAACACCCGGACCGATATTTATGGAGGTAGTTTTGAAAACCGCATCCGGTTAGTCATCGACGTGGTAGAGGCTGTTCAGTCGGTTTGGCCGGAGAACTTGCCGCTGTTTGTGCGCATTTCTGCAACAGACTGGACAGAGAATGGCTGGAATGAAAATGATTCCTTGCAACTGGCCGCTGTATTGAAAGATAAGGGGGTTGATTTGATTGATACCTCATCAGGTGGCAATGTTGCTGATGCCTTTATTCCGGCAGGGCCAAACTATCAGGTACCATTTGCAGATAAAATCAGAAATGAGGTTGGCATTTACACCGGAGCTGTCGGCATCATTGTAGAAGCTCAGCAAGCTGAGGATATTTTACAGCAGGATAAAGCCGACTTGATATTTATTGCCCGGGAATCGCTACGTGATGCTTATTTTCCAACCCACGCCGCACAAGTATTGGGAGATGATACGGAGTGGCCAAATCAATATGTAAGGGCGAAAAGATAAACCTTCAAAAAAGTTTAACGTTGGACTATAATAAAAATGGTTCATCTGGTGGTACTGGTAATGAGTCAGCAGGCATAAGATGAACCATTAATATATTCTAGATATACCTGTTGATCAGATTCTCAAGATATTCCTGTTTACCACTTCGAACTTCCGGTTCACCGTTTTCGGCTGCATAGTTGCGCAGGTCTTCTAAAGTCAACTGCCCCTGCTCAAACGCGGCTCCCTTACCACTATCAAAAGACGCATAGCGATCAGTCCGGGTTTTTTTGTAATTAGATTTTTGCAGAATGGCATCTGCAGTAATTAATGCCCTTGCGAAAATATCCATTCCGCCTACATGAGCATAAAATAAATCTGCAGGATCAGTTGAATTCCGGCGGATTTTAGCATCAAAATTCACTCCGCCGCCCTGTAGGCCACCACCTTCTAAAATGATCAGCATCGATTCTGTCAATTCATTGATGTCGTTTGGAAACTGATCTGTATCCCAGCCATTCTGATAGTCTCCGCGATTGGCATCGATTGAGCCTAGCAAACCATTGTCAACAGCAACCTGCAATTCATGCTGAAAGGTGTGGCCGGCCAGTGTAGCATGGTTTACTTCCAGATTCAGTTTGAAGTCGTTCAGCAGATCGTATTGCTGTAAAAAGCCTTTAACTGTTGCAGCATCATAATCATACTGATGTTTAGATGGCTCGCAAGGTTTAGGTTCAATAAAAAATGTTCCTTTGAAACCCTGTTTACGAGCATAGTCTTTAGCGGTATGTAGAAATTGCGCCAAATGCTCCTGCTCCCGCTTCATATTGGTATTGAGCAGGCTCATGTAGCCTTCTCTTCCACCCCAGAAAACATAATTCTCTCCGCCAAGTGCTATGGTGGCATCCAGTGCCGATTTCACCTGTGCCGCGCCATGCGCAAGTACGTGGAAGTCGGGATTTGTTGCCGCCCCGTTCATGTAGCGTTTGTGGCTAAACAAATTTGCAGTTCCCCAAAGCAATTTAACACCGCTTTCTGCCTGCTTTTGTTTGGCATATTCAACCAGGCTTTGTAATCGCTGCTCATTTTCAGCAACATTATTCCCATAGTCTACCACATCCACATCGTGAAAACAATAATAGGGCAATTGCATTTTAGTGATAAACTCGAAAGCAGCATCCATTTTATCTTTAGCCCTCTCAATTACATCTTTCTTTTCATCCCATGGAAATACATGTGTTGCGCCTCCAAATGGGTCGCCGCCATTTCCATTAAAAGAATGCCAGTAGGCGCAGGCAAACTTGAAGTGTTCGCTCATTGTTTTTCCTGCAACAATGCGGTTGGCATCATACCATCGGAAAGCAAGTGGATTATCACTTGCCAGGCCTTCATATTTTATTTGGTCAATACCTTTAAAAAACTCTCTTTCGCCAGTGATTACTTTTGTCATGTGATTTTATGTGGTTCTAGTTTGCTAATGCTTTTTCTAATATTACTTTCCATGCCTGATAAACTTCTTCGTAGGCATCAGTATTCTCCGGTGCGATTGATTGAATCATTTGCTGATTAACGAAAGCTTCCTCAGTCGTTTTGAATATGCCAGCACCTATTCCCGCACCCAGAGCGGCGCCAACGCTTCCGTCGTTTTCATAAAGCTCCACTGGAATTCCGGTCACGTCTACAAAGGTTTGTACAAACAAGTCGCTTAAAAATAAGTTGGATTTCCCTGCACGGATCACCTGAGGTTTCATGCCGTTTTCACGCATAATGTCCAGTCCGTAACGAAATGAAAAAGCAATGCCTTCCTGTACTGCCCTGAATATTTCAGCCTGACCATGCAGATTTAAATCGATTCCAAGGATTTGTGAGCCGGTATACTTGTTGTTCAACATTCTTTCTGCACCATTTCCAAAAGGGAGTACCGTTAGTCCCTTGCTTCCTATTTTAGCGGTTGCTACCAGGGCATTCAATTCAGTATAGCTTTTATCTGGTGCAAAGGTATTTCTGGCCCAGCGATACATACTACCGGTACCGTTAATACAAAGCAGTATTCCGGTATGTTTCTGCTTATTGGTATAAGTTACGTGTGCAAAAGTATTTACCCGCGACTGCTTGTCATACGCCAGCCCTTCGCTTACGCCGTAAATGACTCCTGAAGTACCGGCGGTTGCAGCGACTTCTCCGGGTTTTAAAACATTTAATGATAAGGCGTTGTTGGGTTGATCTCCCGATTTATAGGAAACGGGTATACCTGGTGTTAAACCCAGCTTTTCGGCTATTTCTTCCTGAACGTAGCCATGGACTGAAAATAGTGGACTAACATGGGGGATGAGGTGTTCCGCAAAACCATAATTTCGCATCACCTCCTTCGATATTTCATCTTTTTTAAAATCCCAGAAAATTCCTTCAGATAATGCAGAGATACTGGTTGTAATTTCTCCTGTTAATTTCATCGCGATGAAATCTCCAGGTAACATGATTTTATCAATGCGTTGATAAATATCGGGTTCGTTTTGCTTTACCCAGGCCAGCTTGGAAGCGGTAAAGTTTCCGGGGGAATTAAGTAACGATGACAATGCTTTTTCATGCCCGATTTCATCAAATGCTTTCTCTCCAATTTCTACGGCCCGGCTATCACACCATATGATACTGTCGCGAAGTACGTTTTGATCTTTATCGACTACCACAAGACCATGCATTTGGTACGCAATGCCTATGGCAGCAATTTCTTTCGGATCGAACTGTTGGGTCGACTTGACTTTCAAAATAGCCTCCTGAGTATGGAACCACCAGTCGGCCGGCGACTGTTCTGCCCAACCCGTCTTTAGGGATTTAATTCCTGTTTCTTCGTCGGGATACTGAACAGACGCTATACACTTTTGATCAAGTGTCCGGACTACTGAAACTTTTATGGAGGACGTGCCTATATCAATGCCTAATAAAAACATTTCTGATGGGTATATCTGGTTATGCAAACGGTTGCATAAATGTAAAGGATAAATGATGAATAGCAAAATTTTTTAACGGCTTAATAGTTTTTCATAGTTTTAGCCCGATAAAATCAATTGAACGAATGGAAGAAATTAATTGGAGCGACTTTGAAAAGGTAGAATTAAGGGTTGGAACGATTATCGGGGCTTTTGAATTTCCTGAAGCCAGGAGGCCAGCATACAAGCTGCATGTAGATTTTGGAGAATTTGGCATCAAGACAAGCAGTGCACAAATTACAAAACATTATACCCTTGATGAGCTTAAAGGGCGCCAGATTGTAGGTGTGGTGAACTTTCCTAAAAAACAGATTGGTAAGTTTATGTCTGAGTTTCTGGTTACGGGTTTTGCTGACGAAAATGGCGATATCGTGCTGACTACTGTTGAGCGTGAAGTGCCGAACGGCAGCAAATTGATATAGCGGCAGGTTGCTACTGGAGGGTGGATTTGTTTTGATTGCAGAGAACTTTAACCATCTTTGTTTCATGAGTTTTTACAATTTCGAAAATACAGATCCTGAAGAAGAGGATATCCATTATATGAAGCTAGCCCTTGAAGAGGCTAAGAAGGCTTTAGCGGAAGATGAAATTCCGATTGGGGCAATTGTGGTGAGTAAAAACAGGATTATTGGCCGGGGTTTTAATTTAACCGAAAAGTTTAATGATGTTACGGCACATGCAGAAATGCAGGCCTTTACATCAGCGGCACAAACCATAGGAGGTAAATACCTTAGAGATTGTACTTTATATGTTACTGTTGAGCCTTGTGTGATGTGTGCCGGTGCAAGTTACTGGACACAGATTGGCAGAATTGTATACGGAGCGAGGGAAGAAAAGCGTGGTTTCATCTCAAAGGGCGCAAGTTTGCTGCATCCGAAAACAGTTTTAAAGGGCGGGGTGCTGGCCGCTGAATGCGCTGAGATGATGAAAAACTTTTTTGCTAAAAAGAGATAGCCTGCTATTGGTTGCTCTGCAATGGCTTGAGGGCAAAAAACCATTTGATGATAATAACATGAACAAATCTTAACCTACGAATGTTATATTTGCTTTAGAAACATTTTAAAAATTAAAACATAAAACTATGGCTTTTGAATTACCTGCGTTACACTACGCAACCGATGCACTAGAACCGCATATTGATAAAACTACCATGGAAATCCACCATGACAAACATCACCAGGCTTATGTTACCAACCTGAACAAAGCTGTTGAAGGTAAAGCTGAGGCTAGTTTGAGCATCGAAGAAATCGTAAAAAATATCTCTAAATATCCTGCTGCAGTTAGAAACAATGGTGGTGGTCATTATAACCACTCTTTGTTCTGGAACATTTTAGGTCCAAACAAAGGCGGTGAGCCAACCGGCGATTTAGCTAAAGCAATCAATGAAACTTTTGGTTCGTTTGCAGAATTAAAAACTAAATTACAGGAAGCTGGCGCTACACGTTTCGGTTCTGGCTGGGCATGGTTATCAGTTGGTGCAGATAAAAAACTTCAGGTTTCTTCTACTCCAAACCAGGACAATCCATTAATGGATGTTGCTGAAGTAAAAGGTACACCAATTTTCGGTATCGATGTTTGGGAGCACGCTTATTACTTAAAATATCAGAATAAACGCCCTGATTATTTAGCGGCTATCTGGAATGTGGTAAACTGGGATGCAGTTGCTGAACTTTATAAAAAAGCTTTATAAGCGATATTCCAATATCATAAGAAAGTCCCGGTGTAAATCGGGACTTTCTTGTTTTAGGATTATTAGTTAACTTTGAATAATTAAACTATTCAAAATGAAGCGGGTTATATTTTTATTCTTAATGATGGTTGGACTAGGTGTTGCTGCAAATGCACAGCAGAATAAAATGCCAACTCCGGATGAAATTGCAAAAAAAAATGTAGAGGATTTAGATAAAAGATTAAAGCTTAATGATACCCAGAAAAGCGTAATCTATCGCTATACTTACGAGCAGGCAAAAGAACAGGCTGAGATGATCAAAAGACAACAGGCTGGTACTTCACGTGAAGAAGATGTGGATAAATTTTATAAACTGCAGAATGAGACCTCAAAAAACATCCGCGGGGTGTTAAAAGGCACACAAACAACTGAGTATGATAAGATCATTGAAGAAAGGTTGAGTGGCAAATCTGCCAAGAATAAAAAGAAAAAGAAAAAAGGTGAGGAAGAAGAGGTAGAAAGCGATATCAAAGGATTGCTATCCGCTCCTCCACTCGAAAAGCAAAATCAGTAGGGTTAAACCCCTACGATGTCTTTCTTCTTTTTTTGTTTCATCGTTTTGGGAATGATGGCCAGGATTTCCTCTTTCAGCGCATTAAGCATTCTCTTTTTAATGAAGTTTTTATGCGTTACCAGGCTGATTTCACGTACAGGCTCAGGTGATTTAAAGTGACGGATTTTTGATGCCTGCTTTACATTAAGTTCGGCAATGGCCAGTTCTGGCAAAAGCGTAGCACCTCCATTCAGGTCGACCATCCTTACCAGTGTTTCTACACTTCCTGTATTATATTCCAAACCCTGCAATCTGTTGTTTCGGGTAGAACGGCAAATATTAAGCACCTGATTGCGCATGCAATGGCCTTCGTTTAACAGCCATATATTTTCATCATTAAGGTCTTCTGCGTCTACCGCTTTCTTTTTATAGAGTTTACTGTTTTTACTGATGTAGCCGACAAATGTTTCATAATACATTGGGGTTTCTATGATGTTGGCATCAGTTAGCGGTGTAGCCAGTATTCCACAGTCCAATACGCCCGTTTTTAAATGATGAATGATATCTTCTGTGGTATATTCCCAAATTAATAACTTCAGATCGGGATATTTTTCGAGCATAGCCGAAATTACTTCAGGCAGCAGATAAGGGGCAATGGTTGGTATAACGCCAATTTTAAGTTCTCCTAAAACATCCTGTTGCTGGCTGCTGATTAATTCTTTAACCTTTCCGCTTTCCTGCAGGATTATCCTTGCCTGCGCAATCACCTGGGAGCCTATTTCAGTAGGACTTACGGGTTGTTTGCTTCTGTCGAAGATTTTAACGCTCAGTAATTCTTCAAGTTTTTGTACCTGCATGCTCAATGTAGGTTGGGTTACAAAGCATTTTTCTGCTGCTGTTACAAAACTTCGGTAAGTATCTACCGCAACAATATATTCAAGCTGAACAAGTGTCATATAGTCAAAATCAATTTAATATCCCAAATATATAAATTTAATTAATTTGTTTTTTGGCGGGTAGCAGAAGGGTTGTGCTTTCCGGGTGTTGCTGTTCGTCAGGCAGTGTAAAAAAGGAAATTGCAATTAGGTATTAAATTGTAAATTTGTAAGAAAAAACTTTTGGGTAAAGATAAACTTAGACGCTTTGCAGAAATAGAAACTTTTGCAAACGTGTATCAATTAGATCAAGGCAAGGCATTAAAAGGCAAATGGGCGGCAGAACACTTTCAAAACAATAATCCTGTTGTTTTAGAGCTGGCCTGTGGTAAGGGTGAGTATACCGTTAATCTGGCAACTTTGTTTCCGGATAAAAACTTTATCGGCATCGATTACAAAGGAAACAGAATATGGCGCGGTGCAAAAACTGCCATTGAGGAACACATCAATAATGTTGCTTTCCTGAGAATACAAATCGAGAACCTGCTCGATTATTTTGAAGATGGCGAAATCGATGAGATCTGGATTACCTTTCCTGATCCGCAGCCTCAGGATAGCAGAGAGAAAAAACGACTTACTTTTCCTGCATTCTTAAACCGTTATAAAGCCGTTCTGAAAACAGGGGGACATGTAAATTTGAAAACAGATAATGATCAGCTTTACCAATACACTTGCGAGAAGGTAGCAGAATTGGGTTTAAAGATCCATAGAAATACAGATCATTTATATACGTCTGATCTAGTAGATAATGTACTTTCTATAAAAACTTATTACGAGAAAAAGTATTTATTACACGATAAGAATATTAATTACATTCAATTTTCATTTGATTAATGGATACCAGCTTTTACGAACAGGTTTATGAGATCGCACGTTTGATTCCAGTCGGGCGGGTAACATCTTATGGAGCTATTGCTAAAAGTTTAGGCGCAGCAAAGTCATCCAGAATGGTTGGTCATGCAATGGCTTACGCCGGAACGGCGCATCCTAAAGTTCCGGCACACCGGGTGGTAAACAGTAGCGGCCTTTTAACAGGGAAGTTTCATTTTGAAACGCCTGATACGATGGAAGCACTGTTACTTAAGGAAGGCGTTGAAGTCAGGAATGATAAAGTGGTCAACTTTAAAAAAGTCTTCTGGGATCCGCTTCATGAGATAGATCAGGGTCTTTAAGATTACACATTCAATAAGTCACTTACTCAATAATTAAATTTACATGGGCAAATTAGTAGAAGAATTTAACGGCTATCGGGAGAAAATGAACGATAGGATCATGGAGACCGCAAATACAAACATTAAACGGTTTTTTGCGCTGGATACCACTTCCTATGCAGACGGCGCTTTGGATGTAAAGACCAAAGAGATGCTGGGTTTAGTGGCTTCGATGGTGTTACGTTGTGATGATTGCATTAAGTACCATTTAGGCAAATGTTTTGATGCAGGTGTAAACAGCGATGAGATGAATGAAATTTTCATGATTGCTAATCTGGTTGGTGGCAGTATTGTTATTCCGCATTACAGACGGGCAGTGGAATATTGGGATGAGTTGAATGGATAATATCATTCGCTGCTCATGGGCGTCTTCAGATCCGCTTTACATTAAATACCACGATGAAGAGTGGGGAAAGGCGGTATACGATGATAAAACGTTGTTTGAGTTCCTGATTCTGGAAGGAGCCCAGGCGGGTTTGAGCTGGATCACTATTCTACGCAGGCGCGAAAATTACCGTAAGGCCTTTGCTGGTTTTGACGTAGAAAAAGTTGCCTTGTTTGATGATCAGGATGTTGAACGGTTAATGAAAGATGAGGGCATTATCCGCAACCGTTTAAAGGTGAACGGGGCAATCACAAATGCCAGGTTATTCCTTTCGATTCAGCAAGAGTTCGGCAGTTTTTCTACCTATCTCTGGCAGTTTATGCCTCAAAAAACGCCCATTCAGAATCAAATTAACCAGATGAGTGATGTGCCCGCAAGAACTGAGATATCAGATCAAATCAGTAAAGACATGAAAAAACGGGGTTTTAAGTTTTTCGGAACCACCATTTGCTATGCCTTTATGCAGGCAACCGGAATGGTCAACGATCACCTCCTCACCTGTTGTGCCAGATCCTAGTTGCTATTATACACTTTCACCAGGTTAATTACATCCCTGCTGTTGAATTCGGTACTGCTTTCAATAGTGGCTTTAACTGCTGGTTTATCTCCCAGCTTTTGAATCAGAATAGCTTTTACACCAGCTTCTTTATCTTCGTCGGTAATGGCTTTCATTGGTACTTCCTGTAGCGGGCCTGTACCTGGTTTTTCGATAAAGTATCGCACTACGGACGCACCTGCCGGAGGTTCAGGAGCAGAATTTCTGCCTCCACCGATGCTGATTCCACCGCCCATACCCATACCGCCAAACCCACCTGTTCCGGTACCTATACCTACTGACGGACTAAACCTCACCTTTTTTTGTTTGACTTGTGGTGTCAGCGTTCCTCCGCCAAAAGCGTAAAGGTTTACCGTGCCCATTTCAATGACCTTCACAAAACGGTACTCGAAATTTTTGCCATTTGCAAAACCCTTGCTGAGGAAACTATTCCCATTCCAGAAGAAATTCTTTACATCCTTAGCAAGCAAAAATACATCCTTCTCATCGTTTTCACTGATGTACACCGAGTAGTAATCGGTACCCTTTATTGTTCCCCGGATTACTTCATCATTGTTTTTTACAACAAAATCCTGAGCAGAAAGCTTAATAAAGGAGATAAGTATAAAAATAGCGGAAAGTATAAATTTCATAATCGTATGACTGGTTCACAAATAACGGAACTAATTTTGAAATGTTATCATATAATACGACTGAAGATTACATTTAACAGAAGCCCGGAAATTGTGGATAAAGCATTTTACCGGTATGTCTAAATTGGTTATTTTTACAACATGAACAAAAAACTCTTTCTTTTGGATGGGATGGCGCTAATGTACAGGGCGCATTTTGCGTTAAGTAAAAATCCGCGTTTTACCTCAACAGGCATCAACACATCAGCAGTAATGGGCTTCACCAATACACTATTAGATGTTTTAAAGAAAGAGAAGCCCACTCATATTGCAGTGGTGTTCGACACTGAAGCGCCTACAGAAAGACACACGACCTTTGAAGCCTATAAAGCACAGCGACAGGCCATGCCTGAAGATCTGGCGGCAGCAATGCCGTACGTAATTAAGTTGATTACCGGATTCAATATTCCTGTTATCACCTCTGACGGGTATGAAGCTGATGATATTATTGGTACGCTAGCGAAAAAAGCAGAAGCCAAAGGCTATCAGGTTTTTTGTATGACACCTGATAAAGATTTTGCCCAGCTGGTTTCTGAAAATATTTTCATTTACAAGCCTGCCCGTATGGGTAACGACATGGAAATCATGGGGGTAAAGGAAGTGCTGGCGAAATGGGAAATTGAAAATGTTTTACAGGTGATTGATATCCTGGGTTTGTGGGGTGATGCGGTAGACAATATTCCTGGTATTCCTGGAATTGGCGAGAAAACAGCTAAAGCCCTGATTAAACAATATGGCTCGATGGAGGAAATCATCAATAACTCACATCAGCTAAAAGGAAAGCAACGCGAAAATGTAGAGAACTTCGCAGAGCAGGGGCTGCTTTCCAAAAAGTTAGCCACCATACTACTCGATGTTCCGGTTGAACTGGACGAGGATAGTCTGGAATTGTGCGATCCAAGCCGTGACTTATTAGAACCACTTTTTACTGAGCTGGAATTTAGAACACTTGGTCGCCGTGTTTTCGGGGATGAGTTTTCAGTTACTACAGCAAGATTTCAAGAGGGCACACAAACTGACCTGTTTGGAAATCAATCTGGAGAAACCATTCAATATACCAATACACTGGAAGAGGAACCTGCTGAAAAGCTTCCGGCGAACACGATTGAAAATACAGCGCACGATTATCAGCTGATAGATACAGCAGAGAAGCGTGCTGAATTGATAAAATTGTTGCTTGCAGAACCCAGAATCTCTTTTGATACTGAAACCACAGGAACAGATGCAAATACAGCCGAACTGGTTGGTTTATCCTTTTCGGTTAAACCAGGTACGGGATATTATATTCCTGTTTCTTCAGATAGCAATGAAGCTCAGGCAGTTGTTAACGAATTCAAAGTAGTACTGGAGAATGAGCAGATTGAAAAGATTGGCCAGAACACCAAGTATGATATTCTGGTATTAAAGTGGTATGACATCGAAGTAAAAGGGAAGATTTTTGATACGATGCTGGCACACTACCTCATTGATCCGGATACGCGGCACGGAATGGATGTGCTATCTGAAAATTACCTGGGTTACTCACCGATTTCCATCACCAAACTGATCGGTGCTAAAGGGAAGAACCAGATCACTATGCGTGATGTGCCGGTAGAAGATGTAGTGGATTATGCGGCAGAAGATGCTGATGTTACCCTGCAGCTTGCCCATGTGTTTGAACCTAAATTAAAAGAGTTAAATGCTGCTAAGCTTGCGGCGGAAATAGAAAATCCTTTGGTTTATGTTTTAGCAGATATAGAAATGCAGGGTGTACGTATCGATATGGATACGCTCAGAAGCTACTCTGCAGAACTTGAAATTGAAATCAGGAAAGCTGAGCAAAGCGTTTTCGACAAAACAGGTGTTAAATTTAATCTCGCTTCTCCAAAACAACTGGGTGAGGTTTTATTTGATCACCTTCAGCTGGATCCGAAGGCGAAGAAGACCAAAACCGGGCAATATCAAACTGGCGAGGATGTTTTAACAGCGCTGGCCAGTAAAAGTGATATCGTTCAGGATATTCTGGATTTTCGCCAGCTGCAAAAGTTAAAGTCGACTTACGTTGATGCCCTGCCTTTAATGATAAATGAGAAAACCGGACGGGTACACACCTCCTATAATCAGGCAGTGGCTGCTACCGGAAGGTTAAGTTCCAACAATCCAAACCTTCAGAATATTCCAATCCGTACGGAACGTGGGAGAGAAGTACGGAAAGCATTTATTGCCCGCGACGAAAACCATATTTTATTATCTGCAGATTATTCGCAGATTGAGCTGCGCATTATTGCGGAAATCAGTAAAGAAGAGAACATGCTTGATGCTTTTAATAAAGGCATCGATATCCACACGGCAACAGCGGCAAAAGTATATGGCGTCAGTATCGAAGAGGTAGACGGTACACAGCGCAGGAATGCGAAAGCCGTAAACTTTGGAATTATCTATGGGCAATCTGCATTCGGGCTTTCTCAAAATCTGGGCATTCCACGTAAAGAGGCTGCCGAAATCATTGACCAGTATTTTACGCAATACCCCGGAATAAAACGATACATGAGTGATACCATGAACTTTGCCAGGGAAAATGGTTTTGTAGAAACGATTATGGGTAGAAGACGTTATTTGAGGGATATCAATTCGGCAAACCAGACTGTACGTGGTTTCGCGGAGCGAAATGCCATTAATGCGCCGATACAAGGCTCTGCTGCAGACATGATCAAAATTGCGATGATCAATATCCATCAGGAAATGAAAGCACAAAAGCTGCAATCTAAAATGACCATGCAGGTGCATGATGAGTTGGTTTTCGATGTGGTGAAATCGGAGAAAGAGATCATGAAAGCAATTATTCAGGATAAAATGGCCAATGCGATAAAACTGACCGTTCCGATAGTAGTGGAAATTGGTGAGGGAGAGAACTGGCTGGAAGCGCACTAATTTTTTATTTCGCCAATAATAACTAACTTCATTAAAACTTCATCCCGATTAATCAATTTTATATCAACAAATTAATGAGTTAAAAATTAAACAACGAGTATGAAAAAGTTATTAAGTTTAATCGCAATCGCAGCATTTGGTTTGACTACAGCATTTGCTCAAACACCTGCCGCAACAGCTCCTGCTAAAGCTAAAACTGTTGCTAAAAAAGAAGTAAAAACCACTACTGCTCCGGTTAAAGCAGGCGTGAAACAAGAAGCGAAAAAAGTTGAAACTAAAACGACTACAACAGCGGCCAAAGTAAAGGCCGATGGTACACCAGATATGCGTTTTAAAGAAAATAAAGCTAAGGCAGTAACCAAAGTTGCAGGTCCTACAAAAAAAGACGGTACAGCAGATATGCGGTACAAAGCAAATAAAGCTGCCGCTAAAAAGAATTAGGTTTAGGTTTATAATTGAAGGGTCCCGCACAATACATGTCGGGGCCCTTTTTTATTTTACAGGATGATGGTTTCACCAATTGCAGGAAGCAATAAAGTTTTATTTTCCCTTTTGAATTTAGCCACTGCTTCTTCAGTGTCAATACTGATTGGCGGGAAAGTATTGTAGTGTACGCCAATTACCTGATCGCATTCAGCATATTTGGCCGCTATGATCGCGTCGTCCACATCCATTGTATAATGCCCGCCAATCGGTAAGATGGCATAATCAAGGTTGTACAATTCAGCCAATAACTTCATTTCTACTGTTAAAGAAGTATCGCCGGCAAAATAGATTGTTTTTCCTTCCAGGGTAAGCACGAAGCCTGCCGGGTTACCACCATAGCTGCCATCAGGATTTGAGCTGCTGTGTACAGCCCAAACTGTACGTAGTTTGCCAAAGCCAAACTGTTGCGTGCCAAAGTTAAGTCCGGTGACTTTTTCAATGCCTTGCTCACTAATCCATTTTGCAACTTCAACCATGGCAATTACTTCAGCATTGGTTTGTTTTGCCAGCTCCACTAAGTCTGCAACATGGTCTCCATGCCCATGACTCACCAGGATATAGTCGGCTTCGATTTTCGAAGAATCGATATCCTTGGCTAAGGGGTTTGATTTAATAAAAGGATCGAAAAGGAATTTTTTGCCCTCTGCTTCAATTAAAAAGCATGACTGGCCGTAATAGGTGAAATTCATTCTATCTGGATTTAAGTGTGGGGTATAATGATGTATTCATTCAGTTTATGGTTTGGTCTTAACCGCCAAACATTCCACCTAAACCACCAAGCATATCTTTTGCTGATGCCTGCATCTCCGTAGCACTTACCTGCTCTGCACTGGCTAAAGCTTTATTTATCGCAGTTAAAAGAAGTTCTTCCAGCTCTTCTTTATCTGCCTGTTTTAGAAACTCCTCGTTGATGGTTACACCGGTAATGGTTTTATTTGCAGTAGAGGTAATTTTTATCGCTCCGTTTTCTACTTCTCCGTAAACGGATACAGTATCTAAGCGTTTCTTAATCTCTTCGGCTTTTTGCTGTGCCGCCATTAATTTATCAAACATAATCTGTTATTTTAATATCAAACGAAATTAGGGTAAATTGTGTTTTGTAAAGATGAATTTATATCATCTTTAGGTTAAGATGATGACACTAGTCCTCATCACTGCCTGGTAAGCTGCCATTTCCATGGTATGCTCCCTTACGGATGATGGGCATATCAAGGTGCTTATAAAGATCATCTAAATGCATCAGACTACCATTGGTGAGGTTGCCGAGAAATATAACGATAATGTTCTTATTGAGATCACGTACGTAGATGTGACGGAAACCATGCCACCAGCCTGTATGATAGACTACCTTATCCATTTTCTCCCCGTCAAACATTCTCCAGCCGTATCCATAATTAAAGTGACCATTAACAGGCTTATTTCGCCCCACATAAGATGAGTCGCTACTTTTTTTGGTAAGCAACCGGCCGTTTTTTAAATATTTATCGTATAAAACCAGATCATGCACTGTGCTGTAAATTCCTTTATCCCCAACCGGGCCATCTAAAAAGTTTTGCGCTACGGAATATCTCCAGCTGTTGCGGTCATGTCCAACCACATCTACCGGGATTTTTTCATACTCAGTGGTACTGTAAACATGTGTATGCTTCATTCCTGCAGGTTTGAAGATATGCTCCATCATGTATTGGGAGTAACGCTGTCCGGTAACCTTTTCTATAATCGCACCCAACACCATGAAATTCGAATTGTTGTAGTGGAAGCGGTTGTCGGGTTTAACATATGGATTGGGCTTACGCTCGGCAATAATATTCATAACCTCCTGGTTGGTTACGCCCTTTTTCATATTTCGTTTCTCCTTGCGCCATATGTCGTCGATGAAATAGACGTAGTTCATCATTCCACTGCGGTGGGTAAGCAATAGTTTTACCGTAATACCTTCATAAGGGAAGTTTGGAAAAAATTTTTTAACGTTATCATTTAAGGAGAGCTTTCCTGCCTCAACCAGCTGCATAATAGCTGTTCCGGTAAATGTTTTAGTAATGGAAGCCAGCTCGAATTCAGAATCAATTTTTAAGCTGTCGCGATGCAGGTAATCTGCCCAGCCCACGGCTTTTTCATACAATATCTTACCATCCTTTGCCACCAGTACATTCCCGTTGAAAGCGTATTTTCTATGAAGGTTGTCCACAAAATCTCCAATCCATTTATCCCCTTTCGCAGGGTTATAAGCGATCAGAAGGCTATCTGCTTTATCGTCTTCTTTAACGCGTATTCTGGCATCGGCAGCTTTTTTCTCTTCAGATTTTTTACTATTACATGCGGTGATTAAGCTTATGGAGAGGGCTAATGCTGAACATATGTATCTAAAATTCATTTATATCGAGGATAGTGTATTTAAAACCCGAAAATTAAAGAATTTAGACGGTTAAAACGAAAGAGTTTTAAACATTTGCGCAGTTTTGGTTATACCAGCATTCGAATAAATGTCCCTTAGTGCCGTAAACCGGGTCATTATCAGGGCTTTTAACTTTCGTAATTTCCTCATCGGCTTCAGGACGTTCTTCTGGCTTACCATATTTAATATTGTAATCTGCTCCATTGGGGTATGCGCCTATTACAGTGAAGTCTTCGCTCGATTTTAATTTCATGTGGGCCACGCCTGCTGGTATCACCACTACATCGCCTTTGTCAAGCTCAATGCAAACGCCATGATCCCCACCAAACTGAACTTCTGCTTTACCACAGAATACACCCATTACCTCATGTGTGTTGCTATGATAGTGCTGATAGTCGAAAATACCATCTACCCAGGCATTGGTATAGCCATTTTGTGCAAAAACCTTTTTAATGGCCTCTTCGGTTTCATCAGGATGAAGGAGAAAGGCACCTTTATAAATCATTAAAGGAAGATTTGGGTTATTGGGGAAATTACCGTTTTCTTCTATTTTATGTGCTACCAGATAGGCTTCCTGTACTAATTTTTCTTTATCCATAATGAGGGTGTTTCATTAAGTAACAAATTAGAGGAGAAAGGGTTTAAGATTTGTTTCGATCGCTTCGTTAGATCAATGTGCCTTGCATGATCTTAATCTGCGGGACATTTTAATTCCATAGCCCTTAAATTAAAAAAGCCATTCCTGAAGAAGGAATGGCTTAATATGTTAATCAGCCGGGGGGCTGAAATGATCGTTAATCGCTTATGCCAGTAACCTGATTGGCTCTTCCAATAAACCTTTTAAGGTTTGTAAGAACTGTGCTCCGGTTGCACCATCCACCACACGGTGATCGCAACCTAAAGTTAATTTCATTACGTTACCTGGAACTACAGCACCATTTTTAACAACAGGAACCGCTTGAATAGCACCTACAGATAAAATTGCACCATCTGGAGAATTAATAATCGATGTAAACTCATCGATACCAAACATACCCAGGTTAGAAACTGTGAAAGTACTTCCTTCCCAATCTGCAGGTTGTAGTTTTTTAGCTTTTGCTTTTCCACCAAAATCTTTTACCTCAGCAGAGATGTGCGATAATGATTTACCATCAGCAAAACGAACTACTGGCACCAATAAACCATCTTCAACAGCCATAGCTACACCAATGTTAGTATGCTCATTGAAACGGATTTTATCACCACCCCATGATGAATTAACTGCCGGGTGTTTTTTCAAGGCAACAGCAACCGCTTTAATTACGATATCGTTGAAAGAAACTTTTACCGGAGCAACTGCATTGATCGCCGTACGGGCAGCCATTGCATTATCCATATCAATACTTACAGTTAAGTAGAAATGTGGGGCAGTAAACAAACTTTCAGCTAAGCGTTTTGCAATTACTTTACGCATTTGCGAAACCGGTGCTTCAGTATATTTTACCTCTCCAACAAATGTCGGAATAACAGGAGCAGCTTTCTCTGCGGCCGGAGCCGATGATGGAGCTGATTCTGATTTCGCCGGAGCAGCAGCGGCTTTGAAGTTTTCAATATCTTTTTTAATGATACGTCCACCTTCTGCACTACCAGCAACCTGTGCTAAATCGATTCCTTTATCTTTAGCAATTTTCTTAGCCAAAGGCGACGCTTTTACACGGCTATCTAAAGAGCCTTCTGCAACAGGAGCTGAAGTAGAATCAGCAGTTGTAGCTTGTTTTTCTTCTTTCGGTGCTTCTTCTTTGCTTTCAGCTTTTGCAGCCGGAGCAGAACCACCTGCTAAAATTCCGCTTACGTCAGTTCCTTCCGGACCAACAATAGCGATAATTCCATTTACTTTAGCCGCCTGGCCTTTTTCTACACCGATGTGTAATAAAGTACCAGTTGCATAGCCCATCACTTCCATAGTAGCCTTATCGGTTTCTACATCAGCTAAAACGTCATCATCTTTAACTTTATCACCAACTTTTTTATGCCATTCAGCAATAACGCCTTCAGTCATGGTGTCGCTTAACAAAGGCATGCGGATAACCGTTACGCCTTTAGCAGCTAATTCTTCTTCGCTTAAACCACCACCTTGAGCAGGAGCGGCTTCTTCTTTTTTATCTTCAGCTTTAGGAGCTTCAGTGCTTTCGGCTTTTGGAGCCTCACCACCTTTTTCAGCTTCTAATGCTGCTTTATAGTCTTCGCCTTCTTTACCGATAACGGCCATGATGGCATCAACTGGAACAGCCTGACCTTCTTCTACGCCTATGTATAAAAGTGTACCATCCCAATAAGATTCCATATCCATTGTTGCCTTGTCAGTTTCTACCTCTGCCAAAACATCACCGCTTTTCACTTTATCGCCTACTTTTTTGTGCCACTTCGCCAAAACGCCTTCGGTCATGGTGTCGCTCATTTTGGGCATTTTAATTACATCAGCCATTATATCTAATTAATTGAAATCTTATTAATATTAGTCCATTACGTAAGGGTAGTTCTCAGTCATGTATACATCTTTGTATAACTCAGATGCATCTGGCCAAGGAGACTCTTCTGCAAATTTTACAGCCTGATCTACAATCGCTTTAACTTTTGTTTCCACTTCTTCGATCCATGCCTCATCAGCATATTTCTCTTTTAAGATGGTTTCTCTTGCGTGTTCAACAGGATCTTTTGCTTTGTAATCTTCTAACTCTTCTTTGGTACGGTATTTAGCCGGATCGGACATTGAATGACCCCGGTAACGGTAAGTTCTCATTTCTAAGAAAGTTGGTCCTTCACCTTTACGTGCACGTTGAATGGCTTCATCCATTGCATTGTGTACAGCAACAGGATCCATACCATCAACCGGAGCACATGGCATATCGAAACCTAAACCAATTTTATAAATATCGGTCATGTTGGTAGTACGTTGTACTGAAGTACCCATAGCGTAACCATTGTTTTCGCAAACAAAAATTACCGGTAACTTCCAGAGCATAGCCATGTTAAAAGTTTCGTTTAATGCACCCTGGCGTACAGCGCCATCGCCCATATAACAAATGTTAACATTATCAGTTCCTTTGTATTTTTCTGCAAAAGCAACACCAGCACCTAGTGGAATCTGACCTCCAACGATAGCATGGCCACCATAAAAATTATGTTCTTTGCTAAACATGTGCATTGAACCACCTTTACCTTTTGAGCAACCTGTGGCTTTACCATACATTTCTGCCATGATGCTGTCAGCACTTACGCCTAAAGCTAAAGCATGAGCGTGATCACGGTAAGTTGTAATCATCGAATCACCTTTTTGCATTGCAGATATTGCACCTGCAACTACAGCTTCTTGTCCAATGTATAGGTGACAAAAGCCACGAATTTTTTGTTGTCCGTATAACTGGCCTGTTTTCTCTTCGAATTTACGCATTAGTAACATCGATTCGAACCACTTTAACCAAGTATCTTTATTTATTTCTACTGCACTCATTTTAGGGTATTTGTTTTTTTGCGACAGCAAATCTAATTTTTTTATTGTAATTTTTGGCACTTTGAGGTGTAAAATCGTTATGGAACTTTAGTTTATCGTAGAATTAACAGTTGTTTTACAATCAAAGTCTTACAACCCCATCTGTTTTATAAAAAACAGCCATTCTAAAGATTTTAAACTTTGCGGTTTATCTCATTATGTATTGAATTGAAAGGGAAATTAAATTCTGCAAAATGGTCTTTAACCATAATTTATTAATTTCTCCAAATCATCGGTACGGGTGCCTTCGGGTGAGGTAAAATCGAGAATTCTTTATGCAATTTTTTAAGAAAATAAATAACAGTGTGTCGTAAATTGCTGCCGGTAACTGGAAACGCCGGGAATATTTTAACTATTTTAATTTGAGTGCAATATCCTCAACAGTTATGCGTTACCTAACAAGCTGAAAAGGTGGAGATGTTAATAACTTTCACTTTTTAACATTTAACATTTGGATAACATTTGTATAATTGATATTTTTGGCAACCAACAATAAGCCCATGTGGTTTACGTTACTGTGTAAGTGAATACCCAAACATAACTGTATAACATGATTAAAAAATTTTTGTTTTCATCCCTAATCGCTATCTGCACGTTCTCAGCCGCATTTGCGCAAACAAAAACAAAAGAATCTGGTAAAGAATTAAACGATCCCGACAATTTAGCCTCTCAGTATTTCTCGCAGGTTATGGGCGTTGCAGTTGATGCGACATCGAATTTAAAGCTATACAAGTTTATTTATGAGTGGATCGGAACTCCATACAGTTATGGTGGATCGAGCAAAAGAGGCATAGATTGCTCTGCTTTCACTAAAGCGATTTACGACAAAGTTTTCAACACAACCATCAGAAGAAATTCACGTGATATTTTTAGCATGGTTGACCCCTTATCAAAAGAGGACTTAAAAGAAGGGGATTTGGTTTTCTTCAAAATCAAAAGCAGAAGCATATCTCACGTTGGTATTTATCTAGGTGACAACAGATTTGCGCATGCATCCAGCTCTCGTGGTGTGGTCATCAGTAATTTAAATGAGCCTTACTATAGCCGGTATTTCTATAAGGGCGGCAGGGTGCTCGAATCATTTAAGAAAGAGTTTACAGTAGAATAATTACGTTGCAGTTATTGATATTCACAAATAGCCAATTACATCGACGTTAGAATATATAATCCTCCCGAAGTATTTCCGGAGGATTTTTTTATACCATTAAAACCAATTCATGAAGTTCGCAGGTAATCTGATTTTTGCTTTATTGACTATTCTTGTGATATTAAGCTGCACGAGTAATAATGCCCAGGTTATTGTGCCGGTTGCCGTGCAGGATACCCTACCCAAAAAGATAAAAGATACCATATCCATCACAGCAGTTGGCGACATCATGTTAGGGTCTGCTTTTCCATCAAAAACTAATCTGCCACCAGATGATGCAATAAATAGTTTTCAGGCTGTAGATAGTTTATTAAAAGGAGACATAGTTTTTGGGAATCTGGAAGGTTGCTTTTTAAATTCTGGAAATTCTACTAAGTGTAATGGCGTTAATCCCAACAGCTGTTATGCGTTCAGGATGCCTGACCGCTATGCGGGAATTTATAAGAAAGCGGGCTTTAATGTCCTGAGTGTTGCCAATAACCATGTCGGCGACTTTGATGCTAAAGGACGGAAAAATACAGCGCGATTATTGGATTCTCTTGAAATTCATTATGCCGGGCAGGTAAATAAGCCTTTCGAGCTTTTTGAGAAAGATAGCGTTAAATATGCTTTTTGTGCCTTTGCGCCCAATGAAAATACAGTCTCGATCAATAAAATCACAGAAGCGAAGGAACTGGTTGCCCAGCTGAAGCAGCAGGCTGACATTGTAATCGTTTCTTTTCATGGTGGAGGAGAGGGTGCCCGGTTTGAACATGTGCCGCGGAGTAATGAGATCTTCTATAAGGAAAACCGGGGAAATGTTTATGCTTTTGCACATGCTGTCATTGATGCGGGAGCGGATGTTGTGCTCGGTCATGGCCCTCATGTAAGCAGAGCGGTTGAAGTTTATAAGAAAAAATTCATTGCTTACAGTCTTGGAAATTTCTGCACCTACGGCATGTTCAGCTTAAAAGGGAATAATGGTATTGCACCCCTGGTCCGGTTAAAAATCAACGCTCAGGGTGATTTTCTATATGCCGATGTGGTATCCGTGCAGCAAGACAAAATCAACCGTTTAACAGTTGATGAAAATGAAAGGGCCTTCAAAAAAATAAAGGAATTAACCGATACTGATTTCATCGGGCATCAACTCCAGTTCGAAAACAACCGTATTACTGTAAAAGATTAGTTTCCCTTTACATCAAATCCGATTTATTTCAGAATCTTTGCTTTATGAAGAAAGGACTGATTATTCATTATATTATTGCTATCGCGGCTGCCGTACTGTTACTGGCTGCTGCTTATTACATTAATCAGAATCCAAAAAACCTATGGTCGGCAGGAATCATCATATTGGCAGGCTGCCTGGTTGCTTTTAGTCAGTATCAGATTATAAAACAGAAAAAAAAGCAACTCTAGCAGCGAATGATAGCAATTATACTTCGTCTTTTGTATTCTTTACCAGCCCTATTCCGGAAACAAAGAATATTAATCCGATAATACCGTATACCATGAGCCCTCTGGTATTCTGACTGTGATTTACGAAACCATAACCCGCATAAATTAGACCGATTATTCCTAATATGGTCAGTATAGTACCAAATGTTCTTTTTACGTTCATGATTTAAATTTTAGTATCATATAGACAAAAAATAATTCCTTTTGTTTTGGCGTTAAGATTTAAAGGATAAACCATTGTGTTGATTTTTTTATAACTTCATAAAAAAATCTAATTATGCAATACACAATTTACATTCTCGTCGTAATCGGAATTCTCATTCTTTTAAGTTCTTTCGTTACTGTTAAACAAGGTACAATCGCAGTAGTAACTGTTTTTGGAAAATACCAACGCCTGCTTAGGCCAGGATTAAATTTTAAGATTCCTTTAATTGAACAGATCTATTCGAGGATTTCCATTCAGAACAGATCTGTGGAGCTATCCTTTCAGGCGGTTACACAAGACCAGGCCAATGTATATTTTAAAGCGATGTTACTTTATTCTGTAATTAATCAGGATGAAGAAACCATTAAAAATGTGGCTTTCAAATTTGTTGATGCAAGCAATTTAATGCAGGCCCTGATCCGGACGATAGAAGGTTCCATTCGTGCTTACGTAGCCACACAAAAGCAGGCAAATGTATTGGCCCAAAGAAATGAAATTGTACTCCATGTAAAAGAACAAATTGATCAGGTTTTAGATGGATGGGGTTATCATCTTCAGGATCTTCAACTCAACGACATCACTTTCGATGAAGAGATTATGCGTTCGATGAGCCGGGTTGTAGCCTCAAATAATTTAAAAGCTGCTGCTGAAAACGAAGGTCAGGCTTTATTGATCACTAAAACCAAAGGTGCAGAAGCGGATGGAAATGCGATTAAAATTGCTGCAACCGCAGAACGTGAGGCTGCTCAGTTACGCGGACAAGGTATTGCCTTATTCAGGGAAGAAGTTGCAAAGGGTATGACCAATGCTGCTCATGAAATGCAGCAAGCCAATCTGGATACATCGGTAATCCTTTTCACCATGTGGACAGAAGCCATTAAACAGTTTGCTGAGTATAGCGAAGGAAATGTGATTTTCTTAGACGGGAGTACTGAAGGCATGAATAAAACCATGAAGGAAATGATGGCTATGCAACAAAGCCAGAATAATGCAAAGAAAGCTTAAATTTAATTCAATATAAAAAAAAGCCTGTGAGAAGTTTCACAGGCTTTTTTTTAACTCAATAAATGCCCTTAGAACTGCTGGGTAGTATTTCCGAGGTTCATTACATAATTGCCAGACTGTTGCATAAAGTCGCCCATTACTTTTAACGACTCATCTTCGATGAAATCAAATGAATCCTGTTTAGTAACCTTCTCTCCTTTTTTGATTGCAGGAAGGCCTCTTAGCGCCCTCAACTCATTTTGTCTGGCTAAAGATTTAGCTTCCTGAGCATCACGTTCGGCTTTAAGTTTAACCTCATTTAGCGGAACTGAAATTTCAGCGTCACGTTTTTTAAGGTCAGCAATATCCTGTTTCAAATATTTGAAATCCAGTGAACCTGCAACGCGTTGCTCGCTGTTTTTGATTAAGCCTGCCTTAACAGCTGTTAAGTTCGCTACGGCTTTGAAATTTGAGCTTGCAATAACATCCCATGGCAAAGCAGATGGCTCTGTATCTTCACCAATTTTATCCATTGGGTAAACCGATGGAAATGTAACATCAGGTATCACACCTTTATGCTGTGTACTGCTACCAGCTACACGATAAAACTTCGCCATTGTTAAGTTAATCTGACCCAGATTAATATCAGCAGCAGTTGTTGAACTAGGTGATGTTCCCACTGTTTTATCCCTTGAAATGATAGAAGCAATTTTTTGCAACATATTAGGGTTAACCAGCTTGTTTAAATCGATTGATGACTGAACGGTACCCTTACCATATGTTTGACTGCCCATAATGATACCGCGGCCGTAATCCTGAATAGCACCTGCAAAAATTTCAGACGCAGAAGCACTTAAACGGTCAACCATTACACCAAATGGGCCATCCCAGGCTACACCAGTGTTTTCATCTTCATCTACCTCAATTTTACCGCGTAAATCTTTTACCTGTACAACCGGGCCTTTATCAATGAACAAACCAGTTAATGATATCGCTTCAACAAGCGATCCCCCACCATTGCCACGTAAGTCCATCACAATAGCATTTACCTTATCGATGGTTTTTAGTGAGTCGATCAGTTTTCTTACATCACGCGTTGTACTTTTATAATTTTTATCTCCCGCATTTGCCGCTTTAAAATCAGCGTAAAAAGCAGGCAGGGAAATGATTCCGATTTTATATTCCTTACCATTGGTAGTAATGGTCTTTACTTTTTTCTTGGCAGACTGATCTTCCAAAATTACTTTCTCTCTAAGCATCTCTATAATCACTGGCTTAGAAGACATTTCTTTTCCGACAGGAATTACCTTCAACCGCACTTTAGTACCCTTAGGGCCTTTAATTTTAGATACAGTGGCATCCAGTCTCCATCCAACGATATCAACAAATTCTCCATCGCCCTGGGCTACTGCGATAATTCTGTCGCCGGCACTCAGTTGCTTGCCTTTAAATGCAGGACCTCCCGGAATAATTTCAGCAATTTTTACCACTTCATTTTCCAGTTGTAAACGTGCACCAATTCCCTCAAATGAGCGCGACATTTCCTCGTTGAACTCAGTTGCTCTTGATGGAACAAAATAATTTGTGTGTGGGTCTACCGATTCGGTGAAAGCATCCATCAGGATCTGGAAAACATCCTGATTATTGGTTTTCGATGTCTGCGATTGTAAATTCTGATAACGTTTGGTTAATGTTTCCACATTCTTAGCCTCGGCAGTACCGGCAAGGTTTAAGTTTACCAGCTCATATTTTACCCGTTTCTTCCAGTTATCATTCAAGGCGCTAGTAGAGGCAGCCCATGGCATTTTCTCCCTGTCGTAAACAAAGGTGTCGTTTTCGTTGAAGTTAAACTTGGTTTTAATTTGTGCTAAAGAGTAATTAAAGTATTCATTTAAACGTTTGGCATAAACATTATAGATATAGAACGGGCCACTTAAATCTCCATTTTTAAAATCGTCATCAAGCGTAAACCTGTATTTTTCGAAATCTTTGATGTCTGAAGCCAGAAAGTAATTTTTGCCCTGATCCAGTGATTTGATATACTTATCCAATATCAAAGAAGAGATTGAATCATTGATCTGGATTTTTTTGTAATTGTAGCTTTCAATCAGATTAACAACTTCTTTAATCACCAGTTGTTGTTGCTCGTCGGGTTTAACATTGGTAACTCCCTCAACTATAGGCTGAGTTTTAGGCGATGCGTGACAAGCCAGTACAGCAGCCGTAAAAATTACAAAAAATATTCTCTTTAACATCTCTTTAAATGATTTAAAATCCATTTCCAATTCTATATAGCCAATATGATACCATTTTATCAAAAAAACAAAAAAGAGACAGCATTATTACTGTCTCTTGTTAAAACTTTCTCAAATCTAGCTAAAAGCTTTTTATTTAACAATCTCTAAAGCTAACGTGACAGATTTAAAATTGTTTTACCATCCGGCAGGCTTAACCAATCGATTAAAGAATATTACAAAGTGATTATGGTGAAGCTAACTAGCTTTTCGCTTTAGCGCTTGTTTTGGCAGCGATGAGCTCCCGGGCATCCCGGATCTGGTTTTTATACTGGTTGCTTTTAATTGAAGTAGCCAGCCACTCTGCAGATTTTAAATCACGAAGTGCAAGTGTGAAATCTCTTTTTTTGATTTTTACCTGAACAATTCCCAGAACGGATTCAATGTATGCGTGATCGCTTCTCAATTGCTTGGCCAGGATACCTTGCTGCGTGTAGAACCACATGGATTGCGTGTACTTGTTGTTTGCAAGATAAACACGTCCTAACAGGTTATACGAGTTCATCAGACCGGGCTTGCTGCCCATTTTGGAGTAGTTCTTTAAGGCAACGTTCAGTAAAATCTGCTCTGCATCACCGAAGCGGCCAAGCTGATAGTGCATGTTGCTCATTTTTAAAATGGCCTGACCATATTTGCCGAAGTTTTTTATGGCGTTGTATTCAAATGCCGCTTTACCAAAAAGTGTGAGTGCTTCATTATAGTCGCCTTTGCGTTCTGAATCTTCAGCCTCTTCAAAGAAAGTGTTACCATCTTCGAGGTCAAATTTGGAAACGGCAATATTGATAGCTGTACCACCGTTTGGTTCCTGATAATCGGATTTTTCGATGTTTTGAGCGTAAAGTTGTAATGATGCAAAAAGGCTGATAAAAGCCAGTAAAATTTTGGTCATGCAACAAAAATAATACTTTAATTGAAATTTTAGCTAAATACCTGTAAATTACCATCAAAAGATGCCCACACCATATAGGGATGAGAATCGCAATGGTAAATTTCACCCGCAGCAGAAATTCCAATGATTCCGGCAAAGCCATCAAGTACCGCCAGTTCGGTAAAGGTTTTATCTGCAGCATCTTTTAAAGAAAATCCGTCGGTTACCCTGGTAACAATTTTAGCCGCCAATGCACCGCTTACAATATCTTCTCCAACGCCGGTGCATGAAATCCCTGCATGTTGATTGGCAAAGTTTCCGGCAACTGTTGCTGAGTCGCTCACCCTGCATGGAATTTCGAATCCTTTACCTCCTGTTGAAGTGGCAGCGGCAAGGTTACCTTCAGCATCAAGTGCTACACAACCTACGGTGCCTTTATTGTTTTGCTGGTTTAGTTTCGCCTCATATTCCGATTGTCGTTGAGGAGTAATCGGGTTGAAGTAGTCAAAGCCATTTTCCCTTGCAAAGATTTGGGCGCCCTCGCCACTCAAAACGCGGTCGTCGTAAGGAAGTAACTGCTTTGCAACCGCTATCGGATTTTTAATATCTTCTACATTAATTACACCGCTGAATTTTTCGGTTTTACCGTCCATTAGTGATGCACTCAGCCGCACTTTGCCATCACTTTGAATTTGTGAACCGATACCGGCATTGAACAGCTCATTATCTTCCAGCAATGCAACCGTATAAACAACAGTTTCCAAAGCCGTATGTGTTTTCAGGTATTCATGTCCAAGGCGAACAATATCCGAAAGCGCATCCTGTTTAGCTTTTTTGGTCTCCTGATTGGTGGATGACTCACTGAAAAAGCCTCCGTGTATAATGAGTTTCATTTTTGTTGTATCAAGTATCGGGTTAAGTTTTATGCTATCGGAGCAACCTTTGGGTGGTGAATCACCAGACTATGATCGGTTAAATCGTAAACATCTCCGTCGCACATGACGTGTACAACCATATTTTTGATGGATACAGGTTGCCCCATTTCCACATCAGTTAAGTTGGTGTCGGCCATGTGTCTCCCGTCAACCAATATCACCATCCCGGAACCAATGGCTTCCATGGTGTGGCCCTCTGAAATAAACAAACCGGTATCTTCTCCAAGTCCGATACCCAGAATACCAGGGTTGCTGGCAGCTGCATACAGTAAACGGCCTATTCTTCCCCGTTGAACGAAATGCGTGTCTACAATTACATCATCAATAAAGCCAAGCCCACCTGTAATTTTGACCTCACCCTTCAAAAGGGCGTCTTTACTGCTGCCTTGATAGATCATATTTTTTGAACTTGCAGCAGCCCCGGCAGATGTACCGGCAATTACCACAGGTTCGTTTCTATATTTTTCCAATAAAAGCTGATGTATTTTGGTCCCTCCAAATATGGATGACAAACGCAGCTGATCGCCTCCTGTAAAGATAATGACTTCTGCAGCCTTGATCCTTTCATAGTTTTCTTCAGCGTTTGCTTCCTCGCGGTTGGTAATATTTAATACACCCAGGTTGTGTACATCGAGCTGTGCATAAGCTTTAATGTATTCTTCACCAACCTTTTCAGGCATGAGTGAGGCGGTAGTGATGATCTCAAACCGGGATTCTGTGTCGCGTACGGATTCTGTAGTAATTCGTTTTAAAATTCCACGCTCAAAAAAATTCATATTGTCAGTTAAGCCGAACTGCGTTTCTGCAAAGCTTCCTGTGTTGATTGCCCCACCAATAATAATGAGTTTACCTTTCGGAACCATTCTTTGTGTATTATAATTATATCGAAAAACCCAAATATATCAGCTTAAGATAAAAAACACGACTTTTTTTGTCAATAATATTCGCTTTATTAACAAAAGTTGAAATTTTCTGCCCTTTAAATTCGTTTGAATGATGCTGAAAACAAAACAAATAAGCCAGATTTTTGATTTAGCTATTTGGGCGTCTATTTTCAAAATAAATGTATAATTTACAGTCATTAATTTTATCCATCAAACTGATTAAAAAGGCCATCCTAAACTGCATTTAGAAAACGAACAAATTATTACATGAAGATATTAAACATACAAGTATTGAGAGGGCCAAATATCTGGTCAATTAGCAGGAAAAAGCTTATCCAAATGCGTCTGGATCTGGAGGATATGGAGCAAAGGCCAACCAATAGCATCGACGGATTTAGTGAAAGAATTGAAAAACTATTGCCCAGTATGTTTACCCACCGCTGTTCAAAAGGCGTTGAAGGTGGGTTCTTCACCCGTGTAAAAGAAGGCACATGGATGGGCCATGTGATTGAACATATTGCACTGGAAATACAAACACTTGCAGGGATGGATACAGGTTTTGGCCGTACACGCCAAACTAAAACTGAAGGCATTTACAATGTGGTATTCAGCTATCTGGAAGAAAAAGTAGGGGTTTACTCTGCTGAGGCTGCGGTTCGAATTGCGGAGGCATTGATCGATAACAGAGAGTATGATTTGGAGCACGATATCCACAGGATGAAAGAAATCCGTCTGTTGGAGGCATTAGGGCCAAGTACTGGTTCTATCGTAGAAGAGGCGGTGAGCAGAAGTATTCCATGGATCAGGTTAAACAAAAGCTCGCTCGTGCAATTGGGTTACGGGAAAAATCAGGTGCGCTTCAGGGCTACCATGACGGAAAAAACCAGTAGCATTGCTGTCGACATTGCCAGCAATAAAGAAGAAACGAAGCGCTTATTAACTGAGGCTGCAATTCCGGTTGCTTCCGGTGTTACCATTTCCAATCCTGATGAGCTGGAAGCTTCAGTGAAAAAAGTTGGTTTTCCACTTGTATTTAAACCTTTGGATGGAAATCACGGAAAAGGCGCTACAATAAATGTAAAAACGATGGAGGCAGCATTAGCTGCTTTCGAATATGCCAAAACCTTCTCACGCAGGGTTATTATTGAAAAATTTATTACAGGCTTCGACTTCCGCGTGCTGGTAATCGATCATAAAGTGGTTGCTGCAGCGCAGCGCGACCCGGCCCATGTTAGAGGAAATGGTATTCATACCATTCAGGAGCTTATCGATAAGGAAAATGAGGATCCACGCCGTGGTTATGGACATGAAAATGTGTTAACTGAAATCAGTGTGGACCGGGATACCCTGGATTTGCTGGCTAAAAAGGAATATACGCTGGAAACCATACCGGAGAAGGGTGAAATTGTATATCTAAAATCAACGGCTAATTTGAGTACGGGTGGTTCATCGATTGATGTAACAGATATTGTTCATCCACAAAACATATTTATATGCGAGCGGATTTCAAGGGTAATTGGCCTGGATATTTGTGGTATCGATATTATGGCGCAGAATTTAACACAACCGTTAACTGAAAATGGTGGTGTGGTGTTAGAGGTTAATGCGGCCCCTGGATTTAGAATGCACCTTGCTCCAAGTGAAGGTTTACCAAGAAACGTAGCTGCATCGGTAATCGATATGCTTTATCCGCAAGGGAAATTATCTCAGATTCCAATTATAGCTGTAACAGGTACCAATGGTAAAACCACTACTACACGCTTAATTGCGCACATCATTCGAAGCAACGGAAAACGTGTTGGGTATACCACGAGCGACGGTGTTTATGTACATAACACCATGCTGATGAAGGGTGACACCACCGGACCGGTAAGTGCCGAATTTATATTGAAAGATCCTACAGTGGAATTTGCTGTGCTGGAAACTGCCCGTGGGGGCATTTTAAGGGCTGGATTGGGATTTAATGCCTGTGATATTGGTGTGGTAACCAATATTCAGGAAGATCACCTCGGAATAGCGGATATCCATAACCTCGATGATTTAACTCGGGTTAAAGCGGTGGTAATTGGTGCCGTTCGCCGTAAAGGCTGGGCGGTATTAAACGCTGATAATGGTTATTGCGTTAAGATTGCCAGAGACGCACGCTGTAACGTGGCTTATTTCAGTATGGATGAAAACAATCCCGTAATTAAAGACCATTGTAAAAAAGGTGGAATTGCTGCCATTTATGAAAACGGTTACATTACCATTAAAACCGGCGACTGGAAACTTCGGGTAGATAAGGCCACTCACATTCCACTTACCTTTGGTGGTGCGGTGAACTTCATGATCCAGAATGTATTGGCGGCAACTTTATCGGCTTACTTATGGGGATACAAACCTGAAGACATCCGTTTGGCACTAGAAACTTTTATACCATCTGCAGCACATACCCCAGGACGGATGAATGTATTCAGATTTAAAGATTTCAAAGTTCTGGTAGATTTTGCACATAATCCTGATGGCTTTAACGGCGTAAAAGCTTTCCTACAAAGTGTTGAGGCCACTGAACATGTGGGTATTATTTCTGGTACAGGGGACAGGAGGGATGAGGATATTGTGGAAACTGCAAGAATTGCTGCTCAGATGTTTGATAAAATATATATCTGTCAGGAAAAATACCTTCGCGGAAGGGATCAGCAGGAACTGGTGGAGCTTTTGGTAAAGGGGATAAAAGAAATAGATCCTAATAAGGAGATTATTATTAATAACAGAAGTACTGAATGCCTTCAGGATGCAATCAGTAATGCTAAAAAAGGTTCGTATCTGACCATATTAAGTAATACAATAGACAACACCATTCAACGCGTTACTGAGCATCTGGACAAAGAGCTGGAGGCATAGGCACAGAATATAAAGCCGAAGGTTCGCTGATCATGATCAGCGAACCTTCGGCTTTTTTGTTTAAATGTTATTAATGGCTATTGATTATGCCTGTGAATCGCGTAATCTCTTAATCTCATCATGAGAGGTTCTTAGAGCAGCTTTCTGGTCAGAGATCAACGCTCTGATGTTTGCAGGAAGTTCTTCTTCTTCTAAAGCTGCTTTATAAGCATTTTGAGCAGCATCTTCTCCAAACTCGCAGTTGTTTAGAACTGTTTGACGATCATGGCCTGTAAACAAGGCTTTAACATCCATCCATCCTCTGTAAATTTTACCTGAAGTAGTTGTGCCGGTCTCGATATCTTCACCCGATGCTGCAACTTCCGTTGCAAGTGCCATTTTGTATTTCTGACTTTCTTCAATCATATTAAGAAACAACGATTTCAAATCAGCGTCGCTATCTGTTAATTCTTTACGTGCTTTTTCATAACCTGCAATACGGTCGTTATTTATTTGAACAAGGTCATTTAAAATTTCTGATGTTACTGTTGTAGTTTTCATATTTTTAGATTTGATGTATAAATTCAACACGATCAGATACAAAAGGTTTGTCATTTTATAAAAACGGTTTCAGGTTTAGTTGCATACAAGCTGAAAGACAACATGAATAACTTTCTGTTAAGTTTCAGTCGCAAATTTTTTACTTGTTGTTTGGAACAGAAACCCACATTAAATGCTTTTATTAGTATTCTCTGAACAATCTAATTGTCTCAAAATGATGATACTCCAAACTCCGCCTGATGGTGGCACAATATATACAGAAACCAATCTTAATCAATTATTCCCGGAACCGCTAAACACGGTTACAAGCTGTTTCTTTCTGGCTATTGCAGTGTACTGGACATTTAAAATCTGGGGAAAAGGCAGGCAGCATACGTTCTTAACCATTGCACTGGTATTGCTGTATATTGGAGGTATTGGTGGAACTACCTATCATGGATTACGCCGATGGCCTGTTTTCATTATGATGGACTGGATGCCGATTATGCTTTTATGTTTATCGGCAGGCGTGTATTTCCTGGCCAAAATTACCAGGTGGTATTTTGCCGCACTTATCGTAATTGTTTATGCAGTATTTCAGTTTTATGTGCGGAAACTTTTTTCAAATGGAGACTTTCAGATTTTCATTAACATCAATTACGCCTTTATGGCGGCGCTGGTTTTATTCCCGGTTTTTGGTTACCTGATTAAAACAGAGTGGCGGAACGGAAAGTGGGTAGGCTTTGCCCTGTTGTCTTTTATTTTTGCCCTTACCTTCCGCATTGCCGATAAATGGGAGATTCTAACTGTAGGTACTCATTTTTTATGGCATACCTTTGGTGCTATCGCCTCGTTTTGTATGCTGCATTATATTTATCTGGTAAACTACAAGAGAACAATCGGCGGGTAAGCTGCGGCTTTTGGAATAGAGCTGCTTAAAAATTTGAATGAGCTTTGCTGTAGTTTAATTTTTTCTGGTTTCCAATGGCATATTCAATGCCCCCTGAAAGGTGCTTTAAGAATTTATCTTCATCCCAGGTTTCCTTGGTATGCCCCATGGATGTATAAAAGGCCCTTCCGCCGTCAAAGTCGTGGTACCAGCTAAATGGGTGGTTTGATCCGTTCTTACCTCCGGTATACGAACGTTCATCGATATTAATAAGCACCTTAATGTCAGGGTTGATATCTTTAAAGTTGTATAACTCATCTTTGTGCATCCACACAGAGTCTGTGATAAATTTTGTAGAAGGATGATTGTAATCTTTGATAAGAAACCGGGCTTCCTGTACAGCAGGATGGCTAATGAAATAGGCGCCTGCTAGTTTGCCGTACCATGGCCAGTCGTACTCAGTATCTGTTGCGGCATGGATGCCAACATAACCGCCTCCAGCCTGAATGTAACGTTCAAAAGCAATCTGTTGCTTGTCATTCAGTACGTCGCCTGTAGTGCTGAGGAAAACCACAGCGGCATATTTCTTTAAATTTGCTTCGGTAAACGCATCAGCATTTTCTGTGGTATCGGCCACAAAGTTCTTGCTCAAACCCAGTTTTTGAATCGCAAGCTTTCCGGTTTCTATTGAATTGTGTCTGTATCCTTTTGTTTTCGAGAACACTAAAATTCTTGCTGATTTTTTAGTGTTAGTGAAACTTTGAAACAGGAAGATACTGCAAAGAAGCAAGCAAGCAGAAGCTGCGTTTTTCATAATTGGTTAGTTTATTAATTTAAAAGATAAATTTAAGAAAGTTGTTTGATAATTTCTCTACATCTTTTTTCAACCTGCAGGCATACCGGATCAAACAATGCATCGTCCCAGTATGGATCGGTTACTTCATCATTGTCGAGAAACAGTTTTACCTTTTTGCGCTCTTCCTCACTCTGAGCGAGATTTTGTACGTCCTTCAGGTTGTTTCTGTCCATTACCAGAATCAGATCATATCTGGCAAACATGGAGTGGTTGAATTGCTGCGCGCGTTGTGTGCTGATATCATAGCCAAAGGATTTCGCTGCTTTCACACTCCTGTAATCCGGCGCTTTACCAATATGCCAGTTTCCTGTACCTGCAGAAGCAATTTCCCAATTCAGGTTTTGCTCAGCCGTTAAATGCCGCATGATACCTTCTGCCAGTGGTGAGCGACAAATATTACCCAGGCAAACCATTAAAATTTTCAAAATCTGATCTTTATTTTTTAGTCTTTAATTATAATTAAAATGATTTCCCTAGGTGACTGCATAACGAATGAGCAACATGGGCTTTATGCTTACTTATAAATGGTGTTTAGCATTTGCGCAAGCCGAACTCCACCTTTTAACAACTGTTCATTAAGCGTACCAACCCAGTCAAAATTGTAGCGATAGCTTAGCTTAGCATCTGGTTTGGTGTAATCGTAAATTTTTGAACAAACCTGATACGAATCATAAATGCAATCTTTCAGGCTGGTATTTCTCCAGTTGTATAATTGAACAGCAGATGGATGATTGATTGCTTTAGTATATTCGGTGTAGCTCAGTTGCTGGTACTCGATCAACTGTTCATCCCATACCCGGTGTAGGTTGGACTTTTCATTAAACCATAGTACCGAGACCCTATTGCCCCCCAAATCTTCCTTATGTGCAACGTGCATAGGCTGACATAAATCGCCCATCATGTGGATCAACATACGCAGTGCCAGTTTTTTCTCGCTCGCTGTACTTCCTGGTTTCTTCAAAACAGCGGTCAGGTCAACAATCTTGTTGTATAGATTTGGGGCCTTTTCAGTCTCCAGAATATTGTATACACCTTGTTTATCCAGTCCGCCAGGGAGATTAACAAAATGCCAGTTGTAAAGATAGTTGTAGGTTGAGTCTGACTTGATAAAATCTCCCCAGTTTGCCGACATTGCGATGCTTTCTGAACCCAGGATTGCCTGGATTGCTTTCCGGGCTTTAGCTGTAAGGTAACTGTCGGCAATTTCTCCAACTACGCGGTGGCCAATCATACCCCATGCATTGGCCTGTAATGGAAGGTAAGCCATTAAACCAACGGCAGCAATTGTAAATAGTTTCTTTTTGATTGATTTGAATATCATATTATAATTCTTTTTGTACACAGGTAACTTTCTCCTTTAAGGATAATTTAATTTCTCTTTGGTCGCTCAGGCTTTCCAGTACCAGGGTATCAGCTGATTTTTTCCTGATGAGGAAATTTTTCTCATATCGGCCGATTCTGTAGCATCCTGAGATTTTTTGCTTGTAATAGGCATTGGTAAAGGTGGCTCCAACAAATAGGGTATCACCCCGAACGGCGTAAACCCCTTTGGCATATTCTTTCCAGACACCATTGTTGTAACATGAATCTTCATAAAAATTGGTTTTGCTGTGCGTGACAAAGTCAATGTAAACCGAATCGCAGGTGATCTTGAAGTGGTGCTGGGTATAATTACTTAACTTATTGCTAAACGCAACAGAATCTTCATTCCAGATGCCCTGCATAAATTCCTCTCCTTTACCCTGTATGTTGGGCCGGGAAGAACAGGCAAGCTGTAGAACAGAAAATGTGAAAAGTATAAGGGATAAATGCTTTAGCCGGAAACCTCCATTGAACGCTTTCGAGTTGGCAAACTTAATAATTGAAGGCATATATTATTTAAATTCGTTCGGTGGGAATGAATCAGGGAAGCTTCTGAAGCTATTTACGGTATTATAGATCAGTATCAAAAGACCTGCCGCAAAAGAGATTCCACCGAAGAATCCAATGACCCCTGCAATGCTGTAATAGCTGGTGGTTTCAGTCATTGAAAGGTTTCGTGATTGCATCAGGAATGGCATTAATATATTATAAAAAATGCTGATCAAAATTGAAATGGAAGAACCAATCAACATTAAAATGGAATCAATTTTAACTTGTTTGGAAATGTAATAACAGCAAGTGATGAAAATAATCAATGGGGATAAAAGCGAAACCAAGCTATACAATATCGTCATAAGTAAATCTCCTGTATTTTTTTAAAAAATTAAAACACGTTGCCAACTGCTATTTCCATGTTGAATTTTTCGGGCTGCAATCCGGATAGCGCCTTTGATAAAAGTTGCTGACCCTTACTTCATGAGTTAGTAATCAGCAACTTTGTTTAAAGCTTATTTTAAGCTTCCAACCATATCTTCCGGACGTACCCACTCATCGAATTGTTCGCTGGTTAGTAAACCCAATTCTACAGCTGCAGCCTTTAGTGTTTTATTTTCTTTATGTGCTTTCTTAGCAATTTTTGCTGCATTTTCGTAACCCACATGAGGATTTAGAGCAGTTACCAACATTAGAGAGTTTTGTAAGTGCTTTTCAATCTCTGGTAAGTTAGCTGTAATTCCTTCTGCACATTTTACAGTGAAAGAAACACATGCATCTCCAAGTAAACGAGCCGATTGTAAAACATTCGCTGCGATTAAAGGTTTGAAAACATTCAGTTCGAAGTGACCGGACATTCCACCAATTGAAACAGCTACATCATTACCCATCACCTGTGCGCAAACCATTGTTAAGGCTTCCGGTTGAGTAGGGTTAACTTTACCTGGCATGATCGATGATCCCGGCTCGTTATCAGGGATTACAATTTCTCCAATTCCACAACGCGGACCAGAACTCAACATTCTAACATCGTTAGCGACCTTCATCAAGGCAACTGCTGTGCGTTTTAAGGCGCCAGAAAGTTCTACCATGGCATCGTGAGCGGCTAATGCTTCAAATTTATTCGGAGCAGTTACAAATGGAAGCCCGGTTAATTCTGCTATTTTTTTCGCTACCAATACGTCGTAGCCTTTTGGCGTGTTTAAGCCTGTACCTACAGCAGTACCACCTAGTGCTAATTCGGCAACCATTACCAAAGCATTTTTAATGGCCCTGATGCTGTTGTCGATTTGCTGAACATAACCTGAAAACTCCTGACCTAATGTTAGGGGGGTAGCATCCATAAAGTGGGTACGGCCGGTTTTGGTAATTCCTGAGAACTCCTCTACTTTTTTAGCGAGTGCATTACGCAATTGCTCCAGTCCCGGAATGGTATTTTCAACTGTAAGTTTATAAGCTGCAATGTGCATTGCAGTTGGGTAAGTATCGTTTGATGACTGTGATTTGTTTACATCGTCATTTGGGTGAAGAACTTTCTTATCATCAGCCAGCGCCCCTCCGTTAATCACGTGAGCACGATTGGCGATTACTTCGTTTCCGTTCATGTTACTTTGAGTACCTGAACCGGTTTGCCAGATAACCAAAGGAAACTGATCATCTAAATCCCCTGCAATGATTTCATCACAGGCTTTAGCAATTAAATCAGCTTTTTCTGCAGAAAGTACGCCAAGTTCAGTGTTTGCCAAAGCCGCAGCTTTTTTCAGATAACCAAAAGCATGGATAATCTCTTTAGGCATGGAACCTTCCGGGCCAATTTTGAAGTTGTTGCGTGAGCGTTCGGTTTGTGCACCCCAGTATTTGTCGGCAGGCACCTGAACCTCGCCCATAGTATCGTGTTCTATTCTGAAACTCATGATAATTTTGATTTGTATTGTCGCAAATTTAAGTTTTTTGCCTATAAAGCAAGGTATTATATTCGTTATTTCCCAGGGGTGTTTTCATTGGAAGTTCTCTGCGTATGAGGTTCACCAGATTGTATATGAAATTCATCGAATCTGAAGGCAGCCGACAAACAATTTATTCACTTATCTGACTGAACATTGAAGAGGTGTTGACACGGTTTTGGTAGAGGGTTGTCAGGGATTTGTCCCTACTAACCCCCTGTCACCCCCCTGTTAATCCCGCACTAAGCCCCTGTTAATCTGCCAATCTGGCAAAATTGGCCTCTGCGGAAAATTGAGCTCCTTTAGGGTTTATTAACTCGCGTGAGAATCACTATATTTCATTAGACTTTGAAGCAGGTTAAATTGAATTTTTCAATTCAAGTTTCATTGAATCTCCGTATCAACCCTGAGGAAAAAGGGAAGCTTGGCCATATCGTTTTTATATTAGATGAGTTCAGATCTGTGGCACTTTTCTGGGTAGATCAGCGGGCTAAAAACTTATTTTAGTAACAATAAGTTTAAAGCTAGAATGTATCTCTCAGAAGTAAATTCTATCTCATAAGCATCAAAAACTAGTTTAAAGGTTTCATTTACTATTTTGGGGTTTTTAAGGCTAGCTATTAAGTGCAGCTTTATAAAAAATTCCAAACATGAAAAATATAACGCTACTGTATTTATTGATGTTAACAGCGCAGCTATTAAGTGCGCAGAATAAAAACAAGTACCTTGTTGACGAATATGGAAACCCGATGCATTATTCACTGCTATCGAGATGGTCCAATTGCAATGTATTTATGCTTGTTGATGGTGGCACGAAAAAGGTCGTTCCTTATTTAAATTTAGATAACGCTCCGTTTGGAAACCTATCGCTGTTAACGGGAGCAAAAAGGATTGAGCTTGAGACAAGAATCCATAAAGATAGTATTCAATTCTACAGGTACTCTATAATACAAAATGATACAGTGCTTTTGAAAGATCAATTGATTCCTGATAAGGTAAAATTTAGGTGGAATAGTGCGAGCGATTTTCCAGGTTCTTTGACCATGGACTTGGGGACTTACAATATCGCAAACAAAAAATTGGAGGTAAGAATGTATAAGTTACCTCAAAAAACCAAGGTTAGCTATGGCATTATTTATAACAAACCTATAAAGGGTGCCGAGATATTGTTTACATCTGTTTACACTTCGAGAAAAGGAGTTAACGGGTGGCAACCGAACCCATTCAAAGATGGCGATAAAATAAAGAATAATGATGATACCAAAGCGATTGGAATAACCATCAAAAATACGGATTTAAACAGTATTTACGGTGTTACGTTGCAAAATATCGATGGCCGTGGCATGAATTTACTTTCCCCAAATTGGTCGGGTTTTGATAAAGATGGAAACTCGATAATGATGATAGATTCAAAGTATTTCAAAAGCCCGGGAGGTTATGTGATAACTGTTTATACCAAATCAGATCATTTTTCAGATCTCAATAAGCAGGCGCAAAAAATAAAGTTCAATGTTTTAAAAAATAAGACAAGACTTTTCTCCGAAAAACAATTAATCATTTATGGTTTAATAATATGTGCCATTTGCGGTGCTGTTTTCGGGGCAACCCTCACCTACGTCAAAAAGAAAGAGGCTAAGAAACTTGCACAGCAGGCTAAACAAAAAGAACTTGCTCAGCTTCAATTAAACTCTGTGCGCTCACAGCTTAACCCCCACTTTTTATTTAATGCACTGGCCGGCATTCAAAACCTGATGAATAAAAATGAGATTGATCATGCTAACCGCTACCTCAGTAAATTTGCCAGATTGACCAGGAACGTTCTGGATAGCAAAGAGCTGATCAGCCTGGCAGAAGAAAAAACATTACTCGATGATTATCTCCAAATGGAACAATTGCGATTCGGTTTTGAATATTCCATTCAGGCATCATCCGAACTGGATACTGAAAATGTAGAAATACCGGCTATGTTATTGCAGCCTTTTGTTGAAAACGCAGTGAAACACGGGATTGCCGATAAAGGTAGAACAGGTCGGGTCGAAGTGGTATTTGAAAAACGTAATTCAGATTTGATTTTAAAAATAACCGATAATGGTGAAGGTTTTGAGACAGAGCAAACTTACAATGGTTTAGGCTTGATGCTGAGCAAAAACCGGATATCTTTACTAAATACCCTACACAAGGAAACACCTTTTGTATTGGATATAAAATCAGGCTTAAATGGTACTTTAGTATCCGTTACCTTAACGCAATGGCTATAAAATGAGAGCAATATTAGTAGATGATGAACAAGCTAATCTGGAAAACCTTAATACTTTGCTGGCGAAGCATTGCCCACATATCAGAGTAATTTCTACCCTTGCAAATATTGATGATGCGCTGATCCAGATTAATCTGCACCAACCCGATTTACTTTTTCTTGATATACAGATGGGGAAAAATACCGGTTTTGATTTGTTAAGCCGTTTAACCGAAAAAACATGTGAAGTGATTTTTGTTACCGCATTTGACCAGTACGGAATTCAGGCAGTTAAATTTGCTGCGCTTGATTATCTTTTGAAACCTGTTGATCCCGATGAACTGCAGCAAGCAGTAATTAAGGCTGAAAGGCGGATTAAAAGTAAAATAAACGGTGAACAGCTTAGTTTTCTTCTTAGTCAGATGAAGCGCACTGAGCCAGCTGTTCCAAAAATTGCATTGCCTCAGCAACAAGAAATCAGGTATGTTTCGGTTGATGATATTATGCGTTGTGAAGCAGATAATACCTACACTTTTTTCTATTTAGTGAGTGGGGAAAAAATCCTGATTTCGAAGCCATTAAAAGAATATTCAGATTTGCTGAAACCACAAGGCTTTTTACGCGCACATCAAAGCCATTTGGTTAATCCAAAATTTGTAAAAAGTTGGCTAAAGGAAGATGGCGGGGTACTGCTAATGAATAGCGGAGAAAAAATTCCTGTGTCTAAGCCCAACAGGGAAATGGTTAAAGCTGTATTGGCCGGATAAACTGTTGAATGCAGATTTAATAATAACTTAATCTTATCTGAAAAACAAGTTTTAATGTATACTGTATATTCATCAAAATGATGATTATGGAACAGATGAGTGTTCGCCCTGATCAGGAGATCAGCTTCGAGTTTAGCCGGTTTCGTTTGCCGCAGTATGTAAATGAATTCAGGCCATTGCTCTTTAAAAATGGCGCAAGTTATTATGCCGTCTTAGGTCCTGATTTGCAAAATGGGATTTGCGGTTCGGGCGATACCCCCGAAGATGCATTGGTAGATTGGAACGACAAGCTTAGAGATCGGCTCCGGAATCCCGATCTCAACGATCCGGTAATCAAATACGTGATGGAAACCATCAGTGCCTTGAAAAAGGAAATCTGATATGCCTTTTAGTTAAAAGTTTGCCTGAACTCCAACGGCGACATATTGGTTTTCTTTTTGAATAAGGTACTGAAAGACTGAGCGTGTTCGAAACCGAGTTTGTAGGCAATTTCACTGACAGAAAGATTGGTGGTAGAAAGCTGTTCTTTAGCTTTCTCTATTACTCTTATATGGATATGCTGTTGTGTATTTTGGCCCGTATGTATCCTTAACAAGTCGCTCAGGTAATTTGGTGTAAGGTTCATCTGTCCGGCCACATAATTGACCGTCAACAGCCCATTTGCTGCGGTAGTCTGCTCAGAAAAATAAGCCTCCATAATTTGTTCAAATCTGATTAACAACTGGTGATTATTGTTTTTTCTTGTGATGAACTGCCTTTCGTAAAAGCGTTTGGAGTAATTTAGCAGCAATTCAATTTGCGATAAGATAATTTCCTGCGTATGTCTGTCGATATGCGCACATTCGAGGTTAATTTTGTCGAGAATGGCTATCAAATTCTTTTCTTCGTCTTCCGAGAGGTGTAAGGCTTCATTCACCGCATACGAAAAAAAGCCATAGCTCCCAATATTGGCCGCCAGCGGATGTTTAAGCAGGAAATCGGGATGAAAAATCAGTAAATAACCCGATCCGCATTCGGTATTGCGTAAATCCAGCTGCTGAACCTGATTTGGTGCAGTAAAACTCAGCACACCCTTATCGTAATCGTAATGCTGCTGCCCATATCTGATTTTTCCTGTTGCCTCTCTTTCAATGCCACGCAGTAAAAGTGATTAACAAAGCCTTCCCAGATTTCATCTTCCAGAAATGTACATTGATCAAGGTTGATCACGCTCACCAAAGGATGTAAGGGTTCGGGCAACGACAATAACCTATGGAATTGTGAAATTGATTTAATGGCATTCATAGTTGCTAATTTAAAAATTCTAAAAGAAGTATTCCATCTGCAAACAGTTATCCGCAGATGGAAAGTGGTTTAATCGATTAGTCCCATGCTGAACTCATCGTAAGGTAGTCCTGTATCGGTTCCCAATGGGATAATGTTTTCGAGGCTGTTCATTTCTGCTTTACTTAAGGTTATAGCGGCAGCAGCCAGGTTTTGTTCCACATATTTTCGTCTTTTGGTACCTGGAATAGGCAGGATACCCTGATTAATGATCCATGCCAGGGCCAGTTGCGAAGGCGTAACACCTTTTTCGGCAGCCATTGTTTCAATGGCTCTGACCAGTTCGATATTCTTATGGAAATGCGCTTCCTGAAATCTTGGAATGGCCCTGCGGAAATCGTTCTCGGGCAGATCGTCAATGCTGCGGATTTGTCCGGTTAAAAAGCCCCTTCCCAGTGGGGAGTAAGCCACAAAACCGATTCCCAGTTCATTCAAGGTTTTCAGAACGCCGCGCTCTTCTACTGTACGTTCGAAAAGTGAGTATTCACTCTGAACAGCGGTAACCGGATGTATGGCATGTGCTCTTCTTATTGTTTCTGATGAAACCTCTGATAAACCAATATAACCAATCTTTCCTTCTTTAATCAGCTCGCTCATGGCGCCAACCGTTTCTTCGATAGGTGTATTTTTATCCAATCTGTGCATGTAGTACAGATCAATATAATCGGTATCTAAATTTTTTAGGGAACGTTCAACTGCTTTTTTTACGTAATCCTTTTTGCCATTAATGGCCCAGGTTACCTGATTCTGTGCATCTATTTCCCAACCAAATTTACTGGCTATGGTATATTGGTTTCGGTTTCCGGCAATTGCTTTTGCTATGAGCTGCTCATTTTTGAAAGGACCATACAGGTCGGCTGTATCCAGAAAATTCCCTCCGAGTTCCAGCGATCTGTGAATGGTCGCAATGGCCTCATGCTCATCTGCAGGGCCATACATGTGTCCGTCCTGAAATCCGGTCATCCCCATGCAGCCTAGTCCGATTTGAGCTACTTCCAGTCCATCGCTTCCTAATTTGACTTTTTTTATTTCCATGATGTAATGTTTTCTTCTCCTACAAAATTCGTCAACGTGAGGGCGGTTCTTGTATGCTAATCCCCGAATGTTGTTTGCAAAACAAGGTAAAGCCAATGCAGTCAAGTTTTACGGGGATGGCTTCAATAACATTAACATAACGGCATAACCCGGTTAAAAAAACAAAGCATCCTTTCCTTTCGGTCGGGATGCTTCTGAGTTGATGTTGTTACACAGCAACATGGATGTGAAATTAGGGTTTCATTATTAGCGCCATTGTCAATAGGTGTTTTCAACGGCAGCAATATTTTATTTAGCTATTTTAACTTGCTAAGCGCAATTTTAATCCTGGGTAGCATGTCTTTAATATCCTGTAAAGTGCAGGCACCTACCGACGCGCGAAACCATGGCATGCTATCTTCATTTCCGAATGCTGAGAACGGCACCAGGGCTGCTCCTGCTTCCTTAATTAAATAGAAATTGACATCAGCACTGTCTTTCAATAGCTGGCCATCTTCTGTCGTTTTTCCGATGTAATCTATTTTAATCGTCAGGTAAATTGCACCCATCGGTTCAACGGCCTCCACATGGAAACCTTCACTCTTCAATTCATTGAAGCCATCGTAAAGTGCATTTAAGCTATCCTGAATCTGAGCTTTAAAACTGGTCAGGAAAGTATCAACCTGTGTTTTGTCATTAAAATAATGCGACATTGCAACTTGTTCAGCCTTTGGAGCCCATGCGCCCATGTGGCCAACCAGTGCTTTCATTCTGTTGATGATGTCTTCAGGACCAAAACCCCAGCCTACGCGTACACCTGTTGCGGCTAAACATTTCGAACTACCATCTACAAAAACGGTAAACTCGCGCATTGCCGGACGCAATGATACGGGATTTACATGCGCTTTGCCGAAAGTTAAAAGCGAGTAAATCTGATCGTACATGAGGTATAAAGGTTTTTCATCTGCTCCGCGTGACGCATTTTCTTCCAAAACAGCATCACAGATTTCTGCTAATGAATCTGCATCGAACATGGTTCCTGTTGGATTTAACGGAGAGCATAAGGCCAATAATGTTGCGCCTTTCAAATGAGGCCTTAACTGCGTTGCAGTTGGCATGAAGTGATGCGCCGCATCGGTTTCTACAGCGATTGCTTTTGCAGAAGTTAAATGGCAATAGTGGTTATTGTTCCAGGATGGTGCAGGGAAAACAACTGTGTCTCCCGGATCAATTAAAGCTAAGTAAGTAGCATAAATTAACGGACGAGAACCGCCGGAAATCAAAATGCTATTGGTGTTATATTCCAGCCCAAATCTATCGTTCAGCAATTCAGAAACAGTTTCTCTTAAAGTTAAAACCCCATCTGCAGGAGGATAATTTGTTTGATTGGCGTTATACGCATCTACAATTCCGGCTTTTAGTTCCGTGGGAATCGGATAGATATTTGCATCGAAATCGCCGATAGTTAAGTTAGCGATTGATGCACCTTTGCGTTTCATCTCGTTAACTTCGTTACCGATTTTTATAATTTCTGAGCCAATTAATGAACTGGCCAATACTGAAACTTTCATATATAGTTATTGATTGCTGCTTCCAGCAAATTTATAATGCATTTATTATCTTTTGAAGCTCTTTTTTATCAATGCTACTTTCTTCTGATTTATCATAGAGCGTTAACATATTAATCACAATTCCATCAATGGAAGTAGAAACCAGGTAGGTTATGATTCTAAAACCACCACTTTTACCCTTTCCTTTACTTTTTATGGCTAGTCTGATTTTAAAAAGTCCGCTACCTAAATCATTTCCTTGTGCAGGATTTTCCAAGAGTTTCGATTCAAGCTCGTAAAGCTCTTCCACTAAAGAGTGGTACTTTTTTTTGTAGATTTTTGCTTTTTTGATGAAAATGGCAGAATAAACAATTTTGTTCTCCATTAGATATCTTTTAAGCTCAAAGGCTTACGCTCACCTTGCTGCATTTCTTTAATTTCCTTTAAAGCTTGTGCAATTTCTGAAGTAATTTGACTTGTCGGTTCTACTTTAACTTTAGCCCCAATCTTGCTAAGAAATTCTTTAACGAATCCAGCATCTTTGTCTTTAATTTCAATTGTTAAAGTTGTCATAATTACAAAATTAGCAAAATTTATTTAACCAAGTCTTCTATTGCTTTATTCACTTTTTCGAAACCAAACTGAGAGAGTACTTCTTTCATTCCTGCATAAATCTGTTCGTTGCAAAGGTTGCCAATGCTGCCTTCGTGTGTGTGGTATATTTGGCCTGATGGTGCAAAAGTACCACTTTCTATCTGCTCGCCTACGATTTTATAAGCTTCTCTGAAAGGAACGCCCTGCAAAGCTAAATCATTTACCACTTCTACGCTAAACAGGTAATCGTATTTTTTGTCCTTCAGGATATCATCTTTAATGGTAATATTCTGGAACATGAAAGTTGCGATTTCCAGGCACTCGTTTAATGAGGTGATTGCCGGAAAGAGATTTTCTTTTAACAACTGCAAATCACGGTGGTAACCGGATGGCAGGTTGGTAATCATCATTGCAATTTCATTTGGCAGGGCCTGAATTTTATTACAACGTGACCGGATTAATTCAAAAACATCGGGGTTCTTTTTATGCGGCATAATACTCGAACCAGTAGTTAGTTCGGGTGGAAAGCTGATAAAACCGAAATTTTGATTGATGAACAGGCAAACATCCATCGCCATTTTAGCTAAGGTTGCTGCAACTGCACTCATGGCCTGTGCTAATATTCTTTCTGTTTTTCCACGACCCATCTGTGCATAAACCACGTTATAGTTTAAGCTTTCGAAACCCAATAGCTGAGTGGTTAAGGTTCGGTTTAAAGGAAAAGATGAACCGTAACCGGCTGCGGAACCCAGCGGGTTTTTATTGGTAATTTTCCATGCCGCGAGCATGAGTTCAAGATCATCGGCCAGGCTTTCTGCATATGCGCCAAACCATAAACCAAAAGAGGAAGGCATAGCAATTTGTAAATGCGTATAACCTGGCATCAGTTTATCTTTGTGTGTATTGCTTAGTTCGATCAGGAGGTTAAACAAAGTAGATGTCTGGTTAACGATGTCCTCAATGCATGCACGGAAAAATAGCTTTAAATCAACGAGCACCTGGTCGTTACGGGAGCGGCCACTGTGAATCTTTTTACCAGCTTCGCCAATTCGTTGCGTAAGGAGCCATTCTACCTGAGAGTGGACATCTTCAACACTATCTTCAATAGTGAAGTTCCCGGCTTCAATTTCCGCATAAATATGTTTGAGTTCCTGCTGAACGGTTTTCAATTCATCGGCAGTGAGTAAATTGATTGTTTCTAACATTTGTGTATGCGCCAGCGATCCCAGAACATCAAATTTTGCCATTTGTAAATCCAGTTCACGATCTTTCCCAACGGTAAAGCTTTCCACGAACTTGTTTACATCAATATTTTTTTGCCAAATTTTCATTTTGAATTTTAATTTAACGCTTTAATCTTAAGATTTAGCTCTGGATAACTGGTCTCAACATATTTACATATCCTTCTACTCCTTCAGCTACTTCCCTAACATATAAAAACTCATCGGCCATATGCGAACGGCCGGAGAAGCCGGGGCCGCATTTTACCGAGGGGATATCCAGTAAAGCCTGATCTGATGTAGTTGGCGATCCATAAGTGGTTTTACCTAATGCCACACCCGCTTGTACCACAGGGTGGTATTTATCAATAGAAGAAGGTTTCAGGCGAATGGAACGTGGCGTAACATCACAATCTACGTTTGCACGGATGATTTCCAAAACCTCTTCGTTCGTATAAGCATCGGTAACCCGCACATCAACCGTAAAAGTACAGTTTGCCGGTACAACATTATGCTGCGAGCCGGCGTTGATGATCGTTACAGTCATTTTTAGCGGACCGAAAACCTCGGATACTTTTGGGAATTGATAGTTTCTAAACCACTCAATGTCTTTCAAAGCTTTGTAAATGGCATTTTCGCCTTCTTCTCTTGCGGCATGACCTGCTTTTCCATGAGATACACAATCTAAAACCAGCAAGCCACGTTCAGCAATTGCCAGATTCATTTCTGTTGGCTCACCTACAATTCCGAATTCAAGCGCTCCCAAATCCGGCAGTACCAGTTCTAAACCATTGTTGCCTGAGATTTCCTCTTCAGCAGTGGCAGCCAGACAGATGTTATATTTTAAATCTTCCTGTTCGTAATAATATAGAAATGTACCAATTAGGGAAACCAGACAGCCTCCTGCATCGTTACTGCCCAATCCGAATAGCTTATCGCCTTCAATTGCTGCATCATAAGGGTCGCGGGTATAGCCGGAGTTTGGCTTAACGGTATCGTGGTGTGAGTTTAATAAAACTGTTGGTTTACTGGCATCGAAGTGCTTATTGTAAGCCCAAACATTGTTCATTTTACGTTGAGTTTTAATTCCCCGCTCTTCAAGAAACTGTGCAATCAAATACGCCGTTCTATCTTCTTCCTTACTAAAAGACTGAATGCGGATTAACTGCCGCAATAAATCCAGGCTTTCCTTTTTTATATTTTCTAACAACATAGTATTGAGTAGTTAGTATCAAGTATCAAGACAGATCCATCTTAAACTTGCCACATTTATGTTTGCTTAAGCGTTAGCCTCCTGCTTTTAGCCCTCCTTAGTATACAAATTCCCTGCTTTTAAAGCGGATAACTTAATGCCTTTAATTAATGATGAACTAAAACCATTGTGTTCCATTTCGTTTAAGCCCGCAATGGTACAACCTTTCGGCGAAGTTACTTTATCTATTTCTGATTCCGGGTGTGTGCCATGTAATAAAAGTAAATCGGCGGCTCCCTTTGCCGTTTGAACAGCCATTTTGAGGGCTTCGTCTGCATGAAAGCCAATTTCAACGCCACCTTGCGATGCTGCTCTGATTGCCCTTAAAAAGAATGCAATACCACATGCGCAAAGCGCTGTTGCAGAGGTCATAAGATCTTCATTTATTTTAACCACAGAACCAACAGTTTCGAACATCCTGGTTACATCAGCTATGTTTTCAGCCGAAGCATTATCACTGGCCATGCACGTCATCGATTGTCCGATAGCGATTGCCGTATTCGGCATTACCCGGATCACTTCCACATCATCACCGAGTTTTTCGCGTACGGCCGCGCAGCTTACGCCAGAGATTACTGAAATAACCAAATGTTTAGCCGGATCTACAGAATCATTGATTTCATCTAAAACTGTATTCAACTGCTGCGGTAAAACGGCAAGGATAATAACATCTGCATTGGCAACTGCCTGTTTATTGTTGTTACTCACCAGGTATCCTGCCTCAGCAAAAGGTTTCAGATGGTCAATGTTTCTACGGGTAAGCACAATGTCTTTAGCGTTGGCAAAATCTGCTTTTACAAGACCTTTAGCTAAGGACAAACCAATATTTCCGCTCCCTATGATGGCTATTTTTTTCATCTGTATTTAAGTGTTATTTCTTTTCTATTTCAACATCTTCGTTCCGAATGTACCTTCAGCAAGTTCGGCTAATTCATCTGCTTTACCAATGTAAACTGCGGAAACACCCTTTTTTATCGCTTCGAAAGCATTATGTAATTTAGGAATCATGCCGCCCTGTACCGTTCCATCCGCTTTTAGCCCTTCAAACTCTTCAGCCTTAATTTCCGTAACCACCGTAGTATCGTCATTTACGTCCTTTAATACTCCCTTTTTTTCGAAACAATACACCAGGCGTGTTTCGTATAAACCTGACATTGCTACGGCTATAGAAGAAGCAATGGTATCGGCATTGGTATTGAGCAGCTGCGTTTCCCCGTCGTGTGTAATGGCGCATAAAACAGGAACCAAACCAGCCATTAACAGGCTGTCTAACGTTGATGTAGCAACTGAATGTTCATCCAGATCGCCCACATAACCATAATCAATATCTTTAACCGGACGTTTTTTTGCTTTTATCACATTGCCATCGGCACCGGTTAACCCTATGGCATTGCTGCCTTTGGCTTGTAACTGTGCGACAATGTTTTTGTTAATCAGACCGGCATAAACCATGGTAACGATCCTTAAGGTTTCAATATCGGTAATGCGGCGGCCATCCACCATTTTGGCTTCAACACCTAAACTATTTCCCAGTTCGGTAGCGATCTTGCCACCTCCGTGAACCAGAATTTTATCTCCTGGCAAAGCCGTGAAATCCAGTAAAAACTGATGCAGGTTTTCGGAATTGTCAATTACATTTCCGCCGATTTTTATGATGGTGAGTTGTTCCATAATTTTTGGATTTTCGTCATTGCAGGGCACGAAGCAATCTAATCAGAAAGATTGCTTCGTGCTTCGCAATGACGGTCTACTTATTACAATTCTTCCAGCATTGCTTTAATTACTGCTTGTGCAGCCCAAAGTCTGTTTCCAGCCTCATGAATCACCAGTGAATTCGGGCCGTCCAGAATTTCAGAAGATAATTCCAGATCACGACGAACAGGTAAGCAATGCATTACTTTGGCATCGTTGGTAAATTTTAGTTTTTCGTTGTTCATCATCCAGCCATCAGGATAGGTTAAAACCTTGCCGTATTCCTTGTAACTGCTCCAGTTTTTTACATACACATAATCTGCCCCAGCTAAAGCTTCTTCTATATTATATTGAATATCGGCGCCAGGGGTAAATTCTTCAGCCAGTTCGTAACCTTCAGGTTGCGCAATGGTAAAATCGATCATTCCTTCTTCCTGTGCTTTGCACATCCATTCTGCGAATGAATTGGGAACGGCCTGTGGTAAAGCTTTTACATGAGGTGCCCATGCCAAAACTACCTTTGGTTTACGACCGTCGGGTTGTTTAGTCCATGTTTCGTGAATGGTGATAATATCTGCAAAACTTTGTAAGGGGTGTCGTGTTGCGCTTTCTAAACTTACAACGGGAACGGCACAGTATTTTACAAATTTGTTGAAGAAATCTTCACTGTAGTCCTCTTGCCGATTGGTCAGTTTCGGAAAGGAGCGCAAGCCCAGGATGTCGCAATACTGGCCCATAACTGCTGCAGCTTCACGAATATGCTCTACAGTAGAGCCATTCATCACTACGCCGTCCTGCGTTTCCAATGCCCAGCCTTCTTTATCAAGGTTCATCACCATAACGTTCATACCCAGGTTTAGAGCGGCTTTCTGCGTACTTAAACGGGTACGCAAACTTGGGTTCATAAAAACCAGGCCTAAGGTTTTGTTTTTACCCAAACTTTGGTGCGCGTAAGGATTTGCCTTTAATTCAAGCGCATCTTTTACAAATTGTTTGATGCTTGGAACATCGTGTACGGAAGTGAATAACTTCATTTTTTTTTGAGGTTAAAGGTTGAGGGCTGAAAGGTTGAAGGCTTGCCACCTTCTCACCCTACAGCACTCAAAATTTATAAAATGCGATTGTTACCGCTTAATTAATATTTTAATGATAACCTTTGGCTTTGCCTCCAGGCTTTTGGCCTTCAGCCTTCCCGCCCTCAGCCTATTTCACCAGCTTCCCAAATGCTGCCAGAAATTCATCGGCATGTGCTTTAGTTAAATTCAAGGCTGGCAGTAAACGGATTACATTTGGTTTTGCCTCGCCTGTAAAAATGAAATGCTTAAATAACAGTTCTTTTTTTACGTGTGCCAATTCTTCAGGTAGTTCAATACCGATCATTAGTCCACGGCCACGAACTTCTTTTACCTGTTCGAATTTCTTCAATTCGCTGATCAGGTAATTGCCGGTCTCTTCAGCATTTTTCATTAAGTTATCTTTTTCAATCACTTCTAAAACTGCTAAAGCTGCCGCGCAAGCCAGGTGGTTACCACCGAAAGTAGTACCCAATTCGCCATGCCATGGTTTAAATTTAGGAGCAATTGAAATCCCCGCAATCGGAAATCCGTTGCCCATTCCTTTGGCCATGGTATAAACATCTGCCTCAACACCCGAATAGTCGTGCGAGTAGAACAAGCCCGTTCTGCCATAACCACATTGAACAGAGTCGGCAATGTAAACGGCGTTGTATTCATCGCAAAGTGAGCGGATTTTTTGAAGGAAGCTTTTCGAGGCTTCTTTAATACCGCCAACCCCTTGAATACCTTCTATAATTACGGCCGAGATTTCGTTCCCCTGCGATTTGAAAGTTTCTTCTAAAGCCACCTCATTATTAAAGGGCAGGAAGATTACATTTTCGGTCTGGTTAACCGGCGCTACAATCTTAGGGTTATCAGTTACTGCAACTGCCAGAGAGGTACGGCCATGAAAAGCACCTGTGAAGGCGATAACTTTTTTTCTTCCGTTATAGAATGAAGCCAGTTTTAGCGCATTTTCATTTGCTTCAGCTCCGGAGTTTACCAAAAACAACTGGTAATCTTTTTTCCCTGAAACCTGACCTAATTTTTCTGCCAGTTGAGTTTGCAGAGGAATCTTAACTGAGTTGGAGTAAAATCCAACTTTGTTTAGCTGGTCGGTTAAACGGGTAACGTAATGTGGATTGGTGTGGCCGATAGAAATAACGGCATGACCGCCATAGAGGTCTAAATATTTCTGCTCGTTAGCGTCCCATACATTGCTGCCCGATGCTTTTGTGATTTCTATATCGTTAAGGGGATAAACGTCGAATAAGTTCATTTTTTGAGGGTTTTATCATACTGAGGAACGAGGTGTTTGGTTCACTGGTTGCGCCGCTGATCCGTTCCTCAGCATGAAAGGGTTATTAAAAATTCGCGGCCTTTAAACGCAGGCCTGCTGTCTCTTCCAAGCCAAACATTAAGTTCATATTCTGAACTGCCTGGCCGCTGGCTCCTTTTAACAGGTTATCGATAATGCTGATGATAAATAGCTTGCCGCCATGTTTTTCAATGTGAACCAATGCCTTATTGGTATTCACAACTTGCTTCAAATCGATGTTTTTCCGACTTACATGGGTAAAAGGGTGTGCATTATAGTATTCTTCATAAATGCCTTGAGCTTCCTCCAATGTTAAATCACTTTCCAGATATATTGCAGCCAAAATACCACGGGTAAAAGCACCGCGTTGTGGGATAAAACTTAAAGCTTCAGATAGTGAAGGCTGCAACTGCAATAAACTCTCGCCAATTTCATTGAGGTGCTGATGTTCGAAAGCTTTATAAATGGAAAGGTTATTGTTTCTCCAGCTAAAGTGAGAAGTTGTTGCCAAACTCTGTCCTGCACCTGTTGACCCGGTAGTTGCATTGATGTGAACTTCAGCATTAATTAAGCCGTTTGCGGCAAGTGGCAGTAAACCCAATTGTATACAAGTGGCAAAACAGCCGGGGTTTGCAATGTTGTTTGCAACCTTGATTTTATCGCGGTTTAATTCTGGCAAGCCGTATACGAACTCACGATTTTCAAATTCTGCGTTGATGTTTAATCTGAAATCCTGAGATAAATCGATGATTTTAATATTGTCGTTAATTGGATTAGCAGCTAAAAATTTCTTTGCATCACCATGTCCAACGCAAAGAAAAAGTACATCGATATCCTGAGGAATGTCGCTTACAAACTTCAAATCTGTATCGCCGATTAGATCGGTATGTACATCAGAGATTAAATTTCCTGCGTTACTGGTACTGTTTACAAAAGCAATTTCAACATTTGGATGGTTGATCAGAATACGGAGCATTTCGCCGCCTGTATATCCTGCTCCACCAATTATTCCTGCCTTTATTTTATTACTCATCGTTCTAAAGATTATAGATGGATATAAAAGTGTAGTATTTCAGTTTTAAGCTTCTTCGCCGTTAACTTTATGCCAGATCATTACCTGGTTGCCGAAGATTTTTGAGAAACCTTTTACATCTTCACCACTCCAGGCATTATTCATTTCGCCGTAGCTGCCAAACTTGTTGCTCATTAAATCGTGGTTTGATTCGATCCCGATAATCTGAAAACGGTACGGCAACAACTCAACAAATACTTTACCGCTTACAACCTTTTGGGTATCGGCTAAGAAAGCTTCAATATTCCGCATAATAGGGTCGTGGAACTGACCTTCGTGCAACCAGTTGCCGTAAAAAGAAGATAACTGCTCTTTCCAGCTCAACTGCCATTTTGTTAATGTATGTTTCTCTAAAGTATGGTGTGCTTTAATAATTAAAACGGGAGCTGCTGCCTCAAAACCAACACGGCCTTTAATACCGATAATGGTATCGCCAACATGTATATCCCGGCCGATGCCAAATGGTTGAGCGATGGCTTGCAGTTTTTGAATTGCCCTTACTGGCTCCAAAGTTTCACCATCAATGGCAACCAATTCACCTTTTTCGAAAGTTAATTCCAATTTACGGGATTCCGTTTCGGTAACCTGAGTAGGCCATGCGCTTTCAGGAAGGGTTTCGTTAGAGGTTAACGTTTCTTTACCCCCAACTGAAGTTCCCCATAAGCCTTTGTTGATGGAATAAGTCGCCTTTGCGGCGCTATATTCAACACCATGCTCGGCTAAGTATTCTATTTCCGCTTCGCGGGATAATTTTAAATCTCTGATTGGTGTGATGATTTCAACATTTGGAATCAGGATGTTGAAGATCATATCGAAACGCACCTGATCGTTTCCAGCACCCGTACTGCCGTGGGCAACGTAATCAGCGCCAATTTTTTTAACGTAGTTGGCGATAGCGGTAGCCTGACTAACACGTTCTGCACTAACAGAAAGCGGATAAGTTGCATTTTTCAATACATTTCCGAAGATTAAGTATTTAATGCATTCATTATAATAACTTTCAGTTTCATCTACTACAGCATGAGATTTTACCCCTAAAGCGTAAGCTCTTTTCTCAATTTCCTGTAATTCCTCATCAGAAAAACCACCTGTATTTACAATTACCGAGTGAACTTCAAGGCCTCGGTCTTGAGCAAGATAAATACAACAAAATGAGGTATCTAAACCTCCGCTAAAAGCTAAAACTACTTTGTTCATATGGGTATAATTATATTTTAACTGTCTTGTGGATTTGTTGTTTTGATTGATCCACAGGCAATTCTTTATTTATTAAATAACAGGGTAAATAAAAACATCAATACCTTTAAGCCCGATTTTGGCTTAGGTTTAACAACCAAACGCTGTTTGATGCGCATAAAGCGCTCGTATAACTTGGGTTTCTTTTGTAGTTCTTCGGCAAAACGTTTTGCTGCGTCGTGCTTCTGTGTGGCCGGGTCGTAAAGCATGGCGGTACACATGCAGTTCTTACGTTCCTTCATTTTCAGAATTTCGAAGTTAACACAGCTCTGGCAGCCTTTCCAGAATTCCTCGTCCTGGGTAAGTTCGGAATAGGTAACAGGCTCGTAACCCAAATCAGAATTGATTTTCATTACGGCAAGGCCGGTGGTTAAACCAAATATTTTAGCTTTAGGATATAATGCCCGGGAAAGTTCGAAAACTTTTTCCTTGATGGCATGTGCTAAACCTGCTTTCCTGAATTTCGGGGAAACGATCAAACCTGAGTTGGCTACAAACTGTCCGTGGCTCCAGGTTTCGATATAGCAGAAGCCTGCCCATGTGCCGTCCTTGTGGAAAGCGATAACCGCTTTTCCTTCAATCATTTTATTGGCAACATAGTCTGGTGAACGCTTGGCAATGCCGGTGCCGCGTGCTTTTGCAGACTCGGCCATCTCGGTTACGATTTCTTCTGCAAATACACGATGTTCAGGAAGTGCGACCTGTACAATAAATTCGTTAATATCCATTAATTTTCTAACGAAAAAATAAAAGTATTCTTGTTAATTGGGTTTTTAGAGAGGATCAATTCCTCGTAACGTTTAGTATAGGGTACTAAATACGTGGAGTAAAATTTTGCCGGCTTGTGGGGTAATTAAATACAGGCATGAAAGGATTCATAAACAAACGCTTCCCAAACGCCAGTTGCGCTGTGAAAGTAGAAAGTTTATGTAAAAGTTGTTTAATCATTTCTTGCGTATTAAAACGGCTTTAACTCTATTGAGGTGCAAAGGTTTAAATAATAATTGAGTTACGCAATAATAAACTGATTTTTTTATGTTTTGATTACAATTTATTAAACCAGGCTGACGCGGAAATGCCTCCGAACACCGCCTGTTTGTGTCACTGTGTCATTTATTATAGTTCCCGTAAATCGACACATTTTCATGCGGAACAAAAAGTATTAACTTTGCCGTTGGGAGTTTGATAAATTTTAACATTACTTTAACAACATTTAACAAATTCAATACGCTTTAAAAGCAATATTTGTAGCCTGTATAAATTTACCTTGCAGGAGCGCTGCAGATGAATATTAGCCTAACAATAATATAAAAAACATGAAAAATTTTACGCTGAAAAATTTGAGTATCTTCACCATCGGTATTTGTTTATTTGCGCTTATGGGTGCCTGTAAAAAGGAAGAAACCGATACTACCATTGCGTACTTACGAGTAGTAAACGCTTCACCATCGTCGCCTACCTATAACGTATACGTTAATGATTCTAAAATAAATTCAGCTGCTTTACCATATATTGGCAGTACATCTTATGCATCTTACAGTGCAGCTACTTACAGTATTAAATTTACTTCAGCAAGTTCGGCTGTGAGTTTATTAACAAAATCTTTAGCCTTAAACCCATCTACTTATAATTCGTACTATTTGGTGAACAGAGCTGGTGCACTTGATACTTATTCTACGGGAGACGATTTGTCTGTTGCTTCAACGGACAAAGCTTATGTACGTTTTATCAACTTATCTCCTGATGCCCCGGCTTTGGATTTAGCAAAAGCCAGTACTACCACCTCCTGGTTTACCAATAAAACATACAAATCTGCAACAGGCTTTATGGCCGTTGATGGTGGAAGCTATACGTTGAATGCAAAAGAAACTTCAACAGGAACAATCAAAGCCACCTCGGCCAGTATCACTTTTACAGCAGGTTATCATTACGATATTATCTGTGGTGGTGTAGTTACTCCGGCGAACGATTCTGAAAGATCACTGAATATTCAGGCAATCCTGATCAAGTAGCTTTCATTAACGAAATTTCCGTATTTTATTTGATTACTGCCATCCTTGGCAGGATAAAATTTCTTTAGAGGTGTTAAAACATGTAAAATATTGTTTTAACACTTTTCTTATTTAGAATTGTTACAAATTATTTGGATTATATAAAATTCTGCCGTTATTTTGCGTCTGTTTAGAATAAATCCAAATAAATTTAAAATGCTTAAATCCAAACTGTTCAGTTTAACGTTCTTTCTCTCAATTATCGCTTTAACTTCCTTTGCTCAGCAACTGGCAACAATCAAAGGAAAATTAACCACATCAGACGGAGCTCCCGCTCCTTTTATATCGGTAGGATTAAAAGGTAAGGGAATTGGTAATACTTCCGATGAAAACGGGAACTTCACCATTACCCGCATAAAGCCTGGAACTTATATATTAAAGGTTTCTGCTGTAGGCTTAAAATCTGATGAAAAAAATGTGACGGTTAGTGCGGGAGAAACCATTACGGTTAATTTTTCTCTTGCTGAGAACTCAAGTCAGCTAAAAGAAGTTAATATCATTACATCTAAAGCAAATAAATTCGGCACAAAGGCAAGTCCTTATGTTGCTAAGCTCCCCCTAAAAAATTTAGAAAATCCTCAGGTTTATAATACAGTTTCAAAGGAATTGATGGCCGATCAAATGGTAACAAACTTTAGCAGCGCGTTAACTTATGTTGCAGGTTTAGATAAACTCTGGACATCAACTGGTCGGGCTGGTGATGGTGCTGCGTATTATACTTTGCGCGGTTTCTCAACGCAGGTAGCTCTTGTTGATGGCGTAGCAGGTTTAACAAATGGCGATCTTGATCCCGCAAATATTGAGACAATTGAAGTAATTAAAGGTCCGTCGGGAACTCTGTTTGGCGGTGCTTTAACAAATTTTGGCGGTCTGATTAACATTGTTACAAAAAAACCAATCGACACATTAGGTGGTAACGTTACTTATAATACTGGTAGTTTTGGATTAAGCAGACTTACAGGGGATATCTACGGTCCATTAGCCAAAGATTTGTCATTCAGGTTAAACGTTGCCAACACCAAACAAAATAGCTGGCAGGATGCCGGGTTTAGTAAATCCACATTTCTGGCTCCGGCTTTAGAATACAGAATCAACGACAGGTTAAAGTTGAATATAGGTGCCGAATTTTATTCGTACGAGGGTACTAACCCAACGATGATTTTCTTAAACAGATCAAGACAATTGATTGCACGTACGCCTGCTGAATTGAATATTGACTGGGGTAAATCTTATACCAGTAATGATTTGGCGGTTAAAACACCTACCTCAAATGTTCACGGGCAATTGACATATAAGATATCTGACGAGTGGACCTCACAAACGAATTTTTCGCAAAGCAATCGTAAGTCAGAGGGGTATTATCAATATGTGATGTTTTTGGGTACAAATGATAATCTGCTTTCGAGATATGTGGCGAACCTTAATTCAGTAAGTACATCAGCAGACGTTCAACAAAATTTTATAGGCGATTTTAAAATTGGGTCTATCAGAAACCGAATGATAGTTGGTTTGGACTATCTAAACCAATATACTAATAACAGTAATACGCCATATATTCTTTTTGATCAATTTAGTACCGCAGGGATGGCTCCTGTAATCTCAAAGGATGCTGTGAATTCCAGGATTGGCACATTTGTTCTTCCTCCGTTAACTGCAGCTAATGCGCCTACCAAAAATGATTCTCGAAGTAAAGTTTACAGTGCTTATGCATCTGATGTTATTAATATAACTGATGCCTTGTCGGCAATGCTGAGCTTACGTGTTGATCGTTTTGACAACAAGGGGACCTATAATCAATTGAATGGGCTTGTTACAGGAAATTATTTGCAAACTGCTGTTTCACCTAAGTTTGGTTTGGTTTACGGAATTATCAAAGATAAATTATCTGTTTTCGGTAATTACATGAATGGCTTTAGAAATGTTGGAACCGTAACACAACCGTTAGCTGATATCTCAGGTGTTTTTAAACCTCAGCAAGCGAATCAAGTTGAAGGAGGTATTAAAGCAGACTTATTCAATAATAAGTTAAGCTTTACTGCAAGTTACTATAATATCAAAGTTAATAACACTACTAGAAGTGAATCGATTGTTCGTGATGGTACTACATATAATATAACAGTACAGGATGGAACTCAGGTAAGCCGTGGATTGGATATTAGCTTAAGCGCAAGTCCTATTGCAGGATTAAATTTAACAACCGGTTATAGCCACAATAATAGCAAAATGACCAAGTCCGCATTAACGGTTGAAGGCTTACGTCCGGTGGGATCTGGCCCTGAAGACAGCTTTAATGCCTGGTTGAGTTATACATTAAGCAATGGAAAATTTACTGGCTTAGGAGCGGGTGCCGGCGTTAATTATAGTGGCGATAATATCATTACTAACACCACAACAACAGGAGCATTTACTCTTCCAGCTTATACGATTTATGATGCATCTGTTTTTTATGATCAAAAACGTTACCGGATTGGTGCTAAAGTAAACAACATTGGAGACATAAGATATTATAAAGGGTGGACCACGGTTGAAGCTCAACTTCCAAGAAACTTTACGGCTAACATCAGTTATAAATTTTAATTATTAAGGGGGGTTGATACCCCCTTTTTCGAATCAATATAAAATGAGCAAATTAAAACTATTTACACTAACAGCAGCGATGCTGCTGATAAACCTGATTGCATTTGCACAGAATGCAACTATCAAAGGAAAAGTAACTACTGCAAATGGAAATCCCGCATCATTTATCACTATTGGCTTAAAGGGTAAGGGTCAGGGAACCACTTCAGATGAGTCTGGTAATTATACCATTCACCGGGTTAAACCTGGAGAATATACCATTGTTGCTTCAGCGGTAGGCATCAAGCCATCATCGCAGTTAGTAACAGTTACAGCGGGTGAGACTAAAGTTGTCAACTTTACTTTATCGGAAACGGACCAGGCTTTAGAAGAAGTTACCGTAGCAGGAATAAATGAAAAATATAAGGTGAGTTTACCTTCGGCAACACTACGCTTAAATGAACCTTTGTTAGAAGCACCACAGAATATTCAGATCGTAAGTAATCAGATTTTAAAGGATCAGCAGATCATCAGCATGAGCGATGGGTTGATTAGAAATGTGAGTGGTGCTGTACGTTTAGAACACTGGGGTGATTTGTATACAAACATCCAGATGAGGGGATCCCAGATTCAGGCTATGCGTAATGGCTTTAATGTGGTTTCATCATACTGGGGGCCGTTAACAGAAGATATGAGTTTTGTTGACCATGTTGAGTTTGTGAAAGGACCTGCCGGTTTCATGTTGGGTAACGGTGATCCGAGCGGTATGTACAATGTGGTTACAAAGAAGCCTACCGGCCTGAACCAGGGTGAGGTTTCGTTTACGGCAGGTAGTTACGACCTGTTCCGTACCGCTATTGATTTCGACCATAAGCTTACTGCTGATGGAAAGTTTCTGTTCCGTTTAAATGCAGCGGCGCAGAACAAAGGCTCATTCAGACAGTTCGAACAAAATGACCGTTATAGCTTTGCTCCGGTATTAAGCTATCAGATCACGCCAGGTACTAAATTAACAGCTGAGTATGTTTTGCAAAATGCGAAAATGACTGAAGTGGGCTCTTATTATATTTTCAGTACAGATGGCTATGCGACTAAGCCACAGGAGTTCACCCTGACGCAGCCTGGTGCTGCCCCAACCAGGATCAATGATAACAGTTTAACTTTAAACTTAACACAACAACTTGGGCAGGACTGGAAATTAACCGCTCAGGCTGCATATTATAAATATATGCAGGTTGGATCAAGCTCGTGGCCATCAGCGGTAAATACTGACGGAACCATCATCCGCAATATTGCCATTTGGGACGCAAAAAGTGCTATGAAACTGGCTCAGTTATTTGTTAACGGTACAGCAAAAACCGGTGGTATTGTTCACAGGATTCTGGCCGGATTTGACGGAGGAAAGAAAAATTATTTTGCAGATTGGGGACAATCGCACGACCTGGATCTGGCCTCTTCACCGTTTAATGTGAATAATCCAAACTACGGTTTTCCTTCAAATGGCTATCCTCAATTTGATCGCACCACTTCTTTAGAGCAAAGGGCTGCTACTGCGGGAGGTTTGATGGATCAGAAATACCTAAGTGCCTATGCGCAGGATGAACTGGGCTTTTTCAACAACGTGGTGCGTTTAACATTAGCAGGACGTTATACGTATGTGAGTCAGTCGGCCTGGGGAAATGCTCCGGATAAAGCTAAACACTTTACACCTCGCGTTGGCTTAAGCGTATCCGTTGATAGAAGTACATCCATTTATGCTGTTTACGATGAGGCCTTTACACCACAGTCTGGTTTAATGCGTGATGGTAGTAATCCAAAGCCAATTACCGGGAATAACAAAGAAATTGGTATCAAAAAAGACTGGTTCGATGGGCGTTGGAATACTACCTTATCTGTTTACAGAATAATGAAACAAAACGAACTGACCTCAGATCCATCTAATAAGGCGGGAGAAACGTATAGCATTGTTATAGGTGAGAAAAGAGCACAAGGTGTTGAGTTTGATTTAAGAGGAGAATTGGCCAAAGGTTTGAACCTAATTGCGAACTATGCCTACACAGATGGTAAAGTAACAGCGGTGGCTCAGGGTGTAACTTCAATTTTCGTTGGACAGGTAGTGCCTGGATTTGCAAAACATACCAGTAATGCGTGGCTTACTTATGCTATTCAGAATGGTGCGCTTAAAGGAGCCGGAATTTCAGGAGGCTTTACTTACCTCGCCGGACGCGCTACACAAACTTTTAGCGGAACAAATACAAATGAAAACCTTCCAAATTATTTCAAATTAGATGGTGGTGTATTCTGGGGCACCAAAAAAATAAAAATCACTGCGAACGTATTCAACCTGCTGGATAAATACCTGTATAGCGGCGCCTATTACACCGGTTATTTTAATGCGCCAACCTACGATCTTGGAGTGTATTCATGGCAGGCAGAAGCACCACGCAATTACCGCGTGAGCATTGCTTACAAATTCTAAAAAACAACATACCTGTACCGGCTGTGTCAGATCATACGGTGCAGGCTTTTACACTTAACCCGAAAAATTATGAAAACAAAAATCGCATTAATTCTATTGTTCGTCGCCTTTGGCATTTCAAATGTTTTCTCTCACGCTTTGTGGATTGAAACTTCTGCCACAGGAAAAAAAGGGCAGGCACAGGAAGTTAAAATTTTCTTTGGAGAATATGAGCAGAACGAACCAGATTCAGCAAAGAAATGGTTCAGCAATTTAAAGGAATTTAAACTGATTTTAACAGCACCAAACGGATCAACAAAAGTTTTAACTGCTGCTCCTGACGTATTGTTTTTTAAAGCAAGTTTTACTCCTGATCAAAATGGGACGTATAAATTATCAATTGTACACGAGGTAGCTTCCGTTTTTGAGAAAGCAAAAATTGAATATTATGCTTTTGCTGACGTTGCAGTAGGCGGTGGAAAAGTAAATACCACCTTCCCTGCTGATGCCGCTTTAACGATAAGACCTGAAAAGCCGTTCGCTAAAGCAGGGGAAGCAGTTGTAAGTCAGGTAGTGTATAACAAAGCACCATTACCTAAACAGAAATTAACCATTGTTGATGCCCTGAAAAAGGCACAGCCTGCAGAAACTGATGCTGATGGTAAATTTGTTTTTAAACCAGAGACAAAAGGAAACTACTTTTTTGAAGTTTTTGCAGAGGATAAAACTCCCGGCAAATTAAATGGTAAAGACTATGAAAAAGTTTGGCATTTAGTGACTTACACCACGCAGGTTAATTAAAATGCATACTGTTTAAAAATAACTAAACTATAAAATGAGAGTTTTAAAATTAGTATTGGTACTTGCTATTTCCGTTGTGGCGGGTGCACAGGCACAAGACAAGCTGGAGCAAGACAGACAAGCCATCAAGTCGCTTGCCGGATTTTATAAAGTAAATTTCAACTATGCAGAAGTTACTTCGCCAAATCCAGACTATCAGTTCAGTAAACCATACAAAAGCCATGGTAATGAATGGGCAGAAATTATTGTCGATGAGCCAAAAAGAATAGTTATTCAGCACATGCTAGCTATAAATGATTCGACGGTGATTAAACACTGGCGCCAGGACTGGACTTATGAAGATCCGGAGATTATGCTTTACACGCAGGATAATGCCTGGAAGAAAATTACACTGACCCCTGCAGATGTTAAAGGGAAATGGACACAGAAGGTATATCAGGTAGATGACAGTCCGCGTTATCAGGGATATGGCACATGGAGCCATGTTGGTGGTCACGACGCGTGGCAGAGTGAAACAGATTCTCCCCTACCAAGAAGGGAATCGACTACCCGTAACGATTACAACGTATTGAACCGTGGCAGTAGAATCACCATCACTAAAGAGGGTTGGATGTTTGAACAGGACAATAAAAAGGTTTTGCGTACGGCGAAAGGCGATAAGGTACTGGCTGTTGAAAAAGGATATGAAGAGTTTACCAAGATCGACCCTAAGAAATTTGACTATGCCCGGGAATGGTGGGATAGCCAGAAAACTTATTGGGCTGATGTTCGCGAAGTTTGGGCTGACTTAGCCCAAACTACCCGCAGCGATTTCAAGGTGCAGACTAAGGCCAACGGCAAATTGCTTTATGAAACCTTATTTACACTGGGTGATGAATCGATTAAAGAACATTGGTCTGCCACTCAGAACAAGGAAAAAATCAAAGCGGCTTTACTGCCTTATCTGGTGAAATAAAATCTTAATATTGATGAAGATGGTCGGCTACTTTAGCCGACCATTTTTTTTACCTATCTATTAAACGGATTAGCTTAAAGCTTCATGGTGTAATAGTTTTCGACTGGATAATGGTTCATTAGCGGATAAATCATATCTTTAAATTTATTGCGTCTGGAATGAGAAGAAGTATTTTATATTTATTGTGCCTGGCTGTTAACATTTGCTCAGCTCAGGACTCGGCTTATGTACGCAAAACGATAAATCATTTAACTTCTCCCCGTTTCTGGGGCCGGGGCTATACCAAAGATGGAATGAAAAAGGCAGCCGATTTTATATCGGGTGAATATAAATCCATAGGTCTGCTTCCGCTTTCACCAGATTACCAGCAGGACTTTGCTTTTGCAGTGAATACATTTCCTGGAAAAATGCAGGTATCGGTAAATGGAAAAAAGCTTGAACCAGGCAAGGACTTTATCGTGAGCAATGAGAGCCAGGGCATTCGGGCTAAAGCCAATCTTGATCAGCTGGATAGCGCCAGGTTTGCTGGTCAACCAAACATCAGGGTAATATTGAAAAACAAATTAACCTGGTCGGTCGCCAGTGAGGTTGCCGGTTTTACGGAGATTCAAATAGACAGGAATAAATTTAATGATATTCCAAAGCAGATTAACGTCGATATCGAAAACCACCTTATAGATAATTTTAAGGCGTCGAATGTTTGTGGTTTGGTAAAGGGTACAGAATTTCCGGACTCCGTTATGGTGATAACCGCTCATTATGACCACTTGGGTGGGATGGGTAGCGACACTTATTTCCCCGGAGCGAACGACAATGCTGCGGGCGTGGCAACTTTATTAAGCCTGGCCAAGTACTATGCCAGTCACCCACAAGCCTATTCCATCGCTTTTATATGTTTTGCCGCCGAAGAAGCTGGCTTACTGGGGTCGAGGTATTATGTTGAGAATCCCCTTTTTCCATTAGCAAGTATAAAATTTTTACTGAATCTGGATTTGGTGGGTACAGGAGATGCAGGTATGACCGTGGTTAATGCTACCGTTTACCCTAAAGCCTTTTCCATATTAAATGCCCTGAATCATCAGCAACAACTCATTTCAAAAATCACTAAGCGCGGAAAGGCTGCAAACAGCGATCACTATTTTTTTACAGAAAAAGGGGTTCCGGCATTTTTTATTTACACACAAGGCGGACCGCCAGCCTATCATGATGTGTTCGATACAGCAGATGGCTTGCCATTAACTGAATACAACGATCTTTTCAGGCTGATCGTTGAGTTTAATAAGAATCTCATGGCAAATTAATTTGTGATTTTAAACCATGATTTAATCAGCTGTATTACACTATAAAAGCAATGTTACTTTTCAACAGTGTATTATTGGTTAGGAATAATTACTTTTGGTGTCTTGAAACAGCACAGGCAAAACATTGGTAAATATCTCTCAGCATTTATGCTGGTTGTTTTTGCTATTGCATTAACGCCCTGGAGTGTGTTGCATCATCATGATAGTGTTCCTGTTGTTTCAATCGAAAAAAACTGTAAGCATGTTAGCCACGTTCAGGCGCACGGCGATACCTGTTTAGTTTGTAGTGCCAGTTTTGAAAAAAACTATATTCAAACACATCACATTTATCGTGTATTTCTTTCAGCAAAAGTTTTGAGCAAAAAAGAAATTGTACTTAAAAGCAACTATACCGAGCTTTTACGAACCAGTTTGCGCGGTCCCCCAAATAGCTTAATTTCTTAAGCAATTTCTAAGGTTATACAGTTTCAGAATTCACGAAGTCCTTTCAATCCTGTGTTGATTGATATTAAGCTTCGTTTTTTAAGGTTATCGATTCTGTTTTAACCTCATTATCCAAATATTCATTTCATGAGAATCGATGGACAGAATAAAGATGTTTGTTTCCGTTTTTTCTCGAATTTTAATTGATCACACATTATGAAAAAATTACAGCTTATTGGCTTTGTAATTATATATACACTATTGAGCAGCACGGCCTTTGCATCTGTTCTGAAAGACATTAAAGGAAAAGTTATTGATGGCAGCAGTAAGCAAACGCTACCTGGCGCAACTATTTTTATTCCTGATTTAAAAGTTACGGCTGTTACCAATAACGAGGGAGAATTTACATTGAATAACCTTCCATCAAAGGGAAGTTATTTAGTGGAAGTACATTACGTTGGCTATAAAACGGCAACACAAATTGTAAATTTTGCCAATGCAGCCGGATTGGAATTTTCGCTTCAGCCCACAGCGATTGAGACTAAAGAAATCGTAATTACCGGTAGTTTGATTAGCAGTACCAGTAAACGAAACAGTGCCTCTTCGGCAGTTTTGGGTAAAGATGCCTTGTTGGCTCCATCTACCAATTTAATAGATGCCCTGACGAAAATTCCCGGCGTTTCTCAGATTACAACGGGACCTTCAATTTCTAAGCCCGTAATCAGGGGTTTAGGTTACAACCGTATTGTCACTTTGGATGATGGAATTAAACAGCAGGGACAACAATGGGGTGATGAGCACGGTATTGAAATTGACCAGTTTAAGTCAGACCGCATTGAAGTTTTACGTGGGGCCGCTTCATTAATGTATGGTTCGGATGCGCTTGGTGGCGTAATTAATATTTTAGAGCCAAGTGCAGCACCCGAAGGGCAGGTAAAGGGCGAGTTTATTTCTAATTATTCGACCAATAATGGCCTTACAGCCAATTCACTTATGCTAACTGGTAATCAGAATGGTTTTGTATGGAGGGCACGTGGAACGTATAAAAATGCTTATTCTTTTAAAACCCCTACCGGATACTTTCCAAATTCAGGTTTTAATGAAACCGACTTAAGCGGAATGGTAGGATTAAATAAAAGCTGGGGATATACGCATTTGAATGTCTCTAGTTTCCGTAATAACATTGGCTTTTACGATCCATCGTTAGATGCCAATGGCAATTTCGTTAAAGAAGATGGCGAAGCTTTTATGACATCTGATTACAAAAGTCGTGACCTTGATTACCCTCGTCAGGATATCCGACATTTTAAAATTGCGTTAAACAACAATTTTATTTTAGGTAATGGTAATTTAAAAGCAGACTTTGGATACCAGCAAAACCAGCGCCGCGAGCTTGAGGATGGTCCTAGTCCGGCATTATTTTTCGATCTTAAAACCTATACCGGTGATTTGAAATATTATATCCACGAAACCGACGGATGGCAGCCTGTTTTTGGGTTAAGTGCCGATGCCGGCCGCAGTGAGAACAAAGCGGACGATGAATTTTTGATTCCGGATTATACCACTTATGGTATAGGCGTTTTTGCTTTTGCAAAGAAGAACTGGGAAAATAATACGTTTAGTATTGGTGCCCGCTACGACTACCGAAAAAACAATGGCAAAGAACTTTTTGTAGATGGTGAGCAGCAATTTGCAGCATTTCAGAATAAGTTCTCGAATGTAAGCGGTGCTCTGGGATTTACACATCAGTTTAATGAAGAATGGAATTTCAAAGCCAATGCCGGTTCAGCGTTCCGTGCACCAAATCCTGCAGAGTTGGCATCGAATGGTGTTCATGAAGGTACTTACCGCTATGAAATCGGAAATTCCAGCTTAAATCCAGAGCGCAGTTACCAGGTAGATGCAGCGTTGGAATATGAAGGCAAAATTGTGAGTGCGAGTGCCAGTATTTACAATAATTATGTTCACAACTTTATTTATGCGTCGAACAATGGCGAAACCATCATGGCAGAAGGTGATGAATATCCGGTTTACCGCTACGGACAAGTGAATGCAAACCTGTATGGTGCAGAAGCAACTTTGACCATACACCCGGTTCCGTTTATCCATTTTGAAAATACATTTGGCTATGTGCATGCAGAAAATACGAGTCTAAACAAGCCTTTGGCTTTTATTCCTGCCGGTACAATGCGAAATGAACTACGTTTTGAGCCAAAGTTAAAAGGAACAAATGATACCTATGTTTTTGTGGGAATCAATTCGGCATTCAAACAAGCCCGGGTTGACGAAGTTTTCGAAACGCCAACCAGTGGCTATACGCTGTTGAATGCAGGTATCGGCGCTACATTTAATTTAGGGAAGCAGCCAATAAAACTTTCTGTGGCGGCTAATAATCTGTTAGATCAGAAATATTATGATGCATTGAGCCGTTATAAACCGGGTCGTTTCAGCTCTGAAGACCCAAACCTGGGTGTATACAATACGGGTAGAAATATCACCTTCGGTTTGTATATCCCGTTTACGATCGCAAAATAAAAACACATATTTTACAGAAAGGACCTGGTGCACATCGCATCAGGTTTTTTTATGTCCGGGGTTTATTTTTTAAATTCTTGTTATTGGTTTGAATGTTTTAGTTTTCAGTTAATTAGTGTGTGAAAAATAATAAACGTCAATTTAACACTTTTTAATTCAAAAAAATGTGAAGAATCTTTTATGATTTTACTACATTTAGGTTTCTAAACCAAATAACACAAAATTTTAATGAAACAAAATTTACTGGACACGAAGGATTACATTGTATTCGCAGTATACTTCGTTATTGTAGCTGCTTACGGCTTGTACATCTACAACAAGAAAAAATCCACTTCAACAGGTTCAAAAGACTACTTTCTGGCTGAAGGTTCACTCACCTGGTGGGCAATCGGCGCATCGTTAATCGCCTCTAATATTTCAGCAGAGCAATTCATCGGGATGAGCGGATCTGGTTTTAAAATGGGCCTGGCCATTGCAACATACGAATGGATGGGTGGCTTAACACTGGTTATCGTTGCCATTTTCTTTATACCGGTTTACCTGAAGAATAAGATCGCAACCATGCCGCAGTTTTTACATCAGCGGTATAATGGTACCGTAGCCATGATTATGGCTGTTTTCTGGTTGTTATTATATGTTGTGGTAAACTTAACTTCAATCCTCTATCTAGGGGCTTTGGCAGTAAGCAGTATTTCTGGTTTCAGCCTTGACTTGTGTATGTATGCTATTGCTGCCTTTGCCATCATCATCACCCTGGGTGGAATGAAGGTAATTGGTTATACCGATGTTATTCAGGTTTTCTTTTTAATTTTAGGGGGGTTGGCAACAACTTATCTGGCCCTGAACCTCGTTTCTACACATTACGGCACCACAGGTATATTTGAAGGTTATAGTTTAATGACCAGCAAAGCTTCAGAGCATTTCCATATGATTTTTAAGCCGGATAATGAGAATTATATCGATTTACCTGGTTTAAGTGTACTGATTGGTGGTATGTGGATAGTGAATTTAAATTATTGGGGTTGTAACCAATACATCACTCAAAGGGCATTGGGTGCAGACTTAAAAACAGCTCGTGGTGGTCTTTTATTTGCAGCCTTCTTAAAGTTGTTAATGCCGATTATTGTGGTGTTACCTGGTATTGCCGCTTATGTATTATATAAAGACGGTGCTTTTCAGTCGGAAATGGTTCAGGATGGTGCTGTAAATCCCGATCGGGCATACCCGGTATTGCTGAACCTGTTGCCTGCCGGCTTAAAAGGCTTGTCATTCGCAGCCCTGACTGCTGCGGTAGTAGCCTCATTAGCTGGAAAAGCCAATAGTATTGCGACTATCTTTACTCTGGATATCTATAAAAAAGTATTGAAACCAGATGCATCAGAAAAGAACCTGGTTGCTACCGGAAAGATTGCTATTGTTGTGGCGATGATATTAGGTGTAATTATCGCTCCGCATTTGGGAATCGATAAAAAGGGCGGTTTCCAGTACATTCAGGAATATACAGGTTTTGTATCTCCGGGTATTTTTGCCATGTTTATTTTAGGGTTTTTCTGGAAAAGAACCACTTCAAATGCTGCGCTATTTGCCACCATCGGCGGTTTCCTGATGTCTATTTTCTTAAAAGTACTGCCACTTTATACGGATTTATCTTTCCTGTCAGGAATTGGTTTCTCTGTAAAAGCCGCATCAGGTTTGTATGAAATTCCTTTCCTCGACCGGATGGGCATTGTGTTTGTATTCTGTATACTAGGGATGGTGGTGATCAGCTTCCTTGAAAACCGAAAAGGAGATAATCCAAAAGGACTTGAGATTGATGCGAAGATGTTTAAAACCACAACCGGTTTTGCGATAGGTACCTTGATTATTGTGGGATTACTTGTTGCACTTTATAGTGTTTATTGGTAGTAAGTATTAAAGGAAAGAAAGAAGGCGTTCAATTTAGCATTGAGCGCCTTTTTGCATTAGTATTGAATTGTTTGCATGTTAATACACTTCAAAGAATGTATTAAATACTCTTCCTGTAACATTCTCACTGTTTCTACCGTATATGGTAAAAGGACATTTAATATTATGTAGTGCATGATCATTTAATGTACTCAAACCAATATTCATTCGTTTTTCATAATTGGGTTTTAGGTTTGCATTTACCGATTGAAAATCAGTGTTTACCGACACATTATTAAATTAAAATTATTAATACATCATATTTGAACCAGCAATTAAAACCGAATATTATGGCTTTAGCTTACATCAACCTTAGTGCGAAACAGTATTTTAATTTTATGTGCAGAACTGAATATGAGCGCAGGGTTTTTCACGATACCTACAAGGAATTTCAGAAAAAATCCAAACCTTACAGCCTGAATCAAACTTTCCACACGTTTGGCCAAATGTGCGAAGCAAACGGGAAAGCAAATACCTTGCATCAGAAATTACATTATGCCGTAATGAATACTATTGTATCCTTAGAGAACAAAATTCCGGTTTTGAGTGATGTGGATGGAGATTGCATTCTATTTGATCTGGCCAATCTTAGGATCTGTTCGTCTGATTTATTGAACAAGGCGGCACATGTTGTATCCATTACTTATACTAGTCCGAAACTTGTTTTGCATGAGATCGTAGGTGATCTACTGATCTTAAGCTATGATGAGAAAGGTAAGTTTAACAAAACATTTATGGTGAAGATGACCGATGATATTGTTATTAATTACGAGAAAAATCAGGAACTGGTATATAGCTAAAACAGATTTTCTTCTCCCTATACGAAGTATTTATTATTAATTTGCAAACATGCAGCGCTTTAAAACACCAACTTTTATCATTCATGTGGCAGGTTGGCTTTTGTTCTTAACTTTTCCGCTCCTGTTTATTAATAATGAGCAATCCGGGCAAAGCAGCCTGTTGCTGTTGGCATCACCCTATTACTGGTTGTTTTGCTTAACCTACATATCGATGTTTTATGTTAACGCTTTGCTTTTGGTACCGCGTTTAATGTTTAAAAAGCGATATGTATTTTATAGTGCGGTAGTATTGGGATTATTTAGTTTTGTTTATTATTCACAGCCGTACGATAATCTGCTGGGACATAACAAAAGCGTTATGACAGCTTTGGGCGCAGTTCAGGACGCTCAGCCCAAAGGCCTAAACCAGTCATTACAGCCAGATAAAACCCCTGATGTTGGCCCTGATGTTGGTATGCCATTCGGGCCGCTTCCGAATGAGGATTTACGGATGCAGGACCCTAACCTTAAAAGGCCGGGCGGTATTCTGGATCTTCATCAATCAGAAAATATTGATGTGATCAGTCTGTTTATTTTTATGATGATTATGGGGCTGAGTATTGCCACGAGCACCGTCCAGCGCTGGCAAAATGCCGAATCGAAGGTGGTGAAGGCTGAAGCTGAAAAAGCCACTGCCGAGCTTTCTTTTTTAAAAGCGCAGATTAACCCTCATTTTTTATTTAACACCCTGAACAATATCTATACACAATCGGTCATCAACAGTCAGCATACTTCTGAAAGTATCATGAAGCTTTCTAATATTATGCGCTATGTTACTGACGATGTAACACAGGACTTTGTGAATATGAAGGATGAAATTGATTGCGTACGGGATTATATCGAATTACAGCAGCTACGACTTGGGGCCGATGCCCAGATCAACTTTAATGTTCAGGGGAATCCCGAAGGCAAAAGGATTGCACCACTCATCTTCATGACTTTTATTGAAAATGCATTCAAATATGGGGTTACTAAAAAGGAGAGAACGGTAATCAATATCAACTTAAGTATTGAGGCGAATAAAATAGATTTTACCTGCGAAAATAAAATATACAACCATAAATTTAATCTGGAGCGTACCGGAATAGGAATTGCAAATACCCGCAAAAGGTTGGAGCATTTGTATCCGGAGCGTTTTAAATTGAATATTAATGATGGTAATGAAATGTTTTCAGTTAACCTTTGTGTAAATTGCTAATCAAAGAATAATTTATGGCTTTAAGATGTGTAGCTATTGATGACGAACCATTAGCGCTGGAGTTAATAAAAACCTATGTTGCGAGGTTTCCGGGGTTGCAGTTGATACAGGTTTTTGAAGATGCTTTATCAGGCGCAGAATACCTGAAACAAAACCCTGTAGATTTGCTTTTTGTTGATGTGAATATGCCTGATATCACCGGAGTAGAACTGGTACGCAGCCTGGTAAACAGTCCGATGATTATTTTCACCACAGCATATCGCAACTATGCTTTCGAAAGCTATGAATTGCAGGCTATAGACTATCTTTTAAAGCCAATTGACTTCTCGAGATTTACCGCTGCGGTAGAGAAAGCAATTGATTTCTGTAAATACAAAAGTGCCACTCAGGAAAGCATAAGTGATGAAAGCATTTATGTTTACTCAGAGTATAAGATGATTAAGATTTTGTTGCGTGATATCGAATACATTGAAAGTATGGGTGATTATCTGAAAATATATCTTAGCGGTAACGAAAAGCCCATTTTAACGCTGATGACAATGAAGAAGATTCTTGAAAAATTACCAGAAGATAGTTTTGCGCGTGTTCACCGGAGTTTTATTGTCGCCCTGGCTAAAATTAAGTCTATTCACAACAGAAAGGTAAACCTAAGCAGTGCCGAGTTGCCAATTGGCGATGCGTACAGTGGTTTCATTAATCAGCAGAAAGGGATATGAAGTTAAAGGCAAACATTGCGACCAGTGAAAACGGATTTATATTTAATCCGGCAACAGGCGATTCGTTTATCAGTAATTCTATCGCCGCCGAGATTTTGGCGTTGATGAAAACGGGAGAAGATGAGCAGGGTATTAAACGCAAAATTTTAGATCAGTATGAGGTGGAAGGCCACCAGCTGGATCGGGACTGGGACGATTATATGTTTCAGCTGAAAGAGGCGAATTTGTTAGATTTGTAGCAAATTGTCAATTCCGCTAATCATGAACGTTTCTCTTCATCACCCTCAAGCCAAAACCTTAACGGTAGCAGTTACCGGTTTAAATGCCAATGATAATCCGGGCCCGGGTTTGGCGGTAATCAGGGCACTAAGAGAAGGTTTTGGGGAGAATTTACGGATAATCGGCCTGGCTTACGAAACCCTGGAGCCTGCGATTTATCTAAAAGACATGGTGAACAAGACGTATCGGATTCCCTATCCCACTGCAGGAATTGAAGCGTTGAGTGAGCGTATAAGGCAGATACAGGTAGAAGAACATATTGATGTTTTAATACCGAACTTCGATGCGGAACTATATAATTTCATTAAGCTGGAGCAGGATTTGCTTAAGCAGGGCATTCATACCTTTTTGCCCTCCCATAAACAGCTGGCTCAACGAGACAAGGTAAGCTTAAAAGCATTTGGCGATGCCTTTAACTTTGATGTTCCTGAAGATGAAGCGATTTTTAGTGAAATTGATATTCATGATCTCGGAGATCTTTTTGGATATCCGCTTATGATTAAAGGTAAGTTTTATGAAGCTTATACTGTTCAGAATCTATCGGATGCACATAAAGCTTTTCATAAGTTACATGCTAAATGGGGCTTACCAGTGATTGTGCAAAAATTTATAAAAGGTACGGAAATAAATATAGCGGCATTGGGCGATGGAAAAGGAAATACCCTGAGTGTCATTCCGATGCGTAAATTATACATTACAGACAAGGGAAAAGCCTGGGCAGGGATAACCATTGAAAACGATAAGCTAATAGATTTAGCCCGAAGTTTTGCGAAGGCTACCCATTGGAAGGGAGGTTTTGAGCTCGAGGTGATTATGGATGGCGGCAAATTTTTTATCATAGAGGTTAACCCGCGTTTTCCGGCATGGGTTTATCTAACGGCCGCTGCAGGTCAGAATCAACCGAAGGCTTTGGTTGATCTTGCCCTCGGAAATACTGTTGAAGAGTTCAAAAGCTATCAAACGGGTAAGATGTTTGTCCGCTACGCTATGGATAACATTGTCGATGTAGGAGATTTTCAAAAACTATCAGCGTTCGGAGAGCTATAAAGGCATTTCAATCGTGATACACAATGATATTTGTAAAATAAATGAAGCAAAAATACGAACGACCAACCATCAGAAAAATGAACTCCGGCCTGATGAACAAGTTTGGGAGCAGAACTGATCTTGATCCTGTTAAGGAGATTGATGGCATTTCTGTCAAAAACCTGGTTTCAGATTATGGTTCCCCTGTGTTTGTATTGTCTGAAAAGCAGATCAGAAGAAACTACCAGTCGGCGGTACGTTCATTTAAAACCCGCTATCCAAAGGTACAATTTGCATGGAGTTATAAAACCAACTATCTGAATGCGGTATGTAAAATTTTTCATCAGGAAGGGAGTTGGGCTGAAGTAGTTTCAGGTTTTGAATACCATAAGGCGCTGAACAACGGGGTTTTGGGAAATCAGATCATTTTTAACGGGCCTGATAAAAAGGAAGCTGATTTAATTTTAGCGATTGAGAAACATTCCCTGATTCATATCGATCATTTCGATGAACTGTATCAGCTTATTCGCATCAGTGAACGAATCAACAAGAAAGCAAAAGTTGCCATTCGTGTAAATTTCGATACGGGGGTTTATCCTGCCTGGGATAGGTTTGGATTTAACTATGAAAATGGCCAGGCGTGGACGGCTATATCCAAAATTATAGCTGCAGAAAAAATAGATTTAGTTGGTTTACATTGTCATATCGGAACATTTATGTTGTCGACTTCGGCCTACGCGGTTGCGGCAAAAAAACTTTGCGATTTAGCATTGCGCTGTAAAAATGAACATCAGAACTCCATTCAGTATTTAGATCTGGGAGGCGGCTTTCCGTCAACCAATACATTAAAGGGGGCTTACTTACCAGGTGTAGATACAGTTCCCGGTATTGAAGAGTTTGCCGAGGCCATTACCACTACTATTCTGGAATCCGGTTTCTCATCTGATGAGCTTCCTTTGCTCATTTTAGAAAGTGGCCGTGTGCTGATTGATGATGCCGGCTATTTAATTGGTAGCGTGATTGCGAATAAACGCCTGAGCGACGGTCGCAGGGCTACCATCATGGATTTTGGAATGAATGTACTATTTACATCAAACTGGTACAATCATAAAGTTACTGTTGCGCAGGATGCGGGTCAGTATACCGAAGAGACGGTGTTGTTTGGGCCTTTGTGTATGAACATCGATGTGATTCGTGAGAGTATAAACTTTCCCCTTTTGGAAACAGGAGATCATGTAATTGTACATAAAGTGGGTGCTTATAATATGACTCAATGGATGCAGTTTATCAATATGCGGCCTGCGGTAGTTTTAATTGATCACCATGGGAAAAGCCATTTGATCAGAAAGCAGGAAACGCTTGAATATCTCGAAATGATGGAACAATTACCTGATTATTTAAAATAGAATTGAAAAGAAAAGTGCAATATTATCTTCAGGCGGCTTTAAACAGCTATGCGATTTTGTTTTTCTCACAAAACAAAATCCTTGGAGCTTTATTGTTTTTAGTTTCGATGTTTAACCCGAATGCAGGGATTTCTGGTCTGATTGCTTTAATTGTTTCGCTGGCTCTGGTGAGTAGTCTGGGTTTTAATAAAGAGGATATTAAGTCAGGGTTGTATAGCTTCAACTCGCTTCTATTAGGAATTGGATTCGGCACTTTCTATAATTTCAATTATACCTTCTGGCTTTGGTTATCTGCTGCATGTTTGTTATGCGTGGTGTTAAGTGTTAATCTCACGGCTTTATTGGGCAAATATGCTTTGCCAACACTATCCATTCCTTTTGTTATCAGTTTCTGGCTCGTATTGATTGCTGCTAACGGATACACAGGCATGGGTTTGATCCAAAAAAGCAGCTCGCTGGTTTTCGAGCTGACTACCGTAGTGCCTTCGCATTTTACCAGAATTTGTAATTTCTTTGATCGCCTGCACATGCCGGCTTATATGGATCTGTTTTTCCGGTCTGTAAGTGCGCTCTTATTTCAGAACAGCATTCTTGCCGGAATATTGATCAGCATTGGTTTTTTTATTCATTCACGTATCGGGTTTAGTTTGCTGGTTATTGGCTTTGTTATCGCTTGTTTAATCAATCATTTTACCGGCACTTATCCTGATGGAATCAGCAACTATCATCTTGGCGCTAATTTTATGATGGTGAGTTGTGCCATAGGAGGATTTTTTCTTATCCCCTCCTGGCGATCTTATTTATGGGCCGTAGTAAGCATTCCTTTTATATTTTTAATGTTGAACGGAATTTCCAGAATTCTCGGGTTTTACGATCTTCCTGTATTTTCAATGCCATTCTGTTTAGTTACATTGGGTTTGCTTCACTTTTTCCTGTTGCGAAAACAACCGGGTAAATTAAAGCTTACTGCACTCCAGAACTATTCTCCGGAAACAAATTTATACCAGTTTTTAAATGCTGAAGAGCGGCTGAAAGACCTGAAGTATCTGCCTTTGAATCTTCCGTTTATGGGCTCATGGACAATCTCGCAAGCTTATAACGGAGCTATTACCCACAAAGGAGAATGGAGGGAAGCTTTGGATTTTGTATTGACCGATACCGACCAGAAAACCTATTCACTTCCGGGAACAAAGCCCGAGGATTATTACTGTTACAATAAGCCTGTTTTAGCTTCTGCTGATGGTATTGTGCAGGAAGTAGTTAATCACATTGAGGATAATGCTATCGGGCATGCCAACCTTACTCAGAATTGGGGTAATACCGTTGTAATTAAGCACAGCGATAATTTATATACCAAAGTTTCACATTTGAAGAAGAATTCGGTAAAGGTTAAAGCAGGGGATTATATAAAGCATGGGGAGATTATCGCGTTATGCGGAAATTCAGGAAGATCACCGGAGCCTCATCTGCATTTTCAGGTTCAGGCTACACCATTCATTGGTTCGAAAACCATTGCCTATCCTTTTGTGTGTTATGTAGATGAAAAAAGTGATGCTTTAGCATCTTTTGAAATTCCTTCAGAAAATGATGTGATTAAGTCGCCTGAAATCAACCCCTATCTTAAAAACGTTTTTAACTTTCAACCCGGTTATGTCGTAAATATCTCAACCAACCTGGGGCACAAGGAAACCTGGGAAGTATTTTCTGATGATTACAGCTATACCTATTTTTTCTGTCACGAAACCGGATCGATAGCTTACTTTGTAAGCAACCAATATTTATTTTATTTCACCAGGTTTTATGGATCAAAAAACTCGGCTTTATACAGTTTCTACCAAGCTGCATATAGGGTAAGTTACTCGGCACATCCTTTAGAGGATTCATATGCAATGGATACCGGCCAGTTCAAGCCTGCATTGTGGCTACAGGATTTACTTGCACCATTCTATATTTTTACTAAAAATACCTACAGAAATTCTATAACATACAGGGCAGACGGAATTGATATCTATGCAGAAGCATTCACACGGGTTTTTAATAAACGCCAAAGCTTAATGCACGCGAATTTCACAATAGCATATGAAGGAATAACGCAACTCGATGTACAGCGAAAAAACAAACTGTTGAAAATAACATGGCACAGAGATTAAGGCTATTGATGTTGCTATTGTTGTTGACTGTAACAACAATTAAGGCGCAAACCCGCTATCAAAGCGCAGATAGTATTTCCTTTAGCCTGTTTAATGGAGGGGAGTGGCAGAGGCTTATCGCATTTGGAGCCGAGGCTTTAAACAACGGTGAAGACTTTCCTCTATTGCGTTTGAGATTGGGCTATGCATCATTTGTGAGGCAAAATTACAGTGATGCCCTAAAGCATTATGATAAGGTTTTGCTTGATGATAAAACAAACCAGACTGCGTTATACTATTCATATTTAAGCCATGTTTATCTAAACAGGCGAACTGATGCTGCATACCTGGTATCTAATCTGGATACAAATGTTATTGAAGGGGTTGCTGTAAAGCCATTTAAAGTATTACTGGCAGGTACAGAAGGTGGAATAAAGTTTACCAATATCTATGAACGGGGAAATTCATTTTTCTCCAGAACTTTTTTTGATATGAGGCTAGGGTACAAGTTGGATCTCTCTACTTCTTTCACTTATTTTAATCAGCCGGTATTTAATGATTACATTGAGCAACCTGGATATTATACTAAGCTAACCTATACACCCTTCAGAAAAATTAATTTCATTGGGGCCTATCATTACATGCGCTCGAATTTAAGGCAGCTGGTTTATCAAAATCATGCTGGTTTAATCGGCATCCGTTATTCTGACAGTGGAAATGATTTACAGGCAAATTTTATATTGTCTCAGATAGGAGATGAGAAAACCAGGCAATATGATTTAAAATTTACCAGATATATTACCGGAAATTTAAATTTTTATAACATCAGCAGAATTTCAATAGTAGATGTTTTGAATAACATCAACCCGGTTTTTCAACAGACTTTTGGAATTAAGCCCGTGAGGAACTTATGGTTTGAGGCCATGGTGACTTTTGGCAATCAATACAATTATGCTGAGGCCGACGCACTTTATATTTACAATGGGTTTGATAAAACTAAATTCAAGGCAGGGGGAAATTGTTATTTTATGTTAAAACAACACGTTCTATTGGGTATGAATTATACATTTGAACGTAAATCAGATAATATTTTTAGATTTGGTTATTTACAACACTCAATAAACGCAGGCATTACATGGAATTTTTGACACGATTTACATTATTTGCTGTTCTTGGCCTCTCTGGTTTTGAGATACATGCCCAGGGCAACGCGAATATGCAAAGGGCTTTCCAGAGTAGCTACAATGAGGAGAGCAAGAAGAACTATGCAGAAGCCATAAGTGATGTGATGCCGTTTTATTCGGAAGGAAATTATGAAACGAATTTAAGGATAGGCTGGTTGTATTATCTGGCCAAAAACTATAGTGCTTCTCAAAACTATTATACCCGTGCGGTCAATATCAGGCCCAATTCTATTGAGGCCAGGTTTGGTTTGATCAAACCGCTTTCTTTGTTAAGCAGTTGGGATAAAGTTGTAGAGCAATATAATAACATTCTTAAAACAGACCCGCAGAATACTCAGGCAAATTATTGGCTGGGTGTAATTATTTATAACCGAAAGCAATATGCTTCAGCAGCAAAATATTTTGCCAAGGTTGTTGGGGCTTATCCTTTTGACTATGATGGAAACCATATGTTAGGCTGGGCACTCTTGTTTTCAGGAAGAAAAGCGGAGGCAAAGGGGTGTTTTGAACGTGCTTTACTCATCAAACCTGGCGATTCTTCGAGCACAGATGGATTAAATAGGGCTGCCAAATAAGCTTAAAGGCATATTATATGCTTTTTTATGAATTGTGAAAATAAAAAATTGATTATAACTATTTAACCATACCTTTGGTACAAATTAAAATACAATATAATGCAACAAGGAACAGTAAAATTTTTTAATGAAACTAAAGGTTTTGGATTTATCGTACCATCAAATGGCGATGCCGAAATTTTTGTTCATGTTTCAGGTCTAATCGATAACATTCGTGAGAATGATACCGTAAACTACGAAGTAGAAGAAGGTAGAAAAGGCCTAAACGCGGTAAATGTAAAAGTAGCTTAAGAAAACTCAGTCACATAAATCGTAAAGAGTCCCGATGCAAATCGGGACTTTCTTGTTTTACGGACTTTTTATGTTTTCGGATCCCGGATGCTGTGTGATCGCCTCCTTCAACAATCACCGCCTGTAAGCGCTAAAGCGCTAACATTCTGTCGAAATCTTTCAAATTCTTTCACTTAAGCTTTAGAATGTTTCTAAATAAATGTTTTATCGTTGTTTTGTCATAATCGTTTATAAATTCATTGCATAATTAGATACTTTTGCAAGAAATTTAGATATAAATCCTAATCAAATGAGTGGTTTCGGAAATGCACTTTCTTCATCAATAGGAAAGAAATTCATTATGGGTATTACAGGTTTGTTCCTGATACTTTTTTTAATTGTACACGCTGGTATCAATTCGTTAATATTTCTTGACGATAATGGTCTTAAGTTCAACATTGGCGCTCACTTTATGGCGACCAACTGGATCATCAGGGCTGGTGAGTATATTTTGTTTGTTGGATTGTTGGTACACATCTTTCAGGCGTTGAGGTTAACTATTCAAAACAGAAAAGCCAGGCCAGAAAGATATGCTGTGAACGATGGAAACGCTAACAGTAAATGGTATAGCCGCTCAATGGGCTTGCTAGGTACATTATTGTTGATCTTCCTGGTTATTCACTTGAAAGATTTCTGGGTAGTATCCCGTTTTACAGGAATCCCAACGGTTGATGCTAACGGTCATGAAGACCTTTATGCAGTAATGAGAGAGAAATTTCAGGACCCTGTTAGGGTTGCTGCTTACGTATTGTTAATGATTTCATTGTGTTACCATTTACTACATGGTTTTGCATCTGCATTTCAGACCATGGGGTGGAATCACTCAAAATACAATGGGATTATCAAGAGTGTTGGTGTTTGGTATGCGATCATTATATCGATCGTTTTCGCTTTAATGCCAATTGCAGTTTATACCCATTTAATTGATTAAGTTTTAGCACAAAAGAGATATGTCAGATATTAATTCAAATATTCCAGAAGGCGAGTTAACAAGCAAATGGACTAAATATAAGTCTTCTGTGCCTTTGGTTAATCCATCGAACAAAAGAACTATTGAGGTTATTATTGTAGGTTCAGGTTTAGCAGGGGCTTCAGCAGCTGCTACTTTGGCCGAAATGGGTTACAAAGTAAAATGTTTTTGTTTTCAGGATTCTCCCCGCCGTGCGCACTCGATTGCCGCTCAGGGTGGTATCAATGCAGCAAAAAATTATCAGAATGATGGTGATAGTGTTTACCGTCTTTTCTACGATACGATAAAAGGGGGCGATTACCGCGCCCGTGAAGCCAATGTGCACCGTTTGGCAGAAGTAAGTGCTAACATTATTGATCAATGTGTGGCGCAGGGTGTTCCTCTGGCACGCGAATATGGTGGTTTGTTAGATAACCGTTCTTTCGGCGGTACTCAGGTTCAACGTACGTTTTATGCTGCGGGCCAAACCGGTCAGCAGTTATTATTAGGTGCATATTCTGCATTAGAGCGCCAGATTGGTATGGGTAAAGTTGAAATGTATACCCGTCACGAAATGCTTGAAGTTGTTAAAATCGATGGCAAAGCGCGTGGTATCATTGCCCGTAACTTAATTACCGGCGAAATTGAGCGCCATTTCGGTCATGCTGTAGTTTTAGGAACAGGCGGTTATGGAAACGTATTCTATCTTTCTACCAATGCAATGGGCAGTAACGTTACAGCAGCATGGAAAGCACATAAACAAGGTGCTTATTTTGCCAACCCTTGTTATACACAGATTCACCCGACTTGTATTCCGGTATCCGGCGATCACCAGTCGAAATTAACCCTGATGTCTGAATCGTTACGTAACGACGGGCGGATCTGGGTTCCGAAGAAAAAAGATGATAACCGTAAGGCTTCAGAGATACCTGAGGATGAAAGAGATTACTATCTGGAACGCCGTTACCCTGCTTTTGGTAACCTTGTTCCCCGTGATGTTGCTTCGCGTGCTGCTAAAGAACGTTGTGATGCAGGTTATGGTGTAGGTACTTCAAAGCTTGCTGTTTACCTTGATTTTAAAGCCAATACAGAACGTTATGGCCGTATAGAAGCATCAAAAGCGGGTAACCACAATCCTGATAAAGAAACCTGCATGCGTTTAGGTACTGCTGTTATCAAGGAAAAATATGGTAACCTATTTGATATGTATGCGCAGATTACAGGTGAAAACCCTTATGAAACGCCAATGCGTATTTATCCTGCTGTACACTATACGATGGGCGGTCTTTGGGTCGATTATAACTTAATGACTTCAGTACCGGGTTTATATTGTACAGGTGAGGCTAACTTCTCAGATCATGGTGCTAACCGTTTGGGTGCATCTGCTTTGATGCAGGGTTTGGCCGACGGATACTTCGTGTTACCATATACCATCGGATCTTATTTATCGAAGGAAATTTCTGTAAAGGCAATTTCAACAGATCACCCTGCATTCGTTGAAGCTGAAGAAAGAGCTGTAGGCATTTTAAATACTTTGATCAATATAAAAGGAACGAAGTCTGTAGATCATTTCCATAAGCGTTTAGGTCACATCATGTGGGAGAAATGCGGTATGGCCCGTAATGAACAAGGCTTAAAAGAAGCAATCGAAGAAATCAGGGCACTACGTGCTGAATTCTGGAGTAACGTTCGCGTTCCGGGAGTTGCAAATGAACTGAATACGGAGCTTGAAAAAGCAGGCCGGGTGGCCGACTTTATTGAGCTTGGCGAATTGATGTGTATTGATGCATTAAACCGTAACGAAAGTTGTGGTGGACACTTCCGTGAAGAATACCAGACAGAAGAAGGTGAAGCTTTACGTGACGATGAGAACTATGCTTATGTTGCAGCTTGGGAATTTAAGGAAGGTGTAAACTTCGAGCTTCATAAAGAAGAGTTAAAGTTTGAAAATATTAAAGTAGCACAAAGAAGTTATAAATAGTAGCAAGTTAACAGGATCAGGTATCAAGGTCTAAATTCAAACATGACACCTGATCCTGAATAATTGATACTTAAATCTCAATATCATGAGTACAGGAAATATGAACTTAACGCTGAAAGTATGGCGTCAAAAAAATAACAATACCAAAGGTGCTTTGGTTGATTATAAATTATCTGGTATTTCACCTGATATGTCTTTCTTGGAAATGTTCGATGTGTTAAACGAACAATTAATCAATACAGGCGAAGAACCAGTAGTATTTGATCACGATTGCCGTGAGGGAATCTGTGGGATGTGCTCAATGTTCATCAACGGCCGTCCGCATGGGCCTAAAGATCTGGTTACTACCTGCCAGTTACACATGCGTTCTTTCAAAGATGGTGATACCATCGTTGTTGAACCTTGGAGAGCAGCTGCATTTCCGGTAGTTAAAGATTTAACCGTAGACCGGTCTGCTTTCGATAGGGTAATTTCTGCCGGTGGTTTTATTTCGGTAAACACTGGTAATGCCCAGGACGCGAATAACCTGCCCATCCCTAAAATGCAAGCTGATGCTGCTTTTGAAGCTGCCGCGTGTATTGGTTGTGGTGCTTGTGTGGCTACCTGTAAAAATGCTTCGGCAATGTTATTTGTATCTGCAAAAATTTCTCAACTGGCATTGTTACCTCAGGGACAGCCAGAGCGTTACCGCCGTGTACAAAGTATGGTTGCACAAATGGACGCTGAAGGATTTGGTAATTGTACAAATACAGGTGCTTGTGAAGCAGAATGTCCAAAAGGTATTTCACTTGAAAATATTGCCCGTATGAACCGCGATTTCGCTACTGCTAAATTCATCTCTGAAGAGGCGGTTTAAAAGATATACTGTGCATTCCGGGAAACCGGAATTCTTAGGCCTCAAACTTTGTTTGGGGCTTTTTTATGCCGGTGTTTTTAAACTTCGTTAACCTTGTTGTTTAAAGATCGTTCCTGTAATATTCCTGCAATTGAAAAGATTCGAAACATTTATTATTTCCAGGCGAAAGATTTTATAAGTGCAGGTGCCAAAATAAAAGTTTGCGAAACTCATAATTTTCTTATGTTAGCATATTATAAAATTTCAGTTATTGAAATTTTATTTCGTAACATTTGTATATACGTTAAAAAATTTATATTTTTAGTCTTCCGAGACAGGAGAGAAAGCATAAAACCCCGGCAATTTTTGCTGGGGTTTTGTGCTTGGTGCTGTTCGCGAATCCTAGCTTCACGACTAATATAAGTCCCGACAACTGATCCTGATTTGCATGAACAGCAGTTGAGATAACGAGCGTATGGTTTAGTTAAAATATCTAACTCAAAGTGAAATTGATCGGAAGGGTGTATTGCACTTTCACTACTTTTCCATTCCGTACGGCAGGGTTCCATCTCGGTGAATTTTTAATTACCCTCAGTCCCTCTGCATCCAGTTCTTTAGTGATTCCCCTGGTAACTTTTGCATTGGTTATGGTGCCATCCTTCTCTACAGAAAAGGCTACAAATACTTTTCCCTGCATTTTATTTTTAATTGCGATAGCAGGGTATTTAATATTTTTAGCCAGGTATGAATACAGCTTCTGTGGTCCGCCTGGAAATTCGGTCGGTTTATCAGGAGAGCTGTTCAGCGCTTTTTTCTGCTGACCATTATCATTCAGATTGAAATTTACATTGATATTGTATTTTACCCTAACTGGTTTACCCTTGATTAAACCCGGATTCCAGTTTGGTGATTTACGGATTACCCTGATGGCCTCAGCATCTGTTTCCTTGCTCAGGCTTCTGGTCACTATAACATCGTTTAATGCGCCGTTTTTCTCGATAATAAACGATACAAAAACCTTCCCTTGTGTTTTGCTTTTTTGTGCCGCCTCCGGATACCTGATTTCTTTACCTAAATAGTCGTAAAATTTTGCGATCCCCCCGGGATACTCCGGGATCTTTTCTACTGAGGTGAAGTCAACAGGTTTGTCTTGGGCCCTGGCGAAATTTAATTGCATAGCGATGCCCGTTAGGGCTAAAATCATTAGCTTTCTCATCATTTAAAATTTAAATTGTTTATTACTTCTTCGTAGCGCTTTTTTTCGTGGTAATAATTACAACGCCGTTTTTAGTATTTCCGGAATACTGCTTTGATGTATTTGCATCTTTAATCACCGTTACAGATTCAATGGTGTTCTGATCTAGTTTTTCAATGCCCGAAACTTCTTTTCCGTCGACAACATAAAGTGGCTGTGCCTTTTTATCGTTATCCTTAAGAAGAAGGAATCGTTTAGCTGCCGCATCAACGTTTAAGGGGGTGCTCCTGTTAGCACTTCCATTTGGCTTAATAAAGATTCTGCTTGCTTTCCCCTTTAACATTAAGCTGGAGTCGGCCTTCAGGTTTCCTTTGCCTTTTGGGATAATATATGTGCCCTTTGTTTTAATTTCAATAACGCCACCAAAACCTTCACTCCCATATTTCATCATTGCAGTGCTGTCTTTTAATATGTTGATGGATTCAATCGCATTTGGGTCCATTTCCGAAAGCGATCCCGTTCCCCCGAAATATTGCTTATTCCCATCAATTACAATCAGCGGTTGTGGTTCTACGCCCACTGCTGTGCCCCGCAATCTAATCGTTGTATTTGAGGTGCTATCCGCTTTCTGCGCAAAGCCATATATGGCAGTTCCAAGCATTAAACTAAGGGTGATGATCTTTTTCATGTTGTCAGTTTTTAAAACTTTCTCTGAATATTCAGAATGGTTGATGGCTTGTCGATGGTAAGCTCTTGCGTATCAGGTTTTCTGAATAGGTTATTAATGGTTGATTTAGTTGTAATGATAATTGCACCTGCTTTTGCCTTCAAACCATAAAGGTTTATTGCACTCTGATCTTTAAGTACCGATACAGATTCGACATTATTTGGATTGATACTGGATAATGTTGAATTGTCCTGAAGTTTCACACCATCAACTACAATGATTCCCGGGAAATCCTTTCCGCCTTTTAAAGTTAAATTTTTAACTTCTTTTACCGGAGCTTTTGGAGTTTCACTATCCGTTAAGGTGAAGTTCACGTTAATGTTATACTTTACCCTTACCGCCATGCCATCTTTTACACCAGGGTTCCAACGAGGGGACTCGTTTAATACCCTTACCGCTTCCTCATCTAAACCACTGCCCAGGCCACGGGTAACCATAACATCGCTTATGGAACCATCTTTTTCTACAATAAATGAAAGGAACACTTTTCCCTGCACATTTTTTTCCTGTGCCAGTTCCGGATACCGGATTGTTTTGCTCAGGTATTCATAAAATTTTCTAATCCCTCCGGGATATTCCGGCTGGCTGGTAATTGATACAAAGTCGTAGACCTTTTTATCTGTTTCATTAAATGGTTCGCCTTCTATAACCGGACTGTCTTCAGTTATATTGATGCCTGGTAAGTTCGAAACGTTTGAGGTTTTCGAAATTGCTTTCTGTCCCACTCCGGTATCTTTGCCGGCATTAGTGGGTAGCGTTTTAGATACCTCCTGGCTAATTTCTTTCGCCGGAGGTGACACCATTTCCTGAACAAGTTCCATTGGTTTGTCCATTGGAATCTGATCAGTGAATAAGATTAGTTTTTCGTTTTTCCTTACAGTTGCAGATGAGAAAACAATCAAAATCGCAAATAGGGGTATTGAAATACCATATTTAATAATGGCTATTCTTTTTGACCGTTCCTTTTGAAGCATATAAATGCGCTTTTTAATCAATGACTTGTTAAAGAAGCCATTTGTTAGCGCGTTAGGTGAAATGCCGAAAGACTGGCTTAAAATCAGCATCGCATATGCTGCTTTGTCGCCCTGATAATCTGCTGCCAATTCATCCGCTAGAAATTCATGTATATTTTTAATCGATTTCTTATAGAGATAAATAATGGGATTCAGCCAGGTAACCACACCCAGGAGTTCAAAAAAAAGGATATCCAGCGTGTGCAGTTGTTTTACATGGGCTTCTTCATGAATATCGATTACATTTTTTTGCGGCAGGTTTACATCTACCACCTTCCTTGTTAAAAAAGAAAAAGCCGACCCTGTTTTGGCTGCCCGGATAGATTTTTTTACCAGAACCAGATTAAACACTAACCTACATAAGAAAAACACAATACCTGCACAGTATAAATAGACGAAAACATTTCCCCAGTTTAATCCGGAATTGTTATCATTTATTATAGTGGTTTGCTGAAGTACGGTTTGCCAGTTTACCGAAGTATATACCTGCTGTGCAATTTTTTCTTCTGTTAGCCATTCTAAACGAATAAATGGAATACAGATTGACAAGATACCTGCGCCAACCAGAAAGAAGCGGTTTAGCGTAAAATAGGTTTCACGGTCCAGTAACAACTTATAAAAGCCGTAAAAAACAATTAGATATAAGTTTACTTGCAATAGGTAGTGGGCAAAACTCATTTTGGACTGTTTTTAATTTTATTAATCATTTTTAAAATCTCATCGACATCACCTAAATCCAACTTTTCTTCTTTAACAAAGAATGAAAACATACTCTCTACAGAATTCTCGAAATAGTTTCCTAAAAGTTTTTCTGTTGCATGTCGTTTATATTCCTCTTTACTGATCAGGGGATGATATTGGTGTGCTTTTCCAAATGCCTCATGACCAATGAAACCCTTTGTCTCCAGTATCCGTATAATTGTCGATACCGTATTGTAAGCCGGTTTTGGTAAAGGAAGTTCGTCTATAACTTCTTTAACAAACGCTTTTTCCAATTGCCACATCACCTGCATAATCTGCTCTTCGGCCTTGGTTAAATCTTTAATTTCCATAATAATATTGTAATAAGGATATAGCAAAATATATTGCCTAACTAAAATTAAAACTAATTATTTAGTTAAGCAAATATTTTAACACTTTTTTCTTTTGAAGGTATTGAATTACAGGCTGTAGATAAAAAATACAGACATAGCAGGGTGTACAGGTTATGCAATATCTGGGTACTTGGAAAATGAAAGCGGGAGTTGCTTGCTAAATAGAGATAATCTGGTGCTTAATGCCGTACACCACCAGGCCCGTGCGCGATTTGATATTCAATTTTGCAAATAATGATTCCCGGTAGTTATCAACTGTCCGGGGACTCACGTTCATTAAATCTGCAATTTCTTTGTAAGTGAGCTCTGTACTGCAATATTGAAAAAAGGTAAGTTCCCTGGCCGTAAAAGCCGGCTTGTCTCCTTCCTTTAGCGCTACCAGTAACCGCCCAGAAACAACCTCATTCACAAAAAAGCCTTTTTCTACAATCACCTTAATAGCGGTTAGTAATTCAGACGGTGTAGATTCTTTAAGCATATAGCCACCTGCTCCCGCTTTAAGCATTGCGATGATGGCTTTTTCTTCTTCAAGCATGCTTAAAGCAAGCACGTGGACTTTAGGATAATTTGCCTTCACCCATTTAGTTGCCGCGTAACCATCCATCACCGGCATATTAATGTCCATCAATACGATATCGATATCGGGTTGAACGACGATCTTCTTTTGTAAATCTACTCCATTGACTGCCTGAAACCTGATGTCAATTTCATCAAATTCTTCCATTAAACTGGCTAAACCTGACCGGAAAAGGGTGTGGTCATCAACAATGGCAATAGAAATAGTGGGCTGCATAAAACTATGGATAAGGGATTTCGATCAATATGGACGTGCCTTGGTTGGGAGACGAAGTTAAATTTAATTGACCATTAATCATCTCAATTCTTTTATAAATAGAATTTAGTCCCATCCCAGACTTATTTTTATTCTCCTCCACCTCAAAACCGATCCCATTTTCCTTAATGTTTAAAAACAATATACCGTTATTAAAGTAACTTTCGATATCGATGACCGTTGCCTGAGCATGTTTGATAATGTTATTGATCACTTCCTGGAGTAAACGCAGTATAATCAGGTCTTTATCAGGTGAAGTTTCCGAAAAACCCAGAAGCTGATTGTTCACGTTTAGTTCGTAAACGCCGGATTTGCTCAGCCAGTTAATTTCCTGCTCAATGGCATTACCAATACCATTGGCAACAATTTGCTCGCCGTGAAGCAATTTAACCAGCTCTCGTAATTCTTTAATCGAGTTGTTTACGAAACCCAGTGAATTTTCGATCTTTTTCTTCGCCTTATCCAAATTGGAGAGATCAACAGAATTAAGGGTTAAGGTGGTTAAACTTAATAATTGGCCCACATTATCATGAAGTTCTGTCGCGATGCTTTGCATGGTTTGATCCTGAACCTCAATACGGGTCTGAAGTATTTCTGAATCAAACTTCTGCTTCATAGCCGTTTTCTCCAGTGCGTGATTTTTACGGTACTTGATGCTGATTTTGACATAGAATACCAAAATCAAAGGCATTAGTAAGAAGATTACGGAAGAGATGACGACTAGGATTGTAATCTGCGTTGTTTGCTCCTGCATATAAATGAATAAGCTAAAATGCTGTAAAATATAATATTAAGAACAGTGAAAATCCAGTTTCTAAGGGAATTTCCTTTGATCATGATAGATGTGAAAAGCTCATGGAACAAATTAGCGGTAGTTGTGCCAAAGTAAAAGAACAGTACGCCAGTAACCCACCAGAACTCCGGGTTTTTATTGATTTCCATAATCGCGTTATCTGTAAGTACGAAATAATAATAATAACAGCAGTATAACATAATTAAAGCAGATAATACCCCGCCGGCCCATGAGTTGTAGGTCATAATGCCATGCATGAGGAAAAAGGCTATCCAGAGTGAATAAAAAATAACCAATCCAATGATGATTATTTTTTTTGGATTGGTATATGGTTTCAAACAATAGTATATGCCTGTGCTGATCAGCGCAGCTTCAAATAAGGTATAAATATTATATACACAAAGATTATTGTGGAGTTTTCTGGCGGCCAGACGCGCGAAAAACAGCTCTGTGATGCACACAAGAATCATATAAATGAATGATACCTTCCAAAGCGGTTTGCTGTCTTTTCTAATGGTTGCCAGGGCAATTAAAAAGCATAAAAGCTCAAAGAAAGTGGTAAGACTCAGCCTGAGCATTTAACTATAAATTAGTTCCTTCGCAAACTGGAGGACATGACTCTCCCTTGTTTTCAATATCTCCGAGGTCATCCTGATGTTCTTCTTCATCTCCGTAGCCACCGGTAATACCAGAAAGCGTCGGCACCAACAATACGGTATTTCTTCCGAGATATTCTTTAGGAACTCCATCTAAAGAATTGGCAGTATACTGTCCAAAATAAATACGGAGACCATCATGTTTTCCATTTTCAATGCTTTTGGCAATCCTTAAGATCTGGTCGGCAGGGAACCATACTGCTTTAGTGTAGCTGGCTAACCCTGCTGCTTCTTCAGTGTATGCGGCTACCATTTCTTTTGCAATTTCTGCAGGTACATTTGTGAGCGTTTTTTCCTCATTCATAAAATTGGGATAGTTTGTTTGGGTTAAAAATCGATAATTTAAAATGCTTAAGCAAGTATTTTTAGGAAATTGTAATACCGTAAAAATACCCTTATACAAAGGGTGCTTTCTGCCTGATAACGTAAAACGCCAATACTTAATTTTGGTATATCAATTACGGCTAAAAACTGTTCCTGATCAGAAATCAAGTCTATCTCCCTGTTAATGGATATCCATCAATGCCGGAATAACCGCGATTTCTGCCGAATTAATAAGTTGCCTGTCTCAAACAACCAAACGATGATTAATAGTATTCTGCTCAGGGAGAACCACAGTAACATTAGCGAGAGAGAAGTTGAAATAGTACACCTGCTTTCGATGGGATACAATAGTAAAGAAATTGGCGAAATGTTATACATCAGTGAACATACTGTAAACACGCACAGACGAAATATGGTTAGAAAGCTTGATTTAAAAAACTCCTATCAGCTTATTGTATGGGCTTTTAAAGAGCGGATTCTTTCTTTCTAAATAAAAATAAACACATTAACGCAAAGCCTCTCAAATCATGAAGCCTGCTTTTGATTTATCAAAAAGCAGGCTTCTGTGTATTATGGCCTCGCTGGTTGCGGGGCAGGTAATTCCTTTCTCGGAATCTGTGCCTCACGCTGAGCGGTGTTATAAACAAATGAGGCAATAATAGTGGCCGATTGTTTTAAGTCATCTTCAACCAATCTATCGTAGGTATCCATATTGCTATGATGGGTACGCGTATTATAATCTGCCGGATCCTGAATGAACTGGAATCCTGGAATACCTACTGCATCAAATGCCTGATGATCTGTACCACCTGTATTGTTCACGGTAACTGTTCCTGCACCAAGATCGTTAAAAGGGCTTAACCAGCTTTGAAAGATGGGCCCGGCTGCCACATTGCCTTGTAAATAAATTCCCCGTATTTTTCCAGTTCCATTATCCAGGTTATAATAAGCGGATATCTTTTTTTGCTCTGGCTTAAGTTCCATTGTTTTTGGATCACCAAAATGGGTGTTGACATAACCTCTTGATCCATACAAGCCCTGCTCTTCTGAGCTCCACAATGCAATCCGGATTGTACGTTTCGGTTTAAAATCAATCGCTTTTAAAATTCGCATGGCTTCCATCATCACAGCCGAACCTGCCGCATTATCGGTAGCACCTGTAGCAGCATGCCACGAATCAAAGTGTCCACCAATCATAACCACTTCGTCCTTAAGCTTTTTATCTGTTCCCGGGATTTCTGCAATTACATTGTAGCCCTTCGGATCCTGATCATAAAACGATGTTTTAATTTCTGCTTCCAGCTCTACCGGTTTACCTGCGCGTAACAAACGTAAAATGTGCAGGAAATCTTCAGCAGCTACTTCAAGTTCCGGTGAAACCGGTTTAGCGTCTAAAGCATAAGAAGCACCGTTACTGGTAAAAAACGTTCCCTGTCCACCTCTGGCATAGGTAAGGATCAGTGCTACTTTTTCTTCTAATAACATGGCACTCATGGCTGCCCTTACTTCTCGCATCTTCATCATTTGTGCCATCCGGTCGGCCATTGGTCCACCTGCTGGCCGTTGCCTGCCTGCCCCTGCGGCCGCCGGCTTTGCGGCTGCCATCTGTGCTAATGTAGAATCAGCATAACGTGAAAAATCGGCTTTAACCCCGCTTGTCAAGGCCGCACCCTGATCAATCATCACAATTTTTCCCGCTAACTTTCCTTTATATTTTGAGAGGTCAGCAACACTATCTGCCTTGATTAGTACCACCTCAGATTTAATCGGGCCGTTGGTGCCTGGTGTCCATGCTTTAGGCGAAGCAATAATCGGGTGGTAAAACGGAGCTGTTGTAGCAGCATAATACTTATCAACCTGCCACCCTTTTCCAAAGGTTCCCCAGCTTTCTAAATGAGCATTTTTTAGTCCCCAGTCAGTTAATTGTTTTACAGCCCAGTCCTGTGCCCGTTTTAGTCCCGGAGAATTAGATAAACGCGGCCCAGCAACATCGGTTAAATTAAAAGCAATATCCATCACTTTTGAATTTTCTAACCCTGTAGTCCGTATTTTCTTTACTATTGCTGCGTCCGGAATATCTTGTGCAAAAGCAGAGAGACAAAGGCTCATGGCCAGTGCCGGCATTGTAAATTTTTTAATCATATTTTAGAATTGTTGGTTGTTTGATTACTCTAAAATACGGTTAAACCAGACGTTACATGATTTACCATGATATTTTTACAAATTTCCGGCTGTTTTTCTCTGTAAGAGATGAATTAATGAGGCTATTTAATGCTTTTTCTGGTTACAATAAAGTATCCGAGCACAAATAATACCCCGGCATAGATTAAACTGGTGTAAATTTCTTGTGTAAAGATTTCGAAGTCGGCCGGGTTTGAAAGTTTTTTGGCTGCCGTGCTACTGTTTAGTACCAATGAGGGATGGCTGTAGGGAATTAAGTAAGCATATTTCCAACCTACATTGCCGGTGATTATGCCCATGATTGTGCCAATGAAACCGACACCCATTGGCTTCAGGAAATCGCCCCAAACCAAACTTAGAGTAAACTGGATGGATAGAATACCCAGCGAGGATAAGAATAGTTTAAAATAGAATTTCGATAGCAGGAAGGATGGATCATACTGGTTGAAGCTGTATTTAGGTATCAGTATTTGTAGCAAGTGTCCAAAGGCTAGTGTAAGGCCGCCAAAGAGCAGCAGGCAGATGAATATCAGTACTACTGCATATAGATATTTGGCCGTATAAATCGAAAACTTATTTAGTGGTTGTGCAAAAAGTGTTTTCCAGGTATCGTTTTTATGTTCAATGTTATTGACAGAGAAGGCCATAAAGATAACATAGAAGGGCAAGATCAATACGCCCATTACACCCAGTGCGGCACCAATATACCGAAGCCAGAGCAGTAAAGGAGGGTAATGTAGCGCCAAAACCTTCTCTGAGCCTGAGTAAAACCCAAATGAAATGAGTCCGCAAATAATCACTGGTAAAAGGATGGCTGCCCAGAATGCCAGTGTTTTTTTTGATTTATAAAATTCTGATACCAGTGATATGAATAGTGAGCGCATCTTAGTTTTGTTGAGTAATATCCAGAAAAAGGTTTTCGAGGTCTTTGCGTTGCTGATAAAGGCTGCTCACAGTGAATCCGTTTTCAATCAAAAGCGTATTTATATCTCCGCTATGTTTCGATGAGATAAACGGTAAAGTGATCGTTTTATCCGTATGAGAAACGTTTTCAAAACCCGCTTTACTTAAAAATTCAGCGGCTTGATTACTTTGATTAACTTCTATTTCGAGCATGGGTTTACTCAATAAGTGCAGTTCACTGATTGTACCTTGAAACAATAGGCGGCCTTTATTAATGATTCCCACATGTGTGGCAGTGCGTTCAATTTCAGCAAGCAGGTGGCTTGAAACGAGAATTGTTTTATGGTGTTTGGTAGAAAGTTCAATCATCAGGTTTCTGATCTCAATGATGCCATTGGGATCCAGTCCGTTCGTTGGTTCATCCAGGAGGAGTAATTCCGGATCCGATACGAGCGCAAGTGCAATGCCAAGGCGTTGTTTCATTCCAAGCGAATACTTTGCAGATTTTTTATTGGCTGCTTCTGTTAGTCCTACAAGTTCGAGCATTTCATTTGCCTTTATTCTTGGGATACCCAGTAACATACAACGGTTAATCAGATTTTCCTTGCCTGTTAAGTGTCCGTATATTGCCGGCTGCTCAACAAGCGCGCCCATTTTCTTTAAGCAGGCGATCCGGTTCAGATTAATTTCTTTGCCAAAAATAAAAACCTGATCGGCCGGCGAGCGGAGCAGGTTTAATAATAATTTTATCGTTGTGGTTTTACCAGCACCATTTGGTCCGAGGAAGCCATAGATACTTCCCTTTGGAACTTGTAGGGATAGATCTCTAACGATGGTTTGGTTGCCAAAGTTGAAATTCAAGCCTACTGTTTCGATCGCGTAATCGCTCATTGCTTATTGGAAAATTGCCGTGGCCTGTTTTACGATCGCGGTAGAAGTTTTCGCTGGCTTTACTACGATTTCATCGTTTTGATTGGTATTAACCGTAAGCGTTAATATAATCATCATAAATACAGGTACTAATAAAAGTAAAAATGGCGAAGTGTTTGCTAACTTTTTCATAATCTGTTTATCTATTGTTGAGGCGGTTAAACGGTCTTCAGCAATCATCACTGTACTTAATGTATTGTTTACTATTGCTGTTTTCATGGTTGTTATCGTTTTGATGATTCAAAGGAACAGAATGAAAACTACCTGCTAAAATGTATTATACCAAGTGTTCAAGATTCTAGATCAACAGACTTTTTTGGCGTTGGTCGATAAAATTTGCCATTTGGACGGTTGGTAGAAAAAAAATGCCCGTTGGTAGATTGTTTGCTTTCAAAAATGGAAAGTTTATTTACTTTGGAGGCAAAGAAGAGATTAATAAAAAATTATTTGATGAATAAAAGCAAAGCACCAATCATACTACATTCGATTTTTTGGGCGGTGATTGTATCATTGACGATAGCATTCATCGCTACCAGCACTTCAATACTCAGTTTGAAAAGGCAGTTGATTTCATTTGGTGCCTTCGGAATATTAAACGTTTCATTGTTCTATATCAACTACATTTTCTTAATTCCTGAACTGGTTAAGAAAAGAAAAAAATATTGGCTTTACACCATTGCATTTTTCCTTTTGATTTTAATTGTTGCGATCATTAAAACAACTGTTGCTGTTTTAAATCCGTCCGACATGATGATGGACAAGATGCATACCACCAGTCAGAATGTAACAGAATACTTTCTTAACCGGGTTTTTGTAGGTGGCTTCTTTTTGATTTCCAGTTGTATAATCAAATTTACACTCGACTGGTTTGCTAATGAGCGTATTCAACGCAACCTCGAAAGTGAACGTCGTGAAATGGAGCTGCAGTTTCTAAAATCACAGCTTAACCCACATTTTTTATTCAATTCTCTGAATAACATTTACTCGCTGGCCTATCAAAAATCGGATAAAACAGCTGATGCGATCATGAAACTCTCTGAGATTATGCGTTACATGATTTATGAGAGCAATACGCCTACCGTATCACTGAGTAAAGAAGTAGATTATCTAACCAACTATATTGAACTTCAAAAAATCCGCTTTAAAGATGGAGCATTCGTTGAGTTAACATTAAATGGAGAGATAGATGATCAGAAGATTGTTCCGCTGATGCTTATTTCTTTTGTAGAAAATGCTTTTAAGCACGGTGTAGTAACCGATCCTGAAAATCCCGTGAAGATCAATATTATTGCCAATCAGAAAATTCTGCATTTCAGTGTCATCAATAAAAAGAATCAGCAGAATAAGGATGCACAAGGCGGTGTTGGCTTAACCAATGTTGAACGCAGACTTCAATTGATTTATCCTGACAGATATAAATTAAATGTTGTAAATTCGGCTACCCATTATACCTGTGAACTGATGATTGATATATAATCTGTTGATACGTGACAGATTTAAAACCAATCAATATTAATATTAACCTGAAATGAACCTAAACTGCATTGTTGTTGACGATGAGCCGTTGGCGCTCGACATTCTGGAAGACTATATATCAAAAGTTCCTTTTCTTACTTTAGTGAAAAGATGTGAGAACCCCATTGAGGCACTCCAGATTGTGCAGGCAGGTGGAATTGACCTGGTGTTTCTGGATATACAGATGCCAGAGTTAACTGGAATTCAGTTTCTTAAAATTGCCGGAAATAAAACACATTATATCTTAACAACAGCATACCCGCAATATGCATTGGAAAGTTACGATCTTAATGTTTCCGATTATTTATTAAAACCCATCGCTTTCGACCGATTTTACAAGGCGGTAGAAAAAGTACATAAGCAGGCAAAACCTGCTGATGCCCCGGCGAGCATAGCACAGCCAATAGTAACGCCAGCCCCTTTTTCAGGTTCACCAAATCCAGTTCAGGATTATATTTTTGTTAAAACGGAGCACAAAATTCAAAAAATCTACCTGCACGATATTCTGTATATAGAAGGGTTAAAAGATTACATTTCTATTTTTACCAAAGAAGAACGGGTAATTACCCTTCAGAGTATGAAGAAAATGGAAGAAGCACTTCCAAGCAGCCAGTTTATCAGAGTACATAAATCCTATATTGTTGCCGTGGATAAAATAGAAAGCATTGAGCGTAGCCGTATTACCATTTGTGATAAAATCATCCCGGTTGGCGATACCTACCGTGATGAATTTTTCAGGGTAATAGGCAATAAGAACATTTAGGGTTTTTACCCCGCCAGGGGCTATCCAAAAGCTTATTAAGCCTGCCCCAGCACTTTTCTGATTGCTGACTCTGCCTCAAGTGTAATCTCATTAGCTGTTTTGCCTTCAGGTTCAATGGGTTTTAAAACGGTCCATCTTAAGGCATTTCCTGCGGTTAGCGGAAACATTCCAAACCGGACTATTTTCCATGAATTTTCAATGGCAATGGGTACCACCAATGCATTTGGAACAGCCTTTAATATGGTTGCTACTCCTCCGAACTGAAAGGTTTTTACCTGGCCGTCTTTTGCACGTGTACCTTCAGGGAAGATAACTGTACTCCAGTTATTTTCTTTCATCCTACGGCCCAGTTTTATGATTTCCGAAATCGCTTGTTTATTGTCTTTCCTGTTAATATTAGCACCGCCACCCAAACGCAGATTTATTGAAATTGATGGAATTCCTTTGGTCAGTTCAATCTTAGAAATAAACTTCGCGCTGTACCTTCTTAAAAACCAGATCAGAGACGGGATATCGTACATGCTCTGGTGGTTAGCCGCAAATATAATTGGCCTGTCTGTTGGAAGCTGATATTCGTTTTTAAAACTGATCGAGTTAAAAAGAAAAAACTGACAATAGGTAAGGAAGAAATTTAAAAAGTCTACCGATACTTTATGTGCTTTATAGCCAAAAGCTTTATGGCAAATCCATTGAATAGGATGAAAGATACATAAGCTTAATCCGAAGAAAAAATAGAATATGGGGCTTAGAATATAGCCGAAAATTTTGCTCATAAAAATTAACTTAATCACAAAGATAGCAACTATTCTTTTTTGCCAATATCATATCTCGCCATTTAAAATCATGATTTTGACTTTTAAAACTGCGGCAACGCTCATTGAATCGGTAATTGCACCGCTCAATACCATTTGATAAGCCTCGTCAAAACTAATCTTTTTTATGGTTAGCTGTTCAGTTTCTTCAGGCATGGGTATTCCCTGAATTAGTCCGGTAGCAATGTAAATGATAGATAACTCGTCGCTCACTGAATTGGATAAATGCATGCGCTGAATCTCTCTCCAGTTTTTTGCACTCATCCCTGTTTCTTCGAGAAGCTCACGTTTTGCACTTTCCAGTGGCTCTTCATGAAACGGCCCTCCTCCTTCCGGAATCTCCCAGCTATAAGCTTTTAAAGGGTAACGGTACTGGCCTACCAGCCAGGTATTATAATTCTCGTCCAAAGGCAGTATACCTATCGCAAGGTTTTTAAAATGTACCTCCCCATAGATTCCCTTTCCACCCGAAGGGTTGAGTACCTGGTGTTCGGTTAGCCGAATCCAGTTGTTATCATATTTAACTTCACTTGCTAAAGTTTTCCAGGGATTGCTGTCTTCCATGTCGCAAGGTAATGAATTGAAAAAGGCGTTTAAAATAAATTTAAACGCCTTTCATTTTATTTAGAATGAACCTTCATCTGGCCTGTTGTCCTGCTGATCGTCTTTTTTCTTTTTGGCGGCGGTAAAGGTTGTTTTTCCGAAACGATAAGAGAACGTCAGACTACCCATTGTTCCCTGCATCTGGCGTTGGAAATCAACAATGGTGAAATTGTCTTCAGTTGTCATACTCCACCTGCGGGTATTGAATACGTCTCTCACATTGAAACTTAGGGAAGCTTTTTTATTCGGGAAGTCGTATTTAGCTCCACCATCTATACCATACATGGCATTACGTTTTCCTTGTGCCATCACCTCAGGCGCACGGTAGTCACCTCTTACCTGTAATGAAACATTTTTAACTACTGTCAGATTACCGGTTAAGTTGGCGTTCCAGCTAAATCCACTACTTGAAGCAATGTTGAATCTGCTGTCTCCTGCAAATTTAGCCTGATAAAGGTTTACGTTAGTCGTAAAGTTCAACGCCTTAATCAGATCGAAACGCCCAATTAACTCTAAACCTGCATTAATCTGGTTTGATAAGTTTTGGGGAGTTGAAGTAATGATTCCGTTCACAGGCGTACTTCTTACCCTTTGGATCACATCATTAGTCTGACGGTAGTATAAACTCGAAGTCAGCGTAACTTTCTTCCAGTACTTGCTGTAGCCTAACTCAAAAGAGTGCACATCCTCAGGTAATAAGTTGGGATTACCTCCCCTATAGTTCAACGGGTCTGAAACATCCAGGAACGGATTTGTATCCCATGGACGCGGACGGTTGACACGTCGTGTATAACTCACTTGTAGCTGATTATCGCCTTTTAATTTTTGGGTTAAGAACACACTCGGGTAAAGTCTTTTGTAATGAATCTTCCCATCGCTTCCGGTTAACACATTATTGGTGTAACCTTCCAAATGAGTATCCAGCCTCGCATCTTCGGCACGTAAACCAATTTGGTAGCCAAAATCTTTAATTTGATTCTGGTAGTTTAAATAAAGGGCATGCACCTGATCTTTACTGTCAAAATTATTGATCAGTGAATTATTCCTTACCACTACATCAGTGTTGGTTAACAGGGCATCAGCAAACTGATTATTGTTACCCAGGCGAATCTGACTTCTATAACCTGCCTCCACTTTTCCTGCCTTACCAACAGGCAAACTATAATCAGTTTGAATGTTATAGTTGGTATTGTCGCCCGTGTTATACACCCGTTGCAAAGATAAATTTTCGTTCATTTCTACGCCATTCCTGTTTGTCGTGGTGGTACTATAGAACTGATCGCTGTTATTTGTCCCGTGCGAATAGCCGAAATTAAAAGTTAGTTCCTCTTTTGGTTTGCTGAACTTTTGCACGTAATCCAGATTCAGGTCGTAACTACTGCCATAACCTTCTGTTTCATTCGTTCTGTTGCTAAGTATAACCGGAGACCGTGTACTGCTTAACTGTCTGATATCGAGTACTTCGTTTCTTTCATTTTCCCTAGAGTTGAAACCACCTGAAAAACTTACTACACTTTTAGGACTTAAATAGTAGTCAATTCCTGCCTTAGCATTATGACCTTTATCAAGTGAATTCGAAACTGTAGTTTGGTTTGCATATCTGGTCTTTGCTGTATCAGATTTATAAAAAATATCCTGATATCCACCACCTACGCGGTTTCCATAACGGTAACCATAGTTTCCATACAAATTGATTTTGCTGTTCTGGAAGCTTAGGTTGGTATTGGCGTTATAGTTATCGCGGTTACCAGCCGTTAATGCAACTGAACCGTTAAGACCCAGCTTAGTATTCTTTTTCAGAACGATATTAATGATACCCGATTGTCCTTCTGCATCATATTTTGCCGATGGATTGGTGATTACCTCTACGCTTTCGATTGAGCTTGCCGGGATTGACTGCAGGATTTGTGCAACGTTTCCGCCGGCAATTAAAGAAGGTTTTCCATCTATTAATACTTTCACACCTGTAGAACCACGTAAACTCACATTACCGTCCATATCAGTTGAAACTGAAGGAACGTTCTGAAGTAGATCCCCTGCCGATCCACCTTCGCTGATTACACTCTGATCTACAGAAAATATTTTTTTATCAATTCCCATTTGCATACCCGACTTTTGGCCGGTTACGGTAACTTCACTCAGGATATTGCCCTTTGCTGAGTTCATCTTAATGTCGCCAAAATTTAATGTACCCGTTGATGCCGTAATACTTACGTTATCCCTAACCATGGTTTGGTAACCTACGTAACTAATTTTGAAGGTAAACGTACCGGTAGGCAGATCGGCCATGGTAAATGCTCCGTTTACATCTGTTTGAGCAACTTTGGCATTTTTACCGGTAGACTTATTGATTAAAACTGCTGTAGCAAATGGAATAGTTTCTTGTGTTTTGGCGTCTTTTAGTACACCGGTAATTTTTGCTTTCCCACCATTTTGGGCGAAAAGACTTAGCGATAAACTTATAAAAAGAAGAATAAAAGGTATCGTACGCGATTGTAAAAGTCTCATTAAATAATTATATATGTGTGTTTTGTTATAAAGGGAGACAAAGTAACGGAGAGTTAGTTTAAATAAATGCCCGTAACTATTTTATTACAGCTATTTTATGGTAATATTTTCGTGAGTTTAAATATGGTTTTCATATTTGAAAATGTTCTGTCATGTTCAATGAAGCAACATTTCACGTCAAAGGAATGATATCAGCAAAAAAACATTTTTAGTATTGAAGAGATTAAAAACAGCTATAATGTTACTTTTGCTTTAGCATGAAAAAAATATTAATTGTTGATGACTTACACCCTTCTTTTAAGGAGCAGGCTATTGCTATGGGATACCATGTTGATGATCAACCTCAGATTACCCGTCAGCAAACCTTGGCTAAAATAAAAGATTATACTGGCATTGCTGTAAGAACAAAGTTCAGAATCGATGCAGAAGTTTTTGCTGCTGCTACGCAGCTTAAATTTGTTGCCCGTGCCGGAGCAGGACTGGATAATATTGACGATCATATTGCTTTCGAAAGAAATATTGAACTCATTAATGCACCTGAAGGTAATTGCGATGCGGTTGGAGAGCATGCAACTGGCTTACTTCTATCGCTGATGAATAACTTCCGCAAGGCGGATATTGAAATTCGAAATGGAATATGGGATCGAGAGGGAAACCGTGGATATGAGCTGAAGGGAAAAAGGGTTGGTATTATTGGTTATGGCTTCATGGGCCAAAGTTTCGCCAAAAAACTTGCCGGCTTTGAAGTCGACGTGATGGCTTATGATAAATATAAAACAGGCTTTTCTGATGCCTTTGCGCGCGAAGTGAGTATGGAGGAAATTGTAAAACATTGCGACGTGCTCAGTTTGCATATTCCTTTGACTACTGAAACCAGGCAAATGGTAGATGAGGAATACTTCTTCCACTTTAAAAAGCCAATTTTCTTTATCAACACTGCACGAGGAGAAATTGTGAACACAAAGGCCGTACTCGGTGCTTTGGCCTCTGGTAAAATTTTAGGTGCAGGTTTGGATGTTTTACAAACTGAGAAATTTCCTGCACTGCAAGAAGCCGACTGGTATGATGAACTCAGAATGAATGAGAAAGTCATTTTAACGCCACATGTGGGAGGCTGGACCTTCGATTCTTACCGTAAAATTTCTGAAGTATTGGCTGAAAAGTTAAGTGGTCTGAATTTTTAGTTAAAGAAATAATTCAAACATATTTTCAAATGATTGGTTACTATAATAGCGCTCGTTATTGAAAACTTAAAACGATCATGTTATGAAAAACGTAAGCACACCAAAAAACAACCCTACGGTTCAGGGAAGTTCAATTGCAGACAGAGCCAATCACGATGTTAAGGTTGATAAAAAAGTTCAAGGGATAACCAACGGCGGCGGTCAGCGGTCAGATCAGACTTCGAATAAAGACAACCAACGTAAATACGATAACAAAAAGTAATAGATGATGTAGGATGGATGATTTAAAACCATCCATCTTACCTCTTTTTTTCCTACTCTCCTGCCAATTGGATAATCTCCTTACCTTCAACAACTTTTCTTTCGTTGTTGTGGCTTAACACATTGATCATGGCGTTGCCCAGTTCCTGCATCGTACAAAATCCGTTTGCCGAAATTGCCCTACCAATTGGAAATATCCAGTTGATATATTTATAAAATTTGTGTGCGTATTTCTGTTCCTTAATGGGTTTAATAAAACCGGGCCTGAAATTAAAAACCTGCTCAAATGGGAGTTTCAACAAATCATTTTCAGTTTTCCCTTTTACTTTCTGCCAGTTTAAGCGGCCATTTGCATTAGTGCCGCTTCCCGAAACATAACAGAACGTCATATCCGGATTTAACCTGCTCAATGTTTCTGCAACATGTAAGGTAAGTGTATAAGTCATTTTATAATAAACATCGTCAGCAGCACCTACCGAGGTAATTCCGAGGCAAAAAAAGCATGCATTGTAACCGCTTAGCTGGCTTTCAATAGATGAAAAGTCGAAGAAATCAGTATGTATAATTTCTCTAAGTTTAGGATCTGCGTAACCGCAGGGTTTGCGGTTGATTACCAGTATTGAATCTACCTCAGAACTTTTCAGGCACTCGATTAAAACCCCTTCTCCAACCATTCCTGTAGTTCCGGTGATGATGACGTGATTCGGCTTTCTTGTTTTTCCCATGAAATAAGTTTTAAACATTAACTCTTAAAGTTGAGCTTTGTTTCAATCTCACTAAAATAGATGATGCAAAAAAAAAGGATAGCCTTTCGAGCTATCCTTCAAATTTATCTTGAGCCTTTCATCTGATAATCCTTTGGTGGTTCGGCACCTAGCAAATGCTGAACAAAATAATCCCATCTTCTGCGCATCATATATGGAGAATAGGTGCCATAGCCATGTGCACTGTTAGGGAAAATAACCAGGTCGAAAGATTTATTTGCTTTTTCGAGGGCTTCAACCACCAATAGCGTATTGTACGGAGGAACATTGTCATCCATCAAACCATGCACCAGCATTAGTTTTCCTTTCAAATTTTTTGCATAATTCTGATTGGCCTGAACCTCGTAGTCAGCATTTTCTAACAGGCCATTGTAGCGTTCGCCCCAATCGTCCTCATAGTTTCTGTTGTCGTGGTTTCCAGATTCAGAAATTCCAACCTTGAAGAAATCAGGGTAACGAAACATAGCCGTTGCTGTGGCAAATCCCCCGCCCGAGTGACCCCAGATACCAACTTTGGTTGTATCTATCGGGTACTTTGCAGAGAGCTCTTTAATTGCCGCAATCTGGTCGGGTAGCGTGTTAACAGCCATGTTGCCATAACTCATATCGTGAAAGCTTTTCGAACGGTCAGGGTTACTTGTACCTTCAATTACCACTACAATAAATCCTAATTCAGCTAAAGCCTGATGATCTCCCCTTGCAGCAGAAAACGACCAGCTGCCAACACTTCCACCTTGTGGGCCCGGATAAATGTAGTCGATAACCGGATATTTTTTACCTGCTTCGATTTTGGTCGGCGTAAAAACTAATCCATATATGTCTGTCTTCCCGTCGCCAGCTTTTACCGATACCGGTGCCGGGGCTTTCCAGCCTGTTGCAGTTAGCCGGGATATGTCTGTCTTTTCAAGGGTAGAAACAAGTTTTCCATCGAGGCTTCGTAATACAGTTACCTGAGGGATATTGGGCTGTGAATAAGTGTCGAGAAAATATTTTTCTGAAGGTGAAAGGGTAATGCTATGGTTTCCTTCTTCGGGGTTTAAAAGTGTAAGGTTTTTGCCATCGAATCCTGCTTTATAAAAATGGCTGAAATATGGATTGCCTTTTTCCCTGCCATTTGCAATAAAGTAGATCGTACGTGTCTTTTCATCTACCTTAATTAGCTGACTTACCACCCAATCGCCCTTGGTAATTTGATTTTTAACTTTGCCTGTTGTGGCATCGTACAGATAAAGGTGTCCCCAGTTATCCCGTTCTGAATACCAGATGATTTCTTTTGAAGAAGGAAGGTATCGCCAGTTGATTGCTCCTTGTCCTGATTCATACTGAGTCTTTACAGTTTCCTCAAAAACTTCGCGTACAGCTCCGGTTGTAGCGTTTGCAATGCGGAACTTTTCGTTTTTATGATCGCGTGAGGTAGAAACAAATGCCACCTCCGATCCGTCTGCTTTCCAGTCGATATCGTCAAAAGTTCCACTGCTGGAAATGTCATCACTTAAAGTTGCACGATGCTGATCAGGAGGGATATTAAGTGAGATCACCTTTGGCTGATCTACCTCAATGATTACCCTTCTAATCGTTGCAATTTCTTTATCACCTGGTAAGGGGTATTTCCAGGCTTCCAACTTTGGTGCACCCACATTTGTGGTAACCAGGTACATATCTTTCGAGTTGCGTTGGTCTTGCTGAAAGGTGGTAATCTTTTTCGAGTCGGGAGACCAGCGTACAATTGGCGCGTCGCTATGTTTCCATCCGGCATTATCCGTTGCATAGCCGTAATCCTTTACACCATCTGTTGTTAACTGTGTTATTTTGCCAGTGGCTACGTCTTTCAAAAATAAGTTGTAATCTTTAATAAAAACGGCTTTCTTTCCGTCAGGAGATAACTCTTCATTGCGGTTCCTGCGGCGTGGTGGTGCAGAAACACTTTTATATTCTGTGGTTAATACCTTGGTTTTTGCTGCAGGATCAACCAAAAAGGTTTGAGTACCAGTTTGGTTTCTGGTTACATACCAAAACTTGTCATTTTCAAGCCAGTTCGGCGATACGCCGGGGTTATCTATGTACTTTGAAGTGTTATAACCCATAAAACCTTCTGCATATTCATAGTCTTTTGCCGTTAAGGTTTTTTGCTGGGCATTTACGCCAATAGCTAAAGTACAAGCTATTGCGCTGAGCCAATATTTGTTCATCATTCGTTAGTTAATCTTAAAGGTAAAAATAACACTGTTTTACAAATAGAAGAGTATTAATCATGATACAAAATCAGATGAAGCCTATTTACACAGAGATTAAAATGATAAGAAATAATCATTAAAGGCTAATAAATGTTATTTGGACATTTATCGTTTTTTATAACTTGCGTTCCTGATGTCGTTTCAGGGTTTTTGCAGGCAAAGAAATGGTTTAACAAGCATCAGATAATATAACAATGAATTTCTTTTCAACCCAAATGCGGAGTTTACACCTTCTGATGGTAGTGATCATCTGCTCGTTTTCCAACGGACAAGCGCAAACCCGTAGCGAGTTCTTATTGACCAAAAACTGGAAATTCAGTAAGGGTGATCACCCTGAATCTGTAGCAAGCGATTTCAACGATTCCGGTTGGGAAACTGTCACTGTGCCTCACGACTGGGCCATTAAAGGTCCGTTTGATGGCGGTAACGATAGTCAGGATGTGGCTATTGTGCAGAACGGAGAAAATAAAGCGACCAGAAAAACAGGTAGAACGGGCGGTTTACCATTTATCGGTAAAGCCTGGTATAGAAATACATTTGTTGCGCCTGCATTTAAAAAAGGTAAAAAAGTGGTGATATTAATTGATGGGGCCATGAGCAATCCATTAGTTTATTTCAATGGTGAAAAAGTTGGTCATTGGGCTTATGGTTATAATTCTTTTTTCATTGATGTGACCCGGCAGATGAGAGAAGGCCAGAATACCATTGCGGTTGGGCTTGAAAATAAGACTGAAGCTTCAAGGTGGTATCCGGGCGCAGGGTTGTACAGAAATGTCCATGTAATCATCACTGAAGATATTAGTATTCCGGTTTGGGGAACTTATATTACAACTCCTTTAATCAATAAAGACTTTGCAAAAGTCAAGATCAAAACCCAGATCAGCGGCGTTAATGAAAATGATGAGACTTTAAGTCTTCAAACGTCGATTAAAAATGCAAAGGGAGAAACGGTTGCTACGGCGACAAAAGTGTTACTCGCTACCGACTTGAATGAGTTTGAACAGGATATTATTGTTAAATCCCCGGAATTGTGGTCGCCTGAAATGCCCAACCTTTATCAGGCTATTACGAAATTGTATGCCGGTAAAACATTGAAAGATGAGTACACGACCACCTTTGGAATCAGAACGATTAAGTATGAGGCGCAGAAAGGCTTTTCATTGAATGGAGTTTACCGCAAGTTTAAGGGCGTTTGCAACCACCACGATTTAGGCCCTTTAGGTACGGCCATAAATGTTGCTGCATTACGCCGTCAGCTTGTTTTGTTAAAAGATATAGGTTGCGACGCGATCAGAACCTCGCATAATATGCCTGCTCCAGAGTTGGTAAAATTGTGTGATGAGATGGGATTTATGATGATGGTGGAATCTTTTGATGAATGGAAGGCGCCGAAGGTTAGAAATGGTTACAGCCATTTGTTTGATGAATGGGCAGAAAAGGATGTGGTCAATATGGTGCATGCCAATAGAAATCACCCCTGTGTAGTGATGTGGAGTATCGGGAACGAAGTGCCAGACCAGGGAACCAAAAATGGCGACAAAATTTTAAAATTTTTACAGGATATCTGCCACAGGGAGGATCCTACACGGCCGGTGACTGTCGGGATGGACCGGATTCAAAATGCACTCGATAATAATTTTGCTGCTGTACTTGATGTTCCCGGCTTTAACTATAAACCTAACCAATATGAAATGGCTTACACCCGGTTGCCGCAGGGTTTCATCCTGGGTACAGAAACAGCCTCTACAGTAAGCTCAAGAGGTGTGTATAAATTTCCGGTAGTTCCTCAAAAACAAAAAATGTATGACGATAATCAGAGTTCCTCTTACGATCTGGAATATTGTAACTGGTCGCAAATTCCTGACGATGAATTTGTGAAGCAGGACGACTTACAATACGTTATTGGAGAATTTGTATGGACAGGTTTTGATTATCTTGGTGAACCAACACCATATGATGGAAAATGGCCTTCTCATAGCTCTTATTTCGGTATCATCGATCTGGCCGGGATTCCTAAAGACCGTTATTACTTATATCGCAGCAAATGGAATACTGCACAATCTACGCTTCACACTGTTCCTCACTGGACCTTTCCGGGAAGGGAAGGGCAGGTTACTCCTGTATTTGCCTACACCAGCTATGCATCGGCAGAACTATTTGTTAACGGAAAAAGCCAGGGTAAACAATTTAAAAGTCATGCTTCCAATACAAACCGATACCGCCTGATGTGGAAAGATGTTAAATATGAGCCAGGAACGATTAAGGTTATTGCCTATGATGAAAATGGGAAGGTCGCTGCTGAAGAAACGGTAAAAACCGCAGGCAAACCTGATCACGTTAAACTGGAAACTAACCGTAAAACATTAATTGCGGATGGACAGGACCTCGCATATGTTACGGCCAGCATTGTTGATGTCAATGGCAATGTATGTCCTGATGCCAATGATAGTTTGTCTTTTCAGGTTACTGGTGATGGAAGTTATAAAGTAGTGGCCAATGGCGATGCGACAAACCTTGAACTGTTTCACCTTCCGCACATGAAAGCATTTAATGGTAAACTGGTGGTAACTGTTCAATCTACTAACAAAGCTGGAAGCTTAAATCTTAAGGTATCAGGCAAAGGGTTAAAAACAGGAACAATTGCTATCTTAACGAAATGATGTCATAAAAAAAAGCGGGCCAGTAATATAAAATTACCGGCCCGCTTTTAAGCGGAGAGGGCGGGATTCGAACCCGCGGTACCTTGCAGTACACACGCTTTCCAAGCGTGCTCGATCGACCACTCTGACACCTCTCCAGAGTTTGGGTTTGCAAAAATATATTTTTTGTTCATATCTACATCATAGATCAGGAAATTCTCTACGGGTTTTTTTAATCCGGCTGATCCAACATCAGGATTTCTGTGGGAAAAGTACCGAAAATCTGTGGAAAGTGATCTGGATCTGTTCTCTCATAAAACGGAGCTTCAACGGAGATTGTACGGAGTTTGTTCGGACTTTTACGGAAACATCGCGATGAAATTCCATTTTAACCCGGTACAATTTTAGTTGTACTGTCGATGAAAAAGAAAAGGTGCCCATAACTATGAGCACCTTTTACTGGTATTTGAATCTGGATGCAAATTAATCGATAACCGTAATTTTTAGCATGTTGGTTTTTCCTTTAGCTTCCATTGGAATTGCAGCGGTATTAATTACAATATCGCCCTGCTTAACCAGTTTTTTGCTTTTTAAGAACTCGTTAACCTCAATGATGGTATTGTCGGTACTCTCCCATTTATCATAATAGAAACCCCTAACACCCCAAAGTAAACTCACTGCATTTAATAACGCCCTGTTACTTGTAAAGATGAAAGTTAAAGCCTCTGGTCTGTGGCTTGAAATTTCGAAAGCGGTATAACCACTTAAGGTCATCGATACAATACCTACTGCATTGGTTTGTTTAGCCAGGAAACAAGCTGAATCGCAAATGGCATCACTTAAAAATGAAGGAGATTTTGGTTTTAAGAATTTATCAGGATTGAAAGGATAATTGTTATCTTCAATGTTCTGAATAATTTTCTGCATGGTTTCGATCACGATCAATGGAAATTCCCCTACCGAAGTTTCACCACTCAACATCACTGCATCTGCACCATCCAATACTGAGTTAGCCACGTCATTAACCTCTGCACGTGTGGGGCGAGGTGTAGTGATCATGCTTTCCAGCATTTGTGTAGCCACGATTACCGGTTTAGAGGCCGCTCTACATTTAGCAACGATCATTTTTTGTAACAATGGAACTTCCTCCATCGGACATTCAACACCCAGATCTCCACGTGCAACCATGATCCCGTCTGTTACAGCGATAATTTCATCGATGTTAGCAATGGCTTCAGGTTTTTCAATTTTTGCAATTACACGTGCAGTTTTACCACGTTCTGCAATGATTTTTTTAAGTTCGATAATATCTTCTGCCTTACGGACGAAAGATAAACCGATCCACTCTACATCATTCTGAAGTACAAATTCCAGGTTCTCTCTATCCTCTGGCGTTAGCGATGGAATAGAAACTTTAGTATTAGGAAGGTTTACACCTTTTCTTGAAGTTAATATACCACCGTGAACAATTTCACAAACTACTTCATCTTTTAAGTTTGTTGATAAAACTTTCATTTGAAGTTTTCCATCATCCAATAAGATGATTTCTCCTGCCTGTACATCCTGAGGAAAGTTCTGGTAGGTAATGTAAATGCGCTCTTCATTACCAATACATTCGTTGGTGGTGATGATGGTTGTTTTACCGTTGATCAGGTTAATGCCACCTTCTTTTACTAAGCCAATGCGAATTTTCGGTCCCTGTAAATCGGCAAGAATACCTACATTATAATCATATTTCTGGTTTAGATCTTTGATTGTATCTAAAACTGCCTGGTGATCTGCCTGAGATCCGTGTGAGAAATTTAGACGGCAAACATCTAAGCCCGCATTAAACATGCTATATAAAACATCAGGTTTTGCGGATGCAGGCCCAAGGGTGGCTACAATTTTGGTTCTGGAATGAAAAGGTTTCATTTAATTAATCGATTTTTAGCAATGCAGTTTGAGTCGCTAATTATTCTCTAAAATAATTAAACTGCATTAAAATTTATATATTTTGTTTTTTTGTTCGTTGATTATAACCCTCAAATATAGTGTATTTACTACACGAAGTATATAATTTTTATATTACCAAATTCTCCTTGCTTCTTAACTTGGTTGGGTCTATTTTTGCAGCTACCTGAATATCAGGTAGTTTGTTTAGTCCGTTTAGTAAATAACTTAAATCTTCCTTGTCGATAAATTCTTTAATTATGATAAAGAAATCTACATTGGCCATCTCCGGAACGAGTAAACCGTCGCTACTTCTGTTGCTGATCAGATAATATTCTACCTCACCCTGCTCCACAAAAAAATAATATTTTGAGAAAGACCAGGCAGGTTCGTCTATATTGTAAAAGATCTCATGATCATCGATTTTTTCGAATTGTGTGTTTAGCCGCGTATTAATTTTGTGGCATAGAACATAATCTTTCAGGGGGGCGGTGATTGCAATTAATATAAAATCAAGATCTAAAGTAAGCTTTAAGTATGTTCTATTCAAGGCGAAATAAATTATTTACAGAACGAAATTAAAAAACTAATTCTATATTCGCTTGTTATTTGAGAGCCAAATTATGGTGTCGAAATAAAAACATTTGAAAATTGTAAGAATTTATTTTTCTTTGCACAGAATTATTTAACCATTAAATTATAAAATTATGTCTGATATTGCTTCAAGAGTTAAGGCTATTATCGTAGAGAAACTAGGTGTTGACGAAAGTGAAGTTACACCAGAGGCTTCATTCACCAACGATTTAGGTGCAGATTCTTTGGATACTGTAGAGTTGATCATGGAATTTGAAAAAGAATTCAATGTAGCTATTCCTGATGATCAGGCTGAAACCATCGGTACAGTTGGTCAGGCAATCGCTTATTTGGAAAAAAACGTTAAATAGAATTACGCTTTTTCAGTATAAATGGAATTAAAAAGAGTAGTAGTAACAGGGTTGGGTGCGCTCACTCCTATAGGCAATAATGTCCCTGATTTTTGGGAAGGATTGACTAACGGGGTGAGTGGCGCTGCTCCTATTAAAGGTTTTGATACTGAAAAGTTCAAAACAAAATTCGCATGTGAGGTTAAAAATTTCAATCCGGAAGAATTTCTGGAGAAAAAAGAAGCCCGCAAGTTAGATCCGTTTGTACAGTATGCCTTAGTTGCTACAGATGAAGCTGTGAAAGATGGTGGTTTCGATTTTGAGAAACTGGATACCAACAGAATCGGGGTTATCTGGGGTGCAGGTATAGGTGGATTGAAAACTTTTTTAGACGAGATTTCGAATTTTGCTAAAGGAGATGGTACGCCAAGATATAATCCATTTTTTATTCCAAAAATGATTGTAGATATCGCTCCAGGGCATATCTCTATCAAATATGGCCTCCGCGGGCCAAATTTTGCCACTGTTTCTGCTTGTGCTTCATCAACCAATGCCATGATCGATGCGTTCAACTATATCCGACTGGGTATGGCCGATGTGATCATCAGCGGTGGATCTGAAGCCATCATTAACGAAGCAGGGATGGGTGGTTTCAATGCCATGCATGCCTTATCTACCCGCAACGACGATCCTCAAACCGCATCACGACCTTTTGATAAAGACCGCGACGGCTTTGTGGCTGGTGAAGGTGCCGGAACCATTATCCTGGAAGAACTTGAACATGCAAAAGCAAGGGGTGCAAAAATTTATGCAGAGCTTGTTGGAGGTGGTATGAGCGCGGATGCTAATCACATCACTGCTCCCCATCCTGAAGGTTTAGGTGCAAGGATGGTAATGACGAATGCCTTAAAAGACGCAGGATTGACTACTGCCGATATTGACTACATCAATGTTCATGGTACATCTACGCCGCTTGGCGATATCAGTGAAACCAAAGCCATTGCTGATCTTTTCGGAGAAGACGCCTATCGTTTAAACATCAGTTCTACAAAATCAATGACAGGGCACTTATTAGGTGCTGCTGGTGCAATTGAAGCGATTGCGGCGATTCTTTCTGTTCAAAATGATATTGTTCCTCCAACAATTAATCATTTTACGGATGATCCTGCCTTTGATCCAAAGCTGAATTTTACTTTTAATAAAGCTCAAAAACGAGAAGTAAGGGCTGCATTAAGCAATACATTTGGTTTCGGTGGTCATAATGCCTCAGTGATTTTCAAGAAATACGAAGATTAATTTTACTGCTTTGCTATATAATTTTGTATGCTAATTAAAAATGGATAACTTAGTTAAATATGCTGATTAGCCGTTAATTGTGTTATTTATTTAATGCCGATATTTAAATTATATAAACTGTATCTTTCTCCAGAGAAAGAATTTGTAAAAAAGCTGAGAAACATTTTAGGCTTTATACCAGGAAATGTTACGCTTTATAAGATGGCCTTCAGACATCGTTCTGTTGCCAAAGTTCTTAAAAATGGCAGCAGAAGCAGCAATGAGCGTTTAGAATTTCTTGGAGATGCTGTATTAGGTTCGGTTATCGCAGAACTGCTTTTTAAGCACTATCCTTACAAGGAAGAGGGTTTTTTAACAGAGATGCGATCCAAAATCGTTAATCGTGCAAATTTGAATCAGCTTGCGAAAAAGATTGGCTTTGATAAATTAATTCAGTTCGATCAACGCTCGGTGAGTGTGCAAACCAAGCATAATTCTATGCTAGGTGATGCCTTTGAAGCAATCGTAGGTGCAATTTATATGGATAAAGGCTACAACTTTACCAAAGATTTTCTGCTCAGAAGAATAGTTAAGCCTCACATCGATATTCATACCCTTGAACTTACTGAAACGAATTTCAAAAGTAAACTGATTGAATGGTGCCAGCGCCATGGAAAAGATGTGATGTTTGAACTTGTGCAAAATGGTGAAGGAGAGAGCGCAAAATTGTTCACCATTAGCGCTATTGTGGACGGTGAAAAACAAGGAACCGGCAGAGACTATAATAAGAAAAATGCTGAAAAGCTTGCTGCCGAGAAAGCCTGCGAGGCATTAAGCATTTAGTTTGCTGCTTTAGCTACCAATTATTACCAATCAGATTATTACCTCAAATTTATCGAATCATCTTATTTTCCTTTACCAAGCGTGTCAGTAAACTTCTTAGAAGATTCCTTGATGTATTTTATATAGTCATAGCTGTTCCAGTACTGCGCTTTATCGTATTCAGGTCTGCAGTTTAGCATATAGGTTTCCAGTTCCTTCCCCCGTAGATTAGTGTTGTTCTGGATGATCGTACCATTAAAGTATTGATCAATCTGTGTCTGTTTTAGCTCATTGTCTGCATATCTGCTAAACCTGCGTGCATTTTTAGGATCTTTTCCGACTAGATTATAAAGCGCATTTAAGGGACTAAACACAGCTGAGAGAAATGTGGTCTTTCCGCCATTATATACACCTTTATTTTTAAAATCTCGTTTTAAATCTGCCAGGTCCTGCTTTTTGTTATTGCCAACAATGGTCACTTCATCAAGTGTAGTGCTTGCCCTTACCAGATAGATCAGAAGATCCTGGTTGCCCCTTACTACAATTTGCTGATCTATTAAATTTCTCTTGCTTACATACAACGTATCGCCGATTTTTGCTTTCAGCTGGAACATACCAATGTCGTTACTGCCTACCCCTAATCCGGTACGCTGGTTGGTAATTTCGGCGAGCGCTATGCGAATGTTCGAACCCTTTTCAATTACTACCCCCTTTACAATAAAGTCCTGCGCTTTTGTTAAAGTACAATACAAACATAGTATTTGCAGGAGAAAAGTGTATTTCAAAATTTTTATCATTTGTCAGTAGTCAAAGTATCTAAGTAAAAAGCAGCAGATTTTTTAATATAAGTTGCAGCATGCTTTATGTCAGTAAAAGTAAGTTTTCTTACGGTGTTCTAGTCTAACAGCTGATAAGTTTTCTTGTTTGTTATCAGGTCTGATTGTTACATCTTCCAGGATTTTATCTGCCCGAATGAGATTTATCATCATATCCTGATCATTTTTGACAACGGCAAACTGAGCTTCAAAGTTTCGCTTGTAAAACCATAATGTATCACCAACTCTAGCCTTGATTTGAAATAAACCCATATCATTGCTGCCCACGCTAATGTGAGTATCTGTATCAGTTACCAGGGCTAATGCAATACGAATGCTGGTTCCCTTTTCTGAAATAACCCCTTTCGCTACAATTTGTTGCGCCTGTGTATTTGTTAACGGGAGCAAAAGTGATAACAGGATAATTGCCGTCAAATATGCTTTTGTATTCATCGGGTTATTTTCAGTAAAATTAACACTTGTTAACCTTTCGTTTTGTTAAATAACGTTAATGCTTTAATGTTTATTTATGGTTAATATGGCGGTATTCATCGCTACCTGGAAACGTAAAGCGAAGGTGTATTAAAAAACTCTAAAGTTATTTTTCTATCTTTGCGCATGATAAAATCCATGACAGGATATGGCTTAGCAACAGCCGATTATGCAAACGCAAAGTATAGTGTCGAAATTAAGTCGCTGAACAGCAAATTTCTCGAGCTTAATTTAAAATATCCCAAAGCCTTTTCTGATAAAGAATTAACATTGCGTAATATCTGCAGCAAAGATATCGAGCGTGGTAAGGTAAGTTTGAGCATTAATGTAGAAAAAGCAAGTGGTGAACTTACCGGCGCAACTATAAATACAGCGTTACTGAGCCATTACTACAAACAACTGGTTGAAGTAAATTCGCAACTCGGGGCCGAAAGCAGCAATTTATTGCAAACGGCTTTGACCTTTCCTGAAGTAATCAGTTACAAAGAAGAAAGTGTAAGTGAAGATGAATGGAATCACCTTTATCAGATTTTCCTTGATGCATTATCTAATTTCAATAAGTTCAGAGAGGATGAAGGGGCAGTTTTAAAGGCAGATCTGGAGCTGAGGATTAAGAATATTCTTTCTTACTTTAAATTTGTTGAGGAACTTGAACCGAAACGTATTGCCCACATCCGTGAGAAGTTTTCTCAGTTTCTGGAAGACGCGGTTGGTAAAGTTAATATCGATCAGAATCGTTTTGAACAGGAGCTGATTTATTACATAGATAAAATTGACATCACTGAAGAGAAAACCCGCCTAAAAAGCCATTGCGATTATTTTCTGCAAACACTTGCAAGTAAGGAAGCAAATGGTAAGAAAATGGGCTTTATTTCTCAGGAAATTGGTCGTGAAATTAACACCATGGGCGCAAAAGCAAACGATGCTCAGATGCAGCAGTTTGTTGTTGGAATGAAAGAAGAGTTAGAAAAAATCAAGGAACAATTACTTAATGTATTATAGCAAAAAGACTAAGGGCTAAAGCGAGCGCTTCCTGGTCTTTATCTATTAGCGTTCAGCTTAAAAAATGAAACAAGGTAAATTAATCATATTTTCTGCGCCATCCGGAGCAGGTAAAACAACCATAGTACATCATCTGTTGAAGAAGTTCCCTGAGTTAAGCTTCTCCATATCAGCTACAACCCGTCAGTTGAGGGGAGAGGAGACACATGAAAACGATTATTATTTTATCAGCAAAGAAGAATTTTTACATAAAGTTGCCCACCAGGAATTTGTAGAATTTGAGGAGGTATATAATGGTACGTTTTACGGAACATTGCGCTCTGAAATAGATAGGATATGGGATAACGGACAGCATGTGATTTTTGATATCGATGTAGAAGGAGGTCTGCGTTTAAAACGAAAGTATGAAGATGATGCATTAGCCATTTTCGTTCAACCGCCTTCGCTGGAAGTTTTGAAAGAGCGCTTAAGCGGAAGGGGTACAGATAGTGCAGAGAAATTACAAGAACGATTCATCAAAGCTGAAAAGGAGTTAACCTATGCTGATAAATTTGATGTGATTTTAAAGAATTTTGATTTAACCACCGCCTGTGCGGAAGCCGAAAAGCTTGTTGGTGATTTTTTAAATAGTTAGTTTCTGTTGCTGACGGAGTGATCTTAAAAAATGAAATCCGAGAATGAAAACTGGTCTTTTCTTTGGCTCTTATAATCCCATTCATACAGGGCACCTGATCATTGCCAATTACATGGCTAACTATACCGGCCTGGATGAGGTGTGGCTCGTGGTTTCGCCTCATAACCCTTTAAAAGACAAAAGGGGATTGAGTAACATGTACGATCGCCTGGAAATGGCCCGTCTGGCGACTACAAATGCAGAAAATATAAAAGTCTCAGATATCGAATTCGGGTTACCTCAACCCTCATTTACTGTCGATACACTCATCTACTTGAATGAGAAATATCCAGCTAGAGAATTTGTATTGATTATGGGGGCTGATAATTTGGTTTCATTAAAGAAATGGAAAAATTATGAAGCGCTGTTAAAAAACTACCAGATTTACGTTTATCCGCGTCCGGGAGCCGATGTTGCAGAATGGGAAAACCATCCTTCCATTACATTGACAGCAACGCCACAAATGGAAATATCATCAACTTTTATCCGCTCTTCAATCAGGAATAAAAAAAACGTGCAGTTCTTTCTGCCCGATGAAGTGATCAACTTTATTGAGCGGAAAGGGATGTACCGGTAAATACTCAATTGGTTAACTGTTAATCAATACAGTTAACCAATTGATATCTTAATACATTAAAAATATTGTGGGTTTTTTGTGAAGATCAATTTCTTCCTTACGCCAGTTATAAACACTCTGTGTTTTAATATACTCATCTTCAGCTGTTAAGTTGCTGGCCACACAAATCTGGGTGTTTGGTTTGCAGCTTTTCAAGATCTCTTCAAACAACTGGTTATTACGAAACGGAGTTTCAATGAAGATTTGCGTCTGCTTATAACGGCTTGCTGAAAGATCAAGATCTTTAATACGTTTAGTACGTTGCTCCTTATCGATTGGCAGATATCCCCAGAATGCAAAACTCTGACCATTGAAACCAGATGCCATTAATGCAAGCAGGATTGAGCTCGGGCCGACAAGTGGTACTACTTTAATACCTCGTTTATGTGCTTCAGCAACAATGTCTGCACCTGGATCTGCAATACCCGGGCATCCGGCCTCACTCATTAATCCCACATCCTTCCCTGCAGCCAATTCATTAAAAAACTGGCCCAAATCGCTACGGTTATGTTTTCCATAGTCGTGCACAATCAGGTCTTTTTGAGGCGTAGTTAAGCCAGCCTCCTTCAAAAACCGGCGGGCAGTTTTACTGTTTTCCACGATATACGTGTCGATCTGGTTTATGGTGTCAACTAAATAAGGGGTAAATGTTTTGTGAGCCACTTCTTCGGCGAGTGGTACAGGTATAAGGTATAAGGTGCCATTTTGCATACTGCAAAAATACTCACAATAAATAGAATTAATGTTTTAAAGTTTTCTTCAGTGGCAGTATAATCTCTTTTCTAAACAGTGGTGTAGCAAATTTTATTTCTGAATGACTCTTTTTTTGCACAATTAAGCCAGGCTTAAAACGTTAAATAAGAGTTAAATGTGCCCTGGATGGCAATATTTGGCACAAAAGCAAAAAACTATGCAAGCATATTAAACTTTGTATTTTTTTGGTGCTCTAATTGATACACACAACATAGGTTATTAAATAAACACACAAATGAAAACACTGAAATTAAAGGCAATTGTGCTGGGGCTTTTTGCGCTCCTTGCCGGAACCACTACTTTAGTCAGGGCACAAGACTATCAGGACGATTACCAGGATGACGGCTATAGCACTGGCAACGTTTCTATGCAAACTTTCTATGATGAGCTATCTCCATATGGAACCTGGATTCAGGATCCACAATATGGTTATGTATGGCGTCCGGATGTAGACCAAAGCGAGTTCAGACCATACTATACCAATGGTCGCTGGGCGATGACTGAATATGGAAATACCTGGGTTTCCAGTTATGACTGGGGTTGGGCTCCATTTCACTACGGCCGCTGGGTGATTAACAGCTATCGTCAATGGATCTGGTTACCAGATACTACATGGGGACCAGCATGGGTTGACTGGAGAAGTGGCGATGGGTATTATGGATGGGCTCCGATGGCTCCTGCTATCAGCATTAATTTAAGCTTCGGCCGCCGTTATTCAGTACCTGAGTTTTGTTGGAATTTTATACCGCAAGCCAGCATTTACATTAATACATTCCCGAGATATGATTATGGACGGAATAATGTGTATATCCGGAATACAACGATCATCAATAATACTTATGTATATAACAGAAGATCTTATTACGGCGGACCAAGGATTGAAGATATCAGACGTGCAACCAACCGCGATGTAACTGTTTACAGATATGCTCAAAGTAACCGTCCGGGTGCAAGCAGGATTGGTGGAAGAGAAGTTTCGATATACAGACCAAGACCAGAGCGCAATCAGGTAGATAATAGAAAAGCAGCTCCAAGAAAATTTGAACAAGGTAACGCAGGCTTTAGCAGAGGTGGAAGAAATGAAGGCTATGCTAACCGCGATCCCCGAAATGGAAATAACAACGATCGTGGTGTAAATGGTAATGATAACCGCTTTGGATCGCGAAATGATAACAGACCAGCTCAACCTAATCGTGGCAATGATGTGAATCCGGGAAGAGAAAACCAGGCTAATGGAAACAGAGGTAATGTGTATGACAGGAATTCTAATGGCAGAGCAGATCGTGGTAATCCGAATGGTGTAAATCCAAGGGATGCTCAGGTGGGTATTGACCGAAGACAAAACGAACAACGTGCCCAACAGGCAGACCAGCAGAGGGCTCAGCGCAATGAGCAGATGCAACAGCAGCGTTCACAACAGATGGACCAACAGAGGGCTCAGCGTAATGAGCAGATGCAACAGCAGCGTTCACAACAGATGGATCAACAAAGGGCTCAGCGTAACGAGCAGATGCAGCAGCAACGTTCACAGCAAGCCGAACAACAAAGAGCTCAGCGTAACGAGCAGATGCAGCAGCAACGTTCACAGCAGATGGACCAACAAAGGGCTCAGCGTAACGAACAGATGCAACAGCAACGTTCACAGCAAGCGGAACAACAAAGAGCACAGCAACAACAGCAACAGCAGCAGCAACGTGCACAACAAGCCGAGCAGCAAAGGGCTCAGCAGCAACAGCAACGTTCGCAGCAGGTCGAGCAGCAAAGAGCTCAACAACAGCAACAACAACAACGTTCGCAACAGGCCGAGCAACAAAGAGCTCAGCAACAGCAGCAAAGAAGTAATGAAAGCCGCAGTTCAGAAGGAGGCAGACCTTCAAGAGGCGGAAGAGGATAGAATAAACTTAAATGTCCCGATGAAAATCGGGACATTTTTTTTGGTGGATTGGTTTTTGTTATAAAATTTAAAACACGAGTACCTTAATTATGTTTACATACTAAATAACTAAGACCATGAAAAAAGAAACAAAAATTATCGTTGGCGTATTAGCCGGAGCAGCATTAGGAGCAACCATTGCGTTAGCATTATCTTCAGATTCCAGTAGCGACCTAAAAGAAAAGGTTTCTGATTTCTTTGCAGACCTATTGGATTCATCAAAAGATAAATTAGCAGGTTTGGCCAGCAAAGCTTCGGACGTTGCTGATAAGGTTAAGGATAAAATAGCGGATGTACATGCATAAAAATTGTAAATGCCGGATATTTCCGGCATTTTTATGCTAATATTTCTAACCACATTTAAATGAAAATTGCTTTCCACGGTGCGGCCCGTACGGTTACCGGCAGTAAACACCTCATCACTTTAAAAAACAATACTCAAATATTATTAGACTGCGGCCTGTTTCAAGGGATGGGTAGAGTTACTGATAAACTTAACGACTATTTCGGGTTCGATGCCACTAAAGTCACCTATTTAGTTCTTTCTCATGCCCACATCGATCATTGTGGCTTGTTGCCAAAGCTGGTTGCTGATGGATTTTCAGGAACCATCTTCTGTACCTCTGCTACAATGGACCTGGCGAGAATATTAATGATGGATTCAGCCAAGATTCAAATGCAGGATGCAGAATTTTCGAACAGGCATTTACGTGAAGGCGAAGAAATGGAAGAGGCGCTTTACACCGATCAGGACGTAAATAAAACCCTCAGTCAGATGAAAATTGTGGAGTATGAAGAAGACTTCGAAATCGACCAATACATCACCTTACGCTTTACTGATGCCGGACACATTTTAGGCAGTGCAGCAGTTCATTTAATCATCCGTGAAGATAATCGATCGACACGCATCACATTTTCTGGAGACGTTGGCCGCTATGGAGATTTACTTTTAAAGCGTCCGCAGCAGTTTGATCAGGCAGATTATATTATAATGGAGTCTACTTACGGGGATTCTCTGCATAAGGATCTGGATCCGATAGAGGAGTTACTTCTGGAAGTTATTAATCAGACTTGCAAGATTAAAAAAGGTAAAGTAATTATACCCGCGTTTGCTGTAGGACGTACACAAGAGCTACTTTATGCACTGAATGGCCTCGAATTAAAAGGTAAATTACCAGATGTATCATATTATGTGGATAGTCCTTTGTCATCAAAAGCCACTGAAATTTTGAAGAACCATCCGGAGGTATATAACAATGGGGTAAAAGAAATTTTAAAGGTTGATCACGATGTTTTTGCTTTTAAAGGACTTAGGTTCATTGAAAGTGTGGAGGAATCAAAGGCTTTAAACCAGGACCCGAGACCATGTGTCATTATATCGGCATCGGGAATGGCAGAAGCCGGGCGGGTAAAACACCACATTAGAAATAATATCAGTAATCAAAAGAATACGATTCTAATGGTGGGATATTGCGAACCGAATTCCTTGGGCGGGCAACTCATCGCCGGTAAAAAAGTTGTTGAAATATTTAGGGATGAATACGATGTGAAGGCAGATGTAAAATCCATTAAATCAATGAGTGCACACGGTGATTATGAAGATTTGTTACATTTCCTATCCTGCCAGCAACCGGAAAAGGTAAAACAGGTATTTCTGGTTCATGGTGAATATGAGGTCCAGCAGAATTTTGCTACGCGATTAAAGGACGCAGGCTTTAAACATGTTGCCATTCCGGAATATCACCAGGAGTTCCACCTGGAATAAAAACTAGTATTTCGTCATACAAGCCCGTTTTCTATCTTTGCGCTATGGATGTTTTTGGTAAAGCACTAAATGATATTTATAAAACCGGGGAGGCCGATACACTCTGGTTACACAATTCTTATGGTGAACCTGAAGAAATGCCTTTAGAATTCTTTTTTCGGGATGATGAAGACATGCCGGTATTAGAACTTCAGGCATTACAAATGTGTAGTGGGAAAGTATTAGACATTGGGGCTGGTGTTGGTAGTCATGCGTTGCTGTTACAAGCCTTTAATATTGATGTTACCGCGATTGACGTATCTGAAGCCGCGGTGAGCATCATGAAAGACCGCGGAGTGAAAAATGCTTTGCTCCAGGATGTGTATACCTACAATGAAAAGTTCGACACCATTTTGATGTTAATGAACGGGATTGGATTAACAGGAACTTTAGCTGGGTTTAAAAATTTCTTAATCAGACTAAAAGATCTGATAAACCCCGGAGGCCAGGTGTTATTTGATTCATCGGATATTTCCTACTTATATGAAGAGTTACCTAAGCCTCAAAATCAATATTATGGCGAGGTTTCTTATCAATATGAGTATAAAGGTGAAAAAGGACACTGGTTTAACTGGATATACGTGGATGAAAACACCATTAAAAATGTTGCGAACGAAACTGGCTGGAATTGTGAAATCATTTTTGATGATGGGGAAGATCAGTATTTAGTCAAATTGACACAGGCGTAATAATCTAAAAGTCATAAAGGCTTTTGAACTTTTAATTTCAATCTGGCCTCGTATACATTTGCAGGTACAATGGCTAGCATAAAAATTAAACTCAGCGTTTTAGATCAGTCATCTGTAAGAAAAGGTGTTAATGCCGCGAGGGCAATAGAAGAAACCACATTACTGGCACAGGAAGCAGAAAGGTTAGGCTACCACCGTTTTTGGGTTTCCGAACACCATAATACCAGCAGCCTGGCTGGTTCGACTCCTGAAATCTTGATTGCACATCTCGCTAATCACACAAAAACCATGCGCATTGGATCAGGGGGCATCATGTTGCCTAACCACAGTGCATTAAAGGTTGCTGAAAGTTTCAGGCTGCTGGAGGTGATGCATCCTAACCGAATTGATCTGGGGATGGGGCGTGCTCCGGGAACCGACAGAATTACGGCATCAATGCTTAATCCATCTAACAATTGGAGTGAACAGGATTTCATGGAGCAGCTAAATGAACTTCAACATTATCTTCATGATACTTCTGACGGAGGAATTCAAGCGAAAATCAAAGCTATTCCAATTGCGGAAACAGTGCCGCATCAGTGGCTGTTGAGTAGCAGTGGACAAAGTGCATTATTTGCATCACATTTTGGCATGGGGCTTTCGTTTGCTCATTTTATAAATCCTGTTGGCGGGCCGGCAGCGGTTCAGTATTATCGGAAAAATTTTAAGCCATCCTTAAATTTAATAGCGCCTGCAGACAACGTTGCACTGTTCGTTTTCTGTTCTGAGAGTGAAGAAAAAGTAGAACAGCAGGCAGCACTGATGAGCTATCGTTTTTTACAACTAGAAAAAGGGGCTGGATTAACATCAACGGGTTATGAAGATATTAAACACTTAACTTATAATAGTGCTGAACAGGCCCGGATAGACGCGAACAAACCCCGAATGATATTCGGTACACCAGATGTTATTCAGGAAAAACTGACCAAACTTGCAAACGACTATGCTGTCGATGAATTCATGGCAGTGACGATCACTGAACACTTTGAAGACAGGATTAAATCGTATGAATTGCTGGCTGATTTATTTTTGAATTGATTTAAGCATAGCTATATAAAATTAAAAACTGAAAAACGTCGATCTACCACCCACTTTCTGTCCGAAGTTTTGGATGTTGTAGGTCACAGTAAACATTCCATATCTTCCAAGATTATTACTTTGACTATCCACTATACTGTTACCAGTAATTTGAATGTTTCTTCGCACATTGCTTTGCATAATGTCATTAACTGAAAGTTTAAGTTGTAAACGGTCGTTTTTCATCAATAAATAAGTAAGTGCTGCATTCCATAATTTAATGTTATTGTTATAACCATTAATGCTTTGGCTATTAATGGTCATCCCATAACTGGTTTCAAAAACGAGTTTTTTCGGATAGCGGACAATAAGTTCAGATGTACTTTGCTGGGTATTGTTGCTTAAATTGGTGTAATAGGCATCCTGATACTTACTGCGGTTCAGGTTTATGGAGTAAGACTGGTTGATTTCTATAACATCATTTAAATTCAAACGTGCACTGGCGTTAGGGCCGATATTAAACACGTCGGCATCGCTGCGGATATCATTAATGATCACGGGCGAATGGTTGAAGTTCACCCATAAACCTGCGCCTACCTTAAGGCTTGTTTTATCCTTCTTAAAGTCTTTAGAGATATTACCACCTCCACTGAAACTATAAATTCCGCCTGAATTTATAGGGTTGACCGTTTGTATACCATTACTGATATTTACGGTATTAATGATACCGTTTTTAGTAAAGTTTCCATATCCGTATAAATTGTAATTGATCTGGCTTTTAGGATCGTACTTATACATGTTTAGATTGAAGGTCTGCGTACGGGCAGGTAACAAATTAGGATTTCCATTCCGAATATAGAGCGCATTGGTATTATCTGCCACGGGCTGAAGGTAATTTACATCTGGCTCTGCGAAACGTGCGGAATAACTTAGCCTGAATATTTTATAGCGTAATTGAAAGGTTGGCCACATAAAATTGTACCGCTGGTCAATATCCTCCCTATTAGTAAAACGGTTGTTTAAGCCAATATAGTTGTAGATCAACCCGGGTTGGATATTCAAATCCTTTGTAATTTTATAGTTTAAACTCAGGTTTGCATTAGTTTTGACGCCGAATTGTTTAACAGTTTGAGTTAAACTTGGAATAACCACATCATATAACTGATTTGCAGGATTACGGTAAAATGTGTTTAGTGCATTTTCATTATTGATCACATTTCCGTTCACATCAACTTTAAGACTTAACTTCTTACTAATGGGTTCTGAATAGTTGGCATAGAGATACGACCTGAAGTTATCAATTTGGTTATTCCTCAATTGATCTGTTTCTGTAGTAGAGGGGGTTAGATAGGTAATGCGGGTGCTCCGGTTAAAATTTATGTTGGGATTAGGGGTTGAAGACACATCAAAACCAACACTAAATGAACGTCCGGCCTTTTTAAAGTCCTTGCTAAGATCACCAACAAGTTGATATTTATTGGTGGCATTATTGCGGTCGTTTAAATTGCTGAGTGAGTTGATGAGGGTACCAGAAGCATTAGTATTTCTGGAAAGCGTTCTGCTTACTGAATTATTTGAATTCAAAACCACAAAAGGCTCAATTGTAATTTGTGTAAGTGAATCGATCTGCCAGTCTAATTTTCCGGCAATATTATGCTTCAAAGTAATGGAGCTGGTGTTTTCATTGGTGTTGGTGATGAGCCTGTCGGTACCCAATGTTTGATTGGTGTTTGATAAGCGTTCCAGTACATTATCAGATTTACCGAAAAAATATTGAGTATTTAATTTGATCCCTTTTTTTGTTAGGGTATTCAGATTAAAACCAGCACCAGACGAGGTTTGGACGCCACTAGTGGCACCTCCAAAACCTATACCATTAAATTCGAAATAACCTCCGGAATTCATCATCATCGAATTAACCCCACTTCGGTTAAAACCGCCAAGGCGCTGAACGTCATTAGGGTTGAAGCCAGGTTGGTTGATGTTGTTCCCATATCCGAGGATGCTTACCTGTGTGGTATCCCTGAAAAAGTTCATTAAGCCACCTGCCTGATAGAGTTGCCTTAAGCCGCTTCCTGCATACAATTTACCAAATGCGCCTTGTTTGATGGCTCTTTTTAGTTTTAAATTAATTACCTGCGGAATTTCTGCAGCAACAAGGTCAGGATTTCTTCTTTTCGCCTGCTTGTCATCTACTACCTGAACTTTATCGATAATATTTGCCGGAAGGTTTTTGGTTGCAATCTGCTGATCACCTCCAAAAAACTCTTTACCATCAACCAGAATTTTACTTACCGTTTTACCATTTACGGTTATCGAACCATCCTCTGCAATTTGTACTCCCGGAAGCTTTTTTAACAAGTCTTCCACTACCGCAGAAGGCAGGGTTTTGAATGATTCGGCATTAAATTCAATAGTATCCTTACGTACAATTACTGGAGGGCGCTCAGCTGTTACAGTCACCTCATTCAGGTCATTTGCTCTGCTGGAAAGGTACAATGTTCCAAGATTTAATGTGGGGTTTTGCGCAGTAAGTTCTACTTCTTTCCTGTAAATTCCAAACTGCCATGCATTCACCACTAACCTGTATTTGATCCCGGTTTGCAGGTTATTGATTCTGAAAAGCCCCTTTTCGTCAGAAAGTTTGTAAGTCGTTAAAACACTATCACCAGTTTTGTAAACCGAGATGGTTGCATAGTTCAGGGTATTTTTATGATTGGCACTATCAGCCAAAATTCCTGTTATACTACCATTTTTTTGTCCGAAAAGATGTAATGACGCAAGGCAAAATGCAATTAAAAGTAAATGTTTCTTCATGTATTGTAATGATAAGGAATCTAAAATAGATGTGTTCAGGCTTTTTTGGTTAAAAATGTGATGAACTTTACAAAATATGTGACGGATAATTACCCTCTGTTTTACAGACACATCATTTGAAGAAATGTTGCACCTTATTGTTTAACTAAATCTTTAGGTAAAGATAGGTTGCCAGGTATTTAGTTGCAAGCACAATCGAAAAAATTACACAGTTATTTTTCCATATACTATTACTGAACAGCTTTTCTCAGCCCGCTTATTTCAATATTTGATTACTTTTGCGGCATGATTTCATTTTTCGAAGCTTCATTAAAGCAACTATCCATCCATCATACAGGGAATAAACTGGTAGAAGAATATTACAAACTATCTGATGCACCTTTGAAGATTGATGATGAGGTATTGGGTAACCTGCTGATGCAGTATTTCTTAAAACCATTTGAAAAAGTAAACGAGATTTATCGCTTTTATCATCCGAATGATAATTTAAATTTAAACGAGGTTTATCATTTTGCTCACGAAATTTTTGAAAATAATACGCTTTTTCATGAAAATTCACAGCAATTGGCCAAGTACCTGTATGATGTAGCCAACCATCCAAAAATCAAATCAGGCGAACTATATGTTACCTATTTCGAAAAGGTACAGATTGAAGGTGAGCAGCTGGATGTGGTGGGAATATTTAAATCAGAAACTAAAGATACTTACTTAAAGGTTTACCCTGAGCTGGATGGCTTTAATATTAGTTATGAACAGGATGCAATCAGTATTAATAAATTAGATAAGGGTTGTTTAATATTTAATGTAGATCAGGGGGAGGGATATAAGGTTGTCGTGCTGGATCAGTCGAAAAGTAACAACGAATCGGCTGTTTACTGGAAGGATGAATTTTTGAAGTTAAAAATCAGAAATGACAGTTACAACCAAACTAATAACGTCCTGGGGGTTTATAAGAATTTTGTTACGCAGAAGTTAGATGACGATTACGAGATTAGTAAGGCAGATAAGATTGATCTGCTGAACCGCTCTATGAAATATTTTAAAGAAAAGGAAACCTTTGATATTGAGGAGTTTGGTAATGAGGTAATCGGTAATGCAGAAGGCATCGAGTCTTTCAAAAATTATAAGAAAAACTACGAAGAGGAATACGAGAGCCCGATTGCCGATCATTTCGAAATTGCCGAATCGGCAGTTAAGAAACAGGCACGTGCTTACAAGAGTGTGCTGAAACTTGATAAAAACTTTCACATTTATATCCATGGTAATAAGGATATGATTGAGAAAGGTTACGATGACGACAAGTCGATGAATTTTTACAAGGTGTACTTTCGGGAAGAGGAATAAGACCGGGATGTACGCTGGTATCGCTAAATTCTGTTCTGTGCCTTAATGGCCAGATACTGGTTTACTACATTGATGGTTAAGTTTTGTGGAGCAGTTAAAACCGTTAATATTCCGTTTTTATTTAACTCTTTAACCATCAGTTTCTTTTCATAGATGAACTTTTCAGCGATTGTTTTGTGGTAAATGCCCTCGATATTTTTGGCTGGTTCGGTGCTTAGCGCTTTTAATTCGGTGTTTTCGAAGAAGACCACGAGCAGAAGATGGTATTTAGCCAGCCGTCTCAGATAAGGCATTTGCCTTTGAAGTGCCGATAAGCTTTCGAAGTTGGTGAAAAAGATCAATAGCCCACGCTGCTTAACCACAGTGCGGACGCAACTGTAAAGGGCTTCAAGATTGCTTTCCAGATACCTTGTTTTTTCCTGATATAAAACATTCATGATGCTGCCGAGCTGAGCAGCTTTTCTGTCGGCAGGCAAAATAGAGCCAATACGTTCAGAAACAGTGATCAAGCCTGCTTTATCTTCTTTAAGCATGGCAACTTTTGCAAGCGCAACGCTGGCATTGATCGCATAATCAAGTAAGCTTAACCCTTCAAAAGGCATCCGCATTACTCTGGATTTATCAATCAGGCAATAAATATTCTGCGACCGCTCATCTGTATAGGTGTTTACCATTAAGCTTCCCTTACGTGCTGTGGCTTTCCAATTCAGGGTCCTGATATCATCTCCTCCCACATAATTTTTTATCTGGTCAAACTCACGGCTCTGGCCGATTTTTCTGATTTTTTTTATTCCAAGATCGGTAAGCTGATTGGAAACCGCCATTAGTTCATATTGCCCCAGATGTATAAAGGAAGGATAAACAGGAAGCACAACTGCACCATCGAAATTAAATCTCCTGCTAACTAAACCTAATGGCGAACTGATGTAAGTTCGGATAAAACCAAAATCGTATGCTCCACGCTTTGTAGGCCGCAGGTTGTAATGAATGGATTTAACCTCAGCAGATTTTAATCCAAATTTAAAGTCTTTATCCCTAACCTGAAACTGAAAGGGAATTTCGTCAATTACACGTGCCCGGACTTCGAATCCATAACGGTTCTTTATTTCGATTTGAATTGGATTTTCATCCCCATTACTTAAACGCTTCGGGGTAATGCGTTTAGCTTCAATCCCATTTTGGCGGTATAAAATAAATACATCGGTAAAGAAAAGCATACACACCGCGCCAATGGTAACCTGCGGAATGTAACCCAGCCAATGGAAAAAGAACTTTAACAAAAAGAGGACCACGCAGGCTCCTAATACCATAAATAAACGGTCGTTAAGAAACAGATTGGTATAATATTGTTCGATGATCTTTTTCAAAGTCAGCTGTTATGTAATATGTGAATGCTTATCTTGGAACTTCGATTTGCCTGATGATCTGGTTAATAATATCATTTGTCGTCAGGCCTTCCATTTCTTTTTCCGGTGAGAGCAGTATACGGTGGGTTAGAACCGGAGTTGCTACCGCGATTATATCATCGGGTGTTACGAAATCGCGTCCTTGAATCGCTGCAAGGGCCTTTGCACTGTGTACAATTGCCAGTGAAGCCCGGGGAGATGCGCCGAGGTACAGCGCAGGATTATGGCGTGTTTCATTCACGATTTTCGCGATAAATTCTAACAATTTAGGCTCTACAAATAAGTTCCGTACAATAGCTCTTGCAGCCAGGATCTGATCGACAGACAATACCGCTTTTACTTCGCTCGATAAAGTTTTGTTCACCAGGTGGTGCTGCGCTGTCAGTATTGCAGTTTCTTCCTCCAGGGATGGGTATTTGATCTCAATTTTCAATAAGAAACGATCCAGCTGGGCTTCGGGGAGGCGATAGGTACCTTCCTGCTCGATCGGGTTTTGGGTGGCCAGTACCATAAAAGGCTCGTCCATTAAATAGGTAATGCCATCAATGGTGACCTGGCGTTCTTCCATTACCTCAAACAAAGCAGACTGTGTTTTTGCAGGGGCACGGTTGATCTCATCCACGAGAATAATATTACCAAATATCGGACCTTTTCTGAACTCGAAATCTCCGGTTTTGGTGTTGAAGATTGGTGTTCCGAGTACGTCTGAAGGCATTAAATCCGGTGTGAACTGTACCCTTGAAAACTGTGCATCAATTGATTTGGCCAGTAATTTGGCACTCAGCGTTTTTGCAACACCGGGAACACCTTCAATGAGCAGGTGTCCATCAGCGAGCAGGCCAACAATCAAGAAGTCTATAACCTGTTTCTGTCCAATAATAATATCGCCAAGTACATTTCTGATCTGATTAACTGCCTCGTTTAAAGTGGTCAGATCTGTACGCTGGTTAAATTGTTCCTGCTCCATTTCTAGTTGTATTTTTATAAAATTGTTCAATACTGTCATTTAAAGCAATCAGCTCATAATCGCTCAAATTGCTCATTTTTGGAATTTGGATAAAATACCTGGTCAATGTTTTTGCTGATATTTCATTTATTCCGGTTTTTTCTTTTAAAATGTCGGCAAAGCCGCTCTCCATATCATTGGTTTTAAGGTGGTATCTGCCGCGTAAGTATTCAAGAAAATAATTGATTTTTTTTAAGGCGATATCCAGGTTATTTCTTTCATGATAATAAACACTTCCCACTACATTGACAAATTCAACGGATGAATTTTTGTAGGGGTCAGCTACAGGAATTATTCTTTGCCTGCGTTTCATGTCATACAAAACAAACAGAATTAAGCTGAAAATGGCGAGGTAATAAGCCCAGCTTAATTCAGGATGTTCAAAGAAAACCCTGAGTATATCGGTAGTTTCATTCTTTTTTTCTGCAAAGTACTCGTCAAAAATAATCCGGTTGCTTGTTTGGATATAACTAAGTGTTTTTGCAGCATATTCGGCACCATATTTATCAAGTAAGGTAAAATTGGTATAAAAGCCCGGCTCTGCTACCAGGTACAGCGCCCCTTTCCCAAATTGATATTTCACAAAGTTGGGCTGTTGCAAACCATTTACCCCCAGTACGATTGCCTTATATTTATCTATTGAACTGAAATACTGGCTACCTATTCCCCGTTTAAATCCGTAACTCGATTCGGTTTTGAGATTTCGACTGGTGAAGTTGAGTATCCTCCCCTCCTGTGCCAAACCTACATTTGTTTTCAGTTTGAGTTCACTGGCCATTTTACCAAAAGAATAGCTGGCAATGAAGATTGAATTCCCAATGTTCATAAAATTCTTCATCTCTCCAAAGTCAGTTGTACTGATTTCTGCTTTCTGGGCAACTATGAGATAGGTAGAGCCTGTAACTTTTGTATTTTTAAGGGTATTGTAAACAGCTAATTTCGATTTTTCCACAATCACCTTTGGTGCAATATCTCTAATCCTGTTGTGCAAGATATAGGTACCATAAGGAATTTTATCATTACCGAGGTAGGTAGGCGCCCAGTTGGTGGGTGTAGGCTTGTTGTAGAGCGCAACCAGATAAGCCAGGATGAGCAGCACTCCAATAGCAAAAATGATTTTATAACCTTTCATTTAATCTGTGTTTTAAACTCATTAAACAATTGGTTGATTGGTTGAAAATTATGACTGTCTATAGGGAAATCGCCATACCAGATGTAGTCGAACTGAATGGTTAAACGGCTAAAGTTGTTTCGCAATTCAGGTTTACTGATTTCCATCAGGTAGTTGTAATTGGTTTTATCAGGCTGCCATTGAATGATCTGTGCATCGCTCAGTTTTTTTAACGACTGAAGATAGAGCATCCTTACTGCAAGGCGATACTTGCCTTCACTGATCAGGCGATTAAGCTCCTGATCATAATCTATGTCGTGGATATTTTCAGTAATTACATCATATGGTAATATTGTTTCCTGCGATCTCTTGCTAAAAATATTTTCTGCACCCACCATCTTAATGACAATGTAAATGATAATGGCTACTCCGGCACCGATAAAGAAATACTTTAAAACATAATTAGATGCGGCACCATAAAATAGTCTACCGATTAGTCCCCATAGTAACATCCAGAATTTGTCCCACCATGATAGTTGTTGTGCCTGATTATCATCGTATTGAAATTCTTTTTGATCCTGATAGTCTCTTATCGCCTCTCTGTTAAACTTTGCTGGTGCAATATCACTGCTGTCTTTCCGTAAAGCTGTATCGGCTTTTACGGGTTTTAAAGCCTGTGCATGAACCTGGGCAGGATGGAGATAGAGAACAAGTAAAAAAAGAAACCCGGCAAGAAATCGCAGCATATTAATATTCTTCTGGTCGGTGATCTGTTGGTTGTTCAGTATTTCCGAATTGCGTAATACGTTCCATTAATCCGAGGCTCTCCTTTTGTTCCACTAAACTGAAATAGGATAAGGTTATAGTAATGATAGGGACAATGAAAAATACCTGGCATAACGACTGAAGTACTGTAGTGATCATAGTGAGTGTTAATGACATTTGTGGAGACTTGTGTGAGAACATCCCAACCATGTTGAATAAACTCGTAGGTAGTACAACCATACTCATGCAGGCATACACAATGATCCAAACGATTACAATTGTGCCGAATGTTACCCAGAAGTTATCCTTCACCAGTGCAAAGCTTCGGTTAAATGCATAGCCTAGTCTGCTGTTTTCAATAATCATAATGGGATAAACCATGCACACGTAAGGGAACAGCCAGAAAAATGGAACCAGACAAAATAATATCCCTACTCCCAATAATAGTGACAGTACAATCGAACTCCAGAGAACCCTGAAAAAGTAATATTTAAAGTATCCCCAGACTTCATCTGTTGTAGGTATCGCATTTCCTTTTTGCACGTAGATGGCGATATATGAATGTACTGCCACGGTCATGCTAGTGTATGAGATGATAGTGAAGAAGATGGACAAAAAATATTCGATTCCATACATCGACCCGAAAGCGAAAGCACGGGTATTATCTACACTGACATTGTTTATCACATTAACCATTTTGTATTGTTGCAATAGCATTGTTGCCATACTAGCCAGTACAAAAAGTCCGCAAAAAATAAAATAAATTTTGATAAGCGGCTTGAAGTTTTGGCGCATGAAAGTAAATGTATCATTAATGACCTGCCCGAAATCTCTTCTTTTTTTAAATTCAAGTGGTGTTAGCATATTAATTAACAGTCGTTTTTTTAGATAATTTGAGCGGATAGATAATCACATACCAAACCATAAATGCTGCGGATATTAAGAGTATCAGCGAACTTAAGATCCATGGCATTTCGGTGTGTCGGGTAACAAAGCTTTCGAAAATTGCGGCGACGATAAAGATGGGTACCAGGCCGATGACCATTTTAAGTCCGTCTTTTGCCCCTTTTAAAACGGATGCTTTCCTTGTATAAGTTTTAGGAAACAAAAAGCTATTACCTAAAACCAGGCCGGCGGCGCCGGCCAGTACAATTGCTGAAATTTCCAGTGTACCGTGGATCCAGATGACAAGAACAGATTGGATACCCAGACCTTTACTAAAAAAAAAGTATTGGAAAGATCCCAGCATAATGCCATTTCTAAACAAGGAAACAATGGTGCCAATAGAAAAAATAATACCGAGAACGAAAGTATAAAGGGCTACGAAAATATTGTTGGAGCCAATTTGAACGAACATAACAAGTTCATTCTGATGTTTATACACGCCGAACGGATCGCCTTTTGCAATGTTCTCAATAGTCATGTTTACGTATTCATCTCCCATAATGAGGCGCACGAAGGTGTCGTCGTATTTTGCAGAGAGCACACCAATTGCGCAGGCCACCAGAAAAAAGGCCAGGGCATAAAAGATTTGCTTTCGGTGAACAAAAAAAAGTAGCGGTAGTTCTGTTTTCCAGAAATTGATAAAGCGGCTGGTTTTTTCTTTTTTATTTTTATAAACCGATTGATGGAGTTTTGAAGCCAGTCCATTTAGGTAAGCTGTTGTTTTTGAATCGGGATAAAAAGTTCTGGCATAAGCCAGGTCGTTAGTGATTTCTATGAATTGTGTCGCAATTTCATCGGGATTAGCCTGGCGCATATTTTCATATCGCTGCCATTTGTCTGAATTTTGTTTAACAAATAATGCTTCTCTCATGTAAAGGCGTTACCAAATCTTGGGTTAAAATAGTTAAATTTTCAGGGATAAAAAAAATGCTGGGCGAAAAGTCGGTTTATAATTTTTGCAGGGGCTATGGAGATCTCCTTAAAAAAAATTATGTTTGATATATGGATAGCATCAGGATTAACACTTCTCAAAATATAGATATCGATTATGAAATTGCAGGTTTAGGAGAGCGGATTGCCGCCAGATGTATAGATATCGGTATATTTTTAGCACTGGCCGTGATTTTCGTAGTTTTAATGCTGATCGCGCAGATGGGCATGTCGGGATATGCTGCCATGACTCTGTTTTTCGTGTACATGGCTATTTTTGTTTTTTATGACCTGGTTTGCGAGATGGTGATGAACGGGCAAACTGTTGGTAAACGGGTAATGAAAGTAAAGGTAATTAGTATTGATGGTACCCAGCCAACCTTCAGTCAGTATTTAATGCGGTGGTTATTTAGGGCAATAGATTTTGGTTTTCCCTTCGGTTGGGGAGTTGTAGCGCTTGTGGCAGTAGCTGTAAGTAAAAACCATCAGCGTTTGGGTGATATGCTGGCCAAAACTACTTTGATTAAAACAACACCCCGTACGCAGTACGAAAATGTTGCATTTAGCTTTGTGTTACCGGAGACATATGAAGCGCAATTTAAAGAAGTATTACACCTTTCTGATCGTGAAGCAGAACTGATTCATGAGGTTTTGATTGGTTACTATCAAACCAACAATACTGAACTGATTTATGCTCTGGCGGCAAAAATTAAATCTCATATCGCAGTGCAGGTACCTGCCGGGATGAATGAACTACAGTTTCTCGAAGCAGTCTTGAAGGATTATAAACACCTAACTTCTCTTGCCATTTAAGTTTAAGCAGCCAGATATTGAAAAGGCTCTTTTGGAATGTTTCTGGCGATCCAGAAAATCATAACCACTACAAAAATAATTTTTGGTGTAATTGGTTTATACCAGATATTTAACTCATAATCTTTACCGGTAATATAGGTTAAGGCCTTTAAGCTAAAGTGAACGAGCAGTATTGGCAAACTTAATACTAATAATAAGTTATAGTTAATTGCCTTTGAAATATCACCGTTAAGCAATGCATGTATTGATCGTTGTGAACCACAACCGGGGCAGTCGAGCCTGGTATATTTATGGAAGGGGCATTCGGGGAAAAAATGATACACCTCAGGATTATAACGATAGTATACAACACATAATATCACCACCAAAACAATTCCCAAGGTGTATTTCAATTTCATTATCTGTAATTGCTCATCATGGCTCCGCCCATTCCTAATACAACAAAGAAAAGAATGTATAAAACGTAAACGCCTATTCCTATGAAAAAGCCGATTTTAGTCCACTTTCCTGCTGCTGCAGATGCTGCCTGAGCACCAGCGAAATCGCCCATAGCGTATTTGCTGTTCACACTTGCGGCATTCACAATGCCGGCGATTCCAAAAGGAAGGCAACAAAATAAGGTTACAAGAATTGATTCTACAAGCCAGTTTTTAGGTGCCGGTCCAGGATTGTTTCCAAAAGGGCTTTGGCCGAAGGGTTGTTGCCCAAAGGGAGCTTGTTCATTAGGTTTCTGATCTTCCATGTCTAATGTTTAAATAGGTTTTAATTTAAATAGTTAAACTAATGTAAAATTTTTAATTTAAAAACAAAGTAAACAGGACATGAAATTATTTAAGTGATGCGTTAACCCGTTGAAATAAAGTCTGTGCCCATTCGCCATACATCTTTGCGCTCGGGTGCAAACCGTCTGATGCAATAAGCGAAGGATCGGTTTTTGCTCTTCGGGATGCCGTGGTTATAGTCGTGTAAGTTGCCCCAGCCGCAAGTGTAATTTCTTCGTTAGCTTTATTGAATTCATCAATTTCCTTCGCAATAGTCTCTGGATTTTTTCCGGAACTTTTCGCGAATGGTGTAACTCCCCAATCCGGAATGGAAACAACAAAAACTCTGGTCTTATTTCCACCTGCAAATGCGATGGCCTTTTGCAGCAACTCTGAAAACTCTTTTTTATAGGTATTTAAGGGATATTCCCGGTATTGGTTATTGACTCCTATCAGCAGGGTGACGAAACTGAATGTAGTAGTGATGTTTTCGGTCGCGATTGCAGTTTGAAGCTCATTTGTAGTCCACCCGGTTTTTGCAATGATTTTTGGATCAGCAACCTGAAAATTATTGTTTTTCAATAGCTGCTGAAGTTGATAAGGAAAGGACTCAGACTGGGTGACAGATTCGCCTATTGTATAGGAATCACCTAACGCCAGGTAAGTGAATTTCGCTTTTTGTGCTGATGTATCCTGTGTGATGATTTGAACGGGTTGCTGCGTGTCCGACATTTCTGCTTTTTTAGTACAGGCCGAAGATAATAAAGAAAATAAAATGCAGGTGGCAAGTTTCATAAAAGAACTTACGCAAAGTATGGGAAAAAAGATTTGCCGGTTAAATCAGTGCCATCTTAAACAAATCTGCAATATGATTTTTGAGTTTTTCTTCTACCTCTTCCATATTTAGCTCATATCCCAGTTCGGCTTTAAGTGACGTTACGGCTTTATCATCAATACCACAAGGAACAATATTTTTAAAATAATTGAGATCTACGTTTACGTTGAAGGCGAAACCATGCATGGTTACCCAACGGCTGCAGCGAACACCCATCGCACAGATTTTACGGGCTTTGTCATTATCCGGATCAAGCCATACACCAGTATATCCCGGGTATCTTCCCGCTTCAATGCCGTAGTCTTTTAAAGTCAGAATAACGGCTTCTTCCAGGGTGCGAAGGTAAAGATGTATATCTGTGAAGAAGTTGTCGAGGTCTAAAATCGGATAACCTACAATTTGTCCTGGTCCGTGATAGGTAATGTCGCCTCCCCTGTTAATCTTATAGTAGGTTGCCTGCTTATCTTTAAGCCCCTGCTCATCTAACAACAGATTTTCAGGATGGCCACTTTTACCAAGCGTGTAAACATGAGGGTGCTCACAGAAGATCAGGTAATTCGGCGTGGGCGTATGTGTGTTATTGAGCCGGTTTTCAGTTTTAATCGCTACCGTTTTATTCAGCAAATCCTCCTGTTTGTCCCAGGCTTCCTGATAATCTGTTAAACCCCAGTCTATAAATTGAGTGGGTATCAAAATCAAATCCTTTCCCGCTGTTTCTTTCATCACAAATATGTTTAAGAAGGATTAGCTACGTAGCCCAACATATATCCGTCTTTCGTTTTAAAATAATTTACACCAAGTTCTATAGTGCCTGCTGGCAATTCAACAATCGCACTTAAACTGCCTTCATTTTTCAGTTTAAATGGCTTAATATGAATATGCGCTTTAAACTCTAGTCCTTTTTTGCCATGCCATTTGTAAATGGCCTCTTTGGCACACCATGCTACATATAAACCTTCTATGTTGTCGCCAAGTTGCTTTTGAGCAAGTTCAACGTCGCTTAAAAACTTGTGTTTTATCGTTTTTATTTTATGTTTGATTAACTCTATATCAACCCCCACTGCATGCTCTTTGCTGATCATCACAGCGGCATAATCATAAGAGTGACTTAAAGAGATGTGGTAGTCGAAATTAACCAGGTAAGGTTTTCCATCTCTATCGAACTGGCAATCAATATATTCATCAGTATTCAACATTTTTCTGAGCAGTAGGCGAGTACTTAGCCAGTGCAGCAGTCTTTTGCCACTGTTTAATGATGAAATAATATCCAGTTCGTGTTGTTTCAGCTGTAAGCCAGCCAACAGTTCTTCTTCGGTTTCCTCAATTTTCCAGATTGCTAAAACCGAATGCTGATCAATATCTTTGTTGTAAACTATTGGCATTTATTTAATTGGAGATTACATGCAAAATTATCTTAAATAAATGATAATTTAGTCCAAAAATACGCATAAAAATGATATTATCTGATAGCAGAATATTAGAGGAGATAGATAAGGGAACAATCATTATTGAGCCATTTAAACGCGAGTGTTTAGGCACCAATTCATACGATGTTCATTTGGGTAAATATTTAGCTACTTACAAAAACCGTGTTCTGGATGCGAAAGTCCATAACGAAATTGAACATTTCGAAATTCCTAAAGATGGCTTCGTTCTTCAGCCGGGAACATTATACCTGGGGGTAACGTTGGAATATACGGAAACACATGCGCATGTTCCATTTCTGGAAGGTAAAAGCAGTACAGGTCGCCTGGGAATTGATATTCATGCTACAGCCGGAAAAGGAGATGTCGGTTTTTGCAATACATGGACTTTAGAAATCTCTGTGGCTCAACCAGTAAAAATATATGCAGGAATGCCCGTAGGTCAGCTGATTTACTTCGTAGTTGAAGGGAAGATCGATACCATGTACAATACCAAGGGCAATGCAAAGTATAACAATAAAACCACCCGACCTGTTGAAAGCATGATGTGGAAGAATAAGTTTTAATTTTCATAATACCCATTTATATAGTGTTTACAGCAGCGTAAGCTCAAAAACTGTGGGGGGATTTTCAGTTATTAAAGTCCTATTTTGCAGTCGATTGTAACATTTCGGTTAAAGTCGAAATTCATTAGAACTTCATCGAAATATGCCTCAGGTTTTGTACCTTGAGGCATATTTATTTTAACTCGACACATGAAACTCAAAATTACATTAACGCTCTGCTTTTTTATTGGATTATTTGGTTTTACGGCATTTGTATCAGATGATGATCCCTTTGCAGAATTACTCAAAAAGTTTGAAGCCTATACCAATAACTATCCACAGGAAAAAGTCCATTTACATTTAGATAAACCTTATTACGCGATTGGTGATGATATCTGGTTTAAAGCTTACGTTTTGAATACCAAAACGGCGGCACCGTCAAATATCAGCAGGATTTTATATGTAGAGCTGATTAATGAAAAAGATTCCGTTAAAAAAATCATCAAACTTCCTGTGATGGGAGGAATCACCTGGGGTGATTTCAAACTTACGGATTCGCTTGGGGAGGGTAATTATAGAATCCGCGCCTACACGAACTACATGCGTAACTTTGGCACTGATTTCTTTTTTGACAAAACCATCAAAATTGGGAATAGCTGGGCCAATAAAGTTTTTACGAAAACAACCTATAGCTACAGTAAGGAAAACACCACCGATAAAGTTGCCGCAACCATTCATTTTGAAGATAAAAATGGTATTGCGTATAGTGAAAATGATGTAAGCTATGATGTGCAGCTGGATTATCGTTCTGTTGCAAGGGGGAGGGCAAAGACAGATTTACAGGGTAATGTGACCATCAACTTCACGAATAATCAGTCTTTCCAGAATAAATCAGGCAAGATTTTGGCTACACTTACCCTTGCAAATAAGGAAAAGATCTTTAAATCCATTCCGATCACATCGACCTCAAATGATGTGGACGTTCAGTTTTTTCCTGAAGGAGGAACGCTGGTTGAGGAACTGCCGCAGAAAGTGGGGATAAAGGCCATTTCAGCCAATGGACGTGGAGAGGACGTTGAAGGCGCAATTGTAGATAACGAAGGCAATACGGTTACTACTTTTTCGACTGCTTATCTGGGTATGGGTAATCTTGTATTTAATTCTCAAAGCGGAAAAACCTACACTGCCAAAGTCAAATTTAAAGACGGTTCAGAGAAAACATTCAAGCTTCCGGTGGCGGCCAAAAGCGGCTATGCAATTGCGCTGAATAATACTGACACCAGTAAGGTTATACTCAGGATAATGGCGAGTGCCGATCTGGTAAATAGCGCAGAGTTGAAAGTAGTGGCACAAAGCGGAGGTAATGTATATTATGTTTCCAAAGCGAAAATGGACAAACAAGTATTGTTAGCAAATATTCCTAAAAAGAACCTACCGGAAGGGATTGTTCAATTTACCCTGTTTTCGGCAAATAATCAGCCGGTTGCTGAAAGATTGATATTTAACCATAATAAGGCTGATTTCATCGATCTTAATCTGGGCACTTCAGGCGTATCTGCACAAAGAAAAGGCAAGGCCAGTTTTGCTTTTGACGCCAGTAATGGTTCCAGCCCAGTGTTGGGTAGTTTCTCTGTGGCGGTTACCAATGCCAGTAAAGTTTCGCCCGATGAGGATAATGAAAGCAATATCTACACTTCGCTGTTACTCACCTCAGATTTGACCGGTTATGTAGAAAAACCTAATCATTACTTTTTAAAGGAGGATGTTCAAACACAGAAAGAACTGGACAACCTGATGCTTACGCAGGGATGGAGAAGGTTTTTATGGAAAAACGTCATTAGCAATGTTGGTCCGAATATTACCTACAAGCCAGAGCAATCCATTACAGTTAGCGGAACTGTAATGAAAGGGAATAAACCGGTGCCGAATGGTAAGGTAATGCTGATGGCCACAAAAGGTACGATGTATATTCTGGATACCGTGACCAATGCTGAGGGAAAGTTTGTTTTCGATAACCTGAGTTTTAGCGATAGCACTAAATTTGTGGTGCAGGCCAGAACAAAAACCGATCGGAAATTTGTCGAAATTAATCTGGATGTTATCCCCGGGCAAATTGTAACCAAGAATAGAAATGGTGCTGAAGTGGATGTTAATGTCAATAATACGCTGATGAAGTACATTAAGGAGAGCGACAACTACTTTAACGAGATGACGAGGTTAGGTCTGCTCGAAAAAACAATCAAACTGGATGAGGTGACCATTACCGAAAAGAAAAATCCGGCGAAGAACTCATCAAATTTGAATGGGGCGGGCCGTGCTGATTATGTGATGACAGCGGCTGATCTGTCGACCTGTGTTACATTATCGCAATGTCTTCAGGGACGCTTGCCTGGGGTCATTTTCCGTGGGAATATCCCTTATCTGATGCGCAGCCAGAATACCCCAATTCAGTTGATTGTGGATGGAATGCAAATGGAGGCTGATTTCCTGGATAACGTTTCACCTATGGATGTAGAGTCAATTGAATTATTGAAAAGTATCGGCAATACAGCTATTTATGGTTCACAAGGTGGTGGTGGTGTAATCATTATTACAACCAAACGTGGCGACGGCGGGAGAACCTACGATCGCTATGCTCCGGGTATTGTAACTTTCAATCCAAAAGGCTTTTCGGTTTCGAGGGAGTTTTATGCCCCTAAATATGATTCTGCTAATAATAGCAATAAAGCCGACTATAGAACTACCATTTACTGGAATCCACAAGTAGTGGCCGATAAAGATGGAAAGGCCAAATTTGAATTCTATAATGCCGATGAGCCCGGTACTTACCGGGTAGTAATTGAAGGTATAGATGCTGTTGGGCATTTAGGAAGAAAAGTTTACACTTATGATGTAAAATAGCTAAAAATAAATAAATTTGAATATTATGCAAGCATAGCTGTTTGTGTAGTGTTCAAATTTTAAATCCGAAACATGAATACAATTAAGGTAAGTGTAAAAGATCGTTTAGCCACCATTACTTTAAGTCGCGGTAAGTCTAATGCCTTAAACCGGGAGCTGATTACTGAACTTGACGACATGCTCAAAAACATTTCTGCCGACGATAATATTGGCGGCGTAATTTTAACAGGCACAGCACCTTTTTTCTCAGCAGGATTGGATTTGGTAGAGCTGTACAGTTATAACGAAGAAGAAGCAAAATCTTTTTTCCAATTATTTTTTGGATTTACAGCCAACATCGTTTCTTTCAAGAAGCCTTTAATTGCTGCTATAAGCGGGCACAGCCCGGCTGGTGGATGCGTAATTGCTCTGGCTTGCGATGCACGGATTATGGCAGAGGGACAATTTATTATTGGTTTGAATGAAGTTCCTGTGGGTATTATTGTTCCCAATAGTATTTTTCAGCTTTATTCATTTTGGTTAGGGAAAGCTGAAGCCTCAAGAAGTTTATTAACCGGTAAATTATACCAGCCTGAAGAAGCACTTTCAGTTGGCCTGGTCGATGAGCTGGTGAAAAATGAAAGTTTACTTACTGCTGCTGAAAGGAAAATCAAAAAGTTTATGGAGCTGGAACCTAATACGTGGTCGGAAAGTAAATTAAACATCAGAGCCGAACTCATCGCGGCCATGAATGCAGATCAATCTGAAACGCTTGAAAAAATGTTGAAGCAATGGTGGTCGCCAGCTACACGCCATATCCTGAAAACTATTCTGGAGAGTCTTCAGCGAAAATAATCACTTTAGGGTTTTCTACCATCTATCTACTATTTTTCACCTATAACAACCAAATATTATGTTCGCATTTAATCAGCCCATGCTTAGAGAAGACACTTTAAAAGGAAAAACCATTGTGATAACAGGTGGTGGTACAGGCTTGGGCAAAGCAATGGGTGTATACTTTTTGAAGCTAGGGGCTAATTTGGTAATTACCAGTCGTAAACAGGAAGTATTGCAAAAAACTGCTGATGAGATGGAGGAAAAAACGGGCGGTAAAGTTTTAGCCGTAGCCTGTGATGTACGTGAAGTGGAACAGGTAGAAAACGTTTTGGCTAAAGCATTAGAAAGATTTGGCTCAGTTGATATTTTGCTAAACAATGCTGCGGGTAATTTTATATCACCTACCGAACGCTTATCAGCGAATGCTTTTTCGTCCATTATTGACATTGTTTTAAAAGGAACGGTTAATTGTACCCTAACATTTGGAAAGCACTGGATTAAGGAAAAGCAAGCAGCAACGGTATTGAATATTATTACCACTTACGCTTTTACAGGCTCGGCCTATGTTGTCCCATCTGCCTGTGCAAAGGGTGGGGTTTTGGCACTTACACGTTCATTGGCGGTTGAATGGGGTAAATATGGGATCAGAACCAATGCCATTGCGCCTGGGCCATTTCCAACCAAAGGTGCCTGGGAACGTTTATTGCCTGGCGATTTAGCTAAGAAATTTGATTTCAAGAATCGTGTTCCGCTTAAAAGAGTGGGCGATCATCAGGAACTGGCGAATCTTGCTGCATTTTTAGTGAGTGATTTTTCTGGATATATTAACGGAGAAGTGATTACCATAGATGGAGGAGAATGGCTGCAGGGAGCCGGTCAAATGAATGGTCTGGAAGCCATTCCATCAGAGATGTGGGATATGTTAGAGCAGATGACACGAAACGCGAAGTAATGTGAAATATTGGGTGTATGATGTGGTCAGCATCTTTCATCAGATAACTTTTTCATTTTCCCTGGCTCAGCTTACCTTTTACATCCCTCATTTGCTATCTTTGCCGGCATGAATATCTTACTATTAGGTTCAGGCGGCAGAGAAAGTGCATTCGCCTGGAAAATGAGCCAGTCTTCGCACTGCGATAAGTTGATTATTGCACCAGGTAACGGTGGCACAGGTGTTTACGGAACAAACATTAATATCAATGTAAACGATTTTGATTCCATCAAAAAGGTAGTATTAGCCGAAAACATTGAGTTAGTCGTTGTTGGGCCGGAAGAGCCTTTAGTAAACGGGATTCATGATTTTTTTCTGGCCGACCAATCTCTGTCACATATCCCTGTAATTGGCCCTAAAAAAGAAGGCGCAATTTTAGAGGGAAGTAAAGATTTTTCGAAGCAGTTTATGGAGCGTCATGGTATTCCGACTGCGGCATCGAAATCTTTTACGCCTGAGACACTCGAAGACGGATTAGCTTACCTGGAAACGCATGCCCTGCCTGTGGTTTTAAAAGCCGATGGATTGGCAGCCGGGAAAGGTGTTTTGATTTGCACCGAAACTGTTGAAGCGCAGGAAGAACTGAAATTAATGCTTGGTGGTAAATTCGGTGCAGCAGGTGCAACAGTTGTAATAGAAGAATTTTTAAGTGGAATTGAGCTTTCTGTTTTCATTTTAACCGATGGTGAAAACTACATAACTCTGCCATCTGCAAAAGATTATAAGCGGATTGGTCAGGGCGATACTGGTTTAAATACCGGCGGTATGGGTTCTGTTTCACCAGTGCCCTTTGCTACCCCTGAGTTTCTTGAAAAAGTAGAAGAAAGGATTATCAGGCCTACGGTAGATGGTTTAAAGAAAGATAATATTGACTATACAGGTTTTATTTTCTTTGGATTGATTAAGGTGGGTGATGATCCTTATGTTATCGAGTACAATGCCCGTATGGGTGATCCTGAAACTGAAAGCGTGATTCCAAGAATTGAAAACGACCTGGTGGAATTGTTTTTAGCTACAGCTAATAAGCAACTTAATCAGGTAAATCTGGTTATTTCTGAACAAACGGCGGCTACGGTGATGATAGTTGCGGGTGGCTATCCGGGCGAATACCTGAAAGGGAAAGCAATTGCAGGGATTGAAAACCTTCGTCACTCCAATGCTTTTCATGCAGGAACTATTTTAGATAACGATGTAGTTAAAACCAATGGCGGCCGTGTGATTGCAATTACCAGCCTTCAGAAAGATTTGTTTACTGCCCTTCAATCTGCCACTGCTGATGCAGGAAGAATCTACTTTGATGGGAAATATTTCAGGGAAGATATCGGATTCGATCTGGTTTAATATATTTATATGCAGAAAGCCGCAGGTTAACAGATATTCAAATAAATCTGTCAGCCTGCGGCTTTAATTTTTTGTTATATTCTTATTTCGATTTACTTCCCAGTAATTCCTGAAGTTTATCTTGTAAAGCTTGCTCTCTTAACCCTTTCGCAATGATTTTTCCGGTCGGATCAATTAAAAAGTTGGCCGGAATTGAACGGATACCATACATTTTAGCTACTTCATTATCCCAGAATTTTAAGTCTGAAACATGTGTCCAGGCTAGTTTATCATCTGCGATTGCTTTTAACCACGCATCTTTTTTCCCTGGACGATCAAGAGATACGCCAAGAACTGTAAAGCCTTTGTCCTTAAATTTGTTATAGGCCACAACTACATTAGGATTTTCCTGGCGACATGGTCCACACCATGATGCCCAGAAGTCAACCAGCACGTATTTACCTTTAAAGTCGGATAACTTCACCGGTTTTCCAGCGGTATCTGCCTGTGTAAAGTCCATGGCCATTACGCCTACAGCTGTTTTTCTGCCTGCATCGAACATCTGGGTGAGTTGCTTTCCTATTGTAGATGCTTTCAATTCAGGAGACAATGCGGTAAATGCTTTTTCTGCAGCAACGGCTTGGTCAGGATCGCTTGCTAACTGACTAATTACCGAGAGGCTGATAAAAGATTTTGGATTGGCATTTGCATATTGCAATAATAATGGTGGCATACCTTCAGCCGCTTTTTCATAACGGGCTCTTAAGCCATCCATGGTGTCTTTATTTTGTTTTTGCTCTGGAGTATACCCGGCATATTCTGTATTGATTGCGGCAAGCTGATCGTTTACAGGCTTTGTTATGGCTTTTAATTTTTTGGCATCGTCGTTTACCAGTGAACCGGTAATCACCGCATTTTTTAAAGAATCGGCTGCGGCTAATTTAAGGTTTCCAGGTTCAACGTAAAGTGATAATCCATCCAATTTCTCTCCCTGTGCAGGGCGGTTAACATAAGGGTTTTTGTTTAAATATAAACTTCCCTGTGCCGGAGTAGCTAAAGATCCTTTGAACGCAAAGGCGCCATTGGCTACGGTTGCTGAATCGGTTACATTCTTACCGTCACCCTGATAAATAAGGTAAACTTTATCACCGGTTTTAAGACCTTTTACATCTCCGCTAAGGGTAAATGGTTTTTGAGCAATTGCTGCGAGTGGCAAAAGTGCTATCGCAGAAAATAATATTTTTTTCATGTGGGGGTTAGTTTAATCAGTTCAAAGATAGATATATTGTATGCCTAAAACGTAAATTGATGTGTAAAATTATGATAGCTTTTGATAGGTTCTCCACCACAGATCAGGCATCTCACCATTTACAGCAGTCTGGTAATCATCGTACCGGCAGGGTACCAAATGATAACGTTCATTTTGCGATTGTCCTGAAGGATAAGGTACCTGCATCCACCAACGATCTGACTTTTTACTTTTAACAAATACCATCTCACCAGAGCCATCTTTTAGACTGGTTCGGTAAATCATAAACTGTGATTTTGGCGTCAATGGAAAATCTTTCTTACGGGCATAAAATCCATCTACAAAATACCAAACCATTTGTGCCAGTAAAAAAGCAGTCTGGCCGTTATTATCATAGGCTGGATTGAATTCGTAAAACCCGATAGACGTTAATTTATCGTTCATCCCTGCATATCTTGATATTCTGCAGGCTTCTTCTCCATCGAAACCATTGGGTGTGGTGTTGGAGTTTGCAGCTGCATCTGCCGAACGGATTGCGCCGATATCAAAGCTAATCATGTTGGCATTGCGGATAATAGGCTCTGTTAAAGTAATATCCTGTGCAAATTCACCAAGACGGTGAACATCGAAATACAGTTTATCCATTACACTCAGACTTTCCTGGTTCACAAAATAAGTCTGATAGCCCACATTGCTATAATTAAAAAGATAATTCGGCTGGTGAAGGAAAATTTTGTTCAGATAACAATCCGACCGGGTTTCAATCCCATCACGTTCATCATCTCCAATATCAAACTGATTATCGATTACCACCAGGTCTACCTTTTGTTCCAGGTCTTCATACCCCAGGTATTGTCCATAGGTGAGATCTTGTCCACCTCCGATAATAATGGGTATAATATCTTTTTTAATCAACTCGGAAACGACCATTTTCATCGCTATGTAAGTGTCGGCAATAGTAGCCCCGTGTTTGATGTTTCCCAAATCAGCAATCCGGCAATTAAAGGCACCTTCGTTAAGGCGGTAAAACTTTTCTCTGAAATAATCAGGGCCTAAAGCGCAGCCTTCGTTATTAACAGCGCCCCTTCCGTCTAATACACCGATAATAGCTAAATCGTAGGTGTTTTCGTCAAAATCGGGAAATGATTCAGAGTGGATGTGTGCTTTTAAACCAAGCTGACTGGTGAAAAAACCTTGTTTGGGTGTAAAACTATCAGGGTTTACTGGTGAAAAGAAATCCGTTAGCGACATATATTTAAAACTCTCGCCTCAAATATCTATTTTTGAATGCGTATTTCCACATATAGCTTGAAAAAAATAAAATGATACTGGTAACCGGAGGAACTGGATTTTTAGGGTCTGAATTGATAAAGCAGTTAACTGATCATGGTTCTGCTGTACGGGCGCTGAAAAGGAAGAATTCTAAAGTTCCTGCTTTAATAGCCGAAAATCCATTGGTAGAATGGGTTATCTCGGATATTAATGAGCCTGCAGATCTGCAAACAGCATTCGAAGGGATAACCCAGGTTTACCACTGTGCGGCCTTTGTTTCATTGAGTCCAAAATATAAAAAGCAACTTTTTCATGTCAACATAGAAGGGACCTCTAACGTTGTTAACCTTTGTGTTGAGAACAATTGCCGTCTGCTTCATGTAAGTTCGGTTGCCGCGCTGGGGCTGGCAAAGAAAGGCAGTAAAATCACCGAAAAAGATTTCTGGGAGTATGATTCCAAAGCCCATGCCTATGGCTTGTCAAAATACGAGGGCGAAATGGAAGTATGGCGAGGAATTAATGAGGGGCTTAATGCCATTATTGTCAACCCTTCGGTAATCATCGGGAAAAATGCGGGTTTTGAAGGGAGTGGTGCAATATTTAAACTTGTTAAAGGTGGTTTTCCTTTTTATACCAATGGGGCATCTGGATTTGTGGATGTGGAAGATGTGGTACGTGCAATGATATTATTAATGGATTCAGAGATACGAGGTGAACGTTATATCATATCTGCGGGAGATATCCATTATAAAGAGTTATTTGCGGCAATAGCCAATGGCTTTAATGTTGAGCCGCCTAAAAAAGAAGCAAAGGGCTGGATGCTTGGAATTGCCTGGCGTACATTGAAATTAGTATCTGTATTTACAGGAAGTGACCCATCAATAACTAAAGATACCGCAAAAAGCAGTGTAACTTTTAGTTATTACAATAATAATAAAGTGATTGAGCAAACTGGAATTGTATTTAAACCAGTTTTGCAAAGCATTAAGGAAATTACCCAATATTTAAAATAATGCCCAAACAAAAATCCTATTACATCATCGATTTCGATAGCACTTTTACACAGGTAGAAGCGCTTGACGAACTCGCCAGAATCTCTTTGAAGAACCACCCTGAAAGAGAAGCCATTTACCAGAAAATTGAAGATTATACCAACCTGGCTATGGAAGGTAAACTATCTTTTTCAGAAAGCTTAGCCCAGCGTGTTAAACTTCTGGAAGCAAATGAAGAGCATCTGAAGCAGCTGATTAAGCACCTGAAGAAAAAAGTTTCTACTTCATTTTCGCGTAATGCAGATTTTTTTAAAAAGCACAGCGATGATGTACTAATTGTTTCCGGTGGTTTTAAAGAATTTATTACTCCGGTTGTTAGTCAATACCACATTAAAAAGGAAAATATTTATGCCAATACCTTTGTTACTACAGGTGATGGTAAGATTATCGACTATGACCATGCCAACCCTTTGAGTGAGGAGGGCGGCAAAGTTAAATTGCTTCAGCATCTTAAGCTGGAGGGAGAACTTTTTGGTATTGGCGACGGATACTCAGATTTCCAGTTAAGAGAAAGTGGATTGATTAACAAGTTTTTTGCATTTACTGAAAATATCTCGAGGGAAAGTATTGTTGCCAAAGCAGATCACGTTACACCGAGTTTTGATGAATTTCTTTATGTGAATGATCTACCCAGGGCTATATCATATCCAAAGAACAGAATTTTGTGTCTGGTAATCGGAGATGTTGATCCCAGAAGCCTGGCGATTCTTAAAAATGATGGCTTTTCTATCAGGCATAAATCTTCATTTGAAGACAAATACATTAAAGATGTTGGTATGATTCTTTATGCAGATGGAGAAAACATGGATAGAGAAAAACTTAAGGACGCCGCAAAACTTAAAACGATCGGTTATTTAGGTAACTCTAAAAATAAAATTGACCTTGATCTTTGCACGAAACAGGGTATTGTTGTTTTCGATGATGCTAAACATAATCCCCGTAATTTCGATTTTATTCCCAAGCGTGTGGCTGATTTTATGAATACGGGTGCTACTTATTTGAGTACCAATTTTCCAAATCTTCAACTTCCTAAAATCGACAAGTCTCATCGTTTAATCCATATACATAAAAATGTGCCGGGCATTATGGCTAATATCAATACGGTTTTTGCCAAACATGATATCAATATCGTTAGCCAGTTTTTGATGACGAATCCGGAAATCGGATATGCCATTACAGACATTAACACGGAATATGATAAGCAGTTATTTAAATCGCTTAAAAAAATTGAACATACCATAAAGTTCAGGGTCCTGTATTAAAAGCAAGTGACCAATACTAAATACTTAATGATTTAAATGGATTTTACACCGGAAATTTTAAACAAACTAAACCAGCTGCAGGAAAAGTACACAGCTATGGGGCAGGATATGGCTTCATACCTTGACGGATTGCTTTATGCGGATTTTCTTACTTATTGGGACTATATTCACCTTGATACTTTATTAAGCTTACAGAGTCCTAAAACCCCTATTCCTGATGAAGAGATTTTTATCATGTATCATCAGATTACGGAACTTTATTTCAAGCTCTCTTTACATGAATTCAGACAGATCTCAGAACATGAAAATCTGACGGCAGAATTTTTCACGGCGAGGGTAAAACGGATCAATGCCTATTTCAATGCCTTGACGACTTCTTTTGAAGTGATGGTGGACGGGATGGAGAAAGAACAGTTTTTAAAATTCCGGATGTCTCTTTTACCTGCAAGTGGTTTTCAATCGGGGCAGTATAGAATGATTGAAATTTGTGCTACGGATTTTACTCGCCTGGTAGATAAAAGCAAGCGTGAAGATTTAAGGAATGCAACCATTGAGGAGCAATTCGAACATATTTACTGGAAATTTGGCGCTACCGAGCTGGCATCAGGTAAACAGACATTAACATTGAAGCAGTTTATTAAAAAATATGCTAATCAATTTTTGCAGCTTGCGAAGGAACGATCAGATACTAATCTTTCGGCGCTCTATCATCAGCTCCAGTTGAGCGGGGCTGATGTTTCAGCATTAGCGGAAGAACTCCGCAAACTCGATTTGTATGTAAATGTTGAATGGCCTTTATCACATTATAAATCAGCTGTTCGTTACTTAGAAAAAGATCCGGTAGATGTAGCTGCAACGGGTGGTACAAACTGGCAAAAATATTTGCCTCCGCGTTTTCAAAAGAGAATTTTTTATCCGTTTTTATGGACAAACGAGCAGATGGAAGAATGGGGGAAAGGTTGGGTGCTTAGTGTACTCAAAACACTCAAAAACAAAGACTAATAATCAAATAAAGCTATTAAAAGCGCTTCATTTTTATTAATTTGCGCAAAATAATTATTGACAGCATTAGTGAGGTATTGAGCTGCTGAGTGTGATCGTTTACACTCAATCATCCTATTATTCACTCATTCAAAATTTCTATATCATGACCGAGACACTAGATATAAAAATCACAAAAGCCGATCAAACCCGATTGACTGTTACTGATTTTTCTCAATTACCCTTTGGTAAAGTTTTTACCGATCACATGTTTACCGCCGATTTTGAGGATGGCGAGTGGAAAAACCTACAAATTCTTCCTTATGGCCCCATCCCGATGAGCCCTGCGATTTCTGCATTGCACTATGGTCAGGCAATTTTCGAAGGTTTAAAAGCCTACCGTCAGCCTGATGGCAAAATCAGCGTATTCCGTGCAAATAAGAACTTCGAAAGATTCAATAAATCTGCAGAAAGGATGTCGATGGCGACCGTGCCAGAAGAAATCTTTATGCAAGGTTTAGCTGCCCTAATCAATGTAGATGAAAAATGGGTGCCAAATCAGGATGACTATGCTTTATACATCCGTCCGGTAATGTTTGCTACCGATCCTTATTTGGGCGTGAAAGCTTCAGATACCTATAAGTTTGTTCTATTGACTACACCTACCGGTCCTTATTACAGTTCTGCGTTGAAAGTTAAGATTGAAACAGAATTCACACGTGCAGATGATGGTGGAGTTGGCTTCGCGAAAACCGCAGGCAATTATGCACGTTCATTATATCCCTTCGAGCAGGCCAGGAAAGAAGGCTTTGATCAGTTGATTTGGACCGATTCAGTAACGCATGAATATATTGAGGAAGCTGGAACTGCAAATTTAATTTTTGTGATCAATGGAAAGTTGGTAACGCCATCCGTTCGGAGTACGGTTTTAGACGGTGTAACCCGCGATACGATTATTCAATTGGCTAAACAAGATGGTATTGAGGTTGAGGAACGCAGGGTTTCTGTTAAAGAAATCATCGAAGGAATCGAAAACGGCACTTTAACTGAGGCTTTTGCAGCAGGTACTGCAGCTACAGTAACCCACGTGGGCCAAATCGGTTATAAAGGTGAAGTTTATCAACTAACAGATCCTTCGACAAGGTACATATCAAATGGCATTGCTAAAAAACTTAATGACATCCGTTACGGACTAGTTCCAGATGAATTTGGATGGAACTGGATTTTGTAAACCAGTATTAGGTCAAAAAAAATTCCCCGTTCGTAAAAGTCCGGGGATTTTTTTTGCATATGTATTTTTATTTGCTTATTTATCGAGTATCACTACTCCTTTAGCTTCAAACGCTAACTCTTTTTTTGGATCGGTTATTTTCGCTACCTCTTCCGGAGTTTTTTTTGCATCTTCAGCATAATGGCGTAAAGTTTCTACAGATATGGTTTGTTTCTTCGCAATTCCATCAAGTACTACTTTCTTACCTACAATATCCATAGGCATAAAGAATGCATAATCTTTAAAGGTCACCCGCATTGGGTCGCCATTTGGCATCTCCAATGTCATCCAGCATCCTTTCTTTTTGCAAACATCAACAACCTTTCCTTCAATTTTCATGTCAACTTCATTCTTGTCACCCATAGCAGCTTCCATTTTAGCTGCAGGCTTTACCGCTCCAGGTTTTACCTCTTCGCCAAACTTTTGGCCGGTGTAAGCAGTTTGTGCAAAGCTAAGTGCTGTAAAAAAGCAAATGCCCAGGCTTAGAATAATTTTTTTCATGGTCTGATATTTTAGAATTTGTTTCCGGTTATTTATCTTATTCAAAGTTATTTAAAATTTATTTGAATAGTAAAAACAAAAAATCCTCGCTAGCGATCGCTAACGAGGAAAATCATCCCTATTGTTGTCATCACATCCCATGATGTACGAACATAATACATTAGGCAAATGACAATCCAAAAATTAACAAATTCTCAAGCAATATATTAAATTGTTGATATGTAGTGTTTTACGATTTTTTTACGTTCGAATGCCAAAAGGATTATTACTTTTTATTGGGGAATCTTAGTTATTTCTTCAAAAAACTGGTGAAAAATTTCCCCATATTCCCCATTTATACTAACCAAAAATCATCTCGAATACCTCTTCAATTTTGCTCACTGCCTTAATTTCCAGGTTGTATTTAGATATATCTATTCCTTTTAAATTATACTTGGAAATGTATATGGTTTCAAAACCCAGTTTATCTGCCTCAGCAATGCGCTGTTCTATTCTGTTCACTGCTCTTATCTCACCAGATAATCCAACCTCCGCTGCAAAGCAGTTTTTCGAAGATATCGGTATGTCCTGATGTGATGAGATAATGGCTATCAGTACCGCCATGTCGATTGCCGGGTCCTCCACTCTTAGACCACCCGCTATATTCAGAAAAACATCTTGAGTACTTAATCTAAAACCACAGCGCTTTTCCAGCACGGCGAGAAGCATATTCATTCGTTTGGTATCGAACCCTGTTGCTGATCGTTGTGGTGTGCCATATGCTGCTGCACTTACCAGTGCCTGTGTCTCGATTAACATGGGCCTGGCACCTTCCAGCATTGCTGAAACAGCAATTCCACTTAGCTCCTCATCCCTTTGTGAAAGTAAGATTTCCGACGGATTTGATACTTCCCGCAGTCCACTTCCCTGCATTTCATAAATGCCCAGTTCGGCAGCTGCTCCAAATCTGTTTTTCACTGAGCGTAAAATGCGGTAAACATGATGCCTGTCGCCTTCAAATTGCAATACGGTGTCTACCATATGCTCAAGGATTTTTGGGCCTGCTATGGCTCCATCTTTCGTGATATGACCAATTAAAAAAACGGGGACACCTGTTTCTTTAGCAAATCTCAATAATTCTGCAGTACATTCTCTTACCTGCGATACACTGCCGGGCGTCGAATCGATATGTGAGGAATGTAAGGTTTGAATAGAGTCGACAACCAATATTTCCGGCTCCAGTATTTCGATTTGTTTGAAGATATTTTGCGTAGAGGTTTCGGTTAATATATAGCAATCTGAAGAGGGACTTTCTTTAATTCGCTCTGCCCTCATTTTTATCTGTTGCTCACTTTCTTCACCTGAGATGTAAAGTAATTTTTTACCTTTCAGATTTAGTGCCAGCTGAAGCATGAGTGTTGATTTACCAATCCCTGGTTCACCCCCGATCAAAACCAGTGAACCTTCCACTAATCCACCCCCGAGTACGCGGTCTAACTCTTTATCTCCCGTCAATATCCTGCGTTCAACGGATGACTTTATCTCATCTACTTTATTGGGTTTACTTACCTTTCTGGTAGTTGATTCTGTTTTCCATGCCGGAACGGCAGCTGAATTCTTTTCTACAATCTCTTCTACAAAGGTATTCCACTGCCCGCATGATGGGCACTTTCCAAGCCACTTTGCCGACTCATAGCCACAACTCTGGCAGAAATATGCTGTTTTTGATTTTGCCAACTGATTATTGATTTAGATTACGAATTTAACCTTTCAGGGTTGAAACTGCTTTTATTTTTTTGAACAATCAGGCTATTCTTCGATATATCGTTTGCATTTCTTTAAGCATGCCGGATCAGATATTAACAAAAAAGCCCGAATCGGAAGATCCAGGCTTTTTGATAATGTAATTTGAATTATAATTTAATCTCTTCGTCTTTTGATGAGATGAAATGAAACTCATTTAAATAATACGATGATTGTGGTTTAACTTTAATCCATTGGCCATATTTAAAGAACCAACGGCGCTGTAAGTTAAAAATACCTTTAGTAATGTAAGCTTCGATATAAGGGTGAACACAAAGTGTTATTCCTTTTTCATTTTGCTCACGTAAAATATAATTCAGGTTATTCTCAATATCATCCATTAAAACGATACTCGCTTTAATTTCTCCAGTCCCATCGCAGGCCGGACATTTTTCTACCGTAACAATATTCATCTCCGGACGAACACGTTGCCTGGTGATTTGCACTAAACCAAATTTACTCGGCGGTAAAATGGTATGTTTTGCTCTATCCAACAGCATCAGCTCACGCAAATGATCGAATAGCATTTTACGGTTTGTTGGTTTGTGCATATCGATGAAATCGATTACCACAATACCGCCCATATCACGCAGGCGTAATTGTCGGGCAATTTCTTTAGCCGCCTCTTTGTTTACCTGTAAAGCATTCTCTTCCTGATTCTCTTTACTGGCAGTACGGTTACCACTGTTCACATCTATTACGTGTAGTGCTTCGGTGTGCTCTACAACCAGGTAGGCTCCTCCGGGGAGGTTTACTGTTTTTCCGAAAGCATTTTTAATCTGCTTTTCTATACCAAAATGATCGAAGATTGGTTCTTTCTGCTTATAAAGCTTAACGATTTTTTCCATTTCCGGAGAAATATCGTGTACATAAGAACGTATGTCGTCGTACAATTCTGGTGTACTCACGTAAACGTTTGTGAAATCAGGATTCAGAATATCACGAATTAACGTTGATGATCTGTCCATTTCGCCCCAAACTCGCTTTGAGGGTTCGGCAGTAGGCAGCTTCTTGATGAAGCTTTCCCATTTCGCAATCAGATCAAGCAGATCTTTTTGCATCTCGGCAACTCCTCTGCCTTCAGAAACCGTTCTGATAATTACCCCAAAATTTTGAGGCTTAATACTTTCAATAATCTTTTTTAAACGATTACGTTCAGTATTGCTTTTTATTTTTTTTGATATGGATATGGTATTGGAGAATGGCACCAATACCACATACCTGCCGGCGATTGATAGGTCGGAACTTAAACGAGGCCCCTTTGTAGAAATTGGCTCTTTAGCAATTTGTACAGGAATGAGCATGTTTTTGGCAAGCACTTCAGAAATTTTGCCAGCCTTGTTAATATCGGCTTCCAGCTTTAAATTGTCTAATAGTGTACCAGTTACCGAACCATTACGCTTAATCTTCGTCAGCTTAATTAAAGATTGCACCTGAGGGCCCAAATCGAAATAATGCAGGAATGCATCTTTTTCATAACCAACATCCACAAACGCGGCATTCAAACCAGGCATAATTTTCTTTATGCGGCCTAAATAGATGTCGCCTACGGCATAATTGTTATTGATTTGTTCTTTATGAAGCTCAACAAGTTGCTTGTCTTCAACTAAAGCTATGGTAACTCCGGCAGGAGTCGAATTGATAATTAATTCTTTTACCAACAGCTACAGATTTAAGGCTTCCGCCTGTTAACAAATGGATCGTAAACTTGAAAAATCTGATAGTTCCCAAGTATAAGCACGAATGGAAATTCGTATAAATACTTTAAACCTCATAGTATTTACTATGAGGTTTAGAAGGGTTTTATCAAAATAAGAAATTATTTTTTCTTATGTCTGTTTTTTCTTAGGCGTTTTTTACGTTTGTGAGTAGCCATTTTATGTCTTTTTCTTTTTTTACCGCTTGGCATAGTTTTAAGTTTTAATGTTTTTTATTAATCTGTTAATTAAATTTTATTCTTTAGTTCAGCCACTTTCTTATCGATAAATGATGATAAGGTTGGGTTAGCTGCTAATTTTTTGCTGTTTAAATAAGCTTCAACTGCTTCTTTGTTTTTGCCTAAATTTTCAAGGGCTGTTCCCAGGTAAAAGTAAGCTTCAGGAGTTGGAGACTCAGCGATAACCGTTTTGAAACGCGGAATTGCTTTGTCAAACTGGCCTGATTTGATAGAGAATAAGCCCAGGTTCATATTGGCTTTAACATTTTTAGGTTCTTTCGCAACAACCTCAAGCAGCATTGCAATACCTTGCATTGGTGCGCCTAAGCCATTTACGATAGTAACTCCTAATCCTGTTTTTGCTTCAATGTTTGTAGCATCCTTCTCTAAAGCATTTTTATAAGATGTATTGGCTTTTTGCAATAATGCAGGTTGTGCCAGGCTATCTTGTGTACTCTCAAAAGCTTTTATAAATTGATTACCAGCCGCTAACCAAGTTTTCGATGATGGTTCGTTTTGGGCAACAACTTCTAAATAAAGTGCTGATGGAGTAATTTGCTCCACATCATCCCATTTCTGGGCTAATTGTTTTGCAAGGTCGGTTTTTTCTGTACCAGAAGCACCTTTATAACTATTTTCTAAGGCAGTAATGTCTGTAGCTAAATTTTTGTTTAGCACATTTTTGGCTGCTGTTGATGAAGTTTCGATACTTAAAGCTGAAGGGTTTGCTGAAGCTCCGCCTGATACCTGACCAGTTGAAGGCATTTTGCCATTTTCTTCAGTTGGTTTTACTAAACCTTTAATGTCTCTTGTGAATAGGAAAGCAATCAACAATACAACCGCTCCAATGATGATGATTTGTTTTGATCTGATGCTGCTATTCATAATGACGACTTAAGCTTCTACGCTGATTTTTTTTGAGTTACTTTTAACTTTATCAACAAATACTTTTGCTGGTTTAAAGCTAGGTACGAAGTGTTCTGGGATAATTATTGCAGTGTTTTTCGAGATATTTCTAGCAGTTTTCTGCGCTCTCTTTTTAACAACAAAGCTTCCGAAGCCTCTAACGTATACATTTTCACCGCCAATCATGCTAGTTTTGATAACTTTGAAGAATGCCTCAACTGTTTCCTGTACATCAACCTTCTCAATTCCGGTTTTTGTTGATATTTCTGAAATAATATCTGCCTTAGTCATATTTACTTATTTATATATATTGTGTTTTAATATTATAACTGTTTTGGGGTTGCAAAAGTATTGCTTTTTAATGAGATAGGAAAATAAAAGATGATTTTTTTATCGCAGCGCTTATCATCCGATTGCAAGTTTTTTTTAAAACCAATAATAACACCGTAATTTGCAGGAATGACATTCCAACAAGAACTGATTAACTGGTATCAAAATAACAAAAGGGATTTGCCCTGGAGACATACAAAAGATGCTTATACCATCTGGTTATCAGAGATAATATTACAGCAAACCAGGGTTGACCAGGGTATGCCTTACTTCAATAAATTCCTTCAGAACTTTCCTTCGGTAGCCGACTTTGCCCGTGCAGCGGAGGCCCGGGTTTTAAAGCTCTGGCAAGGGTTAGGCTACTACTCCAGAGGCAGAAACATGCATGCCACAGCAAAAATTGTGATGGAAAAATATAACGGAATCTTCCCAAACCAACATGATGATCTCCTGAAACTAAAAGGAATCGGAGAATACACAGCAGCCGCAATATCGTCTTTTTCTTCCGGTGAGGCCCGCGCTGTAGTAGACGGAAATGTTTTCAGGGTACTTGCACGGCACTTTGGAATTGAAATTGCGATCAATTCCCCCGCAGGTAAGAAGGCTTTTTTTACGCTGGCAAATGATCTGCTATATCAGGAGAATCCGGCGCTCTATAACCAGGCAATAATGGAATTTGGTGCGCTGCAATGTAAGCCAAAATCGCCAAATTGTAGTGTTTGTCCGGTTAAGTTATCATGTTACGCATTTAATCAAAATGCCGTTAATTTATTGCCCGTAAAAATCAAGAAAGCTGCCCAGAAACACAGATTTATCAGTTATTTTATTTGTCATGAGAATGACAAGATACTGGTTCGTGAGCGGCAATCTGGTGATATCTGGCAACATTTATACGATTTTCCGGCCATAGAAACAACTGGTTCGGTATCACAAATGGATAATGTTTTCCACGAACACGTCAAGAGTACTTTCGGGAACCAGGTTGAATACACCCTTCTATCTGCCAAAAAGCATATTTTAACGCACCAAATAATCCATATACAATTTTTTGCATTAAAAAATTATATATTTAACTTTAATAAACAAAAGGAACTTAATTGGGTTTCATTAGAGAAGCTAGATGAGTTGCCGCAACCGAAAGTTATTCACGATTTTATAGTGGAATATTTTTCGGAGATAAGTTGGAATAACTAACCATCTTTAGCGGAAAAGGGTAAATAAAAAACTAACCAAAATATTTATGTCGGGCATTAACAAAGTTATTTTAGTAGGCCATTTGGGTAAAGACCCGGAGGTGCGTCATTTAGAAGGGGGCGTAACAGTAGCTAGTTTTCCATTAGCTACTTCTGAAACTTATAATAAAGATGGTAAAAGAGTAGAACAAACAGAGTGGCATAATATCGTATTATGGCGCGGACTGGCTGAGGTGGCATCCAAATATCTGCAAAAAGGTAAACTCGTTTATATCGAAGGGAAATTAAGAACCCGGTCTTTTGAAGATAAAGAAAAAGTAAAAAAGTATGTTACCGAAATTGTTGCTGAAAACTTTACCATGCTGGGCAGGAAAAGTGATTTCGAACAAAGTCCTGTTACAGCAGCTATTCCTCAAAATACGGAGTCTAAAATACAGGATGAGTTTACAATTAGTCCTTCTGATGAAAATGGAGATCTTCCATTCTAAAGTTTAAATTATAAAAAAAAAAGCTACCTGATTTATTCAGGTAGCTTTTTTTATGGTGTTTCATATTTTTATTCAACAGTAACCGATTTGGCCAGGTTTCTGGGTTGATCAACATTACATCCCCTCATTACAGCAATGTGATATGACAACAGTTGTAATGGAATGGTTGCTAATAACGGCAAAAATGCTTCAGCTGAATCCGGTATTTCTATACAATAGTCTGCCATTTTCTTTACCTCTGTATCACCTTGTGTTACTATTGCAATAACCTGTCCTTTCCTGGCTTTAACTTCCTGTATATTGCTGATTACTTTTTCATATGATGAGTTTTGTGTTGCGATGAATACGACTGGCATTTCCTCATCAATAAGCGCAATAGGGCCGTGTTTCATTTCGGCTGCCGGATAGCCTTCTGCGTGGATATAGGAAATTTCTTTAAGTTTTAATGCGCCTTCAAGTGCAACCGGAAACCCGCTGCCTCTACCTAAAAATAGGCAGTTCCTGGAATCTTTTATTTTTTCAGCTACTTCCTTAATCAAGTCATTTGACTCCAATGCGATCTGAATTTTATCAGGTATGTTATCAAGCTCTGTTAAAAGTTCAATCAATTTAGATGTGGTAATAGTGCCTTTTTTCTGTGCCATGTAAAATGCCATTAGTGTAAGCACTGTTACCTGAGCGGTAAAAGCTTTTGTTGACGCTACTCCTATCTCTGGTCCTGCATGCGTATAAACACCAGCATGCGTTAGTCGTGGGATAGACGCGCCAGCCACATTACATATTCCGAAGATGGTTGCACCACGTTCTTTTGCCATTTCAATTGCAGCCATCGTATCTGCAGTTTCTCCAGATTGAGAAATGGCAATAACAACATCTTTCTCCGTGATAATAGGATTTCGGTACCGGAATTCAGAAGCATATTCTACCTCTACCGGAATCCGGGCATACTCTTCAATTAAATATTCGCCTACCAAACCTGCGTGCCATGAAGTTCCGCATGCTACAATGATGATCCTGTCTATGTTTTTTAGCTTCTCTGCAAACTCTTTAATGCCTCCCAGTTGTACATAACCTTCCTCTGGATAGATACGTCCGCGCATGCAGTCTTTAATTGATCTGGGTTGCTCATAAATCTCTTTTAACATAAAATGATCAAAGCCGCCTTTCTCCAGCATCTCCAGCTGTAATTGCAGTTCCTGTACAAATGGGGTTTGTACCACATTATCTAAACGCTTAACTAACAAATCGTCTTTGGTAATCAAAGCGATTTCATTATCGTTCAGGTAGATTACATTTTTAGTATATTCAATGATGGGTGTTGCATCTGAAGCAATAAAATATTCGCCTTGGCCTACACCAATCACCATCGGACTACCTTTACGCGCAGCGATCAGGCGATCAGGATTACTCTTATCCATAATTACAATGGCATAAGCACCAATCACTTCATGTAATGCCAAACGTACCGCCTCAAGCAGATCAATCTGTTCTACTTTCTGTATTTCTTCTATCAGGTGAACGAGTACTTCAGTATCAGTATCGCTATTAAAGGTGTGGCCCCTGCGGGTAAGCTCTTCTTTTAGTGTGGCATAGTTTTCTATAATGCCGTTATGAATAATGGATAACTGCCCGTTATTCGAAGTATGAGGATGTGAATTCCTGTCGGATGGAACTCCATGCGTAGCCCATCGGGTATGGCCCATTCCAATTGTACCAGTTTTATCATGGTTTTCTGCAAATTCTTCCAGTACGGCAACTTTACCGGCCTTTTTATAAATATGCTGACCGCTGTTGTTCATCAATGCGATACCTGCACTATCATAACCCCGGTACTCTAGTCTTTTAAGGCCCTTTAATACAATTGGCCAAGCCTCTCTATAGCCAATATAGCCTACTATTCCACACATAATATTTTAAAATTTTAATTGTGTAAACATACTAAAACAAACGTTTGACTTAAATGAATTTTCCGTGAAAATTATCTGTAAATAAAAAGCCAGCCTATCGGGGATATGCTGGCTTTTAAAATACTGAGTTTAAGTTCTAATTTATCTTGGTGTAATAAATGTTCAGCTTAATCTTGTTAGTTGTAGTAGTTTTGGCTCCGATAATTGCTCTTTCTGCTGAAGTTGCGGTGGGAGTAGTTTCGAATAAGGTGTAAGATGTCGGTGCAAGAAAGGTACCATTATCCTCGATTGTTCCATCAATTAATGTTTGCACGTAATTGGTTACGTTAAAAATATACCTGTTGTTAATGGAATCGAAATAACCTCCAAACAAAGCCGGTGTACTATTGGCAACGTAACTTGTATAGTCTGAAATGTTAGCCGGTTGTTCGGCAAGGTCCCATCTGTATAAGGATAACCTTTGTGCAGCCAGGAAAGGATAAACTGAAGTTCCGCTACCCAGCTCGATGATCAGATCAGCTTTGTTTACCACTGATTTTCCATATGTACTGTTAAACTTAGCCAGATCAGGGAACTTAATTTTTGTTTTAACACCTACCAATCCCTGAAGATAGGTAGTTTGATATTCGGCTGTTGGGGCTAATAGTTGAGTTTGAACAGGTGTTCCGGTATAGTCATGACTAATCGTAGCAGTAATCGGTAAAGCCGTCGAACTGGTTCCGATAGGGAAGTTAACAGATGTAGTATCAATGCCGCTTGACGTGTTGGTATGCTTATATACCAATTGCAAATAAGAAGTGCTGCTTGAAAAGTCAATGAACGCAATTCCTCCGGTACCACTGGACGTCGTTTTGTTGATCTGCGCATATAACCCTTTGAAAATGTTAGCAAACTTAGCGTTGGTAGTGAAATTGGTTATTGCCAGGTTCATGATTTGTTGCTGTATAAAAGCCTTGTTCAGCGGAATTCTAAGTTGAGCGGGCATGTTTTTGATTGTGTCTGCAGCAGCAGTAACAATATCATAAATTTTTACAGGGGTATTAGGATTTATTTTACCTCTGAAGTTTCCCAAAAGCTGACTGTTGTGCGCCTGCACATCAGAGTTTTTATATTTAGTGATATTATTTGTTAGTTGATAGATATCAACACTGTATATGGAACTGGTGGTATCTCCGTAGAATTTAGTTACTGCATCAGTAGTTGGAAGGCTTAACACCAATACTGCAGAATCAAGAGTTGGGGAAGTGCCGAAATCCTGAGCGAGTGTTGTTGGTGGTGCAACTGTCATTGCAATGCTGGCCTCTGTTTTACCAAAAACAGGGTCATTCATATAGCCGATAGGATAACGGGCAAGCGCAATTGTGCTGATGTCTGCTTCTTTAACGATCTGTGTTGTAACATTAGATACAACCAGATTGCCGGTGATGGCGGTATTTGAATCGATATCTAAACCAACACCATCGGGATTCTTACACGACGCAAAAAGAAAAAGACTTATCAACAGGGTTAATAAGTCTTGTTTTGTAAATTTCATATTTAAAATAATAATACCTAATTAAGCAACTGAAACCAATTCATCATTTGAAATTTCTTCATAAAAAGTATAGAAGTTTTCAAAATTCTCGGTTAAGTTAAAAGCTAATGTTGGCTTATTGGAATCTTTAACAAATTTTAACACATCTTTATCCAGGTTTTCATCTGCTAAAACCACTGCATCAGAGTGCGTCACAGCACCAATGTGCATGCTATTACAATCTGAAGGAAGGAATGCTTTAGTATCCTCTTCGGTCATGTTAGACATTACTGCTTTCTTCGCAAAGTTGGCATTCAATTTTTCAGCAAATGAATCCTCATAAATAGAATATACTACCTTTGAGTTTTTGAAAGTAGGGTCGTTTTTGTAAGTGGTTTTGATGTAGGCAGGAACTAATGAACTCATCCAGCCGTGGCAGTGAACGATATCAGGGGCCCATCCTAATTTTTTTACGGTTTCCAATGCGCCTTTACAAAAGAAAATAGTACGCTCATCATTGTCATCAAAGAATTTACCACTAGCGTCTCTGAATACCTGCTTGCGCTGGAAGTACTCTTCGTTATCTAAGAAATAAACCTGCATTCGTGCAGCTGGGATGGAGGCTACTTTAATAATTAAAGGGTTATCATTGTCATCAATAATGATGTTCATTCCCGATAAGCGTATTACTTCGTGTAGACGATTTCTTCTTTCGTTGATATTACCGAATTTGGGCATAAGAATGCGGATTTCGAATCCCTTCTCTTGCATAGCCTGTGGTAATTGACGCGTAATTTCAGAAATTTTAGTAAGCTCGAGGAAAGGCGACATCTCGTGTGTAACAATCAGCAGCTTCGTTTTTGCCATCTCCATATTTTAAGAAAATATTAAGTTAAATAAAAGATAATGAGCGGCAAAGATAAGCATAATAATACTATTTATCAAGATTGGCAAGTATTGTTTGGTTTCATTTAGATTAATTTACACCTTTACGGCTTTAATTTAGATTGTCGACTTTGGAAGTATTTAAAACCAAATCAGCACTTAAGGCTTTTATTGCACCCTTAAAAGCATCAGGTAAAAAAATTGCACTTGTCCCTACCATGGGTGCTTTGCACAACGGCCACATTTCACTCATTAAACTGGCTCAGGAAAATGCAGATATCATAATTTGCAGCATCTTCGTTAACCCTACTCAGTTTACAGATCCAAAAGACCTTGAAAAATATCCAAGGCCAATAGAGCATGATCTGGCTATGCTTGAAGAGGCAGGTTGTAGTGGCGTATTTATGCCTGATGTGCAGGAAATGTATCCACAAGGTGCCGATGAAAAATGGCATATCGATCTTGGGAGTGCTGAATTCTTACTGGAAGGTGCATTTAGAAAGGGACACTATCAGGGGGTAACCCAGATTGTGAAAAAGCTGTTTGATGCAGTTGAGCCCGATCTGGCCATGTTTGGACAAAAAGATTTTCAACAGGTGCTTATGATTAAAAATATGCTCGCACATTTTAACTTGCCAATCAGGATTATCACCTGTCCGATTATCCGTGAAGAAGACGGATTGGCAATGAGCAGCAGAAATATCCACTTGTCACCCGCCGATCGTGAACATTCTTTAGTCCTGAGTAAATCGCTACAGTATGTGATTGACCATTGGGCTGTATACGATATTGATGAACTTGAAGAACGAGGGAAGGCACTCTATCGGGGGATTGACGGGGTGGAGCTGGATTATTTCACAATTGCCAACGGAAATACGCTTGAGCGGGCTAAATCTAAAGACGAAAATAGTCTGGTGGTTTTGGTGGCAGCAAAAGTGGGTTCAACCCGACTTATTGATAATATGATCATTAAATAGTTAACTTTGCACCATGGTTATTACAATATTAAAATCGAAAATACATCGCGTTCGTGTAACGCAAGCCGAGTTAAACTATGTTGGCAGTATTACGATTGATGAAGATTTGATGGATGCGGCTAATATTATCGCCAATGAAAAGGTGCAGATTGTTAATAATAATAATGGTGCCCGTTTCGAAACTTATGTTATAAAAGGCGAACGCGGTACTGGTACAATCTGTTTAAACGGAGCTACAGCGCGTTTGGCACAGTTAGGTGATGTATTAATCATTATGTCTTATGGTGCCCTTCCAATTGATGAAGCAAAAAAATATAATCCAATTTTAGTTTTCCCTGATGACAATAACCACTTGCTAAAATAGCCTTGTGACATTCGACCTTAAAACGGCTCTGAAGTATCTCCTATTATTCTCAATAGGTGTGGTAATACTTTATTTAGCATTTAGGGGACAGGATTTAAAAAGTTTATGGCAGGAAATTAAATCTGCTGATTATTTCTGGGTTTTGACATCCATGGCAGCTGTTCTGGTTGCGCATATATTGAGAGCGCTGCGCTGGCAGTTGCTATATCAGTCAATGAAATATAACATCGGCATTGTCAATATCTATCATGCTGTGATGATTGGTTATCTGGCCAATCTTGCACTACCCCGCTTTGGTGAAATAGGGCGTTGCTCGGTTATTCATAAAACAAATAAAGTTCCAATGTTTGTTTCCATCGGGACGGTAATAACTGAGCGGCTGTTTGATATCGGCGTGTTATTAGCCAGTGCAGTTTGTATTACCTTTTTTCAATACAATAAGCTTAGTTCCTTTTTTCATAAAATACTTCTTGAGAATATCATACACAGATTTGATCAGGTGAATTACTGGTGGTTCCTTGCGGCCTTCCTGATACTAATCTTGTTGGGCGGCTTTGTATTTTCTTTATTAAGACAAAAAGTCGGTCGCAAACTGCTGAAATTATTTATCAGCCTGAGGCAAGGGTTTAGCTCCTACAAAAAATTAAAACGGAAAGGAATTTTCTGGCTTTATACATTGTCAATCTGGTTTTTTTACATTTTGTCTATGTACTTTTGTTTTTCGGCTTTACATTCAACGGCTCATCTTGGGGTTAGCGTTGCCGCTACAGCTATCGTATTTTCAGGTTTTGCTATGGCCGCCCCAGTTCAGGGCGGCATCGGCGTTTTTCACTGGATGGTTGCGCAATCGCTTGTGCTTTCCGCTGTGTCATTTACCGATGGTTTAGCCTATGCAGCCATTATCCACTCGTCTCAGGTATTGCTGATTTTAGTTTTAGGCAGTCTGAGCTTATTCCTGGTGCTGACCAAAAAACAAATCTGACATTTAAGTAAATTGTTGCTTCCGGAAAGGTAAATATTATCGCTTAAATTAGCGTTCAGGTTTTATTCAGCGCCGATATAACAGGCTAATTCGTCCTTGCATTCCATACCACTCAGCCAAGTTTCGTACGTGTCTTGAACGTGTCTGGAACGTGTCTGCTACGTGTTTTCACGTTCTAGGTACGCTCAAGATTCGTTTCTGGCATGACCATTGAATGTTCCAGTTGTACTGTGTTCCCGGGGGAAAGTAAAGCGGTGGACGAAGGAAGGCCCTACCTGGGAGAAAGAAATCCTCCCATATCTGGAAAATTCTGACAGTATACAAAAAAGATCCTCCCCGCAAAAACGGATGCGATGAGGAAGGTTTACTTAAAAAAAAAATACTATGCAGCCATAGTATTTTTGATCTATTAATCATACATTTGATTTACTAACCTTTTATACATAAATGTTATGCATTTTGAATTAAGTGAAGAACAACTAATGATCCGGCAGGCTGCCCGCGATTTTGCGCAGCAGGAATTAAAGCCTGGGGTAATCGAAAGGGATGAGCATCAGAAATTTCCGGCAGAGCAAGTTAAAAAACTTGGTGAACTGGGATTTCTGGGGATGATGGTTGATGAAAAATATAATGGAAGCGGACTGGATGCCATTTCCTATGTACTGGTAATGGAGGAGCTTTCCAAGATTGATGCCTCAGCATCTGTTGTTGTTTCAGTGAATAATTCTTTGGTTTGTTACGGCCTTGAAGCCTACGGAACAGAAGAACAAAAAGAAAAATATCTAAAGCCTCTGGCTTCAGGGGAAAAGATCGGTGCATTTTGCCTTTCAGAACCTGAAGCAGGATCTGATGCAACTTCGCAAAGCACTACGGCGGAAGATAAGGGTGATTATTATTTGCTAAATGGAACGAAAAACTGGATTACAAATGGTGAAACAGCATCAACATATCTTGTTATTGCGCAAACCCATCCTGAATTAAAACATAAGGGGATAAACGCTTTTATTGTGGAAAAGGGAACACCAGGATTTACCGTTGGTCCAAAGGAAAATAAGCTCGGTATACGTGGGTCTGATACACATTCACTGATGTTTAACGATGTTAAGGTGCCTAAAGAAAACAGGATTGGTGAAGATGGTTTTGGTTTTAAGTTCGCCATGAAAACGCTGGAAGGTGGCCGGATCGGTATTGCAGCCCAGGCACTCGGTATTGCCCAGGGAGCCTTTGAGCTGGCAACTGCCTATGCCAAACAACGTAAATCATTTGGTAAGCCGATTTCCGACCATCAGGCAATCGCATTTAAACTGGCTGATATGGCTACACAAATAGAGGCTGCCCGATTATTGGTTTATAAAGCCGCCTGGCTCAAAGATCAGGGCTTGTCTTATACTCAGGCTGGTTCCATGGCTAAGCTTTTCGCTTCCAAGGTAGCAATGGATGTGACTATAGAAGCCGTGCAGGTTCACGGGGGTTATGGCTTTGTCAAAGAATACCATGTAGAACGTTTAATGCGCGATGCAAAAATTACACAAATATACGAGGGCACATCTGAAATCCAGAAAATGGTCATCTCGCGTGAGGTGATCAGATAATCTTAGGCTGGGCGTTTGGCCCTTGTTTCAATCGCCCAGCTCAATACTATTCTTTTTCTCCGGCAATAGCACCAAATATTGCCTTAATCAGCGCCACAATGATCGCCAGAAAAGCTGCTGCAAAGAAACCAGATGTATTGAATGAGGTCATCATGCTATCTACCAGAAGAATCATTAACACAGTAATGATGAATGATACCAATCCTAGTGTTAGGAAATTAATCGGGAAGGTTAATAGCCTCAGGATAAACCCTATTGTTGCATTTGCAAGGGCGATTAGAATTGCGGCAATCAAGGCGCTCGAATAGCCCGCTACTTCTACGCCGGGAACTAATTTTGCGCCGATAAAAAAGGCTAGTCCCATTAAAAGGATCTCGATAATTAATCTCATAATGTTAAATTTGACAATGGTTAAAAATTTAAATCAGCAACTGATCATTTTTATAGTGGCTGCATTTTTTATTTCTTGCTCAGGAAGAAACAACAAAGCAGTCATTAAGTTTTCGATAGATAGTACTTCAATTGTTCTTAACAATCTTGGTGAAGCCAGTCTTGTTCAGGTCAAAAATGTTTATTCAAAAAACCTTGATTCATCAAACCTGCTTTCAGTGATTGCCTTGCCAGGCGAGCTAGATAGCCTGCAGGATGAAATTGTGGTAAAGGGTCATTATGTGCTTCAGGGAGATTCCATCTTGTTTAAGCCAGATCAGCCTTTTAAGAAAAATAAAAGATATCTGGTTGAAAGTTTTATCGGTGTTGAGTTTGCTACGGTGAGTAAACTATTCTCTGGTACCATCAAACAGAACCTACAGCCGCAAAAACAAATTCTTAAGCGGTAGTAATCAGTATAATAATTCGCATGGCTATTGAAATTTTATAAAAAAATTATTACATTTGCATCGTAATCGAAGAAAAGAGAAGGGGACAGTGTCCCCTTTTTCTATGAAATCAGGTTAAAATATGCAAGTAGAAAAGAGAGTTGCTGACCTCGTAGAGGAAAAAATTGCAGACCGGCCAGAGCTGTTTCTGGTTGATGTGAAAATGTTGCCAAACAATAAATTAATTATTCATGTTGATGGTGACGAAGGTATTAGCATACAGGATTGTGTGGCCATAAGCAGGCATGTTGGTTTTCATTTAGAAGAGGAAAATACAATTGAACAAGCTTATAATTTAGAAGTTTCTTCTCCCGGAGTTGGTGAGCCTTTAAAGCTGATCCGTCAATATCAAAAAAATATCGGCAGAACGTTAAGTCTGAAATTAAAGGACGGAAAGAAGAAGGAAGGGAAACTTTTAGGGCTTGCAGAAAATAACCTGCTGATGGAGGAATCGGTTAAGGAAAAAGGGAAAAAAGCGGTTTTAGTTCAAACTGAAGTGTCGCTTAATGATATATTAGAAACCAGTGTGTTAATTTCATTTAAGTAAAATGAGTACTACAACAATTAATTTGATCGACTCTTTTCAGGAGTTTAAGGATTTTAAAAATATAGATCGCCCTACGGTGATCAGTGTGTTGGAAGAGGTTTTCCGTAGTATGTTGCGTAAAAAATACGGAACAGACGAAAACTGTGATGTGATTGTAAATCCCGATAACGGGGATTTGGAAATCTGGAGAACTAGAAAAGTAATGGAGGATGGTTTCTCAGAAGATGATGATTTAGAGATTGAACTTGCTGATGTACATCAGTTTGATCCGACTTTAGAGGTTGGTGATGATTATATCGAGCAGATTACATTAGAGAGTTTCGGACGTAGAGCAATTTTAGCAGCACGCCAGACTTTGGTTTCTAAAGTATTGGAGTTAGAAAAGGACGAGATCTTCAAAAAGTATAAAGACCGTGTTGGTGAAATTATTACCGGCGAGGTTTATCAGGTTTGGAAGAAAGAAACCCTGGTTCTGGATGATGAAGGTAATGAACTTTTAATGCCTAAAACAGAGCAGATTCCTGCTGATTATTTCAAAAAAGGTGATTCTGTGAGAGCAGTAATCTCTAAAGTAGAAATGATCAATGCAAATCCGAAGATCATTATTTCAAGAACAGCACCTGAGTTTTTACAGCGTTTGTTCGAACTTGAAGTTCCGGAGATTTTTGATGGTTTAATCACTGTTAAGAAAATTGTTCGTGAACCAGGAGAACGTGCTAAAGTTGCGGTAGAATCTTATGATGATCGTATCGATCCGGTAGGTGCTTGCGTGGGTATGAAAGGATCACGTATCCATGGTATCGTTCGCGAATTGAAAAACGAAAATATTGATGTGATTAACTTCACAAATAACATTTCATTATACATTACCCGTGCTTTAAGCCCGGCGAAAATCACGTCTATTAAATTAGATGATGAAACAAAACACGCATCTGTTTATTTAAAACCAGATCAGGTTTCATTGGCTATCGGACGTGGCGGACATAACATTAAACTGGCTGGTAAATTAACTGGTTACGAAATTGATGTGTATCGCGAAGCTGGAGAAGAAAACGACGAGGATGTAGATTTAGAGGAATTCTCAGATGAGATTGACAGCTGGATCATTGATGAATTAAAGGCTATCGGTTGCGATACTGCTAAGAGTGTTTTAGCACTTACAGTAGAAGATTTGGTTAAACGCACCGACTTAGAAGAGGAAACCATTAAAGAAGTGGTTCAGATCTTGCAGTCAGAATTTGAATAAGTGGTGTAATTGCCAAATAAACACTACTTTTGTATTATATTAAAAAATAAAAGGAGCTAGATGTCAGACGACAAACCAATCATTTTAATTAAAGCTATTAAAGAACTTAATATAGGCATGGGTACGGCCGTTGAGTTTTTAAACAAAAAGGGATTCTCTGCCGAGAAGAGCCCTATGTTTAAACTTACGCCAGACATGTACAGTGCCTTGTTGAAAGAGTATCAGGGAGATAAGATCGTAAGAGAAGAAGCCAAACAAATAGTGATTGGTAAAATACGTCGTGACGAGCCTGAGACTGAAAAGCCAGTAGAAGCGCCGAAGAAAAATACCGACTTTGAAAAAAGTGATGAGATTTTAATAAAAAATGCTCAGTCATTTACAGCACCGGCGGAGAAATCAAAAGTTGCCGAAACACCGGCACCGAAAGTAGAAACACCAGCGCCTGCGGCAGCAGAGCCTGTTGCAGCTTCAAAAGCGGAAGACAAATCTGATGACAGTGGTTTACCAGGAGTAAAAATTGTAGGTAAGATCGATTTAAACGACCTTAACTCTAAAACACGTCCTGTTAAAAAAGAGGAGACTGCGCCAGCACCATCTGCTCCGGCACCAACACCGGTAGCTAAAGTAGAAGAGTCAGTAAAACCGGTAGAACAGCCGAAGGTGGAAGAAAAACCAGTGGAAGTTAAAAAAGAAGAAGTTCCTGCACCGGCACCTGTTGCTAAAACACCGGAACCTGCTAAACCTGTTGAGCAGCCAAAAGCTGAACAAAAACCAGCAAATGCAGAGCCGGAAGTAATTAAGGCGAGAACGGTAAAATTAAGTGGTCCAAATATCATTGGAAAGATTACTTTACCTACTACTCCTGATAGAAGAAGTAACCCGGTAGCGTCGTCTAGTGATAGTGAGGCTGCTAAACGTAAGCGTAAACGTAAAAAAACGCCAGGAGCACCAGGCCAACCCGGACAACAGGGTGGTCAGGGCCAGCCGGGTCAAAACCCAGCAGGTCAGGGCCAGGGTGGAGCGCCAGGACAACCTCGTCAGCCTTATCAGGGCAACAGACCAGGGGGTACTCCTTATCAAGGCAACCGTCCGGCGGGACAAGGTGGTCCAGGTTATCAGGGCAACAGAAATAATAACAGACCTGGTTTCCAAAACAGGAACGCTACCCCAAGCGGACCAAAAGAAGAACCTACAGAGAAAGAAATTCAAGATCAGATCAAGGCAACCCTTGCCCGCTTAAGTGGAGCAGGTAAATCTGGTAAATTTGCTCAGCGTGCTAAATTACGTCGTCAGAAACGTGATGATGTAGCTTTCAATGCAGAAGAGGCAGCAAACGAGCTTGAATCCCAATCGAAAATATTAAAGGTAACAGAATTTGTTACTGCTAATGAGTTAGCGAGCATGATGGATGTACCGGTTACCAAAATCATTGGTACTTGTATGAGTCTTGGTATGTTCGTTTCCATTAATCAGCGTTTAGATGCTGAAACTTTAACTATCGTTGCTGATGAGTTTGGTTACGAAATTCAGTTTGTTAAGCCTGATGAAGATGAGGAAAATGTAATTGAAGAAGAAGATAACGAGGCAGACTTAATCGAAAGAGCTCCGGTTGTAACGATTATGGGTCACGTCGATCACGGTAAAACTTCATTACTGGATTATATTCGTAAAGCGAATGTCGTTGCAGGTGAAGCGGGTGGTATTACACAGCACATTGGTGCATACATGGTAACTACACCAACCGGGAAAAAAGTAACTTTCTTAGATACACCAGGTCACGAAGCCTTTACAGCGATGCGTGCCCGTGGTGCTAAGGCAGCAGATATTGCAATTATTGTAATTGCTGCGGATGATGCGGTGATGCCTCAGACAAAAGAGGCGATAAACCACGCACAAGCGGCAGGTGTACCTTTAGTATTTGCTTTCACGAAAGTAGATAAGCCAGGTGCAAATGCAGATAAGGTGCGTGAGCAGTTATCAGCAATGAATATTCTGGTTGAAGATTGGGGTGGTAAATATCAGTCACAGGAGATCTCAAGCAAAAGCGGTTTAAATGTCGATTTGCTTTTAGATAAGGTATTATTAGAAGCTGAATTATTAGAACTTAAAGCTAATCCGAATAAGAGGGCTACAGGTACTGTAATTGAATCGGCACTAGATAAAGGTCGTGGTATTGTAACTACAGTACTGGTTCAGGCTGGTACGTTGAGGGTTGGAGATCCAATTCTTGCAGGAAGTTACAGTGGTCGTGTTAAAGCATTAACCAATGAGCGTGGAGCTAAAGTAGAGTCGGCAGGTCCATCACAGCCGGTACAGGTATTGGGTATGCAGGGAGCGCCTACAGCAGGTGATCGTTTCAATGCACTGGAAAGCGAAACTGAAGCACGTGATATTGCAAACAAACGTATGCAATTGCAACGTGAGCAGGGCTTGCGTACGCAGAAACACATCACGCTTGATGAGATCGGTCGTCGTTTGGCAATTGGTAACTTTAAAGAGCTTAACATCATCGTTAAAGGTGATGTGGATGGTTCTATTGAAGCATTAGCCGATTCATTGCTGAAATTATCGACTGAGCAGATCCAAATCAATATCATCAGTAAAGGTGTTGGTCAGATTTCAGAATCTGACGTATTGTTAGCGTCGGCTTCAGATGCGATCATCATTGGTTTCCAGGTTCGTCCGTCGACAGGTGCACGTAAACTTGCAGAAGCAGAGCAAATCGACATCCGTTTATATTCTATCATTTACGATGCAATCAACGAGATTAAATCGGCAATGGAGGGTATGTTGGATCCTGAGTTCGAAGAGAAAATTGTGGCTAATGTTGAAATCCGTGAGACATTCAAAATTACCAAAGTGGGTACCATCGCAGGTTGTATGGTATTGGATGGTAAGATTACCCGTAACAGCAAAATCCGTATTGTTAGAGATGGTGTAGTTGTTTACACAGGTGAACTGGCATCATTAAAACGCTTTAAAGACGACGTTAAAGAAGTTAATAAAGGTTACGAGTGTGGTTTAAACATTCAGAACTTTAATAACATTGAAGTTGGCGATATCGTTGAAGCTTACGAACAGGTAGAAGTAGCGAGAAAGTTGTAGTTCAGCTAAAAGCAATATAAATATTTAAGGCCTCAATTTATTGAGGCCTTTTTTTGTTTTGTATGATTGCAACATTGCCCTGTTTTAATCGTACTTACTGCCCGATTATCCACCGCATTTTCTTTGGAGCTTTGGAAATTACAATGGTGAGCAGATATGATGTCGGATAAACAATTGCAAATCTCACGATCTGAAGGATAATAAGCACTCTTGTTGACTTCTGATCATTGGAAATATGTAGAGGTTCAAAAATCATCGGTAAAAGGTAAAAGATTAAAAGCTGGTGTGTAAGATAAATTCCAAAGGTTGTATCTCTCGGTTTTAGTTTTTTAATGAAGCTAAAATTGCAGTATTTAAACAGGAATATAAAGCTGATTAATGAATAAATAATATTTGACAATCTGAGGGTATTAAACGGATCTTTAGGCAGTATGTTCATCAGATTTATGGTTTCTGTACATGATAAGATGAAAGATGCAACAAGCGCCAGTACAATCTGCCATCCCTTTATTTTTTCAACCCAGTTACAAAATTTTTCAAAGTGGATGTTCAACTTAAATCCTAACCAAAGGTAAAATACAAATCCTAATACGGCTGTTGTATGTGCGGTGGGAATAATCTGTATATAAAGATTTAGAGCGTAAAACAATGATAATAGACCCAGAATAGCACCAAAAACATTCGAGTAAAGGTATTTTCTGAACGTTAACAAAACGGCGATGCAGATCATAAAATTTACGATAAACCAGTAACTCGTATCCAAAGTAATGTGATAAATGTTTTCGAAAAACTTGTCGGCAGGATTGATTAATAATTCCATGTTACCCGATTTTACGTACTTGAAGTACCAGCTGATATAAGTTAGGCATAACATGATGAAACACCAGAATAACCATGGTTTGAATGTATTGTCAAATCTACGTTTAAGGTAATCCCAAGAGTTATATTTTGTAAATTTATCGCCAATCAGGAAACCTGATAGAATAAAAAATATAATGGTTCCAAACTTAAAAACCTGAATGCTTAACGTTTGTGCGAGCTGATCGTCAAAATCTGTGAAGTACCTGTTCCAGAAAAGGGTAGAATGCTCCATCACAATCCCAAACATGGATATAAACCTCAGGTTATCGATAAAGCTGTAATTGATATGTTTTTTCGGCTCAGTCATTATTTGTGCTTAAATATAGCTTTGATATCCTTATTAAATACTGCTTCCTCTATTAAAAGCTCTTCTTTATATTTTGCAAAATCTTTAATCCTGACCGGGTAGTTTGCCAGGCAATCGGATATGAGATTAGTAATGTCGGGATATAAGCTTACGTCTTTATTAAAACGATATTCATCAGGGATAGGCATATCTTCCCGATAAGCTGCAGACCCATTTTTTCCAATGATCATACAACAATTCATCAGGCAGGCCTCCCTTGGCATTCGCTCTTTGCCGGGGTGAAAACCAAAGTCGATATACAATTTACTTTTATTCATTAGCGCAGCCACTTCTGATGCTAGAAGTCCCTGGACTGCTACCCAACTGAGTTGTGGCGTTTGTTTAATTAAATCATCCAAAAAAACATCATTCTTTTTTGGATTGTATAGAATAATATCTTCTTTAATACAATTATCATCTATCTCATTGATGAATGCCTGGTTCATATAGTCAGAAATTTTACCTGTTATGCGGATATTGTTTTCTTTTAATAAAACTTCGGAGTAGAAGGAATGCCGGATATGATCCAGAGGGAGCTTTCTAAGCCGCTCTAAAGTAGGTAGAGGCGGATTTATATGTGGATTAATCAAAGACTTTAAAGCATAGAAACGTTTCTTTTTTATTTTTTCCTTCCAGGGTTTTAGGCCTTCCCAATAGTAAGTTACACTTAACCACCAGATTGCTTTTCTGATCTTCGAATATGGTTTCTGATAAATAGGATATAAATTAGATTCAGCCAGGATCATCACGTTTTTAGCATTGTTGTCCACCTCTTTAGTATAAGGTACTGAGTATGCTTCATACTGAGGATGGATAGGATTAGGATGATTGGGTGGGATATATGACATTTGCGCATCAAAGCCATTTTTAATCAAATAATGTCCCAGCTGGTGTAAAGCCTCCGGGCCACCCGTTGCCATTGCGGCGGGACATTGAATGTAAATTTTCGCCCCTTTTTCTAATACGATCATCCCTTATTTGTAGTTTTTATATTCCTCAACAATTGAATGCAGTCCAGCATTTTCATATTTTTCTAACTCTCTATCCATATGACCGTAAACCTTTGCATAATGCGGACCACAAGCGTGGAGGCAGTAATGGTTTTTGATCAATCCTGATTTAAGCTTAAGCTTTCTGCTGAACAAGTTAACCAGTAGCCCGTCTTCTCCTTTAGCCATATTTAAATCATTCAGTAAAAACCTGAGCTTTATTTTATTATAGTTTTTCTTTTCGAAGCAAGCACACCAACCACCTGTAGGTCCTTTTTCTATTACTTTTTCACCCCTAATTTCTTCAACGTAATTGTCAATTGGAGGTTTAGCGCCTAGTGTAAACTCATTTTGAACGACATTTAATGCAAGAAAACCATAATCAGGAAATGCTTTCAAATAATCAATGAATATTTCTTCAACTGCAGGTGGAAAGGTCAGTACATCATCATCTACAATAATAATATATTCACCTTTTGCCATCCCAAAAAGGCGCTTGTAGGCATTTAGTCCGTGATTTTTTTTTCTTCTTACAATTTTAACAAGCGGATTTGAGCTGTATTTATCCAGAACAACATGAGTGTTGTCTGTTGAGCCATTATCCATTACAATCACTTCAGTTTCAGTGTTGTTTTTGATTGATGGCAATAATGCCGATAAACATTCATCCAGAAATTTGTATCTATTCCAACTGAGTATTACAAAACTTACTTTCATAGTGCTTTTAATTATTAAAACAAATTTTTCTTATTGTATTTAATTGACTTAATTTATTCTTTCCTTTCAAATGAAAATAGAACAGGATGTGATAGTATCTCAATAGGAAGAAAAATAGCCTGAATCCCCTAAGCCCCTCTTGATATGCTACCAGATAATCATAGATCTTCCGAATCTCCTTTTGATTTCTGTTATTCAAGCTAAAACCTGAACAATAATTTATCCAGTTTAAGTTGTAGTTCAAAAAACCCTTGTTCCCAGTGCTATCATCCTGTTTTTTCAAGTTAAGCGTATCTGTAATAGCTAAGTCATGCTGCCTGTAATTAACCAGGATATCAGGGATAGCCTTTATCTTTCCAATGGTTATCGCAACAAAGGTAATCCACCAATCGTGATAAAATTCACTTTTGAAAGGTAAAATAACTGATATTAAAGTGCTTTTAAAAAGCATTGCATGGCCTGCTACACAATTAGAAATAAGAAAAGGAAGGTTGGATGTTCCATCATATGAGCGGTAATGATCGCTCATTTTTACATGTGGGATTAATTTTCCCTGCTTGTCTATCAGGTTTGAGTCATGGTAGATCATGTCAGAATCACCAATCTGAGTAATTAGTGTGGTTAATTTTTCTATCATCCAAAAATCATCCTGATCAGAGAGTGCGATGTAGTCACCCGTACACCGGGAAATAGCCTGCTCGAAGTTTTTAACAAAGCCAAGGTTTTGATCATTCTGGTACAGCGAAATGATAGGATAATTCGACGCATAACGCTTGAGAATTTCAAAAGTACCGTCAGTAGATTGATCATCACAAATAATGATTTCAATAGATTCGTAGCTTTGTGAGAGAATACTCTCAAGTTGTTCTGTGATGTGTTTCTCTCCATTAAAAGTACACAGTGCTACTGAAATAAGTGGTCGTAATGTTTCAGACATGGTGATTTATTTTATTTCAATTCCTTGTGATTTAAATATTGGCTGCCAAAACTCAAGGTTCTTATCCCAGGCATGACAACCGAATGGAAGTACCCCTTTGGTTAATTCTAATGCATATTCACCATGGCTTTCAATAGAAAAAAGAGCTGCTTTTTTATAGTTTGGGATTTTTAACTGTTCTGATTTTCGGTTTACCGCTATACTCCAGAAGGCGTCCTCGTTGAAACGGTGAAAGTTTTGAGCAGTATAATCAGCAATCAATTGCTGCTTTGACTGGCATAAATCAAAGAACTTTTTGGTGTTCCTAAGCGAAAATCCGCCGTTACCCACTTTATTTTCAAACTGTAAGTCACTGGGGATACCAGTCCTTTTTTGTTTTACATCATACTTAATGTGAAAATAAGCCTTAAACTGATTCTTTAGTTTTTTGAATAAATCTGGATAGTCTGCTTCTCTTAACCAGGGAGCACCAATATAATCATAACCTGTCTCGCACCACTGTTGCAACTCATCTTTGAATACAAAAGCATCAGGCTGGTAGATTAAGATAAAATCATTGGCAAGAAATTTCTCGTAGAATATCGATGCCAACATCAATCTGTTATATCCGGCAATGTTTTTAAAATATACATCATCGAAGCTGTAAACGGTGTTAAATGGATACTTATAGTTTTTTAAATCTAGTGACAGGGGCTTTACCGCAACAATATTATATTCGCCAAGTACTTTAAAGCACTGGTTGAGCGAGATGATTTCCATTTCACTCAGCGAAGGTTTGTATATAGGAATAACTACAGTAACACTTTTTTTCATTCTATTGGTGAAATAATGCCTAAACAGGTTTGTTAATAAGATTCCAAAGTTATATTAACTAATGGATTAAATATAACTTTGCAGGAATAGAAAATTTATGAAAAAAATCGCAATTGTTGTACAAAGATATGGTTTAGAGGTTAATGGAGGTGCAGAATATCATTGTAGAATACTGGCAGAAAAGCTTAATCCTTTATTTGATCTGGAAGTGATTACTTCATGTGCCAAGGATTATACCACATGGCGGAACGAATATCAACCTGGTGTTTCAAGTGTCAATGGGGTTAAAGTAAGGCGATTTGAAGTTGCACAAGAGCGAAACAAAAAAAAGACTCAATCTATTGAACGGAGGCTGAGAAAAAAAACCTTTTTCCATAAAAGTCTGCAACTGTTCGGAATTCTTTCTTTTGTAGAAACACTATTTAATTTAAACGATAATCTCGAAGAGCTTGGGAATGAATGGGCGAAACACCAAGGACCATATACGCCTTCACTTATTGATTTTCTACAACACAATAAGCAGTACTATGACGCCGTTATTTTCTTTACCTATCTGTATTATCCTACTTTTTATGGGTTAAAGGCTGCATCGGAGAGATCTATATTAATACCGACTGCCCACGATGAGCCACCGATCTATTTCCCTAATTTTAAATCCTTTTTTAAGCTGCCTAAAGCAATTTTATACAATACCAAAGCTGAGCAAAATTTCGTCAATCAGCTTTTCCATAATAAGGGAATTTACAGTGACGTAGTGGGCGTAGGAATTGATGAGCCAGTTTATTATGCAAGGCCGAATATAGTACCCAAAATGGATCCATACATCATTTATATCGGTAGAATCGATCCGGCAAAAGGATGTGATATTTTGTTTGAGTATTTTATTGAATATAAAAAAACTGATACTAGTAATTTGAAGCTTTTTTTAGTGGGTCAGCCGTTCATGGAGATCCCAACGCACAACGATATCTTGCCTCAGGGTTTTGTAAGTGAGGAATTAAAAGGGGGCTTATTGCAATATGCCAAGGCATTAATTATTCCTTCATTTTATGAAAGTTTATCATTAGTTACATTGGAAAGCATGATGGCAGGGATTCCGGTTATTGCCAATGATTTTAGTGAAGTGTTAAGAGACCATATTGAACAAAGTGGCGGAGGGTACCTGTTTTCGGACGGCCAAACTTTTAAAAAGGCACTCGATAAATTAACGAGTCCGGCAACCGATTTTGCATTGCTAAAAAGCAATGCAAAAAAATATGTTGTAGAGAATTATAACTGGGATGTGGTAATTGATAAAGTGAGTAAAGCAGTTGATTATGTTTCCTCGGAAACTAATCGTTAAAAGCCTGCATATCAATTAACCTTTTATAAAGGCCGTTCTGACTCATCAATTCACTATGGTTGCCTGTTTCAACAACACTTCCTTTATCTATAACAACGATTTGATCAGCGTGCTGAATGGTGCTCAGTCGGTGGGCAATAACAATTGAAGTACGGTTTTTCATCAGGTTATTTAATGCCTCCTGTACTAGTTTTTCAGATTCGGTATCCAATGCAGAGGTAGCTTCATCGAGCAACATAATTGGCGGATTTGCCAATACTGCCCTTGCAATACATACACGTTGTTTCTGGCCTCCTGACAACCTGTTGCCGCGGTCACCTACAAACGACTGGTACCCGTTTTCGGTATTCTGAATGAACTCATGTGCATTCGCGATTTTTGCAGCAGCGATTACTTCTTCTTCTGTTGCATCAGGTTTCGCAAAAGCAATGTTATTAAAGATTGTATCGTTAAATAAGAAAGATTCCTGATTCACGATCCCCATTTGTGCGCGGATGCTTTCTACAGTTAAGTTCTTGTAATCAAAACCATCAATTTTAATACTTCCTGATTTAGGATCATGGAAGCGTGGGATCAGATCCATCAAAGTGCTTTTTCCGCCACCAGAGGGACCGACCAAAGCAATGGTTTTGCCTTTTTCGACATCGAAATTGATGTTATTCAGAATTTGTTTTTCGCCATAGTTGAAAGAAACATTCTCAAATTTTATTGCATTATTAAAGCCGCTTAAAGGTTTCGCATCAGCGGCATTCACCAGTTGAGGTTTGGTGTCAATTAAGTCTAGTACGCGCTCTCCTGCGGCAATGCCTGAGTGGATGCCACTGAATGAATCAGTTAATGCTTTTGCAGGCCGCATCACCTGAGAGAAAATAGCTATGTAAGCAATAAAGTCTGCTGCAGCCAAAGCATTAGCTTCTTTGTTGATGATAAGTGAACCGCCGTACCACACTATTGCCGAAACCATTAGTACACCTAGAAACTCGGAAACAGGGGAACCGAGCTGCTGACGGCGGGTCATTTTTCTCGTTAGGTTGGAATAGTAAATATTTTCCTTATTAAACTTTTCTTTAATCCGTTCTGTTGAATTAAAAGCCTTTATGATTTTGATACCACTTAAAGATTCATCCAAAAAGCCTATCATTTTGGCGAATGACTCGTGAGATTCTTTAGCCTGTTGTTTTAACCTTTTTACAATCTTGCTAATAATGAACCCGGAAACTGGTATCACCAATAAAGAGAATAAGGTTAACTTCACTGATATGTTAAATAGAAAAAATATGTAAACAATCAAAGTTACAGGCTCTTTAAAAACGACCTGTAAGGTGTTCGTCACAGTAAACTGAACAACCTGTACATCAGATGCTACTTTTGAGATAATATCCCCCTTACGTTCATTATTAAAAAAACCAACATGCATGTTCATTACATTGTTAAACACCGTTTTACGAAGGTTTAAGAGTGTATGAACGCGTAAATCTTCCATGTACCGTTGTGAAAAATACCTGAATAAGTTTGACAGTAATACTGATGCAATGATTACTACACAAACCAAACCCAAGGTTTTTTCAAGACCATGAGTTGCGCTATATTGATTTACCGTTTGTCTAAATTGGCCTAATATATCAAAAGATGAGGATGCTTTATCCATCAATGATTCCTTCTTTTGACCCTTGTTCGTATTCAGAAGTGTTTCAAACAGCGGAGACAAAAGTGCTAGATTAAGCGTGCCAAATAAGATCGACAACAGCGTTGCGATTACGTATGGAATTGCAAACTTTTCTATTGGCTTGGCAAAAGATAATAACCGAAAATATATTTTCATCAAAAATGTTTAAACGCCAAAGTTAAGCATTTAGGCAGGTTATTTAATAACCGCTGCAAAGCAATGGCTCGAAATCGACATTTGGATGATTTCTAATGTATTATTGCTTCAGTTGAAATAATAAGTTGAAAAATAATTCTTTCTTTGCAGGGCTAATAATTAACTGTATATGTTGAACAAATTGCGTTGGAGTATTTTTTTAAATCAGAAAATTGTTTACGGTTTATATATTCTGCTGGCCATAGTTGCCGCATTAAAACAATACCTACATCATTCTTTTAATAACTACCTTATATTTAAATATACCTTCTGGCACCTGATAGATTTAAAGCCACTATATGTAAATTCACCGCTAAACCCTTATTTTGATTGCAACCATTACGGTCCGGCATTCGCTCTTTTTATTGCTCCGTTTGCTATTTTACCCGATTGCGCGGGAACGGTTTTATGGAATGTTGCAAATGTCATTGTACTGCTTTGGGGAATTTTTAGCCTGCCACTAAATAAAAACACAAAAATTATTATTGGCTATATCTGTGCGCATGAAGCGTTAACAGCTCTTTTTAGCTATCAGTTTAATGTGGCATTAACAGGTACAATACTGCTAAGTTTCTCCTACATCATCAAAAACGAAAATTTCAAATCAGCGTTTTTCATTGCATTTGGTACAATGGTGAAACTGTACGGAATTGTAGCGCTTGCTTTTTTCTTTTTTACAAAAGATAAGCTGCGGTTTATTTTATATGGACTGGTTTGTCTAGCTATACTCTTTCTGGTGCCCATGTTGTTTTCTTCTCCGCAATATATATTACATACCTATCAAGACTGGTACAGATCTTTGGTTGAAAAGAATGATAGCAATACTACGCTAGACTCATTTCAGGATATTTCATTAATGGGCCTGGTTAGGCGGGTCGCTCATAATAAGGAAATTCCTAACGGACCGATGTTACTGGGTGGCCTTCTATTATTCCTTTTACCCTACATCAGGATAAACCAGTATAAGGAAGTTGGCTTCCGGTTGATGCTTCTTGCATCAACATTAATTTTTACGGTTATTTTCAGCACCGGCTCGGAATCTCCTACTTACATCATTGCATTTGTTGGCATCGCTATATGGTTTATGTTGCAACCGAAGAAAAATTGGTTTGTAGTGTCCCTGTTAATTTTCGCTTTTGTGGTCACCAGTTTATCCCCAACAGACATTATCCCCAGAGATGTCAGGTATTTTATCAGGATTTATTCACTGAAAGCATTACCATGTGCTATCATTTGGTTCACCATAATTTATCAAATGTTAACGGTGAATTTCAAAAAACAAGGTGAAAGTGATCAAATTTCGCCAGTTAGTGAATGATAAAGTTGCCAGTGCGCTTCAGCGCACTTTTTCCAGCTGAATTTTTGAGCATGTGCTCTGATTTTATCCGCAGGATCTGTACTGAGATAATGCTCCATTCCTTTTGCAAAAACATTTTGCATATACTTAGGATCGAAGTTTTCAAAATAATAAGCATGCTCGCCACCTATTTCAGGGAGTGAAGTGCGGGTAGATAAGAATACCGGCTTACCGAAGTTCATCGCCTCGATAACCGGAATTCCAAAACCTTCTGCCAGCGACGGAAATGCAAATGCAGTACAATTTTTGTAATACCAGTATTTGTCCTCCTTAGTTATTGGGCCGGTTATGTGCACACGAGTTTCAACGCCGTGGTTTTTTGCCTCATCCAGAATTTCTTTCACATAATCTGAGTTTTCTTTTCCAGCTATCACTAGCTCAAGTTCGTTGCCAACCAGTAAACACGGCAGGGTATGAAAGTTCTTTTTAGGAATCACCGTACCTATGGCAAAAATAAACTGCTTTTGAGGACGAAGAACCGGAGTATCAAAATCCGGGTATACCTCAAAGTCGCAGCCATTATAAATAACCGATATGGGTTTGTTTACTTTTAAATGTTTTAAAATATCTTGTTTAGTAAATTCGGATATGGCGATGATATGGTCGGCTTTGTCAATTGTTTGCTGGTGTTTTTTTAGTTTTTTTTTGCGTTTACTTTCTGATTCTTCCTCATAAACAAAATTTAAATCGTGGACGGTAATTACCCGTACGACCTTGCGTCCGGCCGGTGGTACATACCATGATGTTTGGTGCGCTGTGTGCCATAGTTTAATCTCTTTGTTAAAAGAGGGAAATATAAGTTTATGCAAGCTTTTCTGATTGATGAATGTGAAACCATTATCAAAATAATGCTGGTCTTTTTGCTGCAAATAAAGCACTACCTCATTATCAGGTTTGCCCTTTGCTCTTAAAGCTATACCCAATTTGTGGCAATATTCAAAAAGTCCCGTAAATGGATACTTCATCCGTTCACAGTCAAAAACAATTTTCATATCAATATTTTATCTGGAAACAATCTTATAATTTTTGTATTCTCCAATTCTGATGCCGGTGTATTTTAGGATTTTGTTTAAAAGCCTAACGCGAAGCGAATGGGTGCTCTTAACTTTTGTAAGGTCGTAGCTGAATTTCCAGTTTACTGCATTTATTCTATTCAGCATCACTTTTGGATGTGTGCCATTAAAGCGTTTAAGGTTATCGGCATTGCCATAATCAAATTCTGCCGTTGCAGGAACTTCTCTCTCCAGCGCATTTTTGTCATAAAATAAGTTGAAGTTTACACCTTTCCTTACCAGTCCTGCAGGTGGTTTAACCCATCCGTAATGAAAAACGTAGGCATCAATTAGCTTAACGTTAAGCTTTCTGCCATTTATACGAAATCCTTGTGCATCTTTATAGGATGAAACGCCCTTCAAATTTTTAACAATACGGATTTCTCTCCGGTACCAGCTACGCGATTCGGCAACGTAATCGTATGAACCGTAGAAGTGTTTGTATTTTAGCAATAAAGCTTCAATTTTATCATTTTTCAGCTCCAGCTCCATTTCCTTTTTAATAAGTGGAAGATAGCCTTCATGAATAGCTTCATCACCCTGGATGTAAATCATCCAGTCTGTATCCTTTGATATTTCTGCAATAGCCTTATTCGTCTCTTCAGCAAAAACACGCCCGCCCTCTCTGATGCGCTCATCCCAGATCGTATCAATGGTTCTGATCTTTGGGCTAATGTTTTTTACCATTTCCGACGTTGCATCTGAAGAATTGCCAAGGGCAACAACAAAGTCATCACATAAAGGCAATACTGAAAGTATGGCCTCTCTAGCTGGATAGTCATTTACAATTGCATTTCTCAGAAAAGTAAAGCCTGTAACTTTCATTGATGATTAAAATGGATGTTTGCGGTTTATGATTCAAATCTTCGCGATTTGATTGAAAATAAATCAGTTTATTTGTACAAAGATAGTTTTATTGATGAATACACATCTATCCATTTTAAACGAATTAAAACATGGCAATTATAAGGTTTTGGCAAGAACATTAACTCTTGTTGAGAACGATATTGCGCCTTCAGATTTAATTCTAAAAAATCTGGATACTTCATCAGGAGCTTTTGTTATTGGGATTACAGGCCCGCCCGGTGCAGGCAAAAGCACCCTTGTTAACGCATTAACCAGTGAATTGGTTGGTGACGGAAAAAGAGTGGCCATTCTGGCTATAGATCCCACCTCGCCGTTCAATTTCGGGTCGTTACTGGGCGACAGGATTCGGATGGCTGCCCAGTTTAACCATCCCGATGTTTTTATCCGATCATTGGCCACCCGGGGAGCACTGGGGGGAATTTCTGCCAAAACCATTGAAATGGTCGACGTATTAAAAGCATCAGACTTCGATGTGATTCTAATTGAAACTGTAGGTGTAGGTCAATCGGAGGTGGAGATTGCCGGACTGGCTGATAAAACGGTTGTGGTTCTGGTTCCTGAATCAGGCGACGAGATACAAAATATAAAATCCGGTTTAATGGAAGTTGCCGACTGTTTTGTGGTGAATAAAGCAGACCGGGATGGGGCGGAAGTTTTTGCAAATAATCTGCAGAAGATGATCCATCAGGGGGTAAAATCCGTTCCTGTGATCAAAACGGTAGCCGATCAGCGGATTGGTATTTCCGAGCTCGTAAAGTGGATTGAGCAGCCTCTTGAAAGCGACAATAAGAGGAAAGTTTTCCTGCTAGCAGAAAAGGCCTGGAAAATTATCCAACATCGAAAAATGCAAGCTATTGATAAAATAAGGCTGCATGATGAAATTCAGGCAGCCCTATCAAAGAATGACTTTAATGTTTATCGTTTTGCGGAAAGATTTATTAAATCCGTCGACTGATTCGTCTAAGTGTGATACTTTTTTTAACCCTTTGTTCGTACCTGGTTAACACCTTGGTAACCTTTTCTGTACCCATCCTTAACCTTTTCTCTACCTATTGCTTACCCTACGTTAACCCATTGTTAACCTATTCTTAACCCCCAGGGTTAAGAATAGGTTAACAAATACTCAACAAAAGGTTAATCTGGAGATCATGAAGTAGCATCATTAATAGTTACAATGCTCACCGTGTCAAACGGCAACAAGGTATTATCCGTTCATAATGTCCTCAATCTCCTCAGCATCCAAAGGAATATCAGCCATTAAATCGATATTTCCATTTTCAGTGATCAGAATATTGTTTTCCAGGCGAATACCGAGTCCTTCTTCAGGGATGTAAATGCCCGGTTCCACTGTCAATATGTTTCCGGCTCCAAATGGCGTATACCGCCCTGCAAAGTCATGTACGTCTATTCCCAGATGATGGGAGTTGCCATGCATAAAATATTTTTTATAGGCTGGCCATGCCGGATTCTGGTTTTTTACATCATCCGTTGCTATTAACTTCAGCTTAATGAGCTGCTCTGTCATTAATTCCCCAACTTGTTCGTGGTAAGTATTCCACACTGTCCCCACCCCAATTAGTTTAATTGATTCTTTCATCACATGATGCACAGCCTTGTAAACGTCTTTTTGTCGTTGGGTAAATTTTCCGTTCACCGGGATTGATCTGCTCATATCCGCATTGTAGTTGGCATATTCTGCTCCAAAATCGAAAAGAATCACATCACCATCCTTGCATTCCTGATTGTTATCATTGTAATGAAGAATATTTGCATTATGCCCAGAAGCAATGATAGGGGTATAAGCATGCCCTGTTCCGCCCTGTCTGATGAACTCATGGATAATTTCTGCCTCTATCTCATATTCTTTTACGCCAGGTTTTGTAAACTTAAGTACCCTGATAAAGGCATCTCTGGTAATGGCAGCTGCTTTTTTGGTGAGTTCTACTTCCACATCAGATTTCACTGCCCTCAATTTCCGCATAATTGGAGCTGCTCTTTCGAAATGATGCAATGGATAGTTGGCCTTCATTTTGTCAATAAACCTGATATCCCTGTAAGGGACAGCATGGGCATATCTATCGTTTTCGTTTGTGTTTAAATAAATATGGTCAGCATAATGAACAATACTATGAAGTATATTATCAAAATCTTCTAGCCAGTAAACCGACTGAATACCGGAAGCACTCTTTGCCTGCTCTTTTGTATATTTATATCCTTCCCAAACTTTGATGAAATCATTGGTCTGTCTTAAAAACAGGACTTCTCTGTATAAAGGATTAGGACAATCTGGGTATAACAGTAATATTGTCTGTTCCTGATCGATGCCTGATAAATAAAATAAATCGGGGTTTTGCTTGAATATAAAGCTTTGATCACCGCTCCTGGGGAACTCGTCATTGGCATTGAATATAGCTAATGAATTGTTTTTGAGTTCTTTAGTGAAGTTTTTTCTGTTTAATATAAATAATGACTGATCAATAGTTGGATATTTCATAAGTAAGGTAAATTTAAATAAGAAAATGCCAAATGTAAGAAAATGATTATTCAGGGGGAAGTTTGGAACGGAGTTTGTATAAATGTTTGAAATTTTAAATATTTGTTTAATTTTGCGATTACTAAAAAATTAATCAATTAAATTGTTTAACCCTTAAAAAAGAAAAAAGATTATGAATTATTCTACTTTAAAGAAAAGTGTTGCGCTTTCTTTAGTGGCATTAACAGGAGTAGCTTCTCTTGCTGTCGCTCAGGATGCTCCTGCAACTACTTCTTCTGCCAAGGTATTTGGCGGAAGGGCTCAGTACAGAACTTGGTCGATCGGTGTACACGGTGGTGTTTTAATGCCAGTTGTTGCTATCGGTGGATCAAATGACTTCAACAGATGGGATGCTAACTTAGGTTACGGTTTAAACATCCGTAAGCAATTAGGTCACTCTTTCGGTTTAGAATTAAACGGAACACGTGGTAAACTTTCAGGTACTAACGAAGGTATCACTACAGGCGTTAGAGAATTCGAAACAGAATTACAATATGCTGTTGACTTACGTGGTGTAATCAACGTTGGTTCAATCGATTTCTTACGTCGTGAGAATTCAGTTGGTTTCTTCGTAACTGCGGGTGGTGGTTTAATCGCTTACGCTCCAAAAGTAACTTTAACTAACGGAACTGTTATCGACTGGAAAGGTAGAGCTAATGGCCCTGCTGATGACAGACACGATGCTAAAGATTACGTAAAAGGTTTCTATATTCCAGTTGGTGCTGGTGTTAAATTCAAAGTTTCTGAGCGTGTTAACTTTAACTTAGGTTACACTATGAACTTTGTTGATGCTGATAACGTTGATGGAGTTTATGCAAAAGGAACTACTAAAGATAAATATTCTTACGGTTATGCTGGTTTAGAATTCTCTTTAGGTTCTTCAGCTAAACCAAGCTTAGAGTGGACTAACCCATTAGCTACTATGTACGATGAGTTAAAAGATCCAACTTTACGTCAAGAAGTTGAAGCATTGAAAAACCGTGTTTCTGCTGTTGAGAAATCTGTTGAAGATTTGAAAAAAGATTCTGATGGTGACGGTGTTGCTGATCAATTCGACAAATGCCCAGGAACTCCTGCAGGTACTGCTGTTGATGGTTCAGGATGTCCACTTCCAAAAATGGATACTACTGCAGCTGCAACATCTAATGTAACTGGTTTCGAGAAAATCGCTTTTGATTTCAACTCTTCAGTTCTTAAAACTGAGTCTTATCCTACTTTAGATAAATTATCTTCAACTTTACGTGAAAACGGTGGTAAAGTAACTGTAAACGGTTACGCTTCTAGCGAAGGTACTGCTGCATATAACTTGAAGTTATCTAAAGACAGAGCAAACTCTGTTAAAACTTACTTAGTAAACTCTGGCGTTAACGCTAGTCAAGTTGCTACTAAAGGTTTAGGCGAAGCTAATCCAATTGCTTCTAACGATACTGAAGAAGGTCGTATCCAAAACCGTCGTGTTGAAACTGCTAGAAACTAGTATTTCAATATAAAAGTTAAAGAAGAGTCCCGATGAAAGTCGGGACTTTTTTTGTGTCTTTTATTTTCCATATAACGCTTTTTAGCTAAGTTTGTGTAATGTACTTCTTCAGAAAAAAGGATCCTAACAGGCCAACAAATACGAATATTAAAATTATGCATTTTATCAATGCACTGGCAATTACGATCTTTCTTGCAGGAATTATTTACAAGCTTATTCAGTGGCTAAGTCACTAGTCAATTTCATCTTATGAAAAAAATAATCAATACAACAAATGCGCCCGCTCCGATTGGCCCATATAGTCAGGCCGTGCAGGCAGGAAACTTTTTATTTATCTCCGGGCAGATTGCGATTAATCCTGAAAACGGTGAATTAAATCTAACTAATATCGAAGAGGAAACCCACCAGGTGATGCGTAACCTTAAAGCTGTTTTACTTGAAGCAGGTCTAACTTTCGAAAACGTAGTGAAGTCGAGTATCTTTTTAAGCGACATGGGCACTTTTGCGCAGGTTAACGAAGTGTACGGGCAATACTTCAAATCAGATTTTCCAGCTCGTGAGACTGTTCAGGTTTCGGTATTACCGAAAAATGTTAACGTAGAAATCTCTGTTATAGCTATTACAGGTTAATACCTGATCACTTTTTTGGCAGGCATTATTTTTCCCATAAAGGGAAATTAATGCCTGTTTCTTTTTATTAAGAATTTTATCCATTTGCTTTTGCTCTTGTTGATGCTTATTTTTAACGGATATTGCTAAAAAATATAGTCAAACCGCAGCAATAACTATTTTGCAAAATTCAATTTTAGATACACGTATAGAGTTTATTAAAGGCGTAGGACCAAGTCGCGCAGATGTGATGAAGAAAGACCTTGGTCTATTCACATATCATGATCTGCTTGCCCATTATCCTTTTCGCTACATTGACCGTACAAAGTATTTTAAAATTAATCAGATTAATCCAGATTCCACTTATATCCAGATCATCGGCCGGATAGTGAGTAAAAAGGTGATCGGGGATAAAAGAGCAAAACGTATTGTTGCTGTTTTTAAGGATGACACCGGACTAATGGAACTGGTTTGGTTCCAGAGTCTGAAATGGGTAGAAGATCATATTCTGGTAGGCGCCGCATATGTCGCCTTTGGGAAACCAACGCTGTTTAATGGTACATTTAGTATCTCTCATCCGGAAATGGAATTGTACCAGAACCGGTCGGTAGGGAGAGGTAACCTGACCTTACAGCCGGTGTACCATTCTACAGAGAAGCTTAAAAAATTTATGCTTGATTCGAAAGGCATTCAAAGGCTTATCGCCGGTTTGCTCGATCAGGTGATTCCTCAGGTTCCTGAAACTTTACCTGCCTATATTTTAGATAAGTATCAATTGGCCGATAAAAAAACGGCTTTACTAAATATCCATTTCCCTAAAAACCAGAGTGAGTTAAATGCTGCGGAACGCCGCTTAAAGTTCGAAGAGTTATTTTTCATCCAGCTGCAGTTGCTGCACAACAAACATTTGAGGCAACTCAAATTTAAAGGGGCAACTTTCGATAAGGTTGGAGACAAGGTTAACAGGTTTTATAATGAATTTCTTCCTTTTGAACTCACCAATGCACAAAAGCGTGTAGTAAAAGAAATCAGGATAGATACACAACGTGGCGTGCAGATGAACAGGCTTGTTCAGGGAGACGTAGGGAGCGGAAAAACAGCCGTGGCCTTAATGAGTATGTTATTAGCAAACGATAATGGCTATCAGGCCTGTATGATGGCGCCTACGGAAATTTTAGCCCGTCAGCATTATGCTTCAATCGTAAGCCTGGTTACAGACGACCTGGTTAAGGTGGCTATCCTTACGGGAAATACCAAAAAGAAAGAGAGAACGCTTTTACATGAGCAGCTTGAAAACGGTGAAATTGATATCCTGATCGGAACACATGCTTTAATTGAAGATAAAGTCAAGTTTAAAAATCTGGGCCTGGTGGTGATTGATGAACAACACCGCTTTGGCGTTGAACAGCGGGCCAAACTTTGGCGGAAAAATATCATTCCCCCCCATATATTGGTCATGACTGCTACCCCAATTCCCCGTACCCTGGCTATGACGTTGTATGGTGACCTGGATGTTTCCATAATTGATGAGCTTCCTGCCGGCAGAAAACCCATTGAAACAAAGCATTTGTTTGAAGGGCAACGCTTGCGGATGTTTGGTTTTATGAAACAGGAGATTGCCAAAGGGCGTCAAGTATATATTGTTTATCCCCTCATTAAAGAAAGTGAAAAACTCGATCTGTTGCATCTTGAAGCCGGAGTAGAACAGTTGAGCTACCAGTTCCCCCGTCCCGATTATCAGATTAGTATTGTACATGGTCAAATGCATAATGCCGATAAACAGTTCGAAATGCAACAGTTTATTGATGGCAAAAGCCAGATTATGGTGGCAACAACGGTAATTGAAGTTGGGGTAAATGTTCCCAATGCATCGGTAATGGTGATCGAGAACTCTGAACGCTTTGGTCTTTCTCAGCTCCATCAGTTAAGAGGACGGGTTGGCCGTGGTGCAGAGCAATCGTTCTGTATTTTGATGAGTGGGAACAAATTAAGCAAGGAGGGTAAAGTACGATTGGAAACCATGGTGAGAACCAACAATGGCTTTGAAATCTCTGAAATTGATTTACAGCTACGTGGTCCGGGAGATATTACCGGTACGCAGCAAAGTGGCGTGTTGGATTTAAAGCTCGCTGACTTAGCTAAAGATCAGATTGTGCTTTCAGAAGCCAGAAATACAGTCATTGAAATTTTTGCTGAGGACCCTCAATTGGAAAAGCCTGAAAACAGGATCTTAAAAATTCATCTGCAAAAACTGGAGCGGGGAATTTCCTTTGATAAGATATCTTAATCATCATCGCACAGTAACGTTTATAATAGTATTTTGATTCCATTGTACTTTTAGTTTTTCAAACCTTAGTTTTGCAGAAACATTTTTCCAGTGGCAGATTCAGACCCCAATCCGGTTGTAACAAAACCCGACCCCTTTGCAGCCTTACGATATAGAGAATTCAAATCGTTTTTAGGTATGCGTTTTTTCTTTACGCTGGCCTATCAAATGCAGGCCGTGGTTATCGCTTATCATATTTATGATTTAACTCATGATCCTCTAAAGCTTGGTTTAGTCGGACTTTGTGAAGTAATACCGGCAATCTGTATCGCCCTTTATGGCGGCTACATTGCTGATAAAAGTGAAAAAAGAGGGCTATTAATCAGGATTTTTTCGGGCGTGTGGCTAGCATCAGTGCTGATGTTGTTCATTACCAGTGAATACCTCCACCTGAAAGAGGATTTGATAGTTTTGATTATGTATGGATTGGTTTCTTGTATCGGTATTGCGAGAGGCTTCTTCGGTCCGGCTACGTTCTCTTTAATGTCTAAAATTGTTCCTAAAGAACTGTATCCGAATGCGAGTACATGGAGCACCAGTAGTTTTCAGCTGGCTACGGTTATCGGACCATCATTAGGAGGTTTAGTAAATTGGCTTTGGGGCATTACCGCGGCTTATACTGTAATCGTTTTCTTTGTTTCCGTTGCTTTAATTTGCATATTCACCTTTAAAAAACATCCGGCTACCTATCTGCCAACACAAGATATTTTTAACAGTTTAAAAGAGGGTATTCAGTTTGTGTTTAAAACCAAAATGATGGTTTGGGCAATGAGCCTGGATTTATTCTCGGTGTTTTTTGGAGGAGCTGTGGCGCTGCTGCCCATTTTTGCCAAGGATGTTTTCCACCTCGGCTCTTTCGGTTTGGGGATGATGCGTGGTGCGGCATCGTTGGGGGCAGTAATTACCATGCTGGCCATGACACGGTTTTCACCAATGGCAAAACCATGGCGGAATTTACTGATCGCAGTTACAGGTTTTGGCCTGAGTATCATTTGTTATGGCCTGTCAAGAAACTTCTACCTTACATTGTTTTTCCTGTTTTTAGAAGGCTCTTTCGATAGTGTTAGTGTGCTTATCCGACAAACCATTATGCAATTGCTTACACCCGACGAAATGCGGGGAAGGGTGTCTGCGGTAAATAGCATGTTTATCGGTTCATCAAATGAAATCGGGGAATTTGAGTCGGGACTTACAGCAAAATACATGCGCCTTGTACCTGCTGTGGTTTTCGGAGGAAGTATGACGATTGGAATTGCCTTTTTCACCTGGCTGAAAACAAAGCCACTTACTAAGCTCAGTTTGCAGGATATTAATGAGCAAACAACTAACTAATAAAGCCAATTTTATAAAAATCCCAAAGGCTTCCAAAGTCTTTGGGATTCCCTGGAATTAGAATTTCCTGTTTTTGCCCCAGATCAGGTAAATAATCGAGCCTAAAAATGGAGCTAAAAGAATAATAATAAACCAAAGTATCTTTACCGGAAACACCATTGATGTGTTTCTTGATATGTGATAGAGCGCAGTGAGTATCAGGGCTAGCCACAGTATGGCCGCCAGGATAATAATCATTCCGATCTGGTTACTTTCGATTTGTGCTATCAACATCATTTCCTGTTTTTCTTATCATTCAACAATCCTCTCGCCAATTTGTTGGCGCCACATGGCCTGATATAAACCATTTTGTGCAATCAGCGCTTCGTGTTTACCCTGCTCAATGATATTGCCTTTTTCCAGCACGTAAATAACATCTGCATGCTTGATGGTTGATAAGCGGTGCGCAATTAAAATGGTGATGTGATCGGTCAAGTTTGAAACGGTTCTGATGGTTTTGGTAATTTCTTCTTCGGTAATCGAATCAAGTGACGAGGTTGCCTCGTCGAAAACCAGGATATCTGGCTGACGGAGTAGCGCTCTTGCTATTGATAAACGTTGTTTCTCTCCACCAGAAACCTTTACTCCACCTTCTCCGATTAATGAGTCCAGTCCTTTATCTGCTCTGGCTAATAGCGTCTGACAGGCAGCCTGGTTCAATACCTTGAAACATTCTTCATCGGTAGCAATCGGATTTACAAATAATAGATTCTCTCTGATGGTACCCGAAAAAAGTTGCGTATCCTGCGTAACGAATCCGATTTTCTCTCTTAAAGCATCAAGATCAATGTTATTGCTAGGCGTTCCATTGTATAAAATTTCACCTTCTTTGGGTTGATATAACCCTACCAAAAGCTTCACTAATGTCGTTTTGCCAGATCCCGATGGACCAACAAAAGCAATGGTCTGGCCATTATGGGTTTTGAAAGATATGTTCTCCAACGCATTTCTGTTTGCGGTTTGATGCTTAAAGCCAACATTGCTGAACGTTAAATCTTTTATCTTCTGGATAGAGATAGGATTTTCAGGCTTTTTGTCAACCGGTGTACTTAAAATCTTTTTGAAGTTGCCTAAAGATACCTCTGCTTCACGCCAGGCGAGGATAACATTTCCAAGCTCCTGAAGGGGACCAAAAAGGAAAAATGAGTAAAAAAGAAAGGTTAGGTACTGACCTGCTGTAATCGAATTATCAAAAATCAACAACAATAAAACCAATATCATTGTGCTGCGAACCAGGTTTACAGTTGTACCCTGTACAAAGCTCATGCTTCGCACATATTTTACTTTTTTAAGTTCCAGACCTAAAATTTTGTAGGTGGTTTTATTCAACCTATCGATCTCCTGATCAGCTAAACCTAAACTTTTTACCAGTTCGATGTTTCTCAATGATTCGGTAGTGGAGCCAGCCAGCGCTGTTGTTTCACCTACAATAGAACGTTGAATGGTTTTGATTTTACGACTTAAAAACCAGCTCACGAAACTAATAAGCGGAATCGCGGTGAAGTAAACCAACGTAACCTTATAGCTAATGGAAACCGAATACACGATAACGAAGATCATCCCGATGAGGCTCACAAATAAAATACTGATAAAGGAGGTAATAAACTTTTCAGAATCTAAACGAACCTTTTGCAGGATACCCAGCGTTTCACCGCTGCGCTGATCTTCAAAAACCTGATAGGGTAATTTTAAGGAATGCTGTAAGCCATCGGCATACATTTTAGCACCAACCTTTTGTACAATAACGCTGGTAAAATAATCCTGAAAGTTCTTAGCAATACGCGAAACCATTGCCGCACCAATGGCAAGACCGATTAAACCCAGCGAACCCCAAAGGTACTGGCTATAGGTTAATTTATCTTTTTGATTAATAAAACGATCTAGAATTCGTCCTGTGATATATGGATCTAACAGTGAAAAGCCAATATTTACACCTGCAAGCAATAGCGCAAGGGCCACAATCCACTTGTGGTTTTTCAGGTAGTCTAATAATAATCCCATTAAAGTTTTGTTGTTTGTTAATGCAAACATAAAAAAAGGGAACGGATAAAAATCCATTCCCTTTTTTTATGACTTTGCAGAAAGATACAGCGTATCTTTCAATGTTTAAAATCCGTATCTCAAACCAATTTGCGCTTGCCAAGGGTTTCCGGTTGGCGTTACGATACCAGTGTTGTTTAAACGGTAGTTGTAATTCGAGCTTGCAGCATCAAAGCCGGTAACAGCATATAAAGCCTGCGTACCTAAGGTTTCTGATGTTCCCCACGTTTTCTTAAATAAGTTTGCTACGTTAAACAAGTCGCCAGAAATTTCTACCTTTTGTTTCTTGCCAAATTTAATCTCATAAGCTAGTCTCAAATCAAATGTACCGTAGAAACGGTTTATACCACCATTACGCTCGGCAAATGTGCCTTCATATTTAGTGATATAATCTTTTAAGCTCTGGCTTGCAGCACCATTATCAAGTAATGTTTGTAAAGCAGTTCTAAGCGCAGCCGGAACATTTGCATTTGATCGGTTGAAGATGTAAGCTAAATCATTGGTTGCTACGAAATCACCATTGGTATTTCCTCCAGATAGTAAACTGTATCTTGTACCGCCAATGCCCGAATAACGGATACCCGCTTTAATACCGTAGAATGAAGGTAAAGTTCCGAAAACAACTACTTTGTTTCTAAACTGGCCATTTGAATAAGTCATTTTACTTAAGTCGCGTGGGTCATCGATAACAGGTAAAGATAGTGTTGCAGAATTGGCTACGTTACCATTATATGAGGTATTATCTTTAGTATCATTCCAGGTAAAACTCGCTGAGATTTCCCCGTCTTTAAAGTATCTCCATGTACCATCTATAACAACAGCAAATTGATTTACTTTACCTTTACTGTTCATTTCCAGTACTCTGCCAAATAAATTCGTTAAACGGCCTGTTTTCCAATCTGTAACTCCGTTACTCGCAATAATAGTATTTGCAGGTACATATACGCCTCTGTTCCCTTCATTTGACAGCCTGAAGAAAGGATTGGCAACCATATTTCTATCTACATACATGTAGTTATTACGTGCTAATGTTGCATAACCGGTAATACCAATTCTTATTCTATCATTTATTAATTTATTATATGATAGGTTAGCTTTATACACTACTGGTATTTTTGCGTCCTCAGCATAAGTATTGATGGTAGGAATTTGTAATCCTGGTAAAGTTGGCGCTGTAGCGGTTCCATTTCTGTAACCAATAAAGTTTGGAGTAGGAACGCCTGTGCCTGTAACGTCAACCGTTGCAAAGTGTTTACCATCAAATGTCAGGTTATTAATGGTTACATAATTGTTCACATCCGATCCGAAAATTCCGGCTCCTAAACGTACATAATCAGTATGTTTTTCATTAACGTCCCAGTTAAACTGAATACGGGGTTGAATTAAAAATTGCTTTAATTTATGATCTGTTCTTACCCCAATGGCATTAAAAAGATCCTGGTTTAGCGGTGATGTTGGGTATTTGCTATAATCTAAACGTAAGCCCCCTGTAAAATCTAAACCTTTACCTAGTTTAGTTTGCATCTGGCCATAAATTGCCGTATTCCATAACTTACCAACAACTGTCGGATCGGCAACTAATGGAACTTCTCGGTAATAACTGATTGGGATTAAATTGTCGAAGTTTTGTAAAGCAGTTTGCCTGTTTCCTGCTGCTACAGTACCCGAGGTGTTAAATGTAAAACGGCCATTCACTTCACTACCATACAACGATTTTGCATGAGTATACATCAGGTCAACTCCAAAAGTATATTTGATTTTATCGGTGTTGTAGTAAAAATTATCTACTAATTGGAAAACGTTATTGGTAAAACCCTCTTGTCCGAAACGGTGTCCGCCAATTTGAACTGCTGTTGCCAGTGTAGCTCCGGTTGGTGATGTAGATTCTAAGTTAGAAACCACAGCCCTTGGGATGGCAAAGCCTAGCTCATCATTTTGAGTACTGGCCTGGTAGGTGTATAAATGCTGCAGTTTTAATTCGTTGGTAATTTTACTGCTAATGGTAGAACGTAAAGTAGCCAATAAACTATTATCCACATTTTTGTCATTGCCATAACTTTCATAGAAATTAATGGCGGTATTGTCAGCTAAACCTAACGGATTTCTGTCGTTTGTATAGTTATCTCTAACGGTTAATAAATTCTTATCGTTAATCTGCCAGTCTAAGCGAAGAAATCCGGCGTCAGTACCTCTTTTTTTAGGGAAAGATCCAAATTGGGGGGTGTTTGCTACACCATATTTGGTTTTTGCTACAGCTAAAAAATTGTTCAGGGTGCTGTTCGTAATATTAAAACGAGCTATATCTGCATCCGAACTAATATCAGCAATAATTAACGGGCGGGAATCTCTCTGATGATCCCAGGCTGCAAAATAATGTAATTTATCTTTTATTATCGGTCCGCCTAAGCTAAATCCATATTGATAAGTAGAGAAATCGTTCACTCTTTTATTTCCTCTGATGTCGTAAGTACTGGCTAAGAAATCGGCTCTGTTATAAGCGAATGCACTACCTGTAATTTCATTTGTACCAGATTTCGTTACGGCACTAATTGTTCCACCGCCTGAACGGCCTAAACTTACATCGTATTGATTGGTTACTACTTTAAACTCACGTACACTTTCAATGGAGATGGAATAGGGTGCACCACTACGGCTGGTTGTACTTCCTGCTGAAGTTGGGTTTTTTGCCGTCATACCGTCAATTGTAAAGTTAGTAGAAGAACCTAACTGACCAGAAATTCCCCCAGGACCTGATAAAGGTGATAAATCTGTTAAACTCGAAAAGTTACGTCCATTTACAGGTAATAAGTTCATTGTTTTTGATGAAATTTCTGTAGAAGCACCAAATTGCTGTACTTTATTTCTTAATGCCGAACCATTAACTACGATACCATCAAGGGTTTGGGCGTCTTCCTGCATATTAACCGCCACACTTACAGCATCGCCCTGGTTAAGCATGTAGCCTGTTCTGTTTTGCTCTGCAAAGCCTATGTAAGTTGCTTTAACGGTATAAGGTCCGCCTAGAGGAAGTTCTTTAAAAGTATATTCTCCCTGAGCATTTGTTGATGTTCTGGTGGTGAAGCCTGTAGAATTGTTTCTGATTTGAACCGATACTCCGGGTATGGGCTTCTTCTGATTATCCGTTACAATACCGGATATGGATGCTTGTGTGGTTTGTGCAATTGCCGAATGAGTTGCAAAAGACAATAGTAGCATCACTGCAACTAGTAAATTTTTCATCATGATTAGTTCTGATTTTTATGATGCAAAATTGTTGTTGTAGTGTTAAGCTGATTTCTATTTTATGTTATTAAATGGTTTACAAATGGCCTTATTTTCGCCCTATGTTAAAATAAAAAACGGCCGATAAATTAATATCGGCCGTTTTGTTAAGCTGTTTTTTGCTTACTTTTTATCTGCAGCATACTTGTCGCTAAATTTTCTGTCGAGTTGCTTGTGCAGGTTGTCCAGGTTAATATCTCTACCCTGAATAAAAGCCTGTTCCACTTTATTGGTTCTCATGTCCAATGCATCACCCGCAGAAATGAAGAATGTGGCATCCTTACCATTTTCTATACTGCCTGTAGTTTTATCAACACCCATTACTTTTGCAGCATTCAGGGTAATGGTTGATAGAGCTTTTTCCTTATCTAAACCCCATGCGGTTACGGTGCCCGCCATGAACGGCAAATTCCTTTGCTGCCAGTAACCATCAATGCTAAGTACCACATTAAGGCCCGCGTTAGCTAAAACTGCCGCATTCTTGTAAGGCATATTCACATCATCATCATTGTTATTGGGTAATGAATGTGGTTGTTTAACCACCAAGCTGATGTTATGATCTTTCAAGAAATCGATTATCAGATAAGCTTCGTCTGCACCGGTGATTACAGGAGTGATGCCAAATTTTTTGGCAAAGTTAACCGCTGCAACAATGTCTTTTTGAGAATCTGCTGCTATAAATAGTTTTTCCTCGCCATTGAAAACTCTTTTCATCGCTTCAAAACGGGTATTGATCACCTCTGGCTTACCCATTTCAACATACGCTTTGGCTTCTGCAAAGAAAGAAGTAAGCTGGGCAATAGCGGCCTGTGTCCTTTCTGTTAACATCTCGGGCGACATTTGCGGCCTTCCAAAACCCCCAAATCCCCCCCTGAAGCGTGGCGTAACCGGCCAGGTCATGTGCATGGCATCGTCAGTCCTTAAAGCGGCATCTTCCCAGTTCCATGCATCAAGCTGTACCACCGATGAACTACCTGAAACGGTGCCACCTTGGGGAGTAGGTTGTGCCATTAATACTCCATTGCTTCGCAAAGTTGCAGGAACCTTCGAATCGGTATTATAAGCTACGATAGAACGAATGTGTGAATTGTAATCGCCAATTTCCTGAAAATCCAAAGTGGCTTTCACGGCTTCTATTTCAGTTAGTCCCAGATTAGTTGTTGCTGCAATAAAACCAGGATAGACATGTTTTCCTGTGGCTACAATTTTTATCACATCATCAACAGGGGCTTGTCCGCCGGCTGTTACAGATACGATTTTACCATTGCTGAAAACGAGGGTACCATTTTCGATCACCGTTCCATTACCCACGTGAATGGTTGCGCCTGTAATGGCAATGGTTTTACTTTGTTTTTTCGCTGGCGAAATGTTTGCCTGGGCAAAACACATCAGGCTTGTTGCTGAAAAAGCCAGACTCATTAAATATGTTTTCATGTTAGTGTGCATGTTCTTTCTCAGTTAATTCGGCTGAATAGTTCTCTAATGTTTCGCAATTGTATAAACGAGGCGCATCACCCATCGGGCGCTGCGTGCGACTGCCTTTGCTTTTACTTTCCAGCATTTTCTGGATTAAACGTGCTTTTTCAGCTTGTTGAGCTTTGATGATCTGCGCATCTTTTTCAATGTCCCAGTAAGCAATCCCATCTACAAAAGTTTTCTCTGCTTTTGCATAAATAGATAACGGATTTGCGCTCCAGATTACCACGTCAGCGTCTTTTCCAGGCTTTAAACTACCCACTTTGTCATCAATGTGAAGCATGTGTGCAGGGTTTAAGGTTACAAATTTCAGTGCATCTTCTTCTGGTACATTACCGTATAATACTGATTTACCAGCCTCCTGGTTTAAGTGACGGGCCATTTCAGCATCGTCAGAATTGAATGCTGTAGTAATGCCTACGTTGTGCATAATCTTTCCATTGTAAGGAATAGCTTCGGCAACTTCATTTTTATAAGCCCACCAGTCAGAAAAAGTTGAACCGGCAATGCCATGTGCTTTCATTTTATCTGCCACTTTATAGCCCTCAAGGATGTGGGTAAAGGTGTTTATTTTGAAGCCTAAGCTGTCTGCAACATGGATCAGCATATTGATCTCGCTTTGAACGTAAGAGTGACAGGTGATGAAACGTTTGTTGTTTAGAATTTCCACGATGGCATCGAGTTCAAGATCTTTCCGAACATTACTGCCTTTAACCGACATCGCTTTGGCATATTCTTTTGCACGTGTAAACTCATCAACAAAGGTTTGTTCAACACCCATACGGGTAACCGGGAAACGGGCACCTGTACCAAAATTACTTTGCTTTACGTTTTCTCCAAGGGCAAATTTGATGAAACCATCTGCACCTGCAAATTTCAGTTCTTCAGGCGATTTACCCCAGCGTAATTTAATCAGTTGAGACTGTCCTCCAACAGGGTTTGCTGAACCATGCAAAATATGCGAAGTGGTGACACCACCTGCCAGCTGGCGATAAATATTGACATCCTCCGAATTAATAATATCAGCTATGCGAACCTCAGCGGATACCGATTGAGCGCCTTCGTTTATCCCTCCGCTACCGGCAATGTGTGAGTGTTCGTCGATAATTCCGGCAGTAATGTGTTTGCCTGTTGCGTCAATTACTTTCGCACCTGCGGCAGACAGGTTTTTACCAACTGCCTTAATCTTTCCGTTCTCCAGCAAAACATCCGCATTTTGCAAAACACCGTCTTTTTCATTCGTCCATACTGTACCATTTTTAATCAAAACAGTTTCTTGTTTAGGCAACTCAACACTACCAAATGCGGTGAACGGGTAAATTACCGGGCCAACAGCTAATGCAGGTTTGGGTTCATCTTTTTTAGGCATTTCTTTAGCAGCTTCTTTGTAGCTGGCCGTAAATTTACCTGCCGAACCATCAGCAAGAGCAGATTCACCTTTAATGGTGATCGGATTTGCCGAGGTAATATATCCGCTTAAGCGAACATCACCTTTAGGGTTTTTCTTAAGGTTGAAGTTAATGCTCACCCAGTCGCCATTGCGTGTAAAGGTAGCAGTCGTTTTTACACTATCTGCACCTGTCCTTTCAATCGCTGCAGCAGAGCCTCCACCCGTTCCGGTTATTTTTAAGGTTAAGGCACCTACACCATCAATGTTCAGGTTATATGTTCCGCGAACATCACTTACGTCCATTTTGTTAACGATGAAGCGTTTTCCCTGAACCCAGTTTTCAAAAATGATGTTGCCGTTTTTGAATAGGTTATCAGAAGAGATCAGAAAGTTGGCCACTTTACCTTTCTCCAGTGAGCCTACTTTATCGCTGATTCCTAAAAGTTCTGCAGGAATAGTTGTGGTTGCTAGTAAAGCCTGTTTTTCGGTTAATCCATTTTCTATTGCAGAGCGGATGTTGCCCCAAAAATCGCGGCTATTCTCTAAACCGAATGCAGTTAGCGCAAACTTTACACCTGCTTTTTCCAAAACTGCAGGATTGGTGGGTGCCAGCTCCCAGCCCTTCATCTGCGATAAGGTAACGTTTCTGGCCTCCGCAGGATCTTCCACATCATATGCTTTTGGGAAAGATAAGGGAATAATTAAGCTCGCTCCTGTGGCTTTAACTTCATTGATTCGCTGATACTCATCTCCCGCGGATTTGATGATGAATTTTTTACCAAACTCCTTACCAATCTTATCCGCACGGAGGATATTTGCCCAACCGTCCACTTCAAAAATCTGCGGCATGGCCTGCTGTTTCCCAAACTCATCTAAAGAAATATTATATTCCTCTTTTTGTTTACTATACCATTGTGCATCATAAAAGGTTTGGCGGAGTAAGGCGATCGACCCCATTAAAGAGGTAGGATAATCATTTGATGATGTGCCTTTGTTAAACGAATAGTTAGCTGCGGTCTGATCTTTCAAAATAAGGTTATTGTCAGCATCATCGTTCAGTGTAACAGCGGCAGAAACCCCGCGGGCAATACCATCACGGCTGATGACATTAACACTCCCAAAACCCACTTTGCGCAATTCATCCGCTTTTTTACTGTCGGCAGAGAATATACTTTTAACGTAAGTTTCTGGTCTGATGGCCTCATTCCATCCGTAAGCCCCCTTTTTGGTCGAAACGAAAATAGATTGACGCTGGCCTCCAAAACCTCGTCCCTGCGCCGGAGTTTCGGCAATTCCATAACTGGTAAAGGCATCAACCAGTGAGGGGTAAATAAATTTTCCTTTTACATCTACAACAACATATCCTTTTGGTACTGCAACTCCAGCTCCAACGGCCTGAATGGTTTGGCCTTTAATTAATAGTGTTGCATTGGTGAGGGTTTGGTTGGCGTTGACTACAATAGTTGCATTAGTAAAAGCAAACATTCCAGGTCGGGTATCATAGGAACCGTTAACAGGGAAAGTAGTTTGTTGTGCAAACATTATCGTAGTAGAAAACACCAGCCCAAGGGCAAGTAAAATTTTCTTCATAATAAGTTTAGTGGTTATTTTGTTTAAAACTAATATAAATTAGTGTTGGAAGTGCTGAATATCCTATTTTTTACAATTAATGACTATTTTTGAAGAAACATATTTGGAAAAATGTATAGTATTTTAAAATCTGCGCACTCAGGGTGGCGCTACATCGTATTAATTTTATTAGTTGTTGCCGTAATTAATGCCCTGCAGGGGTGGTTAGGTAAAAAAACGTATACAGAAGGTAACCGTAAGCTAAATGTCTTTACCTTAATCAGCGCGCATATTCAGTTTCTGATCGGATTAGTGCTTTATTTTTTAAGTCCGCTAACTAAACTTCCGATGAGCGACACGATAGGAAGATACTTCAAAGCTGAGCATACCAGCATGATGCTGATTGCCATTATTCTGATTACTATTGGGAACTCAAAATCGAAAAAAGTGGCAGATGCTGTGGCAAAACACCGCACTATAACTATTTTCTTTGGATTGGCCTTAATTATTATTATTGCGGCCATCTCACTAATGATCAAAGAAGTTCCCGGAAGATCATTTTTTGGAGTTTCTTAAAAAATGATTGCTTTCTGAGTTAGCCGAAGTGTATTTTGCAACAGAAACTCTGGAATATTGATAATATTTTAAATAAAGCCGGCCTGCTAGCCGGCTTTATTCGTTAACAAATAAAAGTTTAACATAAAATATATTGAATTAATTGTGGTAAATATTTTGCTTTTTCAAATTTCTTTATATTTTTGTCGCTCATGATCAGCAATATACATACATGGCTTTGGCGCGGTAATTCTAGAAAGAGTTGCGCTGGCTGCGTATGAGAAAAATATAGTTTATCAACCTAAACCTTAATTGAACCAATAAAGCCCGGCGTAGAACCACACGCCGGGCTTTTATTTTTTTAAAAAATTACAAAGGGGAGATGCCTACATTGTTCCTCCCCGCAATGACGATAAAAATGTTTAAAATTAATACCACCTATAAAAAAATGCTTGCTGACACCACAACGCCTGTTAGCATTTATTTACGATTACGCGATGTTTATCCAAACAGCATCTTACTCGAAAGTTCAGACTATCACAGCCGTGAGAATTCTATGAGTTTCGTTTGTGCTGAACCTGTAGCCGGAATTATTTTGAAAGGCAAACGGCTGGAAACCTATTTTCCGGATGGAACCGTTGCGATCAAAGAAAGTAAAAACCTTACTGAAGAAATAGCCGAATTTAAGGATCAGTTTAAACAAACAGACTTTCCTGAAATTAAGTTCATTTCCAGTGGTTTATTCGGTTATTTCACCTGGAATGCCGTACAGCATTTTGAAGATATTCAGTTCACATCCGAAACTCCTGAAGGAGAGGAAATTCCGGAGATGCAATATCATTTGTATCGTTATCTGATTGCTATCGATCATTTTAAAAATGAAATCACTTTGTTCAAGAATACTTTCGAAGGGGAAGAGGAAGGCGGACTGGAAAAAATGGAGTACCTTATACAGAATAAAAACTATCCTGAATATAAATTCCAGCTTCGGGGGGAGGAAAGCTCAAATTTAACCGATCAGGGCTTTATGGAGCTGGTGGAAAAGCTCCAAAAACATATTTATCGCGGTGATGTTTTTCAGATTGTTCCGTCGCGGGCATTTAAACAAGCTTTTTCGGGTGATGAATTTAATGTATATCGTTGCCTGCGTTCCATCAACCCATCGCCCTATCTTTTCTATTTTGATTACGGTAACTTCAAGCTCTTTGGATCATCACCAGAGGCTCAAATTACGATCAAAAATAACACAGCCAATATTTTTCCAATAGCGGGGACTTTTAAGCGAAGTGGAAATGATATCGAAGATGCAGAACAGGCCCGTAAACTGGAGCAGGATCCGAAAGAAAGTGCTGAGCATGTGATGCTGGTTGATTTAGCCCGTAATGATTTAAGCAGGCATTGTAACCGTGTGGAAGTAAAATCATTTAAGGAGGTTCAGTATTACTCGCACCTTATCCATTTGGTAAGTAAAGTGAGTGGCCACCTTCAGGAAGATGTAAGTGCTTTTAAAGTTGTTGCCGATACTTATCCGGCAGGGACACTTAGCGGGGCGCCTAAATACAAAGCCATGCAGCTGATTGATGAGAATGAAAAACTGGGGCGCAATTTTTATGCTGGCGCCATTGGTTTTATGGGCTTCAATGAAGATTTTAACCATGCCATCATGATCAGGACTTTCATGAGTAAAAATAACGAATTGCATTACCGTGCCGGGGCAGGTATTGTGGCAGACTCTGTTCCGGAAACTGAAATGCAGGAAGTGAACAATAAAATTGCCGCCTTAAGAAAAGCACTGCAAATGGCTGAAGGCATCTAATAAAAAAAGCTGCAAGGTAAATCACCCGAAAAAAAGAAGAAATCAAGATGGAAAATAAAGATAAAAAGCCAGTTTTAGTGATAGATAATTACGACAGTTTTACTTATAACCTGGTTCATTTAATTAATGAAGTTGGATATGACGCTGTGGTATGGAGAAATGATAAGTTTGATTTGGCAGACGTATCACAATACGATAAAATTTTGCTTTCCCCGGGTCCCGGTATTCCGGAAGAGGCTGGTTTACTCCTGGATGTAATCAAAACCTATGCCCCGAGCAAAAGTATTTTCGGAGTATGTTTAGGGCAACAGGCAATTGCAGAGGTTTTCGGTGGAACTTTACTAAACCTCGGACGGCCTATGCATGGTATTGCGACACCCGTTACTGTTGTCGACGGCGATGAGCCCTTGTTCTGGGAATGTCCCCAAACCATCAATGTAGGACGCTACCATAGCTGGGTGGTAAGCAAGGAAAACTTTCCTTCCTGCCTGAAAATTACTGCAAGAGACCACAAGAGTGAAATTATGGCATTAAGGCACGAGTCGCTCGACGTTCGCGGAGTACAATTTCACCCCGAAAGTGTACTTACAGAATATGGTAAGCAGATGATGGAGAACTGGTTAACGAGTTAACAAATAAGAATTTACATGAACATTTTAGATAAAATCGTACTGCGAAAAAAGGAAGAAGTTGCTGATGCGAAGCGATTAATTTCTGTTAATGATTTAACGCAATCGGTTCACTTTAACAGAACGCCATATTCCTTCAAAGAGTTTTTACTGGCCGAAGATCGTACCGGCATTATTGCCGAGTTTAAGCGACGCTCTCCTTCAAAAGGATTAATAAACGGTATAGCCGATGTAGCTGAGGTGACCCAGGCTTATAATCATGCGGGGGCATCGGCACTTTCCGTATTAACCGATGTTGATTTCTTTGGTGGTAAAACCGATGATATCCTGGCCGCCAGAGCTGCAAATCAAATTCCCATCCTGCGTAAAGATTTTATGATTGATGAGTACCAGATCTTAGAAGCTAAAGCCTGGGGAGCGGATATCATTCTGCTCATCGCTGCAATCCTTTCTCCTCAGCAAATTAGTGATTTTGGTAAGTTTGCTCAAAACCTTGGTTTAAATGTGTTACTCGAGGTACACAACCTGGAGGAACTGGAAAGAAGTATCTGCCCGCACCTGGATGCTATAGGTGTTAATAACCGGAATCTTGCAGATTTTACGGTAGATATACAAACTTCATTTGATCTGGTGAATACTATTCCAAACGAGTTTTTAAAGATCTCTGAAAGTGCAATCAGTAACCCTCAAACCATTAGGGAGCTTAAAGCTGCCGGCTTTGACGGCTTTTTAATTGGTGAAAACTTTATGAAAACAGATGATCCGGGTACGGCGATAAAAGATTTTCTAGCACAGATATAAGTGGTCTAACTTCATAAATTTCAAAAACCGGCAAGGTTTGTTGATCTGCGTTTTTCGTTCGCTAATTTACAGCTGATCAATTTTCGTATATTTGTATAATTACATGGGAAAAAAGAAATTTTATGATACTGCTATCAAGCAGGAGCGGGCGATATTAGTTGGCGTGGTAACACCCGGTGAAAAAGAAGAGCAGACTAAAGAATATTTAGATGAGCTTGCCTTTTTAGTTGATACAGCCGGAGGAAAAGTGGAGAAGGTTTTTACTCAAAAAATGCTTAAACCTGAACGGGCAACTTTCGTAGGTACAGGAAAACTGGAAGAAATTAAAGCTTATGTTAAGTCGGAAGAGATTGATACCGTTGTGTTTGATGATGAGCTCTCGCCTTCACAATTGAGAAATATTGACCGTGAACTCGGTGTAAAGGTACTCGATAGAAGCAATTTAATCCTCGATATCTTTGCCAGCAGGGCACAAACCGCACAGGCAAAAACACAGGTTGAGCTCGCCCAATTACAATACGTTTTGCCTCGTTTAACGGGGATGTGGACTCACCTTGAGCGACAAAAAGGGGGGATTGGTATGCGTGGGCCAGGGGAAACGCAAATTGAAAGTGACAGGCGTATTATTCTAAATAAAATATCACTGCTAAAAGAACGCCTGAGGAATATTGACAGGCAGAATGAAACCCAGCGCAAAAACCGAGGGCAACTTATTCGTGTAGCGTTGGTTGGTTATACTAACGTAGGAAAATCAACCATCATGAATATGCTTTCCAAATCTGAAGTTTTTGCAGAAAATAAGTTATTTGCCACATTGGATACTACAGTGAGGAAGGTGGTGATTGAAAATCTGCCCTTTTTGCTGTCTGACACGGTGGGTTTCATCCGCAAACTTCCTCACCATCTGGTAGAATGTTTTAAATCTACCCTGGATGAGGTTCGTGAGGCGGATTTATTGATCCATATTGTGGACGTTTCGCATCCCAATTTCGAAGACCAGATTAATACCGTTAATGAAACTTTAAAAGATCTTGGCGCTGTAGATAAAGATACCATCCTGGTATTTAATAAAATAGATGCATATGTATCTCCTGAAGTTGACAACGAAGAGGATGATGGAAAACTAACACTCGAGGATTTTAAGCGCAGCTGGATGAGTCACGATAAGGTGCCTGTTCTCTTTATTTCGGCAATAGAAAAAGAAAATATTGAAGAATTTAAAACACTGTTGTACGATAAAATCAAAGCTGCGCACGTAGCGAGATACCCGTATGATAGTAATTTGTTATATTAGAATATGGAAAGTAAACGTCAGCAGAAATTTGCAGGGGTACTGCAAGAGGAGTTAGCACAGGTTTTTCAGCGTGAGGGTGCTGCATTTTTACCAAATACACTGGTAACCATTACCCGCGTTCGCGTATCGCCGGATTTAGCTGTGGCAAAGGTTTATCTAAGCTTTTTTAATACCAATAATACTACGCTTTCAATCAACACTGTGAATGCACATGCTGGTGAAATCAGATATAAGCTGGGCAGCAGAATCCGTCACCAGGTACGGGTAGTGCCCGAGTTAACATTTTTTGTTGATGATACCAACGAATATGTAGAACGCATGGATCATCTTTTCGAAAAGATTGCCAAAGAGCCCAGACAAAAAGACGAAGACGAAGAATAATTCTAAGCAGTATCGCAGTAAGTATGTCCAACTTTTCGAAGCCATCTTTTGAACAGATCATTGAGTCTAACAGACTGTTAATTCAGCCTGTTATAGATTTCGACACTTCGAAAGACCGGATACTTCAGATGGATTTCACAGCCGCTAATACCGAGCTGACCAATGAGATTTTAGATGATACTGCATTATTTTCTGCCTGGGTAAATCAAAAACTTGCCACCCGTGATGCCCGCTATGGAATTGGTGGCTATGATGAGCATAGAACCATTTATTCCCGAAGTGCTCATTTTGATACTGGCGAAGAGCCCAGGAGATTGCATTTAGGGGTTGATATATGGGCGCCGGCAGGCACTACGGTTTATAATTTTTTTGATGCCACTGTGCATAGTTTTGCCAATAATAACCATTTCGGCGACTATGGTGCTACGATTATTCTGACCTACGATATCGAAGGCATTCAATTTAACGTGCTTCACGGACATTTGAGTCTCAGTTCCCTGGACGGACTAACTGCAGGAAAGTTCATTCCGGCAGCCACTCCTTTTGCCACTTTAGGGGTAAAAGAAGAAAACGGCTACTGGCCTCCGCATCTGCATTTTCAAGTCATTCAGGATATGGAAGGCCTTAAAGGTGATTATCCTGGTGTATGCAAGTATAGCGAACGGGAGAAATATCTGGCCAACTGCCCTGATCCGAATATTATTCTGCAATCAACTTTTATTGCCTGATAAAGCGTAAATTAGTATGATGAGAAAGTTGATTATCCTTTGCCTGCTGCTCTATAGTGGTGCCAGCATGGCCCAGCTGCAGTTTAAATCTGGCAAAACCGGCTTCGCTACTTTTTTGAGAGACAAGATGATCTATCCCGGCTTTTCAAAAGATAACTGTATTCAGGGCACCGTAAATATCAGTTTTAAACTAGATGAAAAAGGAAGGGTGTATTCTTCGAAAGTGAGCAAAGGAATACTGAGTGAGCTGGATGAGGAAGCCCTTAGGCTTGTGAGAATGAGCAGTGGAAAATGGCAGGTTCCTGCAGGTTACGATACAACTGCTTCTGTTGTGGTACCTGTTAATTTCAGGCTTTCGGGTTACAACTGCGAAGGTAAATCCAGTTCAGATATTCAGGAAGCCATACGCAACTACCAGGCTGAAGAAGGGTTGACCAATTCCGTAATCAACTTTTATAAAAATATAGATCAGGCCAAACCAGGTCAGGAGGCGCAGATTATCTCCATCAAAAATCAGTTGGGTATAGATGATGATTACCTCAAATCGCGTATCGATAGCGGAATGAAAAAAATGAAGCAGGGCGATAAACAAGGCGCGTGTGAAGACTTTTTGTTTGTTAAATACATGGGGAGCAAACTAGCAGATGAATACCTGGTTAAATATTGCAAGTAGGTTTAAATACATCGCTTAATGAGAAATACAAGCAGACTTTTTGCATTGCTGGATGTAATCAGCATTATATTATTGGCCACGCAATTCTGGAGTATGGTCACTCACTTAAATCAAATTCCAGATCAGCTGCTCTCTCAAATTAAGGTAGCGTTATTAATCCCACTGTTTTTATCATTATTTGTTTCTGCTGCAGGACTCTTTCAATATAAGCGCTTTGGTTTTATTACCTATTATGTGCAGTTCCCATTCAGATTAATCGTATGGGTATTTTCTATCGGGTTTCTCACTTACCTCCCTGAGTTGTTTCAGGTTAGTTTAAGTGAAAAATGGTTTTATATTCTGCTCAAAGTATGCTTTGTCGCAGAGTTTTTCAGACTATACTTCACGATCCAGACTCACCGCGATCAATTAAGGAACAATTACTGATATCGCACGTGGTATCACTTCCGCACTTACTTCATTTACCCTCCCGATATATTCTCCGTCTACCTGAAAGTGAACCTGATGTTTTGAAAATATTTTTACTGATGCTGTTTGAAATACTTCAATCTTTTTAGGATTAAAAGGCAGTCTGGTTAACCATATCTTTATAATCTCCAGATAGGAATAATCTTTCACCAGGATAATTTCAAACAGCTCATCATCAAGTTTTCCATCTGGATTTATTTTGAGGCCTGTTCCATACATGGTGGCGTTGGCAATGGCCACCATTGCGGCCTTTGACTTTATTTTCTCGCCTTTCAGCGAAAGCTCCACTTCCATCCTTTTATGGTTCCAGAGCGCATGCCAGGTAGCTTTAGCATAACCCCACATCCCCCTTTCCGGCAGCGCATCGAATTTTTTAACCAGATAAGCATTAAATCCCAGGTCTGCCAGATGGATGCAGATCTCATCATCAATCTTAATCACGTGGATTTGTTTGGCAGTTCCATGCTCAATCAGGCTCAGTGCCTCACTGATATCTGTTGGGATACCAAGTTCTTTGGCCATACCATTTGCCGAGCCTGCAGGGATAATCCCAATGGGTGTTTGTGATTTTAATAAACAACTCGCAACCAGTTTCAAAGTACCGTCACCTCCAACCGCAATCACCCTGTCTGCCTGAACAGATTCAATTTGTTCTTTAATTTTTGCAAGCGAACAATTATCCGGTAGTTCATAAATCACTACATCTGCTTCTCTGTTCGCAAAATGCGAAGTGATTGCCTCTTTAAGGTCAATATCGTGACTTCCTGAACCTGGATTGATGATGAATTGAAGTTTCATATTTTTACCTTAATGATTTACAACACAAACAAGTTTTAACAAACACTGTTTTACAACAATGAATAAATCTGCAAGTGTAAAAGTTTATCATGGATACGGACACAAGCATAATCTGGTAGTTTATGGGCATGTTTTCAAACGCAGGGCGAAAAGCCGGCAGATTTACAGCAACAAAATATTTGTTAATATTCTACACCTGTTAAAGCTTTTCATCCTGAAGCCCTATCCATTTGTAAATGTAAGATTGCAGTTTTTTGATCAAACCATTTATAACCGTACAGAACAAGACGGTTTTTTCAGGTTTGAATGGGAAGCTACTGAAGATGTGAAAGCGGGATGGCATTTTGTAAAAGTTGAGGCGGTGGATGAGGCCGGAAATGTGTTAAGTGCAGGTGAAGGGAAAGTGTATGTTCCTCATATCACACAGTATGCTTTTATTTCTGATGTGGATGATACCGTGATGATTTCTCACTCGGCTACCATTGCCAGGAGGTTAAGAGAACTTTTTATCAAAAATCCACATACACGAAAAACGTTTCCGAATGTTGCAGAACATTACCGGCAGCTTGCTTTATCACATACGCAGGAGGATCAGCCCAACCCTTTTTTTTATGTCAGCAGCAGCGAATGGAACCTTTATGATTATTTAATTGAAACATTTCATTTCCATAAACTGCCAGATGGGGCTTTTTTACTGAACACATTAAAAAGATGGAAGGATTTAATAGCTACAGGTAGAACCGGACACGAGGGCAAGTTACTTAGGGTTATGAGGATACTTGATGCTTTCCCGAATCAAAAATTTGTTTTCTTTGGCGACAATTCTCAGCAGGATCCTACTATATATGCGGCTATCGTAGAAAAATATCCACAAAATATAGCTGCGGTCTACATCAGGAACATCAGGCCTGAAAAGTTCATAGATGCAAGGTCCGCTTTAGACAAAATTGAGCTTAAGGGTGTGGAAACCTGTTTGTTTAACAGTAGTGAGGAAGCCATCAGTCATTCAAAAAAAATAGGCCTGATAAAATAGTTCTTACGCTTTATAGTCAGTTATAGTTTTCAGGAAATGGATTTTCCAAAGGGTGTAAACGCCAGATTCATGAGCTTGAAATGCTGACGTCCGAACGGGATACCTACGATGGTGATACAAAGTAATATCCCAAAGAAAAGATGTGTCAGTGCAATCCAGAATCCTCCACAGAGAATCCAGATCAGGTTCATAATGGTTGACAGGCAGCCGGTGTTAGAAGATGTATCTTTAATTTTGACGCCAAAAGGCGCAAGGCCAACTATCGCAAATTTAAAACATTGAATGCCAAAGGGTATGCCAACAATAGTGAGGCATAAAATTAATCCGCCAATAATATATTCGAAAAAAATAAATATACCGCCAAAAATAATCCAGATGATATTGCCTAAAAAGTTCATGTTTTGCTTTTAGTTAAGATATCGAATGGCTGGCTTTGTTACAACGGGATACTTAAAGGCCAGGTTATTCAACCTCGCCTTCAAATACTAATTTTGCCGGACCGCATAAAAATACATTGGTAAATTTATGTCCGTCGTAATCGAATTCTATTTTAATGTCGCCGCCCAATACTTTGATCGCAGTTGTAATATGGCCTGTCTGGTTTTTGTATTTCGCCATTGCCATTGCAACAGCGGTAACACCAGTGCCACAGGCATAGGTTTCATCTTCAACGCCACGTTCGTAAGTACGCACAAATAAATGGTCGCCATTATCTTCAACGAAATTTACATTAATTCCCTTTTCGTTATAGTTGGTATTATAGCGGATGCTTTTTCCGGCATTAAAAACATCAAAACTGCTTAGGTTATCCTGTATGGCAACATAATGAGGAGAGCCTGTGTTCAGTACGAAAGCCTCGCCATCATTTGTGATGGAATCCACATCAATCATCTGAAGGTCAACCCAATCTCCCGATTCTGAAATTCTGGCATAATGAGGACCGTCTACTGCCAAAAAGTTAGTCTCTTTGCCAATGATGCCCAGGTGCTTAGCAAAGGCCACAATGCAGCGGCCACCGTTTCCACACATACTACCTAATTTTCCATCAGCATTAAAGTAGTGCATCTCAAAATCATAATCAGGATGTTTGGTCAGAAACATGAGCCCATCTGCGCCCACACCAAAACGTCGGTGACATAGTTTTTCAACCAGTTCATTATCAATGTTTTTTAGTGGTCCTGCAGTGTGATCAATCAAAATAAAATCGTTACCCGCACCCTGATATTTTAAAAAATTGATTTTCATTTAATCTTCATTATTTTATGCAATATTTGAGTTGCAATATTTCTTCGGCCCCTGATGTTTTGTAATTTAACATTTTTTAACAAGGTTTAAAGCGCTTTGAAGATGCAAATATCGTTTATATGGTATTAAATTTGAATAAACTTACGAAAGAAAATTTGAGCAGATAAAAACTGCCTGAGCATCCTGCTTAAATCAAAGTGACCAGGTGCTTAAGCAAATTGACCGAAATCGATTATAGGCAAACCATTAGCTAGCAAATTAGTTTATAACAGATCAGGTTTTTAAATTAACATTATCAAACAAGTGAAGTTACTAGAGTCTAACCAATCAATAGGTTTTAATGGCTTCATGACTATTAAAAAACAATATACAAACACATGAAAAAAATATTAGGAGTTACCGTATTAGCTGCCTTTATAGGTGGGGTAGCAGCGGTTGGGGGTTATAAGCTATTTGAGCGCAACCAAACAGGCAGTACAATTTCTGAAAAGCAGAATTTGTACTTTGCCAATAACCCGTTAAAGGTTTCATCTGCGGGTACTGCAGATTTTACGCAGGCAGCAGCTGCGGTTGCGCCGGGCGTAGTGCACATCAAAACTACTTATGAAGCAAAAAGTGGTGGTAATGAACGCAGTTCATCTCCTTTTGATATGTTCGATGATTTCTTCGGAGGCGGTGGCCGTCAGGCACAACGTCAGCCAAGGGCGGCATCCGGATCGGGTGTCATTATCAGCCAGGATGGATATATCGTAACGAATAATCACGTAGTAGAAAATGCTTCGAAAGTGGAAGTAGTGTTAACCGACAGAAGAAAAGTAGAAGCCAAGGTAATTGGTCGTGACCCTAATACAGATTTAGCCTTGATCAAAGTAAACGCTACAGGATTGCCGGTAGTAAAAATGGGTAACTCTGATAATGTTCAGGTTGGTGAATGGGTACTGGCAGTAGGTTTCCCGTTAGATTTAAATACAACTGTTACTGCGGGTATTGTAAGCGCGAAAAACCGGAGCATAGGTATTATTGGTCAGGAACAACGTGGGAATGAGATGACTGAGCAGGAATACCGTGAATATCAGCGTACAGGTAAAAGACCACAGGCACCGGCGAACACCAGTATCGAATCTTTTATCCAGACAGATGCTGCCATTAATCCTGGAAACAGTGGTGGCGCATTGGTAAACGCAAGTGGCGAACTGGTAGGTATCAATTCAGCTATCGCGTCTCAAAGTGGTTATAACCAGGGTTATGGTTTTGCTATACCGGTTAACCTTGCCCGTAAAATTGTTGATGATTTTATGAAATATGGCTCTGTTAAACGTGGTTATATTGGTGTTAACTTCTTCCCGCTTAGTGCAGAGGAAAAACCAGATAATATCAAGACAAACGAGGTGAGCGGCTTATACGTGAGTGATGTAGTTGCTGGTGGCGGTGCTGCTGCAGCTGGTATTAAACCAGGCGATATCATTAAAAAAGTAGAGGGAGTAGTCATTAACGACTCACCTGATTTACAGGAGAAAATTGGCCGCCTAAATCCAGGTGATAAAGTGAAATTAAGCGTATTGAGAGATGGTTCATTAAAAGACATTACCGTAACCTTAAAAGGTGAATCAAGTGTTGGTTTAACCGCAACTAATACTGCTGCGAAAAGTGTTGAGGTTTCTAAGTTGGGCGCAACGTTTGCTCCTGCTACGCAAGCCCAGAAATCTAAGTATGGAATTAATAGTGGGGTTGTAGTGACTTCAGTTGTTACTGGTAAAGCTTTCGATAACATTGGTGTAGAAAAGGGATTAATTATTACGAAAGTTAACGGACAGCCGGTAAGCTCTGTTGCAGATGTGCAGAAGGCATTGCCAATGGGCAGAAACAATATGATCAATATTTCTGGTATTGGTGAGCAAGGAACTTACAATTTCAGCTTCCCTGCACAGTAGATTTCTTTAGTACAATACTGAGCTCCTTGATGTTATGTCAAGGAGCTTTTTTATTTATACCCGTTTTCTGTAACGGGCTTAGATTGACAGGGGCTTGGCAGGGGCTTAATAGGGGGTTAACAGGGGGTTAGTAGGGGCAAATGCCTGTTAACCCCCTCTCGATTCCCTGTTGAGCCCCTGTAAATAAACTATCAGTATTGGGCTGGAATGGAACAAAAATGCTGCGGTTGCAAAACGAAAAAGGCGGCAATCTGTAATCCAGATGCCGCCTTTTATATATTGGAAATTTCTATCTTATTGAGAACAGGATCCGTCGGGGATTTCTTTACTGATTTTTACCACTTTGGTTACAACCAGTGTAGAATCAAAGTCCTGGGAAACGGTAGCGGTATCAGATTTTGTAAAATAGCCTTCTAATTCAACGTAAACTGGTTCATAAGGTTTTTCGAAGCCAAGGTTGTTGTATTGCAGTTCAAGGTTTTTAACACTATCGGTAACCCAGTATTCACGTCCGTCCTCACAAAGTGTAAAGGATTTCATTTCCGGGCCAAAGGTATACAAGCCCTTAACCATTTTTACATTCGTTTTATCACCCTCGGCTTTATTATCCCTATTACAAGCTGTAACGGCTACGCCAAGGAGCACAACGAATACTATTGCTTGCTTAAAAAACTTCATGCTATATAGTTTGATTTATCTGATCGATCTTCTTTACACTTAAATTAGATGACAAAGCAGATGCCAAAAATGAGAAAATACCAACTGTTATGAAAACTAATACAAAATCTTTCCATTTCAATCCTATCGGATAGGAATTCAGCATTGAACCCTCTCCCATTTTTATGATGCCGAAGGTATGTTGGACGTAATAAAATATTACACCAATGATTAAACCCAGCACGCAGCCCGACATCGTAATCATCATGCCTTCAATCAGGAAAATACGTTTAATTAATTTTCTTCCTGCGCCCAGGCTACTGAGGATGGCAATGTCCTTTACTTTATCAATTACCAGCATCGTTAATGAGCCCACAACGTTAAAAATGGCAATGATCAGAATAAAGGTAAGGATGATATAAACCATGCTTTTTTCCGAATTGAAAATATGATGCAGAGAACTATTTTGTTCAGCCCGGTTTTTCACTGAAAAAGTATCACCAAGTTTACTGGCAATTTCACTTTTGAAATCATCAACGTCTACTCCCTGATTAAGATTGATTTCGAGTGATGAAACATTTACAGGCTCATCAAGTAATTCACGGGCAAATTCGAGCGGCACAATGATGCCATTGTCAAACTCTTCCTGCACTTCGAAAACACCGCTAACAGGTATGCTCTTTAAATTGAAATCTTCAGTCGGATTGATAGAATTCACAGCAATCGTTTTCTTTGGGGAGTATAATTCCAGTTCGGTGAAGGGGTCGAAAGTATTAATCGCCAGATAACTTTGCAGGCCATTACCGATCACTGCGTGATTGCCGCTCTTGCTTTTTAATACAAACTTTCCTTCTCTAATCGTACTGTCTAGTTTTGGATTTTTTAAATAAGCATCACTTACGCCTTTCACCATACCTACGGCCTGCTTGTTATTGTATTTTAACAGGGCATTTTCCTGCAGTACTTCAGCGAAAGCGTAAACAGCTTTGTTTTTTCTGAGGGAATTGAAATAAGTAGTGTTGGGGTCAAAGGTTTTGCCTTTTGCAGGCGTAATCTGGATTTGTGAGGTAACGGTATCAAACATTCCCAAAACCACCGTTTCCAGTCCGTTAAAAACCGAAAGTATAATAATTAGTGCGGCGCTTCCAACCATAACGCCAACCATTGATATGCCTGATATCAGATTGATGGCATTTGTAGACTTCTTTGCGAACAAATACCTTTTGGCAATATAGAACGACGCATTCACGCTGGTAAAGATAGTTAAAATGTAAGATGTATCATGTAAGATGGAAAATGCAACCTGCCCTAACTCACTTTTCGCTAAAAGAAAGGATTGTGTTTTTTTTCAAACTCAATAGTTGTTGCCGGACCGTGGCCAGGGTAAACTTTGGTTTCTTCTGGTAATACAAAAAGTTTGGTTGAAATGTTTTCGATAAGTTGCTGATGGTTCCCGCCGGGAAGGTCGGTTCGGCCAATGCTGCCATAAAATAATACATCGCCCCCCATCAGGATATGATCTTCTTTGTTATAAAAACACAGGTGAGCAGGAGAATGTCCCGGTGCGAAAATCAAATCCAGCGTACTATTGCCGAATGATACTGTACCTGATTGAGGAAGAAAAACATCTGGTAAAGGTGAAAGCTCATAGCGGGTAAATCCCATTGAGGGTGCATAACCCGGGATTGCACTGATAATTGGTAATTCTCCCTCGTTAAACTGAGGCTTTAGTCCGTAAGTATCAAAAATAAACTTATTGCCAAACACGTGGTCCAGGTGGCAGTGTGTATTTAGAAGCAATACCGGTGTTAATTCATTTGATTTTATAAACGAAGCAATTTCGTTCTGCTCCGAGGCATCATACATCCCGGGGTCGATGATTACACATTCCCTGGTTTCATCGAAAAGCAGGTATGTGTTTTCACTGTACGCGTTAAATGTGAATGTTTTTACGGTAATCATAGTTCTTTAGTTTTTCCACCTAAATGTTGAAATAAGTGTATCGATATCAGTTTTTATAAATTTTATCACGGGTGCTATGGAATCATACTGCGGGCGTTCATTAAAATAAAGTGCACCCCTGAAATAATGTTTCACACTATCGGTTAAGAAAAACTGTACGGATGATGCAGTATTTCCTTCTATCGCGTAATACACTCCATAAACCCTTTTCTCTGGATAATTAATCAGTTTCTGATCGATTGCACTTGCTTTAATGGTATGCTTGAAAGCTAGTTTCCTTGCATCTTCCACCATTTCATTGAAGGCTTCTTTCCCGGAAACATCATAATAGGTTAAATGTAGATAACCATTAAACTGCTTAAAGTGTAAATTATACCAGTTATTTTGTGCGTCGCGGCTTTTATCTTGTTCAACTGAAGCGTAAGCAGGGTAAGAAAATGAGAAGGGCACAGGTGCCTTTAGTGCCTGATATGATTTTTCCGGAAATTCAATTCTGTAATAAGCCTTTGGTTTTGGACTATAATCATTATTCCGACAGGCCGAAAAACCCAGCAGTAGTGCAAACGGTAAAAAGATTATCTGTTTTATTTTCATAGCATTAAATACCTGATTTGATTGACCCGCTTTTCAATGATTGATCACCAGCATCATTATTTATTCCAGATGGCCCAGGCTTTCTCTGCCTGTTGATATAACATTTCTAAACCGTTTTTGATTTGGGCACCCTGTGCAGCGGCCTTTGCCAAAAAGGCTGTTTCTAAAGGATTGTACACCAAATCATAAGCCAGGTAGCTCGAATCGATTAAGCTGTAATCTATTTCAGGATAAGTATCAATATTTGGCGACATGCCCAAAGGCGTGGTATTAATTAGCAGCTTATGCGAGGCTAAAATTTCGGGCGTAATCTCTTTATACAATATCGCACCTGGAGTGGCTTTTCGCACCACAATCTGGTAGGTGATATTCAATTTTTTCAGTACATACTTTACCGCTTTGGCTGCTCCGCCATCTCCAAACACCAACGCCTTTTGATGGTGGTCTGCCAGCAATGGTTTAAGCGACTCTTCAAAGCCAAAAGCATCGGTATTGTATCCTTTTAAATAGTTTTCTCCGTCGAATGATTTAATGGAAATGCAATTTACGGCTCCTATCTGATCTGCTGCCTCATCAACCTCATTCAAATAACAAAGCACATTTACCTTATGTGGAATGGTCACGTTCAATCCACACAATGTTGAATTTGCATTTAGTAAATCAGGTAGAGATTTAATATCTTCAATAGGGAAAAGTTCGTAATGATGATCACCAATCCCTTCATTAAGAAATTTTTCTGTGAAGTATTTTTTGGAGAAAGAATGTGATAAAGGATATCCGATTAGTCCGTATGTTTTCATATTCTTATCATATTAAACAAGGCAAAACTAATCTGTCTGATAAGAAAGATTAATTTTGCCTTGCCAAAAGAATTTGTAATTATTTAGTTTTATTAAGGAAATAATCAAAGGTATCTCCTCTAAGTCCTAAGCGAATGGTTTCCAGTGGAATTACTTCAGCTGGCGCAATATTTCCTAAGTTTACATTGGTTCCAATTAATTTGATAAACCAAACCTGTTGTTCTTTTTGTGGTGCTTCCCAGATAATGGTTTCCTCAGGAATTTGAGTCAATATCTCATCAACCAAACCTTCGCGTACCTCACCGCTTCCACGGTATATACCCACATTTCCGCCTTCACGCGCTTCGGCAATTACTTTCCAGGAACCTGCTTCAATTTCTGCCTGCATTAATTTTATCCACTTATAAGGGGCAAATATTTTTGCTGCGTCTTTGCTTCCTACTTCAGAAATAACCGTAACCTGTTTTGATAGTTCGCTTATGAAACCGCATTTTTTATCATGTTCAATTTCAATAGAACCATCAGAAACTTCGGCATATTCCATTCCATATTGGTCTAAAATACGTTGATAATCTGTGAATTGATCACGGATGATAAATGCTTCAAACAAAGTTCCACCAAAGTAGGTAGGAATGCCCGCACTTTTATATAAAGCTAATTTTTCTTTAAGATTCGGGGTAACATGCGATGTTGCCCAACCTAATTTTACGATATCGGTATGTACGCCAGCTACTTCAATAAAATCTTCCACCTGGCGTAGGCTTAATCCCTTATCCATAACCATTGTTAAGCCTTTCTGGCGCGGTTTTGATGGACGTTCAGGAACGTTTAATAATGGGTAATTCATATGTGTACAAAAGTGAAAAAAAATTTCAGATTTATTAGTTAAATTTTTCTCACAAGACTGTTACCGAATATATCGGTTTATAACGCTGATAATGGCGCTGTTATCCTGTAGTTGAGGCAGGTATTCAAATAAAATATAATGTTTCTCAGGATCTGTTGTTAGTGCGGTTTCCAGATAACCCAATGCATCGGCATAGCTTCCCAATGCAAACAGATAGGCTACCATGCGGTAGTAGAGTTCGGCAGCTTCAGGATTATTTTTGATCGCTTCGGCCATCGTTTCTGAAGCCTCTAATAATTTTCCCTGCTCGTAAAGTACGGTGCTGAAATCCAGCCAGGCTTCAACATCCAGCGGATTATATTCGAGAACCTTCTCATATGCCGCTATAGATTCTTCAATCTGGCCCAGCTTGTAGTAGGCATCAGCCATTGCAAACCAGAAATCAGCATTCTCTGCTTCTAAATCAATTGCTTTTTTATAAAAATGTAAGGATTCGAAATAACGCTCCTCATGGTTTAGGGTAACCCCTATTCCAAACCAGGCATCAGCCATCTTCGGATCCATTTTTACTGACTTTTTATAGTATGAACGGGCCTCGTCCATTTTTTCCAGTTTCTCGCAGCATTCGCCTATGGCACAGTAGGTATCGGCATTTGGTTGCTCATATTCAAATGTTTGTTTATAAACTTCAATAGCCTCGTCATATTTATCTAACTGCACCAACGCATTGCCTTTATTGAAATAAGCCGAACTGAAATCCTCCTTAATCAGAATAGCATAATCATAAGCATCAATGGCTTTCTCAAAAAGATTTAATTTGTGAAAGCTGTTACCCAGGTTATACCAGGCAGCATAAGAATAAGGATCGGTGTCGATATACTGCTGATAGAATTTAATGCTTTCTTCCTGTTTATCCAGCACATCATAACAGAATGCCAATTCATATAAGCCATCCTGGTTTTCCATGTTTTGCTCCAGGCTCTGTTTAATATAGTTGATGGCATTCTCATAATCGCCCATGCTTTGATATACATAAGCCATCTGCAAAAGAATTTCATCAGTGCTTTCAGCCAGGCCAAGGGCCTTTTCGTAATTCTCCAGTGCCTCACTAAAGCGTTCGGTATTCTGGTAAATATTTCCCCTTAACAAATAGATGTCGGGCTCTGATGATTCCAGTAACTCTGCTTTTTGCAGGGAAATAAATGCCTGTTCGTGATTGTTGGTGAGAATATATAAGTGTGCTTGTTTAATTAAAAACACTGTTGCATATGGGTGCTGATTGATTGCAAAATCAACCACCTGTAATGCCTTAACAGGATCATTTTTCTCGATGTAAAAATCTACGATGTATTCGAATGCACCAGCATCAAAAAAATACTGATCCTGATTACGAAGCATTTCTTCATAACGTTCTACAGAACGTTGTGCGTCTTCGTTGGATTCAAAAAAGAATTCTTCTTCCATATCTATAACCTATTAAAGAGCCGTGCCAGTATCAGATAAACACATTATAAGTTTAATAATTTAAATTGTTGATTTTACAAATAATTATTAACATCAATTGTTAAAAACAATGTAAATGACTGAAAATAAAGCTTATTGGGTGTGATTATCGTGTTTAGATAATCTGTTGTTTTTTCAACATCGCGGTTCCTTCCTCCCTACTTTTACAAAAATAAGATAAATATATTGGAGTATGGTAATGAGTGGGTCATGAAAAAAAGGACATCGAAAGAGCTACCTGAAGATCTAAGGCCTTCTGTTTTGATTAATTTCGTTAAAATGAAAACTTTGGGTTTGAAATAGAAAGTTAATGCCTACGGCATTTTATTTAAGGGAATTGTAGTATTTCGTTATTGAAATAAAGTCTCCTTGAGTTTTTAGATCCAACTGCTCCTGAGTGATAAAAAATTTAAGCTCATTTTTCTTATCTGGAAAGGCTTCAAGAATTCCTTTTTTCGAAGGGTTAACTTTGTTGAAGTTCTTGCCTGAGCTGATGAAATACATGTTTTGCTGAACAATTCTATTGATCTTCTTTTTGGTGTAGAAGTCTTCTGTCAGCTCTTGCTTTGCAGTTGCCGCTCTGTATAGTGATGTGTTGTCTTTAAAAAGTAATTCGAAATAACCTTTCGAAGGGTCATTTTCTCTTTTAGAAAAAATATGTTTCATTCCGGCGGTATCTGTAATACTGAATGAAAATACCGAGTCTTGTATCGCATATGTAACATCCTTAGCATCGGTGTATTCCAGCTGTTGTGCAAGAAGGTTGTATCTGAGCTTATCTACTTTCAGGTCCCGATTGCTGTTTGTTTTTAGCATACTTTCTGAGTATTTATCGTTAAAGTACGGCGATCCTTCTGCCGACACGTTTGCGATAGATGTTCTGAGTGGTTTCGCACTTGGGCCAACCGTTACGTTCTGCGCGCGGGCTAAAGAAAACATTGAAAATATTGTTAACAGGCAAGCAATTTTTTTCACGACCAGGGTTTTGAATAAAATGATAAAAGTACCTTGATGAAGGGTTGAAAAATAAAGGCTACTTTTTGTTTTTATTCTGGTAAATGTAATCAAAATATCTCTTTGCTAAAACATTTTAGTGATTCTTTAAATCTATTTTACTGATTTTTAAAATAAAGTATTTTTTTCTTTGATTAATAGGTAAAAAAACAAGTAATTCGCGTTATTATTAACTAAAATAAACTAAGAAATGAAAAAACTTGTACTAAGTCTGTTCATGTTTTTATTTTATGGGATTCTCAATGTGAGTGCCCAGAGTAAAAATATTACGGGAAGAGTGGTTGACTCCAGTGATGGATTGCCACTACCGGGCGTGAACGTGAAAATTAAAGACACCAAAAAAGGCACACTAACTGGGTCAGATGGAAAATTCACCATCACTGTCAATTCAAATGAGGTGTTACAATTCAGCTATCTCGGCTATTTGGCTCAGGAAGTTACGTTCAGCGATCAATCTACGTTGATCATCAAGCTGGCCTCGGATTCAAAGAGTTTGGGTGAGGTTACTATTGCAACAGCCCTTGGTATTAAACGTAAACCAAAAGAAATTGGTTATGCCACACAACAAGTAACTGGGAAAGCTCTTACCTCAAGCAGACCAACCAATCTTGCCACCGGATTATCAGGAAAGGTTGCCGGCTTGCAAATCAATCAGGCAAATAACCAGATAGATGCTGGCGACCAGGTGAGGGTGGTGCTAAGAGGTAACCGATCTTTTACGGGTAACAACCAGGCTTTACTGGTACTTGATGGGGTCATCGTTCCGTTGAGTCAGCTTAACTCCATCAATCCGAATGATATCGATAATGTGAATATTCTGAAAGGCGCTAACGCAGCTGCACTATACGGTTCAGATGCTTCTAATGGTGTTATCATCGTAAGTACCAAGAGGGGATCTGCTGACGGAGGAACGGTAACTTATACTAATTCCACTTTACTAAATCGTTTATCCTATTTTCCAAAGCTGCAAACGGAATTCGGAGGTGGTACCGACCAGGACGCATACGGATTTGGCTTATATACCCCATTCGAGAATCAAACTTTTGGCGATCGTTTTGATGGTAGCCTAAGGCCTTTAGGGCGGGTTTTGCCGGATGGAACTTACCAGATGGTTCCATATAGCTATAAGGAGGGTGAAAAGGAAAACTTTTTTGAAACCGGTATTGATGAGCAGAATGATCTTACATACTCAGGTGGTAATGAAAATGGTACAACCTATATTAACATGCAACGTGTAAATAGTAAAGGCTATGTACCGGGTGATAAATCCAATAGAACCGCGTTTCGTATTAATGGAACTCGTAAGATTAATAAGTTTCTGGCCGACTATTCATTTAATTATACGCAGAGAAATTATGATAAGAGTACTAATCAGGTTTATAACAATGTGATTAATACCCCAGGAAATGTTCCGCTTAGCGAGTACAGTGACCTGAACTCTTTATACGGCAATCCAAATAATTATTACAACGACTATTATTCCAGCCCATATTTTGGTCTTCAGCAGTATCGCAACAATGAAAGACGGGATGATTTGTTAGGTAATCTATCAATCACTTATAAGCCGGTAGACTGGATCAGCTTAATGGCAAGAGGTGGTTTAAGCACCAAAAATACGCAGGGTAAAAATAAAAATTACGCATATACATATTCTGACTTTGCACATGATTCAGGAAAGGCTGCAGCCGCCACCCAATATATCAAATCATCGGTAGGTGATTACAATGAATTCGAAAGCAGATATACAGGCGATTTTTTAGCAACGGCTACTAAAACGTTTAATCGATTTAAGTTTACATTAATCGGGGGTGCTCAGATCATTCAGAAAAACTATAAATATATGTCTCAATCAGGCTCTAATCTGGTTGTAGATAATGTATTTAATATCAATAATCGTACTGGAGAGATTGTTGGCTCGGAAACAGAACGAAACTCGCGGCAGTTAGGTGTATTTGGTGATTTAACAGCCACGTACAATGACTACTTTACCATTCACATTTCAGGAAGAAATGATTGGGATTCTAGGTTGGCAGTTAGTAACAGATCATTTTTTTATCCAGCAATAGATGCTGCAATTACACTTTCAGATGCTATTCCAGCTTTAAAGGAAAGTAAAGTTATTAGCAATTTAAAATTGCGTGGAGGTATCTCGAAAGTATACGCAGTTCAAATTGATCCTTATCGATTGATTTCAACCATTAGTCCGGCAGGGAATTTTCCATATGGTAGTACAGCCGGTTATTCGATAGATAATTCGGTATATGATCCCAACTTAAAGCCCGAAAATACAATTTCCAAAGAGATTGGGGTAGATATAGGTTTCTTAAATAACCGCATAACGCTCGAAACCTCAGCATATTTGCAAAAGACCAAAGATCAGGAAATTATCAATGGTATTGATTTATCTGGCACAACCGGATATACGAGTGCGGTAATTAACACCGGAGTTGGTGAAAACAAAGGTATCGAATTCAGTCTGAATGCCGCTCCGGTAATCGGTTTGGCGAATGGTTTTAGATGGAACGTTGGTATTAATTACTCATATAATACCAATAAAGTACTGGAACTTTACCAAGGACAAAATCAATTAAGCATTGGAGATAATAATTATATTGTTGTAGGACAGAGTTTCCCTTCTTTGCAGGTCAGTTCTTATCAAACGGATCCTCAGGGACGAATAATAGTAGATCCGAATACCGGATTGCCGTTAACAAATCCGGTAAACAAAGATTTTGGTCAAACGAATCCTACCGATGTACTGGGAATCAACACCAGCATCACCTTTAAAAACTTCACATTGTCTGGCGTTGCGGAGTATAGAAGTGGTAATGTCTTTTATAACAGTTTTGCAGGTACGCTTGACTTTGCAGGAATTAGCTATACATCAGGAGAGGCAGGACGTGAGCGTTTTGTTTATCCTAACTCAGTCATCCAAACTTCGCCAGGTGTGTACATACCAAATACTAACACCACTACCATTTCAGGAAATGGCTCTTTCTGGTCTGATGGAATTCGTACAAATACTGCAGCTAACTATGTGATGAGTGCCGCATTCTGGAAAATCAGGGAATTATCACTGGCATATCAGGTACCTACTCAGTGGTTACGAAACAAAGCACCATTCATCAAAAATGCAAGCATCGCTTTGGTAGGGAGAAATCTTTTTATGTTCAGACCTAGCGATAATATTTATACCGATCCGGAAATAAATGTTGGTACAGGAAATGCACAAGGGGTTAACAATCTTAATCAGACTCCACCAACACGTATCTATGGTTTTACCGCAACTATTGGCTTTTAATTAAAATGGATATGAAAAAAATATTTTTATATATACTAACAGCATCAGTGCTAGTGCTTGGTGCTTGCAAAAAAGGGTTTTTAGATATAAATGACAACCCAAACAGTGCAACTGTTGTTAAGCCAGCGTTGGTTTTAACAGGTGCGTTGAACAATACAGCCGCTTATACTACAGGGAATTCAATTTTTTACAGCTTTGCAGCACTATGGATGAACTATTGGATGACACCAGGTGGTGTGTCTGGGTGGTATGAGGAGCGTTCGTATAATTTTACCACAAATTGGAGTGGATCTACTGTACTATGGTCAAATTTATATGACAACCTAAATGATTACGCTTATCTTGAAACTCAAAGTAAAGCGACAGGGCAAAACTTCTTTACCGCTATAGCAAAAACCATGAAAGCCTGGGATTACCAATACCTGGTAGATTTTTATGGTAATGTGCCATATACTCAGGCATCGAAGTCTGTATTATTCTTAACGCCAAAGTACGATAAGGCTCAGGCGATTTATGAAGATCTTGCCAAACAACTGGATACTGCAGCTAATTTATTTAAAAGTGCAACAGTTGCTCCTGCTGATGCCACTGCTGATATTTATGCTAAAGGAAATCTTCAGAAATGGGGTAAGTTCGCTAACACATTAAAGCTAAGAATATTGTTGCGTCAATCTGAAATGCCTGGTAGGGATCAATATATTAAAGATGAGATTGCAAAGATCAATGCAAATGGCTTTGGTTTTATAGGTTCGGGGGAAGGAATTGCCAATAATCCTGGATATTTAAACACAGCCGGTAAGCAGAACCCATTCTGGGCTGTTTATGGGTACGGAGTTGATGGTACCAGAACAGCATCTCATGGTTATATGCTGGCGAGTACTTACGGAATGGACTTCTTAAAAAACAACAATGATCCAAGATTAGGAAAGTTTTATAATACCGTAAATGATGGTGCAGGTAGTACTTACGTTAGCCTTGTTTGGGGGCAGGAAGTTAATTTCGACCAAACAATCGTTACGGTGTCCAGTATCGGTAAAGGAGTCCTGAAATCGTTTAGTCAGGATCAGCCGATTTTAACTGACTTTGAAAGTTTATTTTTGCAGGCAGAAGCTGCTCAGAGAGGTTACATTTCGGGTTCTGCACAGACTCTTTATGAATCAGCTGTTAAGGCGAACTTTGCCTATCTCGGATTAACTCAAGCAGAAGCTACAACGTATCTAACCGATCAGGCGGTTGCAACATGGTCTTCGAATACAGATAAAATTGCTTTAATTATCAAACAAAAATGGGCTGCAATGAATGGTACAAATGATATTGAACCATGGACAGACTACAGACGTTTGGAGCTCCCTGCAGATATGCCAATTTCTATTGCATCGACGGTTACCACCAGAAAAATTCCTGTACGAATGCTCTATCCTCAAAGAGAATACAATACCAATTCAGCAAACGTGGCTGCTGAAGGCAACATTAATCAATTTACTTCCAGAATTTTCTGGGATGTTAAATAAAATATTAGAAAGAGATGAAAACGAAAAATATTTTAGGTGGTTTTTTAGCTGTACTATGCGGATTAACCCTATCGTCGTGTTTAAAAAATAAAAATGAACAGCCTGACTTCTCAGGAACAACACCTGTAGTAGAAATTCCCGTTGGTTCGCCGGTTGGTGATGGTGGTGTAAACTCACTGTCTACTTCGCTTATCCAGCAGGACAGCCCTAGTGATTACATTTTTTATATCAACTATGCTGCCTCTACCACTAAGTCAACAGACATTAAAGTTACATTATCAACCAATGCTGCTACATTAACCAGATATAATGCAAGTCATACTGACCAGCAATTGACTATGGTACCGGCAAATGCATTTACCATGCCAACAACCATCATTATTCCTGCTAACCAACGCAGGGTACAGGTTCCGGTTAAAATTTCGAGCACTTTGCTTGATCCGGCAGTTAGCTATGGCCTTCCGGTAAGCATAACCGATGCATCAGGTGAAGTCATCAGTAAGAACTTTGGAGCGGTAGTAATTAAGGTAGCTGTTAGAAACAGATACGATGGTAAGTATAGCTTCAAAGGTTATGTATTCAGGGAAGGTGATACTGATGGTTTAACAGGGAATTTCAAAGGTTTAACGAAAGATTTAGTAAGTAATGGTGCAAATGCTTTAGATTTTTCTCAGGTTTGGGCTACAGGCGGCGGCGTTGGAGGAATTGACGGATTAACCATTAGTGTTAACCCTAATACAAATAGGGTAACAATGAAAAGCACTTCAAACATTTCATTGACGAATGATCCGGCTTATGATAATCGATATGACCCTGCAACTAAAACTTTTTACCTTTCTTTCAAATGGGGAACAAGCCCGACAAGTAGATACGCCACTGATACATTAACCTATCAATCGGCAAGGTAAATTATAGCGCTGATATAAATCAAAAAGGCCAACGATTAATCGTTGGCCTTTTTGATTTTAAAAACCCTTTTACTCTTTATTCAATTCTGCCGCAGCTTTATTAAATATCTCCACCTGCTTATTTAAGTTGGTTTTTGCTGTACCGCTTGCAGATGATGCTTGCTGTGATTTGCCTTGCGCTGCAGCTGAGTACGCACCTGAAAGTTGCTTGTTCAGGTAGCTTTGAAGTTTTAACCGTTCAATAACATTTCTGATATCCCCAATGCCTTTTTCAGTAACAGCAGGGTTATTGTTAGCACGTAAATACTGGAAATACTGACCGATTACCGCAAAGATTTTATTGCGATCGCCTTTACTCATAATGTCGGTGTAAAACGCCTGATGCTCATCTTTCGGATCTGCAACATATAACGCTGCAATTGAGCTTGAAATATGATCTTTTGTATCCTGATCCAAGGATGCCAAAGTCGCTGAACTTTGCTCTGGCGCCAGCTTCGAAAGACCAGCAATCCCTGCCGCTATCACTTTGTAAGATCTGTCTTTTATACTCTCGTTCATCAGCGTGGTGTACGCTTGATCTCCTGTTTCAGCAAGTTTGGATATTGCAGCTGATCTGACTTCTGTGTCTTTATCAGCTTTGGCCATTTGCAGTAGAACGGGTAAAGCGGCTGCTTTAATCTCCGCATCTTCAAGGTTTAAACCGTCAATGCTCAATGCGCGTAAATCGCCTGAGATATCTTTTAATCCGGCAAGTAAAACCTGCTGACCGCTTTTGGCTTTGCTTTGCATAATGAATTGTAAAGCCTCTATTCTGTTGGCATAGGCAGGTGCGTTTTTATACTGGAAATAATAGTTTTCTGCCGTTTTATTGTCATTGATTTCGCCTACAATAATTTTATCTACATCGAAATCGATTAGTGCTGGCTTGGCCGCTACCTCAAAAGAAAAATCCTGTTCACGCTGATTAATCAGAATCTCTTTTCGGATTTTCTGCCCGTTAGCATAGATGTCGATCTTAACAGGTAAAGTAAAGATTTGAACAGTTGCATCTTGCGTTTGTTTTACTTTTATAGTTGCTTTTCCATTGCTATAGCCGTAGTCTACCGCTAAAATGGGGTGTCCACCGGCATAATACCATTGATTAAAATAAGGACTCCAGTCTCTGCCTGAAATGTCTTCAAAGGCTAATCTTAGCTGATGGGTTTCGCCATTTTTGAATGCATTGGTTGTGAGGTATCTATTAAGGCCTTTATAAAAGGCTGCATCGCCAAGCTGATTTTTTAAGGCATAAAGAATAACAGAACCTTTTGCATAACTCACGTTATCGAACATGTCTTCTTTATCGGCATAATGAAATCTGGCTAAAACAGGACTGTCTCCGTTTTTAGTAGAACTGATATACGACTGCAATTTTTCATATCTCGATTTGTCTTCGGCATCTTTCCCGGCATCATATCCATGCCAGATGATTTCACCAAAAGTTGCAAAAGATTCATTCATGGTAAGGTTGGACCAGGATTCTGCGGTAACGTAATCACCAAACCACTGATGAAAAAGTTCGTGTGCTATCGTTCCTTCTTCATTTCCATCCAACAGTTCACGGTCAGTTTTTTGAACATGTTCTCCATGCAGAGTAGCTGTAGTGTTTTCCATTGCGCCAGAAACGTAGTCCCTTGCAACTACCTGCGCGTACTTATTCCAGGGGTAATCTAAACCTAAGATATCGCTGTAGAATTTCATCATAACCGGAGTTTTACCGAAAATCTGCTTTGCATAAGGCGCGAATCTAGGTTCGAGGTAATAATTTACTTCTTTGCCTTTGTAAGTATCTTTTGTGATTTTGAAATCACCAACAGCCATCATAAACAAATATGGCGAATGTGGTAGGTCCATTTTCCAGGTATCAGTTCTGGTACCGTTGGCATTTGCTTTTTGGGTAATGAGTTTACCGTTTGAAAGAGTGGTATATTTAGACTGGACAGTAATTGAAATTTCCTGAGTTGTTTTTTGGTCAGGCTTGTCAATGGTAGGGAACCAGGCAGAAGAAGATTCTGTTTCCCCCTGTGTCCAGATTTGTGTTGGTTTGTTAAGGTCGGTTCCGTCTGGATTAATAAAATAAAGGCCTTTAGCATCGGTTATTGCCGCGCTGCCCTTTACCTTAAGCTCATCTGGTTTGGCAGTATAGGCAATGTAAATGGTATACTTTTCCGCATTAGTGTACTTCTTATTGAGTACTACAAATAATTTATTATCATGATAGGTATACTTTAAAGGCGTATTTCCTTTTGCGCCAACCAACGCTACAGTCTTGATGTCCATTCCCTGTGCATCGAGAGTTAGTGAATCGGTAGCATAAAAATGAGGCTTTAAGGTTAGCCATTCTTTACCATATAAGTATCGTTTCGCATAATCAAAAGATACATCGAGTTTAGTGTGTATCAAATCATTGACCTTGGTTGCTGTGACGCGGTAAGGCGAAAGACCGGCAGACTTTTCCGGTGATTGTTCTTGTGCAAAAACGGCATTTGAGAGGAGTGCAATAGCCAGGAAAAGGCTAATGCGGAGGGATTTTTTATTCATTTTTTATGATTTTAATGCAGTTACCAGGTCACAACCTTTAACAATTGTGATAAAGTAAAGACTCAAATGTAGGCTGCTTTACTTTAATTTTTCGTTTTTTTGTGTAAATCGTTAGATATATGAATACAGATATTCAGTCTATTTTAAATGAGCTTGGTATAGAAATCAACAATGCCGCTTTCAGTACCGGAAAGGTTTGGGGAGGCAATTTAAACACTGAAAGTTTAGCAAGCTTCTCTCCTGTTGATGGAAAACTCATTGCTACAGCCAAAGTAGCCAGCCCTGGAGACTATGAAACCATTGTAGAAAAAGCAAAAACTGCTTTTGCTCAATGGAAAACCGTTCCTGCACCGAAAAGAGGTGAAGTGGTGCGCCAGTTTGGTGATGCATTGAGGCAGAAGAAAGAAGCTTTAGGAACACTGGTTTCTTATGAGATGGGTAAAAGTCTTCAGGAAGGGCTTGGGGAAGTTCAGGAGATGATAGATATCTGCGATTTTGCCGTAGGACTGTCACGTCAGCTTTATGGTTTAACCATGCATAGCGAAAGGCCGGGCCACAGGATGTATGAGCAATGGCATCCGCTTGGGATTGTAGGTATCATTTCAGCATTCAATTTCCCTGTGGCGGTGTGGAGCTGGAATGCTGCCCTGGCATTAGTCTGTGGCAATGTTTGCATCTGGAAACCATCAGAAAAAACACCGCTAACCGCAATAGCCTGTCAGCACATTATTGCGGATGTTTTTAAGCAAAATGATGTAGCAGATGGCGTTTGCAACCTGATTTTAGGTGACCGGGTAGTTGGTGAATTAATGACAAATGACAGCAGGATTCCTTTAATTTCGGCAACAGGATCTACCCGGATGGGTAAAGAGGTTGCTGCTACAGTGGGCGCACGCCTGGGGAAAAGCCTTTTAGAATTAGGTGGTAATAATGCGATCATCATTTCTGAACATGCGGATTTGGATATGAGTTTGATAGGTGCGGTGTTCGGTGCCGTAGGTACTGCCGGGCAACGTTGTACATCCACCCGGAGGTTGATTATTCACGAAAGTGTGTATGACGCGTTTAAAGAGAAGCTGGTTAAAGCTTATGATCAGTTACGTATCGGCAACCCCCTTGATGAGCATAATCACGTGGGGCCACTTATAGATCAGGATGCTGTTGCAGCTTATCTTGATTCGATACAGAAATGTAAAGTGGAAGGTGGTAATTTTATTGTAGAGGGCGGCGTTTTAACAGGTGATCATTATACCAGTGGCTGTTATGTGAGGCCTTGCATCGCTGAAGTAAAGAATGAATACAAAATTGTGCAGCATGAAACCTTCGCTCCTATTCTTTACCTGATTAAATATGGTACACTGGAAGAGGCGATTGCGCTACAAAATGGCGTGCCCCAGGGTTTGTCATCGGCAATTATGACTTTGAATTTGAGGGAAGCCGAGCAATTCTTATCTGCTACAGGTTCTGATTGTGGTATTGCAAATGTGAACATCGGCACATCAGGCGCCGAAATTGGTGGGGCTTTTGGTGGTGAAAAAGAAACAGGCGGCGGTAGGGAAAGCGGATCGGATGCCTGGAAAGCCTACATGCGCAGGCAAACGAATACCATCAATTATTCGGATACTTTGCCCTTGGCACAGGGGATTAAATTTGATTTGTAGTAAAAATAACATCATTAAAATGGAAAATATATCAGGGAAAAATGCATTAATTACTGGTGCAGGAAGAGGGATAGGCAAGGCAATTGCCATTGCCCTGGCGAATGAAGGTGTAAACGTTGCGCTGGTTGGCAGAACCCAAAGTCATCTGGATCAACTTGCTGAAGAGTTAAAGGCATATCATGTTAAGGTGGCTACCGCTACGGCTGATGTAGCAAATCTGGACTCGGTAAACAGTGCTGTTGAGAAAATACAGTCAGAACTTGGATTTATTGATATCCTGATCAACAATGCCGGAATCGGGAAGTTTGCAAAGTTTTTAGAGCTTGATCCAACCGAATGGCAGGAAGTAATACAAACCAATTTAATCGGTACTTATTTCGTGACCCGTGCTGTTGTTCCGCAAATGATGAAGAAGCAAACCGGAGATATCATTAATATTTCCAGCTCATCTGCTTTTAGTCCTGCGGCTGTAACCAGTGCTTATTCTGCCTCAAAAGCAGCGGTTAATGCATTTTCGACTTCTCTGATGCAGGAAATGAGGAAGCATAACATCAGGGTTACTGCACTAGCACCAAGTACCACTGCTACGGATATGGCAATTGATCTGAAGTTAACAGATGGCAACCCGGATAAGGTGATGCAACCTGAAGATCTGGCTGAATTGATTATTGCACATCTGAAGTTAAACAGAAGGATTTTTATTAAAGACGTTTCTGCCTGGTCTACCAACCCCTAAACTGATAGCGTTACTAAATGACCATTTAGTAACGCTATTGATATTTTTTGCTAAAGCTTTTTAATAAGTAAATAGCTTTTGGAATCTCCCCAGTTTCTCGCAATCTCCGTGTCATCGTCAGGATAATAGGTTTGTTGCAGCGAAGTAATAACAACTGTATATTCATAACCTGCCAGTGTTTTGCTAAACTGCATCAGCTTTCCGGGATAATAAAATTCCTGCTTATTTTTTGTTGCTTTCAGGCTATCTCTCTTGAAGGCGGGTATGGCTTCTTTGAAAATTTTGTTTACGTCAATGTATAAGACTTCTATTGCATCTACTGATAAGGTCAGGTTGTTTCCTGCATTATTGCTATTGGTTTCTATTTTATGGCCATTTACCACGAAACTTTTAGGCTGCGGGTAAGTGTTCATCTCTATTGCATAATCATAGCCCTTAACCTTTAAAATCTCATTTTCATCATTCACCAGTGTGAAACTAATGCTCTTTCTGGCAGTCTCTCCTTCGTCTTTTATCTTTAGCAAGGCCATTGCCGTATCTATTTTATCTTCCCGCTGCTTATAGACGTAATCATTTTTAAGTTCTATTTTACGTTCAATTTCAGAAAGGTCTTTTTTAACAAATGGCTGAAGGATGGCTAACCCATGGGCTTGTATGAGGTATCTGATTACGGATGGTCTCTCTTTCAGGTCTTCAGGTTTCTTCGATTTCAACATTCTTTCCAGTCGGTTCAGCTGCGAATACTTTGAAACTGAAAACGCACTCTGCGGGCCATAAGTAGCCAGCAGAGCAATGAGGCAAAGGCTTACAGGAATGGTTTTGATGTTTTGCTTTTTACTGTACAGGAAGTAGATTGTAATGGCCGCCAGCCACAAAGCCAATACGATGATGATGTACCGGCTTTCGGTAATTCCATAATGCCCCACACGTTTTGATACGGCAAGTGTTAGCAGTATGATTAATGGGATAAGCATGACGTAAAAAAACTTAGAAAATAATTTAATCCAGCCATTGCCGGCAGTATCCTTTATTGGGTAAATTAACAGCAACGATAATATGCCAAAAACAGCGTAACCCAATACTAAGCTCGATACAAGGCCTTTGGGTAATTGCCAAAGGATGATGATCTTGATTTCATAAACCAATAGTATGGCCAGGTAAATGGTCATCAGCGGAATGAGCACGAACTGGGTAAATATTTTTAAACCTTTTGGATAACTGTGATCTTCATTTAGGCCGGGAATATCTGTAGGTAGCCCAGAAAGGAAGAATATGGTATTGAAGCCTGCAGTAATAATGGCAAAAACTATCATGTAGGTAGACCATCTGATATCTGCTGCAAATAGACCGTCTATGGCAACCAGGGCAATTGCCAGTCCTGCAAACAGCACCGCCGAATATAAGGCTGATGTTAGAAACCGCAGGAAGAGGATTTTATTAAACTGCCAGAACCCCTGAGTATTGTCACTGCCCGTAAATGGGGAAAAAGCGACTAAAAGATGAAATGCGAAGGCCAGCAGCACAATCCTGAACATGTCTGCAATTCGATGGATTGGGTCAAGCAGAAAGAAAAGCAGCACGCAAAAGGCAAGCGCAACCATTCGTAACATCCATTTTTTTACAATTGGATAATTGTTTCGTTCTGCAAATAAATCCAGTGCCAGCATAAATGCCAGTGCCAGGTTCATCATCATGATACACTTTATGAGCGTATCACGAAGTTCTTCGTGTAATTCAGTTCGCTGCCTGTAATCGGAAAGGTGAATATAATAACACCAGCAAAATGTAGCGCAAAGCGCAAATAAAAATTCAAGCGGGAACCGTTTAATGACGTTTATTAATCCGGTGTAAAGATGATTTAGAGATGGAAGCTTCATATTTGCGTTTCATAGAATATGTAGTGAAGATAATACATTATTTTTTGTTAAAAAAGGTTAAAACGTTTTATAAAACTAAGGGATTAGTTTACCTTAGGAAAAACAAAACAATCTACTTAATGAAACGACTCTTACTCTCTATGTGCCTGCTGTTTTCCTTTGGCACATGTTTAAAGGCGCAAACCCAGCAGCACAGCATTAAAGGCCGCACGATCGATACTGCTTCAACAACATTACTGTCTGGAACATCCGTGGCGATTTTAAATGCCAAAGACTCTACACTGGTGAAATTTACACGCACATCTGAAAATGGGACTTTTGAACTCAATGGCATAAAAAACGGTAAGTTCATTTTATTAGCCTCTTATCCAAAATATGCCGACTTTGTGGAGCATTTTACCCTCGATTCAACTACCCAGGTCAAAGACTTTGGGAAGATAAATTTAACAGGCATGGCAAAGCTTTTAGCCGATGTCATTATTAAGGGTAACCGCGCAGCGATGAAAATAAAAGGGGACACTGTTGAGTTTGACCCTAAAGCTTTTAATATCGAGCCCAATTCGAAAGTAGAAGATTTGCTTAAGCAGTTTCCAGGTATACAGGTAGATAAAGACGGAAAGATTACCGCACAGGGTAAAACTGTTCAGAAAGTATTGGTTGATGGGGAAGAGTTTTTCGGCGACGACCCAACGCTGGTAACCAAAAACCTGCGCGCAGATATGGTTGAATCTGTTCAGCTTTACGACAAAGCGAGTGATCAGGCCAGTTTTACCGGTATCGACGACGGTGAAAAAACCAAAACAATTAATGTGAAACTGAAAGAGGATAAAAAGAATGGTTATTTTGGTAAAGCACAGGGCGGGTATGGAACTGATGATTATTATACCGGACAATTGATGCTAAACAAGTTCTGGGGTAAAAAGAAGTTTTCTGCCTATGGTATTTTTGGCAATAACGGTACAGTTGGTTTAGGATGGGATGACCGGGATAAATATAGCGGTAGCGCCATGACGATGAGCGACGATGGATATATGTATTTCAGTTCAGGTGGCGATGATTTTGATAGTTACGACGGGCAATATAACGGTGAGGGCTTACCGGTAGCACGAACGGGAGGTTTGCATTTCGACAGTAAGTGGAATAAAGACAAAGAATCGCTAAATACGAACTACAAAATCGGATCAATACGGGTAAGTGGCGACCGGAATACCATTAGCCAGAATAATCAAACTGCTGGGGTGATCAATAACGTGTCGGATCAATACAACAATAATGATATGTTCAGGCAGAAACTGGATGCCACTTACGAAATTAAATTAGATACCACGTTAACGCTTAAAGTAAGTGTTGATGGAACCTTAAAAGAAAGTAACACCTTCAATAGATATAACACTGAAAGCCGGAATGGCGCTGGTTCGCTTATTAATTCAACAGACAGGAAGCTCGAGAACAATGTAAAGGATCAGGTGTTTAATGCCACTGCTTTACTAACCAAGCGGCTTAAGAAAAAAGGACGTACCCTTTCGTTAAGTTTAAGTGAATCAATCAACAAAAGTGATACGGAAGGTTATCTAAACTCGGATAATAAATTTTATGCAACAGGTAGGCCTGACAGTTTGATTAATCAGTATAAGGTTAACCAGATTACCAATTCCACTTTCAGGTCTAATCTGGCTTATACTGAACCCATAACGGCTTCTTTAAGTGTGATTGTGAATTATGGATTGAGTTTAATGAATGGTCAATCAGACCGTAAATCTTTTAATCAATCTGTAAATGGTGTTTACAATATTTTAGATACTGAGTTTAGTAATGATTATGAACTGGACCAGATCATTAATCAGGGCGGGGCTGTATTTAATTATAAAAAAGGAAAATCAATTGCAACCTTAGGCTCCAAGTTCAGCGGGGTTAACTTCAAACAGTTCGATGTATATAACAACAGGTCGTATACGCGTAATTTTGTCAATTATATGCCTCAGGCTTCCTATCAGTATCGGTTTTCACAGCAGAAATCATTAAGGTTTAATTATAACGGTAACACGAATCAACCTACCCTGGAGCAAATTCAGCCTATTCGTGTCAATACGGATCCATTGAATATTACGCTTGGTAACCCCGAATTGCGCCCATCTTTCAGAAGCAGTATAAGCGCAAATTATAACTCTTATAAAGTGATTTCCGATCAGTCAATCTGGCTAAGCGCCTATTACAGCTTTACTGCAAATCCGATTGTGAGCGATGTGGTTACGGAGACATCGACAGCAAAGAGTACTTATAAATCTGTCAATCTTTCTAATGAAATACCATCAAACTTTTCATTTAATGGTCAAACGAGCAGAAAAATAAAAGGCATTGATATGAACGTTGGTATTAACGGTTATGTATACGGAAATACCTCTTACAATTACATTACCAGCCTTGTAAATGGTGTTGGTAACCGGGTGTTAAACAATACAAAAAATTATGTTTATCAGGGTGGGGTTAACATTTCAAAATATAAGGAGAAAAAGTATAATTTCTACGGACGTTTTGGGCCTACCTACAATGTTGCCAGGGCGAGTGTGAATACTTCCAGTAACAGTGATGGATGGGGATGGGACGGTTATGGAAGAATTGAAGTCCAGCTTCCGGGTAAATTTGAGGCTTATACTGACGGGCAATACGAGTTTAAGGGAGCAACCCAAACCTTTAACCAGGATTTTTCGCGTTTTCTCTGGAACGCTTCGGTATCTAAAAAGTTTTTCAAATCGCAAAATTTGAAGGCCTCTTTAGCAGTGAACGATATCCTTAATCAAAATGTTGGTTTTGACCGTTCTGCATCGAATGGGAACATAACACAAAGTAGCTATACTACTATTCAACGATACTTTTTGTTCTCCTTAATATGGGATTTTAGTAAAATGGGTGGTGGTCTTCAAACAAAAAAATAATCATGAAAAAAACGCTTAAATATCTCATCATTACTACAATTACTTTCTTTAATGCAAACCTGTTTGCTCAAAATGTACACTTCGTTCAAAACGGGGTAATCGAGTTTGAGAAAAGATCGAATATGTATGCCATTATCAAAAAGAAGATTAATAAGGAAAACGAATCCTGGTACGGACCGGCTTTTGATCAGTATAAGAAAAATTTTCCTCAGTTTAAAGTCTCAAAAAGTAGCCTGAGTTTCACAAAAGACAGAAGTTTATATAAATGGACTTCGCCTGAAGAGACGATGAGCAACAACTGGGTAACAAGAGATTTGTTTGCTGATTTAAAGAATACTATTGCTACTGATTTTAATACACAAACAAGTACTTCCCAAAAACGAGTTTACGAGGAAACCTATCTGGTTAAGGATAGTTTGCGTAAAATTAACTGGAAAATTACCGATGAAACACGTGAGATTGCAGGGTATGAATGCAGACGGGCAAATGCGGTGATTATGGATTCAATTTATGTCGTAGCTTATTATACTAATCAGATTGCAGTGTCTGGTGGCCCTGAATCTTTTACAGGCTTGCCTGGCATGATTTTAGGCCTGGCTGTGCCTCATGAGAATATGACCTGGTTTGCTACTAAAGTAACCGAGGTTACCGTTCCTGAAAAAGATCTGACTGCACCAGTAAAAGGAAAACCTACTACAAACGCGGCCCTGGGTAAAATTGTAGCTGGCGCACTAAAAGACTGGGGTTCTGAGGCCTTATCAGCTTCGAAGGTTTTCAATTTTTAGGAGTTCATTGTATTTTAGCAATCCCTTATTTTAGATGGGTAAGCTCCACGGTAGGTATCCTATTGTGGAGCTATTGATTATTTATCTATTTTAAACCAATCATACTCTGCTACACCAGAATCATTGGTTTGAGTATCTCTGATAGAGAATAAACCTAATTTTGCACCGATCCATTGTCCGGCTGTTGCCTGAAATTCTTCACCAGCATTAACGAATTTTATTCCGTCTTCGCTATAACTGAACTGACACTTTGCTCCCTTGAAAACCTGTACACGCAATTGCAGCTGTCCGGATTTAAGTTTTATGATCTCTTTCTTATCTTCTGTTTTTCCTTTATCTGCATTGTGACATATGCTGTAAACAAGATACAGTCCTTCCTTTTTACTCTTAATACTGAGCTGAGCATAACTCCTGCCCATTACTACAAGTCCTGTTTGTTCATTCTCCAACTTCGGATTGGGTTTGAAGTAGACTTTTGTTGTCGCCACAAATTCCTCCGCAGGAAACTTCTGCATCAGTAAATTTGGCACATCCCAAAGGTTTTTTGCTTCATCCGGAACTTTTGCGCTGTAGAGTTTTATTACGCCTTTACCTGCGTCAGTAAAATACCAGGCGGGTTGAGGATTGGCTTGCCATTGCCATTGCAAACCTAAATCGACAGTGTTGAATTCATCACTTTCTGCTGGTGTTGTAACCGGATAAGTCTTACCAACATCGGGCTTTTTGTAAATCATTACAGGCTCACCCTTTCCATCACCGTCTTTATCTGTTCCTATAACAGGCCAGTCGTTCACCCATTTCATGGGTTGCAGGTGCACAACTCTTCCGTAAGCATCTTTATCCTGAAAATGTAAAAACCAGTCTTCAGCCGTTTGTGTATTTACCCATGCACCTTGATGAGGGCCGTTAACTGTTGAATTACCCTGGTCCATCACTACTTTTCGTTCGTACGGACCGAATACATTTTTACTTCTCAGCACCAGTTGCCACCCTGTTGAAACACCCCCGGCAGGCGCAAACAAATAATAATATCCATTCCTTTTATAAAACTTAGGTCCTTCAATGGTAGGGTCGAGTTCATGTCCATCGTAAACAATTCTACCCCTCGCTGTTGCAGTTGTTCCATCGGCAGATAAGGGCATTATTGCCAACAGACTTTTAATCCCTGCGCGGCTTCCTGCATAGGCATAGGCCAGGTAGGCTTTTCCGTCATCATCCCACAGCGGGCACGGATCAATGAGGCCCTTTCCACTTGCTACCAGTTGGGGGGTGGACCATTCGCCGGTAATGCGCTTTGCTTTGGTCAGGTAAATTCCGAAGTCCGGATCGGGGTAATAAATGTAAAACTCGCCGTTTCTGTACCGGATAGACGGTGCCCATACGCCATTTCCGTGCTGTGTTTTTTCGAAATGTTCAAATGGTGGCTGGCGTTTCAAAGCGTGTCCGATGATTTTCCAGTTAACCAGGTCTTTTGAATGAAGGATGGGTAGGCCAGGTATGGCATCGAAACTGGAAGCAACCATATAAAAATCATCACCTATGCGAATGGCATCAGGATCTGAATAGTCTGCATTCAGAACGGGGTTTTTATAGGTTCCGTTGCCCTGATCAGATACCCACACCTTTGATACTTCAGTTAACTTTTGTGCCTGGGTGGAACCATTCGCCAAAAGGCTGATAGCAAGCATGGAGTGCAATAAGTATTTCATTTGCATTATATTTGGTTAGCGGTAAATTGCTCAAAATCTGCAGCCACATGATGCTGGTAGTCTATAACCGCAAATGTTGACTTGTAAACAAGATTAAGCATTTTTTATTTTATGCCAAATGTTTACTGTGCAATCGTTCCCGACATCGTTTGCGCTGTTTATTATTAATTTTTTTCTTTCTCCCGATTAATTATGTCTAACATTGTTTATCATATATTTAAAACACGGCTGCGTGGTAAAGTTTATTCTTTTACGTGGCCGATTTTATTTTAGCCTAACCAGATTTATGAAATCCATTATCCTATTTTTATTAACCACCATTTCTTTTGCCGCAAATGCAATGGAGATTAAAGCAGATTTTGTAGTCGCTGCAGACGGAAGCGGTAACTTTAAAACTGTACAGGAAGCCATTCATGCCGTTCCTGATTTTAGAAATAAAGTAACTGTAATTTTTATTAAAAAAGGGATTTATAAGGAGAAGCTTATCCTTGCTGCATCTAAAAAAAACGTAAAATTTATTGGGGAGAGTTTGAACGAAACCATTTTAACCTATGATGATTATGCACAGAAGAAAAACGCTTTTGGGGAAGAAAAAGGCACTTCCGGCTCATCGAGTTTCTACATTTACGGTGAGGGATTCTCTGCTGAAAACATCACCTTCGAAAATTCGTCTGGTCCGGTTGGCCAGGCCGTTGCCGTTTGGGCAGGAGGAGATAAGTCTGTTTTCATAAACTGCCGATTTTTAGGGTTTCAGGATACATTGTATACCTACGGAGGTAATAACCGCCAATATTATAAGAATTGCTACATTGAAGGAACAGTAGATTATATTTTCGGCGCGGCCACCGCATGGTTCGAGAATTGTATCCTTTTTTGTAAAAAACAGGGATATATTACCGCTGCTTCCACTGCCGATACGACGCGTTATGGTTATGTTTTCAATAACTGCAAGGTAAGGGGCGATGCCCCGACAAACAGTTTTTATCTTGGGCGCCCATGGAGACCATACGCGAAGGTTGTCTTCTTAAATTGCGACTTGCCAGAGCTGATTCGCAGTGAGGGATGGCATAACTGGGGCAAGGCAAGTAATGAACAAACAGCCTATTATGCAGAATATAAAAACAGAGGACAGGGTGCAAACTCTAAAGGCAGGGCAGACTGGTCACACCAGCTTTCGGAAGCTGAGTATAAAAGTTACATTTTGGAAAACGTTTTCCGAGGGTGGTTACCTGAATAACGGTTGAGTGGTAAATAATTATCATTCAATTATTTAAATTGTATTCGTTGCTTTTTTTGTAATGTTTTCCGGCAACGATTGCATAGATTTCTTTTCTCTTTTACACCCAAACAACGTACACTTGTTATTACGATAACCAAGTATAATTTAACAGCACAAATAATGAAACATATTTCTGGTAGTTTATGCCGTTCTAAAATAGCTCTCGCATGTATTTTTTTGTTGTCTGCAGGTTCGGTGATGGCACAGCAAATCCCTAAACTTCCAGTAATTCAGCAGGTTAAATTTAAAAAAGATACGACAAATATTGTTTCTTCAGGTGCCAAAGGCGATGGTATTACTTTAAATACCTCAATGATTAATCAGACAATTTCTGCTGTAAGCAAAAAAGGGGGTGGTGTCGTTTTAATCCCTTCCGGTTTATGGTTAACTGGCCCTATTGAGCTTAAGAGCAACGTAAACCTTCATTTAAAACGGGATGCTATCCTTCAGTTTACCGATGACTTCAGTCAATACAAATTGGTTGAAGGAAATTGGGAGGGACAGCCGGCATGGAGAAATCAAAGTCCGATTTCAGGCACTAATCTCGAAAATATCGCCATTACAGGTTCAGGTATTTTAGATGGAAATGGTGGCGCCTGGCGCATGGTTAAAAAAGATAAGCTTACGGAAACACAGTGGAAGAAATTAATTGCTTCAGGTGGTGTGGTTAGTGAAGACGGGAAAATGTGGTACCCATCCGAAAAAACGGTTAAAGGCTCGAAAACTAAAAATGCCGGGTTGATTGTTCCCGGAAAAACTGCTGCTGATTATGAAGATATTAAAGATTTCTTAAGGCCAAACCTGGTTGTACTTACCAATTGCAAAAAAGTTTTATTAGAAGGAGTTACCTTTCAGAACTCACCGGCATGGAACTTACATCCTCTGCTTTGCCAGGATTTAACGCTACGAAATTTACAGGTGAAAAACCCCTGGTATGCACAAAACGGAGATGGTGTTGATGTTGAATCATGTAAAAATGTACTCATTGAAGGCAGTACATTTGATGTTGGCGACGATGGGATCTGCATTAAATCCGGAAGGGATGAAGCCGGGCGCAAGCGTGGCGTTCCGACCGAAAATGTGATTGTAAGAAATAATGTAGTTTATCACGCACATGGCGGTTTCGTAATCGGTAGTGAAATGAGCGGTGGCGCCAGAAATATCTGGGTTTACGACTGTTCTTTTATCGGTACTGACATTGGCCTGCGTTTTAAAACCACACGTGGAAGAGGAGGTGTAGTAGAAAATATCTACGTAAACAATATTAATATGATCGATATTCCCGGCGAAGCTATTCTGTTCGACATGTATTATGCTGCTGTTGATCCTGTTCCATTGGCAGGGGAGAAGCGTGAGGCAATTAAAACGGTGACAGTACCCGTTACTGAAGCCACACCCCAGTTTAAAAATTTTTATATCAAAGACATTGTTGCAAACGGTGCTGATAAAGCAATTTTTTTTAGGGGTTTACCCGAAATGAATATTAAAGATGTTCATCTTGAAAATGTGACCATCCAGGCAAAAAAAGGGATTGAAATCATCGAGGCTTCAGGTATCTCACTCAAAAATGTCAATGTCATTACCGATGATACCAATCCGATTGTCAGGGTACAGAATGGTACAAACATCAGCTTCAACGGACTTCTATATAAAAACGGTGCTGATCTTCTGTTTGATATCAGTGGCGATAAAACCAGGGGGATAAAAGTTACCGGAACAGATGTATCTAAAGCAAAGAAAACATCGGCATTTGGCGAAGGTATTAATCAATCGGTATTGGAGATTGCAAAATGAAAAACATGAAGAGAACAATTTTATATACAGCGGTAGCCATTTTAGGATGCTCATCTTTGGTTCAAAATAGTTTTGCTCAAAAGAAACTTTCTGAACAGTTGACATTAACTGCGATGGAAAAGCTATTTCAGGATACAACAGTTTTAAAAGGTGCAAAAGGCCCGAGATGGAGTTACGATATGGGAGTTGTGCTCGAAGGTGCAGCGGCGGTTTGGCGCAATACCGGTGATGGGAAGTATTTCAAATACATCCAGTCTTCCATGGATGCCTACCTGGATAAAGAAGGAAATATTGCCACCTATAAAGCTGAAGATTTTAATATCGACAATGTTAAAAATGGCCGCTCTCTCTTGCTGTTATATAAAGTAACTGGTCAGCAAAAATACTTACTGGCTGCTACTCGTTTATACGATCAGTTACAAAAACAGCCCCGTACTAATGAGGGAGGTTTTTGGCATAAAAAAATATATCCTAATCAAATGTGGTTGGATGGCTTGTACATGGGCGAGCCATTTTATGCTGAATACGCCAAACTGATGGAAAAAGATGCTGCTTTCGACGATGTGGCAAAGCAGTTTATCTTAATGGAAAAGAATGCACGTGAAGCAAAAACGGGCTTGCTTTATCATGGTTATGATGAAAGTAAAACAGAGCAATGGGCAGATAAAACTACAGGTCGTTCGCCTAATTTCTGGGCAAGGGCGATGGGTTGGTACATCATGGCTTTGGTTGATGTACTGGATAACTTCCCTGAAAATCATCCGCAACGGAAGGAATTGTTAGCGATATTGAACCGTACGGCAACTGCAACAGTGAAATATCAGGACCAAAAATCAGGTGTTTGGTTTGATATCATGGATATGCCGGCAAGAAAAGGCAACTATCTTGAAAGTTCAGCATCAAGCATGTTCGTTTACGGCCTGGCAAAAGGTGTTCGGAAAGGCTGGTTACCTCAGTCTTTTATGGCAGCTGCAAATAAAGGTTATGCCGGACTGAAAAAGGAATTTATTGAAAATGCCGGTGACGAACGTGTAAACTTAACCAAAACGGTTTCAGTTTCCGGTTTAGGGGGTAAGCCGAAATACCGTGATGGAAGTTTCGATTATTACATCAGCGAAAAGGTGATTACAAATGATCCAAAAGGCATGGGGGCATTTGTATGTGCTGCGGCAGAGATGGAAACAGATGCTTTACCAAAAATTGGTAAAGGCTTAACCGTAACGGTCGATAATTTCTTTAACAACGAATATATAACCGGACCAACCGGGGATAAAATCCCCTTTCATTATGTTTGGGATGAAGATGATAACAACGGATTTGCCTTATTTGGTAAGGTATTCAACGACGCCGGTGTAAAAACAACTACACTGAAATCAGCACCAACAACTGCAAATTTAAAGGCAACTAATATTTATATCATCGTTGATCCGGATACTGAGAAGGAAACTGCCAATCCAAACTTTATGACTGCAGAGCATGCGAAGCAGGTTAGCGAATGGGTAAAAGCTGGCGGCGTACTGGTATTGTTGTTAAATGATGCAGGAAACTGTGAAATCGCGAAATTCAATGTTTTGCCTGAAAGCTTCGGCATTCACTTTAACGAGGATAGCCGCAATAAGGTGCAGGGTGCAAACTTTGAGCAAGGGGCTGTCCAGATACCCGCGGGAAATTCCATATTTAAAACAGCAAAAAAGGTTTACATCAAAGAAATTTCAACCATTGTTGCGAAGAATCCGGCAGCATCCGCTTTAACAGATAAAGGAGATGTAGTTATCGCAACCGCTAAATATGGAAAAGGAACCGTTTTCGCAGTTGGCGATCCCTGGTTTTACAACGAGTATATCGATGGAAGAAAGCTGCCCGCGGAGTTTGAAAACTTCAAAGCCACTAACGATTTGGTAAACTGGTTAATTAAGCAGGTTCCAGGTAAGAAATAAAAATTTGTCGGGGAAATTCAGTAATCACGGTGATAAATTTCCGTGTTAATTGCCAGTTCCAGGACTAAAGATAAACTAGCAAACATGATGAGAATTAAAGTATTATTAACCCTTTTTTGTAGCATGCTGCTTGCGACATCTTACGCGCAGTTCGCAACAGATTCTACTGCAGAAAAAATGCTGGTTTATCAACTCGGAAACGGGGGCTGGCCTAAGCAGCTTGAAGATAAAAGTGTGGTGAATTATGATGCTGCACTCAGTCCGGAATTACTGGCTAAAATTAAGTCAACCAAAGATCTGCATGCAACCTTTGATAACAAAGCCACCAGCAGAGAAGTGATTTATTTGGTTAAGGCATATAAAAAGACCGGGAACAAAGCCTATTTACAGGCTGCCGAAAAAGGGATAGATTATATTTTGACTGCTCAGTATGGAAATGGGGGCTGGCCGCAATATTACCCGGATAAAGCATTGTACCGATCGGAAATTACTTTCAATGATGATGCAATGATCAACGTATTAAACATCCTTCAGGATGTTGCAACCAAAAGAAATGATTTCGAAGCGGTAGATGCCAAATACGTTCCCAAAGCCGCCAAAGCAGTTACGGCAGGAGTAAATTGTATTTTACAAACACAGGTTAAGCAGAATGGTCAGCTGACGATTTGGGCTGCTCAATATGACAAAGATTCCCTTCTGCCTGCAAAAGCAAGGAACTTTGAGCCTGCATCACTTGCCACAAGTGAATCGGTTGGTATTGTCCGTTTTCTAATGTCAGTGGATAAACCTTCTGAAGGGATCAAAACTGCTGTAGCGGCTGCTTTGAAATGGTTTGAGACCTATAAGATAAAAGGTTATCGTTTCGACAGGGAAAAAGGAAAAGTGGCAGCGCTCGTAGCCGATGATAGCAGTATGGTTTGGGCCCGGTTTTACGATCTGGAGAAGAACGCTCCTATTTTTGGCGACCGTGACAATACCATCAAGTCTAAACTGGAAGAATTGAGCCCTGAAAGGCGAAGTGGTTACGCATGGTACGGAAACTGGGCGCAAAAATTAATTGAAAAAGAATACCCGAAGTGGTTAGCTGCTAAGGGGAAATAGAAAATTTATATAACGGAAATCGTAAGAACATGATTTTAAACAAGGAGAATTTACAGCACATCAATGGCGAAAAGGTTTTGAAGCCTACAGCAGAAATGTTGGAGTTACCAGAAAAAGTAATCCAATTTGGGACTGGTGTTTTATTGCGCGGTTTGCCTGACTACTTTATTGATAAAGCCAATCATCAGGGGATTTTCAACGGAAGAATAGTGGTGGTTAAAACAACTTCCAAAGCAGGTGTTGATGATTTCGCTGATCAGAATGGTCTATATACGCTTTGCGTAAAAGGCATCGAAGATGGAGTTGTCGTAGAGGAAAACTCCATTAATTCATCTATTAGCCGGGTATTATCGGCTACTTCCGAATGGGAGGAGATTTTAAAAACAGCCCGTCAGCCAGAGATGAAAGTCGTTATTTCCAACACTACTGAAATCGGTATTGTAAAAAGTGAAGATAAGATTACCGATTACCCGCCACAATCTTTTCCGGGTAAACTCCTCGCGTTTCTTTTTGAACGATATCAAGCTTTCAATGGCTCGGAGGAAAGCGGAATGGTTATCGTGCCTACTGAGTTAATCAGCGATAATGCAGATAAGCTCAAGGAAATTATCCTTGACCTCGCTATTCAGAACAAGTTAGGCTGGGATTTCGAAAACTGGCTTAAAACGGCCAACTATTTTTGTAAAACATTGGTAGACCGGATTGTACCTGGCAAACTCCCTGCTGAAGAACAGAAGAAAATTGAGGCAGAATTGGGTTACAGTGATGGTTTAATGATTATGGCAGAGCCATTCAGACTTTGGGCAATTGAATCGTCGAGCGAAAAGGTGAAAGAAATTCTGTCTTTTGCAAAAGCAGACAAAGGTATTTTTATTGTTCCTTCGATAGATAAGTTTAAAGAGTTAAAACTTCGTTTATTAAACGGAACACATACCATTAGTTGTGGACTGGCTATCCTGGCGGGATTTCATACGGTGAAAGAAGCCATGCAGGATGAGGAGTTCTCGGCACACGTACTTGAACTGATGAAAACAGAAATAGCGCCGGTGGTTGAAAATGCCGACATCACTGCTGATGAGGCTATTGCCTTTGCCAATAGTGTTGTAGACCGTTTCAGTAACCCTTTTCTGGAGCACCAGTGGCAGGCAATCACGCTAAACTATACTTCAAAACTGCAGATGCGTAACATGCCTTTAATCAGAGGGTATTACGCGCTTAAGAACGAAGTTCCACAGCTTACAGCTTTAGGTGTAGCAGCGTACATCATTTTTATGAATGTAACCAAAGATGGTGAATCATACAGTGCTCAGGTAAACGGTAAAAACTATCCTATACAGGATGAAATGGCGGATGTTTTGTTCGGTTACTGGCAGAACCCGGAAACGGTTGTAGATAATACGCTTGGCGACAGACGCTTATGGGATAAAAACCTCAATAATTATCCTGGCTTCAATGAAGCCGTAAAATCTTACGTTGAATTATTACAGAATAAAGGTGCAAAGGAAACTTTAAGTAACTTGCATACAGAAAGAACAGCTTAAAAAATGGTAACTAGAATTTTAAAAATCCATCCCAACGACAATGTATTGGTAGCCTTACAGGACCTGGCTAAGGGTGAAACAGTGATATATGATGGACAGGATTATATTTTGCATGATGATATTCAGGCGAAGCACAAATTTTTTATGCAGGATATGAATCCGGGTGACCACATCATGATGTACGGGGTACTGGTGGGAAAGGCGCAGCATTTCATTCCGAAAGGTGGATTGATGGATACCGAAAATACTAAACATGCTTCAGAACCTTTTGAGTTCAAACCTTACCATTATCAATGGCAGGCTCCTGATGTGTCGAAATTTGAGGGGAGAACCTTTAATGGATACCACAGAAGTGATGGCCGGGTAGGCACAGCCAATTACTGGTTGTTTATCCCGACAGTATTTTGTGAAAACCGTAATCTTGATGTGATCCGTGAGGCTTTACACAATGAGCTGGGATATGCTGTAACCGATAAGTATAAATCTTATGCGCATCATCTGGTGGAGGCATATAAGAATGGAGAAAATATTGAAGATGCCGATACCACTTCCATCGGACAGGCAAATCCGGTTGCAAACCGTATTTTTAAAAATGTAGATGGCATTAAATTTTTGAATCATCAGGGAGGTTGCGGAGGTACCCGTCAGGATGCAGCGGTGTTAAGCAAGCTTCTTGCTGCTTATGCCGATCACCCAAATGTTGCGGGAGTTACCGTTTTGAGTTTGGGATGCCAGAATTTACAGGTAAAGGATTTTATGGACGACCTTAAACAGCGGTCTCCAAATTTTGATAAACCTTTATTTGTTTTTGAACAGCAGCAGTCTCAAAGTGAAGAGCAACTGGTAAAAGAAGCCATCAGAAAAACTTTTATCGGCTTAACGGAAATCAATAAAATTGAGCGCCAGCCTGCACCAGTTAGTAAACTGGTTTTAGGTGTAAAATGTGGTGGCAGTGACGGCTTTAGCGGCATCAGTGCAAACCCTGCAGTGGGTTATACTTCAGATTTGCTGGTAGCACTGGGTGGAACCGTTCTTTTAGCGGAATTTCCTGAGCTTTGCGGTGCCGAACAGCAATTGATTGACCGCACAAAAGATGAAACCGCTGCACGTAAATTTATTCAGTTGATGACCGCCTATAACCAGGCTGCTGAAAACGTTGGATCAGGCTTTTTCATGAACCCGTCTCCTGGAAATATCAAAGATGGATTAATAACCGATGCGATTAAAAGTACCGGTGCAGCAAAAAAAGGCGGTACTTCACCGGTTGAAGACGTTTTAGATTACACCGAACCAGCCACGAAGCCAGGATTAAACCTGGTATGTACACCTGGAAACGACGTAGAAGCCACAACGGGTAAAGCAGCTTCTGGTGCAACTTTAATACTGTTTACCACAGGTTTGGGTACACCTACCGGAAACCCTGTGTGTCCGACAATCAAAGTAGCCACTAATAATGTTTTAACCAAACGTATGGGTGATATCATTGATATCAACTGCGGTCCGGTTATCGAAGGGGAAAAAACCATTGAGCAAATGGGTGAAGATATTCTGGAATACTGCATCAGGGCGGCCAGTGGGGAAGTAATTCCTAAGGCGGTTCTGTTGAATCAGGATGACTTTATTCCCTGGAAACGTGGGGTAAGTCTTTAGGCTTTAACGGTTATATCATTAATAAAAATATTTATAGTAAGCGGGCTTTAACAATCGCCCGCCCGCTTTCTCAACTCATAAAGAAAAGCATGAAACCTTTTTTAGACGACAACTTCCTGTTGCAGAACGAAACTGCTGTAAAGTTGTACCACGATTACGCAAAATCGTTACCCATTATCGATTATCATAATCATTTAATTCCGGAACAGATTGCCAACGATAAGCAGTTTGAAAACATTACTCAGGTTTGGTTAGCAGGCGACCACTATAAGTGGAGAGCTATGCGTGCAAACGGGGTTGATGAAAGATATATTACAGGCGATGCTTCGGATTTCGAAAAATTCGAAAAGTGGGCAGAAACGGTGCCTTACACTTTACGAAACCCATTATATCACTGGACACATTTGGAGTTACAAAGGTATTTTGGTATTACCGACATTTTATCGGGTAAAACCGCACGTAAAATCTATGATGAGTGTGCTGCCAAATTACAAACTCCGGAATATTCGGTACGTGGCTTACTGGCGAAAATGAATGTGGAAACCGTTTGTACTACCGATGATCCCCTCGATAGTTTGAACTTTCACCAACAGCTAGCCAGTGAGGGTGTAGCACTTAAAATGTTGCCTGCTTTCCGTCCGGATAAAGCCATGAACAGTGACGATGTAAAAGGATTAAACGAATATATTGATAAGCTGGAAACTGTTTCAGGGATGTCGATTACAAACTTCCTACAGTACATTGATGCCTTAAAGGGCCGTCATGATTATTTTGCTGAAAATGGTTGTTCGGTTTCTGACCATGGCTTGGAGCAAATTTATGCTGAAGATTATACCGATCAGGAGATCACCGCTATCTTCGATAAAATAAGAAGCAAACAAGCCATTTCATACGACGAGAATCTCAAATTTAAATCGGCGATGCTGATTTATTTTGCGGAGTGGGACCACGAAAAAGGTTGGGTACAACAGTACCACTTAGGCGCATTGAGAAACAATAATGCCCGTATGCTGCGCCAGTTAGGGCCTGATACAGGCTGGGACTCGATAGGTGATTTTAGTCAGGCACGAATGCTCTCTAAGTTTTTAAACCGTTTAGATAATCAGGATAAACTGGCTAAAACCATCATTTACAATTTAAATCCTGCCGACAATGAATTAATTGCAACAATGATCGGAAACTTCAACGACGGATCTGTTGCCGGTAAAGTTCAGTTTGGATCAGCATGGTGGTTTTTGGATCAGAAGGACGGAATGATTAAGCAATTAAATGCCCTGTCAAACATGGGCTTGTTGAGCCGCCTGGTAGGAATGTTAACCGATTCGCGAAGTTTCTTATCATTCCCTCGTCATGAGTATTTCAGAAGAATAGTTTGTAACCTGTTTGGAGAGGATATTGAAAACGGTGAACTGCCTGATGATTTAGAGTGGGTGGGTAAAATAGTGCAGGATATTTCGTACTTTAACGCAAAAAATTACTTTACATTTTAACCATTATAAGGCTTTTTGAAAGGAAATCTTTTGAATGATATCATTTCAAACGTTTTCCTTTCCTTTTCATACAGTTGATAGAAACTGCATAAAATGCGCCACTTAAATATAAAAATGAGCGACCAGATATTAACCCTGGTAAAAAAGGGAGAAAAAGTTTTAAGTTTTGGGGAAATACTTTTGCGCATCTGTCCGGATATGGATGGACAATGGCTTAAAGAAAACAAGCTGCCCTTCTATATTGGCGGTGCCGAACTTAATGTAGCTACAGCCTTAGCACTTTGGGAAGTGCCCTCCACTTACCTGTCGGCTATGCCCGATAATTCAATTACCGAGGAAATTGTAGTTTATCTGAACGAAAGAAATGTAGATACCACACCAATGGTTTTTCACGGAGACCGTTTAGGTTTATACTACCTTCCAAAAGGGAAGGATTTGAAAAATGCAGGTGTAATTTACGATAGGGCAAACTCATCCTATGCCGATTTGAAAGTAGGCCAAATCAACTGGGATAGTGTTTTTGAAGGCGTAACCTGGTTTCATTTCAGTGCCATTTGCCCGGCGATAAATCAAAATGTTGCCGATGTTTGTCTGGAAGCCGTTAAAGCAGCTCATGCCAGAAATATTACCATATCCCTTGATTTAAATTTCAGGGCCAAACTCTGGAAATATGGTAAGCAACCCATAGACATTTTACCACAGCTGGCGCAATACGCGACATTAATTATGGGAAATGTGTGGGCGGCAAATAAAATGCTCGGGACTGCTATACATGAAGATTTATTACCATCCGAAGGTTATGCTAAAGAAACTTTGTTACAACAGGCTAATGATACTTCAGCAGAAATTTTAAAGTCTTATCCGTTGTGTAAAGCTGTGGCCAATACATTTCGTTTTGATCATGGTAAAGGCATCAAATATTACACTGCCCTATATGCAGGTAGTACCTTAACCGTATCTCCCGAATACGTATCGGAAGAGATTTTAGATAAGGTAGGCAGTGGCGATTGCTTTATGGCCGGACTGATCTACGGATTTTACCAGGGCCTTTCGGCTTCAGAAACATTGAATTTCGCTACAGCTGCCGCATACGATAAATTATACATTCCGAGTGATGCTACAACCAGCACCGTTTCGGATATAGAAAAAAGAATTATACGCCATGATTAACAACAAACACAAAATATTAGATGCCATTCTGGAGCAGGGTATGCTCCCGCTTTTTTATCAGGATAGTGAAGCGGGGAGTGTAGAAATCCTTCGCACTCTGTATAAAGCAGGTGTTCGTGTTTTTGAATATACCAACAGAGGTAAGTCGGCATTGCCGAACTTTAAAAAGCTAAAAGAAGTTCGTGATGCAGAAATGCCTGATCTTTATCTGGGTATCGGAACGGTAAAAACCCCAGCAGAAGCGCATGCTTTTATCGATGCAGGGACTGATTTTATTGTAGCTCCGATTGTGAACCCTGCTGTTGCAGAAATTGCCAATAAAATTGGTATGCTCTGGATACCGGGGTGTATGACGCCAACTGAAATCAGTGTTGCTCAGGAACACAAAGCGATGTTAATCAAGATTTTTCCAGCCAATATTCTTGGGCCTGACTTTATTTCATCAATCAAAGATTTGTTTGCCGGACAGCTATTTATGCCAACGGGCGGAGTAGAAATTAATGCTGATAACCTCAAAACCTGGTTTAAATCGGGTGTGTGCGCGGTTGGCATGGGTAGTAAATTAATCAGCAAAGAGGTAATGGCTAAAGGTCTTTACGAGGAGCTGCATGATAATACCGTATTAGCGCTGGATCTTATTCAACAAAGCAAGTAACCCTTTTTAACCTAACCAAATGAAACAACCAAAAACAGGCAGCTACAGGTGGACAATATGTTTGCTTCTGTTTCTTGCGACAACAATCAATTATTTAGACAGACAGGTACTTTCGTTAACATGGACTGATTTCATTAAACCAGAATTTCACTGGGACAACAACGACTATGGTAATATTACAGCATTATTTTCAATTTTTTATGCTGTTTCTATGCTTTTCGCTGGCAGACTGGTTGATAAGTTAGATACCAAGAAAGGTTTTCTCTGGGCTATCGGAGTTTGGTCGGTGGGGGCATGTTTACACGCTTTTTGCGGAATTGCCACAGCGGGTATCATCAACGGAAACTGGTTTGTTGGTTTTGAAGGGGCAAAAGAGATCATTGCCCGGGTTAATGATACAGGACTGGTTGTTTCAGTGAGCGTAACACTATTTATTTTTGCCCGATTTGTATTGGCTGTTGGTGAGGCTGGAAATTTTCCTGCTGCCATTAAGGCAACGGCCGAATATTTCCCTAAAAAAGACCGTGCATTTGCAACGAGTATATTCAATGCCGGCGCAACTGTAGGCGCCCTGGCGGCCCCTATTACTATTCCTTTTATAGCCAAAGCTTATGGGTGGGAAATGTCCTTCATCATTATTGGTGCTTTAGGGTTTATATGGATGGGACTATGGGTATTTGTTTATAATAAGCCAGAGCTGCATAAACGGGTCAGTACGGAAGAGCTTGCATATATTCAGCAGGATTTGATTAACGACCGCAAACTGGCAGATTATGTTGAAGAGACTAAAGAAAAAGTTTCCTTTATTGATTGTTTTAAATATAATCAGACCTGGGCCTTTGCTTTCGGTAAATTTATGACAGACGGAGTGTGGTGGTTTTTCTTATTCTGGACTCCTGCCTATCTGAAATCGGTTTATGGAATGGATTCAACACAAAGTGCATTACCTTTGTTCGTGTTGTATATGATTACCCTGCTTTCCATTATCGGAGGTTGGTTGCCAACTTATTTTGTCGATAAAAAAGGAATGAATCCATACGAAGGAAGAATGAGAGCCATGTTGATTTTTGCTTTCTTCCCCCTTCTCGCGCTGGCCGCTCAACCGCTTGGTCACATTACCTATTGGATTCCTGTAATTATTATTGGTATTGCCGGTGCAGCACACCAGGCCTGGTCGGCGAATATCTTTTCCACTGTGGGCGATATGTTCCCGAAAAAAGCAATAGCGACCATCACTGGTATTGGCGGTATGGCAGGTGGAATAGGGTCTTTTATTATCAATAAGGGATCAGGTTTACTTTTCGATTATACGGGTAAAAATAAAATTGTCTTCATGGGCTTTAAAGGAGAGGAAGCCGGTTATTTTATTATCTTCTCTATTTGTGCTGTTTGCTATTTAATCGGCTGGACCGTAATGAAAAGTCTGGTTCCGAAATATAAAGTGATCGAGCTAAAATAAAAACCTTTCCAGGAGGCCTGCGCGCCTCCTGGATTACGAAAAGTTAATCTACTTGAACCATAGATTAACCTAATTATAAACCTAATAAACAATCAAATTGAGCACACCGCTAAACCTCGAAAGTATTTTCGTTGAAGAAAGCCAGATTCCAGATGAATTTAGGCTAAAGGAAGAAATCAATCAAAAAGAATTTCTTTCTAATGGAGAGATGAAAACCTGGAGTGGACCTTTTAACGAAGTTTTCTCTCCCGTATGTGTTAAAACTCCTGAAGGTTATAAACGAAAACGGATTGGCAGCTTTCCTGTTTGTACTGAAAAAGAATCGCAAGAAGCACTCGACGCCGCTGTTGCCGCTTATGATAATGGTCGCGGACAGTGGCCAACGATGAGTGTTGCAGACCGCATTACCTGTGTAGAGAATTTTACCCATAAAATGGTTGAACAAAAGGAAATAGTTGCGAAATTAATTATGTGGGAGATCGGCAAATCGTATGCTGACTCTGTAAAAGAATTTGATCGTACCGTTGAGTACATTTACGCAACGATCGATGCCTTAAAAGATATCGACAGGCAATCTTCGCGTTTTGAGATAGAGCAGGGTATTATAGCCCAGGTTCGTCGTTCACCACTCGGAGTAGTACTTTGTATGGGACCATTTAATTATCCCTTAAATGAAACCTTTACTACGTTGATCCCTGCACTGATTATGGGCAATACCCTTTTATTCAAACCGCCTAAACATGGTACGTTATTGCACTATCCTTTACTTGAGGCTTTTCGTTCAAGTTTTCCAAAAGGTGTAGTGAATACGATTTATGGCAGGGGAAATACTATCGTTCCGGGTTTAATGAAATCTGGTAAGATTAATGTGTTAACCTTAATCGGCTCTAGTAAAGTAGCTAACGAACTTAAAAAACTGCACCCTAAAGTAAACAGGCTAAGGGCAATTTTGGGTTTAGATGCCAAAAATGCAGCCATTATTACCAAAGATGCAGATCTCGATCTGGCAGTTTCTGAAACTGTTTTAGGATCATTATCATTCAACGGACAGCGTTGTACAGCAATTAAAATTGTTTATGTACACCGTAGTCTGGCGCTGGAGTTTTTAAAACGTTTATCTGCGGAGATAGAGAAACTTAAGTTTGGTATGCCGTGGGAAAAAGGAGTAAACCTGACCCCGCTGCCTGAACTGAATAAACCGGAATATCTGAAGGAGTGTATCGATGACGCTGTTGCGCATGGTGCAAAAGTGGTAAATAAGAACGGAGGACAAACGCTGGAGACATTTGTTTACCCCGCTGTGGTTTACCCTGTTAACGGAAATATGAAACTGTACCGCGAAGAACAATTCGGCCCAATAGTTCCTGTGGTACCTTTTGATGATTTAGAAGAGCCTATCGAATATTTGATTGATTCTCCACATGGACAGCAGGTGAGTATTTTTAGCAATAATGCGGCAGTAATTTCTTCATTGATTGATCCCCTGGTGAATCAGGTGAGCCGGGTGAACATTAATTGCCAATGTCAGCGCGGACCGGATGCATTCCCCTTCACAGGACGTAAAGACAGTGCCGAAGGAACGCTTTCTGTAGTAGATGCCTTAAGGTCGTTTTCTATTCGTTCGTTAGTAGCAACTAAGTTTACTGACGATAATAAGAAATTATTGAATGAAATTGTTAAAGGAGACGATTCGAACTTCCTGAGTACAAAATATATCTTTTAGAACGTACCTAAAAAGTAAACCCCGGATGAACAGTAAATACTGTAAGTCCGGGGTTTTATTTTTAACGCTTCGCTATGCCTGTTGCATAGGAAAAGTCTGAGTTTTAATGATTGTAAACTAAGCTTTAGTTACTTTCACCGCAGTCGGGCCTTTCTGTCCCATCTCTACTTCGAAAGTTACTTTATCACCTTCTTTTATTTGCGTAATACAGCCATTTGCGTGAACGAAAATGCTATCCTGTGTATCTGTGTTTTTGATAAAACCATAACCTTTACTGTCATTAAAAAAGCTTACTGTTCCTTTTTTAACAGGGTTTTCATCAATAATGTCCGCTTGTCGGGATACACCGATCTGAATGTCTTCAGTATTGATAACCTTTTTCTTAGCCGGATCAGGTGGGGTTGATGAGATGTTTCCGTTCTCGTCAACATAAGCCATCATATCTTCAAGAGCTAAGCCTTTTTTTGCATTGGCCTGGCGCTCTTCTCTCTTCTCCAGTTTTTCTTTCTGTTTTTTTAAACGTTTTTTTTCATTCTCCTGTTTGGTGTAGCTTGCCTGAGATTTAGCCATATTTTATTTAATCCTTTTCGATGTTATAATGTTGAGTAGTAATGGGAATTGATCAAATATAGCAATAGTTATGCGAAAATAAGATTTTAATTATTCAGGATTTTTTACAGCCTGACATTATTTCCAATGTTATCGGACTCGTATTCCTCTTTTTCAGGGCAATCCGGGCATTATTAAATAACAATAGCTGACGTTTTGCGTCAGCCATTGGTTTAATATAGGGTATCACTTTTAACGAATGGCTGATTTCACTAGCTCACCAAGCCTTCAATTTCCACTACCTCATTGGCGTCTTTTTCATAGTCTACTCCATCAATTTCGAAACCAAATAAGCTCAGGAAATCTGAACGGTAACCCGCTAAATCGCCAATTGCCGGCAATGTTTCAGTCGTAGCATCGTCCCAAAGCTTAGCCACTTTTGCCTGAACATCATCACGCATTTCCCAGTCGTCAATTCTGATTCTTCCTTTTTCATCAAGTGGGATATCGCTACCTGTATATAGGCGATCGGCATATAAACGCTGGATTTGCTCAATCGTTCCTTCGTGAATACCTTCTTCTTTCATTATTTTATATAACAATGAAATGTATAATGGGATAACCGGAATGGCCGAACTTGCCTGAGTTACCAATGCTTTGTTTACTGAAACATAAGCCTGACCGCTGATATCTTTTAGTTTATCTGTGATGGTGAACGCAGTTGCTTCCAGGTTATCTTTCGCGCGGCCGATAGTTCCCTTACGGTAAACCGGTTCTGTTAATGCCGGGCCTATATATGAATAGGCAACAGTTGTTGCGCCCTCAGCTAACAGGTTTTCTGCTTTTAGTGCGTCAATCCACATCGCCCAGTCTTCACCACCCATAACGGCAACGGTGTTGGCAATATCTTCATCGGTAGCTGGCTCAATTGAAATTTCAGTTACATTGCCGGTATGAAAATCTACAGTTTTATTGGTGTAAGTTGTGCCAATTGGCTTCAGCGTAGACCGGTGTAAAACGTCAGTAACGGGGTGTTTTCTAACCGGGGAAGCTAAACTGTAAATAACCAAATCAATCTGACCTAAATCAGCTTTAATTAAATCAATAGTTTGTTGTTTGATCTCATTTGAAAAAGCATCTCCGTTGATACTTTTAGCATATAAACCTGATGCGTGTGCTTCTTTTTCAAAAGCAGCACTATTGTACCAACCTGGCGATGCTGTTTTGCCTGCTGATGGTGCTTTTTCAAAAAACACCCCTATCGTTGCAGCATCTGACCCGTAAGCAGCGGTAATGCGTGATGCAAGACCGAAGCCCGTAGACGCACCAATTACCAATACTTTTTTAGGACCATTGATAGCACCCTTAGATTTTACATATTCAATTTGGTTCTTTACGTTTTGAGCACATCCGTCCGGGTGTGCTGTTAAACAGATAAAGCCCCTCATTCTCGGTTCAATAATCATTTTGTTCTTATTTTACGTTTTGTAATCTTAAAATTGACCTCTGCTAAAATAGCAGTCAGGGCCAAATCTTTAACGAAGATAAATGTTTAATCGCTTAACGTTAAATGAAATTTAAATTAACAGCCTAAGCAACGGTAATTTTGACCCGTATTTTTGTAATTTTAGCCCTTACAGATAACCGGAATATCTCAGGATGAAGAAATTATTATTGTTGGCCCTGATATCATTCATGGCCAGTGCAAGTATTATGGCGCAAACACAATACCAGAACTCGGGCTGGTTTATGTTTTTAAACAATACAAAATTTAATAAAAAATGGGGTTTGCAGTTCGATTTTCAGGCACGTTCTGCAGATGACTGGAAATACGTAAGAAATACGCTGGTTCGTCCTGCCGTGCAATATTTTATTAATGATCAGCATAACGTTGCCCTGGGTTATTTATGGCAGGCTACCCAATCGCAGTCTGTTATTGCAGGTAACACATTCCAACATGAACACCGGATTTTCGAGCAATATATTTATACACACAAACTGAGCAGTATTTTCGCAAGCCATAGACTCAGGGTTGAGCAGCGATTTATCGGCCGGGCAGGTGAAGACGTTTTTTCACAAAGATTCCGGTATTTCTTCAGGCTGATCCAACCATTAAAGAAGACAGAAGCGGCTTTTGTATCGGGGCCATTTATTGCCCTGCAGAACGAAGTGTTTTTGAACATCCAGAATAACGACAAAATTAATAATAGTGTATTTGATCAAAACAGGGCTTACTTAGCGTTAGGTTATCGTTTCTCAAAAAAAATTGATCTCGAAGCCGGATATATGAATCAGGCTCAGAAGAATATTTCGGGGCATTCCAATAATAACATCATACAGCTTGCAGTATACACCCGGTTCTAATTCCGTTTTAATGATTCAAAGTCATATTTGATATTGGGGCGATTACAAAATGTTAAAGCATTTGTAATAGTTCGTGCTTTTTGCTCAATTTGCTGCGTGAAAAGAATATCGATATTATTTCTTGCGGTGTTATTCGGAAAGAGAATGCAGGCCCAGGAAATCAAAACCTCATCAACTGAAAATACTCCGGCATCAAAGAGTTTATTTAATCCTGAACATAAAAGAAACTTCTCCCGTAAAGGTAATTTTTATTTCCACTGGGGTTATAACCAATCCTGGTATGGCAAAAGCGATATTCATTTTCAGGGACCTAACTATGATTTTACCCTGAAGGATGTGGTTGCTCACGATCGACAGTCAAAACTTAGCTGGGATTATATCAATCCGGGATTAATTACTGTTCCGCAATACAATATCCGCGTAGGCTATTTCATTAAAGATAACTACAGTATTTCTATTGGCTGGGATCATATGAAGTATGTAATGGATATTCCGCAAAGTGTGGCCATCACTGGCCACATTGGTGCTAATATTTCCCAGAATAACGTACCTACTGGAAACATGGCGGGCGATTATAACGGGCAAACGATCAATGTTAAGGAAAGCATGCTGACTTACGAGCATACCGATGGTTTTAACTACGCCAATATTGAGATCGAAAGGTATGATGATATTTGGGTTGCTCCCGGAGGAAATACATCTCTAACCCTTGAAACCGGCCTTGGTGGTGGATTAATGGTTCCACGTTCTGATGTACGCTTATTTGGTGAGGGAAGAAATAACAATTTTAATGTTTCTGGTTATGGCGTTTCTGCCAAAATCGGTCTAAAGTTTTACGTCTGGAAAAATGTATACCTCCAGAATACAACCAAAGTGGGAGCAACTAATTTAACAAATGTTCACACTACCGGATATGATAAAGTTGATAAAGCAAGCCAGAAAATCAATTACCTCGAAAATATGTGGGTAATTGGGGTTCAGTTTTAAACAACGAGAGGCCGGTTGATTCAACCGGCCTCTCGTTGTTTAAAGGCATTATCTAAGCTTTAAGCTTCACCAAACGTTCTCCCTCTAAAACCGGTATGCTTTCGCAAATGTTCAGCTGAAGGCAGAACACAACATCTTCTTCGATATTTAGTTGCGCAAGGCGGTTACTGTGCGAAGATTTATGGAGGTATTTTCTCAAGTCATCTTTAGCAAGATTGTATAAATCTTCCGCAGCCACACTGGAATCGTCAAAATGCTCAAAGCTTTGGCGTAATTTACGCACTACTGCTCCTGCAAATAAAGTGTCTTCCAGGTTAAACTGATCCTTCCATCCTGCGCAAAGCAGCAGTACATTTTTGTTCTGGCGCTGTAAGTAGTCACAGAGCGAATCTAAATTTAAAAATGAACCGATGACAACCTGAAATGCCCGCCTGTTAGCCAGATGCAATGCCTTTGTGCCATTGGTGGTGGTTAATACCACCGTTTTTCCTTCTACTTTTTCTTTGGTATAAGAGAATGGGGAATTACCAAAATCATAACCTGCAACTACTTCGCCGTTACGCTCTGCAGCCAGTAAATATCCTTTATCGCTATAGTTTAAACAATCTTCTACATTGGCAACAGGAATAATGGCTTCAGCACCATTTTCTATGCCATAAGTGATGGACGATGTAGCTCTTAGTATATCAATCACCACCACGATACTTTGCTCAATATCGTAAAGATCGATCAGTGCGGGCGTTAAACAAACTTCTATTTTTTTTGACATATCAGGAGATCTGAGTATTAGGCATCAAGGTGCCAGTATCAAGCAAAATCCGTCTTGATACCAGCCACTTCAATCTATTTATAAAAAGGAAACTTCACTACTTTAGCCTTAATCGACGTATTGCGGATAGAAATGAAAATTTCAGTACCTTCTTTTGAGAAATCTTTAGTAACGTAACCCATACCAATGGCTTTTTGCAATGATGGAGCCTGTGTGCCAGAAGTTACTTTGCCAATCACATTACCTTCGGCGTCAACAATTTCGTAATCGTGGCGTGGAATTCCGCGGTCGATCATTTCAAAACCTACCAGTTTCTTTTGTATTCCGGCCTCTTTTTGAGCCTGTAATGCTTCTGAATTGGTAAAGGGTTTTGAGAACTTGGTGATCCAACCCAGGCCTGCTTCAATTGGAGAAGTAGTATCATCAATGTCATTTCCATATAAACAGAATCCCATTTCCAGACGGAGCGTATCACGGGCACCCAGACCAATCGGCTTAATGTTGTAGGCGGCACCTGCTTCAAAAATCGCATCCCAGATCTGGTTTGCATATTGGTTTTCAAAATAGATCTCAAAACCACCGGCACCAGTGTAACCTGTAGCAGAAATCACTACATTATCAACGCCAGCGAAAGTTCCTTTTACAAAAGTGTAATATTCCATCGATGCTAAATTCACATCGGTTAAGCTTTGCAAGGCATCAGCAGCTTTAGGACCCTGAATAGCCAGTAAAGAAGTCTGATCTGATATATTATGCGTTTCAACACCTTTATCATTAAACTGCTGGATCCAGTTCCAGTCTTTCTCGATGTTGGAAGCATTAACCACCAGCATGTAGGTTTTCTCGTCAATGCGATAAACCAAAAGATCGTCAACAATACCGCCATCCTGATTGGGAAGGCATGAATACTGAACCTTACCATCGTAAAGTTTAGCCGCATCGTTACTGGTTACCCGCTGAATCAAATCTAAAGCATTTTCGCCTTTCAGAATAAATTCACCCATATGACTAACATCAAAAACACCCACTCCGTTACGAACGGTTGCATGTTCGGCATTGATACCTTCATAAGTTACAGGCATGTTATATCCTGCAAATGGAACCATCTTGGCTCCCAAGGCGATGTGTTTTTCTGTTAAAGCGGTATTTTTCATGATTAAAATCTAGTTGGCGGCAAAAGTACTAAGAAAATGAGAATCTTTTCAGTTAAATTTTATTGGCTAAACCGGAGGGGTGAACAGGTCGTATCTGCTCTAATCCGAACATCAAAAAGATCAGTTTTGAGGCAAATTCAATTTGGGATGGAAGAGTTGATACAGGTTAAGCGCTCATGAGCTCCTTATAAACCTGAAGCATTTTGATCGACACCAAATCTACAGCATGGTCATTCTCTACCGTTTTTCTGGCATTTTCACCGATTTCCATCCATCGTTTTGGATTGATGACACATTGTAAAATTGAGCGGTAAAATTCGTCGGCAGTATCAGCAATTAAAATATCATACCCATGCCGGCAGTTGATCCCCTCAGCAGCCGTTGCCGTAGCAATGATGCATTTCTTCATGGCCATTCCCTCGATAATTTTTACACGCATACCTGTTCCTGAAATTAAAGGAACAATCATAATGGCTTTGGAGTTGATAAATTCTATGGCATCAAAAACTTCACCTTCCACGATCAGGTTTTCAGAATCATATTCAAAGAAATGTTTCTGCATGTTCTTACCTGCAATATAAAACCGGAGGTCTTTATTCAACTTTTCAATATCAGGCCAAATATCATCAAGAAACCATTCCAATCCTTCCTGGTTTGGACGCCAGTCCATCGCGCCTAAATGAAACAATGTCGGGAAACTTGTTTTCGATTTATCAATCTTATACTTCTCCAGATCGATGGCTACAGGAAATACACTCATCGGCACTTTGCATCCGAACCGCAAAATGCTTTGCCTGTCGGGCTCGCTAATGGCAAAAATATGGTGAAAGCGGTTGATCTGATCTGTTTCGTAAGCTTTTAAACGCTGGGCAAGAAAGGCAAGATATTTTCTCCTGATCAAAAATTGTTCGGAGTGAGATAGACGCTCCCACAGCGTAAACTCGATATTATGTGCGCGGTAGATCAGCCGCGCGTTACTGTTGGCCTTTACCACATCCAGGTAAGGGACTACAAAAAGGCCCTCAAACTGTATAATATCAAATGTGTTTTCGCGGAGCAGATTTTCCAGCTGACGGGCTGCATCTTCATTGTAGTAGCGGGATACGTTGTAAGATTCATTAGTGAAGATATTGAAAAATGCTGACCACACATTCACTTCGACATCCAGATCTACTGTGTGATGCTTAATTTGCTCAAATATGGGGTCGTAAATATCTTCTACGTCAACCCGGCCTTTTTCGGGGTTGAGGCTAAACAAAGTGATATCTGCGCCAAGTTGTAGCAGGCCTTTCATGGTGTTGTACACCACAATTGGATAACCACTGTTTGGTGGAAAAGGGATTTTCTTGGTAATTAGCAGAATTTTCACAATGATGTGAAAATACTAAAAATTAGGCGTTGTTTGAAAACAAATCTAACTGCGGTGCGCTAACGTTGAATGTCTTACGGTGAAAAGGAGACAAACCAATTTCGATTACCGCTTTGCGATGTGCAATGGTAGGATAGCCTTTATTTTTTTGCCATCCGTATTCGGGGTAATCGGTGTGTAGATTACTCATGAATTCATCACGATGCGTTTTCGCCAGGATGGAAGCTGCAGCAATGTTCAGGTATTTTCCATCTCCTTTGATAATGCAGCTATGTGGAATTTGAGGATATGCCTTAAAACGGTTACCATCTATAACAAGATATTCAGGTGGGGTATGCAATTTTTCTATCGCCCTGTGCATGGCCAGAAAGGATGCATTTAATATGTTAATGCGGTCTATTTCCTCATGATCGCACGAGGCTACGGCCCAGGCCAGGGCTTCTCTTTCGATAATGGGGCGGAGCAAATCCCGCTGTTCGTGACTTAGCTGTTTTGAATCGTTCAAGCCGTGCAGTATAAACCCTTTTGGCAATATCACCGCAGCGGCAAATACTGGTCCCGCCAGGCAGCCTCTTCCAGCTTCATCGCATCCTGCCTCTAAAAAATCCTCCTGAAAACAGCTTAATAACATGGTGCAAATTTAATTATTAAGTATAATCTTTAAAATCATTTTCTAAAGGTTTATTTTTTACTAAACCGCTCAGTTTACGATTTCGTATCTTTATGTATTAAGGGTAAGCAATAATGCCGATATTATGGAATTGTGTAAACCTGTGCATCATTAAAATGTTCAATAGTTAAAACACATATTATGAAACATTTAAGAAGTTTTTTAGGATTGGCCCTGATTTCGATATCAGTTGCTTCCTATGCTCAAACTGATAAGGAAACTACCGCAAAGATTGTTGGTAATAAAGCCTATAACTTCGTTGCCAATACAGCGCTGCCAATGGCTAATAATGACCTCAACAGAATTATGAGCGCAATGCCTGGCGCACAAAGTGGCACCATGATTAACCTGACAGGCTCGCAGTATGATGTTAAGGTAACAAAAGATAGTGTAGTCGCCTACTTACCATATTATGGCAGAGCATTCAGTGCACCCTACAATTCCAACGAAGGAGGAATTAAGTTTACTTCCAAAAACTTTACCTATACAGAAAGTAAGAGTAGAAAAGGGGCTTACATCATCCAAATCAATACAAAGGATGTGACCCGGGAAAATTATCGGTTTACCATCAATATTTCACAAAACGGATATGCATCCTTAACGGCAAGCAGTGTAAACAAGCAGCCTATCGTTTTCAATGGTTACCTGGATGAGCCCGTTAAAAAAGATTAAAACAATGAAGCCAGATCTGAGGATCTGGCTTCATTGTTATTTTTTAAATATTTTTACTTCAAAAATATGCGGCCATTTTTTACCGGTTACAAACAAGCGCTTGGTAGCTTTGTCGTAAGCGATTCCATTTAATACATTGTTGTTAACAGCATCCTCGGTTTTAAAGTAACCTTCAGGTAACAGGCCCGAAAGATCAATCTTTCCTTCTACCGCCCCTGTTGCAGGGTTAATGATGAGGATATTATTGGTTGTATATACATTCGCATATATTTTTCCATCAATGTATTCCAGCTCATTTAGTTGTTGAATACTTCCTTTGTTATCAAAGACATCAATAGATCCTGTTTTTTTGTAGGAATCTTTATCCAGGAAAAATATGGTATTTGAGCCATCGGTTTTTAGGATTTTCTGGCCATCAAAGTTCAAACCCCAGCCTTCCTGGGTTCCTTCGTTATAAGAAAACTGTGAAAGCTTTTTAAAAGTTGCTTTATCGTATACAAAGCCAACTTTCTCCCGGTAAGTGAGTTGAATAATCTTATCACCAATCACTGTCATTCCCTCGCCAAAGTACTGCTTATCAAGGTCTGCTTTCTGAAGTACCTTTCCTGATGAGGGGTCAACCTTTCTCAAACTGGAATTACCATAATCTCCGGCGCTTTCGTAAAAAAAGCCATCATGATATTCTAAACCCTCAACATAGGAAGAAGTATCATGAGGTAATGTTTTAACTACTTTATAGCTGTATTCAACAGGTGGCTGAGCAGCAAGAATATTGATGTTAGAGGTGAGCTCTTCAGGTTCACCTTCGCCATAAATCCGGGCTGTAAGCAAATGGTTTCCCAATTTCAGCCCGTCCGTTTTTATTTTGACGGCTGCTGTATCTGCCTTGGCGGCAACAGTGGTGGTATCAATTAAGTAAACAACTGAGTCAACTTTCCTCTCTTTCCCGAATAGTACTTTGATTTCAAATTCATTGCCCGCAGACACATTCTGACCGATCATTGGTGAATCAAAGCTTCTGTAGGTTTTGGATTCATCATTACTGCAACCCGCTGCAAACGCTAAAATTGCACATACTAATAAGTTGTTTTTAATGTCTTTAATCTTGTGGCCAAAAAGCATCTTCTATATGGTTTAATTTATATTCCTTATTATTGGTAAATGTAATTGCAACAATATCAAACCGGATATCATACCTGTGATTCATGATCGCAACGTAGGCCGTGGCCGCTAATTCCATTTGCTTTTGTTTATGCCATTCAACAAAGTCTTCAGGCTCCCCAAATGCAGCAGAACTCCTTGTCTTCACTTCAACAAAAATAATTATCCGGTTTTTGCGTGCAATCAAATCTATTTCAGATTTTCCGCTCGTCCAGTTTTCGTCAAGAATTTCGTATCCCTGCTTTTCCAGATATATTTTTGCAATACTTTCTCCTTCTTTTCCTAATTCATTGTGTCTAGCCATTTGATCAATAATTTAAATAAACTGATAGAATGGGATGACAGCGTTTGAAAGTATTAATTTTTGGATCAGCTTCAAAATAAAACATCTATTTATTGCCTAAAACCGGAAATAAAATCCCTGAATGCTAATTTTATTTTACAATAACTGATCCAAGAAACTTAGAAATCTCTCGTTCTACACCTTTAATTACACCGTATCGTTGCATTAAAATCATTTGATTATCGGTATCATTCTCCTCTTTTATTTCCTTGAGCAGATTGGTTAATATCTTATCAACTTTACGTTTCTTCAAGTGAAAAATTCCGCCCAGTATGGTAGCTTTTAAATTCATGCTTTCATCTTTAACATAAATCAAATGCTTGTTTAACCAGTTTTCACTCAATGCATATTCGGATGTAGATAAAGTTATTGCCAGGTCAGCGATGTCACGTTCTTCATGTTTGATAAAATGATTGGCTGTAGGCAATCTGCCCTGGTCAATTTCTGAGCTGTAGTGATCTATAATTTTCTTGCATAACAAATTCTCAAACTCAACATCGGCCAGGTTTTGCATGATAAACGGGCCGATATACATATCATCAATTTTGTCCCAATTCACAAATTCGTGACCGTATGCCAGCAAAAGGCGAACGATTTCCTTTTCCTGTATCTCATCAGTATTGGTCGTTTGCTGTTCTTGCCCAAGCGGACCTGCAGAATCGTCCCATAAATCATCGGGCGGACCGAGCGGCTCTGGCGGACCGGACGAGTAAGGATTCTGATTTGAATTGCCTGATCTTTGAATGCCTTCGAAGTTTTTTTTCAACTTTGCCGAACGCATTTTGTTCAGCTCGCTCATTAAAATACTTTCTTCGATTTGCAGCAGGCTACTCGACTCGCGTACAAAAACCGAAGCTTTAATCGGATCGGGTATTTTGGCAATACTTTCTACAATGTCGCGTATAATGCCTGCGCGTTTGATCGGGTCGTTCCCGGCATCCTTAAGCAATACATTTGCCTTATATAAAATAAAGTCTTTCCGGTTGTTTTCCAGGTATGTTTTGAAGGCCCCTGCTCCAACATGGTGCATGTACGAGTCGGGATCATGCCCATCGGGGAAAGAAACAATTTTAACGTTAAGTCCCTCTTCCAGAATCATGTCCAACCCTCTTAAAGAGGCCTTTATCCCTGCAGCGTCGCCATCAAAAAGAATGGTTATGTTTTGAGTGAAACGACCAATAAGCTTAATCTGTTCTACAGTTAGCGAGGTTCCGGAAGAGGCCACCACATTCTCAATTCCAGCCTGATGAACGGAAAGCACATCGGCATATCCCTCTGCCAGATAACAGTTATCCAGGTCGCGAATGGCTTTCTTGGCATGGAATAAGCCATAAAGCACATTTGATTTATGGTAAATTTCACTTTCAGGCGAATTGACATATTTGGGGACATTTTTATCGGTTTTTAAAGTTCTACCTCCGAAACCGATTATTCTGCCTGTAAAATTATGAATAGGGAACATTACACGGCCGCGGAAACGGTCGTAAATTTTTCCATTGTCGTTTTTGATGGATAATCCTGTGGATTCCAGAAACTCCAGTTTATGTCCTGCTCCTGTTGCGCTTTGCGTAAGCGCATCCCAAACATCGGGTGAATAACCTACTTCAAATTTCTTTAGAATATCTTCTCTAAATCCCCGTTCTTTAAAATAGCTGAGGCCAATAGCCTTTCCTTCGGAAGTATCCCAAAGTTGTTTCACGAAGAATGCAGCCGCATATTGCGACACAATGTAGAGGCTCTCTTTAGCACTTTGTGCTTCGGCTGCCTCAGGCGACAGCTCTGCTTCCTCAACCTCTATATTGTATTTATTGGCTAGAAATTTGAGTGCTTCAGGGTATGAGTATTTCTCATGATCCATAATGAACCTAACCGAATCACCACCCTTGCCACAGCCAAAGCATTTATAAATTCCTTTAGTTACCGATACGTGAAATGAAGGCGTTTTCTCGCCATGAAAGGGGCAGTTACCAATTAAACTTGTTCCGCGTTTCTTTAAGTGCACAAAATCCCCAACTACCTCCTCAATCCGGGCGGTATCCATTATCTTATCTATCGTTTCGCGGTTGATCATATACGCACAGTGCTTTCCTCTTCTTGTTCACCACAAAGATAACAGAGAAAAAACACAAAGAACACAAAGAAATATCTTTGTGTTCTGGTAAAATACATTATTAAGGCTGAGGTTTTAAGAAATATTATTTCACCAGGGGTAGTAACTGATCAGCAACCAACTGATTACCTGTCTCGTTTAAGTGAACGCGGTCTACAGTTAAAACACCTTTCTCTTTGTCTTCAGAATTATTTTTACCCTCGTATTCCGTAAACACTTTTCTCAAATCACATACCGGAAGGTTATTTTTTGCAGCGAGTTCGCGGATCCCGGCAGCATATTTATTCAAATCACCATCTAAGGGATTGGTGCCGTCTTTTTTCTCACCTACAACTGATGGCGTAACTAGAACTACTTTACTTCCCACACCCTGAATCTTCTTGATTAAAGCCTGGTAAAACTTCAGGTATTTGTCATAATCTGTTCCTGTGTGTGATGACTGTTTGTGCCAAACATCGTTGATCCCAACATATATCACCACTAAATCTGGTTTTTTATTTAAAACATCATCTTCTAAACGCAGATACAAATCGTATACTTTGTTACCGCCGATACCCGCACCGATAATGTCATATTTGGTTGAGTCCAGTGCCTTCCTGATTAATGTTACATAACCGTTTTTAGATACGCCCTGCTGAGTGATGGAGTCGCCGAAGAATATAATTCGTTTGGGTTTAAATGTCATAGATGTGAACGCGATGAAGCAAAAGCTTAGTAAAATGGTGGCTCTGATTAATTTTTTCATATTGTTTAATAATATTATAGCTCTGGTTTTAAGCCTGATTAATAGTTTATGCTAATAAAGATAAGTCTTTTCAACTGGATGGCATATTACTACTTACCCTTTTCAAGCTTATAATCTTTATGTACAATCAGGAAACTGGCCCGTTCTTCTTTTTTGAAAGGATAATCCCAGTTGCCCTGATAGGTAATTTTGGTAGGGAGTTTATCATCTCCGAAATAACCCATCTCAATATTCATCTGTACATCGAAATCGAAAAGCATATTACTGTATTTCATATCTACGTATCTGCCCAGGATATTGAAATTCCGCTTGTCGAAAATGGTAACCAGATCTTTGATCATCAGTCCATCTTTGGTCCAGCTGCTTAAATCAGGTTTAACAGATACTTTAAACCGGTATACCGGAATAGAATCCAGGTAGGTGCCACTTGAAAAGGCGTAGTCATAATACTGGCGCATATTAGCAGAAAAAATCTCAGTTTTACTGCCAATAAAGGGAACTTTAACCGGTCGTCCGGGATTAAAAATCAATGTCTTGAGTTTATCCTTGTAGCTTTCGTTGGTGCCTCCTTTGCCATCACTGGCCGGGGCATTTGGAACGAAATCAGTATTGTAAGCATTCATAAAAATGTAATCGAACATTTCTATGGTATAAAGCTGATATTTGCCATTCTTTTTATAAAGGTTGCCGCTTTCTTCTTTCGCAAGGTATTCCATCTTGTATTGACCTGCATTATTATGTTTTATTTTGCGGTAAATTTTTCCATCTACCTTATTTTTCTTATCGTAGCTATAAATCCGGTTCTCAGCTATAAAACTGTAGCGTTTCATATCCCTGAAAGACTCATAGAAAGAGGTATCATTAACAATCCGGTTAATAAATGTTTCAATGTTCAATCGTTCCGCTTTGATACTAACAGCAGAATCCAGTGTAATGGTTTTGATCGTATCAGGATTAAAGCGCGGGATTTCCTGTGCATAACCAAAATAAGATAGGGTTACAAATAATAAAGCCGATAATGTTTTTTTCATACTACATGATATGGCAAAAGTGCCATGAAAAATCCGGATCCCATCGTCCATTTGTTCTAATCCAGTTGTTTCAAGGCGATATAGGCCATTAAGCCTGTAGATAACTGTAATGCATCCTCATCTACATCAAACCTTGGCGTATGCACCGAATACTGTGTATCTTTTTCTGCATTGCCTGTGCCTAAGCGATAAAAACAGGCATCGGTTACCTGAGAGTAAAAAGAAAAATCTTCAGCAGCCATCCAGATATCCAGATCAACAACATTTTCCTTACCCAGGTATTCCTCTGCAGATGTCCTGGCATTAGCCGTTAGTTTTGCTTCATTAATAAGGAACGGATAACCTTTATGGATGTCAAAATCACAGCTTCCCCCCATGCTTTCGGCAATTCCCTCTGCCATTTTTTTCATTCTTTTATGGGCTTCCGCTCTCCAATCTTCATCTAAAGTTCTAAAAGTACCTTCAATTTTTACCTCATTGGGAATAATATTCGTTGCACCATTTGCTGTTACCTTACCAAAAGAAAGCACAGACGGCAACCGGGGGTCGGCATTGCGTGATACAATTTGCTGCAATGCAATAATAATATGTGAAGCAATCAGTACCGGATCGATGTTTTGGTGAGGCTGTGCACCATGGCCACCTTTTCCGGTAACGGTAACATATAATTCATCTGTAGAGGCCATATAGATCCCGGAACGGAAGCCCACCTTGCCCGCGTCAATCAAAGGCATTACATGCTGGCCAACAATATAATCTGGCTTAGGATTTTCCAGCACACCTTCTTTGATCATGATACTCGCCCCACCCGGAAGAAGTTCTTCGGCGGGCTGAAAAATCAGTTTAATGGTTCCACCGAAATCATCTTTAAGTTGATTCAATATATAGGCTGTTCCCAATAAAGAGGAAGTATGGACATCATGTCCGCAGGCATGCATTACCCCGGGATTTTTCGATGCATAGGGCTTGTCGTTAGCCTCATGGATCGGCAGGGCATCCATATCTGCCCTTAGTGCAATTACTTTATCCGATGGCTTGTTGCCTTTAATTAAACCTACCACGCCTGTATTCGCACAGCTTGTAAATTCAATTCCCCATTTACTCAATTTATCTTTTACATATAAAGAGGTTTCAAATTCTTTGAAGGATAACTCAGGGTGGGCATGTAAATGCTGACGAAAACCAACTACATCTTTAAAAATCTGAGCGGCTAAGTCCTGAACTTTATTTTTGATCATCGTTTGTTGTGGTATCTAATTGTGGGGCATTAATTTTTTCCCTGAAAATAAATAAGGTGGGAAATGTTGGTCTGATTTCATTCATTAAGCGCTGGGCTTCCAAACGTGTCCGGAAATCGCCTACGCGCACGTAATAGTTTGGCTCTTTGTAAACTAGGTAGGTATTTAGTTTTGGATATAAGCTCTTAAAACGTGCCTGCTGATTAAATACTTCACGCCGGTCGGAGCCATAAAATACCTGAACGCGATAACCGTAAGCAGATACTACTGGCTTACCCGATTTCACCTCTGCAGTAGTCCTGTATACTTCAGCACGTTTGGCAATCAGGCTATCAATCAAGGGATCTTTAATAACGGTTACCTCACCCTTTTGGGCAAAAGATGCATTAAACAGTAATAAACAAAAAATGGTGGTAAGTATTATTTTCATGTATCATTAACCTTGGCGATTCAAAAATTGTTTGAACAATAGAAATGCCAAACCTGCTGCAAAAATCGACATTCTTAATGGGTTGTGCAAATGCATTAAACCTGGCGTTGCAAACCAGCAATAATTTCTTTTTGGAGTGAGCCAGTCCCGCGGTCGTCTCAAACTCCGGGATAGTTATCGATACATAAGGCCGTTCTGTCGATATTTTAAAATGAGCCACTTATTGTCTGTTAAATTTAGCTCCAATTATGATAAAAAAGATACTCATTACCTTATTTCTAGGTTTTATTTTCATCCACTATTCTTCCGCGCAACAAAAACTTTTAAGTAAAGTAACTGTGAATGGCTTTTATACTACAACGCTTGATGTTGTATTGGATAACTTCGTCAAAACACACCAGCTTAAAATCGTTTTTGACAGAAGCCTGGCTGAAAAAAAGCTGATTTCCGAGCGCTTTGATAATACACCGTTAAACATTGCGTTGAAAATGCTTTGCCAATCGGCCGAACTGCATTATTGGGTAGAGCCCGATGGTACCATCTATATTGTAAGGACTCCTGAAGAGGTAAGGGCTTTACAACGGGCACAACGATCAAGTCAGCCTTTGGAAAGCCAAAGTGTGAGGACCATTACCACAGAAAAAGTAGATACGGTTCGTAAAGGAGGCGGAAAGGTTACCTTGCAAAGGTTTAAATTAACAGGCAGAGTGGTTGATCAGCTAACCGGAGAATCGCTGCCCGGTGCTGTGGTTAATATTGAAAACACAGGCTTAAGGGCTACCACAAATGCCGACGGCTATTTTACCCTTTCCAACATTCCGGCTGATACCTGCGTACTGGCCACCGCTTACGTTGGCTATTTGTCTGATCGTTTGGCGCTCACTTCTATAAATCCTAAAGAAGTGCTATCTATTGGGTTAACGGTTGCCAGAAATAATCTGGAAGAGGTGACCATTAAAAGTAAGAAGAATGATGGTATCATGAGCACCGACAAACGTAAGGTTAGTGTGCTGCAGATATCGCCGGCTAAACTTGCGGAACTTCCAAATTTAGGAGAGAAAGACATTTTGCGTTCCTTTCAGCTGATGCCAGGGGTGAGTGCGAGTAATGAATCTTCCTCCGGCGCTTATGTACGCGGTGGTACGCCTGATCAGAACCTGGTACTTTTTGATGGATTTACGGTTTATCAGGTAGATCACCTTTACGGTTTCTTCAGTGCATTTAACAGCAACGCCGTAAAGGATGTGCAGCTGTTTAAGGGTGGTTTCTCTGCAAAATATGGGGGGCGCTTATCAAGTGTAACGGAAATTACAGGTAAAGAAGGAACCAAGAAAGACTGGAATGTTGGAGGAGACATCAGTTTATTGTCGGCCAATGTTTATCTGGAAACGCCTGTTAAAAAGAATGGATCTTTCTTGCTTGCGCTTAGAAAATCTTATCAGGGCCCTTTATACAATAAAATCTTTAGTCAGTTCAACAAAACCAGTACTGTTTCTGCAGGACCCGGGGGTGGCGGAGGTTTTGGTGGAGCTCAGGCTTCAACTACACCTACCTCATTTTTTTACGACCTGAATGCGAAATATACGCTCAATTTAGGGCAAAAAGATTTGATTGCATTGAGCGTGTATCAGGGTGATGATGACCTTGATAATAGCCGTACCATTAGTGTGCCATCGTTTTTAACCACCAGCAGTTCGTCTATTAGCCCGACTGTTACCGATAAAACTACTTACGGTAACCTGGGATCCAGCATCAAGTGGTCAAGACGCTGGAATAGTGAATTATACTCCAATACATTGGTGAGTTACTCCAGCTATCATAGCAATCGGGATAGAACCAATACAATTGGTGTCACCAACGCCGATGGTACAGAGAGTTCGGTAAGTACCGGAACCATTGAACGTAACCGGTTAAAAGACTGGAGTTTTAAATCAGATTGGGAATATCAGGTTAATAATAAAGTGAAATTTTTATTCGGAGCATATGGATCGGCACAAAATGTGATTTACAAATACAGTCAGAACGACACCAGCACATTAATTGATCAGTCAAAAGACGCCAAAACTGTTGCTGCATATGCAGAAGGTGAATTCAGCCCCTGGGAAAAGTTACAGTTTAAGGGAGGAGTAAGAGAAACCTACTATTCGCCTACGGGTAAAACTTATTTTGAACCCCGCTTTTCAGGAACATATACACTAACCGACCGCTTTACCATAAAAGCCGCCACAGGCAGATTCTATCAGTTTATCAATCGTGTGGTAAGGGAGGATATTCTCTCGGGCAGCAGAGATTTCTGGGTGTTGGCAAATGGAAACAGTATACCGGTGGGAAGCGCTAACCATTACATCGCGGGGTTTAGTTATGAAACCGATAAATACCTCTTCGATGTGGAGGGCTATTACAAAACGCTCAATGGGTTAACAGAATATTCACAGCGTCTGTCAGGCAACAGAATGTCGTCTACTTTAGAAGAGCATTTTTATAATGGCCATGGTTATACTTCCGGAGTAGAGTTTTTGCTGCAAAAGAAGGCAGGGAAATATACGGGGTGGCTAAGCTACACGATGGCTATTGCCAGAAACCAGTTCGATGATTACGGAGCCAGTTATTACTCGGCAAACCAGGATGCAAGAAATGAATTTAAAGCGGTGAATATGTATAAACTTGGAAACTGGACATTTTCTGCCACCTGGATATTTGCTACGGGCAAACCCTACACTGCCCCAATTGCCAGCTATACCATCGACAATGCCAGTGGAAGCAGCAAAACTTACTTAACCATCAGTGGGAAAAATACCGAAAGAATGCCGGCTTACCACAGGCTTGATCTTGCCGCCACACTCGATTTAATTAAAATAGATAACCGTAAAACGGGAAGCATTAGTTTCTCTCTGTTCAATGTTTACAACAGAACAAATATCTGGTATAAAGAATATACCATTTACAACAATCAGGTAATTACCACAAATGTAAATTATCTGGGCTTTACACCAAACATTACCCTTAGTCTAAAATGGAAATAAAATATATACTCAAAAGAATATGCTTCTTGTTGATCATTGCTACTGCTTACCTGGCCTGTAAAAAGGATGGGGGCGATGATTCAATCGCTGACCGCCCCGTTGTTCAGTCTTATTTAACAAATGGGAAAATCGTCACGTTAAAGGTTTATAAACAGAAAGGTTTACTGGATACAGCCAGTTACGGCGCCGCAGTAACCGGACTGACTGTAAGTTTTAACAATGGAATAAAGACCATTACCCTAAAGGAATCATCAAGTGGTGTTTACACAAGTACTGAAACAGATTTGATTATTGCAGGCAACTCCTGTTCCTTCAGTTTTGCTTATAATGGCACAACTGTGTCAGGATCAACGCTCGTGCCATCTAAACCTGTTTCCTTCGCCTCATCATCTTTAGAACAGGCCGTTCCAGATCCGGATCCTGACTCAAGCACAACCACTTTTACTGCAGTTAATTTTACTTGGAGCAATCCGGATAAGGGCGAATATCTGATGGTGTTTAAAAACCAGGAAGCTAGTCCGAACCGTATCGGGAGTGGATTTGGGCGCCGCAATGATTACCAGGATATTGAAGAGTATCTTGGACAGGCGTCGACGTTCAAAACGCAGCGAATGATGTTCCAGTTTTCCGGCTATTACGACGTATACCTCTACCATGTCAATGCAGAATACAATAATATCGTGAACAGCAGTTCAACAAGTTCTTTAAACCTCACCAATCCGCCAACCAATATTAAAAATGGCCTGGGCATATTTACTGCAATGACAAGAGATTCTTTGTTGCTGCACGTTTACCAGGAATAAAGATAAATTGTTTGAGTTTTAATCAACAAAAAAGCCTTTTCGATCAAATCGAAAAGGCTTCTATAATTTAACAGTAATTTACTTACAAATTCGCCCCGTGGCAATTTTTGTATTTCTTGCCGCTACCACAAGGGCAGGGTTCATTACGGCCAACTGTTGCTTCTTTGCGAACAGGTTGTTGCGGAACCGCTTCGCGCGTGTCGCCAAATTCAATACCTGGTTCTTCACGTCCAAACTCTTGTTTGGTGGTTTGTAACTTTGGCTGTTTAACAGGTGCCGGAGCTTCTTTAACTTGTTCCGGATCTTGCTGAACAGGGATTCCACCTTTATACAGGAAGCTTACCACTTCTTTATTCACCGAATTCAGCATGCTTTTGAATAAGTTGAATGCTTCCATTTTATAAATTACCAACGGATCTTTTTGCTCATAAACAGCATTTTGAACTGATTGCTTCAAGTCATCCATTTCACGTAAATGCTCTTTCCAGCTATCGTCTATTAAGGCTAAAACAATTGTTTTTTCAAATGAACGTACAACTTCTTTTCCTTTGTTATCAATTGCTTTTTTCAAATCAACAGCCACCTGAATACCGCGGATGCCATCTGTAAAAGGAACCACAATCTGTTCGATATGCTGACCGCGTTCTTCATAAACCTGAGTTAATACAGGTAATGATTGCTGGATAATGGCTTCAGACTTTCTGCTGTAAAATGCTTCAGCTTCCTCGAATAATCTTTCCGTTAACTGTGCAATGTTGGTTGAAGTGAAATCTTTTTCTGTAATGGCAGTATCAACAGAGAAGTTTTTAATTACTTCCAGTTTAAAACCTTCGTAATTCGCTTCTTCTTTATATTCCGTAACAATATCTTCGGCTACATCGAAAACCATATTGTTCATATCCACATCCAAACGCTCACCAAACAAGGCATTTTTACGTTTAGCGTAAATCACAGTACGTTGAGAATTCATCACATCGTCGTACTCCAGTAAACGTTTACGGATACCAAAGTTATTCTCTTCTACTTTTTTCTGGGCGCGCTCAATAGATTTGGTAATCATAGAATGCTGAATTACTTCTCCATCTTCAATTCCCATACGCACCATAATACCTGATATTCTTTCAGAACCAAATAAACGCATTAGGTTATCTTCAAGAGAAACAAAGAACTGAGATGAACCCGGATCACCCTGACGACCTGCACGACCGCGTAACTGCCTGTCTACACGACGGGATTCGTGACGTTCAGTACCTACGATGGCTAAACCACCGGCATCTTTAACACCAGCACCCAGTTTAATATCCGTTCCACGACCAGCCATGTTGGTTGCAATGGTTACCTGACCTGCCTGTCCGGCTTCGGCAACAATATCTGCCTCTTTCTGGTGCATCTTCGCATTTAGCACATTGTGTTTTATTCCGCGAAGTTTAAGCATGCGGCTTAATAGCTCAGAGATTTCAACCGAAGTTGTACCTACCAGTACCGGGCGACCTGCCTGCGTTAATTTTACAATCTCATCCGCTACAGCATTGTACTTTTCACGAACAGTACGGTAAACGTAATCCTGTTCATCCTGTCTGGATATATTTCTGTTGGTTGGAATTTCAACAACATCTAATTTATAGATCGACCAGAACTCACCCGCTTCTGTAGTAGCTGTACCCGTCATACCGCAAAGTTTGTGGTACATCCGGAAATAGTTCTGCAAGGTTACAGTTGCATAGGTTTGTGTGGCATCTTCAACTTTAACATTTTCCTTAGCCTCAATAGCCTGATGCAATCCGTCTGAGTAACGGCGGCCATCCATAATACGGCCGGTTTGCTCATCAACAATTTTAATCTTTCCTTCATCGATGATGTATTCCACATCAATCTCAAATAAGGTATAGGCTTTCAATAACTGGTTCACCGAGTGGATACGCTCAGCTTTTACTGAATAGTCGCGCATTAAAGCATCTTTCTGTACAACTTTATCTTCCAGAGGTAATGCAGATTTTTCCAGTTCTGCTACTTCAGTACCAACATCCGGCAATACAAAGAAATGAGGGTCTTCTCCTGATTGCGTAATCAGTTCGATACCTTTTTCAGTAAGCTCAACCTGATTGTTTTTTTCATCAATATAGAAAAACAATTCAGAATCTACTTTCGGCATATTCTTAGACTGATCGGCCATGTAATGGTTCTCAGTTTTCAATAACAGTCCGCGAACACCGCTTTCACTTAAGAATTTAATTAGTGCCTTGTTTTTTGGTAAACCACGGTAAGCACGTAATAATGCTAAACCACCTTCACCTTCTTCAGTTCCTGTGTTACCTGCATTAATTAATTTCTTTGCTTCATTTAATGCCTGGGTAACATAAGCTTTTTGTGCATTAACCAAACGCTCAATGCGTGGTTTCAACTCGTAAAATTCATGCTGATCGCCATGCGGAATCGGGCCTGAAATAATTAAAGGTGTACGGGCATCATCAATTAATACTGAATCGACCTCATCCACCATTGCAAAATGCAATTTACGCTGCACCAGTTGATCCGGTGTTTGCGACATATTGTCACGAAGGTAATCGAATCCGAATTCATTATTGGTTCCGTAAGTAATATCTGCAGCGTAAGCTCTTCGTCTCTCTTCAGAGTTGGGCTCATGCTTATCAATACAGTCTACAGACAGACCGTGAAATTCAAATAAAGGACCATTCCATTCACTATCACGTCGGGCAAGATAATCATTCACCGTAACGATGTGAACACCCTGACCTGCCAGTGCGTTTAAGTATGCAGGCAATGTACTTACCAGGGTTTTACCCTCACCGGTAGCCATCTCGGCAATTTTACCGCTATGTAAAACTATACCACCAATTAACTGCACATCGTAGTGAACCATGTTCCAGGCTACTTCAGTACCGGCAGCATCCCACTTATTGGCCCACTGCGCCTTATCGCCAACTATTTTAACGTTGTTTCTGCGTGCTGCATAATTCCTGTCAAACTCCGTTGCCGTAACTTCCAGGTAGTCGTTTTCACTTAAACGACGTGAAGTTTCCTTTACTACTGCAAAAGCTTCAGGTAAAATTTCCAGGAGCACTTTCTCCAGTTCAGCATCACGGTCTTTACCTAATGCATCAACCTGATCATAAATGGCTGTTTTTTCATGAAGATCAAGTTCTTCATTTTCTGCATCAGATTTTAATGCCGCGATTTTACCATCAATTTCCGTTAAGAACTCCGAAATTTTTTCTTTAAACTGAATGGTTTTACCACGAAGCTCATCATTACTCAGCGCAGATAGTTTGCTGTATTGTTCATTTATTTGAATTACTAATGGCTGAATAGCCTTTATATCTCTTTCAGATTTACTTCCGAAAATCTTTGCTAAAAATCCTAACATTATATTTTAAATCGTATTGTATATTAATAAAATTGAATTTCAATAACCAGGCCTTTGCTCTTTACAAGTCAATTTGGCTGTTATTGAGTGATATGGGGTGGGTAAAATCTTAATCAGATTTTTTGACAAAAAACTATGGACTGTTGTTTTTCGGCTTTTTTCGAATGGTAAGGTCAGCAATTATCTGATCTGCACAAACATGTTTTGCAACTTTTAATGGTGCCTGTGTGCCAATTAAAGCAAGTTTGCTGTAAGATAACAAATAAGGATTCCGGTCATCATTGAGCTGAACTGTGGTTCTGCCGGTATCATTAACACTCATTTTGTGCTCATTACAGTATTCATTCAATATCCTAAGCCCTTCAACGCGCTCGGCTTTTGCCAGGTGTGTTAAGCTAAAGAATACAAGAGATATGGTAACGAGGTGTTTCATTAATTTGCGGCAAAGCTAGTTTTAATCTTTTATAAAAAGAAATTACATCCGGTCAAAAACTGTACCTCAAATTCAGCTTCTGCATAATGCCTTTAACATTTCTCGTTTTTAGGTTAAACAATTTAATGTTTAACGATACAATTCTGTCATATATCGTCACATCGTCGTTACACCAGGGTTTCTTCTTAAATTTATTTAACGAAACAAATCAGTCTAGCCATGGAAAGAAAAAATTTCATCAGAAGTTTGATGATTGGGGCAGTCTCCACTCCGGTAATCATCGAAGCCTGCAAAAAGAGCAGCATTAGTGACGACGGTACAACATCGGGATCAGGCAGTGCAGGTACAACGGCAAGTACAAATGGTACCTGTACAGTTGCACCAACAGAAACAGAAGGGCCTTTCCCTACAAAGAGCCCAGCATCTTATGTACGCAGCGATATCACCGATGGACGCACAGGCTATAAGTTAACAGCTAAAATTACCATTGGTAACCTCAATAATAGTTGTGCAGCCTTAGCCGGTGCAATTGTAGATATCTGGCATTGTGATGCAGAAGGTAATTATTCAGAATATGGCGGTACCAGTATGCAATCCACCAACTATCAGTCTGTTCACTTTCTGCGTGGGCGCCAAACTACCGATTCAAATGGTCTGGTAACTTTTACATCTATTTTCCCCGGCTGGTACAGCGGGCGCGCAACACATATACATGTGCATGTTTACAATGCAGCAGGTACATCATTAAATGTTACCCAAATCGCCTTTCCTGAAGGATCGGGTACCTCGCTTGCATTGGTAAACGGATATTCCAAAGGATTAACCGGTTATACTTACAACAATGCCGACAATATATTTAGTGACGATAAAACAGGAGTACAGATTGCTGCAGTTACAGGTACGCTTGCTGCAGGTTTCGATCTTACTTTTAAGCTAAACGTAAAAGCGTAATATCCTTATATTTTTTTATTTTCAATCAGACGTTAGGATTTCCTGACGTCTTTTTTAATTTTATGCCATGCCTAAGAAAATAATTATTCTCTGCTACCGAAAAATAATCGACGACTCGAATGCAAATCCCTGGGACAAATTTGTGCATGAAGACAGTTTTCTGGAATTTAAAATGCAATCGCAATTGTATAATCAGGAGCTGAAATATAATACCTTCGCCGAGTTATTAATCAATGTACCAGGAGCAGATAAGCTTCATTTTCTGGTAAGTGCAGCGGTTACAGGATATCTGCGTCAGTTAAATGGTATTATCCCCGATGTACTCGATAATTTAGGAAGGCGGTTTCTAACCTTCGAAAATTTCAAATTTGAGATTATTAACTCTGATATTAATGATATTGAAAGGCATAAAATCGCCATTAACTTTTTTTCGAAACCAATGGTTTGGCATGATACTGTCGACAATCAGTTGCTTGTCTCTCTGGAACAAACCCTGGAAGGCGAAGAGATTTTTACCAATCTTTTCCAGCTGCAGCCATTTATCAGCATTCATTCAATTAAAGACTTAAGTTAAATTTATGGCACTTATACCTGGCCAGATCTTTTTGGCCGATCAGCGCGGATTTGCTGAAACCGCTATATTAAGAAGATACAGCACTTTCAATTTTGAAAAGTATTATAATGAACACAGAGCGCCATATGGGGATTTGTTTCTATGCAATGACGAATCTATAGCGGGAGGAAAGCTCAATTTCTTCCTGTCAAAACAAGACGCTTACCAGATTTTCTTTCCGGTAACCGGAGGAATCGACATTGTGCAAGGTGGAAACGAGTTTTCAGTAGACACCGGCCAAGTACAGGTCCTTAATTCAGGCAAGGGTGAAGTATTGGAGATTAGTAATCCCTATGCGAACGACGTGGTCAACTATATACAACTCGGCATAAACACTGATATGTTTTTGCTGCGTGCCCGTGATATGCTGTTTAATTTTGATTTTGAAAAAAACCCGAACCAGCTGATCCCGGTGATATCGCATTTTAAACTTCCCTTTAAGCTTAGTGCAGGTATTTTTGCAGGACGTAAGGAAGCCATCTACAGCATGCAAAATAATCAAAGTAAATTCTTTTGTATCGTTATCGATGGTGCATTTGAAATTGAAGGCAGACTCCTGCATGCCAGAGATAGTTTATCGCTTTGGGATACCGAACAGGTAGAACTGGAAGCCCTCAGCAATAACGCTATCATATTAATTTTAGAGTTTTGATGGATTTGCTATCTGTAAATAAACAAGTTTAAATTCATCATTACTCTGATATTTTGTTATTTAAATACAATCTCAGTTGCTCCGTAACCAAACTTTTCTTTTTGTGCATCCATATAAGTTTTGATATGTGGATTCATGCTGATCAGTTTATGGATTTTGTTCCGTAAAGTTCCGTTGCCTGTTCCATGGATGAAAATAATTTTATCGAAATGATGGACAATCGCTGCATCCAGTGCATTTTGAAAATGATTAAGCTGAATCTGTAATATCTCGTCTGTCTCCAGAAAATGGTGGTCATCGCGAAGTGTTTCAATATGCAGGTCGATTTCTTTCGCAGGGATATCTACGGTTTTCTTTTCGGCAGGTGATTTATAAAAACTTTCTTTCAATTTTTGCGGGTCGATGGTGACCTGCGCAATATCGTCCAGGCGAATAAGCCAGCCCTTATTTTTTAGGTATGGTAGTTCTTTTTGCTCAGTAGAGAAATCTTTGGCCCTGAACTTTTTGTGTATCACGAGTGGATTAGCAGGTTTGATGTCATTTTTGCTAAAAACCAGCATCTGAAAAATAAATTCGGGCCAAAGGTCTAAATCAGCCAGCGAAGCTGAATGTATTAAAGTAGCCTGACCATTTTGAACTATGCCATGGTACAGTCCGGCATATTTAGCTTTTTTTTCGCTGGTCAGGCTTGCCAGCAGCACCATGGGCAGCTGGTTTACCAAATGAAAATGCACTACATTTCCCGCTTTGTTATCGGTTGCTACAGCAACGTAGATTCCGTTTTCGAATTTGTGGATGGATGGTGCATTTACCTGAACTGGCTTCGGTGTATCCTGGTCTGTTGCAGTTTCGCCGAAGCCATGAACTGAGGTTAGATTGCTAATCGCAACCGGAATTTCAAAACCATCTTCATCAGTTACACCAAGTGTTTGTGCATCAATAATTCTGGTAACATAACCTTCTCGTTTTTCATCAACAAAACGGACAAAATCTCCAAGTTTGAATTTCATATTTAATTTTTAACCAAGGGTAAAATGCAAAAGTTTTCTGCTTAATGTCTGGTATCGTTGTTATGGTAAATACTGAGGTAACTGTCGTACCTGGAACCGGCAATTTCACCTGCTTCAACAGCTTCCATCACCGCGCATCCGGGTTCATTAATGTGCCGGCAGTTATTAAAGCGGCAATCGTGTGATGTTTTAAATATTTCTGGAAAGAAATGTCCGAGTTCTTCTTTTTCAATGTCTATAATGCCCAATTCCCTTATGCCTGGCGTGTCTACAATAAAGCCACCCTGCGGTAGTTCAAACATTTCTGCAAAGGTGGTGGTATGCTGTCCTTTATCACTCCAGTCAGATACTTCACCTGTCCGCAAATCGCGGTCGGGTAGAAGAGCATTGATAAGACTCGATTTTCCCACTCCCGAGTGGCCTGATATCAAGGTGATTTTATCTGTAATCAATTCCTGAATTACCGGAATATTGATGCCCTTAAGTGCTGATACTTCATAACATGGATAACCAATGTTTTCATAGATATCTTTAAATTCCTGAAGAATTTCCAATCCCTCTTTACTAAATAAATCCAGTTTGTTAAAAACAAGAACTGCAGGTACATCATAGGCTTCTGCAGTCACCAGAAATCTATCAATAAATCCCAATGAAGTTCTGGGGGAGGCAAGTGTAACCAGCAGGATTGCCATATCCAGATTTGCCGCCAGGATCTGGGCTTGTTTACTTAAATTGATGGATTTTCGGATAATGTAGTTTTTCCGTTGCAGCAGTTCGTTGATTAAGCCCTGATTACTGTCTCTTTCCAGCTCAAACTTTACCCGGTCGCCAACGGCAATGGGGTTTGTGGTTTTAATTCCTTTAATTCTGAATTTCCCTACAATACGGCAATCATAGCGTTCGCCATCATCAGCCAGAACACTGTACCAACTTCCTGTAGATTTTATAACTAAGCCCTGCATATGTTGAACAAAGGTATGAAAACGATGGAAGATGCAAGCGGAATCCGTTTACTTATTACTCAATGCCATATCGCTCCATCTTAGCATATAACGTCTTCCGGTCGATATTCAACATTTTTGCTGCTTTGGATTTATTATATTTTGCCTTGATCAATGCTTCTGCAATGAGCGCTTTCTCATTTACTTCATTCAAAGCCTTCAAATCAGATGGACTTCCAGGCATAGTTTGCTGGTTAACTGCAATAGTCATTTCATCAGGAAGTGCGCTAAGCTGCGCAACATCTCCTGGTGTCAATAATACCATCCGTTTGATTACATTACTTAGCTCACGAAGGTTACCAGGCCAGTCGTAGTTTAATAATAGCGATTTGGCTTCGGCCGATATGCTTTTTACATTACGATCCAGATCACGGTTGGATAAACGGATAAAGTGGGTGATGAAGAGTTCCAGATCACCCCCTCTTTCCCTTAAAGCCGGAAGTTGAATTTTAAACTCGTTTAGGCGATGATATAAATCTTCTCTGAACTCGCCGCCAGATATACTGTTAATTAAGTCATCATTTGTAGCGGTTACTATCCTCACATCAACTGATACCTGTTTGGTACTCCCCAATGGCTGTATTACCCTTTCCTGTAAAGCGCGCAACAATTTTATCTGTACTTCATAACTCAGGTTTCCAACTTCATCTAAAAATAAAGTTCCACCATTGGCTGCTTCAAACTGACCTTTTTTATCGTTCAACGCGCCCGTAAATGCGCCCTTCATATGGCCGAACAGTTCACTGGCTGCCAGATCTTTCGATAATGCGCCACAATCAATGGCTACGAAAGGTTTGTCGGCCCTCTTACTCTGCTGATGCAATGTTCTTGCTGCAAATTCTTTGCCCGTACCACTTTCTCCCTGAATAATAACCGACATGTCTGTTGGGGCTACCAATGCAATGTGCTCATACAGGCGGTCGGCAATTGCGCTTTTACCCTTAATAAAATCCTCATCAGCATTGTCAGGTGTTATCGTTTTGTGATCCTTCTTATTTAAAGAATCTTTAATAACCATTAAAAGTTCATCGGGATTAACCGGCTTGGTGATGTAGTCGAATGCGCCCATTTGCATGGATTTTACAGCTGTCCGAACATCGTTGAAGCTGGTCATAATGATAATCGGTACACTCAAACCCAAGTTCCGGGTATGTGTAATCACCTCAAATCCAATTCCATCGGGCAAGCGATAATCGATCAGGCACAAATCAAATTCCTGATTTTCAATTAATTTAACACATTGCTTAATGCTGGTTACAAGAGAAATCTCGTGGCCATTTTTAGTTAAAAAACCGTCAAGTAACTGCGCAAAAGTTGTATCGTCTTCTAAAATCAGGATTCTCGCCATACAACAAAAATAAGAAAAGCCAGTTAAAAACCGGCTTTTCTTATACTAGGTAGATGTAATATTTGGGGTTATTGTACGGGCTTACCGTCTTTATCAATTTTCACTGATCCTGTTTCTGCTTCTTTTTTAACATTAATCAGGTAGTATTCTTTTGTACCTTCTTTCACTGACCATGCTTCAGTTGCCGTCCAGCCTTTATATGCATCAGATTTTAATGCGGTTGTAACTGGTTCTGGTAACTCCTCCAGTTTAACCGGAGTTTTTACTGCACTATCCTGAACTGCAACGATTGCAACATTTTTAATTGTATTTACTTCACTTGCCTGTACTGCTGAGAATCCCGCAAAAGCTAAGAACGCAGCTGATAATATGAACTTTTTCATCGTCTTATTATTTAAATGTTATGAAATTGTGGTTAGCAATTTCGTGATTATGATTTAATGATGCGTGGCCTGTTGGCCACGCGTCAGGTTGATTATGCCTTGGTTACGGGCAGTTTATTATTGAACTGGTTTACCGTCTTTATCGATTTTTACTGAGCCAGTTTCTGCTTCTTTTTTCACGTTGATTAAATAGTACTCTTTAGTACCTTCTTTAACCGACCACGCTTCAGTTGCCGTCCAGCCTTTATATGCGTCAGATTTTAATGCTGTAGTTACAGGCTCTGGCAATTCTTCCAGTTTAACCGGAGTTTTTACTGCGCTATCTTGAACTGCAACAATTGCAGCTGATTTTAAATCTTTTACTTCACTTGCCTGAACTGCTGAGAAACCTGCGAAAGCTAAAAATGTAGCTGATAAAATGAACTTTTTCATAGTATATAACTTTTAAAATTTAATTTGTGTAACAATACTTGCTAATGTTTCATAATGGTGCCAAAGCAACATGATTGCGTAAATTGCTAATTATGAGTATTTTATTTGTGTACCACAAAATATGGGTTGTGGAGATTCTCCACAGGTTGGGGTGAAGGGCTACATAACGCTACCAATTTCATTGCTTTTTTTATTAAATTATTTTTTGAAAAGAAATATTTTTTCTATCATTGCAGCCCGATTAAAAGCCTCCTTAGCTCAGCTGGTAGAGCAACTGACTTGTAATCAGTAGGTCATTGGTTCGATTCCGATAGGAGGCTCTTTTTCATCTTTAGTCCAGCCGGACATTCAATCTAATTCATTTTAGCATCATATTAAGCAGGCTTAAAAAGAATAATTTTTTTGCAACCTCATATTCCGCTTAATTTGCAATATGGTAAAATACTTTTCTGCCGACTGGGTGTTCCCCGTAGATCAATCACCTATACGGAATGGGGTCGTTGCTGTTGATTCTGAAGGGAGAATAATCCAATTATTAACGTTAAAAAATGCAGAGTCGCTCGGTTTATCAGTTTTAAGGCATGCCGGTGCAATAGTGCCGGGCTTTGTGAATACGCACTGTCATCTGGAGTTGTCGCACATGCTGGGGCGGGTTCCTGAAAATACAGGCCTGGTAGAGTTTGTACAAACCATTATCAAAAGCAGGCAGGCTGACTCTGTGCAAATTCAGAATGCGATGTTGCAAGCTGATCAGCAAATGTTCGATAATGGCATTGTAGCCGTTGGAGATATTTCCAATCAACTGATATCGAAAGCAGTCAAGCAGAAAAGCCAGATTTACTACCATACTTTTGTGGAAGCCATGGGTTTCAATCCCCAAAGGGCAACCGCCATTATGGAGTATGCTCTGGGAATTAAGAATGATTTCGCCCCTCTTCCGGCTTCGGTTGTTCCACATGCGCCGTATTCTGTGTCTCCGGCGCTCTTTGAGCTCATCAACCATTGTGCAGAAAAAGAAAATGCTTTTATCAGTATACATAATCAGGAAACTGTAAACGAGAATTTATTCTTCGAATCCAAAACAGGAGGTTTTCTGGGCCTTTACGAATTCTTAGGTTTAGATATTGCCTTTTTTAAGCCAACCGGGAAAACCTCGTTGCCAAGCTGGCTACCCTATAGCACCAGTCAGAAAACCCTCCTGGTTCACAATACCATGTCCGGAAAAGGCGATGTTGAGTTTGCTAAACAAAATCACCCTGATTTATATTGGTGTCTTTGCCCGCTGGCCAATCTATACATCGAAAATGCTTTGCCTGATGTTGATCTGCTGATGGCGGAAGACCTGAAAATTACGCTTGGAACAGATAGTTTAGCGAGCAACCACAAGCTGAACATTTTATCTGAAATGAAGATTTTGCAGGAACGGAAAAATGTAAGTTTTGAAACACTATTGTCGTGGGCAACGAAAAATGGTGCTGAGTTTTTAGGCCTGCAGGATCAGTTAGGGACTATTGAGGTTGGGAAATCGCCAGGCCTTAACTTAATTCATTTATCAGAAGATTTCCTGATTGAGCGCGATGAAGTACTTAAACTCATTTAATATACGTTTCCGGGATTGTCGGCTTATTAATTTCCTGAGGCATTTACCTAACCCCACACAGGGTTATCGTTATAATTTTGATATTTGATAAATGACCTGATGTTATAAAACCTGATTAGTAACTTTGTAACCATAAAAATAAAAACTTTCAAAAAAAAAGACACACCCTTAATGAAACACATCAATATTAAAGTTACCGGTAAAGTGCAGGGAGTATTCTTCAGGGCGAGCACAAAGGCTGTAGCCGATCAAATGGGTATTAAGGGTTTTGTAAAAAATGAAAAGGATGGGTCTGTATATATTGAGGCTGAAGCCGAGCCATTTATTTTAGATGCTTTTATCGACTGGTGCAAAGAAGGCCCTGAGAAGTCGGTGGTTGATGGATTGGAAATAAACGATGACGAGCTTAAAGGCTATCGTAACTTTGAGGTGGTAAAGAAAAATCTCCTTTGGTAATCTCAATATTCACCAGCCAAACAATTAAAATCAACAATGTCTGTATATAAGAAGTTTATTGGTCAAACCATGGTATATGGGATCAGTACCATTGCCTCAAGGTTGCTCAATTTTATATTGACCCCAATCTTCACCAGAAGCTATGGCGCAAGTGCATTAGGAGTGTTTACTAAGATGTATGCCTATGCGTCAATGATTAACGCCATACTTGCTTTTGGAATGGAAACTACCTTTTTCAGGTATCTGAATAAACATGAAGATAAAAAGCAGCAGGTTTACAATAACTCCTTTCTGATCGTTGCTTTCATTTCTACCCTGTTTCTCCTTACCGGACTGGTTTTTACGGAAAGCATTACCAAGTGGCTTTTAAATAATAACATGTCGCATTATCAGGACCAAAAAAGGTATGTTCAATATTTTTTATGGTTATTGTTTTCAGATGCAATTTGTGTAATCCCTTTCGCCAGGATAAGAGCAGATGGAAAACCTTTCAGGTATAGCATCATTAAGTTTGTTAATATCCTGAGTTATGTTTTACTGAGTTTGTTTTTTATCTATGGAATTCCATTCATTATCTCCCATCATCTTCCCGGGACATCTTTTTTTCAATCCTGGTTCCGTGATAAATGGGTGGGTTATGTTTTCATTGCCAATCTGATTGCCAGTGGTTTTACCTTTCTGTTGCTTGTACCCGAGTTTCTGAAAGTTCAGTTCAAATTTGACGGTGATTTATTTAAGAAAATGCTATCGTATAGCTGGCCGGTGTTGGTGGCTAATCTTTCGTTTATCATTAATGAAAATTTAGATAAAATTCTTCTGGATAGGTTTACAACTGAAACGCAGGTAGGTATCTATGGCGCAGTGTGTAAACTGGCTATCTTTTTGAGTATCTTCAATATGGCTTTCAGACTAGGTGCAGAGCCATTCTTTTTCAGTTACGCTAAGAATGAAAATGCTAAGGTTACCTATGCCAAAATTCTCGAATATTTTGTAATTGCACTTTCCATATTATTTGTTGCACTTACCGCAAATATTGAAATACTAAAATATTTTATCAGTCGCGATGCAAAACACCTGGCTGAGTATTGGGTAGGCCTGCCGGCAGTGCCTTATCTGCTTGTTGGCTATGTTTGTTTAGGAATCTACATGAACCTGTCCATCTGGTACAGGCTTTCAGATCAAACCAGGTTTGGGTTATATATTTCTTTAGTGGGTGCCGTAATCACAGTTGTTTTCAATGTTTTGCTTATTCCAAAGTTTAGTTATATGGGCTCTGCCTGGGTATCAATGGCTACCTATGGCACCATGATGATCATCTCTTATATTCTTGGGCAGAAATATTATCCGATTCCATATAACCTTAAAAAAATCCTCACTTACCTGATCATATCTATTGTGTTGGTGTTTTCATCATTTTTCATTTTCAACAGAAATATTTATATTGGAAATGCCATGCTGATTGCCTTTGTTGCCGGGGCAGCATATTTTGAACGGAATGATCTTGTAAAAATATTGAAGCGCTAGTGTTTGTTTAAATTAATAACATGAAGAAGTATATTTTTCTTGCAGTATTAAGTTTCGGTGGAAAAGCTTTCGCTCAAATGCCTGTTGTATCTAATGCAGATAGAGACAGCAACATGGTAAAGCAGCTTTTTTTCGCCGGGCTGCGTGAGAAAATGTCTGAAAACTACAGCAACGCCGCCACAAACTTCAATAAGTTAGTTGGCATTGATCCTAAAAATCATGCGGCGTATTTCGAACTGGCCAATGCCAATCTCCGGATGGAAAAGTTAACGGAAGCGGAGATCAATATTAAAAAAGCCATAAGCTTAAATACTAACAATCAATGGTATTATCGTTTGCTGGTGGAGATATACAAGCGTAACAACAACATGCCTGCGTTGGTAGAAGCTTTCAATCAGCTCATCCGCATTAATCCGGAAAACGATGCCTATTATTTCGATAAGGCAAATGCGCTGTTCCTCTCCAATAAAGCAGAGGATGCCAAAGCGGTGTACAATCAAATTGAAAGTAAGTTCGGCCAGTCCAGGGAATTGCAGCTTGCTCAGAGAAGACTACAGGGGAATGGGAGTGCCAGCGAAAGCGACATTGTAAAGTTGCTTGAAGGAAATCAGGCCGATGTTAAAAACTATTTATATGCTGCAGGGCTGCTTTTACAAAAGGATAACCTTCAGGAAGCATCAAAAGTTCTTCTGAAGGCCCGGCAGCTTGAGCCCGGAAATTACGAAATCAACCTGGCACTCGCTGATATTTACAGGAAACAAAAAAATGATGACGCGGCTTTTGCTTCCTTAAAACTCGCATTTGAAAGCAATGAAATGCCCTTAGTTGATAAAATTAAGATCATTGCGGCATTGTTTCCAAATTTGAATCAACCCGTTGTAGCAACAAATGTAACAGCATTAAGCAAACTAGTGGCCGAGAAAAACCCATCCGATGCCAAAGCACTTGCCTTATTCGGAGATGTACTTTATCAGCAGAATAAACTGAAAGATGCCCTACAACAATATCAGGCAGCTTTAAAACTAAACGATCAGGTTTACGCTGTCTGGGAGCAGATCATCAACATTCAAACCTTACTGGGGCACTACGAAGATGCAGTAAAGATCTCGGATGAGGCCCTTACCTTATATCCCAATCAGGCAAGCTTATACTATTTCGCAGCATATGCTTTGTTCAAAACCGGCAAACCGCCTCTGGCTTTGAGTAATTTAAAAACGGCGCTTCAACTGGATGTTGACAACAAAAGCTTACAGGCGCAGGTTTATGCCCTTCAGGGAGATATCTATATCAACCAGAATAATTTCTCTCAGGCTAAGATGGCTTTTGAAAAGGCAATAGAAATTGAACCCGATAATTATCTTATCATGAACAATTATGCTTACTACCTTGCGTTGAGGAATGATGACTTAGTGAAAGCTGAGAAATATGCCGGCACCGCTGCAAATGCCTTGTCTAATAATTCGTCGGTTAACGATACTTACGCATTTATCCTTTTTAAACAGCAGAAATACGACCTTGCTCAAACCTGGATTGAGAAAGCGCTACAAAACAATAGCGCCAAAAACGGTGTTTATCTGGAGCATTACGGCGATATCCTGTACATGAAAGGTGAAAGAACTGCGGCGGTTGAACAATGGATAAAAGCAAAAGATGCCGGAAACGCATCAGAAGTTTTAAATAAAAAGATTAATGAGAAGAAATACTATAAATAGGGCGTTGTTACTGGGGTCAATTGTTTTTGCAACAGCCTGTAAGCCAAAGAAAGAGATCGTTGTAGCACCACCTGCCGCGCCAACCGAAACCAAGGTTGATAATTCAAAAACTGAAGCCTTAACGCTCTTAAACAATAAACAACTGAAGTTCAATACGCTCTCCCTTAAAGCAAAGGCTACCCTCGATATAGCAGGTGATGCGAATGATGTGACCATGAACTTCCGCATAAAGGATAAAGAAGTGATCTGGGTGAGTATCACGGCGCTTGGAGGTGCATATGAACCCGCACGGGCTTTAATAACGCCTGATAGTATTAAAATTATGAATCGGGCTAAAAGCCAGTATCTCAGTAAGCCATTCAGCTACATCTATAACTTTACCAATAAGCAGGTGAATTTCAATACCCTGCAAGCCATTTTAACTGGAAACGCAGCAAACGAGTTTTTAACTGCACAGTCGACTGTTAAAAAGGAGAATAATGTCTGGTTAGTTTCCGGAACGAAGCAGAATTTGGATTACCGCTTACTCTTTAATACGCTTTTTAAAGTTGCAGAAACCAATCTGAACGATACTAAAAACGGGCAGGCACTTAAAGTAACTTACACGGATTATCAAAAGTTAAACGAATCACTTTTCCCGAGTGCCCTTCAAATTAATACCCTATCCGGAACAAAGAAGATCAATATCAGTTTGCAGTTTGTTAAGATTGATGGCAATGTTCCACTTGAATTTCCGTTTAAAGTTCCAAAGAGTTATACTTTAGTTAAATAAACAACAATCTTTAATTTCAGCAAAGCGGGTTTGCTAATGTTTGCCCTATTAATTTATTACTGCCGCATTACTGGCGCGATAGCGGGCTAACCTATAGTTGCGTTTGATATACCGGCCGCATTAACTGGCAACCGGTGCAGAACCATGCCGCTGAGTCAATGAAGAATGTATGAAGATGGCTGTAGATTATTCTGTTATCGCTTTAGTATCTCAGTTTTAATATTTTTTACTATAAAATTTTTATACTTTTGGCTTAATGAAGCTACACAAACTTGTATCTATACTGTTTTTAAGCGCATTTGCACTGTCTGTACATGCGCAGCAATCCGAGTCTCAGTTAAGGAGAAAAAAGGAAGCTATACAGCGCGAAATTGAGCAGCTCCAAAAGAATTTAAGCAAGACTGCAAACGGTAAAAAACTCACCATACAGCAGATTAACGGCATCAATGCCCAGATTCGCTTACGTCAGGAAAAGATCGGGACAATTAACTCCGAAATTAAAAACCTCGATAACCAAATCTCTCAGAACACAAATACCGTACATACATTACAAGGCCAGCTGGGCGATCTGAAAAAGGAATATGCGGCCATGATTCGTTTTGCTCAAAGAAACCGCAACGCTTACGATAAGATGATGTTTGTTTTTGCGGCCAAAGATTTTAATCAGGCTTATAAAAGAATTAAATACCTGCAGCAGTTTAGCCAGTACAGGAAAAAGCAGGCGGGTTATATAGAAACGACTCAAAAGGATCTGAATGGAAAGATACAGGTTTTAGATAAAACCCTGAGGGAGAAAAGCAACTTGCTTAAAGAGCAGGAGCGTGAAAGGGAAAAGCTTGGTAAAGACAAAAATGAGCAATCCGCTGTATTGGGGAAATTAAGCAAACAGGAAAAGCAGTTTCAACAGGATATAGCACAACGCAGGAAACAGCAAAAGCAGTTGGATGTGGCCATTGCTGCCGCCATCAGGCGTGCTGTGGAAGCAGCAAGGAAGAAAGCTGAAGAAGAAGCAAGGCTTGCTGCGGCAAGGGAAGCCGCCGCTGCCAAAGCCGCTGCTGATAAAGCCAGGGCCGAAAACAGGCCTGTGCCAACCGCGCCGGCAGCTGCTACTGCCAAATCCAAGACCAGTAGCGAAGCGCTAACGGCAACACCGGAGAACGCAAAGCTTTCAGCCGGTTTTGAAAATAACCGTGGCAGGCTGCCATGGCCTTGTGCATCCGGAACGATTACGGAACGTTTTGGTGTGCATATGGTTGATAAAGCCTCAATTAACAATGAAGGGGTTTACATTACCATGGCTCAAGGGGGTGCGGTAAGGGCAGTTTTTGATGGTAAAGTGACTACGGTTTTCAACCAGTACGGCCGTTACATTGTATTGATAAGTCACGGTGAATATTTTACTGTTTACGCCAACTTAAAGTCCGTTAGCGTAAGCGTTAATGATAAAGTAGAAACGAAACAAACCATTGGAGTGATCGGAAATACAGGAGACGATGCGATCTTAAGTTTCCAGATCAGAAGGGTTTCCACCCCTTTAAATCCAGAGGCTTGGATCAGTAAATAAAAGAACACAGTTTTAAAATGTTTATATTTGTATAAAATAGATTAGTGATGTATCAAGGCACGTTATTAGAGTTTTTAAATATGGGTGGATCGGAGATCGTACTCATTTTAGTAGTTGTCCTTTTGTTATTCGGAGGTAAAAAATTGCCCGAACTGGCCCGCGGACTGGGAAAAGGGATCAGAGAATTCAAAGATGCATCTGATGGTGTGAAGAGAGAAATTCATAGAAATATAAACGCTATGGATATTGATAAGGAAGAAGCAGACAGAACAGCTGCAAATAACAATAATGAGCGTCATCATCCAACCGATGAAACCCCGGTTGATGAAAAAGTTGCAGGTACCACTCCGGTGAATACTACAGCCGACGCTGAAAAAGAAAAAGTTTAAATCAATAAGATATGTTAAATACAACAATAGCAGCAATGCTTGGAACACCTGAAATCATCATTATCGCGGTAGTGGTATTGTTATTGTTTGGTGGTAAAAAAATTCCTGAACTGATGCGTGGCTTAGGCAAGGGTGTTAAAGAATTTAAAGACGGAAAAGATGGTCTTGATGGCGATCAGGTAGATCCGTCTAACCGCGATAAAACTGTTTAATTTCATAGATTTTAGTTTTGAAGAAATACAGCTCTCTAAAGGAGATTCAAACACTCATTTCGCAAAAGGCTTTAAACTTACCCGCTTTACTGGCTTACTATTTTAAGCAGATTGAAGACCATAAACACCTCAATGCATTCAACGAGGTGTTTTTTTATTCGGCAGAAGTTCAGGCAAAAGCGGTTCAGCAGAAGATAGAAAATGGTACCGCAGGCAAACTTGCCGGTATGGTGATCGGTATAAAAGATAATATCTGTTATAAAGACCACATTGTTACAGCCTCATCAAAAATGCTGGAAGGTTTTGTATCCCCTTATTCTTCTACTGTTGTGGAGCGTTTGCTGCAGGAAGATGCTGTAATTATCGGCCGCCTAAACTGCGATGAATTTGCAATGGGGGGCTCTAACGAGACTTCGTACTTCGGACCTGCTAAAAACGCTGCAAATCCTGATCTGGTTCCCGGTGGCTCATCTGGAGGTTCGGCGGTTGCTGTGCAGGCAGATCTTTGCCTGGCAGCACTCGGGACTGATACCGGTGGTTCGGTTAGACAGCCGGCAGCATTCTGCGGGCAAATTGGCTTAAAACCAACTTATGGACGGATTTCCAGATACGGTGTAATTGCCTATGCATCTTCTTTTGATCAGGTAGGACCAATTGCTTCATCTGTAGATGATATTGCGGTAATTTTACAGGTTCTTGCCGGTGCAGACGAATATGATTCGACTGTTTCAGCTTCAGAAGTGCCAGATTATTCTTCAATAATAAACGATACCAAAAGCCATAAGATTGCTGTCTTAAAAGAAACGATTGAAAGCGATGCGCTGGATCCTGAAATTAAATCGGCAATACTAAAATCAATAGATGATTTGAAATCAAAAGGCCATACTGTAGAGTATGTTTCATTTGATTTGCTTGATTATCTGGTTCCCGCATATTACATCTTAACTACAGCAGAGGCTTCCTCTAATCTTTCCCGTTACGATGGTGTTCATTACGGACACCGCAACACGGATGCTACTTCGCTCAACGAACTGTATAAACTATCCAGATCTGAAGGCTTTGGTGAAGAAGTGAAAAAACGTATTTTACTAGGCACCTTTGTTTTGAGTGCGGGTTACTATGATGCTTATTATCAGAAAGCCCAGCAGGTACGCAGGCTCATTCGCGAGAGGGTAGATGCGCTATTTAATCATTACGACCTTATTTTATCACCGGTAGCCCCTACAGTTGCCTTTAAAATTGGCGATAATGTACAAGACGCACTCGTGATGTACATGGCTGATATCTTTACAGTGCTGCCATCCTTAACTGGTAACCCGGCGATTGCTTTGCCATTGGGCAATAATTCGGAAGGTTTACCGTTAAGTATTCAATTTACAGCCAAACATTTTGAGGAAGATAAGCTTCTGGCTTTTTCTCAGGCATTTTTAAAATAGGCATTAGCTCCTTTTGAGCTATGTAACGCCTCGCCATGCTGGCTCAGCATCTTTTGATTCTAATTCGTTAGAGTGGCGAAGCTTATTAAACCAATAGCCCATGATTAAAAAATTACTCATTACCTCTATTTGTGCCTTCTTTGGATTAATTTCCGCTTCTTCTGCGCAGCAGGTTTTAAAACTCGACAGTCTCCCAAAAGGACAAAACAATATTTTCATCAATACGGATACTACGGCGGTTCCATTGGTTAGTGAAAATCCGTTGATGATGAGCCAGAATTATATCTATAAACTCAGGCTTGATTCAATCAGGAAAACAGTTCCCCTTCCTTATAACGAATTTGTTCAGCAATACATCGACATCTACGCAAAACGTAAGGATATGTTTGGTAAAATGATGGGCCTATCAAACTATTACTTTCCAATTTTTGATAAAGCACTCAAGGATTTCAATATTCCACAGGAAATCAAATACCTCACTATTGTGGAGTCGCAGATGAATCCTCATGCCATCTCCAGGGTGGGTGCGACAGGAATATGGCAGTTTATGTTTGGTACAGGCAAGGCCTATGGATTAAAAATGGATAATTTTGTTGACGAACGTAAAGATCCGATTCAGGCCAGTTATGCCGCAGCTGCATATTTCAGAGATGCTTACGAAGAACTTGGCGATTGGCTATTGGCCATTGCGGCCTACAATTGCGGAAAAGGAAATGTTACCCGCGCCATGGCAAAAGCAGGTTCAAGCGATTTCTGGGAAATCAGGCAGTATCTGCCTAAAGAAACCCGGAATTACGTTCCCGCATTTATCGCAGCAGTTTACGTGATGAATTATTCAGGCCGGCACCAGATTTCAGCTCAGGCTTGTAACCTGTTTCTGAAAACCGATACCGTACAAACTTCACGATTCGTGTCTTTGTCGTCTCTTGCAAAAGTCCTCAATGTGGAGGAAGAAGCCATGTATGCATTAAATCCTTCCTATAAAAAACGAATCGTAAACGGAACGGAAGATGAGCCCAAAAGGATTGTGATGCCTAAGCTTCGTGATGCCGACTTTGCCGGTATTTATGATGTTCTTTACAATACTGAAGTGGATGTAGATATGAAAGTTGTACAGGCAAATACCGACGACGTTCGTGATTTGCGCAAAAAGAAATTGTCGGTAACTCCTGTAAATGTCATTTATCATCGGGTTGCTTCCGGGCAAAACCTGACTTCCGTAGCCAATAAATATGGCGTAGAAGTACAGGATTTAAGGGTTTGGAATGGATTAAAAAGTAAAACGATTGTTCCCGGACAAAAACTGAAAGTGTTTGCCAAGTATTCAAAACCTTTGAAAGTCCCTGCAGCATTTTTAAGTTATAAGGTTAAAACCGGTGATACACTATCGGGAATTGCCGAAAAATTTGAAGGGGCAACCGTTCAAAGTATCAGAAAGGACAACGGTTTAAGTAAAGCCGCTTTGCAGCCGGGAATGGTTTTGAAAATTAGTAAAGGATAAAGTTACGCAAAACTGGATGCCCGTATCCTGCTAAAGCTGTGCTGCTTATTTAACTTTTTTGGGTGCCTTTTTATTTTAAGCCTCATAAAAAGAATTGTACCTTTGCCTCGTCACTAATAAGTTACTTAATGAGTAATACGAATAGAAAGCAAGATGCATTGGATTACCATTCGCAGGGTCGTCCGGGAAAAATACAAGTAGTACCTACTAAACCTACAACATCGCAAAGGGATCTAACCCTGGCATACTCTCCGGGAGTTGCAGAGCCTTGTTTAAAAATAGCCAACAACACTGAAGATGTTTACAAATATACTGCCAAGGGAAACCTTGTTGCGGTGATCAGTAATGGATCTGCCGTTTTAGGTCTTGGAAACATAGGCCCTGAAGCAGGTAAGCCTGTAATGGAAGGTAAAGGCCTTTTATTTAAAATATTTGCAGATATCGATGTGTTCGATTTAGAATTGGATACCCAGAACGTAGATGATTTCGTAAAAATCGTTAAAGCCCTGGAGCCAACTTTTGGCGGTATCAATCTGGAAGATATCAAAGCTCCTGAATGTTTTGAGATTGAAACGCGTTTAAAGCAGGAAATGAATATCCCTGTCATGCACGACGATCAGCATGGAACGGCTATTATTTCTGGTGCTGCATTATTAAATGCCTGTGAGCTGCAGAAAAAGAAAATTGATAAGATTAAGGTTGTGGTAAGTGGTGCCGGCGCTGCTGCAGTTTCCTGTTCTAAAATGTACCTGTCTTTAGGTGTAAAGAAAGAAAATCTGGTCATGTTCGATATCAATGGTTTAATTGATGTGAAAAGAACTGATCTGGACGATAACAGAATGGGCTTTGCAACCACCAGAAAGGATATTTCAAATATTGGTGAAGCTTTGAAGGGTGCCGATGTATTGATTGGTCTTTCTGCTGCAAACGTCATCTCTGCAGAAATGCTCATGGGGATGGCCAAGAATCCGATTGTATTCGCAATGGCCAATCCAGACCCTGAAATATCTTATGATTTAGCGATTAAAACCCGCAAGGATATCATTATGGCTACCGGCCGTTCTGATTATCCTAACCAGGTGAATAATGTATTGGGATTCCCCTACATTTTCCGCGGTGCATTGGACGTCCGGGCCACCACGATTAATGAGGAAATGAAAATTGCTGCGGTGAAAGCAATTGCTGAACTCGCAAAAAAATCAGTGCCTGAAGCCGTTAATCTGGCCTATAATGCCAGAAATCTGAAGTTCGGAAAAGATTACATCATTCCAAAACCAGTCGATTTCAGGCTGATTACCGAAGTGTCAACTGCCGTAGCAAAAGCTGCAATCGAAAGTGGAGTTGCCCGGAAAGTGATTACCAACTGGGAGGCTTATAACGAGGAACTAAGAAAACGCTTGGGTTTAGATGATGCCATCATGCGTGCCGTTACGACCAAAGCCAAAATGGATCCTAAACGGGTGGTATTTGCAGAAGCCGATACCTACAAAATTCTGAAGGCGGCTCAGATTGTCAAAGATGAGAACATCGCCATTCCAATTCTTCTAGGAAATAAAGATAAAATACAGGCCATCATCGATGAGCATGGGTTGGAGCTGGAAGGCGTAGAGATCATTGATCAGATGCAGAATCCGGATAAAACCCAGCAATATGCTGAGGCGTTGTTTCAAAAACGTCAGCGTAAGGGTGTTTCTTCTATGCGCGATGCCGTGAAGCTGCTGAGAGACCGTAACTACTATGGCGCTTCCATGGTAGAGTTTGGCGAAGCCGATGCCATGATTTCGGGATTGACCAAAAACTATGGTGCAACCATAAAGCCAGCCCTCCAGGTAATAGGTGTAGAGCCTGGTGTGAAACGTGTGGCGGGTATGTACATGATGATGACCAAAAAAGGACCGGTTTTCTTTGGCGATACAACCGTAAATGTAGATCCTACTGCCGAAGAATTGGTGGATATCACTTTGCTTGTCGAAAAATCAGTAAAGCAGTTCAACATCAAACCACGTATTGCATTGCTATCCTATTCCAACTTTGGATCAAATGATGGGGTAACTCCTGAAAAAGTGCGTGAAACGGTACGCTTGCTTCATAAAAACCACCCCGAAGTGGTTGTTGATGGTGAGATGCAGGGGAACTTTGCCATTAATAATGAACTGTTGAAAGATAATTTTCCTTTCAGCACTCTGGCTGATGCACCTGCTAACACCCTGATTTTCCCGAATTTAGAGTCAGGAAATATTGCTTACAAATTGTTGCAGGAGCTTGGTGGTGCCGAAGCTGTTGGTCCAATTCTCCTGGGTTTAAATAAACCTGTTCATATTGTTCAGTTAGGAAGTTCGGTGAGAGAGATTGTAAATATGGTTACTATTGCAGTGGTAGATGTTCAGGCCAAAGAGGACATTGAAACATCGAAACGAAAAGGTATATTTGGGAAAACAACTAAGAAATAATAATTCATGTACGCCTATATTGATGGTAGATTGACGTTTAAAAATCCGGCATATGTTGTGATTGAAGCCGGAGGTATAGGCTACCATGTAAACATCTCATTAAATACTTACAGCGCTCTTGCCGATACAGAAAGGTGTAAATTGTATACCTGGCTATATGTTAAGGAAGACGCTCATACATTATACGGCTTCGCCGAAGAAGGCGAACGCCGTTTATTTCTGCACCTGATATCCGTATCAGGTATTGGTCCAAATACCGGCCGGATGATTTTATCTTCAATAACGCCGGAAGAAATTCAAACTGCAATTGTGAAAGCTGATCTGCCACTTATTCAGCGGATTAAGGGTTTGGGCGCAAAGACCGCACAACGCCTCGTGCTGGAGCTGCAGGATAAACTCAAAAAAGAGGGAGTAGATTCATTAATTTCTATGCCTCAACACAATACTGTTAAGGATGAAGCGTTATCAGCTTTGGTAATGCTCGGATTTGCCAAACAAACTGCCGAAAAAACAATTGACCAGATTTTAAAGGGTACAGAAGGAACACTTTCGGTAGAGCAACTAATTAAACAAGCTTTAAAAAAACTATAGATCTAACGCCTTTGAAGAGAATTTCTACATTTCTTTTTCTGATCTTACTATTCTTAATTGCCTCTCAAAACACTTTCTCTCAGGTGGTAACAGGCAAAACAGATTCTGTTGCATCAAAAAACAACTTTGGCCTTCAGGAAAAAGAGCGATTAGGGTTGGGAACCTCTGCCAATCCTTTTAATCCCTTACCTTCCAACCTCAAACGAATTGTTGAATATGATGCTAAAAACAAGCGTTATGTTGTTAAAGAGCTGATAGGTGATAGCTATGTATTGCAAACTCAATATTTAACCATTGATGAATACCAGCGCCTGGTGAACAGTGAAATTAAACGTGGCAACTGGCGCAGCATCTCCAATGCAGAGGTGAGCGATTACCGTAGTACAGGCATTATTCCGCAAATACAGATCAACAGCAAATCTTTCGAAAAACTATTTGGTGGAACTGTAATTGATATACAGCCACGCGGTGAAGCTGAGTTAACGTTTTTAGGGCGCATTAATAAAAACGAGAATCCGCTCTTCAACGAACGCCAGAGGGTACAAACCAACTTTGATTTTAATCAGCGGATTCAAATGGATCTGGTGGGGAACATCGGTACAAAACTAAAAATTAAGAGTAATTACAATACCGAAGCACAATTTGATTTTGAAAATCAGATCAAACTCGAATACACAGGGGGTAAGGATGAAATTATTCAGAAAATAGAAGCAGGTAATGTGAGTTTGCCACTAAATACCAGTTTGATCACAGGTACACAGGCCTTGTTCGGGGTTAAAACCCAGTTGAAATTTGGTAAGCTCAACGTAACCAGTGTTTATACCCAGCAGAAATCACAGTCGAGAGAGCTCAATATTTCCAATGGTGCGCAGCAGAACACCACTACCGTTCAGATAGACAGTTACGAAGCCAATAAACATTATTTCCTTTCCCAGTATTTTAGAAATAACTACAATAAAAACCTGGCCAATGCACCGGTAATTACTTCTCCGGTTCAGATTACTAAGGTGGAGGTATGGATCACAAACAAATCGGGTAGCACCACCGATTCGAGGGATGTACTTGGATTTATGGATTTGGGTGAAAACCAGCCTTTCAACACCGCTTTGTTTACCGGCGGGACATCCGCGCTTCCTGCAGGAACTACCGCTACAGGTTTCTCTCAGCAGTCGAACAACTTACTTTCCAGATTGCCCGCCGGAGCACGACAAACCAATTCAAATGACGTAATCTCCTTTTTTCAGGCGAACGGTGGTACAAACAACTTTGCAAAGCTTACCTATGCGCGCAAATTAACCGACAGGGAATTTACGTTTCAACCTCAGTTAGGTTATGTTTCACTAAATAATCCGTTAAATGCAGACGAGGTTTTAGCGGTTGCCTATCGTTATACTTATAATGGTGTAGAATATCAGGTAGGGGAATTTTCTACCGATATCACTTTCGACGCGGCCAGCCCAAAGGTTTTATACACTAAATTATTAAAAAACGAGACCAATAAGATCAGCCTTCCGATCTGGGATCTGATGATGAAAAACATCTATAACATTGGTGGATACCAGATCAGCAGCCAGAATTTCAAATTAGATATCTACCGCATCGACAACGAAACCGGTGTTGAAAATCCGGTAATGACCGAAGGCCAGAATACAGCCTCGAAACAATGGATCGCTTTAACGGAATTTGATCGTTTGAATCAGCAGAATGAGCGTAAATCAGATGGTATATTCGATTTTGTAGCTTCAAATAATGCATTCGGTGCCTATTCCACCGCCAATAATTCTGCCACCAGCAGTTTGTTTTCTACCAACAGTTCGGGAGCCGCTTCGCTCGTTACCAATACCAATTCAGGTTACATCACCATCGATCCTGCAAACGGAAGAATTATATTTCCGGTGATTGAGCCTTTCGGAAAGGATCTTGCTGCACGCTTTTTGCCTAGCGAGCAAGCGCTGATTGATAAGTATGCCTTTACCGCATTATACGATTCTACACAAACAATTGCTAAACAGCTGTTCCAGAATCAGAACAGATATGTGATCAAGGTAAACTATCAGTCTGATATTTCTTCTGAGTTCAGTTTGAATGCCATAAATGTACCTGAGGGTTCAGTAAAGGTATTTGCCGGTACCATGCCCCTTACCGAGGGTGTAGATTTTACTGTTGATTATCAGGGTGGCCGGGTAAGTATCATCAATCAGGCATTATTAATATCAGGGCAGGCGATCAGGATTACTACCGAAAACAACGAACTGTTTGGTCTGCAACAACGCTCGCTTTTTGGTACGCGTATGGATTACAGGGTGAACAATAAGTTAAACCTGGGTGGAACCATTATGAACCTGACCGAAAAACCATTGACCCAGAAAGTTAATATCGGTGAAGAGCCCATTTCAAATACCATCTGGGGAGCAGATATCAATTATAGCTCTCCATCCAGGTTTTTAACCAAAATGGTAGATAAGCTTCCGTTCATCTCTACCAAAGCACCATCCAGTGTGAACTTTTACGGTGAGTTTGCCCAGCTGATTCCCGGACACCCGCGCGCACTGAATTTTGCAGGCAGTAAAAACGGGGTAAGTTATTTAGATGATTTTGAGTCATCCAGATCGGTAATTGATTTGAAAAGTGCCATCTCCTGGCAGCTTTCGGGAACGCCTCAGCTTTTCTCTGAATCGCAACTAGTGGATAATTTAGCTTACGGCTATAACAGGGCAAGAATTGCTTTTTATAATATTGATCCGACTTTTTACAATTCGGCATCTTCCACCACACCTTCAAATATCCGCAATAACAGAAATGAGCTTTCAAATCATTATGTTAGGCAGGTAATTGAACAGGAAGTATTTCCATTCAAAGAAACCGCAACGGGACAGGCATTGAACATCACCACGCTTGATGTAGCTTATTATCCCACCGTTCGCGGGCCTTACAATTACCGAACTACAGGCTTCAGAGCCGATGGTAGCTTATTACAACCTCAAAACAACTGGGGCGGTTTTCAGCGGAAGATTGAGACCAACGATTTTGAAGCCTTAAACATTGGTTTCATTGAATTCTGGGTGCTCGATCCCTTTATTTATAAACCCAACTCTGCCGGAGGTGATTTGTATTTCAACCTGGGTAATATCTCGGAAGATATTCTTAAGGATGGCCGGAAATCACTGGAAAACGGTTTGCCAGCGACGGACGACCGCTCAAAATATGATACGACCAACTGGGGTCGTGTTCCAAAACTGCAACCGGTAGTACAGGCATTTGACAATAACGCTGATTCGCGTAAAGCACAGGATGTCGGTTTAGACGGACTTTCTGATGCTGACGAAAGGACCCAGTTTGCTTCAGCCATCACGCAGATTAAAGCGCAACTCAACTCTACAGCTTCCACTGCTCTTGATGCCGATCCGTCATCAGATAATTATACTTATTTCAGAGGGCCTGCCCTGGATCAGATCAATGCGGGTATCTTAAAACGATACGAAAAATACAACGGTACTGAAGGTAACTCTAAAACTTCCCAGCAATCACAGGAAGAATTAGGTCTGGATAACTCGGCATCGACATCACTTCCGGATGGCGAAGACATCAACAGGGATAATAACATGACCCAGAGCGATGAGTATTTTCAATACAAAGTATCGATGCGTCCCGGCGATCTGGTTATTGGCCAGAACTTCATTACAGATAAAGTAACCTCGCAGGTGAAACTGGCTAATGGAAATACACAACCTGCCACCTGGTATCAGTTCAGGATCCCAATTGGGGATTATCAGCAGAAAGTAGGAAGTATTGAAGACTTTAAATCGATTCGCTTCTTTAGAATGTTCATGACCAATTTCGCTGATACTGCCGTTTTGCGTTTTGCTAAAATGCAGCTGATCCGCGGAGAATGGAGAGCTTTCAACACAAAAAATGAAGCAGCTCAGGTGATTGCTGATCCCTCTTTACCTGCGCTTACCCCAGACAATTCGACAATAGAAGTTTCTACTGTAAATATTGAAGAGAACGGAAAACGTTCACCAATACCTTACGTTACCCCTCCGGGAATTTTAAGGGAGCGCGATTATAGCAACTATCGTGGCGACACCCGTTTAAATGAGCAATCCCTTTCTGTTACGGTTAAAAGTTTAAAGGATGGTTACAGCCGGGCGGCTTTCAAAACCGCTTACAGCGATTTCCGTTCTTACAAACATCTGGAAATGTATGTCCACGCAGAAGCGGTGAACAATCAAACCCTGGCTACAAATGACGTATCCGCTTTCCTTAGAATCGGAACGGATAACATCGATAACTATTACGAATACGTAATGCCATTGCAGGTTACCGCTCCGGGAACGAGTGATCCCGATGCCATATGGCCTGAAGCCAACAGGATGGATATCGACCTGACCTTATTCCAGAATGCAAAACTAGCACGTAATGACGCACGGTTAAGCAACGGCCAGCCCTGGCCAATTAATGTTCCCTTTACTTACACTGATGGTATGCGTACCATTGTGGTAAAGGGGCAGCCCGATATGAGTAAGGTAAGGGTATATATGCTGGGGGTTAAAAACCCGCTCCGAAATCTGGAGATCAGTGGGAATGATGATGGTTTGGAAAAGAATGTACTGGTTTGGTTTAATGAGTTAAGATTAACCGAATTTGATGAAAAAGGCGGCTGGGCTGCAACCGGTAGATTGAACCTGAAGCTGGCTGACTTTGCAGATGTAAATATTTCAGGTAGTAAGTCGACCATTGGTTTTGGTTCTATAGACTCGAAAGTAAGTGAACGCAACCGTGCAGATAATGTATTGCTTGATGTTTCTTCTTCTGTGGAACTTGGGAAATTCCTGCCTCAGAAATCAGGCGTTAAAATTCCAATGTTCGTGAACTATTCGAAACAGGTTTCTACGCCACAGTACAATCCGCGGACACCAGATATCGAACTGAAAAATGCATTGGATAAGGCGGGCACAAAAGCGAAGAAGGATTCCATTTTAAACTTCGCACAGGATTATACGGTGAGAAGAGGTATTAACTTTACCAATGTAAGGAAAGAACGTACTAACAACAGTAAGCCCGCACAGTTATGGGATATTGAAAACTTTGCTGCAAGCTATGCTTATACCCAATATAACCATCGCGATTTCATCAATGAGAGTAGTATACAGAATACCTATAGGGCATCGCTTCAGTACAGTTATTCAAGAGAAGCCAAAACGATAGCGCCGTTCGAAAAAATTATAAAAACCAACACACTGGCCTTGCTTAAGGATTTTAACTTTAGCATTTTGCCAAGCGCTATCAATTTCAGAGTTGATGTGGATCGTTTATACTCAGAAAATACGTTGAGAAACAACGATCCGAATAATACGCTTGGTGTGTATCAAACAGGATACGGCACTACTTTTAATAAAAACTTCACCATGAGCCGCATCTATGGTATTGCCTGGAATTTAACCCGGTCGATGCAGCTGGATTTTAATGCTACAAATTATTCCATCATTGATGAGCCAAGTGGAAGAGTGGAAGGATTGAAAAGAGATACGGTTTGGGAGAACCTGAAAAAATTAGGCCGTACAACCGATTACACACATAATTTAAATGTAACCTATAACCTTCCGATCGATAAAATCCCTGGCTTTAACTGGGTGAAGGTAACTACACGTTACGGTACAACTTTTAACTGGCAAACTGAGCCACTTGCAACCCTGGAAGATCCCAATATCAATTTGGGTAATACGATTCAGAATACCAGAACAGTTCAGGTTAATCCAACCCTAACCCTTACCAGCCTTTACAATAAATTTGGCTTTATCAGGAAGGCAGGTGATGAGAGTACAGAAGGGAAAGTAAAGAACTTCTTCATTAACCTGGTAACCAGTTTAAAAAATGTAAGTGGAAACTATGTGCAGACGAAAGGAATTTATCTGCCGGGTTACCTGCCAAAAACCCAGTATCTCGGTCTGGATAACGTAACCGGAGCACCCGGTCTAGGATTCGTTTTTGGTAGTCAGCAGGATATCCGTACCTCAGCACTGGCCAGCGGATGGCTAACCACTGATACTTTACAAACACAGTTGTATGTAAATACATTGCGTGAAGACTTTCAGTTGACAGGGCAAATTGAACCCTTTAAAGATTTGAGAATCACGCTTAAGGCAAATAAGGCGCAGAACCGTAACTACTCCAGTAATTTCAGGTATGTTGCCAGCTCTTCATCGTTCCAAAATCTGAGTGCCATTACCAGTGGCGACTACAGCATTTCTTATATCGCGATTGGTACTTCTTTTAAAGAAAACAATGCAACTGTGGTTTCTCAGCTGTTCAATCAGTTTATGGCCAACAGAATTGTGATATCCCGAAGACTGGGTGCGCAGAATCCAAACTCCAGCGGCGTTACCGGTGGATATGCTGATGGTTACAGCAAAGAAAGTCAGGATGTGCTGATCTCTGCCTTCCTTGCTGCCTACTCGGGTAAGGATGCATCTACATCCAAACTTAATGCCTTTCCGAGAATTCCATTGCCAAACTGGAACCTTACTTACAGTGGTTTAACCCGGATACCTTTTATTGCTGAAAACGTTTCTTCCGTTGATATCAGACATGGGTACCGTTCGGCATATAACATTAACAGCTACAGTTCATTACTGAGGTATCAGGAAACCGGTGGATTCTCCAGTACAAGAGATATAAATAATAATTTCCTCCCTGAGTACCAGTTTGCCCAGGTTACCATCTCCGAATATTTCGCACCACTTGTAGGTGTTGATACACGCTTTAAAAATAATTTAACTGCTTCGTTCGAATTAAACCGTTCGCGCTTACTGGGTTTAAGCTTATCCAATAGTCAGCTGGCTCAGCTTTCGGAGAATAATGTGGTATTGGGATTAGGTTACCGCACTAATAAATTCCGTTTTCCTTTTGGCTGGTTCAAAAGCCTTAAAATGGATAACAACATGGATTTTAAGCTTGATGTTGCCATCCGCGATAATAAAACTGTGATTTACCGTGCTGATGTTACTGAAGCTGAAGTTTCTTCAGGAGCAAAGAATATTACCGTTAGGCCAAGTGTAGATTATGTATTGAATCAGAAATTTAATATCAAGTTATTCTATGATTCTAATATTACCAAACCTTACACCTCGCAAACCTTTAATACGTCGTATAGTAATTTTGGTTTCAGCTTAAGATTTACGATAAACTAGGGCGCTTTTAAACGGGATTCTGATGTAAATCTCAAAAATCCTAGCTAACTTTGACAAACAAATTTAAAAAACATGAATTTTCCATCAGAATTGAAATACACCAAAGACCACGAGTGGGTTAAAGTTGAAGGTAACGAAGCTTTTATAGGTATCACAGACTTCGCACAACGCGAATTAGGTGATATTGTTTACGTTGATATCAACTCAGTAGGTTCAGAAGTGGCTAAAGAAGAAGTTTTCGGAACTGTAGAAGCAGTAAAAACAGTATCCGATTTATATATGCCCGTAACCGGAACAGTATTGGAAATCAATGCTGAATTAAATGATAATCCTGAACTGGTAAATTCTGATCCATACGGACAAGGATGGATGGTTAAAGTTTCATTAAGCGATTTGGCCGAGGTAGAAGGTTTACTTTCTGCAGAAGCTTATCAGGAATTGGTTGGCGCTTAATCAGAAGATTTTGTACAAAGCACTAAAACAACAGAAATGGGCGCTACTATGGACCATAGTTGTTTTAGTGCTTTGTAACATGAGAATGCCCGATACCGAAGGAGAGGGCTTCTTTTTTAAGGGATTCGATAAAATGACCCACCTGGGTTTTTTCTTTATTTTGTCGGTATTACTCTTCTATGGTAAAATCAGGTACCAGCATACATTTGCTTTTCGCACACTCACCATATTTAAAATTCTTTGCATCAATGCAATAATTGGTGGCGGAATCGAGTTGTTACAATGGAAGGTTTTTACCTACAGATCTGCCGAGTGGTGGGACTTCGGTTGCGATATGTTAGGTGCGTGCATGGCTGTATTCAGTTATGTTCTGCTCCATAAATTAAATTTCGATGAAAGTAAAGATTAGTTTATTTGGCCTGTTAGTGGTAATTTGCTTAAGCAGCTGCAGTATATTCAAAAAGAGCTGTAATTGCCCAAAAGTGTATTATAGAAATTACCCGTCTCAGCGCTAATCTGTTTCTCCAATTATTCTTCCAGGTTCTGGTAACAGGTATTTTGCTGTATTTAAAATGTTACCTTACTTTTAACAATCGTTAACAAACCTTTGGGCTTTCGCCTAGTCTGATAGGATAGTTTTGTAATTATATCTAATTTTTTAATGAAAAAGAACGTTCAAAGAGCAGTATTACTTGTTCTTATATTTTGCGGCTACTTTGCCCATGCACAAAATACGGGATCGGTTAGCGGTAAGGTAATCAACGCGAAAGATAAGAAGCCGGTCGACTTCGCAACCATTGCCATCAAGAGTCTGAAAGACTCCAGCGTAGTAGGCTCTGGTCAGACCGCTGCAGACGGGACATTTAGTTTTAAGGCCATTGCTCCGGGAAAATACCGGATTTATGCTGCCTTTCTTGGATTGAAAACTGCTACTAAAGATATAGAAGTGGCCAAAGCCGCAGTTAACGTAGGCGATATTGCCATGGCCGATGACGGCGTGGATCTGAGTACCGTAAATGTTACTGCGAGTATTCCGATCGTCGTAAAAAAAGATACCCTGGAGTTTGATGCCAAATCGATCAAAGTACGGGAGAATGCTGTGGTAGAAGATCTGCTTCAAAAACTTCCAGGTGTTGAAGTAGCCAAAGACGGCAGTGTAAAAGCACAGGGAGAAACCATTACTAAGGTAAAAGTAGATGGTAAGGAGTTTTTTGGTAATGACCCTTTACTGGCCACAAAGAATCTGCCGGCAGATATGGTAGATAAGATTCAGGTTATTGATGAGCTTTCTGAGCAGGCACAATTCACCGGAATTGACGATGGAACCAGAAACAAGATCTTAAACATCACCACTAAAGCGGGTATGAAACATGGATACTTTGGAAACAGTACTGTAGGTTACGGATCAGATGATCGTTATGATGCCAATTTAAACGTAAACAAGTTCGACGAAGACCGTCAGATTAGTTTTATTGGTCAGTTTAATAATATCAATAAACAAAACTTCGGACAAGGCGGTGGTGTTGGAAATGGTTTTGGTGGCGGCGGCGGCGGCGGAGGCCGTGGTGGAAACACCAGCAGCAGTACATCTAATACGGGTGGAATAACGAAAACCAACGCGGCAGGCTTAAACTTTGCCGATACTTACAAAGATGGAACACAATTCCAGGCAAGTTATTTCTTTAATGATGCCACTTCTGATTTATTGCAAACCTCGAACAATCAGGATTTATTTGGAAATACAACACGTAAGGTGAATGAAATTCTGGACAGGACTACAGAGAAAACAAATCACCGGTTTAACTTTATGGTTGATACAAAGATAGACCCCTCTCTGTCAATAAAAATCCAACCTAATTTTACCTACACCGAAACAAATGCCAACAGCTTAACTACTTATAATCGTGATTACGTAACCTCATTAACCAATGGTTTACAGCGTTACAATACCAATGCATCTACCCCCGCTTTTACCAATAACTTATTGGTGCGTAAAAGCTTTAAGCGCCGCGGACGTACCCTTTCTCTGAACTTAAGTACAAGCATAAATGATAATGATGCAAGAAACCTGAATTATATTTCTGACACTACCACTGTAGGTACAACCACAACAAAATCTTTAACAGATCAGCTGAATAACACCAGTAGTCATGCGATAAACAACACCACCAGACTGGTGTATACCGAACCAATTAATAAAACCCTGAGTGTTGAATTTAACTATCAGAATGGTTATTCAGACAGTGATTCGCAAAGAGATGTGTTTAATTTCAATCCGGTTACATTACAGTATGATCTGGTTGACAATACCTATTCAAATATTTATAATAACCGTACGCTAACCAATGCCGCTGGGTTCAGTTTTACTACTACTGAAAAGAAGTACAACTGGAATATCGGTTTGGCTGCACAGCAAACCAACAGGGTAAACACGAACCTGACTACCGGAGACGTACGCACTCAGAACTTTATCAATCTTACACCATCTGCGCAGTTCAGGTATAATTTCAGTAACCGTAAGCGATTATTCATCAACTACCGCGGGTCTACCAACCAGCCAACAATTGATCAGATTCAGCCAATCCCTGATAATACCAATACACAATCTGTGTATACAGGTAACCCTAATTTAAAACCAGCATTCAATAACAGGTTAAGGGTAAACTTCAATAATTTCAATATTGAAAAAGGCCGCTTTTTCTTTGCCAGATTAGATTTAAGTCAGACATCTAACAATATCAGTAACAACGTATCATTAATTACCGACCAGAATGATAAGAATTTTGGTAAGCAGGCCATAAGCTATGTGAACGTTGACGGGGTATTTTCAGGTGATGGAAGTGCTACCTGGTCATTGCCATTATTGCCAGAGCGTAAACTAAATCTTAACATTACCGGCGGTGCAAATTACGCCCGTAATGTTAACTTCATCATCCCGGTTGGAAGTACTGTTGCAGTTAAAAATATCACTAACAGTTATACCATTTCAAATGGTTACAAACTGGTTACCAATGTTGATAAGTTTGATTTAACGGGTGGTATCACCGGAAGTTTTACGCATTCTACTTATTCTGCACAATCTTCGGCTAATACAGAATATTATACTATTAATCCTAATTTTGATGTCAGCTATGTGCTGCCCGGAAATTTCAGGATTGCAACAACAGTAGAATATTATCGTAACCTGGGTGGTGGCGATTTATTCAACAGAGAGTATACGCTAATCAATCCTTATTTAAGCCGTCAGTTTTTCAAAAACAGGGGAACATTCAAATTCTCTGTAAATGATGCATTAAATCAAAATACAGGAATTACCAGAACAACATCCGGCACATCCATCTCTGATGTGAACTACAATGTATTAAAACGTTATTATATGCTTTCATTTACATACTCTTTAACGCGTATTGGAGGGAAAACCATGAGTGGTGACGTGCAGATGCCTGGAATGGGCAACGGAGGCGGTCAGCGCCAAAGAATGTAGGCAATTCTAAAAAATACTTCAAGGTCCTGATTCAAAAATCAGGACCTTTTTTTTTGTGATTTTAATAAATGTATAAATGACATTTATGTATTTCATTTGTTACTTAAGCCGAATAAACTTTTAAACCTTCTGTGAGTCTTTAATAATAATCAGCAAGCTAACCAGATGAGGAGAATTTTTACGCTTATACTTATTTTATGTTCTGCATTTGCCTACGCTCAAAAAACAGGTAATGTAAGCGGCCGGGTCATTCAGTCAAAAGACAAAAAACCAATTGATTACGCATCAATTGCCATTAAGAATCTTTCAGATTCTGTAACCTTTGGTGCGATGAGTACTGGTGAAGATGGAAAATTTATATACAAAGGGTTAAAGCCAGGCACTTATCGCCTGTATGCTGCTTTTCTCGGATTAAAAAATACCACTAAGGATTTCACTATTTCTGCTGATAAAACTGATATTGAATTGGGGGATGTGGTGCTCGAAGGGGCAGCTATCGATTTACAGACAGTCGAAATCAAAGCGGAAATACCGCCTATTGTGGTCAAGAAAGACACACTCGAATTTAATGCAAGTTCTTTTAAAGTTATTGAAAATGCTGTAGTAGAAGATTTATTGAAAAAGCTGCCGGGGGTTGAGGTGGATAAGGCGGGCGCAATAAAAGCACAAGGGGAAACCATTACCAAAGTGAGGGTAGATGGGAAGGAATTTTTTAGTAATGACCCTTTGCTTGCCACTAAAAATCTCCCTGCTGATATGATCGATAAAATCCAGATCATTGATGAGCTATCAGATCAGGCACAATTTACAGGGATTGATGACGGTTCGCGTACTAAAATCATCAACATCACCACCAGGAAGGACCGCAAGAATGGCTATTTCGGGAATTCGACAGCGGGTTATGGCTCAGATGACCGCTATGATATTAATGCCAACATGAATCGTTTTAATCAGGACCGTAAAATCAGTGTAGTCGCACAATTTAACAATGTAAATAAACAGAATTTTGGCGGCGGCCTCGGCGGTGGCAATGGTGGAAATAATGGAGGCCGTGGCGGTATCACGGATACCAAAGCTGGCGGAATTAACTTTGTGGATGTTTATGCCGATCAAACCGAGGTTAACTTTAGCTACTTTGTAAATAAATCAGATAATCTGATCGAACGAAACAGTGTTACCCAAAATCTCCTGGGAAATGTAACCACTATCTTCGACAACAAACAAGTGAATACCTCTGATCGGTTAAATCACCGCTTAAATTTTATGGTCGATACCAAACTGGATTCTTTAACCTCTCTGCGTATTCAACCCAACCTAAGCTATACCAATAATGAAAGCCTGAACATTAGCCGCTATAACCGGGATTATAAGCGCTACATGATTGACGGCTCACAAACCCTAACAAATCATAGCACTGCTCCATCCATAAGCAATAATATCCTGCTGCGTAAAAAGTTCATGCGACGTGGCCGTACCTTGTCGCTGAACCTGAATACCAACATTAATAACAATGACTCCGAAAATTACAATAATAATCCGGAGACAAGAATCGACAGCGGTAATGTCACTACACCCAAATTAACCAACCAGTTTAATGATCAGGAAAGTGAATCGCTGAGCCAAAGTACCAGGCTGGTGTATACAGAACCAATCAGTAAAACATTAAGCCTGGAGTTCAACTATCAGAATGGCTATAATCACAATACATCAGATCGTTATACCTATAACTACAATCCGGCTACTTTGCAATATGATCTGCTCGATCAGACTTACAGTAACGTTTATGAAAATACCATACTAACCAATAATGCCGGGTTTAGCTTCAACACCAACGAAAAGAAATATAACTGGAATGTGGGTATAGCCGTGCAGAACACAGACCGGACCAATAACAATATCAGCCGCGGTTATATACTCAGACAGAATGTATTCAACTACACGCCTTCTGCCATGTTCCGGTACAATTTCAGCAACAGCAAACGATTGGTGTTTAATTATAGGGGAAGCACCAACCAGCCAACCATACAACAGTTACAGCCTATTCCAAACAATACCAATACACAAAGTATTCCCGTTGGTAACCCCGATCTGAAACCTGAATTTAATAACACCCTTAGGGTAGCCTATAATACTTTTACTGCCGGTAAAAACCGGTCATTGTTTATCAACCTAAACCTTACACAAACCTCAAATCGTATTGCAAACAGCAGCAGCCTGATCCAAAGTGGCGACGATCAGGGTAAGCTTGCCATTCTTCCTGTTAATGTGAACGGTGTTTATTCTGGTAACATTACCTCTTCCCTGAGCTTACCCATCATGGAAGAAAACAAACTTAACTTTCACATTAATATAGGCGGAAATTACGATCGGGATGTGAATTTCACCAACTCGCTTAAAAATATAACCAACAGCTGGTCAGTTAATAACGGTTACCGTTTGGTTTCCAACCTGGAGAAACTTGATCTAACTGCAGGTGTGAGCGGATCTGTAAACCGTGCTACCTATTCCGTACAGCCAAATTCCAATACCCGATATTATACTTTTAGTCCCAACGTAAGTGTAAGTTATCTTTTTCCGGGGGATATACGATGGTCGGTTGATGCCGATTACAATCAGAATACTGGAAGAGGAGCAGATTTTGATACGCATTTTACACTTATTAACTCTTTCATCAGTAAACAGCTTTTCAAAAACAGGGGTACTTTCAAAGCTGCAGTGAACGACTTACTGAACGAAAACCAGGGCGTAAGCCGTACTGCAAACAACAATACCATCCGTGATGAAAGTTTTAATGTTTTGAAGCGTTACTTCATGTTTTCTTTTACCTACTCCTTAAACCGGATGGGCGGCCGTAATATGATCCGGGGTAATCAGGAAGGCGGGGGTAGAGACCGTGGATTCGGCGGTGGCGGCTTCGGCGGCGGCAGGTCGAGAAACTAGAAAATTGTAGCTATATCAACCTTTTTAAGTAAAATTTACCGAAATTTGGATACTGAAAAGGCGCTCTTATTTGGAATAAATCTAAAGAAAGGCTAACTTGCGCCCCAATCAGCACATGGATCAGCAGGGCCTGATAATCGAATCGGATCCACTGTAAAATGGTTACTTAAATCAAAGGCATCAGATGAAACTATCGCATCTAAAAGTAGGGGAAAAAGGGACAATAGTTGCCTTCACAGATCTTGACATGTCGGTTAAACTCATGGAAATGGGTTGTTTGCCTGGCGAAGTTGTGGAGGTGGAGCGCTTTGCTCCACTTGGTGATCCAATGGCGATTCGTGTGGCAGGTTATCAGCTTTGTTTGCGTAAAAGCGAAGCTGAGGTAATTATCATACAATAAATAAGCTGGTTTGGATATTAAAGTCGCATTAGTTGGTAATCCCAATACAGGTAAGTCTACGCTTTTTAATCGTTTAACAGGGTTAAATCAGAAAATAGGAAATTTCCCGGGTATTACTGTCGATAAAAAGACAGGCTATATGAAGCTTGTTAATGGCAAGGACGCTGAAATAATTGATTTACCCGGAACTTATAGTCTCTATCCGAAAAGCAGTGATGAAAGTATCGTTTTTCAGGTATTGGCTGATGAACAGAACAGCAGTCACCCCGATCTTATTGTCCTGGTTGTAGATGCATCAAACCTGAAGCGCAACATGCTTTTATATTCGCAGGTTGCTGATCTCGGAATTCCGATGATCCTGGCATTGAATATGATCGATCTGGCAGAGAAACAGGGTATAGAAGTTGATCTGGATAAACTGGCGGGAAAGCTGGGTGTTCAGGTGGTATCCATATCTGCCCGAAATAACATCGGCATGGATAAGCTGAAACAAGCCATTTCCAACGCCAACAAAATTGCTACCCAGTTTCAGGATGTGGATGTGAGCAGTTTGGCACCCGCTGCAATTAATGCAATTAAATCAAAGCTGAATTCTGATAACGATTATTATGCGTTGCAGGTTTTGCACCAGCACGAATACTTGACTTTCTTTACTGAACAGGAGCAGCAGGAAATTGAGGAGATTGAACAATCCCATCAGTTTGAATCCTCGAAGATTCAGGCTGCAGAAACCATAGCCCGTTATAAACACCTGTCTTCAGTATTGTCGGGTGTGGTATCAGATAGCGGAACAGCCAAGAAGTTTGTATTCAGTGATAAGCTTGATGGTATTTTAACCCATAAAATCTGGGGCTTTGCCATATTTTTACTTATTCTCTTTGTCATATTTAACGCCATTTTCGCCTGGTCATCGTATCCGATGGATTTGATAGAAAGCAGTTTTGGTTATGTCACCGATCTGGGGCATGAATATCTGCCTGCGGGCATGCTGACAGATTTAGCTCTGGATGGCGTAATTGCCGGTTTAGGTGGAATCTTTGTGTTTATCCCTCAAATTGCCATATTGTTTGCATTTATCTCCATCCTGGAAGATACCGGTTATATGGCAAGGGTGACTTTCATGATGGATAAGATTATGAGCAAAGTTGGCCTGAGCGGGAAGTCGGTTGTTCCGATGATTGGTGGCTTAGCCTGTGCAGTGCCATCCATTATGGCTGCCCGTAACATCGAAAACTGGAAAGACAGGATGATTACCATCATGGTAACGCCGTTGGTGAGTTGCTCGGCGCGTTTACCTGTATATATCCTCATCATTTCTTTAATTATTCCATCTGAAAATGTCTGGGGTATATTTAACATGCAGGGACTTGCCCTGATGGTGATGTATCTGGTTGGTGTAATTGCTGCGGTTCTTGTCGCCTGGATAATGAAGTTTATCATTAAAACCAAAGAGCGTGCCTATTTTATTATGGAGCTTCCTGTTTACCGCATGCCACGCTGGAAGAACGTTTTTTATACCATGTATGAGAAGTCGAAAACTTTTGTCTTCGAGGCAGGTAAGGTCATCATTGCAATATCCATTATCCTCTGGGTAATGGCATCTTTCGGGCCCGGAAACCGTTTTGAGAATATTGAAAAGAAATACGAAAGTGCATTAGCAGATACCACAAAGAACCCGGAACATATCAATACGCTGATTGCTACCGAAAAATTAGAAAATTCTTATGTAGGCATACTGGGTCGGTGGATTGAGCCTGCCATTCGTCCGTTGGGCTACGACTGGAAAATCGGCATTGGATTAATTACCTCATTTGCTGCCCGTGAAGCCTTTGTAGGTACCATGGCAACCATTTATAGTGTTGATGGGGGTGATGAAGATACGTCAACCATCCGCGAGCGTATGTCGGCCTCTGTTCACTCACGAACAGGCTTACCGGTATATACTTTTGCAACAGGAATATCCCTGATGTTGTTTTATGCTTTTGCTATGCAATGCATGAGTACCGTGGCGATTGTTTACAGGGAAACCAAAGGCTGGAAATGGCCGGTTATTCAAATTGTTTACATGACAGCCATGGCCTACTTCGCCGCATTAATCGCATACCAGTTGTTGAAGTAGGCACCATAGCATCATCTGTGAATTCCGTCAGGGATGTACCTAGCCCAGCTCAATCTGTCGTTTAATACTTTCTTCCAGGGAAATTAAGGTTTCCGTGCGTTGAATTCCGTTTACCGCCTGAATTTCTTCATTTAATACATGGCGGAGGTGATTGGTATCGCGACAAATAATTTTAGCGAACATACTGTACGATCCGGTGGTATAATGTAATTCAACAACTTCCTTGATCTTGTTTAGCTGGGCAACTGCATCTTTGTACTGAATACCCTTCTCTAAATAAATACCCAGGAAAGCACAAATATCGTATCCTGCTTTCTGTGGGTCGATGATCAGGTGTGAACCTTTAATAATGCCCATTTCCTGCAGTTTCTTCATTCTAACGTGTATTGTACCGCCCGAAACAATCAGATCTTTTGCTATTTCTGTATAAGGCTTTGTGGCATCCTGCATCAATTGCTTTAATATATCGATATCGAGGTTGTCAATTTCTAAATTGGAATTGTCTTTTTTAAGCATATTTTTGAATTATGATAAGCGAATTTACTAATATTTATCAATATTATAAAAATAAAATTAAATGTTTAAAATATTTGCAAGGTATTTATAGTTCCTTTACATTTGTATCAAGCAATTAACAAAAAGGGAACGTTCTTTAACAGATTTGCTTAACATACTGTAGGGTGGTGAAACAGGCAGACACACCTCCTTGTCTCGGTGGCGGAGAATAATGGGAATACCAGCAATGGCTAACCACTCCTTGGAGGTTCGATTCCTTCCCCTACAGCCATTGCAGTCACAATATACGTTTTATTTAAAAAGTAAGACCATTAATTGGAAACTGTTAATTTAAATGTTGGGTGGTGAAATTGGCAGACACGCCTCCTTGTCTCGGTGGTGGGGAATAATGGGACAAACGCAGTTTATTGGGTTGACCACAAATTAATTTTTTGAACTGTAGCTAACTACCCCTTGAAGGTTCGACTCCTTCCCCAACAGCATTTTTTATGAATAATAAGTTAGTTAATTGAGCAATCCTGGATAGGTTGCTCTTTTTATTTTCAGGCCATTTTGCAGAAACAGAAATGTTTAAAAATGAGAAAGCCCCATATCTCTATGAGGCTAAAATGAATGTCTTATAAGTATCCACCGATAAAACTAAACCAAACAAACTATATACTAAACGCAAGTCGGTTTGAATTGTTTTTAATTTTTTAAAAAAAATTAAAGATTCCTGGTATCAGTATCCAACCATCTTTTTTGAAGGTATTTCCTGAGTGGTTGGTCTATCCATATCATCACCAGGTAGGCGATGAGTACCAGTAGCATTACTGAAATAGCAACAATCAGCACGAGTTGGTTACCCGTTGGTTTATAGGTGTTGTAATAATTTCCGAATATCCATAAAGCTCCATAATGCGTCATATAAAGCGGATAGGAAACTTTACCAATCAGGTTACAGCATTTTTTTATACCTTCTGTTACATCAGTTCCTGCTCCAAGTGCAACCAGGAACGGAAAGTAAAGGAACACCACCAGTGTTTCCGTAATCCAGCTGATTGAAATAAACGGCATGATAAAGGCAAGAAATAAAAGGATGGCTGGTACAATAAAGCCCAGTTTGTTTTTGATGATCCATGACGAACGGTATACTAATAACCCGGCCAGGAAAGAATAAAAAATTCTGGCTCCACCTTCCCAGAAGGTAGCACCACTCCAGCCACCCATCAGTGAGCCCGTAGTGTAGCTTACGTAAAACAGGACTATTGTTGCGAGGATGAACAGACCGGTCAGGTATTTTCTGGACAAGCGGCAAAAAATAAAAGCATATAAAATATTGGCAATATACTCCCAGAAAAGAGACCATGACGGGGCGTTTAATCCAAATAGATTAAATGCACGATCTTCCATCTCAGGAAAAGGAATCAATAATAATGAACTGATAAATAGGATTATGATCCGGCCGAGGCTATAACCTGAAGCTGCAGTAGAAAAAGGATCAAATAAAAATGTCAAAAGCCCTAAAAATGATCCAACAACTACCAGCGGATGCAGCCTGATGACCCTCGCTTTGAAAAATTCTGTTATTCCAAGCTTTTCCATTCTGTTGTCATAAGCGTACCCGATTACAAATCCCGAGAGACAGAAAAAGAAATCTACAGCCAGAAAACCATGGCCAATGAAATTCTTTGTCCAGTCGGTAAAAATAATTTCCATGAAATGGAAAATGACAACCGACAAGGCCGCTACACCACGTAAACCATCAAGAACGGCGAAGTGTTGCCGGGTATCATTGTTGCGATAGGAAATTGTGTTCATCGGTAGAGTAAGCCGTTTTATGGCTTTACTGCAAGGATAAAAAAAATGTGAAGATTATTCCAGGAATGGAGTATGGTTGTTACAAACCAAAAGTGCCTGTTGCTAAACGCGGTCTTAAAAATTTTTTGCTATAGAAAAAGCCTTTCTTTTGGAAAGGCTTTTTTGTGTTAATCTAAATCGTCCCGTTGATTCAAGTATAACGATCTAAATGTAAGTGTTTTATAGTCCTGTTCCAATTAAAAGGTAAAAATACCCTGGTCTTTGTATCAGTAATTCTAACATAAATTTATTTGAACTTGATATTTATCAATTTTAAATCTTTTGATGCCATGTTCGGGGAGCCTTTGATTATTTTAAGTTATTATTTAAGAAAATCATGATCAAAGTCATAAACCCCTATGTAGAAGAAAGCAAACTGGACGAGCTCAAGATTGGTGATGCGATAACAAATGGAGGTGGCTATACCGATATCATTGTACACATCGAGACACTCATTTCTTCCAAAGGTAAACTCTACTCCATCACCACCCGGTCAGGGATCATTTTTTCTGTAAATAAATATCCAAACCGCAATACCCCAACAGGCGACTAAGCCTTTTCCTGCGGGATTTCCACTTTATCCGGATTTCAACATCTTGCTGCCAGCTGCAGATTTCATTCAAATTTTCCTGTTGCTGTTCCTACGACTTGCCTCATAGTTTCTTAGCTATTTTAATTTCTTGTGTATGACTGCCGAAATGCATCATCAGTTGGACTTGTCTTCTTTAAAGATAAGCGTAAGCCAGAAAAAAGATATCGGGCATACTCACACAAATCTTAAAGTGAAATCAAACACAACTTACCCAGTGCTTAAACAGTTGCTGACTGGGTAACCACTGGGTAAGCACTGGGTGAGCACTGGGTGAGCACTGGGTAAAAACTAAACGGTTATGCCTTTTCACCTACTGTAAAACAGGCTCAATTTTACCGGGTTTTTTAAGAAATTGAAATGTTACCTTTAGAAGCACTCTACTTCCCAGAAGCGCAACCAGTTTTCGTGGGGACTTAATTTAATGATGCCTTCCTTGTGACGAAGTTCCTGATCGTGATCGATACCATCCGCAACCCCGCACCATGGTTCCAGACAAACAAATGGTGCATCTTTCGCCGCCCAGATGCCAAAGAAAGGGAAATCTTCAAAATGAAAATGTAAGCCAAAGTCATTTTTGGTATTTAGCAGGCTGATACAGTTACTTTGCAATGTTTTAAACACCAAGGCATCGTTGTAGAAGAGTTCATGCCTGAGCTCCAGTTTGTGGCCATTAAGTTCGATATTGCTTGTGGTATTAGCTACCAGGCCATCCTTCAGTTCCCAGTAGGTTAATTTATCATCGCTGTTAAAGGCTAAATAGTAGTCACTATAGGTCGTGTCAGGTGTATTAGGTACTGCAAATGCAGGGTGAGCACCAAGAGAAAATAATAGCTCGTCAGTCCCATTGTTGATTACTTCGTAGGTTAAATTGAGTTTCCGGTCAATTAGCCTGTATCTCAATTTTAACTCGAAGTAGAAAGGATAAATCTTTAAAGTATCTTCCGATTGAGATAGGGTAAAGACTGCTTCGGTTTCGCTTATTTTTTCAACGCTAAAAACATGATCCCTTGCAAAACCATGCCTTGGCAATGCATAGTTTTTTCCATTATAAATAAAGCTGTCGTTTTTTAAAGAGCCTACAATAGGGAATAATACCGGACTGTGTTTTCCCCAGTATTTAGAATCGGCATTCCACAGGTATTCAATATTTGTTTCCTTGCTAAAAAGGCCTTGTAGTTCGGCGCCTTTGGCAGCCAGATTTACCCTTAAGTAATCGTTTTCGATGGTGATCATGAGGTGCTAAAAATAACAAATTCCATTTAAAACTCACCACGCTCTTCCCATATACAGGCAATATTGATAATGGTTTGCACGGCTTTTTCCATATCCTGTACACTTACCCATTCCTGTTTACTATGAAAGGCATGTTCACCAGCGAAAATATTCGGGCAGGGCAAGCCCATAAAAGATAATCTCGAGCCGTCGGTTCCGCCGCGGATGCTTTGTTTTTTGGCAACAACGCCTGCCCGCTCGATAGCTTCCACTCCGTATGCCACAATTTGTGGGTGTTGATCCAATATCTGTTTCATGTTTCGGTATTGCGGGGAAATCTTGAGGTCGTAACTTGAGCCGGGATATTTTGCCATTACAGATTCGACAATCGTTTTCAGGTGCGCTCCGTGTGCCTTCAGCCTTTCATCTGTAAAATCCCTGATAATGAAATGTGCTTCAGCCTGCTCCACTTGCCCCGAAATACTCACGGGGTGGATAAAGCCTTCCTTTTGACTGGTGGTTTCAGGGCTTAAGGTATCTTTAGGGAGTGTGTCAATGACTTCTGAGATAATTTTAATGGCGCTTTCCATCTTTCCTTTTGCAAAGCCCGGGTGTGTGCTTACCCCATCGATGATTAGGAATGCGCCATCGGCAGAAAAGGTTTCATCTTCAATTGAACCTAAAGTTTCGCCATCAATGGTATAGCCAAAATCTGCGCCCAGTTTCTGCAAATCTACCTGATCAACGCCGCGACCAATCTCTTCATCAGGCGTAAAAAGCACTTTGATTGTACCATGTTTTACCTCCGGGTTTTCCATAAAAAACCTGACCGCTTCCATAATCTCAGCCAGGCCAGCCTTATTGTCTGCACCCAGTAATGTGGTACCACTAGCTGTGATGATATCGTTTCCGATTTGATACTGCAGGTCTTTATGTTCAGACAATTTTAAAACAACTTTGCCGTCATCCGGAAGGATGATGTCCTGGCCTTGATAATTGTCATGAATAATCGGTTTAACATTTTCCCCGCTGCAGTCAGGAGAGGTATCCATATGGGAGCAGAAAAATATAACCGGTAATTTTTTATCACTGTTAGCTGGGATTGTACCATATACATAACCATTAATGTCTATTTCTGCATCAGAAATGCCCATTTCCTGTAATTCCTGAACTAAAAGCCTCCCCAGATTTTTCTGTTTTTCTGTAGATGGACAAGTCAATGATTGAGGATCGGACTGTGTGTCGATCTTAGCATATTTTATAAAACGCTTCGCTAAAGAGTTGTTAAAGCTGGTGTATTTGTTCATAATTCAAAGGTAAAAGTTATAGATATTGAATAAACATATTATTTTTGTTAAAAAAACGATATGATTTTAAGCCGTTTGAAAAAGTCTTTCCTGCCCGTGACCTTCATTTTCGTTGCCAATTTCACGTTTGCGCAATCTAACTATTTCAAATATTCATATGGATTTGGCGGTGGAATAAATAAATCCTACACCGACGTTTACGAAGGAAGTATAGGCTATACCACTTATGGTGTATTTGAATACAATTTAACCCCCTATGTTACGCTTGGACTGGATGGACAATACGGAATGGTTCAGGGGGGAGACATTCATACCGATCCTTATAACAGGCAGTTTGTTACAAAATACACCAGCGTTACCTTAAATGCCAAGGTGATGATGGGCGAGTATGTGTATTACGATAAGAGTGAGTTTTTATACAATTTAAGAGGCTTATATTTTGGTTTGGGCGTGGGCTTCATTAACAATAAAGTTACTGATGTAGTTCGGCAAAGGCCAAGTTTTTCTAATGATCCTGGCTATACCTTTCCTGGTAAAGATAAAAGTGTTAATCTGCATGTACCCATCAATGTTGGTTTCAATTATTTTATTACGGATGGCTATGGTTATCAGCGCTATATCATCAACATTAATGCCCAGGCAAACTACACTTTTGGAGAGGGACTGGATGGTTATGATGACCCGAGCAATAAGTTCAAGAACTATTCTCCCGATATCTTCAATGCTTATACGATAGGGTTTAGGTACATGTTTGGTACAATTAAAGCCTACCGTAAAACCCTTTAATCGTAAACACAATTCTTATATTTACCGCATGAGAAATATTTTCATGCTGGGCCTGATTCTCTGCACGCTTCACGCTTTGTCGCAAGAAACACCATTTGAAAAAAGTGGGAAAACAGAAACTGCCACTTATGATGCAGCAATAAGCTATTATCAACAACTCGCTAAATCTTATCCAAAAGCAAGACTACTGAGCTATGGCGCAACAGATTTTGGGAAGCCATTGCACCTGTTGGTTCTATCGAACAGTCAGGTTTTTGATCCGGCCAGTCTCCGGAAAAGTAAAAAGAGCATTTTACTGATCAATAACGGGATTCATCCGGGAGAGCCCGAAGGCATAGATGCATCAATGATGCTGGCCAGGGATTTGTTAAAAGCCGACAAACTGCCAAAGGATGTGGTGATCTGTATCATCCCGCTTTATAATATCGACGGCAGTTTTAACCGAACCGCTACATCAAGGGCAAACCAGAATGGCCCGGTAGCATATGGGTTTAGGGGCAATAGTAAAAATTTAGACCTCAACAGGGATTTTATCAAAACAGATTCAAAGAATTCGGCTACATTTCAACACATTTTCAATACCTGGCAGCCGGAAATATTTGTGGATACGCATACCAGTAATGGTGCCGACTATCAATATGTGATGACGCTGATTCCGACGCAGAAAGATAAGTTAAACGCCATTCTGTCCGGATACCTTACCCAGACATTGGTTCCGGGTTTGTATGCCGCAATGGACAAGAAGGGCTATCCGATGATTCCTTACGTAAATTCGATTGGTGAAACCCCTGAAACAGGAATAACTGGTTTTATCGAGTCGCCAAGATATTCGACTGGCTACACCACCCTGCACAACACTATTGGATTTATGCCGGAAACGCATATGTTGAAATCTTACCAGTTGCGTGTGGATGCGACCTATAAGCTGTTACAGAGTTATATTGATATTGTTCAACGCGATTCCAGGTTGATCATCGCCAATAAGCAAAAAGCAGATGAGGATGTGGCGAAGCAAATGGCCTTTCCTTTAGACTGGAAACTGAACAAGTCGGAGGTTAATGATATCTCTTTTAAAGGGTACGAAGACGGACAAAAACCCAGTGCGGTAAGCGGAGCAGATCGTTTGTATTACGACCGGACAAAACCCTATACGAAAACCATTAAAGAATGGAATAAATTTGAACCGGGTATCACCATCCAAAAGCCTGTTGCCTACATTATTCCCAAGGCCTGGGATAAGGTAACAGATCTGTTGAGGCTCAACCATGTGAAAATGTTTGAGCTGAAAACAGATTCGAAAATTCCGGTTGAAAGTTATTATATAAGCGATCTAAAAACCGGATCCAGACCTTATGAGGGGCATTATCTGCATTCGGGGGTAAAGCTGACCCCTACCTTGCAAACGCTCCAATACTATGCGGGTGATATTGTGGTTTACGTTAACCAGTCTACAAACCGTTATATCGTTGAGACGCTGGAGCCCCAGGCAACAGATTCGTTTTTTAACTGGAACTTTTTCGATTCCATTCTGGATCAGAAAGAACATTATTCTGCTTATGTATTTGAAGATACAGCCGCTCAGTTACTCCAAAACAATCCCGGTTTAAAAGCACGTTTGGAAGCAAAGAAATCCACAGATAAAGAATTCGCCGGAAACGCTGCTGCTCAACTTGATTTTGTCTATAAAAATTCTGATTATTACGAAAAAACACACAACAGATATCCGGTTGCACGTTTGTTAAAAGATGTGAAACTCGATTTAAAATAAACCCATGGAATACTTCAATATTGCTCCTGTAGCCTCACTGATTTTTGTTTTTACTATAGTAACCAGTTTATACGCGTTTTACGATCAATCACTTTATGGCAAGTTTATGCTGCATCCTTTCACGGTTTCGAGAGGCCGTAACGTATGGACAATCATTACCAGTGGGCTGATCCATAAAGACTGGATGCACCTTTTCTTCAACATGTTCACTTTTGTGGCTTTTGCCTTTACGCTGGAAAGGTTGCTGGGTAGCTGGCAATTCGGACTGTTATATTTTATTTCTTTGATATTGAGTGATTTGCCTACGATTTTCAGACACAGGGAAAACTTTAATTATAATAGCCTCGGCGCATCAGGTGCCATCAGTGCGGTGCTTTTTAGCTTCATTTTATTTAGTCCGATGACTAAACTCTACATCATGTTCATTCCGATAGGGATACCTGCTGTTGTTTTCGGCTTTCTTTATCTGATTTATTGTGCCTATGCCTCCCGCAACTCACGAGACGGTATCAATCATGATGCTCACTTTTTTGGGGCATTAACAGGATTGATATTTACCATCATCTTTGTGCCTGGTATTTTGCAGAATTTTATTGCTGCCATAATGAATGGACGATAGTTATCCTGCGGCAGGCAGGCAAGGGTTTTCGAAAAAGCTCATCGGGTTTTCGGGATCTTTAATGATCTCGAACTTAACATAGCCCCATGGTTTCCAGAAGTTTTCCAACACCTGAGCGTAAACTTTGTGTTGCCATACATCAAACAGCGGTTTGCTCATATTTCCTCTCAGCGGCATGGCCTCGATATAGGTAGTTCCTTCAACCGGCATAAAGGTATATTCAGGCAAACGGTTAAAGAGGTAGGCTGAATAGTAGAATCTGGCTGTAAGTTCCTCAAACTGTTCGGCGGTAAGCGCTTTTTCTGCAATCTCTTCAATGATCTGATGATGATAACGCTTATTGGTTCCATTGTCTTGCAGGCAGGCAACAATACCAAAATCTTTAAACTTTAGTGAAAAGGTCAGTGTATTGATTTCATCGCGGAAGCTAAAAGGGGTTTCTGTATTTTCCAGTTTTACTACTGTGATAGACCAGGGGGTAAATTCCTCAAATTCGATACTGGTATAGAGGCTTTGCAGCATGAAATTCAGATTGGCAAATTTCATCATCAGAGATTGCGACATGTTTAGTCCATCGGCAGTCATTTCATTTCGTAAGGCAGAATGCATTTCGATATACACAAAGCCATAGAGAAATTTACCGATCCAGTTGAAAAGATCACGCTCAGGCAAAGCAGCAACCGCTGCATAACCTTTGGCAAAGGCATGCTGAATCTTTTCTTCCAGCGGGTTAATAAACTGCTCATTTACCTCGCTGTTCACCGGAATCACAAGTGTATTATAGGAACGAATACTTTCATCCAAAAATTGAATTTGCTCTTCGCCGGTTAAACCGGATTGATCCAACAGCCATTTTGGAATCAGTGGTGCCTGTATAACAGGCGTATTGAAGGTGTTGCCACTTAAGAAGCATTTTTTATATAAAAAATCAAACTTTTGGAAGGGATTGTATAAGCCGGTATTCATCGGTACAATATTAGCCATTATATTTTAAGGGCTGGTTAAGCATAATTTATTTTAACGCTGGGATTACCGAAGGAATTATTGTGGCGATAGCCTAAGCTATTTTGAATCCCTGCAGCGAGATCAAAACGCTGCGGGGATTGCTAGGCTGTCTGATTTTAATAATTGTTGTAGAAGTAGCCTATCTGGTCGACCAGCTGACTGTAAATAGGCTTTGTGAATTCCAGGAACAATACATTTGGTGGCGGGGGCAGGGATTCTTTTCTTCTGGTGAGTACCAGCTGATTTTTATCTAAAGCACGGTCGTCGCCTTTGTAGCTGGCCCAGCTATCCCTCCATACATAGGTTCCCGGAAACTTTTGCTGGCGGATAACTTTTTTGCTCTGCCAATCCATGATGGTCATATCCAATAATCCGGAGGAAGAGATATTTTTATCAAATATGCTCAGCGTTGCTTTGACTGTTCCATAAATGGGTTTACGCTCGCGTGTTTCGCCAATCACCACACTGTCGCGTTTGATTTTTTCAACCCTTTCTTTCACGTAGGTCTGGCCAACAACAAAATCGTCAAAATTCAGGCTCAGTACCTGGTCGGGAACAACTTTCTGATCGGTTGCCTGGTCTTCGGAATAAAAAATCACAAACTTGTTTTTCGAATAGTTGCCTATAAAACCATCAATCTGCTGCTGGAAGTAATCGGCACTCAATTTATAAGGGCCTCTGTTTACCAGGATAGGTTGCACCACTACGCGCGTTACAGCCGCCCAATAGGCCTCATCCAATTTAGCTTTTACATCTTTATAATTGGGTTGCAGGTTTTGGACTTTTTCAAATTCGTAATAAGCTTTTTTAGCCGATGACCGTGTGTTTTCATTCAGGAAGCCTGTGCCCGAACTATATCTTGCCGCCGCAGCATTATACCTGCTATCCGCAACTTCTTTTATATATTTCGCCGGATTGGGTACAATGGTTAAGCACGCGGGGCAGGTATTGATATCATCGGCCAGCTGGTTGAGTTTTTGATAATCGTACGTGATCTGCTCCCATCTGAATAAATCGTTTGATAATTTAGCTTCATCTATTTTGCGAAGGTGATCCTGAATGGCAAACTCATACGCTGTTTTTAAAACCTGCTGGGCTTCTGCATTTTTCGGTGAATTTTGTAAACGGCTTACGGCTTTGGCTACAGAAGCATCATAATCTCCTTTTTGCAAAGCATTTTTACCCGTGGTACACCCGGCTAAAATAATGTAGCATAAATAAAGAAAATACCGGAGTTTTGAAATCGTTTTCATGGCTGAGCGAATTTATTCAAGGGATGAATATAGTGCAATTTATTCATTCATTGATTGGTTTTAACTGTACTTTTGCAAGGATATCACCACCTTGATTTTATTATTAGACGATCAGATATGAAAATTAGTTGCAAGCCTTTTGAATTGATTCTAAAACATCCTTTTTCAATTTCAAAGTTTACCAGAACGAGTACGCCTTTAATGCTGTTGAAAATTCAATATGAAGATGTAATTGGTTATGGGGAAGCATCTATGGTTCCATATATGGGCGAGAGCTACGAAAGCGCTGCAGCCTTTATAAGCAATGTGGATTTAAGCCCTTTTAAATATCCTTTCAATTTTGATGAGATCATCAGTTATCTGGACACTGTTGCGCCAGGCCAGCCAGCTATAAAAGCCGCCATAGATATTGCGCTGAACGATATTAACGGAAAAATACAGCGCAAACCATGTTATGAAATTTATGGTGCTGACCTTGCAAAAATGCCCGTTACTTCCTATACCATCGGTATAGACACGCCTGAAGTGATCAGGGAAAAACTGAAGGATGCTGCAGACTTCAAAGTAATAAAGGTAAAGCTGGGTAGGGATAACGACCGTGAAATTATCCAAACCATCAGGAGCATGACCAATGTACCTTTATATGTTGATGCAAATCAAGGCTGGAGCGACCGCATTAAGGCGATAGACCTGATTTACTGGTTACATGATCAGGGGGTGGTTTTGATAGAGCAGCCTATGGATAAAAATGATCTGGAGGGGAATGCATGGCTTACACATCGCAGTCCGGTTCCCTTACTCGCAGATGAGGCCGTGCAGCGTTTGGGCGATATGGAGCGCTTGAAAGGTGCTTATCATGGGATTAACATTAAGCTGATGAAAAGCTGTGGGATGTATGAGGGAAATCAAATGATACTAAAAGCCCGTTCCTTTGGTATGAAAGTTTTAATTGGCTGTATGAGTGAAACGAGCTGCGCAACGCTGGCGGCTGCGGCGCTGGCGCCATTATGTAACTGGGCAGATTTGGACGGACCCTGGTTAACCGTAAATAACCCTTTTGCCAATCCTGTTTTTGAGAATGGTAAGTATGTCCTGAATGACAGCCCCGGTTTAGGGCTCGAAGGTATTACTTCGGATCTTTTCCTTTAAAAGATTTCCTGATGTCTTTGGTAAGCTGATATTTAAAATAAAATAAACAGCAGGCTACACCGATTAAAAAACCTCCGGGAAGGTATTTAGCATTGTTGTAGCACCAGACTACCCCTAGCACAGAAAGGATAATGGCGAGGTTATAAAAGATATTTAACGCGAATTTTTTACCCAAAGTTTTGAATTGAATGTGTGATGAAAGAATGATGGAGTGATTGAATTTTGAATGATTGGTCAGGTGAATGGATTACTACATTCAATCATTCAAAATTCACTCATTCAAAATTTAATAAACCGGCATGTTCGGATCAAAAGCTTCCTGCCATGCTAAAATCCCACCTTTTAAGTTATATAAATTGTCGTAGCCATACTGTGCTTCCAATTGCATCACAGCAGCAGCGCTTCTTTTACCACTACGGCACTGGATAATTACTGGTTTGTCCTTTGAAACTTTATCAGCCTCAATTAAAATTCCGCCCAATGGAATATTCTCTCCATCCAGGTTAGAAACTTCATATTCGAATGTCTCACGAACATCGATTAGTTGAAAATCTTCTTTATTGTCGATTTTCTCTTTTAGTTCTTGTACCGATATCTCTTTCATTTTGATTTTTGTGTTTATGCAAATATAGGAAAATCAAGTTTACGGAAATGATCAAAAAAAGACATATAATTTTGCGCTAAACTGTAACAACTTTAATGCTTAGGCGTTTAACTATAAATTCTTAAAATGGACAAACTTAACCGTTTTTTCTGGTTTTGTTCTGGCGCACATATCCCTACACTGGAAAAGTATCCTACAGAGCAGAATAAATATACCGGCATTGGCGCTACTATCTTTTTTACAGGCTTATTTGCTGCCCTTTCTGGTGGCTATGCCATGTATTTCGTTTTCAAGGGCGACAATCTGGCTGTAATATTTGCCATTGTTTTCGGCTTTTTATGGGGTGCCGCCATATTTAATATGGACCGCTACATTGTATCGAGCATTAATAAAAGTGCCAGTACCAATAAGCAGCTTTTACAGGCCACCCCACGTATTTTACTGGCGATTATGATTGGTATGGTGATCTCCAGGCCAATTGAGCTCAAGATTTTTGACAAGGAAATTAAGGAACGCCTGAAGGTGAGCTATCTGAACGGACAGCGGGCAAAAATTGACACTTTAAATAAGGCCTTTGAAAACAAATACCAGGTTGAATTTGGTCGTTTAAACCAACAGAAATCCACGCGCGACTCGCTGGAAAAAGGAATCAAGGCAGACAGACAAAAACTTAACTTTGAAATATTTGGTAATAAAACTACTGAAACGTCAGGCGTTATGGGCTACGGACCCTATGCCAAACGAAAGGAAGCAGAAATAAAGCAGCGCGAAACGGAGCTGGATTCATTAAAAGCCGGTATTGCCAAATCAGAGACCTTTGTTAACAAACGCAAGGAATTTGATGGCCTGTTTAACGAAAAGCTGTATACCAAAAAGCAACTCGACAGCCTGGCCGATGTGGCGGGATTTGCGGACCGCAACTGGGCCCTGGGTCAGTTGAAGTTTAACGTAGATGGTTCAAGTGATAACAATACGGCTATTGCGGTTACTTTTATCGGCCTGTTGTTTATTTTCTTTGAATGTTTACCTGTTTTCGTCAAGCTGATGAGTGCCCGCGGACCATACGATTTTGCCTTATCTGATGGGGATGAGGTTTCGGTTTACTTATCTAAAAAAGATAAGGATTTTCATTTTGAGGTTGCCGATCAAATCCACGAGACGAGGGTAGATTCGGAGTCAACCAAGCAGAAAGAAATCATTAAAGGAAAGGCATATCGCGATCTGGAACGCTATAACCGGGGTGAAGAATAACCTTAAGACACTTCCGGAGTGCCGGATGATAGAAATGTATCCTGATTTATTTGTAATTTTAGTTCCATGAAGAAATTTTTAGGCACCGCTTTATTCAGCGTGCTGTCATTCGCCTGCTTTGGTCAGGATGAAATTAGTTACACCGTCTCCTTTCCAAATGCCATCCACCACGAGGCTGAAATTACTATGTTGATACCGAGGGTGCCGGCAGGGCCTTTAAAAGTGAGGATGAGCCGCTCCTCTCCGGGACGCTATGCTACACACGAATTCGGTAAAAATGTATACAATTTTAAGGCATTTGACCCAAACGGGAAGGCTCTGGCGCTGAAGCAACCAGCTGGTGATGTTTATGAAATTCCTGATCATGGCAACACGGTTAAAGTTACTTATACTTTATTTGGCAATTGGATAGATGGTACCTATGCCGGTTTCGATGAAACCCATGCACATATGAATATCCCTGCCACGTTTGCCTTCCCGCTTGGTTTGGATGCACGTGCGCGCCTGGTTAAGTTCAACTATGAGGGGAAACAAAACTGGAAGGTAGCCACACAGCTTAAACCAATGGGCAACAATACTTTTTATGCTTCCAACCTCCAGTATTTCATGGATAGCCCAACAGAAATTGCTGATTATAAAACTGCAAGCTGGGACGTTAAAAATAAGGATGGAAAAGTGCAGACCATTCATTTGATTACCCATTCTGATGATAGTCAGGAAACCATTAACCAATATGCCGAAATGCTGAAGAAAATGGTTGCAGAACATTACGCGGTATGGGGTGAATTTCCTGTTTACGATTATGGCCATTATTACTTTCTTGATGACGTGTATCCGGCAAATGCGGGAGATGGTATGGAACATCGCAATTCGACGTCAATCGTTCAGCGAACATCTAAAATAGCAGGCTACGAAGGCAATTTGCTGGGCACCTTTTCCCACGAATATTTCCATAGCTGGAATGTAGAACGTTTGCGGCCGAAAACTTTGGAGCCCTTTAACTTTGAACACGCTAATATCAGTGATGAGCTTTGGCTGGCTGAAGGTTTTACACAGTATTATGGTGGTTTATTATTAACGCGATCGGGCTTAAAGACGGTAGACAATGCGGTTCAGGCTTTTAACGGAATGGTAAACGCAGTGCTCAATTCACCCGGCGCAAACCGATATTCTCCAATCCAGGCAAGCAGGTATGCTGTTTTCGCCGACGCAGGGGTTGCAATAGACCAAACCAATAAAAACAATATATTTCTTTCCTATTATACTTATGGTGCTGCCACTGCTTTAGCGCTTGATCTTCGGTTGCGTTCGGAATTTAAACTTACGCTCGACGATTACATGAGGGCGCTTTGGAAAGCCTATGGCAAACCTGAAATCGCTTACACCGTACCCGACCTGGAAAAAACGCTTGGTGAATTGACAAAAAGTACCGCGTTTGCGAAAGACTTTTTCGGCAGGTACGTTTACGGAACGGAAAAAAACGACTATGCAAAATTATTGCTAAATGCGGGTTTCGTTTTGCGCAAGGCAAATCCGGGTAAAGCATATACAGGCTTTGGGCGTGTAACCGTTGAAGGTGGGAAAGTAAGTTTGCCGCAAACTTTAGTGGGCTCTCCAGCTTACCAGGCAGGATTGGATGCTGACGATGTGATCCTAACAATGGGTGGTAAAGAAGTTAAAGATCTGGCAACCCTGAACGCTGCTTCAGCAGATTTCAAACCCGGCGACGTTGTTGATGTTACTTATCTTTATCGTGGTGAATCGAAATCAACCAGGTTAACTTTTGCCGAAGACCCGGGGCTGGAAATCGTAACGATAGAGAAAACCGGAGGAACATTAACACCGGCTATGCAAAGTTTCAGGGATAATTGGTTAAACTCGCTAATAAAATCAAAATAACAGAATATACAACAATGAAAAAACTATTCCTATTTACGCTTGTCGGGATGGCGGGTTTGCAGCTGAAGGCGCAAAATATTGATAAAATCATCACCAGAGCATATACTGATCACCTGATTAAAACACTTAGTGCTGATGACATGCAGGGACGCGCCACGTTCACACCTGGCATTGATAAGGCTGCAACCTTCATCGAATCGGAATTTCAACAGATTGGTTTAAAACCTTTAACGGGCGAGAAGACTTTCCGTCAGACTTTTTACAAGTATCAGATTACGCCACAAAGCAGTAGTGTAAAAATTGATGGTCAGGCAATACCAACAGAAAAGATTTTTGCTACCGGTGTAAATGCAGCGAAAGTAACGTTAAACCAGTCAAATACTGCTGTGATCAGGTTTGATCCGGAAAAGCCTTTTGTTGAACAGCTCCGGGCGGTAATGGGCTCGACTAAAAACCAATTGATTCTGGTAGATGAAAAGTTTACTGAATATTTTAACCGTTACAAGGGACGTTTCAACAGGGCCGGAATAGTTGATGCAAAAGATATGGAGCCTGGCAAGCAGGCTGTTCAGGTTTTTGTTTTAGGAATACCTTCTGCCACAAGTTTTAATGCAGAATTTACTGCGGGCATCAAAAAAATGCCGCTTTTTAATGTTGCCGGAATGATTCCCGGTAAGTTGAAAGCAAAAGAGCTGGTGGTTTTCTCCGGGCACTATGATCACCTGGGTGTGTTGAAAAGCGTAGAGGGAGATAGCATTGCAAACGGAGCTGATGATGATGCATCAGGTACTACGGCCATGATTGCCCTTGCCAAATATTATAAGGCACAAAAAAATAACGAACGTACGCTGATTTTTGTTGCTTTCACTGCAGAGGAAATTGGTGGCTTTGGTGCGAAATATTTCTCAGAGAAATTGAATCCCGATGAGGTTGTAGCGATGTTCAACATCGAAATGATTGGTAAAGATTCGAAATTTGGCAAGAATACAGCCTTTATAACAGGGTATGAAAGGTCTGACTTCGGACAAATATTACAAAAGAACCTTGCCGGAACAGAATTCACTTTTCATCCGGATCCTTATCCTGAGCAAAACTTATTTTACAGAAGCGATAATGCGACGTTAGCTGCTTTAGGTGTTCCGGCCCATACCATCAGTACCGATAAAATTGATATTGATAAATTATACCATACAGTTAAGGATGAATACAGTTCTTTAGATGTTGAAAATATTTTATCTACCATAAAGGCTATTGCCAAGAGTGCAACTACTATAGTGAATGGCACTGATACGCCAACGCGAATCCCTAAATTAAAGTAATAGCAGATTAGGCTGAACGGGTTTAATATCAAAAAGTATATTATACAAAGAAGGCCGGTGCATTTGCACCGGCCTTTACTATTTGTTGAGTGTTTGTAAGCAGGTTACTTGCTTAAATACATCGATTTGTCTTTATAAAGCTTACGGAAGTAAGGATCTTCGAGATCTTTGATGAAACGGATCGCTTCACCAGTTGATTTCATCTCAGGGCCTAATTCCTTCGTCACTTCAGGGAATTTCTCATAAGAGAATACAGGTTCTTTAATTGCATATCCCTGCAATTTACGTTCGATGGTGAAATCTTTCAATTTTGCCACCCCCAACATAATTTTAGCTGCGATATTGATATAAGGAACATCGTAAGCTTTTGCAATGAAAGGAACTGTACGGGATGCCCTTGGATTGGCTTCGATTACATACACCTTCTCATCTTTAATGGCGAACTGAATGTTCAATAAACCTTTTACATTTAAAGCCTTTGCGATTTTGATCGAATATTCTTCCATTGCTTTGGTTACCGTTTCGGGTAAGCTAAAGGTTGGTAGTACTGCGAAGGAGTCTCCTGAGTGTATCCCTGCAGGCTCGATGTGTTCCATCATACCTACAATGTGAACATCATCACCATCAGAGATGGAATCAGACTCAGCTTCTTCAGCCCTGTCTAAAAAGTGATCAATTAATACGCGGTTTCCAGGTAAATCACCTAATAACTTAACTACTGCTTTTTCAAGGTCTTCATCGTTAATGACAATGCTCATGCCCTGACCACCCAATACGTAACTTGGACGAACCAATACCGGATAACCCACTTCGTTCGCAACCACAATTGCTTCTTCAGCATTTTCTGCTACACCATATTTTGGATATGGAATGTTCAGCTCTTTTAGTAAGTCTGAGAAACGACCACGATCTTCAGCAATATCCATGTTTTCGAAAGAGGTACCAATGATTTTGATCCCTTTTTCGGTTAACTTTTCGGCCATTTTAAGGGCTGTTTGACCGCCTAACTGAACAATCACACCTTCTGGTTTTTCCAGATCGATGATTTCGCGAACATGCTCCCAGAATACCGGTTCAAAGTAAAGCTTATCTGCCATGTTGAAATCGGTAGAAACCGTTTCAGGGTTACAGTTAACCATGATGGCTTCAAACCCTGTTTCTTTGGCAGCAAGCAGGCCGTGTACGCAAGAGTAATCGAACTCTATACCCTGACCAATACGGTTAGGGCCAGAACCTAACACGATTACCTTTTTACGGTCAGACGCGATGGATTCATTTTCTTCTTCGAAGGTTGAATAATAGTATGGCGTTTGTGCAGGGAATTCAGCCGCACAGGTATCAACCATTTTGTAAACCCTGCGGATGCCTAATTCTTTTCTGCGGTCGTAAACGTCATCTTCTGTTACGTTACCTAACAGCCAGGCGATCTGAACGTCAGAGAAACCTTTTTGTTTTAGCGTGAAGAAGAAATCACGCGGAATATTATTTAATGAATATCTTTTTAACTCAGTTTCTAAGGCAACAAGCTCCTGGATCTGGTTTAAGAACCATTTATCTATTTTGGTAACTTTGCGGATCGACTCCAATGGAACACCCATTGCCATCGCATCTTTGATTAAAAACAGGCGATTCCATGAAGCATGCTCCAAACCGTCCATTATTTCTTCGATGTTACGAACCTGACGGCCATCTGCCCCTAAACCTGCACGGCCAATTTCAAGACTCTGACAGGCTTTTTGTAAAGCCTCGATGAATGTGCGGCCAATTGCCATTACCTCACCTACAGATTTCATCTGCAAACCAAGCTCTTTGTTTGCACCTTTAAATTTGTCGAAGTTCCAGCGGGGAACTTTTACGATAACGTAATCTAAAGTAGGCTCGAAGTAAGCTGATGTAGTTTTGGTAATCTGGTTTTCAATTTCATCCAGGTTGTAGCCGATGGCTAGCTTAGCTGCGATTTTGGCAATCGGGTAACCTGTTGCTTTACTTGCAAGTGCCGATGAACGTGAAACACGTGGGTTGATTTCGATGGCGATAATATCATCGTTTACAGGATTTACTGAAAACTGTACATTACAACCACCTGCAAAAGTTCCGATGGCACGCATCATTTTGATGGCTTGATTTCGCATTTCCTGATAACAACGATCAGACAATGTCATTGCAGGGGCAACCGTAATTGAATCTCCGGTGTGGATACCCATTGGATCGAAGTTTTCGATTGAGCAAATGATAATTACGTTATCATTGCTGTCTCTTAATAATTCCAATTCATATTCTTTCCAACCTAAAACAGCCTGTTCTACCAAAACCTCGTGAGTTGGAGATGCCTCTAAACCGCGTTTAAGTGCTGCATCAAACTCTTCCTTTTTATGTACAAAACCACCACCAGAACCACCTAATGTATACGATGGACGGATTACCAATGGAAAACCGATTTCCTGGGCAGCTTCTTTACCTTCTAAAAAGGAGTTCGCGATCTTAGATGGCGCTACCCCCACACCGATATCAACCATTAACTGGCGGAAAGCCTCGCGGTTTTCGGTTTTTTCGATAGCATCAACATCCACACCAACTACCTTAACACCATATTTTTCCCAAACACCACGCTCGGAAGCTTCTACGCAAAGGTTTAATGCAGTTTGTCCACCCATGGTAGGCAATACAGCATCAATTCTTGGCAAATCTGAAGAGGCAATGTGCTCCTGTAAAATAGTCTCAATCGAATCAACGGTTAGCGGGCGAAGATAAACATGATCGCCGATGACCTTATCCGTCATGATGGTGGCCGGATTTGAGTTGATGATAGAAACGGTGATTCCTTCTTCTTTTAAAGAAAGAGCCGCTTGAGAACCCGAGTAATCAAATTCGCAGGCTTGTCCAATAATAATTGGTCCTGATCCGATAATCAATACTGAGCGAATGGAAGTGTCTTTAGGCATGATAGCTTAATACAAAAATTAAAATTCTAAAGTTTTGACCTGTTAAAGGTGAAGAAGCAAGAAGGTTTTTTGCTTTGAAAATAAGAAAATCCCAACTGTTCTGTCGGGATGCAAAGATACACCTTTAAAAGGTATTTAGGGACTATTTTTTTAAAATAAAAAAGAGGGCTTTAAAGGCCCTCCTGGTAAAGTTATTTTGCGCAGAAATGTTTATTGTTGTAATTTAATTTCGCCCAGATCAGTCGTCGCACTATCTTTAACGGCCACCTTTTCTATGGTAGTATCTTTATATGGCGCATTTGCTTTAATAGTGATGGTATAAACACCTTCTTTGAGATTTGAAAAGCCAAAGGCACCTTGTAGAATATCAGCTTTTAAAGTATCTGTTCCTGCTACAAGTGTAACAGCAGCAGCGCCATCGGCAGGGCTGATTTTACCTATAATGCCACCCAGCTTTGCATTTGTAAAAGCTATAGCACCAAGAGCCATCACAATGAGTACCGATAACATTGCACATATCTTTTTCATGGGATTATTTTTTAGGATGTACAGTTAATAACGCAGGCATTGGGAAATAGTTTTAAAAAATGAACACTTAAAGTTCCAATCGTAGTCTAATTGGTACATCGTTTTACCAAAAAGGATTAGAATGCCATTAGAAACGTTAATTACTGTTAAAAAGACGGCGAAAATATGCCGTAGCCCGTCAGATTTAAGTCACGAAGTTGTGGTAAAGGAAATATTGGCAATAATGTTGTAATAAGGAGAACATATACGCGTTTAGTATATACTTTAGAAAATGATCTAAAGCTTCCTCTGCGGAGTAGTTAACCGCCATGAGGATTTCTTCATAAATAGTTTGTTTGGTTTATTATCCGGTTAGAGGAGCCCTCCTCAACCGGATTTTTTCATTTAAAAGGTTTTTCTTTTACATTTGGCTAATATCGCCGAAACATTTATCGTGAACAAGTTAATCAAAAAAATTGCTATTGTAGGTCCGGAAAGTACGGGAAAATCTACCATGTCTCAGTTGCTGGCCAACCATTACCGCGTTTCCTGGGTACCTGAATATGCACGCTATTATTGCGAAAACCTGAATGGCCCGTATACTTTACAGGATGAGGTTAACATGTATTACGGGCAGGTAGCCTTAGAGGATGCCATTTTAACGGTAGCTGAAAAAGATTTTATTATTTGCGATACTACATTTGTAACCGTAAAAATCTGGAGTGATGAGATGTTGGGGGAAACACCCCAGATTGTTCTGGATGCACTGCCTGCACGGTCTTACGACCTGTATCTTTTGATGGATATCGATCTTCCGTGGCAGCATGACCCATTACGGGATTTTCCGGAAAAACGGGAATACTTTATGGCCATCTGGCATAAGGAATTAAAGGCATTAAATGCCAGCTATGAAGTAGTTGGTGGTTTGGGAGAGATGCGCTTTAAAAACGCTGTACAGGCTATTGATGCTTTTTTAGCTGAAAGTTAGCCATAAAGGCTGCAAAAAAATTTAATATTTTAACAATCATTGACATATTTTTCTACATTTGCCTCATCATTAGGGGTGCCTTGTTTTAAGTAACACAAAAACGGGCTGAGATCATACCCATTCTTAGGTAGAAATCTAGAGTTTCTACCTTGGATACACCTGATCCGGGTAATGCCGGCGTAGGGATTGGAGTTATGGAAGTTTAACTGAAATCGGGAGTACCCCTATTTCCGATGGGTTTAACTAAAAACAAAAACATTGAAAAATTTACTTTTTGCAGCGTTAGTTGCAATGTTGCCATTCTTTGCATTGGCACAGATTTCTGTTACCGGTAAAATCACCGACATCAACCAGCGTGCTTTACCTGGTGCAACCATCAAATTGAAAAATCAAAGAACGGCGGTGGTGAGTGATGCCAATGGTGATTACACTCTTGGCAATCTGAAAAGTGGGAGTTATACCGTTGTGGTGAGCTATATTGGCTATAAAAGTCAGGAAAAGTCTATCAATCTAAGTCAAAGTTTAAGCCTGAATTTTAGCTTACTGGCTCAGAATTTTCTAGCGGATGAAGTAGTAGTCAATGCGACCAGGGCATCTAAAAACTCGGCGACTACTTTTCGTAATCTCGACAAAGCAGAACTGGCCAAGAATAATTTAGGGCAGGATTTGCCTTATTTGTTAAATCAAACGCCATCTGTTGTCGTAACATCTGATGCCGGTGCTGGTGTTGGCTATACAGGAATGCGAATCCGCGGAAGCGACGCTACCCGGATTAATGTTACCCTTAACGGGATCCCCCTGAATGATGCCGAAAGTCAGGGAAGCTTTTTTATCAATTTGCCAGACCTGGCTTCATCGGTTGATAACATTCAGATTCAACGCGGGGTGGGCACTTCAACAAATGGTGCCGGTGCTTTTGGTGGAAGTTTAAACATTCAAACCACCACACGCAGAGATTCGGCATATGCTGAACTGAACAATACCTATGGTTCATATGATACCTGGAAAAATACAGTTAGCGTGGGAACCGGTTTGATTGACAACAAGTTTACGTTCGACGGGCGTTTATCGAGAATTAAATCAGATGGCTATGTAGACCGTGCCTCATCAAATCTGAAATCTTTCTTTGTTTCTGGTGCTTATTATGGAAAAAAAGATATCCTTCGTGCAAACGTTTTCAGTGGTACAGAGAAAACCTATCAGGCATGGAACGGTGTAAGTGAAGAGACTTTAAAAACTGACCGTACGCATAACGACTTTACTTATGATAATCAGACCGATAATTATCAGCAGGATCATTACCAGTTATTTTATACGCGTAACCTTTCCAGTAATCTGGTAGCCAATGCGGCTTTACATTATACTTATGGCCGGGGTTACTATGAAGAATACAAGGAAGATCAGGCCTTATCAAAATATGGCATCCCAGCGGTGGTAATTGGCGGGGTTACGCAAAACACATCTGATCTGGTGAGAAGGCTTTGGTTGGATAATGATTTTTATGGGGTCACTTATTCGTTAAACTATACGCCAAAAACTAACCTCAACTTTGTTTTGGGCGGGGCATACAACGAGTATAAAGGACGCCACTTCGATGAGGTAGTTTGGGCGCAATATGCCAACTACGATGGCAGCGGTTCTATTCGTCATCGTTATGATGACAATGATGCCTTTAAAACCGATTTCAATATTTTTGGCCGGGCGAACTATCAGATTGATCAGCTTAGCCTTTTTGCAGATTTACAGTACAGAAGGGTATACTATTCCTATTTCGGAATCGATCCAAATGGTACTCCTGCACAGCAGAATGCAACTTTGAATTTCTTCAATCCTAAAGCAGGTCTAACGTATAGTTTCAGTAACACCAGTAATGTGTATGCATCGGTTGCTGTTGGAAACAAGGAGCCTAACCGGAGAGATTTTACGGATTCAAATATTAACAGCAGGCCAAAGGCAGAACACCTGACAGATTTTGAAGCCGGTTACCGTACTCAGTTTTCTTCACTGAGTTTCGGGATAAATGGTTTTGCAATGATTTACAAAGATCAGCTGATTAATACCGGGAAATTAAATGACGTTGGTGGACAAACCCGTCAGAATGTGCCTGACAGTTACAGGTTGGGGATTGAGTTTGACGGAAAGTGGCAAATCGCTAAAAATCTTTCATGGGCAGCTACCGCAACACTGAGCAGGAATAAAATAAAAGATTTTGCAGAATATATTTATGATGAGGATCCGGCGGCATTTACAGCAACTGTTGTAAACAACTATCAAAACACCACCATTGCTTTTTCTCCATCCATTATTGCTTCCAGCGAAATCAACTATAATGTTTTACCAAAAGCAAGTATCGCTTTTTTAAGTAAATACGTGGGTAAACAATATCTTGATAATACCTCGGCAGAGACACGAACACTTTCCAGTTTCTTCGTAAACGATATCAGGTTAAGCTACAACACACCTTTGGCAGGAATGAAAAACGTTGGGTTGAGTTTACTGATCAATAACGTTTTCAGTACTTTATATGAAAGCAATGGCGGTACTTACCCCTATCTTTACAGTGGTACTTTAGAACGGTTTAACTATTACTATCCGCAGGCTACGCGTAACTTTTTACTAAGCTTAAACGTGAAGTTTTAGAAAACCGGAAGCTTAATTTGATTACTTTCGTCATTACCAGATACAGCATGCCCGGATATTTGAGGCAGACTGTGCCTGGTATTGACTATTTTGCTTTAAAAGGATATGAAATACATCGAAAAGCTTCAATACATTACCCACGATATTGTACAACTTACCCATATTGAGCAGGTGCAGCTGGCCTGCGAAGCCGGGGCAAAATGGATTCAATACCGTTGTTTAAGCAAAACTGATTCAGAACTTTTAGAGGATATTAATATTATTGCTCAAATTTGTGATGACTGGGGAACAACCCTGATTGTTACCGATCATGTTCACCTAAACGGTAAGGCTGACATTCAGGGCTTCCATATTGAGGATATGAATGCCGATTTCACGGCCTTGCGCAAGCTTGTAGGCAACAACATAACCTTGGGTGGTTCTGCAAATACGGTAGAAAACCTGGTTAGGATTGCCAAAGAGGGGGCAGACTATATTGCGTTTGGGCCTTTTGCTGGTACCAGAACCAAACCTAACGATTTACCGGCTCTGGACCTAAATGGCTGCTCAGATTTAATGGATGGCCTGGAGGACTTGAATATTCAGGTTCCTGTTCTGGCAGTAGGAGGGATTACCATTCATGATGTTGACGCATTAATGCAAACCGGTGTTTATGGTATAGCGGTTTCTCATGCGGTCAATTCTGCCGACGATTTTATAGGAGCCTACCAGGATTTTTATGAGGCGGTAAAATTATAGGCGCGATGTGTAAATCCCGATAACCGATACATCTTGAAACTTTAATTTCTATCTTCGCAATATGTCATCACATCACATTGTAAAGGAAAAACAGGAACCGGCTTTATACATCGACGAGCTTGGTAATTTTAATGAGGAATTTTTGGGACAGCTTTTAGAGTGGAGCCCTACACTTCTGGTGAACGGTGAAAACTACGATAAAATTCTTTCACTGGGTTTAAAGGTTGATGTTCTGGTAAACGGATCCGGTGAGCAGATCCAGGAAGATACCAAAATTATTCAAGGCCCTGCCGACGCCTTTATGGTTACCCTGAACCACTTGGTCGGTGAAAAATATCCCGCAGTAAATGTCATTACTAAAAAGTTTGATCTGGAAAAATATGCCGGTTTTGAAGAGGACATCAATCTGGTTATTTTTACTGAAAAGGCCAAGCACTATCCAATAAAATCGGGTTTTTCTGTGTGGAAACCGGCGGGCAGTCAGTTCTTAATTCATGGCAACCGATATCTGGAGGTTACCAACCTCACCCAAAATGAAGATGAGGTATTTGAAGTGGTGAAAGATGGTTTTGTAGAGTTTACTTTTTCAGGTCAGCCCATTTACATCAGCGAGCCATTATGATTACCCTTCGGAGAGCAAAAGAAAATGATATTGAATTGATCAGGGATATTGCTGCGGAAACCTGGCCGTCAACCTATTTGGATATCATTGGTCAGCAGCAGATTGATTACATGCTGGAGAAAATGTACAACAAAGGCGAATTACTGAAACAGCTGATGGAAGGTCACACTTTTCTGATCGCCGAAGAAGGATCGAATGAACTGGGATTTGCAGGTTATTCGATCGCTGATCACGAAGCAAAGATTTATAAACTCCACAAACTTTATGTATTGCCCTCAGCCCACGGAAAAGGGGTGGGTAAAATTCTGATCAATGAGGTTTTTAACCAGGTTAAAGATGCCGGTGGATCGGCTCTGGAACTCAATGTAAATAAGCATAACAAAGCCAGGGAGTTTTATTTGAAAGGTGGATTTAACATAAAAGAATCAGTAAAAATAGATATAGGTGGAGGATTCGTGATGGATGATTATGTAATGGAATATAAATTCTAGTTTCAATTAATTTTTCATTCTTCCCTGCTCCGATTCTGTGCCTGTAGAACGTCGGCGGGCAGGCTTAATCTCATTCTTCCCGAAACGATAAGTAAAGCTCAAACGTGCAATACGTGATTCGTTTTTCTGATGCACATAGTAGTTTAAGCCCGGATAGGTGCTTGATAAATTGTTTTCAGATATATTGAAGATATCTGAAACGGCAAATTTCAAGCTGGCTTTTTTCTTGAATAATGATTTACTTAAGCCCGCATCAACATAATAGCGCGATTTTAAGCTGAGTGTGCCATAATCAATCGGAGATTCGTAGCTGCCATTTAGTTCGGCGGTGAAGCCGCTCACAATGGTAAAGGTTTGCTGTGATTTAAACTGAAATGATGTTTTTCCTGTTTTTAGTGCACTGCCTGCCAGGTCAGGTGCTTCAAAACTCAGATAGAATACATTTAGATTATTGTTCATCTGCCACCATTTTGCTACCTCAATCGGTACATTTAAGTTAGCATTATAGCTGATGTTCTTTGCCAGGTTTTCATTGGTTTGAAATAATGCTTTTTGTGCTGCATCAGGTAAAAGCACCTCGGTAATTACGTCGGTTGTTCTGCTGTAGCCCAGTGTAAGCATGTATTTTTGTTTAAAAGTATAGCTCAGTTCAACATTGTTGGTATACTGCGGTTTCAAAAACGGATTACCTTTATTGTAAGTATACTGGTCTAAATAATAAACAAAGGGATTGAGGGCATCGTAACTTGGCCTGTCGATCCTCCTGCTGTATGAAAAGCCCAGCTGATTGTTTTTGGAAAGCGTTTGTTGAACAAACAGGGTAGGGAAAAAATCCCAGTAACTTCTGTCGACTACCGTATTGGTGGTGATCAGATTGCCTTTTGAATTGGTTTGTTCCATCCTCAAACCGAGCTGTATGCTGGTGTTTTTGAATTGTTTATTGATATTGGTGTATGCCGCATTTACATTTTCGTCGTACACAAAGCGGTTGCTTCTGCGAACATCGTTCTGCCAGTTATTATTGATGAGTTCCTCTGCCTGTAAATCGTTATCAGTTTTTACCCAGCTGCTTTTTAAGCCTGCTTCGAGTTTAACTGTTTTGCTTAAGGATACATTATAATCTATTTTAAAAGCTTTGATGTCAATTTTAGACGGCGTATTGTTTCTGATGTAATTTACAGGGCGCATTCTGGCTCCATTTGCAAAGAGGTAATCATTTTCATAATCCGAGCCATCGTTGCCGCTGTACCTCGAGTAATCTAAATCAGCAGAAAGTTCAGACCCTGCAGTATCTAATACCGACTTATAATTCAGGTTATAGGAAAGATTGTTGTATTTATTGGTTTGTAAAGTTTTAGAAACCAGTGAAGAGTCAACCTGATTAAACGAGGGGCCAATTAAAGTGTTATTGGTTGATTTTTCATTTCCATGATTGAAATAGCCATTTACCAACAGCCCGATGGTGTTTTTCTTGTCAATGAAATAATCCAGTCCGGCTTTAAAATTATTGTTTTGCTGTTTACGGCGGCTATCGCCGGCTTGCATAAAATAAGTGTCGGGTGTTCCGTTAGAAACGCGGTCAATCGTGATGATGTTTTCCCTTTCTGTTGTTCCGTAATTATAATTGCCAAACAGATTCAGTTTTGCGGTGCGGTGATTTAGGTTTATTCCGGTATTGCCGCGAAAGTTTTTGCCATATCCTGCTGTTGCACTCAGGCTGCCGTTGGTTCCACCGCTCTTGCTCTTTTTGGTTTTAATATTGATAATCCCGGAGTTTCCGGAGGCATCATATTTGGAAGATGGATTGGTAATCAATTCGATGGTTTCGATTTCAGAACTTTGCATGTTCCGGAGCAGGTTTGCCACATCGGCACTGCTCATATAGGTTTGCTTTCCATCAAGCTGAATCAATACACCTTGTTTGCCCTGCATCGAGATATTATCATTCTGATCAACAGATACACCTGGCGCTTTCTGTAAAACCTCGAGTGCAGTAGAGCCTGTCATGATGGAGCTATTGGATACATTCATAACTACCTTGTCCATTTTGCGTTCTATTAACGGTTTCGTAACTGCTACGGTCACGTCTTTCAGGCTTTGGCTGGTTGAAGTTAACTGATTCGACCCGAAATCAATCCTTTGCCCAGGATCAGTTAAAGTGATTGTTTTACTTTTCAGGGTTTTGTAACCCATGTTGCTGGCTTTGTAAAAATAATCTCCACGTTGAGAAACTGAAAAACCAAAAGTTCCGGTTTGATCTGTAAAAGCTGTTTTGACGATGCTTGAATCAGCTGCTTTGAACAGTACAACAGTTACATAGTCGGCCGGCTTTTTATTTTCATCCAGAATCACACCTGTAATATTTGCTTTTGGTGTACTTTGAGCAGAAGCGGTAACTGTCGAAAAAAGGCTACTTATTAATAGTACAATCTGATATAAGTTTTTCATTTGTTTTAGTTTATTCTTAAAAAAATCGGGCAAAAGAATTCCACAGAACGGTTATTCCGTACTTTAGAACTGATGCGCTATATTTTAAAGCTTAGCCCTGAAACGAAAGCTTCAGGTATTTAGTTATTATTATGACGACCGTTTTTAGGAAAGGTTACAGGAAAAAGTAAAAAACTAATCCGTAACGTAAAAAGCCGCAGACTGGCAGAATAAATCTGCAAATCTGCGGCTCACTTGATTACTGTAATTTTATTTTACACCTAGTACATCCACCCCTTGTTCGAATACCACATCAACCGGGATATTCTTTTTAGTCAGGCGGTCTAAATCCTGCTGAAGGGTAGAGGATATCACTGCTTTTTCTTTTTGCGCCTTTTCAACAGCAACTTTGTCGCCATTGCCTTGAAGGGTTATAATGAAAGCACTTAAGTCATTCATGGCAGATGCAAATTTTTCAAAATTTACTTTGTACGTGCCTTTGGCAGTACGCTCGAAAGCACCCTTCTCCTGGAAGTAGTTAAAACACTGCATATTGGCTTTGCCATGTGCTTCAGAAACACCAAAACGAACAGAACGTAAAATACCCGCCATGAAAGTAGTGTAGTAATCTTTTATGTCACCCTGGAGTTCGCCTTTTTTAAGTAGCCCGGTGACCATATACAGGCCCAGGATATCGGCCTTGCCTTCCTCAAGCCAGCTGTATTGCTCCTTTAGTGCTTCGCGGACAAAGCCCTTACCGGTGATGGTTTTTTTAATGCCTAAACCATGGGCAACTTCATGGAACATCACGTTGGCAAAGAAAGCATCAAATTTGATGTACTGCTGCTGTTCGGCGTCAATTAGCTCTTTCGAAATCGGAACAAGGATTTTATCAAACTTAGCCTGCATTGCATTTTTTAGCTGGGATCTGCGGGTTCCCTTTTCCTGCTGAATTTTTTCGTCGTTAGGCAGGTTTACAGCGATTGTTTTTGATCCGGCGTTACAATCTCCGGCATAATATACCACATCATAGGCATTCAGTTCCGAATCTGTCCCCGGAGTTTCTGTCTTATACTTTGCTGCAACAGGCAGGTTTTTTTGTAGTTCGGGAAGAAGCTTGACATATTTTGCCAGGCGTTTGCTCCATTCCTTATCTTTAATTAAAACATAGGCTTCATAACTGGTCCGGGCATTAAAAAGTTTGTCTTCGTAATTTTCAATCGGGCCAATAATGATATCAAGTCCGTTAGACTTCATGTCGAGCCAGGCATAATCGCTGGCCGTAAAATTATCCGTAACCAGTGCATCCGCCCGCAGATTTAAATATTTCTTCAATCCGGCATCTTCGGCAATCAGGGCAGCCTGTTTTAACAATGAGCTTGCTTTCTGCAATTCAGAAGCAAAGAGTACATGATAAGGTACAGTAATTAGTTTTCCTGTGCTATCCTTCTGAATTACTGAATAAGCGCCAAACTTGTCGGCCATATCCGACTTCTCAATTTCAGCCTTGGTGATACCATAAGGATAGAATGAGGCCCCTTCGGGTTTAGTACCTATACCAGATACGAAAGGTTTATCATTGTTCAACCTGTCCCAGGGGCCATAGTTGATATTGACAAAATCACGGGTTTTTTCATCTTTAATCGTTGCCAGCAAACTGTCGCGCTGCGGATAAGCCTGCTTCCAGTAGAGCTCATCCATAATTTCTGCAGCCTGAATGAGAAGGGGTAGTATTTTACGGTCGTTAACGCTCAATTGGTTAAGATTGGTGGTTAGCTTTACCCGTTCATAGATGGGTAAACGCTGTGCAACATAATCTGTGAGGCTATCTTTTTGAACTATTGCTCCATCGGTGGTATCTGATTTACCATTGTTTGAGCAAGCAGATAATAGCCCGGTAGTAAGGGCTACTGCTGAAATTAATATTGTTGACTTGTATAATTTATTCATAGTTAACGGATAATGGCGCTAAATTACTAAAAAATGAAAGGTTTGTATAAAGTTTGATGTATTGGGCCGAGTTTAACATAACTTTGCAAATCAGCAAATCAATTACACAGCACATGTTATCTTTCCACTCTACTAAGTATTCATCAATTTTCTTTCTGGCTCTGGTGACTTTTATATCGGCTTGCAGCACCAAAAAATATGCCGTTACAGAGAAAATCTATAAAAACAAAGCAAAAGATTTTTCTGAAATCATTAGCAGTACGCCTCCCAAAGGTCAGCTTTATGACTCATTAAATGCCGCAAATCAGGAATGGATCGGTTCTGTAAATTTCGGGATACGCAAACCGAATTTTGTTGTCATCCACCATACTGCCCAGAATAGTTTAACCCAAACCGTTAAAACTTTTTTTTCTACAACCGCAGGAACAAGTGCACACTATGTCATCAGTCGAGATGGCAAAGTGGTACATATGGTCAATGATTATTTGAGGGCCAATCACGCAGGTGTGAGTAAATGGGGAAAGGATACTGATCTGAACTCTTCCTCAATCGGGATTGAGCTGGATAATAACGGAACAACTGATGTGTGGCCTGAAGCACAGATTAACAGTTTGATTAAGTTGCTGGCAACATTAAAGAAGACATACAACATCCCCGTGGCTAACTTTATCGGTCATGCCGATATTGCCCCAAAAAGAAAAAACGACCCCAGGAACTTCCCCTGGAAAAAACTGGCCGATGCCGGTTTTGGTTATTGGTATGATAACATCCTGAAAAATCCACCGGTTGACTTTAATAGCGAAATGGCGCTGAAGTATATAGGTTATGATACCAGCAATCTTCCGGCAGCCATTACTGCCTTTAAGATTCATTTTATACAAAGTGACATCACCCCGAAGTTAACTCCGGTTGATATTTTGGTTTTATATAATGTTTATACAAAATATTAACCAAGAATATACTTTGCAATTTTTGCTTCGGTGACCATCTCATCATAAACAGGGCATAAAAAGGCCCGGATGAATCTGTGTTCATCCGGGCCTTTCTGTTTTTAAAGATGTTAAGCCCTAGTTAGGCTTTTTAAAGGTATCCTTTAAGGTTACTGTTCTGTTGAACACTAAATTTTCTGAGGTTGAATCTTTGTCAAGACAGAAATAACCTTTTCTGATGAACTGGTAGCGGCCATTTAAATCAGCTTCGGCTAAAGCCGGCTCGATGTAGGCATTTGGCAATACCATTAAACTTTCCGGGTTTAAATAATCTTTAAAATCCCCTTCTTCCGCATCAGGTGTTTCAGATGTAAATAAACGGTCGTACAGACGGATTTCGGCAGTTTTTGCATGTGTTGCACTCACCCAGTGGATGGTGCCTTTTACATTGATGCCACTGGTGTCGCTACCGCTTTTCGATTCAGGAATATAGGTACAGCGGATTTCGGTTACGTTGCCATTTTCATCTTTCACGAAATCCTCGCATTTTACTATGTAGGCAAACTTTAAACGAACCATTGCACCCGGTGCCAAACGGAACCATTTTTTTGCCGGAACTTCCATGAAGTCTTCGCGCTCGATATAAAGCTCATTACTGAAAGGGATAACACGGGTGCCCCCACCATCTTCCGCTTCAGGGTTATTTTCGCCGATTAAATCTTCTTTTCCTTTGTCGTAATTGGTAATGACCAGTTTAATCGGATCTAACACCGCCATAACGCGATTAGCTGTTTTATTTAAATCTTCGCGAATACAGAATTCCAGTAAGCTCAGCTCAATCAGGTTTTCACGTTTGGCAATACCAATGCGTTCACAAAATTCGCGTACACTTTTTGGTGTAAAACCTCTGCGGCGCAAGCCGGAGATGGTAGGCATGCGCGGATCATCCCACCCGCTTACCAGATTCTCGTTAACCAACTGAAGGAGCTTACGCTTGCTCATTACAGTAGAGGTTAGGTTCAGGCGGGCAAATTCATATTGTTTTGAGGGAAAAATCTCCAACTTTTCAATAAACCAATCGTACAGCTCGCGGTGCGATACATACTCTAATGTACAAATGGAGTGGGTGATGTTCTCAATACTATCACTTTGACCATGTGCAAAATCGTACATGGGGTAAATGCACCATTTGTTGCCGGTACGGTGATGCTCAGCATGTTTAATGCGATAAATAATCGGATCACGCATAAGCATATTCGGACTGGCCATATCGATTTTTGCCCTTAGGATATAGGCACCATCGGGAAAATCACCATTTTTCATTTTAGTGAAAATGTCCAGATTTTCTGCTACACTGCGGTTGCGGTGCGGACTATCTTTACCAGGTTCTGTTGGCGTACCCTTTAATGCTGCAATCTCATCTGCTGAGCTTTCATCCACATAGGCTAATCCTTTTTCGATGAGGGTTACTGCAAATGCATATAACTGATCAAAATAATCTGAAGCATATAATTCGTTTTTCCAGTTGAAACCAAGCCATTTGATATCTTCCTGCTGGCTGTTTACATATTCGGTTTTCTCCGTAACCGGATTGGTATCGTCAAAACGGAGGTTGGTGTAACCGCCATATTTTTGTGTTAGTCCGAAGTTTAAGCATATTGCTTTCGCGTGGCCAATGTGTAAATAACCGTTAGGTTCAGGCGGGAAACGCGTAACCAGGGTTTTATACTTACCACTATTTAAGTCGTTCTCAACAATTTCTTCAATAAAGTTCAATGACTTTTCTTCACTCATAAAAACCTGTAAATTAGGAATGCAAATGTAAAAAGATTAGTGCAATTCTGGTTGTTTTAGTTAATGATTAATTTAAACCTCAAAATGAATACATTTACATAACTAAATAGGAATGATGAGCAAAGCATTAAACCGGCCAATACGTGTTTTAGTAGCTAAAGTTGGGCTCGATGGCCACGACAGGGGTGCTAAGGTGATTGCCACCTCTCTCCGGGATGCTGGTATGGAGGTAATTTATACGGGATTACGCCAAACCCCTGAAATGGTGGTAAATACCGCCTTGCAGGAAGACGTGGACGCCATTGGAATTTCAATTCTTTCAGGTGCACATATGACTGTTTTTCCAAAAATTATACAGTTTATGAAAGAAAAACAGCTTGATGATGTGTTATTAACCGGCGGGGGGATCATACCGGAAGCAGACAGGGAAAAACTGGCCGGTATTGGCGTTGGGGAGTTATTTCCTCCGGGAACTACCATGGCAAGCATAGTGGAATATATTCAAAACTGGGTTACAGAAAATAGAAATTTTTAGATCATGACGTATCAGAATTTAATAACAGAAGTAAAAGAAAACATTCTTTATATCAGGATAAACAGAGAAAAGGCATTAAATGCATTGAATAAAGAAACGCTACAGGAGCTTGCCCACGTAATTCAGTTTGCCGGAGATACGGCAGAAGTGAGGGGGGTAATTTTAACTGGTTCCGGGGAGAAAGCATTCGTTGCGGGTGCCGATATTAAAGAGTTTTCAGACTACGATGCTTCGCAGGGCGAGCAGTTGGCGAGAGATGGACAAGCTACTGTTTTTAATGCAATAGAGAATTCTCCGAAACCTTTTATCGCAGCGATCAATGGGTTTGCCTTAGGTGGTGGCCTGGAGCTGGCTATGGCCTGCCATATTCGGATTGCTTCCGATCAGGCAAAATTAGGACTGCCCGAAGTAACCCTTGGTTTAATTCCCGGTTACGGTGGAACTCAGCGTTTGACCCAACTGGTAGGAAAGGGAAAAGCAATTGAAATGATTATCACTGCGGGTATGATACCCGCTACAGATGCAGAAAAGATTGGTCTGGTGAATTACGTTGTGCCTCAGGCCGACCTCATCAGCAAGGCTGAGGAAATACTTAACTTAGTAAAACTGCGGGCGCCATTAGCGGTAGCGGGAGCGATCAGGGCAGTAGTAGCTTCTTTGAATGGGCAGAATGGTTATAACGTTGAGATTGAGTCGTTTGGAAAATGTTTTGATACTGCTGATTTTAAGGAAGGTACTTCAGCCTTTGTGGAGAAAAGGAAACCTGTATTCTCAGGAAAGTAGTATGTGTGTATGATTAATTTGATTAAATTGAGAATAAAGTGTGGAAAATAATTCCCATTCTCGTTTTTTTTCGTTAAATATGTGTCGTCGATTAAAATAAAAATCCCTATCCAAAACAGTACGGTTGGATTGTTTTTATTAAAATAAATGACAGTTTAACCGGATGAAAAAGAAAATACTCATAATAGATGATGAAGTAAATATTGGATTATTGTTATCCAAGTTTTTAGGCAGGAACGGTTTCGACGTTTCAACGGTCATTACAGGAGGAGCTGCGTTAGATATACTTGAAAGGGAATCGTTTGATCTGGTGCTATGCGACTACCGGCTGGATGATACGGATGGCAGGGAAATCTTGATTAAAATAAAGGATAACTATCCGTTAACAGGTGTAATCATTATTACTGGCTATTCGGATATTAAGCTTGCTGTTGAGCTGATTAAGCTGGGTGCCTACGATTACATTACCAAGCCCTTATATCCGGATGAGATCTTAAATACCATCAATAAGGCCCTTGAAACACAGCGCGCGCTGAATGCGGATCAGGCACCGTCAAAGAAAAAGAATAATGCTGATTCAGGTGCTGATTATATAAACTATACAGAATATATAGATGGCACCAGCGAAGCATCAGCCTCTTTGCTGAAGCAAATCCAATTGATTGCCCCAACATCATATAGCATTATTTTAACCGGTAAAAGTGGAACGGGAAAAGAATGTGTAGCGAAGACCATTCATATGAATAGTTTGAGGCGGGATAAGCCTTTTGTCGCGATGGATTGTGGCTCCCTCACAAAAGAGCTTGCCGGCAGTGAGTTTTTTGGCCACGAGAAGGGTTCCTTCACGGGCGCATTATACACAAAAATCGGCCATTTCGAACAGGCAAATGGGGGTACGTTATTTCTGGATGAGATTGGTAACTTATCATATGAAATACAGGCGAGTTTACTGAGAACAGTGCAGGAAAGAAAATTGAAGCGTATTGGAAGTACAAAGGAAATCGATCTTGACGTGCGGATCATTGTTGCAACGAATGAAAACCTGGTTAATAATATTGGAAAGGGTACATTCCGGGAAGATTTGTATCACCGTTTTAATGAGTTTTCCATCCATATCCCATCGTTGAAAAAGCGTGGAAATGATATCTTAATCTTTGCCAAAAAGTTTTTAGCTGTTGCCAATCAGGAATTAAATAAAGACATCAGAGGGTTTTCGGAGGGTGTTCAGGAATGTCTTTTAAACTATAGCTGGCCGGGGAATGTAAGGGAGCTTAAAAATGTGATCAGGCGAATTTCGCTTCTGACTGATGGCAGGGAGATTCAGGTAGACGTGCTGCCGCTCGAGTTATCAAATGGAATAAAAAACTATAACCACGATTACCATATTCCCCTGATTAAAACCCGAATTACTGATCATCCAAGAAATTTGAAAAATGCGAGTCAGGAGGCGGAGTATGATGCGATCCTAAGGGTTTTGAAAGAAGTTAGTTTTAATAAAACAAAAGCGGCCAAAATCCTGAATATTGATCGTAAAACACTCTATAACAAGATAAAGGCTATTCAGGCCGACAACGAATAATAATTTCTTTTTCAACAAAACAATCTGTTCCGTTTTTACATTTAAGGAGTACCAATACATGCTAAATTATGTCAGTATTCTCTTATAAACAGCGAAATAATATCAATCTCGTTATCATTATAGCGCTGGGTATATTAATTGCCTATTCATTACAGAGTATTTTCAGTGCAATTTTAAGTACACTTGTTCTTTACACTATTATGCGCCCTGCCTATATACATATGGCTGAAATTAAAGGCTGGAACAAACGGGTGGTCGCCATTTCATTGATTGCTTTTAGCATTATTTTGATTGTTTTGCCATTTTATGCACTGAGTAGTATGGTGATCAGTAAAATATCTGAGTTAAGAAACAATGAAATTTTCTTCAAAAATCTGCTCGTGAAACTGCAGCACCTGATTCCGATTAAAATTAACCAGGATTTGATTCAGGAAGGAATGAACCGGTTGGGTAACTGGGCTACACAGCTTTTCCCCTCTTTGATTTCGAGTGCAGTAAATATTATTCTGAGTTTGCTCGTGATGTACTTTTTACTCTACTTTATGCTGATTGAGCGTAAAAAATTTGAACACTCTTTAATCAAATATGCCCCGTTGAGAGAACAGAATGCATTGAGGTTTGGTGATGAGATGAGAAATACAACCTACGCGAACGTACTTGGGCAAGGGCTAATCTGTTTGGTTCAGGGTTCGCTGGTAAGCTTATCTTTTTACGTTTTAGGATATAAAGATCCGGTGTTCTGGGGAGTAATTACCACTTTTATTTCCTTTGTGCCTGTGCTGGGACCTCCTGTAGTTTTCGTTCCTGCCGCAATTTTACAGATTGCCAACGGGAACAATTTTGCAGGATGGGCAATGCTGATATTCGGTTTTGTGGTGGTTATTAATATTGATAATGTACTCCGATTTATTATAGCCAAAAAAGTTGGTAACATTCACCCGATTATTACAGTAATTGGCGTAATTATTGGTATTCCTTTATTTGGAATATTGGGGCTCGTTTTTGGTCCGTTACTACTATCTTATTTTATATTACTTGTTAAAATTTATGAGACGAGTACACTTGCCTCAGAAAGATTAGAAAGAATTAAAACAAATAATGAGCTTGGTGAGTTATAAACATAGCTTAACAGTTAAATAATATAGTATTGTTATATTGTGCATACATTGTTTAACCCTTAAATACATAGATTATGAATGATAATTCAAAAGTTGTAGTTGCTCTATTAGCAGGACTAGCTGCTGGTGCCGCTTTAGGCATTTTATTCGCACCGGATAAAGGTGATGAAACCCGTGATAAGTTAAGCCAGTCTTTAAAAGATCTGGGTGACTCTATCAAAGATAAAGCTGCTGATGAAATTAACAATTTAGCGAGTCTGAAAGATAAAGTAGTAGACTCGATTAAAACTAAATTGAGAAGTGTTGAAGAAGAATACAGCGATGACGTGGAACACGCCTAACACCATAAAATTATAGCTGGACAGTTTTGCTGTCCAGTTAAATTTCATCTAAACTATGCAAGAAAACAAAGAAAAAAGTATCGAAGATATTGTTGAAGATGCCAAAGGCTACCTCGACGCCAGAGTAGAATATACCAGGCTCTACCTCGTAGAAAAGGTATCGAAGATTTTTGCTGATTTGGTAACCAATACTACGGTAATTGTTTGCTTTATTCTGGCTTTCTTACTGGGTTCCGTGACCCTGGCGCTTTACCTGGGTGAAGTACTTGGTAGTTATGCCGGAGGCTTCGGATGTGTATCCTTATTTTATATTTTGATTGCGGTGATTGTATATCTGACCAAAGATAAATACATCGAAAAAGCCATTATCAACGTGGCGATAAGAAAATATTTTGACAAACTTGCTGATAAGGAGGAGGAAGATGAGAAGTTATAAAAACATCCGTAGTCTGGAAGATCTGCAGGCCAAAAAACTTGAACTTAAGGTAGAATATACGCTAAAGCAAAAAATGCTTGTTGCTGACTCCAAATCTTATGTTAAGCAATTTACGCTGGGTGCATTAATTAAAAAATATGCAACACCAAATAACCTGTTTAAAGTTGATGACAAATTAAACATAAGCGGAACTGCAATGTCATTGCTCCTGCCGATGTTTATGAATAAAACTCTTTTTCGTGGTGCAGGGTTTTTAACGAAAGCCGCTGTTGGACTTGTATCTGGCAAGGTGGGTAAATCTCTTGATGCAGAGCATTTGTCTGCAATTTTCAACTCAGTAAAAGGTTGGTTTGGCAAGAAAACGGAAAAAAAAGACAAGAAATTTGTAGATTATGGCATTCCGCCGGATAGTGAGACATTTTAGCTCATTTTAACTACACAAAAAAGCCACTTAGTTTTATGCTAAGTGGCTTTTTTGTGGTTGAAACAGAAGTGATTTTAAAGATCTGTTTTGATCTTTAATTCTTTTAGCTGCTTATCATCAATCGTACTCGGGCTATCAATCATAACATCTCTGCCCGAATTATTTTTAGGGAAAGCAATCACGTCACGGATAGAGTCTAAGCCTGCGAAAATCGACGTTAACCGGTCGAAACCAAAGGCAATACCGCCGTGTGGAGGTGCACCAAATTCAAAAGCATCCATTAAGAAACCAAATTGTTTTTGAGCTTCTTCAGCGCTAAACCCTAAATGCTTAAACATTAATGCCTGCAACGCTCTGTCGTGAATACGAATAGAACCACCGCCAACTTCAGTGCCATTAATCACCATGTCGTAAGCATTTGCACGAACATTTTTCGGATCGGTATCCAGTAAGGCAATGTCTTCAGGTTTAGGTGAGGTAAACGGATGGTGCATGGCATGATAGCGTTCAGTTTCTTCGTCCCACTCCAATAGCGGGAAATCAAGTACCCAAAGTGCAGAGAATGTATTTTTATCACGTAAGCCTAAACGGTTTCCCATTTCTAAGCGAAGTTCGTTCAATTGCTTGCGCACTTTATCTGTAGCGCCGGCTAAGATCAGAATAAGGTCACCCTTCTCTGTTTCGAAAGCTTCGCTCCATTGCTTAAGATCGTCTTCATTGAAAAATTTATCTACAGAAGATTTAATGGTGTTATCATCATTGTGGCGGGCATAAATTAATCCTGTTGCACCAATTTGGGGGCGTTTGATGAAATCGGTTAATTCATCTAATTGCTTTCTGGTGTAATTTGCTGCACCTTTTGCGTTAATACCCACAACAAGTTCTGCATTATCAAAAACCGGAAAACCTTTATCTTTCACAAGGTGGTTCAGCTCAACAAATTGCATAGCAAAGCGCGTATCCGGTTTATCTGAGCCATATAAGCGCATGGCGTCGGCATATTGCATCCGCGGAACTTCAGGTAAATCGTAATTGCGGACTTCTTTAAACAGTGTACGGATTAATCCTTCAAAAGTACTTAAAATATCTTCCTGCTCAATAAACGACATCTCGCAATCAATCTGTGTGAACTCCGGCTGGCGGTCTGCCCTTAAATCTTCATCCCTGAAACATTTTACAATCTGGAAATACCTGTCAAAGCCGGAAACCATTAATAGTTGTTTGAAGGTTTGTGGTGATTGAGGTAAAGCATAGAACTCGCCTTCATTCATTCTGCTTGGCACAACGAAATCTCTTGCACCTTCTGGCGTAGATTTAATCAGCACCGGCGTTTCTACTTCGATGAAGTTTAACGCATCCAGATAACGGCGAACAGACTGGGCCATTTTATGGCGCAATACCAGGTTATTTCTAACCGGATTGCGGCGTAAATCCAGATAACGATATTTCATGCGTAATTCATCACCGCCATCTGTTTCGTCATCGATCATAAATGGCGGCAATTTTGCAGCATTTAAAATCTCTAACGCAGTAATTTTAATCTCCACATCACCTGTAGGCATTTTCGGGTTTTTGTTGCTGCGTTCAACAACAGTACCGGTTGCTTTGATTACGAACTCACGACCCAATGAACGTGCGGATTCGCACAGTTCGCGGTTGTCGTCCATGTTAAAAACAAGCTGTGTAATCCCGTAACGATCGCGGATATCGATAAAAGTCATCCCGCCTAAATCTCTTGATTTTTGTACCCAACCACACAAGGTTACATTATCACCTAAGTTATTAAGGGTTAATGCACCACAAGTTACTGTTCTTAACATATTTTGTAATCTAAATTGAGCGGCAAAAATACCGATTTTGTTTTGAAGTTTGGAAATGAAGATGGAAGGAAATTTTGCGGCTTAATTTTTCTGCTTTCTGGCCAGTTCACTATAAAACTCACGCATCAATCCAGTGATTTAGTTTTATAATGGTGTTTAGTATTTCTCCTCTAAAACTACTTCGATAGTTATCACCTTCCATTCGCCGTTTACATTTTTCCAATGGTAAACTTCTTCGGTTTGAATGGTTTGTTTTTTAGTAAGCAAAAGTAATTTTGGTTTGATAATAACTGATTTACGGGCCACCTTTTCCGTGAACATTCCGTCTTCGAATGAGGATCTAATTCTGTAGTGGCTTGTTTCAATACTTTTCGAATTTTTGAACAGACTTTGAATGTCTAGTTTATAATCTCTCAGGTTTACCGGTTTGGCGTCTGAACCTTTAAACTCAAAGTTGTAGTCGAAAATGGAGGCATAGGTTTCAATGTCTTTATCCTGAAATGCCTGATCTGCTTTTTGATGTAAGGGATTGATAACTGATATAATTAAGTCGATATCCATGGCATGAAGTTAAGGCTTTGTTTTTTAATACAAAAATATGATGTTGCCGGGTGATTGTTTCCATAAGCATATAATCTTGTAAATATTTTTCTATCTTGATGCAACGTTTTAAAATCCCCCATGTCTTATAATCAGAATATTCGAAATTTTGGAAGCTGTTTACGTAGATAAAAACCTGGAATTAGTTAAAGAATGCATGCAAGGCAGCCGTGCGGCACAGTTTGAGTTATACAAGCTGTATGCCAAGGCCATGTACAACGTTGCGCTGCGCATTTTAAACTACGAGGAAGAAGCACAAGATGTTTTGCAGGAATCTTTTTTGGATGCTTTTACCAGAATTATAGATTTCAGGCAGGAAACTACTTTCGGTTTATGGCTAAAGCAAATTGTGATCAACAAGTCAATCAACTATCTGCGTAAGCGAAAATTTGAATTTGTTGGTACAGAAGAAATCTCAGAAGTACCTGATGAGGTTGTCTACGATGAATATGAGGTAAAGCTGCAGGCAGAGGAAATCAGAAATGCCATTACCGAACTTCCTGACGGATACCGTGTAGTACTTAGTTTGTACCTGCTGGAAGGCTATGACCATGAAGAAATTGCACACATTTTAAAAATAAGTGAAAATACCAGTCGCACACAATACATGAGGGCGAAGAAGAAACTAAAAAGTATTTTAGAACAGAAAGGGATGAGAGATGAATAACAGAATAGAAACCTTTGTTAAAGAAAACCGCAGGGCATTTGATGTGATGGAACCGCCTGTTGGGCTATGGGCGAAGATAGAAGTGGAGTTGGATGCACAGCAAAAACTTAAACAAACCATTAAAAAAAAGCCTGTAAAATTATATTTATGGATGAGTGCTGCGGCAGCCGTAGTAGTTGTTTTTGCTTTAGGCTGGCTTTATGCCGGTAGGATGCAGGGGAAAGATATCGAATTGGTTGATGTTAATCCTGGTTATGCGCAGAAAGAAGTTCATTATGCAGGTTTGATCACGGAGAAACGGGATAGTCTGGCCATTTTTGCTTCGGCAAACCCCGAGTTATATAAAAAGTTTACTGCAGATCTGGTGAAACTGGATGAGGAATATGAACGGTTGAAAGCAGAATTGCCCAATTCACCCAATCAAACTTTCGTAGTAAAAGCGATGGTGAAAAACCGGGAAATACAGCTGCAATTATTGAAACAGCAGTTGTTGATTATTAATCAGGTTGATGATTATAAAAGGGTAAATCAAATTTAGTATTCCATTTACACTCACACCTCTTCATACTTTTAGTCGGTCGGCAGACGATGAGTTAGAGGGTATATTAAAAAATAAAAAAATGAAAAAACTAACCATATTTTTGGCCACTATGGCCTTCATTGCCGGAAACAGCTATGCACAACAAGAACAACTGGTTTCGGTAGTTACTGGCGATACTTATGCGTCGAATAATGTTAACGTAAACGCTCATGTTACTTTATCACAAGACATTCAAACTGGCGCAGATGGAGAACGATCGAAATCTTTTAGCAAAAGCTTTAGTGTAGATAACAATGACAAAATAAACCTAAACAACCAGTATGGATCTGTTACCATTAAAACATGGGATAAAAAAGAGGTTAAAATCGATGTAGATATTAAAGCCTATAGCAGTTCTGATAGTGATGTTCAGAAATTAATCGATGCAGTAAACATTGATGCTGCAAAAAACGGGGATGTGATCACGGTGAAAACAAATATGGCCGACAGAAGCGGGAGATATGGCAGAAGTGTAAAAAATGGAGTAACGACCTGGCGGCGCGAAGTAAAGATCAATTATGTGGTGTTTATGCCTGCTGTAAATCCATTAAGTGTGCTGCAGCAATATGGTAATGTAGAATTGGGAAATTTTTCCGGGCCTACTTCATTAAAGGTTCAGTATGGCAATCTTGTTGCGGGCAATTTAAGCAACGGGAACAATTATATTAATGTTCAGTATGGCAAATGTGATATTCAGGATTTGAATGCAGCAGTAATCAAGCATGAGTATAATGGTCCTGTAACGATTGGAGCTGTGGGGACCCTTCAATTGGAAGCGGAGTATGTTGGGGTTAATATTAATACCATCAGAAAGTCTGCCGATATTAAAGTTCAGTATGGTAAAGGATTGACTATAGGTGCCATAGGAGGAAACCTACTACTGAATGCTGAATATGCGAAAGTGAATATCAATACGGTAAAAGGAAACACCGTAGTGAAACAGGCCTATGGCGACTTAAATATAGCATCAGCAGGTAAAATAGGTATCAATGCTGAATATTCGAATGTTACATTGGGTACTTTGAATGGAGATGCCAATATCAATATGGATTACAATAAGCTAAGTGTGAGTGAAATCACCCCTGCATGCAGAAACTTTAGCTTTGACGGGGAATACGTAAGTATTGGTCTTGGATTTGCTGATCGTTATAATGCTAATTTCAATGTTTCAACATCTTACGCGGGATTTAAATACGGGGCGAACGTTACAGCTAGTCTGGCGAGTAAAGATGAGGAAGACAAAAAGTACACAGGTAAAATAGGTAGTGGTGGTACTGCCAATGTTTCAGTGAAGACCGAATATGGATCAGTAACCTTCAAATAAGAACTCCAGGCCAAACAAACTATATTAGTCCTGCTTTTCCGGCAGGACTTTTTTATTTCAATTTTAATCAGCGTCCGATTGATGGTCCGTTAGAGGTAATGGCATTAATTAATTTCTTTGCCTTTTATTTTATTGATGCCTTGTAAATCGAAATCAATTTGCTGCCCCATTGATTGCATTATGCCCGATATCTCTATCCGAAGGTGGCTATCCAGGATTAAACCTGTTTTAATATCCAGCTCTGCATCACCGTTATTCGTGCCTGTTAAATCTGTTTCCATTTTGTTACCCATGGTTTCAAATGCCCCTTTAGATAGGAGTGTTCCGCTAATGTTGACATAGGCGATGCCATCTTTTACTTCCTTAAGCGTATACTTTGTGATGGTTTCCATTGGCATTGTCATTTGCATTTTGGTATCTACAGTCCAGCTATCTCCAATTTTTACAGGCTTTCCAGGATATATTTTTAACGATGATTCCATGGTTTGCTTCATCGCCTCGCTGTTAAACTGATTAGCGAGTTGAGTTTTCATGCTATTGATCAATGCGGTATCTTTCGTCATTTTAGCCGCTACCGAATTCAACATCTGATCAAGTCCGTTAATTGCTTTTACTGAGCCGTCGGAGGTCATAGTCATGGTAAACGATGCACCCTTTAATCCGCTAAAGGGATTCTGCTTTGTAGTATCCTGATCGTCAGAATCCATCTGCATCACGTTTTTTCCAGCCGATGATTTCATGAATATCCGGTTATAGATTACCTCTATATCTTTCTCCAGGTTATCGCCGTTTTTAATGTAAAACGTATAATCAGTACCTATATTCTGGTTTAATAATATCTTCCGATCGCCTATTTTTTGAGTAATGATCTGGTCGGAAAGCATATTGAAATCATACTTTTTTCCTATTGGAAGATTTTGCTTCAATGTAAAAGATTTTTGAGCAAAGGCGTTCACATACGCAGTTAAGAGGTACAATACAAAAACAAAAACGGTTCTTTTCATTTGATATAAATTTCAGTGTTAACCTGCAGGTTGCTGAGCAAATATCCGGCTCAAATGATGGTACAAATCCGGATGTTTGTCTTTCAGTAATTCAGGTTTCTCAAAAAAGTATTCAGAAACTACCGCAAAGAATTCAGCCTGGTTAGTGATGGCATATGGATTGATATCCGATTTGTTTTCTTCTATCTTTTCCATTTCCTCGTGCATCATTTTGATCCACGGCAGGGTATATTCATGGCTAATGAGATTCTCTGGTACACCATCTGTTGCACCATCGCTTTTGTCTAGCAGGTGTACAAATTCATGGATGGCTGTGTTTTCTTTTCCGGCACTTTTCGAAAAGCCATGTCTTAATGCTGAACGTGATAAAATCATCTGCCCATTCATATAACCACTGCCTACCATTCCCATGATATTCCTTTCTCCCCCTTCGAACTGAAAATCCTTATTAAAGGTATCGGGGTATAGTAATACACTCGATAAATTTTTATACTGCCAGTCTGGAAATCCAAAAATTGGAATAACAGCACTTGAGGCAATTAACAATTCATCAAGGGTTGTCATCTCTAAACCAACGGCTTCTATTTTTACAGTCGCAAAGAAACCAGCAACCTTTTGTTCAAAACGTATCTTATCGGTAGAATCCAAATGATGGTAGTAGGATACGTAGTCGTTTAAAATCTGCTTGTCGGTTTCTGTGAGCGGTTCAACATGTGACTTCTTTTTTCTCAAAATAAAATATAGAACGATGAGGAATATTGGGATCAGGTAACCAAACGGCAATGAATTCATTTGTTTTTGTTTTAAGGGAGTTTACGTTAATGAGGCCCTGATTAGCTTTCGAGAATTTCCAGTTGTGTGATTATATCAAGTCTGCTCACCGGGTAGGCTACACCATTTGCCAATGCCTGGTAAACGGCTTCAAACAGCGGCAGGTAGCTGCCAACTTCAGATGGAATTGTTTCATTGGTTTTGTTGCCTTTATCATTAATGGTAGTTAACAGCCCTTCGGATCCTGCAGCTTCGATACCAAAGCCCTCATCTATTAGCTTTTTACCACTTAACAATTGCTCTTCCTGAATGTCCGTTCGTTTTTTGATGAAGCTGCCCGATACCCCATGTAGCACGAATGCCGCCTGTGGATTAACCACCAGCATACTCGAAGTTACAAACACATTTACGCTGTCAGGATATTGGAGTTGAATGGAAAAATAATCGTCAACTTTAGTGTCTTTTCTGTTTTTACCGAGGATTTTATGAAAACTAAGCGGTTTGCCAAACAGACTGATCACCTGATCTAAAAGATGGGGCCCGAGATCGTATAATAAGCCACTTGCCTCTATTGCTTCTTCCTTAAAAACTTTTGCACCAATTTCGTTTCTGTAGCGGTCGTAACGTAAATGCATTTCGTTTAACTTACCCAGTTTGCCACTGGCCAATACTTTTTTAACAGCAGCAAAATCGCTGTCCCAACGGCGGTTCTGGTAAAACAGAATTTGCCTGCCAACCTGATCCGCAAGTTCGAAAAGTTCCTTAGCTTGTGCAGAAGTTGCTGTAAAAGGCTTTTCTACTAAAATGTTTTTTCCGCTTTGTAATGCTGCTTTCGAGTGCTCGAAATGAAGGTTGTTTGGTGTGTTAATCACAACCAGTTCAATTTCTCCATCATTTAGCAGTTCATCTACACTGCCGTAGCTAATGAGATCTGGGTAGTCTGCAGTAGCTTTTTTTTGATTTCTTTCTACAACGGCTTTCAGCTGAAAACCCTTATGGTTGTTTAAAAACGGAGCATGGAAAACTTTTCCCGACATGCCATAAGCCAATAGTCCGGCTGGTATTATTTTATCAGAATTTGTACTCATAGGTTATAAATGTAACCAAAAATATTTTTTGCCCTGTATCCAATTGAGCCAAACCATTAACTTTTACATTATGAAGTCAATTTATTTTGATTTGAAACGGAACTTACAGCTTGACTTATTTTAACACTATCTTTGCAGCATGAAACCTTCGGAGATTAACGCAAAGTGGAAAGTACTGCAACAACGTATTGCTCAGGAATTCGATTCAGATGTTCCTGATTTAAAAGTAATGCTTTTTCTGATTGGAGTTCAGGAGTTGGGAAAGGGACCGAAAAAATACAGCAAACGACAAAAAGAAGAGCTCATGCATATTGCGACCTGCAGGCTTTTAAGTGAAATGGATTTTTATGAACTGGAAGGGGTAGACCAAGACGGCTGGCCACATTGGAAGTTAGTTAAAGCTATCCCGCCCTATACCATGCTTGAGCAGGAGATGCTTATGAAATCTTTGGTGGTTAATTACTTTCAGGATATTTACACCTAAATTTTGAAAAATAAAAAACCCCAATGTTCAACATTGGGGTTGGATATATAATGACCTCATAGGTAGAGGGAATTGGCAATATTATCCTTGTTTCTGGGCTGTTGATTTTAAGGCATCGTTAGCTACAATCACAATTTCTACGCGACGGTTTGATGCACGACCAGCTTCAGTTTCATTATCAGCAATTGGCTCTGAAAAACCTTTTCCGATGGTTACCAATCTTGATGCTGGTACACCTTGAGAAACAGCATAAGCTTTAACGGCTGCAGCCCTTCTTTCAGATAAACCCTGATTGTATTGTTCTGTACCTTTACTATCTGTATGACCAATAATTTTAATATCTGTATCTGGATATTGATTCAATGAAGCTGCTAAACTCTGAACATTGGTTTTTGCAGCATCTTTTAACGCTGTTTTGTCAAAGTCGAATAAAATACCACTATCAAATTTTACGATAATACCTTCGCCTTCACGTATTACTTCTGCATTCGGGATTGCTTTTTGAATTTCAGCAGCCTGTCTGTCCATTCTACGTCCGATAAATGCACCCGCCGTACCACCAATGGCACCACCAATTAAGGCACCCACAGCCGTATTACCAGCCTTTTTACCAATTAATGCACCTACAACACCACCAGCAGCCGCACCAATACCAGCACCTTTTTGTGTTTTAGTCAAGCTATCACAACTCTGGAACGCCATTGAACCTACTGCTAAACCTATACTTAATGTTGCTATTTTTACTCTTGAAATACTCATGATGATTAGATTTTAAATTCTAATGGTTCGTAGGCAAACACGGTGCCAAAAAATGCATTAGAATTATTTTTTTTCGATTTGAATTAATAATCAAGGAAAAGCTCAAAATTTAGATCACAAAAAAAGACCACCGGATATGCGGCGATCTCAAAATGTATCATTCTTAGTACAAACTATGCGGAAAAGTAACTCTCCAGTTCTTTTAAGGTATTTTCATCGGTTTTGAAATCTTTGATTACCTGTCCTTTTTCTACCAGTATGATGCGGTTACATACATCTGTAACATGATTTAAATCGTGGCTGGAGATAAAAGTGGTCATGTTACCTGCCTGGGCCTTAAGTAAATTTTTCAGGCGAATTTGTGTGGTAGGATCCAGGTTGGCAAAGGGTTCATCAAGGATAAGGATTTCCGGTTTTTGCATTAAAGCTGCGGCAATTCCCACTTTTACCTGATTACCTTTACTAAAATCACGAATATACTTACCACTATTTAATATCTCTCCGTTAAAAAACTCGTTATATTGAGTGAGGTAAGCGGAAACATCTGCAACTGAAAGATCATGCAGGCTACCAATGAAAATAAAATATTCTTCGGGTGTAAGGTAATCGATCAGAAAACCTTCATCCAGAAAAGAAGCGGTATAATCTTTCCAGTTTCCATTTTTCATCACGTTTTCACCTTTGGAGAGCACTTCTCCCTCGTTAGGACGGATCAGATCTAAAAGCATGCGAAAAAATGTTGTTTTTCCGGCGCCATTGTTCCCAACTAACCCTACAGTCTCACCTTTTTCTATTTGTATACGATCAATGTTTACAACAGTTTTGTCGCCATAAACTTTCTTCAAATTTTTTACTTCTATAATCATAATTATTCTCTAAAGCCTTCGGCTATTTTATAACGTTGTTTTTCAAATTTAGCGGTGATCAGGTTGATCCAGAAACTGCGCAGCAGTAACATGATTACTCCGAAAATTCCTATTACGGCTAAACCCCAATACGGCATTTTTAACAAGCCAAATGGCAAATACATTAAAATAGGAGTTAATGCATAGGGGAACATCAGTAACCATTGTGTTGCACCTGTGCCCTGATAATTGAAGCTGGCTGCTTTGGTAATATCCAGTCGCTTATAATTTAAGGTGGCCAGATATAGTACAATCACGGTTCCGAAGCCAATGTTGTAAAGGTAGCAGACCAGGTGCAGCAGCAACAGTTTTGGGCTTAGAAAGCCATAGAAAGTTGACAGTAAAGTCATAACAGTCGATGCAATGGTAAAGAGCAGAAACTTCGCTTTAATGAAATCTTTGAAGTTAATCTTGTTACTCAGTAAACCATCAAAATGGCCACTTTGCCAGGCAAACATGAACTGTCCGTAGATGATGATGGAAACCCCGGTCATGAATATGGCGGCGAACATCATTTTGCCAAATGAGTCGGATGCAATCATCGGTTGTTTATAGAATATGAATCCGTAAAACAGGAACAAAACCCCCAGTATTAATGATGAACGAGAACGTTTATGGCGGAGAATTAATTTCAACTCCAAAGCCGCCAGCTCCCCCACTTTACCGAAGCGGTTTAAAAAAGCATAATCGGTACTTACTTTCTTTTCCTTTTTCGATCCCATTTCCTCAACATAGAGGTTGCTTAACAGAAACCTTGAATTGAGGATATAGATGGTAATTGCTGCTAATGTAAAAACGAAACCGATATATGGATATTCTGCAACGGCTTTAAATACAAAGTCTGCGGCTTTCATCAGCGATATCACTTTGAAATATTCCAATGCGGCAAAGGCTGCAATAATCAATAATCCTGCAACGGTGTATAATGCATTTGTAATTGACTTTCTCTTAATATACAGTACCAGATAATTATTGAAAATAGTAAGCGATAATATCGAAACGATATACATCAGCGTAGTGAAACCGCCATAGATATCGGCAATTTCGATAAAAATGAATGGGAAAAATAAAAATACAGGCCAGATATTAAAAGCAGAAAAAAGCGCTTTTATGTTCAAAAAGTTAATGATTTTATTTTTCGATACCTTTAAGTGAAGGTAGGGTATAATACTTAATGTTGGCAACTCCTGTAATTGAAGCCTCATCATAAAGTCGAGTGCGAAGTAATAAAGGATTAAACCGTTAAAGCTTCTGAGGATGTCCTGATTCGGGAAAATTTTCGGAAGAAAAACAGTCATTCCAAAACCAACTCCAAGCGCTACAGCCAGGAAATAAAGCATGAAAAAACCGAGCAGGATTTGTGTGGCCATGCTGCCACCGCGATTTCGGGAGCGCCAAAAGGCTTTTCGCTGGTGGCTTAAAAAAGTACTCAACATATCAGTTTAGGTATTAGTTCTTAATTAGTAGCCATTTTCGGTCAAATGTTACACTAATAGTTGTATTTATCTTTCCAGTTCTGGCGTAGCTTTTCCCGAAGTTTTTCTTCGGCAGCATTTTTACCCGGATCATAAAGTTTGGTTCCGCTTAACTCGTCAGGGAAATATTCCTGCGCTTCGAAATTACCATCATAGCTGTGAGCATATTTATAGTCTTTTCCATAGCCTATGTTTTTCATCAGCTTTGTTGGCGCATTCCGGATATGTAAGGGGACTGGTAAGTTTCCTGTTTGTTTAACCAATGCCTGTGCATGGTTAATCGCTTCGTAAGAGGCATTACTTTTTGCAGAACTGGCCAGGTAGGTTACACATTGAGAAAGGATAATTCTCGCTTCAGGATATCCGATCACATTAACGGCCGTAAAGCAGTTGTTAGCAAGTAATAGCGCGTTCGGATTGGCATTTCCGATATCTTCTGACGACAGGATTAAAAGCCTGCGGGCAATGAACAGTGGATCTTCACCTCCTTCAATCATTCTTGCCAGCCAGTACACCGCCGCATTTGGATCGCTGCCACGAATAGATTTGATAAAGGCCGAAATGATGTCATAATGTTGCTCACCGGCTTTATCATATAACGCCAGATTCTGCTGGGCGTGAGCAAGAACATTTTCATTGGTGAGCGTAATTTTATTGCCACCAATGCCATTGATGGCTATCTCCAATACATTCAGCAGTTTCCGGGCATCGCCTCCACTTAGCCTGATTAACGCTTCATGTTCATTAATGGTTATTTTCTTTTCCTTTAGAAGGATATCTTTCTGGATTGCAGTGTGGAGTAAACCTGCCAGTTCTTCTTCGGTTAGTGATTTTAAAATGTAAACCTGACAGCGTGAAAGCAATGCGGAGATCACCTCAAATGATGGGTTCTCAGTAGTGGCACCGATCAGTGTCACCAAGCCTCTTTCTACAGCACCCAATAGGCTATCCTGCTGCGATTTGCTGAAGCGGTGAATTTCATCAATAAATAATATGGGTAAGCCCAGGAAACTGTCTTTCAGTTGAGCAGCACGGTCAATTACTTCCCGGATGTCTTTAACCCCACTGTTGATGGCACTCAGGTTGAAAAAAGGCCGGTCTAAAGTTTGTGAAATAATATAGGCCAGTGTGGTTTTACCAACACCCGGGGGACCCCAGAAAATCATGGAGGGAAGCTGGCTGCTTTCGATGGCCTTGCGCAAAACTGCACCTTGCCCCACAAGATGTTTTTGCCCTACATATTCATCAAGATTTTGAGGACGCATTCTTTCGGCTAGAGGGGCTTGACTTTGCATAATGGTAAATATATAAAATTGGTTTTCTTGCTACTTAACCAAGTTCTCCACAAGGCCTGGGCATAATTTTGTCATTTATATGATAACACACTAAAACAGGCATGGTTTTTAAGCCTAATCGTGTTTATTGTTTACAGATTAAGTTCAGATCCTTTATGAAGAAATTTTTCCTTTTAATAGCCCTTTCATCTTTTATATTCAATGCATCGGCTGTACAACTTACAGATACGCTTTCCATCACGCTGGAGAATGTGAAATACCCATACCCTGTTAAATATCTTCCAATTACGGTTGAAAGCCAGGACGTAAGAATGGCCTATATGGATGTAGCCCCAACGAAAAATGCAAATGGTAAAACGGCTATACTTTTTCATGGAAAAAATTTCGGGGGATATTACTGGACAAATGTAATTAAGACATTAACTGATATTGGCTACCGTGTAGTGGTGCCAGATCAGATAGGATTTGGTAAATCATCCAAGCCCTTTATTCACTATAGCTTTCATCAGATGGCCGCATGGAACAAAAAATTACTGGATACGTTGGGCGTACAGAAAGCTGTGGTACTGGGGCATAGTATGGGCGGGATGCTGGCGACAAGATTTGCTTTGCTTTACCCCGACAGAACTGAAAAACTTCTTCTGGAAAACCCGATTGGCTTAGAAGACTACCGGACATTTGTACCTTATGTTACCACCGCGCAACAATATCAAACGGAACTTAAAACATCTGCTGAAAGTGTTCGCAAATATTATCAAACTTCTTATTTCACCTATTGGAAGCCTGAATACGAATACCTCGTGAACATTGCCGGTGGGGTAACTGCCAGTGCTGATTACCCACGTTGGGCAAAAGTGGCTGCGCTTACCTTTACTATGATTTATGAGCAACCCGTAGTGTATGAGTTCCAGAATATCAAGGTGCCCACTGTCTTGTTTATTGGCAAAGAAGATAAAACTATTGTGGGGAAAGGATTATTAAGTCCTGATCAACAAGCTTTACATGGTCAGTACCGTTTTTTAGGCAAGCAAACTGCAGCAAAAATACCCGGGGCAAAAATCGTTGAATTCGAAGCCTGCGGGCACATTCCCCACATTGAGATACCTACAGAGTTTTTGGTGGCGCTTACAGGAAGTTTATAAAAGCAGGCCCGGGCGATCTGCTTTTTTATAAACAAGCTTTATTTAAAATATGAAATGCTTATCTTGAATCTGATAAGCATTATTTATTTCCCGATTATTATGAAGTATTCCCAGGCAGCAAAGATCTACGCAACAGTTACAGCAATTGTAGTATGGTTTTCCATTTTATTGCAGTTTGTGGTTAGTTTAAAACAAGCTCATTATCATTATATAGAGACCCTAAAGATATTCCTGTCGTTTTTTACCGTAACCACAAACATTATTGTAGCGAGCTGCTTTATGGTTATCAGTATTTTTCCGAAAGGTAAAATTCGTGACTTTTTTCGCCGCGCCGCAACGATTACAGCAATTACGGTCTATATTATTGTGGTTGGATTAATCTATAATTTTTTGCTGCGTGGTTTGGTTTTACAGGAAGGCTGGTCGCGCGTAGCTGATGAACTCCTGCATGTTGTTAGTCCGTTGCTGATGTTGATTTTCTGGATATTTTTCGTTGATAAATCCAGGCTTAGGTATAGGTCTGCAACGCATTGGTTAATTTATCCGCTGGCTTACATCGTATTCGTAATCGTGAGAGGTTTACTCATTAATGAATACCCTTATCCCTTTATTAATGTAGTAAACATTGGCTATCCCAAAGCCATTTTAAATGCTTTTTTTTGTGTGGTATTGTTTTGGCTGCTTTCTTTACTGCTGATCTGGATTGGTAAACGGAAAAACAAACTTTAGAGAATATATTCATCGTTAATGGGTTTTACCGGATCCGGAACGTCATTCTCCTCAAGCATTTGTAGCAGATTGATTTCGATGGTTCGGGTAATGGAATTCAATGGAACGCCTGCGGAATTATTTTCAAACGGATCAACCAGGCTCATACCGTTGACTTGTGTAGATACAAAAACAAATCCGATCAGCCAGCCTAAAAATATGGAGGCGGGGCCTGCATCCTGACTAATGACCAGAGTAAAGGTAACTACGAAAAGCCAGATAAATACCTTTGTTAAATAAGAGTAAGTGGTTGGGAATATGGTATTCTTAATTCTTTCGCTCATCCCCATAGAATCAGAAAACCTAACCAGCATTTCGTTAATTTCCATGAAGCGGAAACCATCAATTGCATTGGCTTTCGATAATTTCTGTAAATCTCTTGACTGAATATTCAGGATGGCGTTATGTGCGTTGTTGTGCTTAGCGATTTCTTTGAGGTCTTCATCCGGGAGGTACTTAATATAGATTTCGTCTACTGTTCCTCGAAGACTGGCTTTTAGCGCGTAAAGAAATGCAATATGTCTATGCACCATTCTTGTTGTTGTTTCCTCATCCTCATCAACGTAATTGATCACCGCCCGGGCAAAAGACCGGGAATCATTCACCAGAGCACCCCATATTTTACGGGCTTCCCACCACCTGTCATAAGCCTGATTATTATTAAAACCGATAAAAAATGCAATTGCTGTACCCAAAACTGTAGGGATGATGGTTGGGATAACAAAGTGGTGAGCAATAAGATATTCCCTTACGAAGTAAGCTGCGGTACAGGAGGCAATCATAATTAAATCAACCTGCCACGTGTTTCTTAAAATTCTACTAAGTCGGATATTTTGTATAATGAGCATATTCTTGAACTGGAAAATGAAAATACAAAATAAAAGCCCAAATGTTTCAAAATGCTCGAATTTCAGAAGCCGACAGTACAGGTTGCCAATTGGATTTCATATGTTTATATTAGGAAAACCAAATATTTTCAATTTATGAGCGAAACCTTGCCGAAGAATAACATCTTCAAAGTTATCGGTGCATCATCTTTAGGCACCTTAATCGAATGGTACGATTTTTACATCTTTGGCAGTCTTGCTGTCATCATCGGGCATCAGCTTTTTCCTGAAGATGCGGGGGCATCTGCACTGATTAATACGCTGGCTATCTTTGCTGCAGGTTTTATTGTACGCCCTTTTGGAGCGCTGGTATTTGGCCGGCTGGGCGATTTGATTGGAAGGAAGTATACTTTTCTTCTGACGCTGGTTTTGATGGGTGGCTCTACTTTTTTCATTGGGTTGATACCTTCATATAAGACCATTGGTTATGCTGCGCCAATTCTGGTATTGGTATTGAGGTTGATACAGGGTTTAGCCCTTGGTGGCGAATACGGGGGAGCCGCAACTTATGTTGCGGAGCACGCCCCGGAAAACAGAAGAGGCTTTTTTACCAGCTGGATTCAAACGACAGCAACGCTTGGCTTGTTTTTGTCGCTGGGCGTAATTGTCATCACAAAAAATATTCTGGGTGCTGATACTTTCGGCGACTGGGGATGGAGAATACCATTTTTGCTCTCCATTGTTCTCGTGGTGGTATCGGTATACATCAGGATGAAGATGCATGAATCGCCGCTTTTCTCTAAACTTAAGGCTGAAGGGAACATTTCGAAAAATCCTTTGAAAGAAAGTTTTAACAATAAAGCGAATTTTAAAATGGTTTTGCTTGCTCTTTTCGGTGCAACGATGGGCCAGGGGGTTATCTGGTATACGGGGCAGTTTTATGCACAATCGTTTTTAGAGAACACCTGCAAACTTGATTTTAACGATTCGCGGTATATTTTGCTTTGGGGAATTGCTTTTGCGACACCATTTTTTGTTGTATTTGGTGCCTGGAGCGACAAAGTTGGCAGGAAATGGATCATGCTTTGTGGGATGCTCCTGGGGATTATTTTTTACAGACCAATCTATCAGACATTTCTGGATGATACAGATCCAACGAAAATGGATATGAGTGCTGCAACTTTTAAACTGCCAAAAATTAAACACGAATTGATCGCAGGCACGCCAGACAGTTTACATACTTCCATAACCCAGGTAATGCTTACAAATGGAACTTCATTTAGCAAAGTCCAGGTTGATACGGTATCTGCAAGCAGAGGAGTTTTGCCAGCAAAAGAAGTCATTCGGGATAAGATACTTTCGAAACCTGTTTTCTGGAAGTTTGTCGGTCTTATATTTTTTCAGATTTTGCTGGTTACCATGGTTTACGGGCCGATTGCAGCCTTTCTGGTTGAGTTGTTTCCTACGAAAATCAGATATACTTCTATGTCGTTGCCTTACCATATTGGTAACGGCGTCTTCGGAGGGCTTGTCCCTTTTATCGCCACATTGATCGCGAGTTTTGCGGGTTCCACTCCGCTGTCGGGATTGTGGTATCCGATCGGGATTGCTACACTCAGCTTAATCATCGGAACAATTTATCTATCGAACAAAAAGGACGAACACATTAATGATTAAAGGGATGAATATTTTAAAGAAATTTTTAGGATTAGTATGGATGGTATTGGGACCGGTTGCGATGACTTTTCTATTTCTGCAGGCAGTAGACAAAGTTGGCTTAACCCATACGGATATTGAAAGAACAAATACCATGCTCCAGTGGGCAATTATACTATTTATCTTTTTACCAATTAGCCTGGGTCTGATGATTTTTGGCTTTTATGCGTGGAAAGGGGAGTATGATAAGCTTCCGGACAGTTCGGAAGAGATATAGATTTTGTACACGGAAACACTTAAGTCAGTGTTTCCGCACAAGTATTTGTAGAATGCAATTATAAAACCCTTAGCAAAAGGCCTTTCAGATATTCACCTTCCGGAAAGGAAATCCGGACAGGATGATCTTCCGGCTGGCAGAATTGTTTAATGATTTGTACTTCTTTACCTGCATCGAGTGCCGACCAGGCTATAATCTGCTTAAACGTTTCAATATCCACTGCTCCAGAACATGAAAAAGTAGCGAGTAAGCCACCTTTCTCCAAAAGAAGCATTCCAAGTCTGTTTAAATCCTTGTAAGCGCGCGCCGCACGATCTAATGCCGACCGTGAAGGTGCATATTTCGGCGGGTCAAGGACAATTACATCGAATAACTCACCCGCTTCTTTAAAAGCTCTTAATTGTTTGTTTACGTCAGATTGAATGGCGTTAACCTTACTTACATCAAATTTGTTAAGTTCAACATTTTGTTTCAAGGTTTCTACTGCCAAACCCGAACTATCCACACTGGTAACACTTGCGGCATCGTTTGCTAAACTATTCAGGCTAAAGCCACCGCTGTAGCTAAAGCAATCCAGTACGTTTTTACCCTTTGTGTAACTGGCCAGGATTTGCCTGTTATCGCGCTGATCGCAATAAAATCCAGACTTTTGGCCTTCGGCAATATTGATATTATAGGCAATACCATTTTCTTTTACTTCAAGAAATTCGGGTGGTGTTTCACCCCAAAGCAATCCATTTTCCACAGGGAGGCCCTCGTGAGTTCGGGCAGTGGCATCGCTTTTATCAAAAATGCCTTTAGGTTGCAGCTCGTTCCTGAGTATCTCAACGATTGTTGCCTTCTCTTTTTCAATCCCTGAACTTAAAATCTGTAAGGATAGGAAATCTCCATATTTATCTACGATTAGGCCCGGCAAAAAGTCGGCCTCGCTAAATATCAGTCTGCAGGTATTCGTTTGTTCGCTTAATATAAACTGCCGCGAAGCAATAGCTTGTTTCAGCCTGTTCTCATACCATTGTTTGTTGATCGCTCGCTCTTCATCCCATTCCAGAAGGCGAACGGCAACACGCGAATTGCTATTGTAGTAACCATAGGCTAGAAATTCATTGTCGAAAGCAAAAACTTTTACTACTTCTCCATCTTCAGGTTTTCCTTTAACTTTTTCCAAAGCACCAGAAAATACCCATGGATGCCTTTGCAATGCTGCTTTTTCTTTTCCCTTCTTTAATATGATTTCTACCATTTTGCAAAGGTAGTAATTAGTTTGGAGATAGGTGTTTGAGTAAGAAATCGAATACCTATAGCTTAGGCTTTATCATTTTAACCAGTTCAGTATCTAATATTTTAGTTTCAAATTCAGTTACGGGACGCTTGGCTTCGATCATCGATATCAGTAATTCAGTAGCCACTTGTCCCATTTCAAAGGCAGGCTGTTTAACTGAAGTCAGGGAAGGAGAAAAGAGTTCAACCAGATTGGAGTTGGTAAAGCCAGCTATAGCGATTGTGTTTGCGACTTCAGGATTGGTCTTTTTTAAAGCCATAATACAACCTGTTGTAAGGCGGTCGCTTGATATAAAAATGCCATCAGGTTTTAGCGGTAAAAGTTCTTTCACGGCCTGTTCAAGCTCTTCGCTATGCATTCCTCCGTGCTGGCAATATTTTACCAGATCAGGATTAAACCCAATGTGGTATTTGTTTAATGCTGCCTGGTAACCTTTCAGGCGTTCTCTGGTAATGGACAGGTTTTCTGAATTTGTCAAATGAGCAATGGTGCGCTTACCCGATAAAATCAGGTGTTCAGTAGCGTCAAATGCACCTTTGAAATTGTTGGCAATGACTTTATGCGTTTCAAAATCCTGTGGTACCCGGTCGAAAAATACGATAGGAAGACCTTTTGAATACAAATCGCGCAGATAGTGAAGATCTTGTGTCTCTGAAGAAAGGGCGATCAGCAAACCGTCAATAGATCTGGATGCCAGATGCTCAACGTTGAGTTTTTCCTGCGCAAAAGATTCGTGGCTTTGCGAAATGATGACATGGTAGTCTTTTGCATACGCAATTGATTCAATGCCATTAATTACCTGTGAAAAAAAATTATTGGCTATTTCACTTACAATAATGCCTATGGAGTAGCTTCTTCTTTCTTTCAGGCTGCGCGCAATAGGGTTTGCCCGGTAATTTACCTTCCCAGCATATGCCAATACCAGCTTTTTTGTCTCTTCACTGATTTCGTAACGGTCTCTTAAAGCCCTGGAGACAGTCGATGTCGAAAGTCCCAAAGCTTTAGCAATATCTTTTATGGTCGAAGTTTCAAATCTCATCTTGCGTATTGGGTACAAGTTACGAAAAATATATCTTCTGCTGGTTTTGTAAGGAAGATTAATAAACGTTCAAACTACGTTTTTGGGAACGTTTGCACACTTTTTTAGTTAAATAAAGTTTCATACCATTTTAAGTTTGTAAAATTGCTTACACAACGTAACCAAATATTAACGAACAATAACATTTCGAAATAGAATTATATTCTATGTGCAGCAATTGCACAACGTATATCAGCAACCAAATATTTTAAAATAACAGTTATGAGCAGAGTTCTACTCTTTTTTGCATTTCTCCTTTTTTCAGAATTATCTGTAGCTCAGGCGCAAAACAAACAACTAACCGGAACCGTAAAGGATAAAACTGATGGTCAGCCGCTGGTTGGTGTAAGCGTTACAGTGAGAGACTCGAAAACAGGAGCCAGTACAGATGCCAATGGTATCTATAAGATTAGTGTGCCCGCCAAAGGTGCAATACTTACTTTTACATACATTGGTTATAAAACCAAAAGTGTCGGGGTTACTGACCAGACAAAACTCGATGTTTCTCTTGAGGAAGATGCCAATACCCTACAGGAGGTAACGGTAAATATTGGCTATGGGTCAGTTAGAAAGGAAGCCTTAACGGGTTCAGTATCGTCGATTAAAGGAAAAGATATAGATCAGTTTCCGGTAAGTACGGTAGCTCAGGCTTTGGCAGGTAAAATGGCGGGGGTATCAGTGGCCTCTACTGAAGGGAGCCCGGGAGCAGAGGTGGTGATTAAAGTTCGCGGTGGAAGTTCCTTAACAGGTGACAATTCTCCCCTGTATATCGTGGACGGAATTCAGGTTGAGAATGCACTGTCTATCTTATCTCCGAACGAGATTGAGAGCATGGATTTGCTGAAAGATGTCGCTTCCACATCCATTTACGGTAGCCGCGGAGCGAATGGGGTACTCATTATTACGACTAAAAGTGGTAAAAATGGCCGGACGATTGTATCATTTGATGCCTATGCGGGTGCAAGGCAAATTGTGAATAAGCTTGATGTGATGAACCCTTACGAGTTTGTAAAATATCAGTATGAATTGTACAATAACAATACAGCACAGGATGTAAAAGATACTTTTACCAAGAAATATGGAACTTTTGAGGATCTGGACATTTATAAAAACATCCAGAATATCGACTGGCAGGATAAGGTTTTCGGGCGTCAGGCATGGAGCAATACCCAGATCCTCAATTTATCAGGCGGCAATGAAAAGACAACCTATAATTTTTCAATAAATAATACGGGAGAAGATGGGATCATGCTTAATTCGGGTTATAAAAGAACTTTCGCGTCTTTCCGTTTCGATCATAGAATTTCAGATAAGCTCAGAATGGGGGTGAACGTTCGTTACAGCCGCCAGCGTATTGATGGGGTCGGAACTTCATCTACCGGTTCGCAAGGAACGAATCGCCTGAGGAACTCCGTGCGTTATCAGCCTTATAATGGTGGCAGCGATTCGGGAGATTTATTTGATGCAGATTATTTAACAACAGGATTAACCAATCCTATTACGCTGGCTAACCAGGAGTTGAAATACGATTACAGAAATGACCTGATCAGCAGTGGATATTTGCAATATACGATCCTCAGGAATTTAACTTTTAAGAGTACTGTGGGGATGACTTTCTCCGATAGGAAAATCAATACATTTAACGGACCGGTGAGTAATGTGGCAAGAAACAATGCAGGCTTGCCGGCTATTCAACTGGATAACTCCACGACAAAAAGCATTCTGAACACCAATACCTTAAATTACAAACCAACGCTGGGTAAAGACCATAACCTTGATTTATTAATAGGTGAGGAAACAAACATGATTGATGTAACTGCAGGGAGTTCGACCATCAAATGGTTCCCAGTAAATATTACTGCGGAAGAAGCATTTGGAAGCATCCAGAAAGCAGAGCCACCGGCAGGTTCGGTACAGGATAAGCCAACGTCGCTCATTTCCGGAACAAGACAATTTTCGTTATTTGGACGGGCATCTTATGGTTTTAAAAATAAGTACTTTGCAACCTTCAATTTCCGTACAGATGCATCGTCGTTATTTGCTGAAGGTAAGCAATGGGGATATTTTCCATCAGGTCAGGTAGCATGGCGTGCATCAGAAGAGAAATTTTTCAAAGATCTGGATCTGAAATGGCTGGATAACCTGAAGGTCCGGGTGAGTTATGGTGCTGCAGGAAATAACCGCATCGGACAGGATTTATTCAGAACACTGTTTTATTCAAATTCGACCGCAGGAGGCTATGCGGCTTCTGATGCAGGCGTTACAACTGGCTTAATCACCGGAACCAGTACCGGAACGATTCTATCAAATCCAAACATTACCTGGGAAACCAATACTTCGACTAATGCAGGTTTGGATATTGATCTGTTTAAAAATAAGTTGACACTAACTGTTGATTATTACGATAACAAAACAAAAAACCTGTTATTGAATGCTAATGTACCACAAACTACAGGTTACACTACCCAGCAGCAAAATGTGGGTAAAACCCAAAATACAGGATGGGAATTTCAGTTGAACTATCAGGCAATTAAAACTAAAAACTTTACGTACAATACAAGCTTCAATATTTCATTTAATAAGAACAAAATTGTTGCCCTGCAAAACGGTGTAAGCTCATACATTACCCAATCAGGGTGGGTAAATAGCTTAGGTGATTTTAAAGTTGAGGTAGGGCAACCTGTTGGGCAATTTTATGGGTTTGTATCAGACGGGCGTTATACAGTTGATGATTTTACCTACGTGCAAAATACAAATGGAAGCTATACCTACACTTTAAAATCAGGAATTGCCAACAGCTATGCTTTACTGGGAAATAAAAATCCACAGCCTGGCGATATGAAAGTTAAGAAGTTATCTTCATCATCAAGCATGATCATTGGCGATGATGACAGAACAGTTTTGGGGAATGCGCAGCCGAAATTTACAGGAGGCTTTAACAATCAGTTTGCATACAAGAATTTTGACCTCACTGTTTTCGTAAACTTTAGTTACGGAAGTAAAGTGTACAACGCAAATAAGCTTGAATTTACTTCCCAGTATAATGTAAAGGATAATAATTTACTGGCTGTAATGAATGATCGCTGGCAAAACTTCGATGCCAATGGTGTAAAGGTTACTGATCCGGCATTGTTAACAGCCATGAATGCCAATACAAGCATGTGGACGCCAACAACCGGTAATTACGCTTTAACATCCTATGCCATTGAAGACGGATCTTTTCTGAGAATAAGCAACGTTACCCTAGGTTATACCCTGCCTTCATCATTAATTAAAAAAACAGGCTTCATTTCTAAATTACGGGTGTATGGAACAGTGAATAATCTTTATACCATAACCGGTTATACAGGTTATGATCCCGAGGCCAATACCCGCAGAACAAATCCACTTACTCCGGGGGTAGATTATGCTGCATACCCAAGAAGCAGGTATATTCTTGCAGGAATCAATATGGTATTTTAACATCAACATTAAAGAACAATGAACAATAAATTTATAAAATCTGCTTTAATGGTTATTGCTGTTGGAGCATTGAGTATTACTACTTCCTGTAAAAAATATCTTGATGTGGAATCGCCATCTACTTCTTCACCCGAGGTAGTTTTCGAGAGCACAACTTATACAAATGCCGCACTGATTGCTGTTTATAATCGTCTTTGCGGGGATAATGGTTATGGCAGCCGGATTTCCACGCTGTTTGGATTGGGTGCCGATGATTTTAAAACCTCGGGCAGTTACAGCTCATCTGATCGTAGAGGGATTAGTATGTACGGGGCGAGTTCTGATAATACTGACCTCATCAACCCATTTTTGCAGCTATACGCTGGTATAGAACGGGCAAACATTTGTATCAAATATATTCCTTCTTCCAAACTTTACAGCAACGGTTCTGCTGCTGAGCAGGCACTAATGAAACGCTATTATGGTGAGGCACTGGCACTGAGAGCGCAGTTCTTTTATGAGCTGATCAGAAATTGGGGAGATGTACCTGCATCTTTTGTACCAGCAGCAGACGCAGAAACACTTTATGGGGCTAATGTAGATCGCAATAAGACCTATGATCAGATTATTGCCGACTTAAAGGTTGCGGAAGATCTGGTGCCCTGGAGAAGTGCCCTAACCGAGTATGGCAGTTTTAGGTTTACCAAAGGTGCCATTAAAGGATTGAGGGCAAGAATTGCATTGGCACGTGGTGGTTATTCCCTGAAAGGAACACAAAATGTTCGTGCAAGTGATTACATTACTTATTATAAAATTGCTTATGATGAATGTTTGGATCTGATGAACAACCGTTCTCAGCATACATTAAATCCGGTTTACGAAAATGTTTTTAAATCCCTGCATGGAACCCGGTACGATGATGCTCATGAGTTAATGATGGAGGTAGCAGCTTATGGGAGCAATGCCTCAACTGATAGTAAACTGGGTTACTATAATGGTATCCGGTTTAATTCAGCATCTACTTTTGGCTCAGGCGGTGGCGGTATGAATGCCGTCCCGACTTATTTCTATGAGTTTGATGTAACAAAAGATTGTAGAAGAGATGTTACTATTGGAGTTTTTGAAATCACAGCGACCTCTAAAAAGATCATTAATACCCTGTTTAATATGACGGACGCAAAGTTCCGCAAATCGTGGACCGCTTTTAACGGCTCTTCCTCGTCTCAAAACTTTGCCATTAACTGGCCGATACTGAGGTTTTCAGATGTTTTACTGATGTATGCTGAAGCGGATAACGAAATCAATGGTGCGCCATCCGCTGCGGCGATCAGCGCTTTGCAAGAAGTACAGAGGCGTGCCTATGCAGGCTTTGAGACTCAAATTCCGGCTACACCAACTGATAAAGCAGGCTTTTTCACCTCAATTGTTAAAGAAAGACTTTTGGAATTTGGTGGCGAGGGAATACGTAAGTATGATTTGATCCGCTGGAATTTGCTGGGGAGTAAATTTGATGAAACCAGGACAAAACTAAGGGCCTTAATTGCCGGAAGCGGTGCATACACGGGTGTGCCAGATTATTTATACGCAAAAGAAGGGAACTACCTTCAGGGAACCAGTGTAAATGAAGTTGCAACCTTAGACCTGTATGGGGGTACACCTAACAATGTATTTGTATCGACAGGACTGGGTAGCTCAACTGCGCCAACGGGTTATACCACTAAAAACTGGAGAAAAGCGGTGACTGAAGATAATTCAATTACAGGAACATCTACGGGTTTAGCATATTACTTCGAAGCGAATAAAAAAGAACTTTTCCCTTATCCGAAAACGGTTTTGATTGAAAATCCAAATATTGTTCAGAATAATGGTTACTAATTTATTTACATCCTAATCATGAAAAAAATTATATTGCAACTAGGGATTAAGCTGATGCTTTTATCAGTAATTGTACTGCTGGCTTCATCTTGTAAAAAGACAGATGATGCACCAACAGACCCGGCACGGATTTTTAAGCCGAGCGATGTTAAAATTTCTGCAGGAGAAACGTCTGCTAAATTAACATGGACTTTGCCCTTAATGTCAACCGGTAAGGTTTTGAAATACAGTATTGATTTTTCAACCGATTCACTGTTTTCGACAATTAAATACAGTACAACCGCGGATACTGCGGGGGTAACAGTTACCGAGGATAATCTTGCCGTACGCACCAAATATTATGCAAGGATTAAGGCCAATGCAACGGAAACACAACCTGAATCAAAATATGTACGAAGCGGTGGTTTCCAGTTAACGGGCATTCAGTTGTTTTTACCCATACGGGATAGTGAGGTAAAAGAAAATAATGTAGTGTTGCGTTATACGCCAACGGTAGGCTTGAGTACTATTGTTTTAACTCCGGCAACCGGAACTGCAATCACTACAACGTTGAGCCCGGCAGAGGCTTCTGCCGGTTTAAAATCTATCACGGGTTTAACTGCTGCCACCAAATATACTGCGGAGCTTTTCGACGGGACTAAAAGCAAAGGCATCACCACCTTTACTACCCTTGCACCGACAACCTATACGGTAAGACTTAATCCGGGGGATGATCTGGCAGCGGCGATAACCGGAGCCGCGAACGGAGCTGTTATCGGATTAAATCCAGGGACCTACACGTTAACCGCTACTTCTTTTATCACCCAAAAAACAATAACCATTAAGTCAACTTCAGGTAACCCATCTGATACTAAAGTCAATTATAAAGAGTTCGATCTGGAAGGAACCGGAGCCGGGGTTACTTTATCCGGTATTGAATTTGATGGGACTCCCGGCGCCTCATTGTATTTTTTAAACCTGATCGGGTCGCAGGCTGCGAATGGTTCGGCCGCTACGTTCACCAATATTGTTGTCGACAACTGTATTGCACATGGATCTACCACAGCATTTTTGCGCGGCGACCGGGGAACAAATGCAAAAGATTTCAAAATTACCGGAATTACTGTTAACAATTCTGTTGTTTACGACATGGGGGCGAATGGAACCTCAACTTACTATACTTTTAACATCACGAAGCTTCAGTTTAATAGTATTATCGTTTCAAAATCCACACTTTATAATTGTGGTCCTGGTTTGATATTGGCTTCTACTATTGCTACGGGAGATCAGACTCCTTCAGTACAAATCAGTTATTCTACCATAAACGGCTTTGGCGGAAGCGCTAGATACGCTTTACTTGATGCAAATACTAATCCAGTTATCTTTAGTATTCAAAACAGTATTTTTGCTAACACACCAAAATCATCTACCGTTAATGCGGCAGCCATTAGGGGTACGGGAACCGGAAGTTCGTTAAGTATCTCCAACAGCAATTACTTCAACTTATCGACAGCACTCACAGCAGGAACAGCCTTAACTTTCGGCACAGCTACGTTAACAAGTAATCAGACAATAGATTTAGGCTGGACGGCCTCAACAACTAACTTTCAGCTTCCGGCAGGTTCTGCACTGAGAACGGCAAGTAATACCGCTACAGCAATCGGCGATCCAAGGTGGACATATTAATTTATTTTTTCAGGGGCAGGTTTTTCTGCCCTTTTTTATTGAAATTTATCGTAACTTTTACATGTTAATCAGATGACGAAATCTGCCTTAAATCTCTTTTTTGTTTTCGTATTATTCACTTTAAGTCACTGGCAAAAAGCCCTTGCTCAAGACCCAAAATATCCCTCAGAAATCACGGTATCTAAAGATGGATCAGCTCACTACAAAACGATCCAGGAAGCTGTTAATGCTGTGCGCGATCTTGGTGAGAAAGAAGTTAAGATTTATATTAAAAATGGCATTTACCCTGAGAAAGTGATCATACCCTCGTGGAAAACGAAGATAACCTTAATTGGTGAGACCAGGGAAAATACCATAATCACTTTTAATGATTATTCAGGAAAGATTATTCCTTCCGGAAAAGATGGATTTGGAAGAGACAAATTTACTACCTATAACTCGTATACCATTTTAGTGCAGGCGAATGACGTTAAACTAATGAACTTAACGGTTGTGAATTCATCCGGACGAGTAGGACAAGCAGTAGCGCTTCATGTGGAAGGTGACCGTTTTATCGCGGTAAATTGCAGCTTATTAGGGAATCAGGATACACTATATGTAGCTACAGAAAAAAGCAGGCAATTTTATCGTAATTGTATTATTGAAGGAACAACAGATTTCATATTTGGTACCGCAACGGTTGTATTTCAAGATTGCACAATCAAAAGTTTATCAGATTCTTACATTACTGCGGCATCTACCTCCAAAAATCAAGCTTTCGGATTTGTATTTTTGAATTGTAAACTGATTGCTGATTCACTGGTAACCAAAACCTATCTGGGCAGGCCGTGGCGACCATACGCAAAGACTGTATTTGTTAGATGCGATTTAGGTAAACATATTGTGCCTGCGGGATGGAATCCATGGAAGGGGGATTTAATGTTTCCTGAAAAGGAAAAAACAACATTTTATGCCGAGTACTATAATATCGGTGCTGGTGCCTCGACTCAAAGCAGGGTTCCGTGGGCCAGGCAGTTAAGCGAAAAAGAAAATAAAAAATATACCATAAAAAATATACTTAGTGGAACAGATTCCTGGAATCCACTAATTTCTGAATAATGATGAGAACAAAACTTTATACCTTGCTTGCGGTTTCCATCCTCCTTGGATTAAGCGCCTTTAGATTAGTGCAAAAACAAACCACCGTATACATTATTGGTGATTCAACCGCTGCCAATAAAAGTGTTAATGCTTATCCGGAAACCGGATGGGGGATGGAATTCCAATCTTTTTTTAAAGAACAGATTAAAGTTGATAACCGTGCGTTGAATGGAAGAAGCACAAAGTCGTTCCGGGCTGAGAAAAGGTGGCAACCTGTTTTTGAAAATTTGAAACCTGGTGATTACGTTTTTATAGAGTTTGGCCACAATGATGAAAAGGTAGACAAGCCAACTGTTGGGGTTTCATTAAATGATTTTAAAATTAATCTGGTGAATTATGTAAATGAGACAAGAAGTAAAAAAGCACTCCCGGTACTGCTTACGCCAATTGCGAGAAGAAGTTTTAAAAATGGAGTACTGATCGATACCCACGGAGACTATCCCCGCATCACCCGACAAGTAGCCGATTCATTGAAAGTACCATTGATTGATATGCTGTTGAAAACCGAATCGCTTTTAACCCGATTAGGAGAGCAGGAGTCTATTAAATTATTTAATCATGTAGATTCAGGAAATGTCAACTACCCTAAAGGCAAAAAGGACGATACCCATTTAAGTCCGTATGGGGCTAAGGAAATTGCAGGCCTGGCCGCTAAAGGGATTAAAGAATTGAAGTTAAGTTTGGCGAAACAGTTGAAATAAAAATTTTTCTGTTTAGCTTTTGTAAATCAATTGATTAGGCGTTTATCTGCAAATCATACCGTAGGACAATCGAAATTTTAACAAAACCGGTGTGGAATTTGTGCCGCTTTCACATCTATAGAGTACACACAAAGAAAAACATAATTATGAAAAAGTTATTAGCAATTGCATTCGTTGCATTTTTAGGCCTTTCATCGGCAATGGCACAACAAGCAGATTTACGCAGGAAAATTAATGTTAGTGGTTCAGCCGAAACTGAGGTTACTCCGGATATCATTTACATCGGTATATCTCTTAAAGAATATTTGAACGGGAAAAAGAAGGTAGAGATTACTGACCTGGAAAAACAACTCTATGCTGCGGTACAAAAAGCTGGTATTGCGAAAGAGAATCTCACCATCAGTAACCTGAGTAGCTGGAATTATGCAACGGAAAAAAAGAAAAATCCTGATTTTCTGGCCAGCAAACAATATCGTCTAAAAGTGAACGACCTGAATAAATTTAATGCAATCATCGATGCCATTGATGCGAAAGGCATTGCAAATACAAATATTGAGAGCTATGATTATTCAAAAATTGAAGGCTTAAAAAAGGACTTAAAAATAAAAGCTTTATTAGCGGCTAAAGAAAAAGCAGGGTACATGGTGGAAGCACTGGGAGATAAACTGGGTAGTGTAATCGAAATACAGGATGGTGGCGACAATATTGTACAACCTGTTTATAGAAATTACATGCTTAAATCATCAATGGCTGAAGCAGACACTGCACCAGAAATAGATTTCAAAAAAATAAAACTCAATTTCACTGTAAATGTGGTTTTTGAGATAAAATAAAATATTTAACATTTAGTTTAACGATTTTTTTAAAACCTACCAACACAAATTGGTAGGTTTTTTGTTAAGTACACATCGAAACACTAAAAAATTAAATATTATGAAAAGATTTATTTACACCCTTGCCCTTATTTTCGCTTTAGGAATCAGTTTTAATTCAGTACAAGCTGCTGATAAGCCCGCTAAAAATCCATCAGAATTAACTGCTGAGCAAACCGTGCAACTAGAGAAGATTAAAGATCGTGTAGAAGAGATTAAAGCGATGGATAAATCCAACTTAACTTCTGCAGAACGTAAAGCTTTACGTAAGGAATTGAAAGAGATGAAAAATCAGGCGCGTGCATTGTCTGGAGGTGTTTATCTTTCAGTTGGTGCAATTATTATCATCATTTTATTGTTGATCTTGATTTTATAATCAAAAAACTACATCTACCTATAAATAAAAAAAAAGCTTTGCAGCGATGCAAAGCTTTTTTTATGGAGTGATGTTTTAGGATTGCTTCGTACCTCGCAATGACGAGAATCGATTAAGGCTTTAATCGATCATATCAAAACCCGTATATTTGACCAATGCTTCCGGAATTCTGATTCCTTTTTCAGTTTGGTAGTTTTCCAATATTGAAGCCACAATACGCGGTAGCGCGAGGGCACTTCCATTTAGTGAGTGTGCCAGTTGTGCTTTTCCTTCTTTTCCTTTAAAACGAAGTTTTAACCGGTTACTCTGATAAGTTTCGAAGTTTGAAACCGATGATACCTCCAGCCAGCGTTCCTGTGCAGCACTCCACACTTCCATGTCGTATGTCATTGCAGATGTAAAGCCCATATCGCCACCACATAATCGCAATACGCGGTAATGCAGCCCCAGTTCTTTTAACAGCGACTGAACATACTGACTCATGTCTTCTAAAGTTTCATAAGATTTATCAGGATGGGTGATTTGCACCACTTCAACCTTATCAAACTGATGTAAACGATTCAATCCGCGTACGTGTGCGCCGTAAGATCCCGCTTCGCGGCGGAAACAAGGTGTATAGGCTGTATTTTTAACAGGCAGATCTTCCTCTTTCAGGATGACATCACGGTACAAATTGGTTACAGGAACCTCTGCTGTAGGAATTAAATATAAATCGTCGACAGTTGAGTGGTACATCTGACCTTCTTTATCAGGCAACTGGCCGGTTCCAAATCCCGATGCGGCATTTACCAGATGAGGTACCTGCATTTCTTTATAACCTGCAGCTGTAGCATGATCTAAAAAGAAATTTACCAAAGCACGTTGTAATCTGGCACCCTTACCTTTATAAACCGGAAAACCTGCACCAGTAATTTTCACACCCAGTTCAAAATCAATAATGTCGTATTTCGCGGCAAGCTCCCAATGTGGCAATGCTTTTGTTGGCAATTCTGCAGGTGCACCATGTACATAAACCACTTCATTTTCTTCAGCAGTTGATCCTGTAGGAACTAATTGGTTGGGCAAGTTGGGCAACTGAACAACTAAGTTGAATTGAGCTGTTTCCAGTTCAGTCAACTTTTCAGATAAGTTTTTGATGTTTTCCTTATGCGTAGCGGTTTTCAATTTAATCGCTTCTGCCTCATCCTTTTTACCTGTACGCATTAAATCGCCAATTTGTTTGGCTGCTGCATTGGCCTCAGCGGAAATCTGATCAAGCGAAGTTTGAGTGGAACGACGATCTTCATCAATTTTAATGATTTCATCTACCAACTCAGGTTGTTTAAAGTTACGTACACTTAAACGTTCTAAAACTTTCTCTCTATTTTCGCGGATATAATTAACTTGCAGCATTATTTAATTTTTTTACAAAGATAATAATTAAGTCGTCATTGCGAACGTAGTGCTGCAATCTCTCTTTAAAAGATTGCTTCGTTGGTTCTACCCGCAATGACGGCTATACAGGCACTATGAACGGCAAATTATATCTCGTACCTACTCCGATTGGCAACCTGGAAGACATGACTTTCAGGGCAATCCGCATCTTAAAGGAATGCGACTTAATCCTGGCAGAGGATACCCGTACGAGTGCACCGATGTTGAAGCATTTTGGTATTGACAAACGCGTGTTTTCCCACCATCAGCATAATGAACACAAAGCAACTGCAGAGATCATCAGATTTTTAAATGAAGGCCAGCAGATTGCGCTGATTTCCGATGCGGGCACCCCTGCGATTTCTGACCCTGGTTTTTTTCTGGTACGCGAGGCCATTAAAAATAATATTGCTGTAGAATGTTTGCCAGGCGCAACAGCCTTTGTACCTGCGTTGGTGAATTCGGGATTACCGGCAGATGCGTTTTGTTTTGAAGGCTTTCTGCCTGTAAAAAAAGGCAGGCAAACTAAATTCAAAAAACTGGCAGAAGAAGATCGTACGATCATACTTTACGAAAGTCCACATCGTTTATTAAAAACTTTAGAAGAGTTTGCGCAATACCTTGGTGAAGACCGACAAGCGTCGGTAAGTCGGGAATTGACCAAGATGTTTGAAGAAACTGTCCGCGGAACATTGACAGAAATAAAAACACATTTCGAGAACAATACTTTAAAAGGAGAATTTGTAATTTGCATTGCCGGAAAACCTGCAACAGTGAAAAACAAAAATAAGTATAGCGATGCTGAAGAATAGCATCAGCTTAATTCCAATCAATTAACAATATTATGATTAGCATAGATAGATTTCTTAGTGACGAGCAAGACCCAAAAGCGGTAGAAAAAGTTATTGGCAAATTGAACGATCTTTTAACTACCGGAGAAGAGCTTTTATACCTGGCAGTACAAAAAAAGCCTGCTGTAAACTTGTTGCCGGATAGTATTGCCATTTCCAACAAAAGAATTTTTTATTGTGAGCCGGGTAACCTCGGACTAACCATGAATTTTAAAGATATCTCCTGGAAAAATATCAAGGAAGTTTCTTTCAAAGAAGAGTTTTTTGGCTCAAAATTTATCTGCGTGCCACAACAGGGTGAAAATATTGTTACCGAATTTATTCCTAAAGTGCAGGCGCGTAAGTTACATCAATCTGCAAATCAGCAGCTGGAAGAATATAAGGAGTTATTGCGTCAGCAAAAACTGGAAGAAAACAGAGCGACCGCTTCACCTATTAATCTTTCTGCACAACCATTTGCAGATGTCCCACTTGTTGAACAATCTGCTCCCGAGCCGATTCAAATTGCGGAGGTTGTTGAGGAGCCGGAAGATGAAACGACATTAAAGTTGCGTAAGCTAAAAACACTTTATGATAAACACCTGATTACACAGGAAGAGTACGAAGCTAAAAAGGCTGCTATTTTAGATAGCTTGTAAAATGAAATCCAGACACACCTACCTGCTCGGATTATTGAGTTCATTTTTGCTTTGGCTGGCCTGGCCGCCTATGCCTTTTACCACGCCTTTGCTTTTGATTGCGCTCGTTCCATTGCTCATCGCAGTTGATGACATCTCGAGGAATGAAACAGCAAAAGGAGGAAGACGCGTTTTTTTAATAGCTGGACTAACATTTCTGCTGTGGAATACCGCTTCAATTTATTGGGTATACAATGCCATTAGTGCTTATAATGGTACGTTTGTAGCAATTCCGGTTTCATTAATTCCATACGGACTCGGTGCCATACTCATGACATTTGCTTTCTGGTTGTTTTATCGCCTGGGTAAATACACAGGAAGAAAGCTAGCTTATCTGGGTCTGATTGCCTTTTATATTGCTTTAGAATATCTGCAGCAAACCTGGGATCTTGCATTTCCATGGATGACCTTAGGGAATGGTTTGGCGGGTATGCATCAGCTGGCACAATGGTATGACTGTACAGGCGTTTACGGAGGTTCGCTGTGGATCTTGTTAAGTAACATCATGGCTTTTGAAGCCTATCAGAAATATAAAAGTCAAACCGGCTATCTGAAGTTCAGAAGTGCTGGTACCTGGGCTTTGGTTGTATTAGTTCCGATTTTGATTTCCTTAACAAAATATTTTACAGCCGAACAAAAGGGTACTCCCAGTAATGTGGTAGTCGTACAGCCTAATATAGATCCCTATCTGAAGTTAAGTGATATTCCACCTGCTGAGCAGATTAGTATACTCACTCATTTAACTGATTCTTTAGCGCAACCCGATACAGAGTATATCCTATGGCCTGAAACAGCGCTACCTATTTATGCTGATGAAGATAAGATCAGGACCTATCCTGAAATTGAGGGTTTACAGAATTATATGAATAAGTATAAAAACGGAACTTTGATAACAGGAATAGAAACCATTAAAGTTTATCCGGATAGACGGACCATATCTGCAAAATACGATCAGCAGAGCGGCCAATATTGGGACAACTTTAATTCGGCTATGCAACTCGAAAACTCTGCTAATGTTCAGTTTTATCATAAATCTAAACTCGTGCCTGGTGCTGAAAAAATGCCCTTTCCTAAGGTATTTTCATTTATGGATGCCGTTTTCTCTCAGTTAGGAGGAAGTGTGAGTGGTTGGGGATGGCAGGAAAAACCGAGTGTTTTATATTCCAGAAGTGGGATAGGTGCAGCTCCGGTAGTTTGCTATGAAAGCTTATGGGGCGACTGGATTGGTGAGCAGGTGAAGGATGGTGCACAATTTATTGCCATCATTACCAATGATGGCTGGTGGGGCAATACCTCTGGCAAAGATCAGCATGAAATGTACGCACGGCTTAGGGCTATTGAAAGTCGTCGGGATGTGGCAAGATCTGCAAATACCGGGATTTCCTGTTTCATTAATCAGCGCGGAGATATTACACAGCATACCGAATGGTGGACCAGAACAGCATTAAAAGGGGATGTCAATCTGAATGATGAAATTACTTTTTATGTGAAAAGCGGAGATGTGATTGCAAAGTTATTAGTTATTCTGGCGGTTGTACTGGCCCTGATTATCCCTTACAAAAAATGGATCGGTCGATCTAAACTAATTCATGGATAAAATAAAGAACTTACGCTGGTCTATCATACTATTATTATTGACACTAAATTTTGGGTGCGATCAGTTTACAAAAAAGGTAGCGAGAACTGAGATTGGTGAGTTTGAGCATATCAGCATTATAAAAGATCATTTTACCCTGTTAAAGGTAGAAAATTCAGGTGCTTTTTTAAGTCTGGGGGATGAGATGCCCTATCTTGTTCGGCTGATTATTCTTACGGGCTTTCCGCTTTTATTGCTGGGTTATGGCGTATATTATTTGTTTGCTAAAGGAAACTTAGCCCTGGGAATGCAGATTGCCCTCTGCTTTTTGATTGGAGGAGGCTTCGGTAACCTTTACGACAGGGTGATGTATGGTTCCGTTACTGATTTCATGCATATGGACTTTTACCTGTTTCAGACCGGCGTGTTCAATTTTGCTGATATATCTATTATGATTGGGATTGGGATTTTGTTTGTCCTTTCAATTAAAGGGAAGGTGACTAAACCTATAGAGCATCCTTCGGACGAAGGATAATGTAAAATTGTTTTTTTTCTTAACAGCGTCCCTATATTTTTGATCAAACATATCATTATCTTTAGGTGTTTAATCATCTTAGACATTCAAAAATAAAATCATATTATGAAAAGACACGCATCAGCCGTTTGGCAAGGTTCTATCAAAGAAGGTAGTGGTAAATTAACCACTCAAAGCACTACTTTAAATGATACCCAGTATTCTTTTAATTCACGCTTTGCCGAAGGTGTGGGGACCAACCCTGAGGAACTAATTGCTGCAGCACATGCAGGCTGTTTCACTATGAAACTTTCAGCTAATCTGGCAGAAGCTGGTTTTACTGCTGATAAACTGGAAACCAAATGTGAAATCAATCTTGATCCTTCTAAAGGTGAAATTGTAGAATCGCATTTAACTTTAACTGCAAGTGTTCCGGACTTATCAAAGGAAAAGTTCGATGAACTGGTTGCAGACGCTGAAAAAAATTGCCCGATTTCGAAATTATTAAATACTACAATTACTGTTGATGCAACTTTAGCATAAATAAAAAAAGCTAAGACAACTTCAAGTTGTCTTAGCTTTTTTTATTTATGCCATATACTTTCCTACAATTGGCATCCTTCTTCCCATGCCGAAAGCCTTAGGCGATACCCTTAAAATTGGTGGTGTCTGATAGCGTTTAAATTCTGCTACATTAACCATTTTCAAAATTCTTTGTACAAGAGCCGCATCGAAACCTTGTGCGACAATTGCTTTAGAGCCCTGTTTTTTCTCGATATGCTGGTACAAGATCTGATCCAGGGTATCATACTCGGGTAGGGAGTCGGAGTCTTTCTGATCAGGCCTTAATTCGGCTGAAGGCGGTTTAACGATCGTGTTGATGGGGATAATTTCTCTATCCTTATTGATGTATTTAGCCAGTTCAAAAACCTGCGTCTTATACACATCTCCAATTACACCGATGGCACCACACATATCACCGTAAAGGGTTCCATATCCAACCGCGCATTCACTTTTGTTTGAAGTATTGAGTAAGATATAACCGAATTTATTGCTCATAGCCATATTGATGATTCCACGGATACGGGCCTGTATGTTTTCTTCAGCAAGATTGAACGGTAAACCATTAAATGCCGGTGCCAGTATGTGATCAAATGATTCTGCAACTTCTTTAATCGGGATAATCTCATGCATACAGCCGATATTATTCACCAGGTCTAAAGCATCCTGAACGGAGTGGTCTGATGAGAACTTCGATGGCATTAATACTGACATGACATTTTCTGGACCCAAGGCACAGCAGGCCAGCGCACAAACCACCGCCGAATCGATTCCGCCGGAAAGACCCAAAACCGCTTTTTTAAAGCCTGATTTGCGAAAATAATCCTGAATGCCTAAGATAAGCGCGTCGTGAATTTGTTCGATATCTGTTAGTCTTTCTGCTTGTGGATATTTATTCCGGACGTTTTCGATTTCTTCCAGATCAAATACCTGCAAATCTTCCTCGAAATACTTCATTTCCGCTTTTATCGTTCCTTCAGCATCAAAAACCAATGAGCCACCGTCGAAGATAATTTCGGTTTGTGCGCCTATCTGATTAACGTAGAAAACAGGTAACTGATATTTTCTGGCATTATCTGAAAGTACTTTGATCCGTTCATCATCGTGCGTATAAGAGAATGGCGAAGCTGCAATGTTTATCATTACATCAGGTTGCTCTTTGATGAGCTCATCCATCGGATTCGAAACATATAACGGGTTATCATTAATATTCCATAAATCTTCACAGATGGTTAAGGCAATTCTTTTTCCTTTAAAATCAATACAATTAAAAGAGGTAGCAGGCTCAAAGTAGCGGTACTCATCAAAAACATCGTAGGTAGGCAGCAGTGCTTTTTTAGTCACTGATTGCACTTTTCCATCTGCTATGAAATAGGCAGCATTGAACAAATCTTTACCCTGAAGTACGTCGTTTTTAACAGGTAAGCCAACGATACAGGCAATATCGCTACAATGTTGGGCAATTTCCTGCGCAGCCTGATCACAGAGCACAACGAACTCATCGAACTCTAAAAAATCACGGGGTGGGTAGCCGCAAATGGCCAGCTCAGCAAAAACAACAAGGTCTGCGCTTTTTTCTTTTGCAGCACGAATATTATCGATAATCTTCTGTGTATTGGACTCAAAATTTCCAATATGGTAATTCAGTTGCGCTAAGGCTATTTTCATGTTAGTCGTATCAGGTAATGAGTATCAGGCCTGCATATCAAGTATTGGACCTGTTAAGCCAGAGGTCAATTTAACTCAATGGCTTATTAAAAAAATACTCCGAAATTCAGGGCTATATAATGATTCTTCACCGTTCTGCTTCCATCAGATACGATATTTGTAAAACCATTGTTAAAGGTTAAGCCAGCCATAATGCTTGCATTTCCGCTGATGTCGAATTCGCCGCCTCCACCAATAATCAAGCCGGCGCGGTAAAAACTGGTTTGATCTGATATTTTATTGTCATCCGCAACTTTGACTCCATTTGAAACTGCATCCTGTTTGGCACCGATGTTAATCGAGTTTGATAATCCAAACTGACCATACCACCTTGTGTCGTTAGCCTTTACTGTCTTCAGCTTAATTGTTAAAGGCAAATCCACATACTGAAGCTTATATTTCAAATCGTATGCTTTTGGATTGGAACTGCTACTCAAACCCTGATAGGGTGATACATTGGCTTCTGTACTTTTTCCGTTAATAGTGGTAATGGTTAGCGCAGTAGAAAAGCTGTAATTTGGTGCAAAATTAAAATCGCCCATCAAGCCGTAAGAAAAGCCTAAACTCAGGCCATTTGTTTTGCCCTGCTCAGGTTTCATCCAGCCAACGGTTGGTGTTGCAGTAAGGCCCAGTCTAAAACCATAACTGGTGAGGGGTGAGTTTTGTGCCCAAGTACCAATTGTTATAAAAGATAAAATTAAAATCGTCGCTAGTTTTTTCATGCTTTATGTGATTATATTTGCTTTACATGATGTACAACGTAAAAGCTAAGCAAATTTATCTAATTTTTCTTTTTGCCCTTGCATTTATTTCCTGCAAAGACAGTAAGCGGCCAGATGTTAGTCAGATAAATGTCGAAATAAAGATCCAAAGATTTGATAAAGAACTGTTTGCACTGAAGGGTAAGGATGTTGCTCAAACAAATACTTTCCTGTCAGGTAAATATGGTTTTTTTTATGATGATTACATTGGCAAGATGGTCGGTTCGCCAGATTACAGCAGCGGGCAAGTACTCAGTACCCTGTTCAAAGATCAGGCTTATACCGATCTGACTAAAGAGGTAGACAGTGTTTATCCTAATCTTAAAATTCAGGAAGAAGGACTTACCGAAACTTTTAAGTATATCAAATATTATTACCCTAAGGCAAAGCTTCCCAAATTTATATCTTTTGTTTCTGGTTTTGCTTACCAGATGCCGGTTGGGGATCATTATCTGGGTATTGGCCTGGATATGTTCCTGGGAAAAGACAGCAAGTTTTACAAGGCCATTGTACAGAGCGTGCCCTTGTATCTTTCGAGGCGGTTTAGTCCTGAATACATTGTTCCAAGGGTAGCTGAAACCTATGCGCACGAGGAGCTTTTTCAGGAGCCTGATGAAGACAGATCTTTGCTTGCTAAAATGATCTTTCAGGGTAAGATTCTTTATTTTCTTGATCAGGTTTTACCAGAAAATATGGCGGACTCTGTAAAGATAGGCTATAGTGCAGAACAGCTGAAGTGGGCACAGAATTTTGAAGGCGATATATGGGCATACTTTTTGGAGAACAACTTTCTGTATGAAACGGATTACCAGAAGATTCAGGTTTTTTTATCGGAAGGCCCGTTTACCCCGGGCCTTGGGGAAAACAGAGATTCTGCTCCCAAGTTAGGTGTTTACACTGGTTGGCAAATTGTTAAAAAGTACATGCAGGAAAATCCTGGTATCACCTTGCAACAACTCATGGCCGATCATGATGCGCAAAAAATTCTGAATCAGTCAAAGTATAAACCTAAGCAAAAATAAACACAACAAATCTCATCAATGAAAGTAGGAATCGTATTGTCTGGAGGTGGAATCAGGGGAATTGCACACTTAGGTGTTTTAAAAGCTTTCAGTAATCTGGGAATAACTTTTAGTCACATCAGTGGAACAAGTGCAGGTGCCATAGCTGGTGCTTTTTTTGCAGCTGGTATAGATCCCGAAGAGGGTTTAAGTATTTTCCTCAAGACAAAGTTGTGGCGCTTTATTCGTCCAGCTGTAGGTTCCCTTGGTTTGATCAACATTGAAAATACGGCTTTAATTCTGAAGGAGTATTTCCCGGAAGATTCAATAGAGAAACTTAAAATCCCATTAACAATCGCAGCTGTAAACTTTAGTGAGGGCAGATTAGTCTATTTTACAAAAGGACCATTAATCAGGTCTATACATGCTTCAAGCTGTATACCCGGAATTTTTAAGCCCATCATGATTGATGGACAGATGTATGTAGATGGAGGCATTCTAAATAATTTTCCGGTAGAACCGCTGATGCAGGATTGCGATTTTATTATTGGTTCTTCCTGCAATCACCTTAAACCGGTTGATAAAATTACCGGCATTACCAATTTAATGGGTAGAGCAGGCGTGATGTCGATCAATCATGATATGGAAAGAAAAGCGAAATTTTGTAATGTAATGATCGAGCCTAAAGGTCTTGGCGCAATAAGTACTTTCGATATGAAACGAGCAGAAGACATTTACTGGCTGGCGCATGAGGAGGCATTGATTACTATTAAAAACAGTCCGACTATAAGAGCGTTAATTACCAAATAACCCGAAAGTTACTAAAAGCAAAAAGCCCCAATCTATTTTGGGGCTTTTACATGATTAATGCTCAGTTAGACCTTTCTAACGCCTCCTGATCCAAATACTGTTTTCTCTACAGATGCATTTCCCGAGTAGTTGATGCTACCAGACCCGCTGATGACTGCTTTGATGCTTTGATCTGCTTTAATATTAACCTGGCCTGAACCGCTGATGGTTGCAGATAGCGTGCTCACTGAAAATGATTTGCCGGCAAAAGCGCCAGAACTGCTCATTACGATTTTAGCATGCTCTGCATTGCCGCTGAGGTTGATCGATCCTGATCCGCTGATCACTGCATTCAGGTTATCAACATCTGCTGTAGCTTTAATACTTCCGGAACCGCTTACCGTTGTAGCCAGAGATTGTGCATCCACTTTACCGTTTACTACCATGCTCCCCGAACCACTTACTGCTAAACTGCTAATGCTTTTTGCCGTAACATAAGCGGTAATTTTCTTGCCGTCATACTTTCTCGACCAGCTGGTAATACTGGTTTGAGGACGAATAATCAGTATGTTCCCCTTAACTTCAGTTACAATTGTTTCCAAAGCTTCGTCATCACCTTCTAATCTGCAGCTTTCAGTATTACCAATGGTAAGCACCACATTAATTGGACCAGCTGCAGCAACACCATTAAAGCTTTTTACAGCGCGTTCGTCTTCAAAACGTTTTGATGAGGAAATGTTAATCTGGTCTTTCGCGATTGCGTCAATACTTGCAGTAAGTGTTAAAGCAACTAATAGTGTGGAAAATATCTTTTTCATAATTTCAGAAGAATAAAAGTTAGTTTAATAGATGATAATGTATTCTTTTCTATAAGACGGATAGATGATTAAAAAGTTGCACAGAAAAGAAAATTTGTATCTTTTATTAATCTTTCTTTACCTCAACATAAAATGAAGGATCGACCTTGAAATTCTCGGCGGTAATGCCACTAAGATTGATTGTTTTCCAATCGTTTCCAGGTTTAATTAACGTATACCCCCCAGAGTTAACAGTTACCTTTACCGGCATATCAAAGCCTTTAACATCGGTGTTCCATTTATAAGAAAGGATGCCGTTACTGATTTTATATTCGAAAACCGGAATTTTTGTAAAGCGAAGGTATTGGTCAAAAACTTTATCCAGTTTTAATCCACTTTGTTTAGAGATGTAATTTTCGATTTCAGCAGTGGTAACGGTTTTATGATAAAAGGTTTTGTTCAGTCCGCGAAGAATTTGTCTGAACTTTTCATCATTACTAATCAACTGACGAATGGTGTGAATCAGGTTCGCACCCTTCGGGTACATGTCTCCTGAGCCTTCCTTGTTTACACCGTAAGGGCCAATAACCGGTACATCGTTATTTATTCCCTTTCTCAAGCCGATTGCATACTCATCACCCGTGGTTTTTGATCCTATACACTCTGAAAACAGCACTTCAGAATAATTTGTAAAACCTTCATGTATCCACATATCAGCAATATCTTTCGCTGTGATATTGTTTCCGAACCATTCATGGCCACTCTCATGTACGGTGATAAAATCAAATTTTAAACCCAGTCCGGTTCCACTTAAATCTCTTCCAAGGTATCCTTTCATAAATTTGTTGCCGTATGCCACTGCACTCTGGTGCTCCATGCCCAGATGTGGCGCCTCTACCAGCTTGTACCCGTCTTCGTACCATGGATATGGCCCAAACCAATATTCGAAACATTTTAGCATGGGTTTAACATCAGCATCCCAATGTGGGCGGGCCCTAGCACTATCAGTTTGTAGTGCCCAGAAATCTATACTAAGTTTTCCCTTTTCGCCATCATAGGTATCCATCCAATGGGCATATTTGCCAATATAGAAGGTTACATCGTAATTGTTAATCGGGTTCTTCACGAACCAGTTGTATTGCTTGTATCCATCTGGCTGGTCAACAGTATTCCTCAATCTTCCATTGGAAATTTCCTGCAAATCTTTAGGAACGCTAATGCTGATCAGCATGCTGTCTACTTCATCACTTTGATGGTCTTTATTTGGCCACCATACGCTTGCGCCTAATCCCTGGCAGGCTACAGAAACAAACGGATTTCCTGCCGTATCTTTTTTAAAGATAAAGCCTCCATCCCAGGGAGCATTTTTGGCAACGCGGGGATTTCCACTATAGAATACTGTAAATTGATCTTTACTTCCTTTTTTTATCGTTTTAGGAAAAGTTACAAATACCGCATGATATGCACGTGTGAACGGGATGACTTTACCACTGTAAACAACCTTTTCTACCTTAAGGTTATCAAATAAATCAAACTGCAGTCTGGTAAAATCCTGAGTCGCTGTGAAAGCAAATTGATTGCTTCCTGAAACCGATTTCTGGTCAATATCAATTTTAACATCTAAATGGTAATAATTGATATCGTAACAGGTTCTGAGCGGGGTAAGTGTTCCACGCAGAGTGTCTGCTATGGAGTTAACCTGCTCTTTACCCAGCATCTGCGCTTTTGCGGTGGTTATACATAATGCCGCAATAAAAAGAATTAAGGTTTTTTTCATTTATTTATCATTTTCATCATTGCTTTTTAATATGTTTACGGGCAATGACGCAACGTTCATTATTTAATTACATCAACCTCCACAAAGCTATCATTAAAAACAGATTGCGTTGCCTTTATATAGTCAGCCTCAGTAGCCTTATAAGGGTTATCTACAAATTTTTGAGGATTACGGGCAAATAAAGGAAAAGCCGTACTTTGCACCTGGATCATTAACCTATGCCCTTTTTTAAATGTGTGCAGTACATCCTGTAATTTGAAATTCACATCAGTTTTCTGGTTTGCTACCAGGGCCTCAGGCTTTTCAAAGCTATTGCGAAAACGCGCGGGCATGATTTCCGAACGCACCATTTGCCAGTAGTTACTCAAGGTGATGCTTTTATTTGGCATGTATGGGTTATTTGGCTCATCTGCCGGATAAACATCAATTAGCTTAACGATAAAATCAGCATCGGTACCGGTTGTGGCAATTTTAAGATGCGACATGATTTCTCCGCCCAGGGTGATATCATTTTCCAAAATGTCAGTCTGAAAAACGAGGACGTCTGGTCTCCTTCCTGCGAAGCGCTGATCTTCGCTCATGTAATTGTGTGGCGTGAAGCCGAGCGTTGTAGTAATATCTTCGGTGTAGGGCACAGGTTTAGCAGGATCGCTGATGTAAGTTACCGAGGCTGCCGAAGCTGGAGAACTGAATGTCAGTTTACCATCAGCGCCTAAATAAAGTTTTTGTTTTATTGCTTTTTCTGTTGGCCATTTGGAAAAGGTTTCCCATTGCTTTTTACCGGTATCAAACATATAGGCCTCCGGTAAACCTGTGTTTTTATCGCCATTACCTTTCAGGAAGTGATTGAAGAATTTAGACTCAATTTCTGTTTGATAAAAGGTAGCGATGCTATCACCGAAATATACGTTACTATGCATGGTATGCCCGGTTTCACGGCTCCACCTGCCATGTCCGAATGGACCCATCACAATCGTGTTATAAGCATTCGGGTTTTTCTTCTCAATAGTTTTGTAAATGTTTAAGGGGCCAGACAGATCTTCTGCATCATACCATCCACCGACAACCATTACGGCCGGTTTTACAGTATTATAATGCTTTAATAAACCCCGTTTTTGCCAAAATTCATCGTAATTAGGGTGGTTCACTGTTTCCTGCCAGAAGAAATTATCTTTATAGTATTTGTCGGCATTGGTTAAAGGTCCTAAATCTAAAGCAAACTGATACCCATCTTTTGTTTTTGGATTGATCATTTGCATGTTGTACCATGGCTTTGATGTAGTATCTGTTTTTTGAACGCCAAAAACCGGGAAAGTAGAAAAATAACTTTGCAGGAAAGATCCGTTATGGTGAAAATCATCGAAGAAGAAATCTGAGATCGGTGCCTGTGGGGAAGAAGCCTTCAACGCAGGGTGGTTACTTAAAATACCTGCTGCGGTGTAAAAGCCCGGATAGGAAATACCCCACTGCCCCACCTTACCGTTATTATTGGCTACATTCTTCACCAGCCAATCAACGGTGTCGTAGGTATCTGAACCTTCGTCTACATCCTTTTTAGTTTTTTTGTTATCGATTACCGGGGTCATGTTGGTCCAGGTGCCTTCACTTTTCCAGCGTCCGCGTACATCCTGATAAACAAAAATGTATCCCTCCTTCATCATTAATTCCGATGGGCCCAAACGCACCGGAAATTTGTCTTCTCCATAAGGTGCAACACTGTAACAGGTGCGCTGCATGATCACCGGGTATTTTTTGTCTTTGGCGGCGTCTCTAGGGCTATAAATTGCGGTAAAAAGCTTAGTGCCATCGCGCATCGGGATATACACTTCTTTTTTTATATAATTCGATTTAGGGTAACCAGCTTCCTGTGCAAATGTTGTAGCAGCAGAACAAAGCGTGATAAACAGAATGAGGTATTTCATGTGGGTTTATTTTAAAACAGAAATGGTGATGAATGAACTATTATTTACGTCGTGAAAGATCCTGTGTGTCGCTTTTTGAAAGTCAGCCGGCTCAGCCTGATAAATGTCCATAAATTTTTGTGGATTACGGTCTGCCAAAGGAAACCATGAATTTTGTACCTGGATCATGATTTTATGCCCTTTTTTAAAAGTATGCGCTACATCAGGAAGTGGATAATTCACTTTAGTAACCACTCCGGGAGTGAAAGCCTCTGGTTTTTCAAAGCTATTGCGGTATTTTCCACGCATAATTTCACCACGAATCAACATTTCGTATCCGCCCATAACCAGGTTTTTAGGATTCGGAACGGGGTTTGGTGCGTCTTCCGGATATACATCGATGAGTTTAACTACATAGTCGGCATCTGTACCGGTTGTTGAAACCACAAGGTTAGCCAATACGGGTCCGGTTAGGGTGATGTCTTCACTTAAAGCATCGGTTTGATAGGTTTTAACGTCTGGTCTGCGTGCTGCAAAACGCTGATCATCTATCATGTACTCGCGTGTACGTCGCGCCTGGATACCATCCTGATAGGGTACGGGATTGTTCGGATCACTCACATATTCATCCCAGCTGTCGGTTCTGCCCACTTTTTCAAAACTAAGTTTTCCATTGGGCTGCAGGTAAAGATTTTTGCTTTCCACATTCTGCGGTGGCCAGGTTTTAAACTTTTTCCATTCATTAGATCCGGTGATGAAGATGTTTGCTTCAGCCGCATTAAAATCTCCTTCACCCTTCAGGTAGTGTTTGAAAAATGGCAATTCATATTGCTCCTGATAGTCGATGCTGGTTGTTCGTCCAAAGGGGATATCTCCGAAATACGAACCATCACTTCTAACCCAACCGCCATGAAACCAAGGGCCGGCTACCAGAATGTTGTTAGCGCCAGGGTTTTGTTTTTCAATGGCTTTATAGGTATCGAATGTACCGTAAGCATCTTCAGCATCAAAAAAACCACCTACAACCATTACTGCCGGTTTCACATTTTTTAAATGAGGTGTAATTAATCTGGCTTTCCAGAAAGTATCGAGGTTAGGGTGTTTAAACAGGTCATTCCAGAATTTAATGCTGTCGGCAAAATATTTATCTTTCAGATTTTTAACCGAACCCGATTCCAGGTAAAAACGGTAGTTGTCCTGAATAGGAAATTCAAAACCTTTTGGCCCTTTATCTGGAGTAATTGGCTTCGGACGAGGTACCCCGAAACTGCTCATAAATCCGAAGGCATCCATCAGGAACAAAGTGCCACGATGGTGAAAATCATCTCCCATGAACCAGTCGGTTACAGGTGCTTGTGGCGAAACTGCTTTCAAAGCAGGATGTGCGTTAGGTAATGATGTTGTGGAGTAAAATCCCGGATAAGAAATTCCGTATATGCCGGCATTTCCGTTGTTCCCCTTGATGTTCTTTACCAACCAATCTATAGTGTCGTAGGTATCGGTGCTCTCATCAATATCTTTTTTACCTTTTTTTGTGGTTTGTGGCCGGATATCGGCAAAGTTGCCTTCGCTCATCCACCTTCCACGTACGTCCTGATAAACGAAAATAAATCCCTCCCGCATCATGGCAGGAAAATTTCCAAGACTCATTTTGTACTTATCTGCACCATAAGGTGCTACGGTATAAGGCGTTCTGTTAATCAGAAAGGGGTATTTTTTAGTTTGGTTTTTGGGTATGTAGATCGAGGTGAAAAGCTTGACCCCATCTCGCATGGGAATCTGACGTTCTATTTTGGTATAATTTTCCCGTACATAAGCCGAATCGGATTGTTGAGCCAGCAATTGATGAGAGATAAACAGACAAAACAGGAGGCTGAAAAATCTTGAAAAGTTCATTTAATTTAATATTTAGGAATAAACTTTAAATATAGGCGATTCAGATTTGATTAGAAAAAACATCCCGTAAAAGGTTTGTTAGCATCAATAAAGCTATTCGTCATCACTTTATCAAAATTTAGTTAAATTTAGTTAAGAGATAATCTTTAGGCAATTTTTCCCGTCATACTATCAATTGAATTAGACACAAAGATGAATAGGTTATTAAATAAAGGATTGGTTGTTTTCGCTGCAGCAGCGATGATTGCAACATTGAGTACTGAAAGTGTTTTTGCACAGCGTCCGGGCAGGGGGGGTGGTTCTTCTGGTGGAAGCAGATCCAGTGCAGCACCATCGAGAGGGGGTTCTGTTTCGAGGGGTGGCGGTCAGGCACCATCAGGAAACAGAATTTCACAGGCCCCTAATCGTGGTAATTATGCTCCGGCACCAGGTAGGCCGGGCAGACCGAGCTACGGGTACAACAGACCAGGTTATCGCCCCGGACCAGGTTATCGTCCAGGTTTTGGAGGACGTCCAGGATATGGTGGTCGCCCGGGATATGGCAGGCCTTATTATCGCCCATATTATAGCTACTATAATTTCTACAGACCATTTCTAGGTTTCCGGATAGGTGTTTTGCCCTATGGTTATTATCCTTTTTATTATGGGGATGCACAGTTTTATTATTCCGGAGGATTGTTTTATCAGCAAAATAACAATCAATACGAAGTAGTTATACCGCCGGTAGGGGCAGAAGTACCATCGCTACCTCAGGATGCGAATCTGGTTACCATCAACGGTGTAGATTATTATGAATACAAAGGCGTTTATTATACCCAGGGACAAAATGCAGACGGTAAACAGGTTTATGTTGTTGCAGGAAAGGATGGCGTACTCAACACAACTGATGGACCTGTAGATACTCACCAGATTGGTGATATCATTACACAGCTACCTGAAGGATGCAGAGAAGTGACCATCAAAAATGAGAAATATTATGTATCTCCTGATGATGTATACTATGAAGAAGTTGCTGATGGAAGCAATATTTCATACAGGGTTATTGGTAAGCTTTTTTAATAAATACCTGATAAAACGTTGAGCCGTTCCATTTGGAACGGCTTTTTTATTCTCACAAAAAAAGCCTGCTGTGTGGCTGTCGAATCCGGTTATTAACTTTTATTTGTTTTTAATTCCAATATGCTTCCATACTTTTACCAATAAAATGTTCCGGTTTGAAAAAAACATCCTTTAGCATTGTTCTGTTATTCCTCGCTGTGATTATTTCTTCCTGTTCCTCCACTAAAAGTATTTCTTCAAAGAAACAGGAACTTAACATATCAGCTGTTCACTTTCTGGATGAATACGTTCTGCCACTTAATGGGACTTTCCAGAATACCCTGGTTGGCGGATTATCTGGTATCGATTATGATGTTAAAGAAGATCAATACTACCTGATCAGTGATGATCCTTCGCAACTTAGTCCGGCAAGGATTTACACGGCGAAGATTGATATCAGCGGAAATAAAATAGATACGGTAAATATCACCGGGGTTACCTCCATATTGCAGGAGAATGGATTACCGTATCCAAAATATGAGTATGGTAAAAACTCAAAGGCTGATGGAGAATCCGTGAGATACAATCCCCGAAACAAAACCTTTATCTGGAGTAACGAGGGAGAGCGTTTGTTCCGGAAAACGGATACCACTATTGTGCAGCCGGCAGTGACTTTTATCTCTACTTCTGGTAAATTTATAGATACAATTCCACTGCCCGCAGGCTTTCACATCACCAAAAGGGCATATGGGGTTAGAAAGAATGCATTTTTTGAAGGATTGAGCTATACCAGCGACTATAAAACCTTATTTGCGAGTCTGGAAGAACCACTTTATCAGGACGGGGAGCAATCACATTTTGGTTTTGACAGGGCATTGACACGAATTTTGAAATTTAATGTAAAAACAAAGAAGAATACTGCACAGTATGCTTATCGTCTGGATGCGTTGCCCATAAATCCAACGGTTGAAAGCGATTGGAATATTAATGGGATTTCTGAAATTTTGGCTGTAAACAACCATACACTTCTGGTAATGGAAAGGGCTTGGGCAAAAGGCCGTGATGACCATTCTTTTGTGAAGCTTTACCTGGTTGATCTGGACGGAGCAGAAAATGTAATGGATAATCCATCTTTTATCAGGCATACTCCAAGGCCTTTAAATAAAAAACTGCTATTTGATTTTGATAGTCTAAACATGCATATCGATAACATTGAAGGCATAACTTTTGGACCTAAATTACCCAATGGCCACAGTAGTCTAGTTTTTTGCGTAGATAATAACTTCGGTAAAACCCAGATTCAGCAGTTTTTCCTGTTCGAAATCATGCCATAACTGGCACACAATTTTAAGAAATAGTCCAAAACAAAAATGAATAAAATAAAAGCCCTGTTGTTTGATCTTGACGGTACATTGATTGACTCAGAAAAGTTCCATTTCAATTGCTGGAATGATTTTCTAGTCCAATACGATGTTCAGCTCGATTTTAAAGACTGGCTAACCAATTACGCAGGAATACCTCTGCCACAAAATGCCAAAACCATCCTTACCAGATATAAACTGAATGAAGATCTGGATAGTTTTATCGAAAGACGGGAGCAGATTACCTTGGAAGGATTTAAAACGAAGGATATCGAACTCATGCCGTTCGCACTCGATTTTGTGGACTATTTTTACCAGAAAGGTTTTACATTGGCCGTTGTAACTGCAAGCCCGCGGGCGGATGTAGAAGCCGTTTTTGAAAAAAACGGAATGGCAAAATATTTTAGTGTTTTCATTACGCGTACGGATGTAATCAAAAGCAAGCCCGATCCTGAAAGCTATAACCTGTGTGTGGAGAAGCTAGGCCTGGCCAAAGAAGAATGTCTGGTTTTTGAAGACACTTTGAATGGCGTGAAGGCTGCGGTTGCTGCAGGAATTACCTGTTATGCTATCCAGAATAATATCAGGGCACATTTGAAACTCAAAGCAGCCGATCAACTTTTCCTTAACTTTTCACACGCAAAAAACTATATGCTCGAAAATATTTTAGCTGGCCGGACACCTAAATAAGCAATTGTTCATTGGCGATGTTAATCAGCTCAATGGAGTTTTTGACATCAAGTTTCTGCATCATATTGCGACGGTGAGTTTCTACAGTAAGCGGACTTAAAAATAGTTCTTCGGCAATTATAGGTGTCGTTTTTCCCTGCGCAATGAGCTGAAGGATTTGCTTCTCCCTTTTGGTAAACTTCGGACGACCCTTCAGATCATTTACAGAAGGTTTGGCGATAATTTCAATCACTTCCTTGCTAAAGGCAATGTCGCCCTTCCGGGCAGTTTCAATGCAGGCCTGAAGTTCTTCTACCGAGGCATTTTTCAAAATATACCCACTTGCACCATTTTGTAGAATCTGCATAATGATGCTCCGCTCCGTGTGATTGCTAATGGCGATTACGGCTGTTGCCGGTGATATTTTTTTAATATGTGCACACAGTTCAATACCGTTGATATCGGGTAACATAATGTCGAGTAAAACAATATCCAGCTGGTGCGATGATAAAAAGTTAATCAGTTCTGTACCCGACTGGAAACTTCCGGCAACTTCCATGTTCTCCAGGTTATTTAGCAGGGAAACAATCCCTTGTATCACAATCGGGTGGTCATCTACCACCGCCAGCTTAATTGTTTTATTCATATCGTAGTGGAATTTCAATGTTAATGGTTGTTCCATTTCCGGGCTGCGATTCAATATCGAAATTCCCTTTCAGGTAAGCAACACGGTTTTTAATGTTTTCTATGCCCATACCCTTTGTGTAATTTGCAGTATCGAAACCGCTGCCGTTATCTTCAATGGTAACGTAAAAGCGTTTTTCATTTTCACTACACTGCAAAACTACCTCACTCGCCCGGGCATGTTTTAAGGTGTTATTCAGCATTTCCTGTACAATCCGGTATATTATGATTTGTTCTTCGAGTGCGATGTTTCCGGAAATGTTGATCGCCTGAAAGTCTACATGCATATCATTGCTCATAGCCGATTCAGAAAGATCTTTTAATGCCGTTTCCAATCCGAATTTCAACAAAGTCTGCGGCATCATATTCCGGGCAATATGCCTGAGTTCAGTTACTGATCCATCGAGCTGATTGACAATTCTTTGCAATTCAATATCCGGAAGTGCAGCTTCCTGCTGTTTAGCCCAGTTTGATAAATTGATCTTCAAGCCTGATAACATGCCACCCAAACCATCGTGTAAGTCTCTCGCAACCCGGTTTCGTTCCTTTTCTTCTGCGTTTAACATTGCCCTTCCAATTTCGAGTTGTTGTTTTTGCTCTAAATCTGCCATTTTCTGATGGTAATTAATTGCCCGTTGCTCAGCAAGCTTTCGGTAATTTCGGTAATAAATCAGCAAAAGGATTAAAATGACAAGCAGCAGTACTGAAGCAGCAATCAAAAGAAAAGCGGTGGTTTTGCTTTTCCTGATAATCAGTGCATTTTGCTTTTTATCGGCATTTAATGTTGCTATTTTTTTCTGATTTTCGGCATTCTTATATTTAATTTCAAGTGCATTCACATCCTGTTTTAGTTTGCTTTCGCTCAGGCTGTCATTCAGGTGTTTGCTTTTCTGTAACCAGCCATATGCTTCCTCGAAATTATGGGTGGCAAAATTGACTTCTGCTGCAGCCTCTGCCAATGCAAGTTGATTACCGGCAAGAGCGTTAAACTCTGGTTTATCGATCACTGAATTCAGCGCGCTTTTAGCCATAGCATACTTTTTTTGCGCGAAGAATATTTTATAGCGCTCAAAACTCATTTCCTGAATAGAATAATGATCGCCGAATTTCTCTGCGAGAGTAGCCGCTTTGCTGGCATGTTGCAAAGCAGCAAAGTAATTGTTCGTACTGATGCAGTAACGTGTTGATGTTTTATGATAGTCCAGCCAGAAGTTATCGATTAATGCACCAAATTGCTTGTTTTCAGACTCCTCGAGTGTGTTTTTGGAAAGGTTCAGATAGCGTTTAGTCAGTTCATATTCTTTAAGCTGACAATAGTTATCCGCAAGCACCAAGTAGGCATTGATGAGTAAATATCGTTGTTTGGGAGGGGCACTTTTCAAGAGCCGTATTCCCTGGGTAAGGTAGGTTGTCGCTTTCGCGTATTGTTCCAGGTTCATGAATACCGTTCCGATAGAAATGTACTCGGTTCCAAGAAGTTCATTATCTCCAGCCACTTTGGATAGAGGAAGTACATGATGAATCAATACATCGAGCATGCCTTTTAAATTATCCTGATGCTGAAGGATTAATCCGTAATTATGCCAAACCATTGAGCGTAGTCTGTATACTTTTTTGGTATGGAATTGTTTAAGCAAGGACTCTGCCTGCATCAGCAGCATTTGTGCCTTTTCAAAATTGTTTTCCTGATAAATCCTAGACTCATACCAATAGGACCTGGCCACGAGCAGCGGGAATTTCTCAGCAAGGGATCTCGCTTTATTAAGTGAAGAAATCGCTTTTGAACTATCGGTTTCTGCCCAGAAATCAGTTAATCTGAATGCAGCTTCAGCTTTTAAACTATCGCTGACATTGCCGGTTATCAGCCGGTTTAAGCTATCCGTGAACTTTCGATCTGTTTCCCCGAGTTGTTGTGCATGGCTGCTTGAAGGATTAGAAATTAAGAATAGCAGGAAGATGATATAATTTCTCATTAAAAATAAAAATGCAAGGTTTATTCCTCAACCCGAAATCTAATGAATAATATACCTGAAAACAGGTATAAAAAAATGCCGGATAAAGGTTATTGTGTACTAAAACGCCCGTTCGTTTATTTGTGTATCTATTATTTAAATCTAATTATGAAAAACACAAAAATTAAAACATGGGTGCTTTCTTTCTTTGCGCTCATGCTCGTTACCGGTTTTACGGGATGTAAGAAAGACGATGACAATGTTGACGGTCCTTCGAAAACATCGCATAAGGTAGTTTTTAAAATGGTGGCATCTGCAGGCAGCAGTATCAGTACCGTAGTATATGGTTACGACAGCCAGATTACTTCTGCAACAACGTTAAGCGGTACTACCTGGACAAGTCCGGAAATCACCGTTCCTGCCGGAACAGTTTCTCTAAACGTAACCGGAAATGCACGCGGAGTGGATGCTTCCTCATCGTTAAAAGCACAAATTTACGTGGATGGAGAATTAAAGAAGGAAGGTTCATCAACCGGAGCTGTTCTCAGTGCACTTGCTTCTTACAGCCTTTAAAATTTCGCTCTCTTTTTAAGGATGATTCGTATAACAGACTTCACAATGGTTGAAGTCTGTTGTATTTTCCGATATCGCTACCTTTTCGCTCGTCTCGTTTTTAACTTAAATTAGAACCAAATAAGAGCTGATTTTACGGAATGCGTTTAAAAGGTAAAATTGTTCATTTTCAGGGTAGTGTTTAAGGTTTAACTTTCAGCTTTCCGCCTTTTTTCCCTACATTTGGTCAATCAAAATTTTAAAAGAATTATGCAATACGATGTCGTTGTTATCGGTTCAGGGCCGGGCGGTTATGTAGGCGCAATCCGTTGTGCTCAGTTAGGTTTGAAAACTGCAGTTATAGAAAAATACAAAACTTTTGGAGGTACCTGCTTAAACGTAGGGTGTATCCCATCTAAGGCTTTACTGGATTCTTCAGAGCATTTTCACAACGCCGCTCATACCTTCACTACCCATGGTATTAATCTTAAAGATCTAAAAGTTGATATGAAGCAAATGATCGCCCGTAAAGACGACGTTGTTGCTCAGAATACTGCGGGTATCACTTATTTATTCAAAAAAAATAAAATTGATTCTTACGAAGGTGTAGGCTCCTTTGTAGATAAAAATACTGTACTCATTACTAAAGCTGATGGAAGTACTGAAACCCTGACAGCGAAAAATGTGATTATCGCTACTGGCTCTAAACCAACTGCATTGCCATTTTTGCCAATCGATAAAAAACGCATCATCACCTCAACAGAAGCTTTAAACATCAAGGAAGTTCCTAAAACAATGGTTGTAATTGGCGGTGGCGTAATTGGTCTTGAGTTAGGTTCAGTGTACGCTCGGTTAGGTACAAAAGTTTCCGTTGTTGAATACTTACCATCAATCATCGCTACTATGGATGCTGGTTTGGGTAAAGAATTACAGCGTGTTTTGAAAAAAACACTGGGAATGGAATTCTATATGGGGCATAAAGTTACCGGAGCTACTACAAAAGGGAACACCGTAACCGTTACAGCTGATACGGCCAAAGGTGAATCAATTTCACTGGAAGCTGATTATTGCATTGTAGCTGTAGGCCGTACAGCATACACTGAAGGTTTGGGTTTAGAAAAAATCGGTATTACCGTTGAAGAGCGAGGTAAAAAAATTCCTGTAAACGAGCATCTGGAAACTTCCGTAAAAGGTGTTTATGCAATTGGCGACGTGATTACAGGAGCGATGCTTGCACATAAGGCTGAAGATGAAGGCACGTATGTGGCTGAAACCATTGCCGGACAAAAACCGCATATCAATTACAATTTAATTCCTGGGGTAGTTTATACCTGGCCTGAAGTTGCTTCTGTAGGTTTAACAGAGGAGCAATTGAAAGAAAAGGGTACGAAATATAAAGCAGGTTCATTCCCGTTCAAAGCGAGCGGACGTGCTAAAGCCAGTATGGATACAGATGGCTTCATTAAAGTTCTGGCAGACGCTGCAACTGATGAAGTTCTGGGTGTACATATGATTGGCCCACGTGCTGCAGATATGATTGCAGAGGCTGTAATCGCAATGGAATTCCGTGCATCAGCAGAAGACATTGCACGTACCTGCCATGCTCACCCAACGTATACTGAAGCCTTGAAAGAAGCGGCGTTAGCTGCAACTGATAACAGGGCCATCCATATTTAAACATCCTGCAAAGCCTGCTGATGATCAAAATCTGCAGGCTTTGCTTTTACCCCTTCTCCAACAATTCCTTAACAAAAAGATAACAATTAAAGGCTGAAAATCAGCGTTATCCAAATCTATTTTTGCGGATCAGATAAAACAATCATGAACCGTAAAAAACTTTTCTTTGCCTTACTAACGGCAACGATGGCATTTTCTGCCTGTAAAAAAACTTCAGAACCTATAGATGAAACTGAGCCGATTGTAGCGGAGGATATTGCTTCTTTCAAAGAAATTGCTTCTATTGATCTTGGAGGCGAAACCTCAGCAGAGATTTCAGCATACGATCCATCTACCAAAAAGCTTTTCGTAGTCAGTAACGAAGGCGGTGCGAAAGTGGAAGTAATCGATTTAACCAACTATCCAACGGTGACTAAATTAAGAACACTTACCTATCCAGCCAATGCCGGAATTAACAGCGTGGCTGTTAACAATGGTTTGCTGGCTGTAGCTTTAGACGGCGCTGATAAGCAGGGAAATGGAGATGTTGTGGTTTTAAAGACTTCCGATTTATCTCAAGTAAAAAAAATTACTGTAGGTGCCATGCCTGATATGGTTACATTTAGTCCTGATGGAAATTACATCCTGTCGGCTAATGAAGGTGAACCAAATGATGCTTATACAGTTGATCCAGTAGGATCCATATCGGTTATCAATGTAAAAAGTAATTATTCGGTTAAAACAGTAGATTTCTCCGGATTCGAATCTCAAAAAGCAACTCTACTTGCCGGTGGTTTTAGAATTTATGGGCCTAATGCAAGTTTTGCGCAGGATATTGAGCCTGAATATATCGCGGTAAGTGCTGATTCAAAGAAAGCATTTGTAACACTTCAGGAAAATAATGGTGTTGCAGAAGTGGATATCGTAAGTGGTACCATCACAAAAATTAATCCATTGGGTACAAGAGATATCAGTATGGCAGAAAATGCATTCGACGTGAGTGATAAAGATAGCAAGACTGTTTTGGGGGCCTGGCCAATTAAAGCTTTTTATCTGCCTGATGCCATTTCCTATTTCACCACAGGCGGTACATCTTATCTTGCATTGGCAAATGAAGGTGATACCCGTGCCTGGAAAGGTTATGATGAAGAAGCAAGAGTGAAAAGTTTAAAGTTAGATGCCGCAAAGTTTCCAACAGCTGCGACATTTCAGCTTGATGCAAATCTGGGTAGATTAACCGTAACTAAAGCATTTGGCGATACGGATGGTGATGGTGACTATGACGAATTGTATGCAACTGGTGGAAGAAGCCTAAGTATTTTAAACGCAAGTACAGGTGCATTAGTAGCGAACATAGGCAAGGACCTGGAGCAGCATGTTATAGATGCCGGTAAATACGACGATGAGCGTTCGGATAATAAAGGTGTTGAGGTTGAGGGCGTAACAGTAGCTCTGGTTAATGGAAAAACACTTGCTTTTATTGGTATGGAGCGGGTAGATATGATCGCTGTTTATGATGTTTCTACACCTGCATCTCCAAAATTTGTTCAATTGTTTGCAACAGGTGATGCGCCTGAGGGTGTTTTATTTGTGAAACCTAAGGATAGTCCGAATGGGAGAAGTTTACTTATTGTTGCCAGTGAAGGAGATGGAACAGTAAAGTTTTTTCAGCCAAATAAAATATAACCGCCAGTATTGATCGGCTTTCGGTCATATCATTTCGGAATGTAATCCCCGTAGAATTTAATAATTTACGGGGATTTTTTCTAACCTGCTTTTATTGTATCTAAATGATAAATAGGTCTTCCATTTACCAATTCATTTTGGGAACTTTGCAAAATATAACGAATACCATTTAAACCCTTTATTTTGGAAGAAATAAGTCCTGGTCAGGAAATTCTAAGTCGATCGAATATTAAAACTGAAGGTTCAGAAAGCACATTAAACCGCATTCGTCTTGCTGTTGCACTATTTTATTTCGGACAAGGAATTGCTTTCGCATCCTGGGCAAGTCGTATTCCTGATATCAAGCATACTTTAAACCTTTCAGATGGAGAGTTGGGAAGTATATTGCTCGCACTACCTGCCGGACAACTACTCACCATGATTATTTCAGGACGTTTAGTCACCCGTTTTGGAAGCAAAAGAATATTAACGATTACGGCGCCATTGTATGTTTTAGCGTTAACTAATCTTGGCCTTGCCACTGCCCCCTGGCATCTTGCCGCCTTTCTTTTCCTTTTTGGAATCGTAGGTAATATGTGCAACATCTCCGTAAATACCCAGGGTTCGGAAGCTGAAAAACTATTCGGACGCCCGATCATGACTTCCTTCCATGGGGCCTGGAGCATTGCAGGGTTTACCGGTGCTTTGGTAGGCTTACTGATGATTAACCTGCATATTGTCCCATATTATCACTTTTGGATAATTGCCCTCCTAATCTTTGGAAACGTCACCCTTAACTATAAGCATCTGGTTCCCGGAAAAGGAGTTGTTACCGAACGCAAGAAGAAATTTGTAATGCCTGACTGGGGATTGATTCAACTGGGCATCATTGGTTTCTGCAGTATGGCAACTGAAGGGGCGATGTTCGACTGGAGCGGTGTTTATTTTAAGGATATCGTTCGCGCACCTTCATCGCTGGTGATTTTAGGTTATACTTCTTTCATGATTATGATGGCTACCGGCCGCTTTATAGGGGATAAAATTATTGCCCGCCTGGGACGCAAACGCACCATTCAAATCAGCGGACTGATTATATCAGCAGGAATGTTTATCTCTGTGTTTTTGCCATATGTACTCACGGCAACTATTGGTTTTATGTTAGTTGGGGTAGGGGTATCCAGTATTGTACCAACCGTTTATTCTGTTGCTGGTAAAAACGGAAAGATCGCGCCTGGAATTGCCATTGCCATTGTTTCCAGTGTGAGCTATTTCGGATTTTTACTTGGTCCGCCGCTAATAGGTGGAATTTCCGAACTGTCAAGCCTTCAGTATTCTTATGCGGTAATCGGCTGTTTTGGATTGCTGGTAAGCTTTCTGGTGAGTAAAATGAGTGCTATTGAGTAGGTTTACTACTCAGATTATCCTTGGTGGTATTCATCGTATTTTTAATTAATCCGTATTCCTTCAACGCTGTCACTGCAAGTTCAATCAGCCTTAGGTTTTCATTTTGATGTCCGTGCTGCACTTCAACATTGATATATGGAATCTTTTCCTGCATGGCGTATACCGATAAGGACCCGTCATTCTCTACAAACTTCGATTGCAGAATGACATTTACATTCGCTTTTTTAAAACTAGTAAATAAGCGAGGCTCGGTAACGTAAACCAGGTCATCGCCGTCCATCTGGAAATTGATGTAAACCGAATCTGCTGTGCTCGATAAATCATAGCCGGGGAGGTAAGAAGATATTCCGAAACCACCATCAGCATTATTATGCAATGTTAATATATAACCTGTTTCTTTCGGGTTATAGAAATCTACGATTTGTTTGCCGGCATTCAAAATCATTTTTTCTACCTCATTCGAGCTATAGGCGCTTTTTTTCAGACGTGTATTCACTCCTTTCTCTGTGTAAATGGCATTGGGGTCGATGCGATACGGGTCATCCATATAATTGAAAACGTAGTCTCTTGCTCCGCCATACTGGCTGTCGATCAATTCCCCGCCACTCCACCGGATATAATCAAATCCTGCCTTAACACCGGTATCTTCGTTATCATGTACCACCAAAAACCTTACTCCATTAGGTTTGTAACTATACTTTACCAGATTAATGTTTAGATTGGCAACTTTAATGAATGATGAATCAGTAGTCATTGCAGAAAAAACAGGAGGGTGTTGAGCGTATGCGGTGAAAACAATAAACGCTAGAATTATTTGCTGAATAATCTTAAACATATCAGCTAATATACAAGAATGAAGCCGAAATGTTTTCTAACGCACTTTTTAACAAATTGCAGTAGCCGCTACAGCAAATTTTGTTATGGTAAACATAAAAAGCCCCGCGGGTTAGCGGGGCTTTCTGATTGTTAATCTGGGTGTTTAATTAGTGTCCGTGGTCTAAATCGTATTCCAGAACATCTTTATGGTCATAAGGTTCAACCATTAAGTCATCTATGGTTTTTCCTTTTTTATTAAAGCCAAAGCGCTCTAACATTCTGTCGAATATTAAATAAACTACCGGTACTACAATTAAGGTTAAGAATAATGAGCTGGTTAATCCGCCTACAATGACCCAGGCCAGACCATTTTTCCATTCGGCACCTGCACCGCTTGCCAATGCAATCGGAAGCATACCAAATACCATGGCGATGGTGGTCATCAGAATCGGACGTAAACGGGCATGGTTAGCCAGTACCAAAGCTTCTTTAGTTTCTTTACCTTCTGCTTTAAGGTGGTTGGTGAAATCGACTAATATAATCGCATTCTTCGCTACCAGACCCATTAACATAATCAAACCTAAAATGGTAAAGATACCGATCGAATTATTGGTCAATGCCAGGGCCAGTAATGCTCCGATTACTGCTAATGGAAGCGAGAACATCACTACCAGCGGATAAATAAAACTATCATATAGCGCTACCATGATCAGATAAACTAAAATTACCGATGCTAATAAGGCAATACCCAATGTTCCGAAACCTTCTGACTGGTTTTCCTGGTCACCTGCCCAGGTATAGCTTACCCCTACAGGTGCTTTAAGCTTACCATTCTTCTGCATGTCTTCCAGTTTCTGCTGGAATTCTGCAACAATGGTTCCTGTTGGCCTACCAATAGATTGCGCCTGAACAGATACTGAAGTAGACTTATTCAATCGCTCAAGCTGACTTGGGCCTGAACCCTCGGTGATCTCAGCAAACTGTGATAGCTTGATTTGGGCACCTTTATCATTCACAAAGATCAGATTACGTACATCATCGATGTTTTTTCTGTTGAAATCCTGGTACTGAATATTGATGTCGTACTCATATTCGCCTTTTCTGTATTTACCATCCGTATTCCCGGCAAATGCGGTTTGCATGGTCGATCCTACGGTTGAAAGGGTTAAACCCACAGCTGACATTTTATCTCTATCTACCTGAACATTAATCTCAGGAGTACCTTTTTCTACTGATAATTTGATCTCGGTTGCTCCGGGAATGGTTCTAAGCAATGCCTGTGCGCCTTCTGCATACTTCAATGCACTGTCTAAGTTCGATCCCATCACCACTAAACTAATCGGCGCATTTTCCGCGATGCCCAAAATACTAATCGGCACTGTTTTAACTTTCGCACCTACTAGCTCTTTTGCCAAAGCACGACTCATTTTAGTTGCAAATACATCAGAAGAAACTCCTTCTCTTTCTTTACGGTCAACTAATTTTACGTTGATCTCTGATTTGTAAGCTGTAGCCTGAGTACCGCCCATATCACCGCTGGCCTGGCCAACTGTGGTAATCAACTGGGTAATCTCTGGCTGTTTCTCCAGGAAAGCCTCAGCTCGCTGTGTGAAGAAGTTGGTTTGCTCTAATGGCGCATCTTTAGGTAACTCGATCTGGACAAGGAATTCACCTTTATCTGATTTCGGGAAGAACTCTGAACCGATAAATCCTGCACCTAATAAGCCACATGAGCCGAGGAACATTACAAAAACCATGATTAAGGTAAGTGCCTTATGGTTAAGCGACCATGTTAAGATACTCGTGATCCATAAGGTGAATTTCTTCAACTGTTTTTCGAACCACAAAATGAAGCGGCCAAACATGTTCTTGCCTTCGATATGTTCTAATTTTCCGAAACGAGAGAAAATTAAAGGTACAATGGTAAATGAAGCCAATAAAGACAGTAAAGTTGCGATGATTACCACGATACAGAACTGACGCAGAATGTTTGATACCAGTCCGCTACTTACAGCGATAGGGAAGAATACCACTACAATTACGAATGTAATGGACACAACGGTAAAACCAATTTCGCGTGTTGCATCGGATGCAGCCCGTACTTTGTTTTTACCCATTTCCATGTGTCGCTGGATATTTTCAAGTACCACAATCGCATCATCCACCAGGATACCCACTACAAGTGATAGTCCCAGTAGCGACATTAGGTTCAAAGTGAAACCGAATAAGCTGATACCAATAAATGTTGCTACCAGAGATACCGGAATAGATACCATTACAATTAATGCATTACGCAAACTATGCAGGAAGAAAAGCATTACAAAGGCTACCAGGATAACCGCTAAGATTAAATCGTGTATTACGGCATCTGCAGATTCAAGTGTAAAGATAGAGCTATCATTAACGATATTGATATCCAGTTTGTTGGCCGCATATTCTTGTTTCAGTTTTGCGATAATGGCGTGTGTGCCTTCACTTACCTCAACAGCGTTTGCATCACTTTGCTTGATAATCTGGATGGCAATGGAAGCCTGACGGTTAATACGTGCAAGTTTTTCAGTTTCCTTTTTCGAGTCCTGTACATCTGCAACATCACCTAAGCGGATCTGAGAACCATCTTGCGAAGTAGTTAAAACCAGGTTTCTCAATTCATCAATACTTCTGTATTTACCCGATAAACGGATCAAGACATCTTGTTTAAGTGTTTTTACACTTCCTGTAGGGAAATCTAAGTTTGAACTTAAAATTATTTGCTGTACCTGAGGTACAGAAAGGTTATAACCCTGAAGTTTGGCTGCATCAAGTGAAACCTGAATTTCACGTTCCGAACCACCTACTAAATTCACCTGTGCCACACCACTTACCCTCGAAATCACGGGGGCGATTCTCTGATCAATTAAATCGTAGAATGACACGTCGTCCATGTTTGCCGAAGCAGTCATGGTAATTACCGGTAAATCATCCAGCGAGAATTTACTTAAAGATGGTGTTTTTACGTCTTCGGGCAGATCAGCCAGGATAGCATTTACCTTACGTTGTGCATCATTCAGGGAAATATCGATGTTGGCCTTATCCGTTAAGGTGATGGTCACTGCCGATAAACTCTCATAAGATACTGAGTTGATCTTTTTGATGTTTTCCATTGATGATACCGCATCCTCGATTTTCTTGGTTACGGTATTCTCAACCTCATTTGGTGAAGCGCCAGGGTAAATTGTTGAAATAGATACTACGTTGTTCGAGAATTTTGGAAGTAATTCATAGCCCAACGAAAAGTAACTGAGTAGCCCCAATAAAGTAAGTGCGGTAAAAACCACAATTACCAGCGAGGGCCTTTTTATAGATATATCTGTTATCTTCATTTTAATTCGTATTGCGTTTTGCGATTGGCATTTCGCGATTTCAAAGCCGACTAAATCTCTCTAACTTATTTTACAATGCTTACAGCAGTACCTTCAGCTAAGTTGATCTGACCGCTGGTGATCACTGTTTCGCCTTCTTTTAGTCCATCAAGAACTTCTACATTGTCGCCTAAAATACGGCCTGTAACCACATTACGAACTTTAGAAGTATTGTTGGTTTTATCATAGATAAATACCTGATTGCTACTTACACTGCCCACGAATGAAGTACGGGGAATCAAAATGCTTGGAGCCTGTTTCGGGAAGTTAAATACTGCAGTTCCATACATCCCTGCCCTTAAGCTGTTTTTGGTGTTATTGCTTACCTCAATTTCAACCGGGAAGTTTAAAGTACCATCGGCTTTTGCTGCAATGAAAGTTACTTTTCCAGAGAATTTTTCATCCGGGAAAATGGTAGATTTGATCGCGATATCATCACCGATTTTCAAGCTTGCTACCTGAGCCTCGTTTACATTTACTTTCAGCTTCAGTTTAGATACGTCAACCAGTTCAAATAACTGGGTTCCCTGAGCGGTTACAAACGCACCAACTTCTATGTATCTCTTGTTCACAATACCGTTAATTGGTGATTTAATGTTAGCATCGCTTACTTTTCTTTGTGAGGCTTGTAAACGAAGTTTTGCATTTCTGGTAGCCAGTTTAGCCTGGTCAAGTTGTTGCTGGGTTACCCCGCCGGTTTCGTAAGAGCTTTGATATCTTGCTTCATCTCTTTTGGCGTTTTCGTAAGATGCCTGAGCAGTTTCTCTATCAGTATTGATAATCTCAGCATCAATACGTGCCAGTACCTGTCCTTTGCTTACACGTGAACCTTCGTCAACGTAAATAGCAGTAACACGACCGGCATTTTCAGATAAGAAATTAAGTTCCTGTTTCGGCGCAAAGGTTCCGTTTGCTACGAAGTCGATGTCTACAACTTTCTTCTCAACAGTAGCAACCCGAACGGCAACAGCACCTCCACCTTTAGCAATGAAAGCAGTTTTCTCTTCGTTCTTCTTTTTATTGTTGCTTAAAACATAGGCTATTGCACCAAGGGCAACAACAACTACGATGATTATGGTAATTACTCTTTTCATTTCTATTGTACTAGCGATTTAATATTTCCGTTTGATTTGATTAGTTGTATTTCGGCGATCTTATAATTTAATAAAGCCTGGGTATAGCTGTTCTGCGCCTCTGTTAATGAGTTTTCTGTTTCCAGTAGATCTGTCAGGGAAGCCAGTCCATTGTTGTAATTGTTCTGGGTGCTTTTGTAGATCTCCTGAGCTAAGTCTGCATTTTTACGTTGCGAATTAATCGTGTTCAGATTATTACGAAGCTGAATTTTTGCATTTTCGTAAGCCAGATTCAATGAATTGGTAGATTCTTTGCGGTCTTCTTTTGCCTTTAGGATGTCAACATTAGCCTGGCGAACTTTTGAACGTGTTAAAAAGCCATTAAAAATTGGAACCCTAAGCGTTAATCCAATTGCAGAAGCACCGTAACCAATTGCAGCAGCATTTGAATTAAGGAAATCGAAGCCATCACTTTGGCTCGAATAGGTATAGTTCCCGGTCAGTGCCAATGAAGGATAGTATTCTGCCAGGTAAGCTTTACGCTGCAGGTTGAGCAGTTTATCCTGGTTATCCAGTAATTTAACTTCAGTTCTATTGGCTAAATCCACAGAATCGGTAAATACGGGTAACTGGGTAACCTGAGTTAATTCTGTAGCTGGTAGTTCAATTGGATTGCTCACCGGCATACCCATTGAAAATTTTAACTGATTTTCTAACTGGGTGATGGCGTTTACTACCTGATCGCGCTGCGTATTCAGATTGGTGAGGTTGACCGTGATCCGATCAACATCAATTTTTCTGGCTAAACCATTTTTAAATTGATTTGAGATCACCTTTTCAACGATTTTTACATTTTTGATGTTGGTATCAATTACATTCAGTTGTTGTCTGTTTACCAGTACCTGATAATAATTGTTTGCTACCAGCTCGATAATTTGTTCTTCAGTTAACTGAGAAGTGAGGTTGTAATATTCCTCACTTGATCTCGCAGCCTGAAGGCCGGTGAACACCTGCTGGTTAAAAAGTTGTTGTGAAAGCTGAACGCCGGCTGATGAGTTCCAGTTCTGGCCTAATTTAAAGGCTTGTGTTTGTCCACCTAAATTGGCAACTAACTGACCGATAACAGGATTATAGGTTAGGCCGGCGGTACCTGTAATTTGTGGTAAAGCCTGAGCCCTCACTTCTTCAACCTTGTAGCGGCCGCCCTGTATATCCAGTTTCGCCTTGCGAACGCGGGCATTGTTTTGTAAGGCATAATTTAATGCGTCTTTTAGGGTAACCTTTTGTTGGGCAGCCACCAGTTGTGGTATGGCCATGCCAGCAAAGAGGATGAGCATTAATCTTACCGTTTTTACTCTAAGCATAATGTATTGTTTTTTTGTTTTTGGGTTCTTTTTTTTAGCAAGTAGCTGGTAATAAGTATCAGGACAGCACACTACTCCTGTTTAGCTTATGCTTTCGTTATCTGGCTTTAGCACTTTAATCCTTTTATAAAAATCGATGAAAGATCTTTCTGTTTCTGCGCCATTTTGTTCACTGCTTTTTTATCTGGAGTCAAATCTTTTCCAATTTCCAGCAAACACATGTTTACTAAACCCATCAAACTTTCCAGATAGAGTTCTGCTACATGTGACATACTTTCGTGTTTGATCTCCCCGTTAACCTGTGCCTTTTCAAAAATATCTGCAAAAAAAACTTTTTCGTTATCCTTTAGTGCAGTTAACTTTTTCTTCATCGAATCATCGTTGAAAATATCCGGCAATCCTTCCGATATTCTTAGCATGAAATATTTCAGGAAGAAGCTGCTTCGGATGTCGATGGTTTGGTACAAAACAGTTTCCAACGATGCATCCGGATTATACTTTTTCTTTAACAAATCAAAATAATCGGTAAATACTTTTTCAATCACACCAACAATCAAACTTTTCTTGTCGGGGAAATAATAATAAAGGGAGGGCTTGGAAACGGAGAGATCTTCAGCAATATCGTTCATGGTGGTTTTACCAATTCCGAAGTGACTGAAACGCTTGATGGCTCCATCAATAATTTGTTCTCGCTTTTTATCAGCTACAATCATTTTACTTTTCTACTTTCTGACTTTTTTAATACTTTGGTCAAAGTTAGATGTTTTAAATGAAATTGTTAATTGCCTGATTCATAATTCGAACGCAAGCTTACAATCATGTGACAATTAAAACCTTTTTCGTTGGTTTATAGTATATTTAGGAATTAATTTATATTATGGAGGTGATAATCGTTAGGCTTCTCGTTGTTTTAGTGACCATTGTATTGATGGAATGTTTTTCCTGGTGCATGCATAAATACCTGTTTCACGGACCATTATGGTTTTTGCATAAGAGTCATCATGAAAAAACGGAATCGTTCTTTGAATGGAATGATTTGTTCGCTGTTGGCTTTGCTGTGATTTCGCTGGCCCTGATGTTTGCAGACAGACATCATTTCGGGAATGTTTTTTTTGTTGGTGTAGGGATCAGTGTTTATGGGGTTATTTACTTTGTTGTGCACGACTGGTTTGTGCACCGGAGGTTAAAAACCTTCTCGAGTAAGAATAGCTATTTAATGGCGGTAAGAAAGGCACATAAAATCCATCATAAAAACAGAAATAAGGAGAGAGGCAAAGCTTTTGGATTGCTGTTCGTAAGTAAAAAGCTGTTTAAGGCAAAGTAAAATAAGGTTTGCCCTAATTCGGTTCATCCGGCGTTGTTGTGCCGCAAAAGTTTGTTTCTGTAATCATTTAATTTCCGTCTAAGGTAGAGGGACTGAATAGAGTCCGAAATAAAAACTTGTACATGCCTGCTGTCTGTTGTTGCTTAAAAATGTTCCATATACATAAACCTCATGTCCGTGGAAATTTTCAGGCAGGGTATATTCGTAATGGCCTGATCCTCTATTCGTGGCGCATGTGCTTGCTGCGATATCCATTTTATCATTTTTTTTGAGTACCGCAAATGCCAGCAGGTCATCAATCTTCATATTCGGATAATCAGATGGCAATTTTTTCCAGGTAAATAACAGATTTTGCTCACTTAATCTGAGTTCAAAATTTTCTGGTAATGCTAAGGTGCCTTCGCTGATTTTGATTTTGGGATAATCTAAATCAAAATCCGGGTATTCGCCAATTACGATATCCTTATTAAAACGGTGAACTGCATTCTGGGCAGAATGTGTTGCAGTTTGATTGATGAAGGTAATCGCAAAGAATTTAAAAAAAGGATTGCGCCATTCATTAAAATACCTGAACTTTGCCCTTGCAGCAATTTGTTTTAAGGTAGGCGGTTTACTTGATTTTTTAGGTAAACCCCTCAAATAATTTTTTCCGCGTGACACAACGCCGACTACTGAACCGACTTTTCCGCTGAAATTTCCTAAGATGCCATTTTTTACACTTCCCATATTGAAAAAATTTATAATTGAATTTACAACTATTCAGAATAAGTTGCAAATTTATTTTTAGCTTCTGCTTGATTTCCACTCAGGTTAAACTGCTGATTTACATAAAACTCCGATGAAACTCCGTACAATCTCCGATGAAGGGCGGTTGTAGCAAAAGAAACTTTAATTTAACGAAAATCAGTTTTTAAACCACCTTTTGTCTGTTAATATCCGGGCAGTTATTTTTTTTGCTTTACTTTGCAGCATAATATTGTAACTATGCTTCAAATCCAGGAAAACGTTTCGCTTAAGCCTTTTAATTCGTTTGGTATCGATGTAAGAGCGCGTTATTTTGTGGAAATTTTTGATGAGCAGGATTTAATAGATCTGTTCGGAATGGAGCTGTTCAAAAATCAGGAGCTTTTCATAATTGGCGGCGGAAGCAATGTGCTTTTTACTAAAGATTACGATGGTCTGATCATCAGGATGTGCATCAAGGGTATCTCTGCGGAAACAGATGGTTTAGATGTGTTGGTTACTGCCGGAGCAGGAGTGGTGTGGAATGATTTTGTTAATTATTGTGTAGGAAATAACTTTGGGGGCGTAGAAAACCTGAGCCTGATTCCTGGGACTGTGGGTGCTTCGCCCATCCAGAACATCGGCGCTTACGGTGTTGAATTAAAAGATGTATTTGAAAGTTGTACGGCTTTTGAAATCAAAACTGGTGAAATTAAGACATTTACTTTCGTTGATTGTCACTTCGGTTATCGTGAAAGTATTTTCAAAGCTGAATTAAAAGGGCAATACATTATCACCACTGTAAAATTCAGATTAAAAACAAAGGCGGGCGTTAACACATCGTATGGTGCAATTGAAGCCGAACTGCAAAAGCGTGGCATTGAGGTTCCTGGAATTGCTGATGTTTCTGCAGCTGTATCGCACATCCGGGTTAGCAAACTTCCCGATCCTTCCACTATCGGAAATGCCGGCAGTTTTTTTAAAAACCCGGTTATTGAAAAATTTGAGTTTGCTGATATTATTGCCAGGCACCCCGATGTGGTCCATTATCCTACAGCCGATAATAAGATTAAACTGGCAGCAGGATGGCTAATTGAACAATGTGGCTGGAAGGGGAGAGTAGTGGGTAAAACCGGTACCTGGAAAAATCAGGCACTGGTGCTGGTGAACCACGGAGGTGCTTCTGGCACAGCCATTTTTGATTTTTCTGCCCAGATTATAGACAGTGTGAAGTCTACTTTTGGAGTCACTCTCGAGCGGGAAGTAAATATTTTGTGACGAAATCCAGTCTCAAAACCCGTACAGGGTTTCGGGCTCGTGCCAAAAATTTTTGGTACTAACTTTGTTTAAGCTAAAGGGAATGAAACATAGTTCATTTGACTTTTTATCTTACCTAAAGCTAAACATCATGACAAAATTCGAATTTAACCACCTAGTTAACCACCATTCAGTATCCCTAAGATCTTACGCTTTAAACTTCACCAAAGATGCAGAAGATGCAAATGATCTTGTTCAGGATACTATGCTTAAGGCTATTACGTATTATAATAAGTTTAAAGAAGGTACAAATTTAAAAGGGTGGTTGTTTACCATCATGAAAAATACCTTTATCAATAACTATCGCCGCCTGGTTAAAACCAATACTTTAATTACCCAAAGCGACGATATATCTTCAGCAAACCTTTCTTATAGTGCAACCAAAAATCAGGCAGAAAGTAAATTCGTGCTCGGCGATATAGATAAGGCTTTAGCGCAACTGCCTGAAGAATATTATATTCCTTTTATCCGTTATTTCGAAGGCTTCAAATACCATGAAATAGCAGATATGCTGAACATTCCAATTGGAACAGTAAAAACTCGTATTCACGTTGCGCGTGGAATTCTTAAAAAATACCTGAAAACATACTCTAAAGACATTGCTTTAGCTGAAATGGCTTAAAATACACCACATGAAAAACATGAAGCCCGGGATTATTTCCGGGCTTTTTTTGTTTTGTTATTTACCGGAGGCTTCATCAAGAATTCGTATTTGAACGACTAGAGGGTGTGCGCTTGGCGGGAATTGAATTAAAAGCAAAAGGCCCGGATGTCTCCAGGCCTTCTTGCTTATCATATATTTGGTTAGTTGATTCTTATTTTTGCTTTCAACAACTTATCTTCTCTCTTATTTCGAAACAAATGAAAACCTTAAACGATTATGTGTTTTCAGGCTTTTAAATAGTGTTTTTGTTTTGTGGTTATAAAGATAGGGGAAATTTTAAGTTTGTCAAGCTTTTTTTAACTTTTTTTTTATTTCTTTTGCTACCACTTGCCCTGATATGATTGCAGGGGGCACTCCAGGGCCTGGAACGGTTAATTGTCCGGTGTATAAAAAATTTGTTACAACGGAAGCCATCTTTGGTTTTAGGAATGCGGTTTGTTTCAATGTGTTTGCTAAGCCATAGGCATTTCCTTTGAAGGCATGGTAGTCCTGCTCAAAATCTTTCATGGCATAGCTCCTTTTGAACAAAATATTGTTATGTATGTCGTTTCCTGTTAATTCATTGAAGCGTTTAAGGATCAAATTAAAGTATTCTTCTCTTTTGCTTTCGATATCTTTCAGTCCCGGTGCTACAGGAATTAAAAAGAAAAGGTTTTCGCATCCTTCAGGTGCTACACTGCTATCGGTAACAGAGGGGCAGCATACATAGAACAATGGTTTGGATGGCCATTTTGGTTCTGTATAAATTTCTTCAGCGTGTGCATCAAAGTTTTCATCGAAAAACAGGTTATGGTGTAAAATGTCTTTCAGTTTTTTATCTACAGCAACATAGAATAATAAACAAGAGGGAGCCATCGTTCGGCTGTCCCAGTATTCCTCGGTGTATCTTCGGTTTTCGGAATTTAAAAGTTTTTGTTCGATATGGTTGTAATCGGCATTTCCGATAACGAAGTCACTTTTATAATTCCCGTCGCTGGTCACTACCTCATCTGCAATATTATTTTTTACATTGATTTTCGTAACCTCTGTATTGAATTTGAACTTCACGCCTTGTTCTATGGCAATGGTTTGCATAGCTGAAACAATTTTATGCATACCGCCCTTTGGGTACCAGGTGCCCAATACCAGATCGGCATAATTCATCAAGCTATACAGTGCGGGTGTATTTTGCGGGGTGGCCCCGAGAAATAGAACCGGAAATTCCAGCAGCTTTCTGAGCTTATCATTTTTAAACAGCTTATGTACATGTTTTCGCATGTTGCCTAATAGTTGCAGCTTGATCCCGCTGACGGCTAAACGCGGATCAAAATATTCCATTATACTATGGGATGGCTTGAATACATACTCGTTCATTCCTACATCGTACTTGTATTTTGCATGTGCCAGAAATGAGTCGAGATTTTTACTGCTGTTGGGTTCAAGTTCTTCGAATAGTTGATACAAATCTGTTAAAGTGGAAGGAATGTCCATACGATCATTCTGTCCAAAATAAATCCTGTATGATGGACTTAGGCGTTGCAGGTCATAGAAATCAGCAGTGGTTTTGTTAAATAGCTGATAGAAATTCTCAAACACATCAGGCATCCAATACCAGCTCGGCCCCATATCGAAGGTAAAGCCGTCTTTCTCCCAGGTTCTGGCCCTTCCTCCTGCCATTTCATTTTTTTCGAGTACGGTAACCTCAAAACCATCTTTAGCTAAAACTGCAGCGGCTGCCAATCCTGCAAAGCCTGCGCCGATCACAATTACTTTTGGTTTATTATCCATTGCGTAAATAAAGTGATTTTTTACCGATTTTGTTTTATAAAGCACGTTAAGGAATGTGCCATCGTGGACTAATTTTCGAATCTTTTACTGCTGATTCTCCAAACGTTAAAAAACAACTGACTTTTTATACCTTTGTTTTACTAGATGAGGAAATTTCAAATTTTATTACTGTTTTTTTTTGGTTCCATTCAGGTTAGCTATTCACAATTGTCTCCGAAAGAGGTTGCCATACTAAAGAATAACTTAATCAAGGCTGTTGATAATTCATCACTTACCGACTCACTATATCTGAAACTAAGCGAATTCAAAAATAAGACTGCTTTAATTAACGGGTATTGCGGTACGTTAGAGGCGCTCAAGGCCAAGCACGCCTGGAATCCATACAATAAGATCAAATATTTGAAGCAGGCGTTAAAAACAATGCAAAAAGCCATTAATATGGATGCTGAAAATTTGGAGCTTCGTTTCATGCGTTTTTCCATTGAGCATTTTACACCAGGATTTCTGGGCTTTGGTAAGGAACTGGAAACCGATAGGAAAGAAATTATAAAACACTACCAAAACCGTAACTTTGGCGTAGCCAATGATGAATTAATCAGGAGTGTAGCCAGGTTTATGATCGACAGTAAACGATGTACTGCAGCCGAAATCAATATTTTAAAGAAATTTACCTAAATGAACTATATCTACCTGCTTATTAATATTGCTGTTATTGTTTTTCCACTTGTGCTTTCATTTGATAGAAAGGTGTACTTTTTCAGCAAATGGAGATTTGTAATTCCTGCGATTTTAATTACCGGTGCTGTTTTCCTGGTGTGGGATCTATTATTTGTAAAGCTTAATGTATGGTCATTCAATCCTGATTACATCGTGGGGATTAGCTTTTTTGGTTTACCGCTTGAAGAAATCCTGTTTTTTCTCACTGTTCCCTATGCCTGTATTTTTATTTATGAATGTCTTAACATTTACTTTCCAAAGAACGATTTACAGAAATACAGTTTTTCGCTCAGTAACCTGTTTTTAGGACTTTCCGTGGCCATGTTATTTTTTGGGTATAACCGGTGGTATACGATTATCAATTTTGGGTTCCTCTTAATTTTGCTGGCTTATGTGGAGTATATGAATGTTAAGTTCAGGTTTATGTACAAATTTTACAGGGCTTATCTTGTTTCGTTGCTGCCCTTTTACATTGTTAATGGATTTTTAACCGCAATACCAGTGGTGATATATAACGATAAGGAAAACCTTGGCTTTAGGGTGGGTACAATTCCGTTTGAAGACCATTTTTATTTAATGGGATTATTGCTGATGAATATTTATCTGTACGAATTTTTTAAAGACAAGTATAGCGCTAACAAAAACAGCACTGAACACCTGGTTGTGTAACTTACTCGCCATTGTAGCTATTAGAACATATCAAATGGATTTACCGGTTTATACCAAACAACAGCTTGCATTAAGAAACGGACAGGATAAGCCGCAAATATGGGTAGCCTATAAAGGTTTGATATATGATATGACCGAGAGCCGCTTATGGCGAAACGGCAAACATTACGAGCATTGGGCTGGTCAGGACTTAACAGACGAATTGCCCGACGCACCTCATACTGATGCTGTGTTTGAAAAGTTCAGCCCCATTGCGGCGCTGATTATACCAGGTTAATCTTGGTTAAGGTAGCCAGTTTCAATTCTTTAAATTCTGAGGGCCTCTTGCCAACCATTTTATAAAATGTATTACTGAAAGAGGAAATACTGTTATAGCCAACCTCATAGGCAATTTCGCTGATGGTGAGCTCGGTTTCCAGTAATTTCTCCATTGCTTTTATCATTCTCGCCAGTTTTAAGTACTGAAAAAAAGAAGTGTCCATGGCCGACTGAAATAAACGTGATAAGGTACGTTCGCTAAATCCATTGGCCTTTCCAACACTCTCCAGACTCATCGTATCATTTGAAAGATTGTCGATAATGTGTTTCAATACGGGTCTTAAACGCTGGTTTTCGGTAGTGGGTAGCGCGATTGGCAAAGGATGCTGGCTCACCACAGGGAGGATATTTTTCAGCGTGTTTAAAAAATCATATTCTTTGGTTCCTGGCTCTATATTTCCGTTCCATCTCTCTGAATACAAAAACATTTCGAGCAGGAGATTATTCACAGGGTATATGCCAATCTGATTATAGAAAGGATTTTCATCATCTGTGGTGGTGTCAAAATAAATATTCCGTACCACTGCAGCATGATACCGGTGTTGTAAATGGTGCTCTATACCTGCCGGTATCCATACGTAATGCCTGGCCGGCAGAAAGTAAGATTTCTCTTTGGTGTATAAAAAGATGATCCCTCCCTCTACGTAAGTCAATTGTCCTTTCGAGTGAGTATGGTCTTGAAATCGGTCTTCGAACCTGCTGTGCCAAACGTACATGGTTTCTGGTTTTTCGTCGATTGCAAATAAAAGGTCCTCGTTGCTAACTTTTAACATTTGGCCGGTTTGAATAAATATCTGTCACTTTAGATAAAACAAAGAAACAAATCTCTGTCGAAATTTGCATCATTAATTAACAGGTATGAATTTTATAGCTTATAAAAGAATGTTTTGGCTGTGTATGGCCTTTCTTTTATCATCCAATTTTTTACATGCACAAATCGCCTCATCCGGTCATTTTACCATTGATGAGGTTTGGGCACTTGCAGACAGTAACAGTAAGAAAAATCAGTTACACGAATTAGCCGCTCACGCTGCAGAAGCCCATATTAAGGTAAGTAAGGCAGAGCGGTTGCCTGAGGTTTCAGCTGCAGGTACCTATGCACATGTGCTTCCCTTGCCCATTTATGATAATGGTTTGTTTCATACGCCATCGCAGTTTGAGGTTGCGCCAACGTATTACAAAGCGGGAGCTGAAGCTTATGTAAACATTTATAATGGTGGGAAAACCAATACTGAAATTGCAGCCTCAAAGGTAGAAAGCGAACTAAGTAATGTGCAGAAGCGGCAAAGCCGTCAGGAAATTCACTATACCGCTGCAGTTTATTTTTATGATGTTTTTCGGAACATTTCATACAAAAGTTTGCTGGAACAGGATATTCGTGACCGGGAGAAGCAACTTGCCGAAATTAATTAGCTTTATAAAAACGGCACGGTTTTAAAAAGTGATGTGCTGAGGGCTGAGCTCCGTTTATCGAAGCAAAAAATGCTGCTTACGGAAATTGAAAACAGTATCAGGATTGCGAAACAGAAACTTAATATTTTAATTGGAAGACCTGATGATGCTACGTTAACTCCCGAGGTTTTAACCGCTGAAAGCGATGTTGCTGCTTTGAAGCAGGTGGAAGATTATGTTTCGGATGCCAAAAATTCTTCTTTTAAACTCCAGGTTTCGGAAAAGGAACAAGAGCTGGCTAAACTGAAACTAAAGAACGTTAAATCAAATATTTTGCCAACGCTGGGCTTCTTTGGAGAATATGCTTATGCTTATCCTCAAATTCAGTTTTATCCTTATGCGCTTTCGCTGTACAGCAACGGGATGTTTGGTTTAAAGTTGAAGATCCCCATATCATCATGGTATACCAATCAACATAAGGTAAAGGAAGCGCAAATCAGATTGAAGCAACAAGAAGTTGAGGATGAGGATGTGAAGGACAATATCAGGCAGGAAGTGCAGGAGAATTATATCCGTTACAAAGAATCGTTGCAGCGGATTAGTCTGGCAGAAGAAAATATCAAACAGGCTACGGAAAGTTACAGGATTGTACAGAATACTTATTTCAATCAACTTTCGCTCTTAACTGATTTACTTGACGCAGAAACACAGGTTTTACAGTCGAAATTCGAATTAACCACTGCAAAAGTAAATGCCAGAATTCAATACTATCAATTACAAAAAGCTGTAGGAAACTTATAAAATGAACACACAAACACAAAATAAGGCAGATAAAATTATCAGTAGGATTACCACCGTTATAGCGCTTATTGTGCTTGCGGTTTTGGTAGTATGGGGTGCGAAAACACTTCTTGGCTATTTACGTTACGAAGAAACCAATGATGCACAAGTAGATGAATACATAAATCCGGTCACGGCCAGGGTAAGCGGCTATATCAAATCAGTCAGGTTTGAGGAGAATGAAGAGGTTAAAAAGGGCGATACACTGGTTTTGATAGATGACGACGATTATACTGTTCAGCAGGATGAGGCTTCGGCTTCGCTGATGAATGCAAAAGCTCAGGTTTCGGTTCAGCAGAGTAATATCAAAACGGTTCAAAGTGCAGCTTCGGTTGCGCAGGCCAAGATTGCTGCGGCTAAGGCAAAACTATGGAAGGCTGAAACTGATTATAACCGATACAAAAAACTTTTTGATGCCGAGTCTGCTACCCGTCAGCAGCTGGAAACCATTGAGAGTACTTTACAGGTTGCTCAGGCAGAGTATCAGGCTGCGAAAGAAGATTATGTTACATCGATTTCCAAAACGAATGATATCAGGGCGCAAAGTGATGTGCTTGAATCAGAGATCAAAAGGAGGGCAGCTGTTGTAAAAAGGAATAACCTGAATACATCTTACACGGTAATCGTTGCGCCTTATGATGGGAAGATGGGGCGTAGAACCATTCAGGCCGGGCAATTGGTCCAAAGCGGACAAACTTTAGCTTATATTGTGGATAGAAGCGCCGGTAAATGGGTTGTTGCAAATTTCAAGGAAACACAGATTGGCAGAATGCATGTAGGTGAAAAGGTTAATGTAGAGGTTGATGCTTTTCCGAATGTGCTTTTTTCAGGTGAAATAGAATCATTGTCGGGTGCAACAGGTTCGAGGTTTTCATTGCTCCCTCCCGATAACTCAACAGGGAACTTTGTGAAAATTGCACAGCGAATCCCTGTTCGTATCAAATTGGTAGATAAGGGGAATGATTTTGGTTTGTTAAGTGCCGGAATGAGTGCCAGTGTAAAAGTAAACAGAAATGACTGAGGTTTTGCCCATATTTAAAGCAAGAGTACCAGAGTGGTTGGTTGTAACCAGCATTGTATCGGTATTGCTTTCATCGGTATTGCTTTTTGCATTATCTACTGCCGATGGCATTGCTGCCGCCGGCTATTATGGTGCTGAACCTTCTGATGTACAATTTTCGTTATTGATGTTTTATGCTGCCGTAGCAAGTTTTGCAGTGGTTGAACGACGCTTTTTTGCCCGTGTGGTTACAAAGGATTATTTGCTGATCTGTGTAGTGTTGGAAATTGCCATTGCCTATTGGTGTTACCATACCCGGATTATGGGTATTATATTTGCGCTCCGGTTTTTACAAGGGGTTGTAAATTGTGGAATTACCAGCATTTCGTTGAATTTGCTTTTTAGTCGCTTGAAATCTGAACATGCAAAGGAAACCGGATATACTATATTTTACGGGATGATACTTTGTGTTTCGCCCATTACAGCTTTGTTTTCCGTTCCAATCGTTGAGAATTTTGAATACAACGTGGTATATAAGGCGATAATTTTTTGTTTTTTACCCAGCGCTGTTCTGCTTTTCAGTGTAATGAACAAGGTACATGTGCTGAGGAAAATGCCACTGTATAAAATCGATTGGATGAGCTTTGTGTTGTTTTCGGTGATGCTGGTGCTGATTGCCTATGTGCTGGTTTATGGTCAGCAGCGCGACTGGCTGGATGATCCGGGTATTGTGCTTTCCATTGTAGCGATTGTTACTTTGGGTCTCACCTCTATTTTAAGACAAAAAACATTAAAGAGGCCGGCGATTGATCTGAGTGTTTTTAAATCGCGGAATTTTTCAATCGGGATTGTATTTCTGGTTATCCTATATATTATTCGCGGGGCCTTTTCCCTCACTTCGTCCTACTTTATCAATGTATTGGGTATGGATTCATTGCATGCCAATGAGATTATGCTTTTCAATATCGCTGGCGTGGTTTTAGGTTCTGTTATTGCTATCCGGTTTTTAACCCGCCAAAAACAGTTGCGGGTGCTATGGGTAACAGGTTTTACCTTGCTATTCATATTTTTTCTTTGGATGTGTCTGCTTTTTGCCAGCGAAGCCGGAACCAATAACTTTTATGTTCCTTTGTTTTTGCAGGGCGTAGGGGCTGGGATGGTGATGTCGCCAATAGTGATGTTCATTATGTCATCTGTCCCTGATAGCATGAGTCAATCGGCATCTTCGGTTGGGGTGTTTGTGCGGTTTTCGACGTTTAGCTTAAGTCTGGCATTTATTAATTTTTATCAGATTTATTTTAAAGGAGCACATAACAACGGACTGCGCGAAAATCTTTCTGTTCTTGATTTTACCCTGGCAGATCGGTTGAAAATGTATCAATCGGCTTTGACAGCGAGGGGAATGCCCAGGGATGAGGCGGGGAAGGCAGCCATTGGATTGCTTAATAAAGCGGTGCAAAAACAAACCTTTTTACAGTTTTGCGTAAGCTATTATGAATGGATTGCGGTCCTTTGTGTGGTTAGTATCATTTTGATTGCCTTGCAGCCTGTTATCAGTCGTACCGTAATCAACCTCAGAAACAAGCAGCCAGCAGCAGCAGGATTTTAAATGATAAAGCCGCAGATTCACATATGGTTATTTTATCTTTGTGAATCTGCGGCTAATAATGGATCATTACTAAAGCTCGATGGTAAAGGCGCTTAAGTTTACAAACTGCTGAATTCTTCCTGCAACTTCATCTTCAGTTAAATTTAATAATTTCTCTGTACCAAACTTTTCTACACAGAATGAGGCAAGTGCCGAACCATAAATAATGGCATTTTTCATGTTATTGAAATTGATGGTTCCAACTTTTGCTAAATAACCAATAAAACCACCGGCAAATGTATCACCAGCCCCTGTTGGATCAAATACTTCAGCCAATGGCAAAGCGGGTGCAGAGAAGATCTGATCTTCGTGGAATAACAATGCGCCATGCTCACCTTTTTTGATGATCAGGTATTTTGGTCCCATGGTCAGAATTTTCTTGGCTGCCTTAACTAAAGAGTATTCTCCTGATAACTGACGGGCTTCTGCATCATTGATCGTCAATACATCAACAAGCTTAATGGTTTCCAGTAAATCATCCATCATAATGTCCATCCAGAAGTTCATGGTGTCCATAACGATTAGTTTTGGGCGGTTTTTGAGGCGTTTGATCACCGTTTGCTGTACTTGTGGTGTCAGGTTGCCTAACATCAGGTATTCGCAGTCCTGGTAGCTTTCAGGAATAACCGGATCAAAGTTTTCCAATACATTTAATTCGGTAATCAAGGTATCGCGACTGTTCATGTCGTTGTGGTATTTTCCGGACCAGAAGAACGATTTCTCACCGGCTTTTATTTGTAATCCTTCGGTATCAATTCCGTGTTCGGTAAAGGTGTCGATATCGGCTTTTTGAAAATCATCTCCAACAACGGCAACGATTTTTGCTTTATTATAGAAATATGAAGCAGCTAAACTTGCGTAAGTTGCGGCGCCACCAACTATTTTATCTGTTTTTCCGAAAGGAGTTTCAATAGCATCGAAAGCTACAGTACCTATGATTATCAGGCTCATATATTTTAAATTGAATTTTTTTAAAAATTTTTCACTGCAAATATTGCATAAATAATTTAAAAGCCCTAATATTGCATTCCCAAAACGAACAAGGGGATGTTTGCTGAAAAGCTTAGAAACCTTGTTTTATTGGAAGCCGGATTCCTTCTTAGCTCAGCCGGTTAGAGCATCTGACTGTTAATCAGAGGGTCGCTGGTTCGAGCCCAGCAGAAGGAGCAAAAATCCTCACAGCAATGTGGGGATTTTTTATGAAAAAGTTGCCAGAGGATTTTGGCCGGTTAAAAAACATTCCTTCTTAGCTCAGCTGGTTAGAGCATCTGACTGTTAATCAGAGGGTCGCTGGTTCGAGCCCAGCAGAAGGAGCTCAGATTTTCAAGTCCGAAAATCACATGAAAACCCCATTTCTAGTCAATAGGATGGGGTTTTTTATTTCCATAATAGGAAGTTTCCTACCTCCATTTTGTCTTAACGACACACCATAGCTTCCGTCTATTAAAGCGGAGGCTCCAGCCATCAACTTGTCTTAGTAGTTTCCATCTTTTAATTCAGTATTATTGTTGAATAAACATAAGATAAACGAATTTTATCCGTTTATCTTGTTAATGTTTTGCATATTTTATGTATCTTTAGCATAAGATAAACGAAAATAAGCCGTTTATCTTATTGATATTTTACAATGGATATTCAGACAGCACTAAGAGAGTTATCTAACCAACCGCTGACCCACCAGCTACTGGCTGGCCTTTTGAAAGACTATAAACGGCCAAATGATAAGATACTATCTTTAAAAGCAGATGGTCTGATCGAACCGATCAAAAAGGGACTTTATATAGCAGGTAGGTCTCTTGGTGCTGAACGGCCTGAAAGCGCTCTGCTTGCCAACCATATACTCGGACCAAGCTACCTTTCAATGGAAAGTGCGCTCGCCCATTACGGGCTAATTCCAGAAAAAGTGTTTGCGGTAACTTCAATGACTACAAAAGCATCGAGGAAATTTCAAACCAGCATTGGACTATATAGCTATACCAACCTGCCATTGCCTTATTATGCATTCGGCCTTGCCACTGTGAATCTGTCTAAAGATCAGCAAGCCATAATGGCAACCCCCGAAAAGGCCCTATGCGATAAAATAGCTACAACAGCAGGCATAACCTTAAGAAGCCAGTCTTCTGCAAGGGACTATGTTTTTGGAAACCTGAGAATGGAGGAGGAAGATCTCGCTAAGTTTGATCTAAATGCGATGTTAAGTTGGCTGGAAAATGCACCCAAAAGGGAAAGCCTGGAAATGTTAATCAAAATGATCGAAAAAATATGATAAAGGAATGGCTCGAAGATTATCATCCCGCAAACAGGGAGGAAGCTAAAGATGCATTGAGGGAAATCATGCAGGAGATTACCCTGGCTGGGCTTAACCGTGCCGGTTTTTTTGAAAAGGCGGCATTCTATGGGGGAACTGCCCTTAGGATATTCTATGGGCTAGACCGATTTTCGGAGGATCTGGATTTTTCGTTGCTTGCCGTTGATCCGGATTTTTCGCTGGAAAAATACCAAGATGCTATCATAAATGAGTTCGCTGCCCTAGGAATGAAGGTATCTATTTCGGAAAAACAGAAGACAGTGAAGAGCAACATCAACTCAGCCTTTCTAAAATCAAAAACCATTTGGAGGGAACTTATATTGGAGGGTGTTATCCCACAGAACGGACTTAAGGAAGTAGCCAGTATCAAGATCAAAATAGAAGTGGATAAAGAGCCGCCATTGGGGTTTTCTACGGAGGAAAAGTTATTGCTCAAACCTTTTTCGTTTTACGTGAAGTGCCTGTCGCTTCCCGACCTTTTTGCCGGAAAGATGCATGCATTGCTTTTTCGCAAGTGGGGCACGAATGTAAAGGGGCGGGACTGGTATGATATGGAATGGTACATCAAAAAAGGATATCCTCTCAATCTCGATCATTTCGTCCTAAGGGCGATAGATAGCGGTGACTGGAAAAAAGAGACCATCAACGAAGAAGAGTTCAGGAAATTATTGGGCGAAAAGATTGAAAGGGTTAAAATGGACTTTGTCAAAGCTGACATCTCCAGATTTATAAAGGATCCAAAGGTACTTGAAATATGGTCCCCAAGTTATTTCCACGACTTGAGTGCAAAACTAAAAATCGAGACATCTAGTTAAGCTCTGGGCCTCGGTTTGGAAAAATTAAAGTCAGCAGCCATGTATTCAAAAGAATGTACTAAATCTGTATTTAATTAAAAACCCTTACAAATATTTGACGGCATCTCTTTGATAGTTTGTAACCAATTGGTTAATATGTAGTTAGAGGTGGTCAGCCTCCGTCTGTTAATCAGAGGGGCGCTGGTTACAAATATTTAACGGCTACCGTTTTGTAGTAGGAGGAGAAACGATAATGATGGCGCCCGGCGACACTACTTTTTTACCCCGAAATATTCCACATACCTGGATACAGCTCACCGATCAGGGCAAGCTGGTCTACTTTGTTCAGCCCGCAGGCAGGGCCGAGGAATTTTTCAGAACCATGAATAACCTCAAACACGCTCCAACCCAAAAGGAGGTTGATGAAATTCATTTGCGGTGTTATCACCGAGTTGCCTGATCTTTTTCCAGTCTTCACAGGCACCTTCCATATTGCCCAGCATCTGCTTACAAATCCCGCGGCGGTAAAGATTGCTGACATCATTAGGGTTTGCCTCAAGTGATTTATCGTAATGATACAAGGCAAGGGTATAATCTTTTAGCTGGTATGCGTCATTTGCAGATTTCGAACTAAAATAAGAAGGCATCGCCACACCTATACTCAGGTATTTCAATGATATATTCATCAATACTTTAACAGCTTTTCCGTTGTGATATGCCGGTAACCACATTCCGGCGGCCGAGTTGAAAGCTTTCCGATATTCTTCGTCGTACTTTTTGCTGATGCCCTGAAGGATTCTCAGACTATCAGGTTTACCATTTTCGTTGATGATAAAGGTAGAAATGAGTTCCACATCTTTTGGGTTCAGTTTCTTTTTACCAATTTCCAGCTGTAAATACCGTTGAAAAGAAGAGCCTTTAAAGGGTGCATATATTTTTTGTCCCGATTTATATACTGTATCATTTTCTTGAATGCTGAAAATATCATCAGCTTTTAACGGCATACTTCTCTGAACCAGTTTTTCATTGTAGAAGGTGTATTGCAGAGACATTGCATCATCAAGTGCCCCGGTAGCCGAAGCGCTAATCAACACCATCTTATTATTGTCCCATTCCATGATTCTCAAAGTATTGATCACCGAACCTTCAAGGGTTTTAATCATCAAACGGTTGCCCGATACCTGATAGAGATATTCTAAACCTTTATCGTTATAAGCTGATGAACTACCAAATTCTCCGGTTGGGGTAAAGGTATATTTTACATATGTGTATTTCAGGATGTTGTCATCAGGGAGATCTTCCCCGCTCAGGTAATTAATCTTTACCGCTACGTAAGAACTGTTGAGTTTATTCTGAGCAAAAAGGTTAATGGAAAAGAGCAAAAAAGCAATCAAAACTTTAACTAAGGTTAATCGATACTTCATAACAGAGCATTAATTTTCAAATATAAAATAATGCAAATGAATTATCTTATCTGCAAACCTCACCGAACTTTTCCAAAGGGATTCCAAAGGTCGCGCTTATTGATGCCATAAAAGCGACGGAAGTAATGATTAAACAGGTTTTTGCAGAGCTGACCGAGGATGTGCTTGCAAAGGAATACCCTTAACTTGTACTCGATAAAACAACAACAACGGTCTTTTTCATGATCCATCTGTATGGGCAATCCAGTTATCAATTGGGAATAGGCCGTTGCACAATACCGCGGCAAGGAAAAAAATTAATACATTCGGTTAAAATCGATTCCGGCCAATATGAATAGAATGAGCCTTTACAAATTGTTTTTTTTATTCGCGGTAATATGTTTAACCGTTTCAGCCGCTTTTCGTTTAAAAGAGAAGAACAATTACGATATCATTTTTATCGGCGACAGTATTACAGAATCGCGGATGGTAGAAAATGCCGGCACTTTCGGTCCTGCGGCTATTGCAACAGATTATTTAAATGTTTCAGGAAAGTTTCAAAATGTCCGATTCAGCAATCAGGGACACAGCGGTTATACAACGGTCGACTTTTTGCCCGTTACCAATAAGGCATTTGCGGAGCTGGTAAAAGCTGCAGATGCTTTTTTTGCTGAAAAAAATGCCGGCTTGGTTTTTAGTATTATGCTGGGCACCAACGACAGCGCAGAGAAGGGACCTAATGGATCTCCCGTTTCCGCTGAGACATATCGCTCTAACTTAAAAACCCTGGCCGACACGCTACTGAGCATGTACCCTAATGCTAAAGTTGTATTCCATACACCGATTTATTACAGTGACAGCACACAAAACCGATCAGTATATCTCCGTGCAGGAAGAGCAAGATTGCAGAGCTATTTCCCTCAGATCAGGTCTTTGGTTAAGGCATACAAGCAAGTGCAGCCAGGGCGGGTTTACCTTGGCGATGAAGATGCATATCCATATTTTAAGAAAAAAGACTTAAGCGATATGAATGAAGAACATGGCCCCGCCGGTACATTCTATCTTCATCCAAACAAAAAGGGGGCACAGGCGCTTGGTACGTTTTGGGGAAAAGCATTAAGCAGAAGTCTTAAATAAGAGAAAACACAGCTCTTTATTATCTCTTTAATACCTCACCAATCTTCTGGTGCACTCTCGCGGTACAATTCTGCTTTCACAGAACAGATTGCGCGAAATTCAATTTTAGTACCACTTACCTGATTCAGTTAAGGACCTTAGTTTTCCGAAAGATTTAGAATTTTCATCCCTTTTATTAAGGATTTTCACCCTACTCCTTTTATGATAATGATCAAATTTGATATAACAAGCAATTGACGATAGCAGCAATTCGTAAGCCTTGCTTGAGGTATAACCAAATTAACCAACATTAAACTAATATGATCAAAATTTACAAAAAGGGTTATTTACATCCTAAAAACAATGAGAACTTATCGCGCATGAAGTGCGTATGGCTTGGAATTGTCTTTGTTTTATGCACGGTAACTCATGCTTTGGCGCAGGAAGCTAAAATTTCAGGGACTGTTAAAGATGAAAAAGGGGAAACCTTACCAGGAGTAAGTGTTAAGGTAAAGGGTAGTACGGTGATTACTGTAAGTGACCCAAAAGGTAACTATAGCATTACAGCGCCAAAAAATGCGGTGCTTTTGTTTTCATATGTAGGCTATCAGGCACAGGAAAAGCCGGTTGGCACTGGTGTAGTGGTAAATGTCACCATGTTGCCTGATGCCGGCTCATTAAGCGAAGTGGTTGTAGTAGGCTATGGAACGCAAAAGAAGGTGAACTTAACGGGATCTATTGCGACAATAAGCGGTAAGGATATCGAAAATAGGCCGGTTGCCAATTTGTCCAACTCCCTCGCAGGTTTGGCTTCGGGTTTATACACGAATCAATCTTCAGGTCAGCCCGGGAGTGATGCATCGAGTTTGTCCATACGCGGGCTAAGTACGCTTAGCAGCTCAAGTGTTCTGGTCTTGATTGATGGCATTAGCGGTTCTATCGATGCGGTGAATCCTCAGGATGTGGAAAGTGTAACAGTGTTAAAAGACGCTGCATCAACCGCAATTTACGGTTCGCTTGCTGCAAACGGAGTGATACTGATTACGACTAAAAAAGGATCAGGAAAACCAACATTGAGTTACAGTGGTATATTTTCTTCCACCCGACCTTCACAGCTGCCAAAATTCGTAACCAATAGTGTGGATTATATGCGGTTAATCAATGAGGCTTCAGCAAACATCGGTGGGGCAGTAATCTATTCCCCGGATATCATCCAACCCTACATAGACGCGGCTTCTAACCCTGATGGTACAACTGCCCAGGGTATACCAAATGATGTTGCCTATGCCAATACAGACTGGGCTAAAACCACCATAAACCGAAGCGCATTGCAAAACAACAATATTTCATTAAATGGTAAATCGGAAAGCACTAGCTATCTTCTTTCCCTCGGTTACATCAATAATCCCGGAATAATCGACAATACTGCCTATAGCGATTACCGTTTCCGCATTAATCTGGAAACAAAGATCAATGATTACATTACTGTTGGTACCAACACCTTTGGCGATTTGGGTAAATACAGCCTGACCAATGTTTCAGACTTTCTGAATTTTCTCAGACAGATTGCACCTATGGCTTATCCCTATTACGATGGTTATTATGGTATAGATCCGGTACCCGTAAACGGGAGTACAGGTAATGTGCTTTCACGTTTGCGAGGAACAAAAGGGAACCGGATTTCCACAAATATCAGTAGTACCTGGTACGTTAAAGCCAATCTCGCTAAAGGGTTAACGTTTGAACCAAGAATTAGTTATGCACCCAAATTTAATGAAACCAATAGCTTCACCGATCCCCAATCCTTGCGTTTTAAAAACTTTCAAACGAATGCAATTACGCAAAGTAATGATCAAGCCGATCCGGTTAATTCCACAACAGCTAATAGCTTCAGCAAATCTTACAACATGACCATGGAAAGTCTCCTTCGGTATAATACTAATTTTGGAGAAAAACACCATCTTGGTTTACTTGCGGGGTATAATCAATACAAAGTTTATGCTTATGCAACCAGTATTACCGCCAAAGGACTAGTTGATGGTTCTGTAACAGCAATCAGTACAGCCAGTTCTTTTCCAACCAATCCAACAGGTAGCGCGGGCGACAACTATGCTTTCCGATCATTTTTCGGCCGCTTGAATTATAGTTACGTAGACAAGTATTTGTTTGAGGCAAATCTGAGACGAGATGGATCCTCTAAATTCGGGCCGGTAAATCAATTCGGATATTTTCCTTCTTTTTCGGCAGGATGGAACTTAGACAAAGAAGCATTTTTGAAAAATTTCCTGGAAAAAATAAAAGTTAATACATTCAAGATTAGGGCTTCATGGGGAAGGGTAGGTAATGTAGCGTCAGGAAATTATGACTGGCAATCGTTGTACTCTACAACCAGTGCGACCACAACGGCGTACTCACTTAATGGTACGTCAGTAGTGGGATTGTACACTTCCAAAATAGGGAATCCCGCATTACATTGGGAAACCACTGAAGAAACTGATTTTGGAATCGACCTAACCGCGCTAAAAGGATTGAGCTTTACCGCGGATTGGTTTAGTAAGAAAACATCGGGAATCCTTTTTCTTCCGACAATTGATATCACCCACGGTACCGCTACCGCTCCCACAGTTAATCTGGCAGGCGTAAGTGCCAAGGGAATAGAATTTACATTGGGCTGGCAGGGTAATAAAGGCCAGTTGCATTACAGTGCTACAGCTAACCTGGCATACTATTACAAAAATCAGGTGACGAATTACAAGGGATTAATCGCTACTACATATGGTGTAAATGCGGTTGACGGCAGTGTTTCCACTTCTAACAATGTTTCGGCAGTTTCTAGTGGGGGTAATAATCGTGTTGTAGAGGGTCACTTAATTAATGAGTTTTATTTGCAAACCGTTTACAAAGGCTCGGGTACCTATACCACAGCTACCGGTGCGGTTGATCCGAAAGGAGGACCCAAAGATGGTATGATCAGAACAGATGCCGATTTGAACTGGGTGATTGCAATGAAAGCTGCCGGTTATAGTTTTGGCCCGGTGAATACCGTTGCAGCAGGGAATCTTTATAAGGGTGATTTACTTTATTCGGATAACAATAATGATGGTGTTTATGGTAATGCAGGAGATGCACAATTCCAGAATTATTCAACCTTGCCAAAATATGTGTTCGGCCTGAACCTAAATGCGAGCTACAAAGGCTTTAATCTTTCGGTGATTCTGGCTGGAGGAGCAGGAATGAAGTTTTATACCAATTACGCTTATATCAACAGCTCATTTGTGCGGTTGGCTTCCAGCATTCCTCAACAAGTAGCAGATGACCATTATTCGCCAAGCAATCTGAACGGATATTATCCAAGGATAAAAACAGCCGATGTAATTAATGATGTTGCCAGCGATTTCTGGTTAAAAAACGGCTCATACCTTAAGATCAAAAATGTTCAGCTGGGCTATACCATCCCCGAAAGTTTAAAGAACCGACTGGGCGGCGTGATGAAATCTCTCAATTTCTATGTTACCGGTGAAAATATATTAACCCTTAGTGCTTTTAAACTGGGAGATCCGGAACAAGGTAGCCTGGGAACACCTTATCCGATCATGAAACAGTTTTCATTAGGTGTTAACGCTAAATTTTAAGTACAAATAATCATCAAACGATCATGAAAAAAATAATACAGATATGCGTTGTTGCGTTGGTATTTTTAAGCAGCTGCAAAAAGAATTTATTAAATACGGTGCCGGATAATCAATTGTCTTCCAAAACGATGTGGACATCCGATGCATCGACCATAGAAGGCGTAAATGGTGTTTATGCCGCACTAAGGGGAGGAACGAAAAACGGAGAAGGTGATATGCTTTATGAATTATACAGTACTGACCGATACGGCTATACTGGACAGGCCTATTTTGCTACTGATCTTACCGCAGGAACTGCAACGCCAAGTTTGTCGCTGTTTAGCACCGCCTGGCAGGCATTATACGAAGGCATAGCAAGAGCAAACGATGCGATTAAGAATATCCCGCTTCAATCACCGTCTACGGCGGTAAAAAAAGCGCAGTATGTGGCAGAATGTAAGTTTTTAAGGGCATATTTCTATTACCGTTTAAATCAGGTTTTCCAGGGGGTTCCCATTTATCTTGAGCCTACGGAATACGATAAATTCAACAAAGCCCGCAGCACTACAGATGAAGTGTGGACAAGCATTATCACCGATCTTACCGATGCGATCAATGAGACTAATCTACCTGGTAAATATGCTGCAGGGTCTGGTGACTATGGACGTATAACTAAAGGAGCAGCCTATGCGTTACGTGGAAAAGTTTACATGTATCAGAAGAACTGGGCTGCTGCTATTGCAGATTTTCAGCAGCTACCAAGCTTAGGATTTGCTCTATATACAGGGGCGGGCGCAGACAGTTATAATCAGCTGTTCAAGCTGGCTAATGAGCAGTCGCCGGAAATGATTTTTTCGATGCAGAATATAGATCTTGCAGGTTATGGTTCGGATATCAGTTTTTATAACGGAACCAGGGCTGCAAATGGATCTTGCTGGAGTTACTACAATGCATCGCCCTACCTTGCGGATCTTTACGAGAATGTTGACGGCTCTAAATTTAACTGGGACACTGTCATTCCCGGATATTCCGCATTAACACCGGCACAGCGTGAAGTCTATTTTATTCGTGACGGTGCAACAGCTGCGGAATTAACGGCTGCTGCTACGAGAGGCGCACAGGTGTCGCTATATCTGCCAGCTGGAAACGAAGCCAGGATACTCAGGGCATACGCCAGCCGGGATCCGCGAATGAACCAAAGTTTAATTACCCCTTACAGTACATTTTTCGGTCCGAATACCGTAGCTAAGTACTGGCGCTGGCCATATCGGGCAGAAACGGCACCTTCGTTCGATATCAGGGCAGACAATACAGTTGGTTTTTATTACTACCGGAAATTTGTGGAAACAGGTACCGCTGAGACATGGGTGAGGACCCAAACGCCGGTTGATTTTCCGATTATTCGCTATGCTGATGTGTTGCTGAATTGGGCCGAGAGCGCGAACGAAGTATCAGGAGTAACACAATCAACGGTAGATTTGGTTAATTTAGTGAGGTCCAGAGCAGGAGTTGCTTTATTACAGATTACCAATGCTGCATTGCCTACTTATGTGAGTTCGCAGGCCGACCTTCGTGAACGGATCAGAAATGAGCGGAGGATTGAATTTGTAAATGAAGGTATTAACTATTTCGACGAATTACGTTGGGGTACCTGGCTGACCAATAAATTCAAAGCGAATAACGGCGCCTTATATCCATGGGGAAAACCCTATGTTACTTATGTTAAGCAAGGCGATTACATAACAGCCTGGCCAACACCTAACTCTGTTGTGCAGATTACTGGCGGCAACGTAAAGCCCTCTCCTGGCTGGATATATTAGGTGCCAGAAAAAACACTCAGGTTATTTTACAAAAAAAGCAACAAGGAATCTCCCTGTTGCTTTTTTTTTATACTTCATCTGCCAAATTTAGAATCCGAAGCCGCTGGGGCCAACAGGATCCTGAATTTTACTTTTCCTGAAGTCCTTCATCGATTGCGGTTCCTTATCTTCAAGCGTGCTGAAATCTACTACGCCGGTTTTCTTTGCCCAATTAAAATATTTAACAGATAACTGACTAACCAGCTCATGGTTTTTCGCTGCGAGATTTTGAGTTTCACCTCTATCATTCTCCAGGTTGTATAACTCCCAACTGTAGCTTGGCCAATGTGATACCAGTTTCCATTTACCAGATCTTACTGCCCTGTTTCCTGCCCTTTCCCAAAACAAAGGCTCGTTTCGCTGAACGGTATCTTGTTTGCTAAATAAAACGGGCAATAAACTCTTACCCGGAAGCGCGTTTGGTATTGTCTGATTAAATTTTTTCGGATATGCGGCGCCTGATAGTTCGTAAAAGGTTGGTGCTAAGTCGATAATATGTCCTGTGCCTTTTTTGATTTGTCCGCCTTTAATTTTTGATGGAAACCAGGCAATGAACGGCGAGCTGATTCCACCCTCATACATATCATCTTTAAAGGCAAGAAAAGGAGTATTAGAAGCATAAGACCAGTTTTTGCTTTGCGATTCGTACGAGCCGATAGTACCTACAGGTCCAGTATTTCTGATGGCTCCGTTATGCCATTTTATCATCTCCTCTGCAGGAGCACCATTATCGGATATGAAGACGATCAGGGTGTTCTGATCAGCTCCGCTTTTTTTCAACTGTTCCAGTACCTTGCCAATTCCCTGGTCCATCCGATCCACCATTGCAGAGAAGACTTCCATCTTAGTGGCCCATTGATGGCGTTGATCGTAAGAAAGTCTACTCCAGTCGTAGATGTCATCATTTTTAACTGATGGAGTGGTGTTTTCAGCTACAATCCCCAGTTGCTTCTGTTTAGCAAAACGCGTTTTTCTTAATTCATCCCAACCTTTGTCATATTTGCCTTTGTATTTGGCGATATCTTCAGGCAGGGCATGTAAAGGCCAATGGGGCGCGGTGTAGGCTAAATAAAGAAAAAATGGTTTGTCTTTTTTGGCCTCTTCAGCAATGTAAGTTACTGCCTGTTCGGTTACCACATCTGTTTGATAAAACTTCCCTGCTTCCAAGGGGTAAGGTTTTCCATCCAGCATATAAGGCTGTTTTTTTCCACCATTAAAGTCTCCCTGATCGAAGTAACTGCCGTTATTGGCCATCAGACTTCTGTCGAAGCCGCGTTGCCAGGGGAAACTCTGATCTTTTCCAGAAACGTGCCATTTACCCGAAAGCAACGTGGTATATCCGTTATTTTTGAGTACTTCTGCCATGGTTAGCGATTCCTTATTCAGGTATCCCTGATAAGCCGGCAAACCCAGGTCATTGGCGAAATAACCTACACCAGCTTTGTGCTGATACTGCCCTGTAAGCAGAGATGCCCTCGTTGGAGCACAGATGGAATTGTTATAAAACTCTTTCAATCTGATGCCCTGATTCGCTAATTTATCCAGATTCGGGGTTTGAATCTCAGATCCATATTCCCCTATATCAGAATAGCCTAAATCATCAGCTAAAATAAGGATGATGTTTGGGTGCTTGTTTTGTTGTGCACGTGTATTGTGGGAATTGATCAGTATCAAAGCCAGCAATATTAAAAATGAATTCTTCATCGCTTTTAATTTATTGATTAATTTCTTCTTTCTCTCGCTGCTGAGGTTTGTGGTCTGCCAGGTTGAACAATTGCTTTGGGGCGGAGGATATTGTAATCTACAACGTCATTTTTATGAGCCCATTGGACATATTCCAACTTGAGTTTGTCTACAATTTCGGGGTGTTTTGCTGCAAGGTCATTATTTTCAGCCCTGTCTTTTTCAATATCGTACAGCTCATATTTGGCACCATTGGTGCCTATTGAAACGAGTTTCCATTTTCCATCACGAATGGCTTTGTTACCACCCCTTTCCCATGCCAGTGGTTCTTTTCTCTGGATTTCCTCAGCATTTCCGGTCAACAGCGGAAGCAGGCTCTGGCCGGCTAAGGGGTTTGTTTGTACACCATTAAATGTGGCTGGATATTTGGCTCCTGCCAGTTCGTAGAAAGTAGGTGCCAGATCGATGATGTGTCCGGTTCCTTTTTTGATTGTCCCTGCTTTAATTTTTGAAGGAAACCAGGCAATAAATGGGGCACTGATGCCACCTTCATAGGGCGTAGCTTTATAATTGCGGAGAGGCGAATTGCCGGTTTGTGACCAGTTGCTGTTTTGGGTTTCGTAAGAACCTGGGGCACCTACTGTTTCTGTAGTGCGCTGACTGTAAGGTCGCGTTCCGTTGCCACCCTGAGCGCCGTTATCTGAAATGAAAACGATCAGGGTATTGTCGTCTTTTTTAAGCTCTTTTAATTTGCTGCGGAGCTTGCCAATGCTCTGGTCTACATGATCGATCATGGCCGCGAAAACGGCCTGGCGAAGTGACCAGTATTGTTGTTCATCGTAGGTTAGTTTATCCCACGGCTTCACGTCCTGATCGTGTGAGGTAATTTTTTGATCCGCAGAAATGACACCCGCTTTAATGGCATTTTGATAACGTTGTTTACGGAGCGAATCCCAGCCAAGTTTGTAGGTGTCTTTGTACTTTTCAATGTCGGCTGGTAAGGCTTGTAGAGGCCAGTGGGGTGCGTTAAAAGCCAGATATAGGAAAAACGGTTTTTTATCTTTATCCTGCTCGGAAATGAAATTCAGCGCGTTATTGGTAATCTCATCTGTGAGGTATTTCCCCGGTTCCAGGTAAACCGGCTTGTTGTTTCTGACTAGTGGAACAGTTGGATTTTGCCGATCAGCAATTTCATAGTAATTGCTTGCACCACCGATGAAGCCAAAGAACTGATCAAAGCCACGTTGATTTGGCCACTGGTCTTTGTCGTCGCCAACATGCCATTTTCCCGACATTAACGTAGTATACCCGGCATTGTGCAACACCTCTGCAAGGGTCAAACTTTCTTTGTTGAGAAAGCCCTGGTAGGCTGGCAGACCGAGGTTAACGTTAAAATAGCCCACGCCAGCTTTATGTTGGTATTGACCCGTTAATACGGAGGCCCTGGTGGGGGCACATATCGAGTTGTTATAGAATTCCTTGAGTTTTAATCCGCCCTTTGCCAGTTCATTCAGGTTAGGAGTCTGGATTTCATTTGCACCATAAGGCCCGGTATCTGAAAAACCTAAATCATCTACGAGAATGAGAATGATATTTGGTTTCTTTTGTTGTGCAAAACCAGTTGACACCGTTAATCCGATTCCTGCGCTTAATATTGCCGCCCTGATGGCGGATTTACTGATTAATATCTTCATGTTTTATTTGCATTGAGGGTTAATTAATATCCCACCCAATCAGGGTGCTGTTTCAGTTTGGGGTTTAGGTTAATTTCCCTTAGCGGAGTAGGGAAGTGGGTGTGACGTTTAGCTGCGAGTGTTTTCCCTGCGGCCTTCAAAGTTGCGATATAATAATCAGCGCCGCGTCTAACCAGGTCAAACCAGCGTTGATATTCATAAACGAATTCTTTGCGGCGCTCCAGGAATACAGCGTCTCTAAAATCACTTTCGTTTAAAGCTGGTGAAATGTCGGCAAGTTTCGCAATACGTGCCCGTTGGCGAACGAGGTTGATAGCAGCATAAGCATCGGCATTTGGCCCATGATTGATTTCATTAGTGGCTTCTGCATAGATTAATAAAACCTCTGCATATCGGATAATTGGCGTGTTTTTAGACGACTGACTTTGATTGCCGATCACAGCGGGATCGTAATATTTATTAAACTGTGGCGCGAAGGTATATAGCTTGCCGTCTGTTGGGCTCACCAGTTGCGTTACAAAAGTCACTGCTTTTCGCGTATCTTCATTTGCATAGGTATTATAAAGTCCTCCTGCGGTGTGAAGTGCATCGGCGTAATCACCATTAATTCCAGGTACATCTGCCGAAGCTGATCTGCTTGCAAGGCTATTGCCCTGGTAGCCTGAATTACCCTGAAACTGTGCTGAAAAGATGTGTTCCTTTCCGTTTTTCGTAGCTACATTGAATACATCAGCAAAATTATCGAAGAGGCTATACCATTTGCTATCAATCACTTCTTTGCTTTTGGCAGCAGCATTTGACCAGTCTTTTTGCGTGAGATAGACTTTCGATAGCAGGCTTTTAGCGGAGCCCGCTGTTGCACGGCCAATATCCCTTGCTGTTTGTTGTAATGGATTGGGTAAGGATTCGGCGTCTTTTAAATCTTTAATGATTTGTGCGTAAACATCTGCTTCCGGTGATTTCGCGATATAAAGACTTTCAGGGCTTAAGCTCGTGGTTTCTTTTAGTATGAGCGGCACATCGCCAAACCACCGCACAAGATTAAAATAATGCAGTGCTCTCAAAAATTTTGCTTCATTAATCAGTTTCGCTCTTGATTGCTCACTAATCTGGCTGGCATCAATTAAAGCAATTTTTTCGATAGCAATGTTTGAAACGTTGATGGCGTCGTAACTTTGTTTCCATAGTTGTTCCATTCTGTCATTTGATGAATCGTGTGTGAGCCCTGAAATTGCCCGGACATGGGCATTTCTTGCCCGTGGTCCGGCTTCGTAGTCATCGGTAGCCATTTCAACTCCGATCTGGAGCAGGCTGTTGTAAAGGGACTGACCACTATCATATAATTTTCGGTAAGCGGCGGTAACAGCAGCGGTGGCTTGTGACTCATTTTGATAAAATTCGCTGGTTACCAATATCGATTCGGGCTTTTCATCAAGTTTGCTGCAACTCCATAACGTAAGCAAACCAATAGTGAAAACGTATAGTATATTATTCTTTCTCATATCTGATCAGGTTATAGTGTGATTTTTATTCCGGCGTAAATGGCTCTGGATACAGGGTAAATCCCTGAATCTGTTCCGGGAGAAACATTGCTTCCTGATGTAATTTCAGGATCAAATCCGGTGTATTTTGTCCATGTCAATAGATTCTGGCCACTTACGTAGAAATAGATGTTATTGATTTTAGCCTTTTGAGTAAAAGCTTTGGGCAAGGTGTAGCCTAGATTCACATTCTTTAATCTAAGAAAAGAACCGTCCTCAATAAACCGGTCTGAGAACACAGGCGCAGGATCCAGTTTTGCTCTTGGAATAGTTTGGCTTGGATTCGTGGGTGTCCATCGATCTAATGCCGATGCTGAAGCGTTCTGCTGTCCGGTGAACAGTTCCAGTGTTTGCTTATTGGCATTCAGGATCTGGTTGCCATAAGCACCCTGGATAAATATTGACAAATCGATACCCCTCCACTCAAAGGTGTTGGTTAAACCGAAGATGAAATCTGGTTGGGCGTTGCCAATAATGGTTCTGTCTAATGCCGTAGTGAAAGTACCATCGCCATTTAAATCTTTATATATTCTGACACCAGCCTTAGGAACGGCGCTTCCGGTGTATTTACCTTTGGCAGCTTCTTCACCCGTTTGCAGAATTCCATCGGTGACTGTTCCATAGAAACTTCCCAATGGCTCACCAACGCGTATAATGTAGTTGCCAGTGATATAGGATGTTGCGCCATTACCAATGGTTAATACCTTATTCCTATTTACAGAAAAGTTTACATTTGTGTTCCAGGTAAAGCCATCAGTTAAATTTCTGGTGTTCAATCCAATTTCAAAACCTTTATTACTTACTGATCCGAAATTCTGTAAAACGGAAGCCTGTCCGGTAGTCCAGGGCAGTTCTACATTCAGTAATAAATCAGTTGTTTTTTTGTAATAGGCATCCAGTGTGAGTTGGATACGGTTGTTGAACAGGCCAATGTCTAAGCCTGTATTGTATTGGTAGGTTGTTTCCCAGCTTAACTGATCATTGGCAATTCGAGTGGGTGCGAAACCGGTAAGAATATTTCCGCCAATGATGTAGGTATAAGTTCCCAAAGTAGCCAGCGACTGATATTCGCCAATTTCAAGGTTTCCTGTTGTACCAAAGCTGGCGCGGAGTTTTACATCGCTGAAAGTTTTAAGCAAAGGCTGGAAGAATTTTTCGTTGCTTAACTTCCATGATAAGGCTGCGGAAGGAAAGTAACCCCATTTATTGCCCGCACCGAATCTGGATGAACCATCAGCACGTAAACTGGCCGTTACAAAGTATCTGCGATCGTAGTTGTAATTTATACGGCCCAGGTAGGAATGAAGAATCCACTGTGAGGCGTCTGAAGCCGGGCGTACAAGGGTTGATCCACTTTGCAACGAATTATAGCTCAGGTCGTCGAGTATAAAGTTTTGTGCCCCTGCGTTGAATTCTTCAATCCGATATTCCTGTTGTGTAAAGCCTGCCAATAAACCAAAGTCGTTTTTGCCAATGGTTTTATTGTAAGTGATCGTATTTTCATTTAGCCACGAGTACGAGTTTAAAGCACCTCTGGCGGCTGTTCCATTTGTCAGGCTACCTTCGTAAATTGTAGCCGGGATATAACTTTTTTCAATGCCATTATTTATGTCAGTACCAAATAATACTTTCACGTTTAGTCCTGGGATGATGGTGTATTCTGCGAAGGCCGTCCCCAGTAAGCGGTTGGCAGTTGATTTATTAACCTGTTCATTAAGGGAAGCAATGGGGTTTGCGAAAATGTTTTCGAACGGGTTTCTGAGTGTGTAAGTCCCGTTAGGCTGATAAACGCTTGCAGTTGCAGGCATGGTGAGTAAGCCACTAATGATACCAGAAGGAGACAGGTTCGCATCAGATTTATTGAAATTCAGGCTGGCGCTAATTTTCAATTTTTCGAATGGATTGGCATCAACATTCGCTCTAAAACTCAGTCTGCTAAAATCCGTATTCTTAACAATCCCATCCTGGCTGAAGTAATTTGCCGAAAGGAGATATCTGGTTTTTGAATTTCCTCCACTTACGGAAAGGTTGTGGTTTTGGGTATTTGCAGATCTGAACGCCTCATCCTGCCAATCGGTACCTGCGCCGAGATTATTAATCTGCGCCTCACTCAGGTACTGAAAACGACCGTTTGCAGGCGTTGCATCATATAAGGCGTCGTTGCGCAGGATGGCAAAGTCGCGGGCGTTTAATAAATCAATTTTCTTGCGTAGCGACTGCACACCTACACTGCCTTCGTAGTTGATTGCGGCACGATCTGCCTTGCCTTTTTTTGTAGTTACGATCACAACGCCGTTTGCCCCGCGGGATCCATAAATGGCAGTTGCAGATGCGTCTTTTAAAATATCAATGGTTTCGATATCTGCTGGATTAATGCTGGACAATGGATTGATTAACGTGCCGCTAACTACGCCAGACGTGGTTGGACTATTATAGACCGGGAATCCATCGATCACATACAGCGGTTCATTTCCTCCCTGAATTGAGCTTCCTCCCCTGATTCGAATACTTACGCCGCCTCCCGGCTGACCTGAAGTTTGTGTAACATGTACGCCTGCTGCGGCACCTTTCAGCGCCTGATCCAGTGACGATACCGGCTGCTTTAATGCTGTTTGTGAAATCGTTGAAATTGATCCGGTTAAGTCGCTCTTTTTTTGAGTACCATAGCCCACTACAACCAGGTCGTTGAGATTATTGGCGGTTTCTTCCAATTCGATATCAAGATGTTTACCTGTTGCTATGACCTCGGTTTTTTTATATCCAATGTAGCTTACCAATAAGGTATAGGGGAATTTCTGCCCGGTTACAAAGTTGAATCTACCCTGGTCATCTGTTACTACTTCGTGTGTGGTGCCCTGAATGTGTACAATTGCGCCCGGAATAGGCTGTTTGTCTTTCGCATCCAGTACCCGCCCGGTGAGGGTTGAATTGACCAGAGGCTGGGTTTTGATTTGTGCCTGGGCATACACGACGCACAGGCTAAAAGCCATTGCGGCAAGCATTGGCTTTTTGATTTCTTTAAATCTGTACCTCAGTTTGTTGAAACTATTTCGCAGCACAGATTGAAAGGTCATCCCGACCTTTTCATTTATTTGCATATCTTTAATGGGTTTATTTTGTCAGTTGGAACAGGCGCCAACGCCAATTGATAGCCTGTTTCATTAATTTGAACCTGGGAGGGATGCATTGCATTCCTCTCCTTTTTATGTTAAGTTATTTCTGGTTAATTTCCTCCTCTCTTATTTATCGCCAACTTCTTAAAGCCAGGCAATTGAATGCTATTGATCACTATTTTGTTGTTTCTCTCAAGGAGTAAACAGGGCTATGCCAGGTAATGATATATCTCTTTTCAAGATTTAAAGTTTACAGGTGTTTTCAAATAGTCGAATTGATATTTGCTTATTCCAGTACAAAGACTGGGCTATCGTATATTTTTCAACAACAACACATGTTTGCCATTCGCATAGAAAATTCTAAATTTTTTACGGAATCAGGGGGGATGATGGCACCGTGAACTGACATGGTCTATTGTTTTCTTTTCGCTTATTCCGGGCAAATTTAAAAATAAAACTTACAACTGCAATTATATCTATAGAATTAGTAGATATAATTTTAACGCTGCATTTAGTTTCCAGTTTTTTAGGTACTCTGAAATCTGTTTATTTATTTAGGTAAACAATGATTAATGCTATACTTTTGCATTTTGAGCTATCGTTTAAAGCATGTCGAAATTTTTTTACCTTTTGTTTGCCTTTCTTTTGTCTGCAAGTGTTTTAGCAGCTCAGGAACCCGTTATTGGCTTAGATTCGGTTGCGGCGGTAAAATATCGGTATAAAAGATATAGGGTGGATTCAGCTACAGAAGCACGTCAGGTTTTTGTTACTGATTCTTTGATGAGACATACCTGGGTGTTGCCTGACAGCTTGATTAACAAGGGTGCTCTACTTGATACACTTCAGAAAGAATACATTTATCCTAAACTTGATTTACTTGCCTGGCAACACCAATACCAGCACTTAAAGAAAAAAGCAAATCCTTACCAGCTGGGTACCCGTATAAGAAAGGGGAATGTAGGGTTGTTGGGTTTTGTATTTCTAATGCTGATTATTTTTGCGATCCTGAAGTATGCATTTTCGAAGCAGCTATATGCCATTGTCCAATCTTTCTTTAGCAACCGGATATTAAATAACATTAATAAAGAAGACAACCTGTTTAGCTCCTGGCCGTTTTTGTTGCTTTTTGTGCAATTTGGTTTTGTGTTCGGAATGTTCTTCTTTCTGGTTGCGCAGTGGAAAGATATGTATCAGGCAAAAGACGGATTTAAGTTTTTCTTTACCATCTCTGTTACTATAATTGTTTTTTATGCCCTTAAGATGTTGGTATTGAGGTTTTTGGGTTTTCTGTTCAATGTTCAAAAACCAGTAGGTGAATACATCTCCATATTGTATTTGAGTTATTTTAATGCTTCACTTTTGTTTATTCCCCTTGTAGTGTCGTTTGCATTATCCCCACTTAAATATGGTGAAGCATATATTGTGTTGGCATTCTTATTGTTAGGACTGATTTTTGCTATACAATTATTGCGGGCGGGAGTGACGATACTTTCAAATAATAAGTTTTCAAAAATGCATTTAATTTTGTACTTTTGCGCCCTCGAAATATGTCCTATTTTAATACTAATTAAAACTATAGGATTGTAGCAGGAAAAAGGAAAATGCAAGAAAAGAACGACTCTAGAATTCGCAAAGTGAAAAGTATTTTGGTTACATTACCAAAACCTGAAACAGAAAAATCTCCTTACTACGATTTGGCTAAAAAACACAACTTAAAGGTTGATTTCAGGTCATTTATCCATGTTGAAGGGGTGCCGGCAAGGGACTTCAGGAAAGATAAGATTAACCTTGCTGATTTCACAGCGGTTATTTTTACCAGCCGCAACGCTGCGGATCATTTCTTCAGAATCTGCGAAGAAATGCGTTATGAAGTACCAGCTGAGCTGAAGTATTTTTGTCTGTCTGAAACTATCGCGTTGTATTTACAGAAATATATACAATACCGTAAACGCAAAATCTTTTTTGGAAAGCAAACAGCGGCCGACCTTGCGGAAGTGTTAAAAAAACATGCAAGCGAAAAATTCTTGTACCCATGTTCTGACGTAGCTACAGAAGATACGATGAAATTTCTGGAAAAAAGCGGATATGATTTTACACCGGCTGTATTGTTTAGAACGGTAGTGAGTGACTTGTCTGATCTTGCTGAAGTTTTTTACGATGTAATCGCTTTCTTTAGTCCTTCCAGTATTCAATCTTTATTTAAAAATTTCCCTGATTTTAAGCAGAATAATACCCGTATTGCGGCTTTTGGTGTGAATACCAGTAAGGCTTGTACGGACATGGATCTGATTGTAGATATTGCAGCACCAACCCCGGGTGTTCCCTCAATGACTATGGCTATTGAAAATTACATTAAAGTATCTAATAAATAATACATTAAATATTTTTTGTTAGTCAATACAATAAATGCGTAACTTTGCTGTTATTAGAGAGTTACGCATTTATTGTAACAAGAATATTAGGCTCCGTAGTTTTGATAAACCAACTTTCTTTGTTAAATAATACTATTTGGCGTAAAATATTTGCTTTTGTTGATAATTTCAGTGATTTTTGAGAAAATTGCTCCTAATCGTGCTTTGCACACCATAACGAATATGAAGAAAATTTACCTTCTAGCTATTGTAGGTATAACTGTATTGCTGGCAAGCTGTGGCCATGGAGGTCAGGGTGAGTTAGTAGGGTCTTATAACCGAAAATTTAAAAATAACAGAATTCCATTAGGAATGGTTTACATCCCACCGGGCCATACTCCGCTGGGAGGGGCAGACGAGGATATCACGTTTTCGCAGAACGGCCCGAGCAGAATGACAACAATCAGTGCATTCTTCATGGATCAGACGGAAATTTCAAATGCAGAATACCGCCAGTTTACAAACTGGGTACGTGACTCGATTGCAGTAACGATGATGGGGATGCCGCAGCAATTTACAGTTACGCCAAGAAACGGTTCTGCTACAGCTGTTGGTGGCGATAAGTATATCGACTGGAAAAAAGTGGGATACAACGGAGCAAACATTTGGCGTGCAAGAGGAAGAGGTGGCAATCAGGCGCAGCAAAGTCAGTTAGATGGCATGTATTACTCTGGTTTGGACGCCCTTCCAGGTAAAAAAGAATTTGACATCCGTAAATTTGTTTACACATATGCGGAGCTTAACATGGATAAGGCTGCAGCTGGTCATAAAGACCCCAATAGCAAACGTCAAGACTATATCGATCGCTTTACTATTGCCATCTATCCTGATACCATGGTTTGGAAAACCGATTATTCCTATTCGCAAAATGATCCGATGGTTCGCGGTTATTATAACCATCCCTCATATGATGATTATCCTGTTGTTGGTGTGAGCTGGGAACAAGCTAAAGCATTTTCACACTGGAGAACCAGACTTTACGACGGTGTTGCGGCATCAAGAAGATTGCCGGTAGGATCGAGGTCTGACTACAGACTGCCTGCTGAAACTGAGTTTGAATATGCTGCACGTGGTGGCAATACTAAAACCAAGTATCCATGGGGAGGACCATATATCAGAAATACGAAAGGCTGTTTACAAGCTAACTTTAAACCAGGACGCGGAGATTATTCGAGTGATGGGGGTATTTATACTGTAGGCGTAAGGTCTTACTTCCCGAATGACTATGGCTTGTATAACATGGCTGGAAACGTTGCCGAGTGGACTTTGACAGCTTATAACAAAAGTGCCTCGCCATTACTTCACGATTTAAACCCAAATTTTACTTATGATGCGGCCGCTGGCGATAGCAAATATAAAAAGCGAAAAGTGGTTAAAGGTGGTTCGTGGAAAGACACTGCTTACTTTTTACAAAATTCAGTTGGAACATATGAATACCAGGATACGCAAAGATCTTACATCGGATTCAGATGCGTTTCATCATACCCGGGCACAGATTTAAGAAATTAGAAACAAACCAAACAAGAACTAAAGACTAAAGAAAAACATCAATTTTATGGCAGCAAAAAAACAACCAAGCTGGTTACACGTAGCGATTTCATGGGGAGCAAGTATTGTAATTATCGGAGCGTTATTCAAAATCCTTCACATTGGAGGTATTGTGGGTAACTATATGATAGGTCTTGGTCTTGGCGTAGAGGCTTTCTTATTTTTCTTAACAGGATTTTTTCCACCAGAACCTGAACCAGCATGGGAAAAAGTATATCCTGAATTAAGAGAAGATTTTAAAGGTGAATTACCGGTTGCTTCTGCAAGACCTGTTGCAGCTGTTGCTTCCGCTTCAAATACAGCAGCTTTAGATAAAATGTTATCTGATGCGAAAATCGGCCCTGAATTAATTGAAAGCCTTGGTTCTGGTTTACGTACCTTTGGCGATAAAGTGAGTTCAATTTCAAATGTTGCTGACGCAGCTACTGCAACGAACGAATTTACAGGTAAAGTTAAAACTGCTTCTGCAGGTTTCGACAGCTTAAGTTCTTCTTTTGAAAAAGCTACTGCTAATCTGAAAGCTATGGGCGACAGCAATGTTGACACTCAGGCATACCACGATCAGGTAAATAATCTGGCTAAAAATCTTTCTGCTTTAAATGCAGTATATGAATTAGAGCTACAGGATTCAAGCGCGCACTTAAAATCAATGAATAAGTTCTATTCAAACTTATCACTTACCATGCAGAACTTTAATGAATCAATGGAAGATTCAAAACAGTTTAAAGAGGAAGTTAACAAGTTGGCTAAAAACTTATCATCACTTAATGCGATTTATGGTAACATGTTATCGGCTATGAATAGCCCACGTGTTTAATTATTTAGTTTTTAATTTTAAAAAGAAAGCTACATAACACATGGCAGGCGGAAAAGAAACAACAAGGCAGCGGATGATCAATATCATGTATTTGGTATTGTTGGCCATGCTTGCCTTAAACGTATCAGATACAATTTTAGATGCATTCAAAAATATCAACGATAGTTTGGATACTTCGAAAAACAACGTTAATACCAGTATTAATCAGTTATTTTCTGCTTTCGAAAATTCGAAACTGAAAGAAGAGCCTGCTCGTGCTCAACCTATTTACGAAAAGGCTACCAAAGCCAGAGCAGCGGCTGATGAACTGAATAATTACATTGAAAGCTTAAAGAAAGAATTTACACAAGCTGGTGATGGTATTGATGAGGAAACAGGAGATCTTGTAAACAGGTCTAATCAGGATATTGCTCAGAATATCATGATCAACCAAAAGAAGGCAGATGTTCTGAAAACTAAAATCAATGACACCCGTCAGAAATTAATCGCTTTACTTGATCCTCAGGATAGGGCAACTGTTGCCTTCTCGCTTGAAGCAAAGGATCCTGAAGGTGCGAGAAAAGGAAACTGGCAATCTACCTACTTTGGTGAAGGTGTTCCTTTAACTGCTGCAATGACCATTTTAACCAAATTGCAAACAGATACTAAGAATGCGGAGGCTGAGGTAATCAAAAAATTATTCGGTAACATGGATAAAGCTCAGGTTAACCTGGATCAGTTTGCTGCTGTTGCTGTTGCACCAACATCTTATGTAATTCAGGGACAACCGTACACAGCGGAAGTATTCCTGACAGCAAGTGACTCAAGATCCACTCCTGATATTTCAGTGAACGGAAACAAATTATCCATCAAAGAAGGAAAAGGTACCTATACTGGCGGTACCGGTTCTGTAGGTGAATTTACCTGGGTTGGAACAATCCGTGTTCGACAAACTGACGGTCAGGTAAAAGAATACAAAACTCAGCCCCAGAAATACCAGGTTGCTAAACCATCGGCAAGTGTATCATCAGACAAGATGAATGTAATTTATGCTGGTATTCCCAACCCATTTTCAGTTTCAGCTGCTGGTTTTCCTTTAGAAAGTGTGGTTGCAAGTGCATCTGGTGCTTCTCTCAGTAAATCTGGTGCGGGCAAATACAATGTTTTAGCAAGTGGTTCGCAAGTTGGCCAGGAGGTTTCCATCAATGTTACCGCTAACAGCGGAGGTAAGACGGTAAGTTTAGGTTCTCAAAAGTTTAGGGTAAAAGCTATTCCTGCTCCGATTGCAAAAGTTGGTGGCAGAATTGGAGGTGATGTTTCGTCGGTACAATTGAAGAGTGAATCTCAGATTGATGCAGATTTGGATGATTTTCCTTTTGATGTAAGCTTTAAGATATTAAGATATAAACTAACTGTAATTAAGCCGCGTTCGGAAGCTGTTACAATTCAGGGAAGTGGCGGTAGCTTTGCGGGTGCTGTTAAGAGCGCTATGAATGCCATTACTCCAGGATCGAAAGTATTTTTTGATGATATCGTCTCACAAGGACCTGATGGCCGTCAGAAGATTTTACCTTCGGTATCATTCAACGTTAAATAAAAAGAGATGAAAAGGATTTTAAGCATTGCAATTTTAACGGTATTAACAACAGCAGTCTTCGCACAGAAGAAGCCAACGAAGTTGGCGCCTAAAAAGCCTGCATCGACGGCTGTTGCACCTGTAGCAGAGACAAATACACCTGTTACATTGCCGGTTAATGCTTCAACAGTGAAGAAAAAATTGAAGGTTCCACCGAAAGATGGATTTTATGCCCGTAAGGATGTTGATAGTACAGAGATGGTTCCATTCGCAGACGTTCGCGAGGAGGATGTTTTCTATGCCAAGCGTATCTGGCGCGAAATCGATCTTCGTGACACTGTAAATTCGGTTTTGAAATCACCAAAGGGAAGATTTATTGACGTGTTGGTTGCTTCGATTAAAGCTGAAGAATTAACCGCTTATTCGCCGATTGATAGTGTTTTAAACGAAGATGATGCATTTCATTCTCCAATGAGCGCAGATTCTGCAGCTAAAGCGGCTTTAGGTACATCTGAAATATCGAATAACCAAACCGGAACGGTAACAACAGTGGTAAATGATTTTAATCCTGAATCGTTTCTGAAGTTTCGTATTAAAGAAGACTGGATTTTTGATACCAAAAGATCAATTTTTGAACCACGTATTGTGGGTATTGCTCCTTTAAAATATAACGAGTTATCAAAAACCTGGCAGCCGGTATTTTGGGTTTCTTACGATGAACTGAGACCAATCATTGCGCACAAAAGATTAATTAACACCAATAATGATGCTTCAAATCTAAGTTTCGACGATTTCTTTATCCGTCGCTTATTTGCAAGCTATATTGTAAAAGAATCAAATCCTGGTGACAACAAAATCAGAGATATTATCAGTGACCCTAAAGAGCGGTTATATGAATCAGAACGGATCAAAAAATCTGTCCTGGATTATGAACAGGGACTATGGGAATACTAAAACAAAAAAGCTTCGATGAAATCGAAGCTTTTTTGTTTTAAAAGGTTATCAGTTTGGAGGTAACGCACCATGTCCTTTCATTCGGTAAAACACTTATTCATTTTCCTTAAAGTATTCTAATAAAGTTACCGTCTGTTTTTTATTGAGAACTTCTGTCAGTTCTTTTTCTGTAGCTTCGCGAATTTTCTTAACCGATTTAAAGTGTTTTAGAAGTTTATCAGCGGTTGTTTTACCAATGCCTTCAATTTGTTCAAGCTCGGTCTTCAAAGTCCCCTGATCGCGTTTTTTACGGTGAAATGTGATGCCGAAACGGTGGGCCTCATCCCTTAGTTGCTGAATTACTTTTAAAGTCTCTGATTTTTTATCCAGGTATAAAGGAAATGAATCGCCAGGATAGAATAGTTCCTCCAGGCGCTTGGCAATACCAATAACCGTTACCTTTTTATCAATGCCTAAAATCTTCAGGCTTTTTAAGGCGGATGATAGCTGTCCTTTACCACCATCAATAATGATAAGTTGCGGTAGGGTCTGTTCTTCATCCAGCATTCTTTTGTAGCGTCTGAAAACTGCCTCCTCCATTGTCGCGAAATCATTCGGCCCTTCCACAGTTTTGACGTTGAAATGCCGATAGTCCTTTTTTGAAGGTTTGGCATCTTTAAATACCACTATTGCTGATACCGGGTACTTTCCCTGAAAGTTGGAGTTATCAAAGCATTCGATGTGTTTAGGCAATTGGGTCAAACGTAAATCCTTCTGCATGGTTGTCAGTATGCGGTCCGTTCTCAGATCAGGATTTAGTTTCTCGTACTGATTCAGTTTTTCTTTCTTGAAAAACAATACATTTTTTTGAGAGAGCTCCAGTAGTTTCTTTTTCTCACCCAGTTTAGGTACCGTAAATTTCAGGCGTTCATCTTCCAGTGAAAGTTCGAAGGGTACAATGATTTCCCTGGAAGTGCTGTTGAACTTAGTCCGGAACTCTAGCATAGCGGTGATTAAAAGCTCATCGTCGCTCTCGTCAAGTTGCTTTTTAATTTCAATGGTTTGTGTCTGGATGATTGTGCCGTTCATCACTTTCAAATAGTTCACAAAAGCATACCTTTCATCAGAAGCTATACTCACCACGTCGACGTTGGTAATTGCACTGTTTACAACAGTGGATTTGCTCTGATATTTTTCAAGCACTTCCAGGCGCCGGGCATACTGATGTGCCATTTCAAAATTAAGCTCTTCAGATGCTTTTTTAATCACGTTTTTTACTTCGCGGATTACATTTCCGATTTTACCGTTTAGGATTTCTTTTATCTCGCTAATGTTCTGATCGTAGTCTGTTTCACTTTGGTAGGCCTGGCATGGACCTTTACAGTTGCCAATCTGGTATTCTAAACATACCTTGAACTTGCCCTCCTCAATGTTCTTATCTGTTAAGGGGAGTGAACAGGTACGCAGGGGATAGGTTTCTTTAATCAGATCTAGGATGGTATGCATCATTCCTATTGAGCCGTAAGGACCGAAATAGGTCGAACCGTCTTTAATCACCTTTCTTGTCCAGTAGATTCTGGGGAAATTTTCGTTCTTAACGATAATCCATGGGTAAGTTTTATCGTCTTTTAAATTGATGTTAAATTTGGGCTGATGTTTTTTAATCAAACTATTTTCCAGCAGCCAGGCGTCAATTTCAGTATCTACGATGGTAAAGGTGATTTTCCTTATCCGTGAAACCAATACCCTTGTTTTTCCGTTGAACTGTTGTTTATCGGTATTAAAATATGAACCTACCCGATTGCGCAGATCTTTTGCTTTTCCGATATACATTAATTTACCATCAGCATCCCAGTATTGATATACACCAGGTTTATGGGGGATGGCGGTTAATGCGGTTTTGTGGTCGAAAATGCTCATTGATACAAAAATATGTTTATAAAAAAGAAATCTCTAACGATAAAGAAAGAGATTTAATTTTGTTTGAAAGTTTTTACCTTTCCTTAGCTATATCGGTGGTTAGGGTTAAAAGCCCAGTTTCTCATCCAGTTCGTTAGTACCTTCTTCCTGTTGCTGGTACTGGTTACAGTCATAGGTAATGTTAACGCCTGATTTTGGAGCTTCGAAATCAGCATGGCTGATTTTCAGGGCAGGGTTGGCATAAACGCGCTTGATAAACCCTGCAAAAATAGGCAAAGCAGTGTTTGCACCTTCACCCTGGTTGGTGCTGATGAAGTGAAATGCACGATCTTCACATCCTGTCCAGATTCCTGTTACCAGTTGCGGGGTAATGGCCATGAACCATCCATCCGAGTTATTTTGCGTGGTACCGGTTTTGCCTCCGATAGGAGCATTTACCTTGTATTTTCCGATAAGCCGGTAGCCGGTTCCACCAGTCACCACACCTTTAAGCATGCGGGTCATTACGTAAGCAACTTCCTCACTCATTACCGGTTTAGGGATTTCTTTTTGAGAGAAGAGCACCACACCATTTTTATCTTCAACCCGTAATAAATAAATAGGTTTGGTATATACACCCTTATTGGCGAAAGCACCATACGCGCCCACCATATTGTAAATGGATGAATCAAAAGTTCCCAGGCATATAGATGGGTATGGTGGTACATTGGGAATACCCATTTTTGTAGCCAAGTTTGATACCGCTACCGGCCCCACCTGTTTCATCAAATAGGCGGTTACAAAGTTTTGAGAATAGGCAAGTGCTTTTTGCAAGGTAATATTACCTGGAAGTGGTTTGCCAGAATTCCGGGGTGTCCATGGGTCGCCGAAACCTTCGATGGTAACAGGCGTATTGTTTACTGAATAGCAGGGTGAGTAACCATTTTCTATAGCGACGGTATAGGTAAATGGTTTAGCAGTAGAGCCTACTTGTCTGGTTCCCATTTTTACCTGATCGTATTTAAAATGTTCATAGTTAATTCCACCTACCCATGCCTTTACATGGCCATTGGTTGGATCCATAGACATCATGGCATTACGCAACAGCATTTTATAATAACGAACAGAGTCGATTGGTTTCATTACCGTATCAATATTTCCCTTCCAGGTGAAAATGGTCATGTCGGTTTTGGTATTGAAATCTTCAGTAATCTCATCATCCGATTTGCCTTCCAGTTTCAAGGATTTATAGCGGTCAGAACGTTTAATACCTTGTTCGATCTGTAAAGTTTTGTCTTTATAAGGGTTTCTGCCTTTCCAGCTACTGATAAATTGCGCCTGTAAAATTTTCATATACTCTTTTTGCGCTTCTTCAGCATAAAGCTGCATATCATAATTCAGGGTAGTATAGATTTTCAGTCCGTCACGGTCCAGGTCGTACGGTGTTCCATCAGGCTTATTAATTCCCTGATCCTGAAAAATGGCTTTAATATCGTTTTTCAGTACCGAACGAAAGTATGGTGCAATTCCATCATTTACAGTAGCTGCATTGAAATGCAGATCGAGCGGTTTTTCTTTTTGCTCATCGAACTCCTGCTGGGTTAATAGCTCTGATTTCACCATCATAGCCATAACGGTATTTCTGCGGTTTCTGGAGCGCTCAGGGTGACGGGTGGGCGAGTACATGGTAATTCCCTTTTGCATCCCTACCAAAGTTGCCGCCTGCGTTAATGTAAGTTTATCCGGGCTAGTATTAAAGTATACCCGCGCGGCAGATTTAATCCCATAGGCCTGATTACCGAAATCAACGGTATTTAGATACATGGTGATGATTTCTTCCTTCGTGTAGTTTCGCTCCAGCTTAACTGCCACAATCCATTCTTTGAATTTGGTTAGTACCAGTGAGAAAAAGTTCAGGTTAGATTCTCGTGGAAACAAATTTTTGGCCAGTTGTTGTGTGATGGTACTGGCACCTTGTTTTTTTCCAATTAAATTATATCCAATGATGGTGAAAGTACGTTTAAAGTCGATTCCCGAGTGTTCTTTAAAACGCGTGTCTTCCGTGGCAATTAAACCGTTAATTACGTTTGGTGAGATTTCTTTGTAAGTAACATTCGAACGGTTTTGAACGAAATAAGTTCCGAGGGTACGCCCGTCTTCAGCAATAATTTCTGATGCCTGGTTGCTTTTTGGGTGTTCGATATCCCTGAATGAGGGCAAAGCTCCAAACAATCCGAAGCCTATCATAGAGATGAAAATTGCAAAGATGCCTATCCCACCGATTAATACTTTCCAGATCACTAAACTATATCTTTTTATTTCCTGTGCAGAAAGGGCTTTGTTCATTTTGTGTGTTGTTGTTAAAAAATATGCCTCAATAAAAACAGATTGAGGGGCAAATTTATCAATTTTTAAGAAAGGAAACGGCTGAAGGCGTTTACTATCTTATTTAAAATTGTCTTTTAGAAAATCTAAGTACTCGTTAATACGAGCTCTTGAATTTAACTTTTCAAAATTCTCCTTGCTGATGATGAAGCCTTTATAAAGGTTTGCCGGCACTTTCATAATGTTTTTCAACTGGCCTGTAATGCTCGATTCATAAAGTCTGGCATCATCAAGGTCGATGAAACTGGTCACGTAAATCAGCTGATCGTTGTCCAGCTCTATCAATTTATGCGCCAAATCATTGTCAGGATAGTTTCCCCGGTTAAACTGGCCAATGCCAAAACGGGATGAACTTAATGTCAATGTTGCATCCGCAACATCAATAACGTAATAATACTCATCAGATTTTGCAGCACTGAAAACGCTTGCAGGCTTTACAGGATCGAGAGGTTTGACTTCGGCAATTCTCTCTACGGGTTTGGTAACCGGTTCAGCAGCTTTCTCCGCTTCTGCCAATTTGTTTTCAGCAATAAGAGGTTTTGCCGGAGCAATAGCTGGTGCCTGATTAACAAAACGTGGCTCATTTGAATCAAAATCAACCAGCGCTACCGGGCGTTGTTTAAACTCTTCCATGTTTGCCTCAATATATTTCAGGTGATCACGAACAAGCGGCGTAATGACCATATCATTCGGGTAGGTTGAAGTGATGTGATTAAACTCGGTTAACAGTGCGTCTACTTTTGAAGTTCGCCCTATGGCAATCGCTTTTAGGTAGGCGTACTGTGGTGCAAAATCATTATCAGGAAATGCTGAGATATTTTCACCTGCCTGCTTAATTACACTTGGATAGTCTTTCTTCGCGTATGCGTCAAAAGTAAGGTTGTAATTATTGATAGCCATGTTTTCCATCTGGCTTTGTTTAGCGGAGTAAGAGGGATCCAGAATGGTTTTTGCAAAGCTTGATTCAGGAAATCTGGTTAATACCATCTGGCGGTATTCATTAGATTTGTTTTGGTCTACCCCCTGGTAATTCAGGTACAAACTATAAAAGATGGCAACAAGGTGATTATTATTGGGGTATCTTCTTAATAATTCCTGATAGGTTTTATTGGCTTCTTCTTTGTCATTTAACTCCTGTTGGTAAAAACTGGCGATTTCGAAGTAAGCATCAATAATTTTCTGATCCGAAGCAGCAAGTAGTGCTGGTGTAACCGGCAATCCGTCCAGATATTGCTTTTCTAGAGATGTTTGTCCATCTGTACTTTGCGCATCAGTACCATTTGCCGGAATAATAGTATTGGCAACTTTACCTCCAGACATTACCTGATTGTTTTCCTGGGCAGACGACCGCTGACTTTGGCGCCAGTTATCTTCCAGCTGTCTGTTTCCCCAACGTTTCTTAAAATCAGCGAAGCCAGAGCTTATCGCTGCATTGTTATTGAAATAGAAAGTACTCCCTGCTGATGGTGTTGATGGATTGAGTGCTTGATTTGGAAAAGAAGGGTTGTTGATGGATTGGCTGCCTGTACCGGTTATGTCTGTTACTTCAACTTTAGGCGTAAGGTATGCTTTTACACGAGCAGTACGTTCACCTTCAGGTAGTCTGGCAATAAACTGAGCCGTATCCTCTTTTGCGATAATTGTAAATCGATCGGTTAAGTACTGCAGGTTTTCAGCCTTCTTTACAATGTTGTCGTAGTCCTGGAAGTTTTTCGGAAGAATGGCTACGGCACTGTCGTAATATAATTTTGCTTTTACATAATTCTTAAACTCCCTGAAATTCAAATCAGCGATTCTTAAATAGGAGAGTGCTTTCTGATTTTGGTTTCTAGCGCTTTTCTCTACAGACTTCTTATAATTTTCCTGAGCTTTAACGAAATTGTTTTCTTTTGCAAACAGCTCACCTACCTGGTAGTAAATCTGATCAGTATAATCGAAGTTTTTATCATCTTTTAACAATGCCAGAAGTGCCTTTTCCTCATTAACTTTATAACCGCTAATCAATGCCCTTAGCTTGATTCGTTGTAAGTTAGCATGAAAGTACATTTCAAAAGGCGCATTACTGTTTTCAACTTTGGTATAATTGATGAATGCGTTTTGCAGGTCGTTATCGTTTTCCTGAAGTTGTGCCAGTATATATTGCCAGCGAATACGCAATTGTTTTTCATCAGCTAATCTGATCGCACTTTGCAATAACAGCATCGCTTCTTTATATCGTTTCTGATAAATGCGCATCTGGGCAGCTGTTGCAAGGGGCTCTGCAAGGTCTTTTTTCAGCTCATCAGATGCACGCAACATGGTATCAATAATTTTCTCAGCAAAAACCATGTTGTTCAGCTCCATCTGACTACGAGCCTTCCAGTTCATGGCCATGATGAACGTTTTCAGATTGGTTTTGTACGTTCTTGCTGTATAATCAAAGTATTCTGAAGCAATGAAATAGTTTCCTTTCAAATAGTTCGCTTTACCAAGCAGCATATAGGCGTCGTCGATATAATTGCTGAAACTTTTCTCATTAATGATATACTGGCCTTTGGAAATGACTTCGTCTAATTGTTTGTTTGGTGCACCTGATGTTAACACCAGATTTACCAGTGGTTCGGGATCGAGATACACAGGTAAAAACTTTTCATAATTATCTGTGTAGCTTTGCAATAGCCCCTCATTATATTCTGAAAGGAGCACATTAGCGTTGTATATATAATTATATCTTGCCGTCAGGTTTTGAAATCTACGGTCGAAGCCTGTATCTTTATTTGCCACACAGCCAAAAATAAACAATAGGCCTACGCATAAAATGAATGGAGTGAAAGCTTTGTTGATGTTTTTCAAGTATGATAATCGCGTTAGTGGATATTCAATAAACAAAATTCTGATAAAAATATTTTATCAGGCATCAAATTTTAATTATTCAAAGTTAATTTAATTATTGCATTAATAAATGGAAAATCCTAAAGAAGAAGATACAAAGAATAAAGTAAATGCGGCTGCAAAATATTCAGCCATAGGCTTTCAAATGGTGGCCACTATTGGCTTATTGACTTTTATCGGATATAAAATTGATGAGAGAAGAAATAGCGAGACAAAACTGATTACTGCGGCTTTTGCGCTGCTTGGTGTTGGCATTGCCTTGTACCAAGTGATCAGGCAGGTAACCAGACAAAAATAACCTCTATAAAGTTTTTCTGCTACCTTTCCATTGGAGGTCAGCATTTTAATTATCAAAAATTTGCAGCATTTGGGAATTAAAATCAGATTAAAAGTTATCTTTGCAAAAGTTTTAATAAAGAAATTATTTAGTTGAATCTAGCCAAATTTACAAGCCTGTATTTAATTTTGATTGGTATCTCGGTAGCTTTTGTAGCTACGTTACCTGCATTATTCCCGAATACTTTTTTATTTGTTTCAGATTTCTGGTTGATTTTTGGTTTCATGGCAGTAATCACCTATTTGGCTTATGTGCTGGTTAATATAGGGCTGAAACGTAACCCCCAGGCTGGTGTAATGGCAATAATGGGATCGATTGGAGTGAAGATGATTTTTTGTATGGCTTTTGTGTTGATTTACAGTATAAAAGCTAAGGGAGATGGGCTTCTTTTTATACTAAATTTTTTTTCTGTTTATTTATTGTTTACCGTCTTTGAAATGTACTGTTTGTTGCGTAACTTGCGCCACCAAAATTTAAAGTAAAAAACTGCCAATAAATGGATTTTAACCAAGTTTTTATGTCGAAAGTTAAGAAGGTAATTGTTGCTTTTACGCTTTTAATAGCGTTTTTATCTATCAAGAATGATACTTTCGCTCAAGTTGACACTGTTTCATCATTGCCTGTAGATACTGCAGTAGCTGCTACTCATGAGGCTGGCGCTATAGCTAATCATGAAGAAGGAAACACTGAAAAGGAGAAAGGTTTTGATATTACTTCTTTTATTTTCCACCACATTAGCGACAGTCATTTCTTTACACTTTTCGGTCATGGTGAGCATGGTTTTACTTTGCATTTGCCAATTATTTTATGGACTGATAACGGTTTGGTAACCTTTAGTTCTTCCGCTTTCAAATTCAATGATGACGGTAAGGAAGTGGTAGAGAAAAACGGACAGCGTTTTGTGATGGCGCACAATAAAATTTACTATGCCAATGCAACGCCAAACGAGCATGGTGCATTTGTTTCGCATGTAGAAAAAGATGGTGCTGAAGTAGTAACTAATGTTCGTCCTTTAGATTTCTCAATTACTAAGAACGTTTTTAGTATGTTGTTATCGGTAGTGGTTCTGGTGGTGATGTTTACTTCAATTGCATCATCTTACAGCAAAAGAAACGGTAAATCACCAAAAGGCTTACAATCGTTTTTAGAGCCAATTATTTTATTCGTTCGTGATGATATTGCGAGACCAAATTTAGGTCATAAGTACAGTGCTTTCATGCCATACCTGTTATCGGTGTTTTTCTTCATCTGGATGAATAATGTATTGGGTTTGGTGCCATTCTTTCCGGGTGGTGCGAACGTAACAGGTAATATTGCTTTAACCTCTGTGTTGGCCGTTTGTACTTATCTCATCACTACATTTAAAGGCAATAAACATTATTGGAAACACATCTTCTGGATGCCTGGAGTTCCTGTTCCGATGAAAATATTTTTAGCTCCTCTGGAGTTAATCGGAACATTAACCAAGCCAATCGCTTTAGCCATCAGGTTATTTGCAAACATTACAGCTGGTCACATTTTAGTAATGTCGTTATTGTGCCTGATCTTTATTTTTAATTCACTTTGGATTGCTCCTGCATCAATTTTCTTCGCTGTGTTTATCGGCTTAATTGAGTTTTTGGTAGCATTTATCCAGGCTTTTATTTTTACTACGCTTTCGGCCTTGTTTATAGGCATGGCGGTTGAAGACCACCATTAATAGTTGAACATTATTGTTAAATAAATATAAATAAATCAGAAAATGACTGGAACATTAGCTGCAATCGGCGCAGGCTTAGCTGCAATAGGCGCTGGATTAGGTATCGGTAAAATTGGTGGATCTGCAATGGAATCAATTGCTCGTCAACCAGAGGCCGCTTCAAAAATTCAAACTGCTATGCTTATCGCTGCAGCCTTTATCGAGGCGGTTGCTTTATTCGCAGTAGTAGTTTCTTTGATCGCAAAATAATCAAAGAAAACCTCAATACAAGAACCTATCCGGGATTGCCGTTTAGGTTCTTGTTTAAATTATTTGTTGTAATAATAATATTAGATATATAAAATGGATTTATTAGTTCCTGAAGTAGGCTTATTGGTTTGGAATAGCATCGCTTTTTTATTGTTGTTGTTTTTATTGGCAAAGTTTGCATGGAAACCAATTATGAAATCGATCCATGAGCGTGAGCAAAGTATTGATGATGCTTTAAACAAGGCAGAATTGGCTAAACAGGAAATGGCTCGTTTAACCAGTCAGAATCAAGACTTAATGCAACAAGCCCGTGCTGAGCGTGATGAGATTTTAAAGCAGGCAAAAACTTTAAAAGACAGCATTCTGAACGAAGCTAAGAAACAGGCACAGGTTGAAGGTTCGAAATTGATCGAAAAAGCCAAAATAGAAATCGAGAACCAGAAGAAAGTAGCATTAGCTGAAGTTAAAGATCAGGTTTCTACTTTATCATTAGAAATTGCTGAGCGTGTTTTACGTACGCAGTTAGATGATAAATCAAAACAAGAAGCTTTGGTTGCGAACTTGTTAAAAGACGTTGAATTAAACTAGTTTGAGAATATAGATTTGAGACATTAGATATTAGATCTGGGTTTACTGCTCAAATCTTTCATCTCACATCTCACATCTCACACCTAAGAATATGTCAGAAATTAAAGTTGCAGGCAGGTATGCCAAATCATTAATCGACCTAGCTGTTGAAAATAACGGTTTAGCTGAATCGTATAGTGATATGGTTTTGTTTGAGAAGGTTGTTGATGAAACACCTGAACTAGAAGCGATATTGAAAAATCCGATTGTGCCTTTGGATAAAAAGATTGGCATTTTGAATGGTATTTTTACGGATAAAGTGGGTAAGCTAACCCTTACATTTTTTAAAACAGTTGTAAATAAAGGTCGTTCGGCAATCTTGTTTGCTACTGCTAAACAATTCATCAGGCAATACAATGAAATTAAAGGCATTGTTACTGCAGATGTAACTTCGGCTACTGCGCTGGGCGCTGAAGCTAAAGCCCAGATTATTTCAATTGTAAAGAAAGAACTGGGTGCCAACGAAGTGATTGTTAATGAAAAAATTGATGAAAAGCTAATTGGCGGGTTTATTTTAAAAGTAGGTGACAAGCAGTTTGATGCAAGTATTGCCAGCGGCTTGAACAAGTTAAAAAAGGAATTTGCGCACTAAGTTTTGCGCAGGGCGATAAGCGTTTTGCGTTACATCCGCTTTACGCCAAACGCTTAACATAGAAAACATTTACAAAAAGATATCAAAATAACATAAAATTATGGTAGAGGTAAGACCAGACGAAGTATCGGCAATTATCAGACAGCAATTGGCGGGCTTCAAATCAGAAACCGAACTGGAAGAAGTTGGTACCGTGTTGCAAGTGGGCGACGGTATTGCCCGTGTTTACGGTTTAACTAAAGTTCAATCGGGTGAGTTGGTTGAATTTGCAAGCGGATTACAAGGTATTGTATTAAACCTTGAAGAAGATAACGTGGGTGTGGTACTTTTGGGTGCATCAGACGAAATCAAAGAAGGTGATACAATCAAACGTACCAAAAAAATTGCCTCTATTAAAGTTGGTGAAGGTATGCTAGGCCGCGTGGTTAACACACTAGGAGAGCCTTTAGATGGTAAAGGTCCAATCTTAGGTGAAACTTACGAAATGCCATTAGAGCGTAAAGCACCAGGTGTAATTTATCGTCAGCCGGTAAATGAGCCTTTACAAACAGGTATCAAAGCAATCGATGCGATGATTCCAATTGGTCGTGGTCAGCGTGAGTTGGTTATTGGCGATCGTCAGATTGGTAAAACTGCTGTTTGTATCGATACCATTATCAATCAGAAAGAATTTTATGAAGCAGGTCAGCCTGTGTTCTGTATTTATGTAGCTATCGGTCAGAAAAACTCTACTGTGGCGAACATTGTGCGTACACTGGAAGAGAACGGTGCTTTACCATATACAGTTGTTGTTGCAGCTTCTGCTGCTGATCCTGCTCCAATGCAGTTTTATGCGCCATTTGCTGGTGCTGCAATTGGTGAGTTTTTCCGTGATACAGGTAGACCAGCTTTAATTGTTTATGATGATTTATCTAAACAAGCTGTGGCTTACCGTGAGGTATCGTTATTACTTCGTCGTCCACCGGGCCGTGAGGCTTATCCAGGTGACGTTTTCTACCTGCACAGCCGTTTGTTAGAGAGAGCTGCAAAAATCAATGCCAACGATGATATCGCAAAAGCAATGAACGATTTGCCTGAGTCTATCAAACATATCGTTAAAGGTGGCGGTTCATTAACGGCTTTACCGATTATTGAAACGCAAGCTGGTGACGTATCTGCATATATTCCAACTAACGTAATTTCAATTACTGATGGCCAGATTTTCTTAGAATCGAACTTGTTCAACTCAGGTATCCGTCCGGCTATTAACGTAGGTATCTCGGTATCACGTGTAGGAGGTAATGCTCAGATTAAATCGATGAAAAAAGTAGCAGGTACTTTAAAGTTAGATCAGGCACAATACCGTGAGTTAGAGGCTTTCTCTAAATTCGGTTCTGATTTAGATGCTGCAACGAAATCGGTTCTCGATAAAGGTGCACGTAACGTGGAAATGTTGAAACAAGCACAATTCTCACCATTCTCTGTTGAGAAACAAGTGGCAATTGTTTACGCGGGTACTAAAAACCTAATGCGTAATGTTCCGGTTGCGAAAGTAAAAGAATTTGAAACTGAATTCTTAACTCAACTGGAAATGCGTCATCCCGAAACTTTAGCAGCACTAAAAGCTGGTAAATTTGATGACACTATTACAGGTGTTTTAGATACAGTAGCAAAAGAGATTTCAAGTAAATACTAAATAGATTAAAGTATAAAGTATCAAGTATAAAGATTGGGTGTAAACCTTGCCTGGATACTTGATACTAAATACTCGATACTTAAAGAATGGCTAATTTAAAAGAAGTAAGAAACCGGATTGCATCAGTACAATCAACCCAACAGATTACCAAAGCTATGAAAATGGTTTCGGCTGCTAAGTTGAAACGTGCTACCAATGCAATTATCGCTTTACGCCCTTATGCAACTAAACTGAAAGAGATTTTAGGCAATCTATCGGCAAGTTTAGAAGGTTCTTCATCGCCTTTTATTCAGGAGCGTGAACCTAATAAGGTTTTAATTGTAACCGTATCATCAAACCGTGGTTTGGCTGGTGCTTTTAACATGAACGTAATTAAAGCGGCCAATAATTTAATTGCCGAGAAATATAGTGAACAGTTGAAAAACGGTAATGTGAGCATTATTTCTATTGGTAAAAAAACGCAGGATTTTTACGAGAAACGCAAATACAATGTTATCGGAAACAATAACGAAGTGTACTCTGCTTTAACTTTTGAGAATGTAACCAAGATTACTGATGTGATGATGGCTGGTTTTCTTCATGGTGATTTTGATCGTGTGGAGGTTGTTTACAATCGCTTTAGAAATGCTGCCGTTCAGTTTATCACTACTGAACAGTTATTACCTTTACCGAAAGCGGAAGAGTCTGCACAAGTTGAAGTTAAAGCTTCCAATGTAGATTATATCCTGGAGCCGTCTAAGGAAGAAATTGTGGAACAGTTGATTCCTAAGTCAATAAAAATTCAGTTGTACAAAGCAGTTCTTGATTCTCATGCCTCAGAACATGGTGCACGGATGACATCAATGGATAAAGCAACTGAGAATGCCGGTGAATTGTTGAAGTCGTTAAAGCTTTCATATAACCAGGCTCGTCAGGCAGCCATAACAACTGAGTTAACTGAGATTGTAAGTGGTGCAGCTGCATTGAATGGATAAAATAATCTGGAATCTTAAGTCGGAAGTCCTGAGTTTCTTAAAAAATTAAAGCCCATTTCTTAATTGAAATGGGCTTTCTTGTAGTTGTTCAGTTTCATAAGCTAAATGATTTGGAATTTCGACAATATGGTTGCCAAACTCAGGATCGTAAATTAATGGTGATATTCATTCAAAGCGACCTGATTGAGCAGCGGTAGCCTTATCTTTGTGTCAAATAAATTCAAATGAAAAAATATATCTTCATCATTTTTGCGCTCAGTTCTTTTTTAGCTAAGGCACAGGCTCCGGCACGTGATTACACCAATGCCGTACTTTGGCAGCAAACAAGTGGTGAGTACAGGGCACTTTGTTTTCAGGCCTATAACTTTGCCCGGTTATCGTTAAAGGAATCGCTATGGGCTGATACCAGTAAAAAACCGAATTGTGTTATTGTGGATATAGATGAAACTGTTTTAGATAATTCTCCCTTTCAGGGCCATGAAATCAGAAAAGGTTTAAGCTACAACCCTGCAGACTGGACAGCATGGACCAATCTGGCAAAGGCAGATACCGTTCCCGGCGCACTGGCATTCTTAAAGTTTGCGGCTTCGAAGAATATCGAAACTTTTTACCTTAGTAACCGTGATGAGAAAGACCATGCAGCGACCCTGAAAAACCTGCAAGCTTTTGGCTTCCCTTATGCTGATGATGCACATTTATTGGTTTCAAAGGGAACATCAGATAAAGAACCACGTAGACAAAAGATAGCCGAAACCCATGATATTTTAATGTTATGTGGGGATAATTTAAGTGATTTTTCCAATATCTTTTATCGGGAAAAGAAGAATACAAATGAACAGGTAAATGCCAATCAAAACATTTTTGGCGTAAAATATATTGTATTGCCAAACCCAATGTACGGCGACTGGGAAAAGCCTTTATATCAGGGAGAAAACCTTTCGGATAAGGACAAGGGAAAACAGCGTTTAGAACGATTAAAAAGTTACTAACGATGTATAAATATTCAGCAATAAGTATTACTTTTGCTGCATCATAAAAATAAACATTATGGAAAACAACGAATTAAAGCACAATACAGAGAGTATGCAAACGGCTAATCAGCCAGGAATTTATAGGATGATAATTTTTGGTGTACTGGTTTGCATTGTTGGAACTTATCTGCGTTTCGCTCACGATTCTTGGCAACTTTCTTTAGTTTCATGGATAATTTTATTCATTGGCGCAATTATCGCAATTAAAGGTGTTTTCAAAATTTTAGATGCATAAATAAAATTTCTCTCTAAATATGAAGCCGATTATGAACCATCATGATCGGCTTTTTTATTTTCAGTTTGTGGAAACTCAATCGGATGTGCATCCCAATACAGAGATTTCTGTTTAGCGGGTTACCTAAATCACTTTTTTGTATAAAGGGAAAATAGGGCAGGATACACTAACCAGAATGCTCACTTCTCATGGCCATTTGAAGCAATATTTTAAATTGATCATACATTTTAAATCATTGAATCATGAAAAGGATTATCATTACTATGGCTTTATGCGCCGTATTGTTCGGCTGCAATAGCGAGAAAAAATCAGAATCAGCCGATACGGTATCGGTCAATACCGGGCAAACAACACCTCAATCCGAGTTAGTAAGTAAAGTCATCAAAACTGCTGATATGCGATTTAAAGTAAAGGATGCTGTACAAACTAAACTGGAGATCAGTAAAATTGTTGCCGACCTTGAAGGCAGCATTGTAGAATCAAGTATTCAAACCACTACTTTAGATCAGGAACGTGTTGCCTACAGTGCCGATTCCCTTCAGGAGACAACCGTTTTCAAAGCAGAGGGGTTGATTATTGCACGTGTACCTCCAGCTTACCTGAATATTTTTAGTGATTTAATTGCTGCAGGCGCCGAACAGGTTGATAGTGCCAGGATGCAGGCAAGCGATCAGAGTATAGCATATCTGCGCAACAGTTTAAAAACAAAGAATCGGGAGGAAGCACTAAAGGCTGCAAAAATACTGGCTTCGAGAGAAGCAAGATCAGGTCAGGAGTTGATTGCGATGAAAGACGGGATTGTCGACATGAAGATGGATAATCTGGATCTCAACCAAAAGAGCAAGTTAAGCACTGTAACGCTAAGTTTTTATCAGGATAAAGGTGTCAGGAAAGTAATTGTGGCAAATGATAATCTGGTTGATCACAGGCCAGGCTTTTTTAAACAGTTAAGCACAGGATTGAATTCAGGCTGGCAAATGTTTCAGGAGTTTTTACTCCTTATCGCACGCTCATGGATATTGATTCTGATTGCCATTATTGGTTTTTTTGGATTTAAATATTTCAGTACTAAACGCTCACAAGCATAATATCATTGCATCATGAAAAGGATTATCATAGCACTGGCCTTAACCGCGGGACTACTCGGTTGCCAGAATGAAAAAGGGGACAAATCTGTTGCATCGGCTGAAGAAATCAGAATAGCTGAAATGGCAGATACGATCGCCACAGAGAAAATTGTGAAAACCGCCGACATCCGTTTTCGGGTTAAAGATGTGCAGCAGACCAAAGAGAAACTTAGCCAGCGCATCAAGGCAGAGGGTGGAACCATAGCAGAGTTTTCGACCGAAAGCATTATTCAGGAAACGCAAAAGGTGAAATTATCGGCTGATTCGCTAAAAGAAATTACTGCCTATAGAACCGAAGGCTACCTCGTGGCAAGAGTTCCTGCAGAGCGCCTGGACGACTTTACCAACACCATTGCTAAGATGGCCCTGTTTGTAGATCGTCAGTCAATGAAATTAGATGACCAGAGTCTAATGTATCTCGCTAACAAACTAAAAGCCGATAACAGGGAAGATGCTGTTCGAAGAATCAATAAACTCTCCACTAAGAAAAGTCCGAATGTAGAAACCTCGCTACTGATCAAAGATGATTATGTCGACAAGAAAATCCAGAATCTGCTTATAGACAGTCGCGTAAAATACAGCACCATCACATTAAACTTTTATCAGGATAATACCATCAAAACCATGACTGTTGCCAACGATAATGTGTATGATTATAAGCCCGGGTTTGCAAACCGGTTATGGCTAAGTATTACAAACGGATGGACTATATTCAAAGAGATTATTCTGGGGATTGCGAATTTATGGATGTTGATCATAGTTGGTTTAGCCTTTTTTTTCATCATCAGATATTTTGTTAAAAAAGATAAGAAAGCAAGAGATTTAGTTGCCCGGAATTGGGCTAATCAAAATCAATCTTAGTTGAGCTTTATAAGTCTATAGACCGGTAAGAAGTAATCAAATCAGATAACAGATTGCTTCTTGCCTTTCATCCAGGTATACCGTCTATTTTTTAGTCTTAACCGCAAGGCCTTTAACCTTCACCTTATTGTCACTAACAAATGATTCCCAGCCCGAATAGGTCTTGGATTTGCCACTGGTGGTGACTTTTTGAAAGGAGTGGCACACCGCTACTGCAAGGCCATCTGTGGCATCCAGAAACTCAGGTGTTTCCTTAAAATTCAGTAAACGTTGTAACATAGCGGCTACCTGTTCTTTGGTGGCATTTCCGTTTCCGGTAATGGATTGTTTAATTTTTCGGGGTGAGTATTCCGTAACCGAAATATTCCTTGATAAGGCTGCTGCTATAGCCGTGCCCTGAGCCCTTCCAAGTTTTAATAATACCTGAATATTTTTGCCATAAAACGGCGCCTCGATGGCTAAAACATCTGGCTTATACTGATCAATAAGCACAACCGTTTTTTCGAAAATACGTTGAAGTTTAAGAAAAGGATCATCAAGGTGAGTCATTTTAACAACCCCCATACTCAGTAATTCGGTTTTATTACCCTTTTCTAAAATGATACCATATCCCATCACCGCAGTTCCAGGATCAATACCTAAAATGATGCGTTCCTTTTTTTCGTTCAACATTACAGCAATATTAAGCATATTTGCAAACTAAACAGATAATCTTGACAGGCAAGCAGAAAAAAATATTATCCATACTCATCAAAGTTGCAATTGTGGTTTTCGCTTTTTGGTTCATATACCATAAACTGATTGCCAACAAGAATCTGGAAAATTTCCGAAGCCTGCTTAAAGATATCCCAAAACCCGAAATCGCTGGCGTTATAGGGCTGGTTGTAGTGCTCATGTTTTTAAACTGGTTTTTAGAAGCAGGTAAATGGAAGCACCTGATGTATAACATTGAACGTATTAGGTTCTACAGGGCAGTTGAATCTGTATTCTGTGGGTTAACAATGGCTATTTTTACGCCTAATCGTTTAGGTGAATACGGAGGGCGTGTTTTCTTTTTATCGCCCAAGAGAAGAGTCGTTGGCATTGTAGCAATGAGTGTAGGTAGTATCGGCCAGTTGGTGCTTACTAATGTATTTGGTGCCATAGCTGCATGTTTTTTCGTTTATAGGTTTGTACCTATGGATAGGGTTTTCTTTATCACAGTGGTTTTCTTTGCTGTTGTATTTAGCCTCTTCTTTCTGGTATTCTATTTTAACATCCGCTGGTTAAACGGCCTGTTGTTATCCTTTAAGTTTACCCGGAAGTATAAAAAATTTTATAGTATTTTAGGTCGTTACCGAAAAGGAGAATTGTTTAAAATCATTTTATTCTGCTTGGCAAGATACCTTGTTTTCAGCTCTCAGTACTTCATCCTTTTTGTATGGTTAATTCCGGGCTTAAACTATGGTGATATTATCATGATGACCTGTCTGTTATTTTTGGTGCAGTCTGCACTTCCTTCGCTCGATCTTTTCGATGTTGGCATCAGAAGCGTCACTGCTGTCGAACTTTTTAAACACATCACCGATCAGCATGTGGCTGTAATTGCATGTACTGCGAGTATTTGGCTCATAAATATTATTATTCCTGCTATCTTAGGCTCATATTTTGTCTTTAAACTGAATTTTTTTGGAAATCTTAAAACTAATTAGTCTCTTTTCTGCTGCATTGACCTTTATTTATGGTTTTCTTGTGTTTACCTTTATCAGAGGTTGGTATAAGTTAAGCTTCATGAAAACCACTGTCCGCATTCCTCACACAAAGGTTTCGGTAATTGTTGCGGCAAGGGATGAGGAGCTAAATATCAAGAGAACGATTGAGGCACTCATCAGTCAGGATTATCCAAAAGCGCTAACTGAAATTATTTTCATTGATGATCATTCTACGGATCGGACTGCTCAGATTATAACATCCTACGCTGATCAGGGAATCACGCTCATTAAATTAAACGAAGACCGCGCTTTAAATTCGTATAAAAAGAAAGCCATTCAAACCGCTATTGGTTCATGTAGCGGAGATTTAATCATTACAACGGATGCAGACTGTGTTATGGGCAATCATTGGCTTTCAGGTATCGTGAGTTTTTATGAGGATAAAGGTTATAAAATGATTTCATCACCCGTGGCGTACTTTGAAGAGAAAAGCTTTTTTGAAAGGTTGCAGTCTCTCGAGTTCCTTTACCTCATCGGCCTGGGCGCATCAACTATTGGTAACAGGCAGCCATCTACCTGTAATGGTGCAAATTTAGCCTACGAGAAAAAGACGTTCTACGAGGTTGGCGGATTTCAGGGTATTGACGACCTGGCCTCTGGCGACGATGAATTACTGCTTCATAAAATCGCTGCAAAATATCCTAATCAGATCGGCTTCCTTAAAAACCGTGAAGCAATTGTATATACCCATGCGAAGGAAAATTTAAGATCCTTCATTCAGCAGCGAAAAAGGTGGGCGTCTAAGAGTACCAGATATAAAAACAAGGCAATCATAGTTTTAGGTGTGTTCGTTTGGTTATTCAACCTGAGTATTCTGGCAAATTTTATTGCAGGATTCTTTTTTCCCATCCTTTTAGTCGTTACATTTTATCAGTTGTTAGTTAAAATGATTTTGGAAACACTATTTTTATGGGATGTAACAGGCTTTGCAAAAAGACAGCGTTTATTGATACTTATTCCTGTTTTGAATGTGTTGCATATCATTTATATCGTTTACATTGGAGTTGCAGGAAATAGCGGGAAATACAACTGGAAAGGCAGAATGGTGAGATAATGGATAATAGCCCCTCAAAAAAAGTATGGTTAAAGTTTAAGCGTAACAAACTCGCATTGGTGGGCTTAATCTTCATTTTACTACTGGTGCTGATGGGCATTCTGGGTTATTTGATTATGCCGGACAGTTCTCCGGATGCAAACATTCAAAAAGTGCAGATCGCCAAGCAAAAACCCGGTGCAAAATTCATGTTTCTGATTGTTGAACGCTACACGCATATTGCCCGTGTTAATTGGTTTCAAAAAATGCTTAACGGCCAAACTCCGGATTTTAAAAGTATTCCAATCACCGCCTACCGTATTGCTGGCCGGGATGTCTTTGTAACGGAATATATCGGAGAGGAAGAAAAAGCGAAAGAAACTAAATATAATCTGGCTGACCTTTGCCCTGACTGTGTCCTCCCGAATACTATTGAACGTGTTAAACCATTGTTCGAGAAACATAATATCTACAGTCAAACCTACCTTCTGGGAACCGATATCTACGGAAGGGACTTACTAAGCAGACTCATTTTAAGTATACGTGTTTCGCTTTCTGTGGGAATAATGGCAGTATTGATATCCTTGTTTATCGGTGTTGGATTAGGCGCTGTTGCAGGCTACTTTGGCGGTAGGGTTGATGCGATGATTAGCTGGGTGATGAATGTAATCTGGTCCCTGCCATCCCTTCTCCTTGTTATTGCCATCTCTTTCGCTTTAGGGAAGGGTTTTTGGCAAATTTTTATTGCTGTTGGATTATCTACCTGGGTTGATGTAGCCCGTTTAGTCAGAGGACAGGTAATGGCTTTAAAGGAAGTCGAGTTTATTGAGGCAGCCCGTGCATTGGGTTTCAGTACAAGCAGAATCATTGTTAAACATATCCTTCCAAATATTGCAGGCCCTATTCTGGTTGTGGCTTCGTCCAATTTTGCATCAGCAATATTATTGGAAACAGGGCTAAGCTTTTTAGGATTCGGTGCCCAGCCACCTACGCCAAGCTGGGGAAGTATGATTAAAGAGCACTATGGGTATATCATCATGGATGCTGCTTACCTGGCCATCCTGCCCGGGCTCGCAATCATGCTAACGGTGTATGCATTTAATGTTCTGGCAATCGGTTTGCGCGATGCATTCGACGTTAAAGGCCAAAATGTTACAGTTTAATTGCTGAGCTGAACCAGTTGATCCCATTTCATTCCTGTTATCAAACAAATATCGATATTTCTGCATTATAAGATATAATCTATCCACCGATATGCAAACACTGTTAACTTCATCACAAATGCGCCTTGCTGATGCTTTTACCATCGCTAACGAACCCATTTCCTCTATTAGTTTAATGGAACGGGCCGTTCAGGCCTTTGTTGATAATTTTATAAAGGAGGTAATTGATCTGAACGAACAGATAGCTGTTTTTTGCGGAAAGGGTAATAATGGGGGAGATGGTTTAGGTATTGCGCGTGTACTCATCAACTGCGGATACTGTAATGTAAAAGCATATGTTGTAAATTTTGGTGATAAACAAAGTGATGACTTTAGCGAAAATTTAAAGCAACTGGAACAAACAGGTTGTGATATCATAACAATTAGTCATGCTACTGATGCAAATGGCGTTATGGCTGATACAGTTATTGATGCCATTCTCGGTTCAGGCTTAAATAAGCCATTGACAGGTGAGTATGCTGCATTGATTGAAATTATGAATGCTTTTCCTGCCCGTATTTATGCCGTGGATGTCCCAACAGGCTTTCCGTCGGAGGGAATTATATTCGAAATCTACAATGGTATCGAAGCGTTTAAAACCATTTGTTTCCAGCGTCCTAAGATCAATTTCTTTTTCCCGGAGTCGGCTGCAGCAACAGAACGTTACGAGGTAGTGAACATAGGGCTGAATGAAGCTTTTATTGAATCACAGGATAGCGATATTCATTTGCTGGAAGATCAAGACATTCGCAAGATCCTTAAACCCCGAAAAAATTTTAGTCATAAAGGGATTTATGGACATGCATTGATCATCGCAGGATCTACTAACACCATGGGCGCTGCGATATTGTCCTCAATGGCATGTTTAAATGCAGGGGCCGGATTAACAACTGCCTGCATACCAAACAGTGGTTTGGTAACATTAAACTCCGTTTTGCCCGAGGTGATGGCTTTACCCAGAGATGAGTATACGCGGATAGAAAATACATCAAAATACCATTCCATAGCTATCGGTTGCGGCCTGGGGATTTCTTCTGAAAATGCTAAATTATTGGAGAGCCTGATTGCTGCCAGGCAACCCTTGGTTATTGATGCTGATGCATTAAATATATTAGGCGAAAATCCTGAATTGATTAAGCAGCTGCCTCAACATTCCATCCTCACGCCGCACATGAAAGAATTCGACAGGCTCTTCGGTATTCATCAGGAATGGTGGAGCCGTGTGCAAACGGCCAAAGCCAAAGCAAAGGAATTGCAAATTGTAATAGTGCTTAAAAATCAGTACACCTTCATTTGTGCTCCGGATGGCAGCATCTTTATTAATCCGACAGGTAATCCTGCAATGGCACAAGGCGGTATGGGCGATGTGCTAACGGGAGTTATTGCTGCTTTTGTGGCGCAAAACTACACCTCAGTTGAAGCTGCAATATTAGCTTGCTATGTACATGGAAAAAGTGGTGATGTTTTAGCTTCCGAACATTTTGTGATAAGTGCTACCAAGCTTGCCGAAAATGTTTCCCGTACAATAAGACACCTGCTATAATCTGTTTCTCACTGCATTTTAGGACTTTGCCAGGTTATTGAAACTGCAAGCGATAAGTCAAATCAGTTTTGGCCTGGGAATTGACGGGATTATATCTGGAAAACTAAATACCATCTAAATTATGGAGTCAAAAAAAGAGTACACGCTAACGGAGCTCATTCACGAGTCGGCAGAAAATCCAAATGAGAACGATTTTTTCGAACTGGAAAAACCAGCCATGCTGGAGGTAAATTTGAGAAATCAAAAAATCATGGCTAAAGCAGGATCGATGGTTGCCTATATTGGTAATATTGATTTTAAACGAGAAGGCTTACTTAGTAAAGGCCTTGGTGGCTTACTTAAAAAGGCAATTTCGGGAGAAGGAACATCACTTATGCATGCATCAGGTACCGGAAAACTTTATCTGGCCGATGAAGGCAAAAAAGTAAAGATCATCAAGCTTCAGAATGAGTCTGTTTATGTCAATGGAAATGATGTGCTGGCAATTGACGGCAACATTAAAAATGAAATTAAAATGCTTAAAAGCATCGCCGGCATGCTAAGTGGAGGCCTGTTTCAGGTGAAGCTTTCAGGTAGTGGTTATATTGCCATTACTACCCATGGTGAACCTATATTACTTAGGGTAAGCGCTAATCAACCAGTATATACAGATCCAAATGCAACTGTAGCCTGGTCTGAAAACCTATCTCCCAATATCAAAACCAACCTTACTTTTGGTTCATTTATCGGCCGGGGCAGCGGGGAGTCATTCCAGCTTGAATTTTTTGGAGAGGGCTGGGTTTTAGTACAGCCCTACGAAGAAGTGAAGTACGCACAAAAATCTTAAGCAAAAAAAATCCCGGTAGCGATTAACTACCGGGATATATTTTTATAAGGGTTAGTTTAAACACCACCCATCACGGTTAATTTGTCCATTGTTGGATTCACACTTCCCCCCGTCGGTTCAAGGGTTACTGCAAATGCCTGCGCTTCTTGTATGGTTTGCATTTTTTGAAGTGCCTCTGTACCTGTTGAATCACTTTTTCCAAAAACACCCAAACTTACTGGTTTGCCATTTACAAGCGCCCACAGCTGATATTCATGTTCTGCATCGGGCTTCGGTAAATCCATTGCCACATAATTAATCAGAACACTTTTATCATTTTTATTCCAGTAAACGTTCATTTTCGATTTCGGACTAAAGGCCTGGCCTGCCATGCGGATGGTAGCCCATTCTTTACTATCGTTCATCGCAACCATATTGTCCAAGCCCTGCTTATCGAATTCAAGTTGTCTCACTACGCCGGCAAATTTCTGCTTATCTAAGTTAAGAGAAGCTATTTGATCATGAGCATCGTTAAGTTTATTGTAAGTGATAAACAATGCAGCCGTACTCACAACCAATAAAGCAATACAGGCAACCAATGCAAAACGTAATGTTCGTAATTTGCCGTCACTCCCATCCAGGCGAACAACTTTAGGTTCTGTAGCAGCTATAGTGATATCAGATTGGTAAACAGTTTCCTGTTCAACCTCAAAACCTAGTTTTTCAAAAAGTTTTGCCTCAACAGCTGCAGATGGTTCTACAGCGTTTTGCATAGCATACTCCTCCATGGCCAGCTCAATAGCAGAAAGTTCAGCTTTAACCTCAGGGTTTTGCGCTGCCATTTCCTCTACCTGCAACGCTTCTTCCGGCGATAAATCACCGAGAACGTACAATTCAAGTACTCCAGATTCGATATATGCTTTTAAATTTTCCACGCTCAATTAAAACTCCTTCTCAATTCAATAATAGCCAGTCGGATTCGGGTTTTCACCGTACCTAGGGGCAGATCTAACTTTTCTGCGGCTTCTACATGCGTATAGCCTTTATAATAAACTAAATTGAGAACTGATTGTAAGTCTGGTTTCAGATTCTCTACAAGTTGCTTAACTCCCAGTACATCGGGATTAAAAGTAACCTTGTTTTGTTCATCAACGAAACTTACGTTATTTTCTATATCTTGGTTTTTGAGTGAATTCTTAAAATCTTTTGAGCGAAGCTTATCTATAGAAAGGTTACGGGCGATATTCATCATCCACGTAAACAAACGTCCTTTAGTACTGTCGTAGTTTTCGGCCGACTGCCAGATCTTTACAAATGTTTCCTGTAATACATCTTCTGCAAGCTCGGTATGGGTAATAATGCGGGTAATCACCCCGTAAAGGGCCGACGAATACATGCTGTACAGTGTTTTTAATACCGCAGAGTCTCTCGATTGCAGTGCTAAAACTAGTTCAGCTTCGGTTAGGGATGGTTTCTTTAATGCAGTCACTATTGGTTACTAAGATACAAATCAGAACATAAATTGCAAAGAAATGTTTTGTAAAACCATTCCTGCCGGGAATACGATTTCGGAAACAATTATTAATCAGGACTTATTTAATTCCTTCGATTGGGAACAAATGTTTCTCAGCATGATATGAAGATCGCACCAGCGGTCCGCTTTCAACATACTTTAGACCTTTTGCCAAACCCGCTTCTTTGTACATGGCAAAAGTGTCTGGATGAATCCAGTCGACTACCGGGTGGTGGTTACGGGTGGGTTGTAAATATTGTCCCAACGTAAGAATATGCACACCATTGGCTACTAAATCGTCCATGGCTTCGAAAATATCTTCTTTAGTTTCACCCAACCCAAGCATAATACCAGTTTTGGTTCTCAAACCAAATTCAGAGATTCTTTTTAAAGCTTCTAAGCTTCTATCATATTTAGCCTGGATACGTACCTGTCTGGTGAGGCGTTTAACAGTTTCCATATTGTGTGAAACTACTTCAGGACGTTCTTCCAGAACCCGGTATAAATTATCCCACTGACCTTTAAAATCAGGAATTAATGTTTCTAAGGTGGTAACAGGGCTCTCTCTGCGTATTGCCTGTAATGTTTCTGCCCAGATAATTGATCCGCCATCTTTTAGATCATCACGATCTACCGATGTAATTACGCAATGCTTAACGCCCATTAATTTCACAGAGTTGGCTATGCGGTTAGGTTCATCAACATCAACAGCTAATGGACGGCCCGTTGCAACAGCACAAAATGAGCAGCTACGCGTACAGATGTTTCCTAAAATCATGAAGGTTGCGGTACCTGCTCCCCAGCACTCACCCATATTCGGGCAGTTGCCACTCTCGCAGATGGTGTGAAGCTTATGCGTATCAACCAAACTGCGAACCTGTGCATATTCTTTTCCAACAGGCAATTTAACACGTAGCCAATCTGGTTTACGTTTAACTTCAGTTACAGCAGGTACTACCGGTAAATCAATCATAATGCAAAGTTAATGAATAGGATTGGAATGTTGTAATATTGAAATGTTTGAAGGTTGTAATAATATGGTTGATATTAAATCACACTCATTAATTGTTAGCGAAAAATCATAAGCTCAGGGATCATACACATTCCTCCATTAAATCATTTCATGTTTCTAACTTAATCTTACATTTGCAATATGAATACTGGCTTACAGCTTTATAATACGCTTTCACGTAAAAAAGAATTATTTCAACCGTTAAATGCTCCTAATGTAGGGATGTATGTTTGTGGTCCTACAGTTTATAGTGATGTGCACTTAGGTAACTGTCGCACATTTGTTTCTTTCGATTTAATTTTCAGATACTTAAAGTACGCTGGTTTTAAGGTGCGTTATGTGCGCAATATTACCGACGCAGGCCACCTTGAGGGAGACAGGGATGAAGGAGATGATAAATTTGCGAAGCGTGCAAAGCTGGAACAGCTGGAGCCTATGGAGATCGTGCAGAAGTATACACTGGGATTTCATGATGTATTGCGAATGTTTAACACTTTGCCTCCAAGCATCGAGCCAACGGCAACAGGACATATCATCGAGCAGATCGAAATGATCAAAATTATCATTGCAAATGGTTATGGTTATGAAATTGATGGTAACGTATATTTTGATGTAGAAAAATACAGTAAAGAATATAATTATACCATACTCACCAACCGAAACCTGGAAGACATGCTGAATAATACCCGCGAACTGGGTGGGCAGGATGAAAAAATGGGCAGGCTGGATTTTGCTTTGTGGATTAAAGCAAAGCCAGAAACGTTAATGCAATGGCAATCGCCATGGGGCATGGGTTTTCCTGGCTGGCATATAGAATGTTCGGCAATGAGCGCTAAATACCTGGGCGATGAATTTGATATTCACGGAGGAGGAATGGATCTTGCTGCCACCCACCATACTAACGAAATTGCACAGTCTGAAGCATGCAGCCATAAACAGCCTGCACGTTACTGGATGCATACCAATATGCTCACGGTTAACGGTACACGTATGTCGAAATCGGCTGGAAATGGGTTTTTGCCATTAGAATTATTTACTGGCGATCACCCTCTGCTTAAAAAAGGCTATAGCCCGATGACTGTGAAATTTTTTATGTTGCAGGCACACTATAGAAGTACCCTGGATTTTTCTAATGATGCACTCGATGCGTCTGAAAAAGGTTTCCGTCGCCTGATGTCGGCAGTAGGTCTGCTGGATAAAATCGTTACATCAGAACAGAATGATTTCGACATCGATGCATTGAAGGAAAACTGCATCAATGCAATGAACGATGATTTTAACAGCCCGATATTAATTGCTGAACTTTTTGAGGCGGTAAGGATAATCAATACCGTGTATGATGGAAAAGGGAAGATATCTGCGGAAGCGCTCGGAAAACTTAAAACGCTGGTTTATGATTTTGTTTTCGATATCCTTGCATTGAAAGATGAAGATGCAGGAAGCAATGATTTAAGTGGCGTTTTGGATATGGTTATTAACTTGAGGACTGAAGCCAAAGCAAATAAAGACTACGCTACTTCAGATAAAATCCGGATTGGCTTGCAGGAATTGGGGATTCAGTTAAAGGACAGTAAAGAGGGAACAACCTGGAGCAAGGTCTAATTAATCGCAATCGGTTATCGTTATGTGGGCATAACTGTTCTGGAAATAATTTACATTACACGTTAAATGTGTAATTGTTAATTACTTTTAGGACTATACATTTAATAAAATTTTATATTCGCCAAACATATTATCTACAATTTATAATGAAACACTTATTTTCTACAGCAATCGCCTCTTTGATAGCGCTCACTGCTTTTGCACAAAAAAACGATGGTACCACCAAATCCCTGGTTAATGCTGAGAAAGAATTTGCCAAATCGATTGCAAAAAACGGAGATAAGGAATCTTATATTGAATATTCCTCTGCGAACACACTGGTATTCAGACCTAATCCGGTTAATGCTAAAACGTTCTATTCCGGGCAGGAAAAAGGTGATAATGAAGTAAGCTGGACACCAAACCTGGCGAAGGTTTCACGTAGTGGAGATCTTGGATTTACAACCGGGCCATATGAATTGGGCAGTTCAGAAAAAAAATACGGACAGTATTTAACAATATGGAAATCTGAAAACGGTAAATGGAAGCTGGCAGTTGATTTAGGAACAACAAGCAACAAGCCTTTAGCCAAAGTAACCCCACAGTTTGTTGAACCAAAAGATCATGTTGCACCAAAGTTCATGAACGAAAGGGAAATCAAAGCTGGAAGAGAAATTATTCTAACGACTGAAAAAACTTTAAATACATTACTAAAAACCCACGGTATCGCGGCTTTTGGCGGTTTCTTAACTGATAATGCCCGTTTACTTTTCCCTGGGAATGAAGCTATAGAAGGAAAAGGGAAAATCGTTTCATTTTATAATGGCATGATCAGTAAAATCAATCTTAAAACTACAGGTGTTGATAAGGCAATAGGAAGTGATTTAGCTTATACTTATGGTGTAGCAACTGTAGACTATAAAGCCGATTTACGAGAAAGCTTTAATTATGTTTTTGTATACGAAAAAGCGGCAGATTCGAGCTGGAACTTAATTGTTCAGGCATTTGTACCTGCCGAAAGATAAATACAACCAATGTGAATTGAAAAAGGGCTTACTTGTAAAAGGAGCCCTTTTTTTGTGCGGGGTGTTTGTGTTCCTGGTTATAGGATAATGTGGTACAACAATTTGAATTGATCATCCCCTGATAGCGCGGGCCTATGCAATGCCCGGAAATTATTTTTCAATTAACCAAAAACGAGCACTGTTTTTGCTATAAATGAAGATATTTTAGACCAACCAATTTTCTTCAAGTTTATGTATAAAAAATTACTTTTAGTTCCGGCCTTTGCCATGTTGTTTATTGCGGCCTCTGCACAAAAACAAAAATTTGATATTCAGGGAAAAGCAGGTGCGAGGGGGATCATGCCAGAGAATACGATAGAAGGAATGCTTAAAGCACTCGATCTGGGGGTGACAACACTTGAGATGGATGCTGTTATTTCTAAAGATAAAATGGTTGTATTGTCACAAGAGCCATATTTCAATAACGAAATCTCACTACAACCCAATGGTAAACCGATCACACTAAAAGATCAAAAGAGCTTCAATATTTATAAAATGAATTATGAAGAGATTAAAAAGTTTGATGTAGGAAGTAAGGTACATAGCCGTTTTCCTGGTCAGATGAAGTTCAAGGCTTATAAACCTTTACTTTCAGAAACCATTGATGCAGTTGAAGCATATGTAAAAGAGCATAAACTAAAAAAACCGGTTTATAGCATCGAAACCAAAACCATCAAAAATGGTGATCATGAATTTCAGCCCGAACCGGCAGAATTTATTGATCTGGTTATGGATATTGTGAATGAAAAAAAGCTTGCCAAGCGTGTGATCATCGAATCGTTTGATATGCGTACGCTGCAGTATTTACATGAAAAATATCCTAAAGTTCAAACTTCGTTGCTTATTGATGAGAAAGAACCTTTTGAAGATTATATTGAGAAATTAGGGTTTAAGCCAACCATTTACAGTCCTTATTCTCTTCTGGTAGGCAAGGGCCTTGTGGACCGCTGCCATGACATGGGAATTAAAATTATTCCATGGACGGTGAATACCGTTAAAGAAGTGAAGTACTTTATGAACCTTGGCGTTGATGGCATTATAACAGACTATCCCAACATTATGGGGCAACTGAACAGATAAAAGAAAAGCGCTGAAATGGTTCAGCGCTTTTCTTTTATACCTACTAATTATAACTTGCCTAGTGGTGCGGCTCAGCGTGCTCTGAGTGGCTTGCCTCTGTTTTCTCATGACCACCTGCAGCACTTTCTTCGTGATGAAATATTGGTCGTGTGAAAGCTACAAGAAGAAGCAATACAATAATCCAGGCTGTTAATGGTAAAGCCCAAATGCCTTTTGTTTCCTGAGCCGGTGCGTGTGAATCGTGAGCTGACATATCGAATATTTTTAATTTTTGCTTTGTAATTGAGTGGTAAAGATAACAACAAAATTAAAATAAAAAGATTAATTGCCCATTTGTATCAGGATATATGTTGCCTTGTAAGTTAAAAAATGATAGCATCACTAACCCCCTTATGGCTCTGTTTACAATAAATTTTGTATAATTTTCTCAATCGATAACCCTTCCGCCTCGGCCCTGTAGTTGCGAACAATACGGTGACGTAAAATAGCTTCTGCAACAGCTTGTACATCTTCAATGTCCGGAGCATATTTCCCCGTCACAGCAGCATGGCATTTAGCACCGAGCACAAGGAATTGCGAAGCCCTTGGACCTGCACCCCAGCTGATGTATTTGTTGATTGCCTCAGTAGCGTATTCACTATTTGGACGTGTTTTCGCCACCAGCTTTACGGCATATTCCAATACATTATCTGTTACCGGAATATCTCGTATCAATTTCTGGAAAAACTGGATTTCATCAGCATGAATAATTTTTTCAAGCTGAACTGTTCTGTTGCTGGTTGTGTTGCGAACAATATTCAATTCATCTGCAAAAGCAGGATAGTTTAATTGAATGTTGAACATAAAACGATCCAGTTGTGCTTCAGGCAAAGGATAGGTTCCTTCCTGCTCAATCGGATTTTGTGTAGCCAGAACAAAAAATGGCTTCGGTAAAGTATGGGTTTGGCCAGCAGCAGTAACTGCTTTTTCCTGCATTGCTTCTAAAAGCGCCGCCTGAGTTTTAGGGGGTGTCCGGTTGATCTCATCAGCAAGGATGATATTAGAAAAGACAGGACCTTTAATGAATTTAAAATGCCTGTCTTCTCCAAGTATTTCTGCGCCAATAATATCACTTGGCATTAAGTCGGGGGTGAACTGAATTCTGTTAAAATCAAGATCCAGTACAGAAGCTACAGTTTGAACGAGTAGGGTTTTTGCTAATCCGGGTACACCAACCAGCAAACAATGTCCGTTGCTGAAAATGGCGATTAAAACAGATTTTATGATGTCATCCTGACCTATTACAACTTTGCCGATTTCGGCTTTTATTTTGTTGAAAGATTGATGAAGCGCATCAACAGCTTCTACTTCGTTTTTATACTGCATTAATTTTATTTTGCTTCTTTATTCTTCGTCCAGATTTTTAATTCATTGCAGGTATCGAACTCGTCGTCAATTTTAATATAAGTGCTTTCACGACGTTTTTCAAACCACTCGCTTAAGGTACGACTAATTTTGTCTTGTTGTGCAGCATCTCTGATTTTTGGAAAATCCTGCGCCATATTGGCTTTGTGTGGGGGTATCTTCGATTTCAGGTAAAGAATTCGGTAACCTTCTTTCCCGTCGGCACCTGTATATAAGTTTGGCTTGGATATGCCACCAATTTTCATCGTATCTATTACAAGGAATACAGAGGGATCCAGTTTATCAACCGGGATAAAAGTACTTCTTGATTGTACATCTTCAGCATTCAGCATCATTCCGCCATTGTACTTGGTTTCTTTATTATCAGAAAAAAGGTTTGCTGCCGCTGCGAAGCTGTATTTTTTGGCTACAATATTGTTGTAAATACTGTCAGCATGTTTTTGCAGGCGGGTTAAACTTTCTGGAGTAGTTTTAGGCATAATCAAAATATGTCTAACGTGAACCTGCTCTCCTCTGCGTTCCAATACCTGTAAAAAGTGAAAACCGTATTCAGTTTCAAATACAGGAGATATCTCTCCGGCTTTTAGTTTAAAGGCCCATGCGGTAAATTCTTTTACCATGGTATTTCTATCGATGAAACCATAATCACCACCATCGGCTGCAGATCCGGGATCTTCTGAGTATGTTTTTGCTAACACCCCCATATCTTCACCGCTTTTTACACGCAAACGGAGTGCTTCAATCTTATCGCGAAATCTTTGTTTTTCATCACGGCTCAACTGCGGTTTTAGAATTACTTCTCCAATTTCAACTTCAGTATTAAATTCAGGGATACTATCACCCAGCGATTTAAAATATTTTTCAACCTCCATTGGGGTTACGTTGATATTTTCAGTAATTTTTTGTTGCATTTTTTGTGCAATCAACTCATCTTTAACCGATGGCCTGATTTCATCTTTGTATTGCAATACTGATTTATTTAAGAACTGCTCTAAGCGCTCTTGTCCACCCGCACGTTGCATGCTATAACGCATACGTTTGTTTACCTCATCATCTACCTGATTATCCTCAACCATCACGGAATCAATTTCAGCCTGTTGCTTAAGCAATTTTTGAGTGAGTGTATTCTGTAAAATTTTACACTTAACATCTTCATTGGCAGGATTTCCCTGATAAAGATATTGGGTATACTGTTGGTTTAAATCTGAAAGCAGGATAATGTTATTTCCCACCACAGCAGCAACTTTATCGATATTATGCTTTTTTGTCTGAGCGTAGCTGCTTAAAAATAAGCAGATTAAAGCGGTTGCTACTAAAAAAACTTTCTTCATTCTAATTATATGTTATTCAAATTTTATACTCTAAGCTGATATTATAATCGGGCTAGTTTCTTTAACTCGTTTTCGTTAATTTTTACCTGATATTTTTGTTTAAGTCCTTTAACCCAGTTTTCCTCAAGGCTTTGCTGATAATCATTGATTACTTCACCTCTCACCTCACTCAAAGGTTTATTATAATACTGTTTGTTTCTTTTATAAAAATCTTCAATTGCCTGCTCGCTTTCCTGTGCCTTATTCCAGATCTTTTGCTCTGATGCATTAAACATCAATACGCCTTCTCTGTACTCATTTACCAGCAAATCGTGGTCCTTACTGTTAGAAGAAATTTTCTTATGGGAGGCAAGCGCTTCCTCATAAGTTTTAACTTCTTCCTGATAGGTACTGCTCTTATCAAGACCCATCTCCCTGGCATCCAAAACCTTTAGCTTAAAATTTATATAGAGGTTTAAGTAGGCTTGCAATTGATTTAAATCAGTGCTAAGACTTCCGTTATGACTCTTTTTGTAAGCCCACATAAATTCTTTAGCACTAACCGGTTTACCATTTATTACAGCAACATTCTGGGCAAATGAAATGCCTGAAACAAAACTGAAAATAAATAAGCAAAAAGATTTCCTCACGCAGAGCAGTCTATAAATTTTAATGGATAAAAGTAACAATTAGCGGTGCTATTATAAGATATTTAACTAATTTTAACAGAAAATATTATCGGGCAAAAATACGAATGGAAAACCAGCTTACCAACAATGCAAACGCTTTACGCTTATTTTTTACAGATGAGGTTTTTGTAGTGGAGGATAAAACGGTCAAAATCCCCCATTCTGCTATTACTGAGGCCGTTTTGCCTGATACAATTGTCGAACATAAAAAGCCTGATCCATCGCTTTCTACTCCCTTAACGGCTCAGATTCCTCCTGCTATACCTGAAGAAAAGTTAAAAAAATACACTTCAGAAGCAGAATCAATACCTATTGTCGCTGAACCAACAGCGTCTGTTGAATTCAAGTTCCTTGGAGGAAATAAGAAATCAGTGCTGATTCTGGTTAATGATAAAGACAACGATGTAAGTACGCCTGAAGGGCGCGAATTATTGCGGAAAATTGTTAAAGCAGTAGATCTTGCTACAGCTGATTTCGCTTTGGTAAATTATGCAAACTATATTGGGTCCGATTTCGATGCTTTGCAGCAGTTTTTCAAACCGGTAATCATGCTATCATTCGGGGTGGAAATCAGCCACCTAAAATTAGACCTGACCTGGCAGAATGAAATTATTCATCATGCTAGTACCAAAATCATTTTTGCCCCAAACCTGCATCAACTTGATAGCGACATCTCTGCGAAAAAACTGCTTTGGGGAAATCTTCAGAAAATCAGATAAAACAGATATTCAAGCATAAGCTGACAGGTTTACCGGCGTGCTGCATAAGTTATCCTCGGATACGCAGATAAAACTCATACAACTTCATGAAAAAACTAGTTTTCGCAACGAATAATAAACATAAAACACAGGAGATTCGACAGGCTCTTGAAGGGCAATACGAAGTCTTAAACCTGCAGGATATTGGATGTACCGACGATATTCCTGAAACTGCTGATACCTTCGAAGGGAATGCCTCATTAAAAAGCCAGTATGTGGTAGCACATTTCAATCTCGATTGTTTCGCGGATGACAGTGGTTTGGAGGTAGAAGCTTTAAATAATGAACCAGGAGTTTACTCTGCTCGCTACAGCGGTAGCAGGGATAGTCTGGAGAATATAAATCTTGTACTCGAAAAACTTAAAAACCAGTCTAACCGGAAAGCCAGATTCAAGACGGTAATCTCACTGGTTCAGGATGGTGTTAACCATTTCTTTGAGGGAACGGTTGAAGGAACAATCAGAACTGAATTGTCTGGTTCTGCAGGTTTTGGATATGATCCTGTTTTCCAGCCTGAGGGTTATGCCATTACTTTCGCAGAAATGAGTATGGCCGAAAAAAATCAAATCAGCCACCGGGCCATCGCATTGAAAAAGATGATCGATTTTTTAAACACTAGTTCCCGCTAATCACAGTAAGGAATATTCACTCACTTGCTTTTAATTGATTAATTTGAGTTTTTTAAAATAAGAGAAACTCCATACCTGTATATCCAGTAGTTTCCGGGCAGATTGGTAGTACCGTCGCGGATAACTCACTTGGGTTTTCCTTGCACTTTGCTTGCACATTCCTTGCACCTTGTTTGGGTATATGCAAGCAAAACCCAATTGAAACCCATTTAAACCCCCTTTTTTCTGCATAAATACCCTTAAACCCACCAGTAAGAGGGTTTTTGAAATATACTCGAGCATTATGTTCTACCTTACGGGGCTGACCAGGTTATTTCTGCAAGGCGCCTGCCTTTTTAGCCGGGATGGAATCTGTTGTAAGTGAACGGGACTTTAGAGGTGCCTTTGTCGTATCTGCAGGTTTGCTTAATAGCGGCTTCCTACTCAGTTGAGTACTATCGGCCACAGCTGGAACTTTTGTTTTGTTAAGCAGTAGTACAGGTTTTGCCGAAACGATTGCTTTTGGTTTTACCGGTGCTTTGCCATTCTGTATTTTGGACTTTACTTTAGCTTTGCCTGCCGATCCGACTGCATCCTTTTTAGACTTTGGTCGTTCACTGGGTTTCCATGAAAAGCCTTTTAAGGTGAGGTCTTTTGCCACCTTCACTTCCGGATTTAATGCACCTTCGATACTTTTGATGTAAACAATATCCTCGATGTCGTTTTCATTATCTTTGAAGATAAACTTAATCCGACTGCTTACCGTCTGGTTCATCTCTTTATAAACCTTAGTACTGTCATCCTGAGTATAATAAATACTTTCTGCATTACCGTCAACATATAAGTTCTTGAATTGTCCGTCTTTAAAAAAGCCTGTCATCAGCCTGCCTTTGATTTGATTGAAGCGGAGGGAATCTTTAGGGGTATTAACTAGGAAGGCATTTCTAATGGCCTGTAAATTGTTTAATTTTTTGTTTTTGAATTGTACATAAATGGTATCGCCAATTTGCTGCGAACCTTCCGACCAGATAATGGGGTTATTGTACAACCGTAATGTAGAATCAGCGCTGGTGTAAAACAAACTATCTGTTTTTGCCTGAATGTTGGTTTTGAAAACCTTTACCCCATGGTAAGCCTTTATAACCCGCGCCTGAAGCGTATCTGCGGGAGTTAAAACTGCAGTGTCGGGTTTTTTTACCGGGATCTTCGGGGTAACCTGTAACTTACCTTTATCTGTTTTGGATATCACCTTATCCAGCCCCTTACTTACGCTATCTAAATTTACTTTCAGCGCTTTCTTTACCACATCAACCACCAGACTGCCGGATTTTTTTTGTAGACTATCAACGTTCAATTTCGGAAGATTCTTAACTATAGAGTCGGCTTTGTCTTTTAATATATTACTGTTCTTTAAGCTGTCAGGAATTAAGCCGGTTAGCCTATTTGCCGCAGAATCTACCTTAACTTTAATCTCGTTTTTATCCTTGGGTAAATCCGGAGGCGTAATACCATCTTTGTCATCCTTTGGCTTGTTTTTGGCGTTTTTATTTTTTCCACCACGCTTATTGTTTTCTTCCTTCGGAGAAGTCATCTGTTTGAGTTCTGCTGCGGTGATTTTTTTCTCCTTCTCTCCGCCTGCATCCTCGTCATCATCTCCAATCTGATTATCGGCTTTGATGGAGATTTTAGGGATGAGTTTCAAAGACTTTTGCAAAACCATTTGTGTCTCCAGTGTATCAGCACCCATCCATAAACTATCAGGTTGCTTTTTGTTTTTTACGGTAACCGAATCTTCGGTTCCAATGCCAAGATAAGCATTTTTGGTTACCAGTGTTCGTTGATCTGCTTTGTAATAGTAACCTAAATCACCAAACATTTTCATTTTATCCTTGGTATCAGAAAAAACAATATTTTTAACTGCCCGGCCATATCCAACTTTACCATAGTAATACAAACTATCGCCTTTCAGTGATCGGGTACCTTGGGTATATAAGTTCTTCTTGCCGAAATAAGCATCTTCTGTTGCCGTATTATAGGCGCCATTTTCGGTGTAAAGGTTATCATCTTTTCCTTTGATGTTAGTTGGCCCATAAAAATATGTCCACTTGGTTTGCGTATTATAACGCATTGTATCGGATTTAATGGTTACCTGGGGCGTAACGACTACAACATCATACCTGAAATAGGAATCATTACTTGTGCTAAAATAATAGCCGTTCTTACTCGTAAGCGTAACCTCTTTGTTTACAATTTTGCCCCCAGTTGTATAGGTGCCTATTTTGCTCAATGTATTATAATCTAAAATATTGGTGGTTAAAACTGACGTCGGATCAATCATTCTAACATTACCCGTTAAGTGCGCCTGTTTTTTGTTACCATCATATTCCAGCTGATCAGAGTAAATATCTGTGGTAAGCTGGTTAATATGAACATTCTGATAAGCCTCAAAATAGTTTCTCTTGTTATAATATACCGCACTATCGCAAGTAAGGGTAGCATTATCCTGTTTAAAAACAGGATTTTTAAGGCGCGTCAAATTATTTTTTATATCGCCATAAATTTTCGAATATGAAACAATCTCGATTTTTGAAGCTGTTTGCTGGCCGAATAAAAAGATTGGACTGGTTAGCAATACGAAAAAGACAAATAGTTTATGCACCTTACAAAGTTAGTTTTTTGTTCCGAACGTTCGGAATACCAGTTAAAATTAAATATTTTTGATGAATGTTACCCGTACAGCAATTTCAGGATTTTATAGCACAGCATCAGCTGTTCGATAGGGATAACAAAGTTCTGTTGGCCGTTAGCGGAGGTAAGGACTCGGTATTAATGGTTCATTTATTCATGGCCGTGGGCGTTGATATTGGTATAGCGCATTGTAATTTCAATTTACGGGGAGATGAAGCACAGCGCGACGAAAGTTTTGTGAAATTACTAGCCGATACCCATCGTCTTCCGTTTCATATAACGCGTTTTGATACCAAAAAATATGCTGCGGAAAATAAAGTTTCCACTCAAATGGCCGCACGCGATTTGCGCTACCCCTGGTTTGAGGAAATCAGACAAGAGTATGGTTACGAGTATATTGCTTTAGCCCAACATCAGAACGACGCTGTCGAAACGGTGTTAATCAACCTCACCAGAGGAACTGGCATTAGTGGTCTGCATGGCATTATGCCAAAAAGAGACAGACTGATTCGTCCGCTGTTGTTTTTGAACCGTGAGCAGATTAATCATCTGGTTGATGAAAATCACCTTGATTTTGTTGAAGACAGCTCGAACCTAAGTACCAGTTATACCAGAAATAAACTGCGTTTACAGGTTATTCCGCATTTGAAAGAGATCAATCCAAATCTTGAAAAAACGTTTGCAGAAAACATTGCCCGTTTTGCCGAAATTGAGTTACTCCTGAAAAGGCAGGTCGAAGTATTAAGCGAAACATTATTACGAAAAAAAACAGACGGGGTTTATCTTTCCATAGCGGAGGTACAACAATTATTTCCCCGGAAATTATTAATCTTTGAATTGCTCAAGCCTTTTGGGTTTACCTCCGGAGTAATTGATGATGTGTTGAATAATCTGGACTCGCCAAGCGGTATACATTTTTTTAGCCTTACTCATCAGTTAATGATTAACCGGGGTGATCTTGTAGTTGTAGAAAAAATGAAAGGTAATTTACCCAATCAGATTTTCCATCCTACAACATCCGAAATCATCTTCGGAAGGCAAAGAATTTCATTGGCACACGCACAGGAAATTAAGTATGAGGTAAATGTTGACAAGGCATTTGTAGATGCTCAACAACTTATTTTTCCATTAGTGGTTAGAAACTGGCAAAACGGGGACAGGTTTATTCCCCTGGGGATGCGAAACTTTAAAAAATTAAGCGATTATTTCATTGATGAGAAAGTGCCTGTACACATCAAGCGCACTTGCCCGATTCTGGTAAATGGTAATGGTGATATCATCTGGATTGCGGGTATGCGCCAGGATAATAGATATAAATTGTCTCAAGCAACCAAAAAAGTTGTTATATTCGAACTCAAAATTATTTAAGTGGAAAGCAGGTACGCCTATATCGAAAAACAATACATCGGCCGTGATTATGTCCGCATTTTCATCCGCTTGATTATGGCTGCATTCTGTTTTGCCGCATACGTGTATGAGCGCGACCGCGATAATACTCAAGACCTTTTCCTCGTTGTTGGTTTCGGTATCATCGGCGTTTCCATGCTGCTTTTGTTTCTGATTCAATATAAAATTATAGTGGATAATGGTAGTATGATCCTTGATGGGTTGTGGACAACCAAGCGGGTTAAAATAGATCTAAACAGTATCATTGATGTCAAAAAGGCCACCTATAGCCGATATTTTTTTAATAATCCAGTATACAATCTCCATACTAAAGGCACTATCCGTTTTTATTCTTCGGGTAAAGATGCCGTTGTGCTTACTGATCGCGATGGCCTTGAATATTTCATCGGAACACAGCGGCCAAATGAGCTTTTTCTTGTGATTAAGGAAGAGATGCGTAATTTAAAGTAGTTAACTGATTTACAATCCGGAATTTTATTCGATTGTTTATCTTCACGGTCTCTTTTACAGAATTCTTTCGCCTCTTTTTATTGCAATCCACCGACACATATTATACATTAAAATCGGCTACATTTGCATTAACAACAACGCATTATTAAATGAAAATAGGAATTGTTTGCTACCCCACTTTTGGCGGTAGTGGAGTAGTTGCAACAGAGCTTGGAAAAGCACTTGCAAACGAAGGACATCAAGTTCACTTTATTACCTACAGCCAGCCTGCGAGGCTCGATTTCTTCTCGGCAAACCTGTTTTATCATGAAGTTTCAGTACGTGATTATCCATTATTTGATTACGCCCCTTACGAATCTGCGCTAGCCAGTAAACTGGTTGATGTGGTAAGGTTTGAACAGCTTGATGTGCTGCATGTGCATTATGCGATTCCACACGCCTCGGCAGCCTTTATGGCGAAACAGATTTTAGCCAGTTATGGCATTCATATTCCCGTTGTAACTACTTTACACGGAACTGATATCACTTTGGTAGGTAAAGATCCAACCTATAAACCAGTGGTAACTTTCTCCATTAATCAAAGTGATGGCGTTACAACCGTTTCTGATGACTTAAGGGAAGATACTTACAACCACTTTGAAATCACCAAGGAAATCAAAGTAATTCCTAATTTTATTGATTTCAGCCGCTTTAGCCTCCAGGCTAAAGATCATTTTAAAAAGGCAATTGCCCCAAACAATGAACGGATCCTGATTCACACTTCAAATTTTAGAAAGGTTAAACGAACGGCTGATGTGATCAGGATTTTTGAAAAAGTACAAGCTGTTATTCCGTCTAAGCTATTGATGGTTGGCGATGGACCTGAGCGTGCTTACGATGAACAACTTTGCAGAAGTCTGAACATTTGCGATAGTGTAAGGTTTCTGGGTAAGCAAGATGCGGTTGAGGAAATTCTTTCTGTTTCCGATTTGTTCCTGATGCCATCAGAGTCTGAAAGCTTTGGCTTGGCAGCATTAGAAGCAATGGCTTGTAAGGTTCCGGCCATAACAACAAATGCAGGCGGTTTACCAGAATTAAATGTTGATGGTTTCTGTGGCTACATGAGTAATGTAGGCGATGTAGATGCGATGGCTGCAAACGCGATAGCTATTTTACAGAACGATGCTACTTTACAGCAATTCAAAGAGAATGCTTTTACAAGGGCACAGGATTTTGATCTCAAAAAAATCCTTCCGTTTTATATTGATTTCTACAAACAGGTTATCGAAAATTCGATGCAAGTCAAATACTAAAATTTGCATTTCTGTTGCTTATTGGTTTATATTTAAACGCTTAAGTATACCTTGAGCAACAGAAAATCTTTGTTTCAGCAAATTTGAGCGTGATCAAACGTTTGTCTTTCTAGCAGATTTTTTCCCCTGAAAAGGATGGAAGCAACATTATTTTGATTAAAAAATCAAGTTGCTACATTTTTTTAAATAAATATCCCTATTATTTTTCAAGATCTTTCTTGTGATGCCGAACCTTAGAAAAAAAATGAACTAAAATGAAAATCAAACTTTTTGCGCTGCTTTTAATCTGTGCGATGGCATCAAATGCTGGTGCCCAAACCCAAACTGCTAAACACACATTCGCTATTGCCGATGGTAATTTTTTACTTGATGGTAAAGCAATCCAGATTCACAGCGGGGAAATGCACTACGCCCGGATCCCAAAGCCTTATTGGCGTCATCGATTCAAAATGATGAAAGCAATGGGCTTAAATGCTGTAGCTACTTATGTTTTCTGGAACTACCACGAAACGGCTCCAGGTGTCTGGGATTTTAAATCAGGGAATAAAGATGTTGCCGAATATATTAAAATTGCTCAGGAAGAAGGGTTGTATGTAATTCTTCGCCCCGGGCCCTATGTTTGCGCCGAATGGGAGTTTGGTGGCTATCCATGGTTTTTGGCTAAAGTTCCCGGAATGGTCATTCGTGGCAATAATCCCCAATATCTTGCGGCGACAAAGGCTTATTTCACTGCGCTGTATGCTCAGGTTAAGAATTTACTGGTTTCCAATGGTGGCCCAATTATTATGGTTCAGGGAGAAAATGAATTTGGTTCATACGTAGCGCAGCGTAAAGACATCAGTATCGAAGATCACAAAAGATACAGTGCTGCAGTGTTCCAACAACTCAAGGATGTTGGATTTAATGTGCCGTTTTTTACATCTGATGGGAGCTGGTTATTTGAAGGAGGAGCATTGCCAGGCGCTTTGCCCACTGCCAATGGCGAAGACGACGTTGTTAAATTAAAAGAAACCGTTAATAAGTTTAACGGTGGGAAAGGCCCTTACATGGTAGCAGAGTTTTATCCGGGCTGGTTAGATCACTGGGCAGAGCCGTTCCCTAAAGTTTCCTATAAAAATGTCGCCAAACAAACGAAAAAATACCTGGATGGTAATATTTCCTTTAACTACTATATGGTACATGGCGGTACAAATTTCGGTTTTACCTCAGGAGCTAACTATGATAATAAGCATGATATACAGCCAGATTTAACTAGTTATGATTATGATGCGCCTATCAGTGAGGCTGGGTGGGCCACTAAAAAATATGATACTTTGCGATCGATGCTTAAAACTACAAACACGCCGCCTGTGCCTGCAAAGAACCCAGTGATCGAGATTAATAATATCACATTAAACCAGTTTGTAGATTTAGATGATATCAGAAATAAAATAGCGCCCGTAAATGATGATAAGCCTTTAACCTTTGAAGAATTAAACCAGGGACACGGGTACGTTTTATATAGTAAAAAATTTAACCAGCCCATTAGTGGGAAATTGGAATTTGTAGGCTTGCGCGATTACGCAATTGTATATGTAAATGGTACTAAAGTGGCTGAATTAAACAGCTATTACAAAAAATACGACTGCGAGATTGATATACCTTTTAATGCAACACTTGATATTATGGTGGAGAATATGGGACGGATTAATTACGGCGCCAAAATTACCAATAGTACAAAGGGAATTATTTCGCCTGTTATCATTAACGGACAAACCATTACAGGTAACTGGGATATGTACAAACTGCCTATGGATGTTGTGCCAGATCTAACCGGCGCGAAGAATACTGCCACAGCTGGTCGGCCAACACTGTATGGAGGTACTTTTAATCTGACCAAAACAGGCGATACCTTTCTGGATATGCGTGGCTTTGGAAAAGGAATTGTATTTGTTAATGGGATTAATATAGGCCGTTACTGGAGCGTGGGGCCTCAGCAAACACTATACCTGCCGGGTTGCTGGCTTAAAACAGGTAAAAATGATATTGTAATATTCGAACAGAAAAATGATGTGCTTCAAAAAACCTTATATGGATTAGGTAGTCCAATTCTTGAAGAACTGAAACCCGAGAACGGTTTGCCAAAATAGTTTGCATGCTCGTTCTATAAATCATGGTCGCCCATGTTGGGTGACCTTTTTGCATTAACAGATTTCAATGCAGTATATTGGCTCCTTAAAGGCTTTGAAAGAAATACTTGCAAGTTTAAAACTTTCTCAAAATCAAATCATTATAAATCGTATCTTTGCCGCAAATGAAGAAAATAGTAGATTATAGAAGGCTTTTGAGTGTAGATAAAACCGCTAAGCTTGCAGACCTTAAGTCGGTTTATAGAACCCTAATGAAAGAATACCACCCTGATAAGTTTCACGTAGAGGAGGAAAGACTTGAGGCAGAGGCAAAGAGCAAAGAGATTATCGAAGCTTATCACTTCCTGGTGAGCATTGCGCCTGAAACATGTGAGCAAAATTTAGAGATTTACACACAAACCATTACCAATTCAAATATTCTTGATTTTGAATATAAACAATCGGTATTAAACATTCAGTTTTTCGATGGTAGTGCATATGAGTATTTTGATGTGCCAAGAGCAATCTATATCAAACTGGTTAATGCAGATTCACCAGGTCGTTTCGCACGCCGTCACATTTGCAACTCTTACCCTTACCGTAATGTAGCTAAAGTTGCTGAAACAGCTTAGTAATATATAATCTAAAAAAGACTCGCAAAATGCGGGTCTTTTTTTTGGTTATTTATCGAACACCAGGCAAACAGGAGCGCCCACATCAATTCTGTTTCCGCTGTCAGTAAGTTTTCCGGTATTTTGATTTCTGTTAAATATCACAACGTTATTGGTATACTGGTGGCCAACCAATAGAAATTTGCCTGAAGGATCAATTGAGAAGTTTCTCGGTCCTTTACCTAAAGTACTTACCGTTTCAATATGCTTAAGTCTGCCTCCGGTTATTACTTTGAACGCTGAAATTGTATTGGCATCACCACGGTTGGTTTCGTAAACAAATTTACCGTCAGCCGAAACATGTATATCAGCTGCGTCAACTTTTCCATTAAAGTTTTTCGTAGTCGTCCCTATTTCCTGAATTTTGGCAAGACTGCCATTGGCATAGGTAAATACAGAAATCATTCCGTTGAACTCGTGGGCCAGGTAAGCAAATTTACCATTCGGACTAAAAGTGATGTGTCTTGGTCCGGTACCTGGAGTGGCTTTGATAACTGATTTCTGACTTAATGTTTCTTCTTTTCCTGTCGGATTATATTGGTAGATATACGTTTGGTCTTCGCCAAGGTCATTAACCACTAAATATTTATGGTCAGGGGTAAATTTAGTCATATGCACGTGAGCACTTTCTTGTCTGCCTCGCGGATCTATACTTTTTCCCGTGTGTTTAATTACCTGAACTGCCTCCGATATTGATCCGTCAGCCTGACGGGAGAACACACCCAGACTCCCGCCCGAATAGTTTGCTACAATTACATTCTGAGCATCCACAGCGATAAAACACGGATCAGCACCATGGCTATCTACCTTATTCAGTAAAGTCAAATTACCAGTCTTTGCGTCATATTTGAAAGCACTTACGCTACTTGTATTGCCGGTTTCGTTTACTGCATAAGCAAATTTTCTATCTGGTGAAATAGCAAGGTAGCTCGGGTTTGCTGTACCCCGGGTTACGTTTTTAAGAGTCGTTGTTCCGGCAGTAATATCAAAACTATAGGTATAGATGCCCTCGCTCTTTCCGGGGGCAGTATAAGTTCCAACAATAAGGTTGTATGTGTTTTGCTGAGAGAAAGCGGCTGTCGATAAAAGCGACATTAAAAATATTCCAAAGTACCTTTTCATAATTAATCCTTGTGTTCAACAAATATGAGAAAAAAAAATGTTCAGCCATTGGTTAAATAATCTTTATAAAGCCAATTACGCAAATGTTTTTAATAGCGATACGATAGTGCGGGATAGAGTTTAAACGTATTTTCCAGTGGTATTTAAATCAAAAAAGGCAATCTCTCGATTGCCTTTGTATTTTATTTTATCAGGTGTTTGATCTGAATCAGTTCATGATCTTCAAGGTAACGCCACCTGCCACGAGGCAGATCTTTTTTAGTTAAATTTCCGTAAACTACACGGTCTAACTTCTCTACACTATAGCCTAAATGTTCGAAAATACGGCGAACAATTCTGTTTTTACCACTGTGTATCTGAATACCAATTTCTTTTTTGGTTCCACCCGCAACATAAGATATGTTATCTGGTTTAATCAAGCCATCCTCAAGTTCTAATCCGAAAGCAATCTTGTTTAAATCGCCTTGTGATAAAGCCTTATCTAGCTCAACATTGTAAATTTTGGTAATGCCGTTCTTAGGATGAGATAATTTATCTGCCAGGTCACCGTCATTTGTCATCAACAATAAGCCGGTTGTATTGCGGTCTAAACGACCAACCGGATAAATACGTTCGCGACTGGCTTTATCCACCAATTGCATCACTGTACGGCGTTCCTGAGGATCGTCAGTAGTGGTGATATAATCTTTTGGTTTGTTTAACAGTACGTAAACTTTTTTCTCACGTTTTAATAACTCGCCATTATAGCGAACCAGGTCCTTTGCAGGGTCAACCTTGTGCCCAAGCTCAGTAACAGCCTCACCGTTAACGGTAACTACACCAGCGGCGATTAATTCATCAGCCTTACGGCGAGAGCAAATTCCGGCATTGGAAATATATCTGTTTAGGCGTATTAAGCCTTTATCTTCATTAGTTTTACGGGCAGGGGCAATAACCGTTCTCTCAGGCCTGTTAAATTCTGTATCTCTTGGGGCAACATCCTCACGTTTTCTGAAAGGACGGGTGTCACCTTCCCTTGGTTCTCTTGGTTTTACATCTCTTGAGCTTCCGGCACTAGGCTTGAAGTCATCAGATTTTCCACCTCTGGATTTATAATCTTTATATCCACCTTCTCTAGGTTTGAAATCTCTTGATCCACCATCTTTTGATTTAAAAGTACGTTCCCCAGTTCTCGGTCTAAAATCTTTCGAATCTCCATCCTTAGACTTGAAATCACGCTCTCCTGTTCTTGGTTTGTAGTCTCTTGCTCCACCTTCTCTCGATTTAAAATCTCTGTCTCCTGTTCTGGGTTTAAAGTCTCTTGCTCCACCTTCTCTCGGTTTGAAATCACGATCGCCGGTTTTTCCTTTATAGTCTCTTGATCCGCCTTCTCTCGGTTTATAACCACGATCTTCTGATTTTGCACCAGCATCTTTAGATTTAAATTCACGGTCTCCGAATTTGAAACTTTGTGGTTCTGTATCTTTCGATTTAAAATCACGTCCGCCACTTCTTGGTTTGAAATCTTTTTTGTCGCCGAATGATTTCGATTTGAAATCCTTACCGTCTGCGCTTCTGGGTTTGAAGCCTTCTTTTGAATCGGATGATCTTTTGAATTTACTGTCTTTATCAGATCCGGCTGAATTACTTCTGCCTTCTGTTCTCCGGTTGCCCGATTTGGACTTGTCATCCCGACTGTTCCTGTTGTTTTTATTTATCATGATACGCTTTTAACCGCATTGGAAATGCGGGCTGCAAATTTATGAAATAATGCTGAACAAAACAATGTGCAGGAGTCGAAAAATTTAGCTCAAAAATAGCCTCTAAAATAGAAAAAATGAGTCGAAAATCAAAATTTAAAATCCACGTTTAAAGCACTTTAAGGGCCGATTTATAAGGTGTTTTTTGTAACTATTTGATAATGTGCTTATTATTTTTTAGCTTTGCCGACGTTTTTATATAAGTTTCACCAAAAAAAGGAGGAAGATGTTAAAGAAACACATCGTACCATTTTCAGTAGTGGCAACACTATTTATCTTGGCAAAAGTGTTCACTTACCAAATGCCCTTAGTACAAAAAAGTCTTTTTAAGGAAGAAAAATTAAGCTCTACAATAACAAAAACTGACAGTATCAAAGTTCAAGACGTTGTGAAACCTCTTACTTTAATGGCCCAGTTAAATTTCGCGGATGAAACCCTGCCTTTGGGCGATAAAAGGGTAGAAAGAAAAATGAAAAAAACTCTTGCCGCACACATGTACAAGAACACACAAACGAATATCTTGCACAAAAAGGCTGCAAAATGGTTTCCTGTAATAGAACCTATTCTTGCCGCCTACGGAATTCCCAATGATTTCAAGTATTTAGCTTTGGTTGAATCAGGAATGCGGGAAGGAATTTCGCCTAAAGGTGCAGCCGGAATTTGGCAGTTTATGCCGGGTACAGCCCGTACTTACGGATTAAAGGTAAACGGCAGGGTGGATGAACGCTACAATTTGCGTAAATCAACCATTGCAGCCTGTAAGTACATTAAAGAAATGTACAGAGGGCTGGAAAGCTGGACACTAGTTGCTGCTGCTTACAATGTTGGCGATGGCCGCTTGCGTAAGCAGATCAATAATCAAAATCAAGACAATTACTACAAAATGAGACTGAACCGTGAAACGGGTGGTTACGTATACAAAGTAATTTCCATGAAGCAGATTATGGAGCACCCTAAACGTTACGGATACGAAAAACCGCGTGTATTATTAGCATATAACGCTGAATAATAAATTAATATAAAGACAAGCATTTGGTAAGGCGTCCCGATATAAAATCGGGACGTTTTTTTTAAAATGCATTTCCCCCCACAGTCAGTCCTTTTAAGTCTTTATCCATTAAGCTTTAGTCTTTCAGCATTAATCCTTTTCTTTGCAATATGTTCAAACTGCGCATCAATCAAATCATCAATCAGCCTGGCGAAAATATTACTTTCCAGTTGGAGGATATAGATGGGAACTATCCCAGATACCTTGCAGGGCAATTTGTTTCTTTGGTTTTTGAAGGCAAGCATGGTGAGGTAAGACGATCTTACTCCTTTAACAGTTCGCCTGATGTAGACGAACCTTTGGCTATCACAGTTAAAAGAGTAGAGAACGGCGAAATTTCCAGATTTTTACATCATAAAACTACTGTTGGCGATATTTTAGCGGCACAAGAACCACAGGGACTTTTTAGCTATGTGCCTGATAAGAACTTGGAAAGAGATCTTTTTCTGTTCGCTGCGGGTGTGGGGATTACGCCGCTTTTCTCTATCCTAAAAACAGCACTGGTTAGGGAAACAAAATCATTGATCACCTTAATCTACAGTAACAAATCAATAGATGACGCCCTTTTTTATAATGAATTGATCGAGTGGCAGGAGAAATATCCTGAAAGATTGGAAATCATTTGGATATTTAGTAATAGCAAAAACCTGATGACTGCCCGTTTGAATAAATTTTATATAGAAAAGTTATTAAAAGAACATCTAAATTTTGAGCGGGATAAGGTTTTGTTTTATACCTGTGGGCCTATCATTTACATGGATCTGTGTAGGATAACTTTACTTGGGATGGGTTTTGATATAAAGCAGATTAAAAGGGAAACCTTTGTTTTGCCTGAGGATGAAGTGGATGAGGATGATGGTTCGGAGAAATCGGTAGATAAAAATACTTATTCCGTAATCTTGAATTTTAAAGGCGAAACCTATTATCTCGATGTTCCCTGGCCGAAACGGATTTTGGATGTAGCGCTCGAAAACAAAATAAAGCTGCCTTATAGTTGCCGTGGAGGAGTTTGCAGTACTTGCGTGGCCAATTGCACCCGCGGAAATGTGCGCATGGATTATAATGAGATACTCACCGATGAAGAAATAAAAGAGGGAAGGGTTTTAGTTTGTACGGGACATCCGACTGAGAACGGGACAACGATAGAGTGGTAAGTGGTTTGCGGTCTTTCAATATATCTTACCAGGAAATAAAACCATACAACATTCATCAACGTTTATCGGATATGATGAAAACTTTTCTAATGCTCATTTTTATACTGATTAGTTTTCAGCTTTATGCGCAGGATTCTTTAACTATTAAAAGAGAATACGCAAATAAACAATACGTGGGCCTTTATAAAGAAAATGCCGATTTCGCTTATACTTCCCCGTATGGAGAATTAGGTGCACCTTCGAAATATGTCATCAACGGCCGTTTAACCACAACTTATATGTTGTTGGGAAGTTATAAGTCGCCGGTTGCCTTTTCTATAATACCCGATTTTACCGTTCGTGTAAGAAATGAATTTTCGGCAGGTGTACGTACGCCAAGTTACAGGCTGGGCGGTGTGCTCTATGTTAGGCTAAATACCGAGCTCGAAAATTATAGATACGGAGAGCTGGCTTTTACCCATCACTCCAACGGGCAGGATCAGGATGCTGTAAATGCCGATGGAACGATAAATACGGTAACCGGAAACTTCAATGCCAATTATTTAACGGCTTCTTACCGCTTTGGATTTCTCACCGTGATAAAGCCTGACGAAAATTTTTATTCCTTTAATCACCGCATAGGTTTGCAGTGGTATAAGTTTTTTAGGTACGAACCTGTTTTAGACCGGGGTTTCGGTTTTACCAGGTTATTATACAATTTTTCGTTGCGCAGGTACGATGAGATTGAGAAGAATGCCCGAAATAAAACAAAAGTCAAAACCGAAAAAGAAACCTGGCGTTTAAATAGTGAGATTTCTTATGCGGTAAATCAGATCCCATTGAAAAACATGGCCAATATACAGAAGCGGTTAAATGCCGAGGTTAATTTTAATTATAGTTTTCCTTTCATGAACAATGTGTTTTTAATGGCTGCGATTGGTTATTATGGAGAGGATAATTACAATATTTATTTTCAGGATCACTATGGTTATTTGCGTTTTGGTTTGTCTTCTGGTTTCCTCAGAAATCGAAGTCGACATTATGACAATTAATCCTTAATACAGATTGCTTTGGGCTTTCTTTTTGATAAAATTTTTAGCAATTTTGCATGTTGAAATTCAGCCATCTTACGGGTTCAGTTTCTCCTCAACTTTTCAACAAATATGAGCAATAAATCTATCGACCTCGGTGAGCAAAAAGATGTAGAAGTATACGGTGCCAGGGTACATAATTTAAAAAATATAGACGTTAGTTTCCCACGAAACCAAATGGTAGTGATTACCGGCCTGAGTGGCAGTGGAAAATCATCCCTCGCATTTGATACCATTTACGCTGAAGGGCAGCGACGCTACATGGAAACATTTAGTGCCTACAGCCGGCAGTTCATGGGAGGAATGGAACGCCCGGATGTAGATAAGGTTTCTGGGCTTAGCCCGGTTATTGCCATTGAGCAAAAAACAACCAGTAAAAATCCACGGTCAACTGTAGGTACCATTACAGAGATTTACGATTTCATGCGTTTACTCTATGCCCGTGCAGCGGATGCTTACTCCTATAATACTGGTGAAAAAATGGAGCGCATGAGCGAGGATCAGATTATCCAGAATATATTCAATAAATTTGATGGTGCACCAGTGAATATTTTAGCGCCCGTAGTGAAGGGTAGAAAAGGGCATTACCGCGAATTGTTTGAACAAATTCGTAAACAGGGCTATGTAAAGGTGAGGGTTGACGGGGAGATCAAAGACATTACCGCTAAAATGCAGGTAGACCGTTACAAAATCCACGATATTGAAGTGGTAATTGATCGGCTAATTGTTGATACGAAAGATAGAAAACGCTTGCTTGATTCCGTGCAAACTGCCATGAAGATGGGTAAGGGTGTAATTAAGATTAGTGATAAAGATAATCACGTAGCCCATTTTAGTAAGTTCCTGATGTGCCCGACAACAGGTATTTCTTATGACGAACCTCAGCCAAATAGCTTCTCTTTCAATTCGCCATATGGTGCCTGCGAACGTTGCGACGGTTTAGGTTATATTTTCGTAGTAGATAAAGAGTCGGTTATCCCAAATCCAAAACTGAGTATCCTTAATGGCGGTTTAGCGCCTCTTGGTGAATACCGCGATATCTGGATGTTTCAGGTATTAAAAGCCCTGGCCAAAAAATACAGCTTCTCGTTATCTACGCCAATTGAAAAATTAAGTGATGAGGTAATTAATATCATTTTAAATGGTTCTCATGATTTAATCAAAGTTGAAGTTGAATATAATAAATGGAACGTTCAGAATTATAACATCACTTTCGATGGCATTATCAAAATGCTGGAAGAGCAGAATGAGAAGCGCAGCGAATCTGCCTCCGATGATATGGATGCTTTTCGCAAGTTGAAAACCTGTCCTGAGTGTAATGGTGCGAGATTGAAAAAGGAAAGCCTGCATTTTAAAGTTGATGGAATGAACATCTTCGATCTCTCATCCATGGATATCAACAACCTGAGCAAATGGTTTGAGAAAGTTGATGAACGATTAACGGACCGTCAGAACATCATTGCTAAAGAAATTTTAAAGGAGATTAATGCCCGGATAGGTTTTTTAACCGATGTGGGATTAACCTACTTGACTTTAGACCGTACTGCCCGTACACTTTCAGGTGGTGAGGCACAGCGTATTCGTTTGGCTACTCAAATTGGATCGCAGTTAATGAATGTGATGTACATCCTGGATGAACCGAGCATCGGTTTGCACCAGCGTGATAATGAGCGATTAATTAATGCATTGAAAAATCTTCGCGACCTGGGCAACACGGTTTTGGTAGTGGAGCATGATAAAGACATGATTTTAGAGGCCGATTGGGTAATTGATGTTGGTCCAGGTGCAGGGATACATGGCGGAACCGTGGTTGCAGAAGGAACGGCAAAAGACATATTGAAATCCAATACCTTGACTGCCGCTTATCTGAACGGCGATAAAAAAATAGAAATCCCAAAAGTCCGCAGACCAGGCAACGGGCATAAATTGTCCATTATCAAAGCTACCGGACATAATTTGAAAGAAGTTTCAGTTGATTTTCCTTTGGGTAAATTCATCGCGGTAACCGGTGTTTCCGGGTCAGGAAAGTCAAGTCTGATTACCGAAACGCTCTATCCGATTCTAAATCACCATTTCTTCAGAGCAAAAAAAACACCACTTCCTTACGAGAAAATAAGTGGTTTGAAAGAGATAGACAAAGTTATCGAAATTGATCAGGCTCCGATAGGAAGAACGCCCCGCTCTAATCCTTCAACCTATACCGGTGTTTTCTCTGATATCAGAAACCTGTTTGTTCAGCTGCCAGAAGCAAAAATCCGGGGCTATAAACCGGGTCGTTTTTCTTTCAATGTTAAGGGTGGAAGATGCGAGACTTGCCAGGGTGCCGGTTTAAAAGTGATTGAAATGAACTTCCTCCCCGATGTTCAGGTACCATGTGAAGAATGTGGCGGGAAAAGATATAATCGTGAAACTTTAGAAGTTCGCTTTCGTGGTAAATCAATTAGTGATGTATTGGATATGAGCATTGAAGATGCTTGCAATTTCTTCGAAAATATCCCGATTATATACAGAAAGATCAAAACGCTAAAAGATGTAGGTCTAGGTTATATTACTTTGGGTCAATCATCAGTTACCTTATCAGGCGGTGAGGCACAACGTGTAAAGCTAGCAACAGAACTCTCAAAAAAAGATACTGGCAAAACATTTTACATTCTAGATGAACCCACAACAGGACTTCATTTCGAAGATATTAATGTGCTCTTAGGTGTATTGCAGGAGTTGGTTGAAAAAGGAAACACCGTGCTGGTTATTGAACATAACCTGGATGTGGTTAAAGTTGCCGACTGGGTAATTGATCTTGGCCAGGAGGGTGGTGCCGGCGGAGGAAGAATACTTTTTGAGGGTACACCAGAGGGACTGGTTCAGAATCCAATCAGCCTTACCGGTAAATTTTTGAAGAAAGAATTTGAATTTGACGGCTATTCATTCGAAACTAAACCTGAGGTTAAAAAAGCAAAAAAAAAGAAAGCTTAATTTAAACATAAATATATTGTTACTGACGATCAGGATTAGTGCCTGATAATATGCCTGATACCAAATGATTTTCACCGACACCCATACCCATTTATATTACGAACAGGATAACGATAAGCAATCGCAATTGATGGAGCGTTGTTTTGAAAATAATGTAAACCGTTTGTTTCTTCCAAATGTGGATGTCAAATCAATTGCCATGATCAATGACCTGGTGAGTAAATATCCTGATAACTGTTTTGCGATGGCAGGCCTTCATCCTTGTGATGTTAAAGATGATTATATTTCAGTACTGGATACCATTAAAAACAGCATTCCAAATAGATCTGTTTACGCTATTGGTGAAATCGGCATTGATTTATATTGGGACAAAACAACATTGGCAATTCAGCAGGATGCTTTTCGAAAACAGATTGGGTGGGCTAAAGAATTAGGTTTGCCAATCGTAATACACTGCCGTGAAGCATTCGATGAAGTTTTTGAGGTATTAGAAAGCGAACGGGACGAAAAACTCAGGGGAATTTTTCATTGCTTTACCGGAAATGTTCAACAAGCCAAACAAGCCATTGATCTTAATTTTTATCTAGGTATTGGTGGTGTTGTTACCTACAAGAAGGCCGGATTAGACCTTGTACTTGCTGAACTCGATTTGAATGATCTGGTGCTGGAAACTGATTCACCTTATCTGGCTCCGGTACCTTTCAGAGGAAAACCGAATGAAAGTAGTTACCTCATCTATATTGCTCAGAAACTTGCCGATATTTATGGTGTATCTGTAGAAAAAGTGGCAAATATCACAACAGAAAACTCGAAGAAGATTTTCGGAATATAACGGTAAAACGTATTATTTCGTAAACCTGGTTCTCACAATGAATGCGTAGTTCCTACGTTTATTAACATAATCATATTTTATTATCAATATTTTACTGATTTAATATTTGTTTTGCCGAAATGCGCGTATTTATTGCCAATATAAAAAATATGCCTGATCATTTGTAATTTTTTAGTTTCTTTGCGCTGAGCAACCCAACCAACCAAATGACCAAAATACTTATTATTTATACCGGTGGAACCATCGGTATGATCAATGATCCCAGTAATGGGATGCTAATTCCTTTCGATTTCGAGCAGATTAAAGATAATGTGCCAGAGTTAGGGCGTTTAGATTATCATTTAGATGTGCACTCTTTCAATCCGGTTTTGGATTCCTCTAACATGGATCCGGAAATCTGGAAAACCATTGCTGAACTTATTTACGGTAAGTATGATCTTTATGATGGTTTTGTGATTCTTCATGGGTCAGACACCATGGCCTTCACTGCCTCGGCACTGAGTTTTATGCTCGAAAATTTAGGCAAACCGGTAATTTTAACTGGCTCTCAACTGCCGATAGGTGAGATTAGAACCGATGCCAAAGAAAACCTGATTACCGCATTGGAGATTGCTGCCACCAAGGAAAATGGTAAAGCCCTGGTTCCGGAAGTTTGCATCTATTTCGACGCACAATTGTTCCGGGGAAACCGGTCTATAAAATACAACAGTGAAAAGTTTGAAGCATTCAGGTCGCCCAATTATCCGGTTTTGGCTGAAGCAGGCGTTCATTTGCAGTTTAATAGAAATGATATGCTCAATGCGCCCGATGGCAAGCTGAACCTTCGAACCAATTTCAATTCCAATATTGGCGTTTTAAAATTATATCCGGGTATCACTCCACAGGCAGTACAAGCCATTACCGATTCGAAAGTCGATGCTATTATATTAGAAACGTTTGGTTCAGGAAATACCACTACTGCCGAATGGTTTTTAGACAGTTTGCGCAGTGCGATCAGTAAAGGCAAAATTATCATCGATATTTCTCAGTGTAAAAAAGGTTCTGTACAGTTAGGCCGGTACGAAACCAGCCGCGAGCTACAGAAAATGGGTGTATTGAGTGGGTACGATTTAACATTTGAAGCGACTGTAACCAAACTAATGTTCGTAATGGGACTTAAATTGTCTGTTGAGGACAGTAGTAAGCTGATGGAAAAATCAATTAGAGGTGAGTTAAGTCACGATTAGGCATCTTTCGCTATATAGTTTTCAAACCTTGCGAGCATAAAACTTGCAAGGTTTTTTGTTTTAAACAGTCAAGGTTTTATTTCTCAACAGAGAATTAGGTAAAACTTCTGCAATTATGATCCTCATCATTTCAGTTATTCTTAATTAGCGCTATTTTTGCTTGGAGGGTTAAGGGTAGACAGGCTTTGGCCAATCCCATATCTCAATGCTCATATCTAAAACATGAAAATAGAACAAATATATACCGGTTGTTTAGCAGAGGCTGCCTATTACATTGAAAGTAATGGAGAGGCGGCAATCATAGATCCACTGAGAGAGGTGGAAACCTATATAAAGAAAGCAGAAAAAGCTGGTGCAAAAATCAAATATATATTCGAAACCCATTTTCATGCTGACTTCGTCTCTGGCCATGTTGATTTAGCAGAGAAATCTGGGGCCAGGATTATTTACGGACCAACTGCTAAGACTGAATTTGATTCGCATATTGCGCAGGATGGAGAACAATTCAAAATCGGTCATCTAACCATCACTGCGCTACATACACCAGGACACACACTGGAGTCAACTACCTATTTATTAACCGATGAGAGCGGGAAGGATCACTGTATTTTTAGCGGTGATACTTTATTTATCGGTGATGTGGGTCGCCCCGACCTCGCCCAGAAGGGTGATTTGACGATGGAAGACCTCGCAGGCATGCTTTACGATTCATTAAACGAGAAAATTAAACCCTTAGCAGATGATGTTATTGTTTATCCTGCGCATGGTGCAGGCTCGGCTTGCGGCAAAAGCATGAGCAAGGAAACATTCGACAGTCTGGGACACCAAAAACAAGTAAATTACGCTTTAAAGGCACAAACCAAAGAACAGTTTATAACTGAAGTTACCGATGGGATTTTGCCTCCTCCACAATATTTCGCTAAAAATGCAGCAATAAATAAAGGAGAAATTGAAAGCATTGACAATGTATATCAAAAAGGTTTGAACCCTTTGATGCCTCAGGCATTTGAAGATACCGCAAATCAAACCGGAGCGATTCTGCTTGATACCCGTGATCCACAGGTTTTTGCAAAGGGATTCATTCCAAATTCAATCAATATTGGATTAAACGGGCAATTTGCGCCCTGGGTTGGTGCACTGATCACTGATTTGAAGCAACCCATTTTGTTGGTGACAGATCAGGATAAAGAAGAAGAAACAATCACACGATTAACCCGTGTAGGGTATGATAGTACTATTGGCTATTTAGAAGGAGGATTCGAAAGGTGGACAGATAGCGGAAAAGAAATTGATACCATAGAATCCATTTCTGCCGAAGCCTTTGAACTCGCAGCTGAAGAAAATGACATTACTGCACTGGATGTTCGTAAACCTGGTGAATATGAATCTGAACACCTGGAGTTCACACTAAGCAGGCCTTTGGATTTTATCAACGACTGGACAAATGAGATTGATCCTAAATCAACTTACTACATCCATTGTGCCGGAGGCTATAGATCAATGATCGCAGCGTCCATTTTAAAATCAAGAGGTATAGAAAATGTAATCGACATTGCCGGGGGTTATGGAGCAATAAAAAATACAGGTTTAAAAAGAACTGATTTTGCATGCCCGAGTAAGGCGATGAAGGTTTAATTTTATTACCATCCAAGACAGCATGTTTGGATTTATTTGTCAATAAGCCTAAAAAATCCTCGGTACCTCATGGTGTCTAAAGGTGGTTAACAATTTACTATGAGTGAAAACGAAAATCATTACGATGTATTAATAATTGGTGCTGGCCCCATCGGGATGGCATGTGCCATCGAAGCTCAAAAAGCAAACTTGAGTTATGTCATCATCGAGAAAGGTGCGCTGGTAAACAGTTTGTTCAACTATCCCGTATTTATGACTTTTTTCTCTACATCACAGAAACTGGAAATTGGAGAAGTCCCTTTTGTAACGATTAGCCCAAAGCCTAACAGAAACGAAGCAGTTGAATATTATCGGCGCGTGGCAGAAAAATTTAACTTGAAAATCAACCTTTTTGAAGTCGTTAACCAAGTGGTAAAGAATAATCATGTTTTTGAAATCCAAACATCCAAATCGACATATACTTCGAAGAACGTAGTTGTTGCTACTGGTTTTTATGATGTACCCTTGCTGATGAATGTGAAGGGTGAGGAATTGCCTAAAGTTACCCATTATTACAAAGACCCACATTTGTATGCTTTTCAAAATGTGCTGGTTGTTGGGGCGAATAATTCTGGCGTTGACGCCGCCCTTGAAACTTACCGCAAAGGGGCAAATGTAACGATGGTGATCAGAAGTGGCGAACTAGGTCCACATGTTAAATATTGGGTTCGTCCCGATATCGAAAACCGAATTAAGGAGGGAGCTGTCACCGCACATTTCCATTCAGAATTATTGGAAATCAGGGATCATGAAGTCGACATAAAAACACCAGATGGCGTAAAGACTATTCCTAACGATTTCGTAATTGCAATGACTGGTTATCAGCCGGATTTCTCCATGTTAAGAAGGTTCGGAATAAATTTGCCCGAAAGCTTATGCCCTGTTTACAATGAAGACACCATGGAAACTAACGTTAAAGGCTTGTACTTAGCCGGAGTAGTTTGTGGAGGGTTGGATACCCATAAGCTCTTTATCGAGAATTCAAGAGTACATGCAGCGCTTATTGTAAAGAATATCTCGTCGAACATTTACTAATCCGTCTCTAAAAGTTGCAGCCCTTTGTAAAGGCTGTTGTGTAAAATTGTTAGATGATTCTCTTCAGGCATAGGTGCATAACTCACGTTTATTTTTTTACCATCTTTTAAAATACCTGCCAGCTTTTTTGCATCATCTTCCATTCGTTTGCCCTCTGTACCTACAGAAACATAGACTTTGAGGCCCGGCGGATATTTTTGCTCAATTGTTGCAAGATCATTCAATAACGATTCGTTGTTCCACCATAAACTCGGACTGATGATTGCATAATGATTAAAAAGCTGGGGTTTTTTTATCAGTATTTCCGTAGCAAGTAGCCCGCCCAGCGATTGTCCGATAATTGTTCTCTTAAGGTTGGTTTTGTACTTCTGTTGTATATAGGGTTGCAACTCCTGCTCGATGAAAGAAATAAAACGGTCGGATTTTCCTGTAGTCGGGAAGTCTTTCAAATCTTCTGAAATGCTTGTAGGGAAGGTGAAATCTTTTTTACGGTCTACATTGGCGATACCTACAAGTATACTCTGCGGCATTTTATCAATCATACTTAGGAACTGTACCAGGCCGGCCACATGCAAAAAGTCTTCGTTTGCAGAACCATCAAGGAGGTAAATAACGGGATAAGTACGTGCCGAATCTGGAGCATACTCTGCAGGTAAATATATGTTCAGCTTTCGCGATTCTCCTAGCACTTTAGATTGTATTTCCAGAATTTCGCCTATAATCAACGGATTTTTAGCAATCTTTTGCTGCGCTGATAAAGATAATGAAATAAGGAGGAAAAGAATTGAGATATTGCATTTCATAATATATAGCAAGATAGTAAGTGAGAATTATATGAACATTATTTATTTGATTTCTCCTGTGTAAACTGCAAAGTGTTCTTAGTAAATTGACCAATAGCATGTTCTACAGCAGGCAGATCCTTCGAAGTGATATACGAACCAATAACATGGTTTCCAGCGTTTGGAACCGCCACTTTCCTTTTTAAACCGGCGGGTGTTCCCAGTTGTTCAAACATTTTCAGCATGGCATCAACGCGTACTACAGGATCTTGCTCAAGTTCGTTTTTATAATAGTATAACATTAAAACGGGCTGCTTTACTTTTCTAAATACAACCCTGCACATGGTGCTTTCTACAAACTCCTGAAGCTCTACCAGCGATTCTATGCGGTAGTTGGTGTACCAGTATTTTTTGTATTCTTCGGTTCTGCCATCGACTTTTCTTTCATCGCTTCTCAGTACCTTTCTCGCAATTTGCAAGCCCCACGGATCGTTTAATAACCAGGCATTTTTATCATTTATAGCAACATTAGGAGATAATAAAACTAAACTGTTTATTTCTGGGTAAACAGATGCCAGTTTGATTGCGGCTGTCCCTCCCGTTGATGTACCAACTAAAATAACTTTTTTTCCCAGTGTCTTCCCGATAGCATAGGCTTGCTTGCAGCTTTCCCATAGCCTGTCTGCAGTAAAGTGCTGCATGGGTGAAATGGTATCTAAACCATGATCAGCTAAACGGGCGAGAAAAAGATTTGCACTTAAGGTATTAGCCAGATTAAGGTGAACCGGGTTGCCCTCCATTTTTGAGGCAGAAAAACCATGCAGGTAAACAATGGCATATTCAGTTTGCTCATGCCCCCGGTCTGCCCATATAATCTCAGCTTCGTTCCCCGGTTTAACTTGATGTTCGCTTTCTATGCTTTTAATGTAAACATCTAAATCACGCAGTTCAGGAATTTTTGGCAGCGCTTCACTGTAAATCGGTTTCCTTGGTTTTGGACCCAGGAAATATCCAGCCACTAAAAGTGCTGAAAATCCTACCAATAATTTATACCGCTTTCTCATACCAAATTTATAGTGGTTTAAATGTAAACTTTGAAAGCTAAAATCACGAATTTTTCTACAAACCGCACCGGCAGGCCGCCTTAATGCTTCCAATACCTGTAATATGCCGAATATTAGCCGGCGTACATTATCTTTTTATGGGAAATAACCTTAAGTTTGCAATCAAAATTTTTCGACTTAATGCCGGGAATCGAACAGATCAAGAAACCTATAGCTGCTGACATTAAAGCGTTTGAAAAAACCTTTAAAGAATCTATGCATAGCGACGCACCGTTGCTGGATAGGATTACCCATTATATTGTAAAGCAAAAAGGTAAGCAAATGCGGCCAATGTTCGTGTTCTTCGCTGCAAAACTCTGTGGGGGCATTACTGAGTCCACCCATCGCGGAGCTGCACTTGTAGAGCTTTTGCACACGGCGACTTTAGTTCACGACGATGTTGTGGATAATGCTTACGAACGCCGTGGTTTTTTTTCAATCAATGCGTTATGGAAGAATAAAATTGCAGTGCTTGTTGGCGATTATTTACTGGCCAAAGGATTGTTACTCTCGGTAAACAATAATGAACACCGATTGTTACAGATTGTAAGTGAAGCGGTGAAGCAGATGAGTGAGGGAGAATTGCTGCAGGTGGAGAAAGTTCGCAAAATGGACATTTCTGAGGATCTTTATTTTGAAGTGATCAGACAAAAAACAGCTTCATTGATTGCTTCATGCTGTGCTGCAGGAGCGGCATCAGCTGGTGCTGATGATGAAACCATTGAAAGGATGAGACTCTTTGGCGAGAAGGTGGGGATTGCCTTTCAGATTAAGGATGATACGTTCGACTTTGGAACAGACGATGTTGGGAAACCTTTGGGAATTGATATTAAAGAAAAGAAGGTTACTTTGCCACTCATTTATGCCCTAAACAAGGCTGATAAAGCTGAGCGTAAAAAGATCATCAACCTGGTTAAAAATCACCAGGACGATCCTGTTAAAATTCAGCAAATAATCGACTTTGTGAATGCAAAAGATGGCGTTTATTACGCTAACCAGAAAATGTTGGACTACCAGAACGAAGCCTTCTCCATTTTGCATGCTTTTGATGCAGGGGAAGCCAGAACTGGACTGGAACAACTGGTGCTATATACTACAGAACGAAAAAAATAATGGGTAACGAATTACTGTTCAGTTTAGGCTTTTTATTGTTTATTGTGCTTATTCTGGCGCTGGATCTGGGACTTTTCAGTCGCAAAGATCATGTAATTAGTTTAAAACAGGCTGGTATAATGAGCCTGATTATGGTCGCACTGGCCATTGGCTTCTATTTTATTCTCCTTACTGAAGGCCATCAGTTACATGGCATCAGAGATTTCGCTCACTTAAAGGAGATCGTGGCCAAACATCAGCATCATATATCCCTCAATCCTGCTGATTTTGAAGGAAGTTTATCTACCTACAGGTCAAATTTAGGTCTGGAGTTTTTAACCGGTTATGTAATTGAATACGCCCTTTCTGTAGATAACATCTTTGTAATCGTTCTTATATTTTCAGCTTTTGCAGTTGAAGAAAAATACTATCACAGGGTACTGTTTTGGGGTATTCTTGGCGCAATCATTATGCGTTTTATCTTCATTTTTGTAGGTGCCGCGCTAATCGCCAAATTTGCGTGGATCCTTTATCTTTTTGGTGCATTTCTGGTTTTCACTGGTATCAGGATGTTCTTTAGTAAAGAGGAAGATGAAAAAATTGATCCTGAGAACCATCCGGTGGTAAAGTGGGCTTCTAAAATTTTTGCTATCCACCCGAAATATGAAGGCAAAAACTTTTTTGTGAAGATTGATCATAAGCGATTTGTAACGCCGCTTTTTTTGGTTTTGCTTATTGTTGAATTTACCGATTTGCTTTTCGCGGTAGATTCCATTCCTGCCATCTTCGCCGTAACCAAAGATCCTTATATCGTTTTCTTTTCCAATATTTTTGCAATTATGGGCTTACGGTCTATGTTCTTCTTATTGGTTAATATCATTCATAAGTTTCATTATCTTAAGACAGGCCTCGCAATCCTTTTGGCTTTTATTGGCGTGAAAATGTTAGGGCATACTTACCTGGAGAAAATTGGCTTCACCACTGAACATTCTTTGATTATCATTCTGGCTATTCTGGTGATTAGTATTGTGGCGTCGCTGGTTTTTCCAAAGAAAATAGCGCATAGGTAAGGTAGATGTATTAATATTTCTGGCTTAGTAACTATAGCTTTTTAAAATCGTTAAAAGATAGAATAGTGTATGTTGCTCCATTTTCAGGCAAAATATACGTTACAGGCCAATCTGTTGAACTAATTTTTGTATTTTCAACACTTCAACCAACTTAATTTTCATGAAATACCTTTTTTCAGCTGCAATGCTTTGCAGCGCATTGTTTGCTCACGCTCAGGATAATTTTGGCGATACTTTCCGAAAAATCAATACAGAAGTTCAGGAGCATTCTAAGGCTTACCAAACCTTAAAATATGAAACTGAAACCATCGGCCATCGCTTAACGGGTTCGCAAAACGGGGCAAAGGCTGAACAGTATGCTTTCGATTTATTAAAATCTTACGGTTGCGAGGTTAAGTTCCAGCCATTCGAAGTGGAAAGCTGGGCTAGAAAAACCATCAGCGTAGAGATTGGACCTGATAAAAACAGTTTGTCGAAAATTAAAGCAGTAACCCTGGCACATTCGCCTGTAAGTGCTGATGTTACAGGAGATATAGTTGATGCGGGGAACGGACTGGAAACAGACTATCAGGTTAATCCGAATAAGTTCAAAGGAAAAATCGCTTTAATTTATCTTGGCGTATTGCCGGGATCTCCTGCCGGGGCAAAATCATTGCACCGGTCAGAAAAAACAGCAATTGCCACGAAGTACGGTGCAACGGGTGTAATTATTATCAATACCGTGAAAGATGGTGTACTGCTAACCGGCACAGCCTCAGTTACCGGTAAACTGATCCCAATTCCGGCGGTTTGTATCGGTCTTGAAGATGGAATGGCCCTAAAGGAAAAGGTAAAAGGTCAGGTTCAAATTGCACGTATTGCCATGACAAACTTTTCGGGCGTGATCAAAGCGCGAAACGTGGTGGCAACATTCAAAGGCAACGAAATGCCAAAAGAAAAAATCGTTGTTGGCAGTCACTTAGATAGCTGGGATCTGGCTACGGGCGCGATTGATAACGGCATTGGCTCGTTTTCCATTATGGATATGGCGCGTACATTCAAAAAACTCAGTTTGAAAACTAAACGGACTGTAGAATTTGTTTTGTTTATGGGTGAAGAGCAAGGTTTATTGGGATCAAAAGCCTATATCGATCAGGCGAAGAAAGATAAAGATTTGGGACAGGTTAAGTTCATGCTTAATTACGATATGACAAACGATCCGAAAGGCTTCTCAACATCCCGCTCAGAAATGAAAACATTGTTTACTGCCTGGGGAGCTGATATTGTAAAGATAGATACAGGCTTTAAAAATTTATTTAATGCCGGTGCAGGCTTACATAGCGATCATCAGCCATTTATGTTGGAGGGAATACCAACAGGGGGTGGTTTTGGAGGAAAACTACCAAATAATTCAGGCCCGTTCTATCACTCAGATGGCGATAGTTTTAAACTGGTAGACGAACAACAGCTTAAAAATACTGTCCGCTATAGTGCAATGCTTACCTATGCATTGGCAAATACACCTAAAATTCCCGTTAGCGTTCAAAGTGAAGATGAATTAAAAGCTTTTCTGGAATCCCAGAACCTAAAAGAACCTTTGACTATTGCAGGTGAATGGAGATGGTAGCAGGAATGAATTAGCTTGGGATTGTAAATTTTATTTGCGCTTGATTATAATTTTATTAGATTCGGGCAAACAAACTAAATCATGAAGAAAACGCTAATTAATGCTCTTATTGCTTTGACAATCACATCGTCTCTGAGCTCATGTGCTACTGTATTCGGTGGAAAGGTTAATCAGGCACAAAGAACTAAACCACTTCCCGGCGAGCCATCTCGTCCAATCAGACCTGTTGCTTTAATAGCAGATATTCTGTTATTCTGGCCGGGTGCTATTGTTGATTTCGCTACAGGCGCAATTTACAAACCAGGCGGTAACGGAGTATCCAAGCCAGCAACAACAACTGAAACACCAAAGGCAGCAAACCAGGGTTAATATTAAGGCTTTCCAATCAGGGAAGCCTTAATTATATCTAACCTTTCTATTTTACATTCCGTAAACCACCTTGCTCTTTTAATTATTTGGGTTTAACGTGTGGATAGAGTAACTTTGCATCACATTTAAAAACAAGAAATTATGTCATCAGTAGAGACAACCTATATCCCTTACAAAGTTAAGGACATTTCACTGGCAGAATGGGGCCGTAAAGAAATCGAATTAGCCGAAGCAGAAATGCCAGGTTTAATGAGTTTACGTAAAGAGTTCGGTCCATCGCAACCGCTTAAAGGTGCTCGCATTGCAGGCTGTCTGCACATGACTATCCAAACGGCTGTATTAATCGAAACATTAACTGCGCTAGGTGCTGAAGTTACCTGGTCATCATGCAACATTTTCTCAACACAAGACCACGCTGCTGCTGCTATTGCTGCTGCTGGTATTCAGGTTTATGCATGGAAAGGTTTAAACGAAGAAGAATTCGATTGGTGTATTGAACAAACTTTGCACTTCGGTCCTGAGCAACAGCCCTTAAACATGATTTTAGATGATGGCGGCGATTTAACCAATATGGTTTTTGATAAATATCCTGAGCTGATTGCAGCTATTAAAGGTTTATCGGAAGAAACTACAACTGGTGTTCACCGTTTGTACGAAAGAATGAAGAACGGAACGTTGCATACACCTGCAATTAACGTTAACGATTCGGTAACTAAATCTAAATTTGATAACAAATACGGATGTCGTGAATCGTTGGTAGATGCGATTCGTCGTGCAACTGATGTAATGATGGCCGGTAAAGTAGCTGTTGTTTGCGGTTACGGTGATGTGGGTAAAGGTTCAGCAGAATCTTTAAGTTCACAAGGCGTACGTGTAATCGTTACTGAAATCGATCCAATTTGTGCTTTACAAGCTGCAATGGAGGGTTATGAAGTTAAACGTTTAGACACTGCAATTAAAGAAGCTGATATTGTTGTAACGACTACAGGTAACTGTGACATCGTTCGCGAAAAACACTTCCGTGCATTAAAAGATAAAGCTATTGTTTGTAATATCGGTCACTTCGATAACGAAATCGATATGGCTTGGTTAAACGGTGCTTACGGCGATACTAAAGTCGAAATTAAACCACAGGTTGATAAATATACTATCGATGGTAAAGATGTAATCGTTCTTGCCGAAGGCCGTTTGGTTAACTTAGGTTGTGCTACAGGCCACCCAAGTTTTGTGATGAGTAACTCATTCACTAACCAAACTTTGGCTCAGTTAGAACTCTGGACTAATACTGCTGCTTATGAAAACAAAGTGTATACTTTGCCTAAGCATTTAGATGAAAAAGTTGCCCGTTTGCACTTAGAAAAAATCGGTGTAGAATTAGAAGTGTTAGATCAACACCAGGCCGACTACATTGGCGTTCCTGTTGAAGGTCCTTTCAAAGCAGACGAATATCGTTACTAATCACTTCTCGTCATTGCGAGTAACAGCTTGCCCCGACCATTCGGGGAAGCAATTTCATTGATGATTCGTTTAAAGGGATGTGCAAAACTGCACATCCCTTTTTTGTTTACAAGTCATCCTGAGCTTAATGGTAGTGCTTCGGAAATTCAGCCCTGCTGTTCACTTGACCGCGTTGCACTTCGTGTTCGTTACCGTCAGGTTTATTTAACAAATATTTAGTTTTCCTTGTGCTGACGAAAACATATATTTGAAAAAATATCAAAATGAAAAACTTACTATTTGCACTATTCCTATGCCTGTCCGCAACACAGATTCATGCTCAGGCATCCACTAAAAAGGATCAGCAACCCAAGGTTATCAATAAACAGAAGGTAGAGATTGCATGTGGCGAATGCCAGTTTAAAATGAAAGGGAAAGACTGCGAATTAGCCGTCAGAATTGATGGTAAGTCATACTTTGTTGATGGCAAAGGAATCGACGAATTTGGCGATGCACACGGTAAACATGGTTTCTGTAATGCAGTAAGCAAAGCCGAGGTAACCGGAGAAATCGTTAATAACCGTTTTAAGGCAACAGAAATAAAATTATTAACCAAAGGGTAGTAAAGTTATTCAAATTCCTTTTCCAGGCCCTGTCTCAAATCAAATAGCAACCATTGCCTGTTCTTAACATCAGCTTGTTTGCTTTTCAATAGCTGAATAAAATCCTTTACGCCAATTTCTTCATTTCCATTGCCGTGGATCAATATAATGCTGCCTGCATTTGCCTGTTGACCTTTAGCTAACCAGGCGTCACTTCCAATTGGGATGTAACCATACCCTTCAACTTTTTGGACTAAGGTTTTATCAGAGACCAACCCGGGGAAACGGAAAAAAACGGACGGTACCAAGCCATTTTTTAACATGAGCTTTTCATTTTCCAACACCTCAATATCCAAATGAGTGCCAGGAGCGAGTAAAAAGTTTTCCGATAGCGGAAGGCTGTTTACTTCATGATTATACGTATGGTTTACCCAGGTAATATTTAATTCCTTTTTCTTTACCAAACTTTTAAGCCAGTTCAAATCATCCTCATGCTTCAACATCCATTTCCCTGATACCGAAATAGCCACTGGAACCGGCTGTTCTGATTTCTTAAATTCATCAAAAACTGATTCAAAGATAATTCTGTCGAGCGGCTTGTGTGAAGGGCACAAATCGATAGTAAGCGCTATACCTGTTTCATTCGGAATCGAATGATCTATACCTGCATTCTGTAGTTGAATATCTTTTGCCGCTGCCGCCTCTAAAGATTTTACGTAAGGCGTGTTTTTAAAAATGGCCATAACATTGTTCCACTCCAAACTTCTTAATGAATAGTTGCTGGCAATATCTATTCTGCTCTCGAAAGTATGCGGGTTTATCAATAATAAGTATTCTTGATTATTAATCTCAAAACTCCTTGTTGAAAGAAAGGTAGCCATGTCATTGTTCCCTTTCCTCGCCAGCGCATAATTAATCTTATAACGCGTTATATCATTCATATCCTGAGCAGAGATATGCTTATTGAAAGTAAAGCTTAAAAAAAATATGAGCGCTAAAATTTTAGATAACTTCATTGTTCCTTATTTAAAATCTTTCTAATTTATCTTAAAAATTTTATCTTTACAAGCAAGGCATGAATAAAGAAAAAGTAAAATTATGGTTCAAAAGGGTAGGACTGGCAGGCTTCCTGTTTTTTCTGATTAAAGGAATCATATGGCTTGTAGTGTTTTACTTTATCGGCAAAAACGTTACCTGAAGGTAAACAACATATTTGCCAGAAAATTCCATACAAATACAATTAATATCGCGAAGCATTTGGCGACATAAAAGTTAGTACCATTTTTGCGCTGGTGGAACAGATAAATAATAAAAGTGTTTAAGCCCAGTCCAATCAAACTTACAATTAAAAACTTGCTGAATTCAGTTCCCCAGTGGGTATTAGTACTTTGAAAAGTCCATACACGGTTAATCAGATAATTATTCGTTACCGCAAGTGTGAAGCCAATTGCATTAGCAATATACTTATTAACTTTAACCTTCTCCTTAAATAACCAGGTAGCCCCGAAATCAATTGCCATCCCAAGCAGGCCTGTTAATCCAAATTTTATAATTCGAAGTAATAAATCCATTTTAAAGTATTTTAACCAGAAAGAAATGTTCTAACACTTCTTTTCTCGTTTTTAAATTTAGGAATTTGGGCGTCAATTTAGTGGTGTGAAAATATTCAAAGTCTTTTAATACTGCAGTAGGGTACTTAGATTTTAAGTTTTCCATCTCCCTTTGATCAACAAATAAAATCCTGCCCTTTGCGTTTACTTTTTCCAGTTCCTTATAACTCCACAAATATTGAGGCTCCCCATTAGCGTAAAAGTCAAATGAGTAAGCGTCGCGGTAAAGAAGAACCGTCGATACAGCCTCTGGATAATTTTCTTTCAGCCACTGGCCTGCCTGCATACCAGCCTCATATTTTAAAAGCGCAGGATAAAAGAAAGAGGAGAAAAAGATCATTAATCCAGCCGACGTAAACACGCTTCGGCCAATCAGTGTTTCGGTTTTTGACCCTTTAAAAAGAATAAACGACGCAATCATGAAAACGACTATCATTGCGATGGCAGCGTAATAATTGTCAAATTTAAAAAACAGGGTCAGAATAGTGAGTATCCCCACGATTAAAACTGCTATTGTGCTTTGAATGCCGGTGAAGATATTCAGCGATTTTCCTTTAAGTTTTTGCAGGTAACAAGCAGTGATAATTGCAAACTGCGGTAAAATAATCAATATATAGTGAGGCAACTGAAATTTAGATAATGAAAATAACAAGAAAGTAATTGCCGCACTTGCCCAGACTAATATACTCTCCGCAGGTAAAGCACTCCTGCTTTTCTTTTTAAAAAGTGTAACAACTGCCGTATAAAACAAAACTGACCAGGGTAAAAAAGCCCACAAGGTGGTATGCAAAAAGAATGAGATATCGCCTTTTCCTTTAATTGGGCCATTATTGAAAAACCGTCCAAACTGGCTATCCCAAAAGAAAAATTTAATGCCCGAAACCCCCGTAGTTCCGAAAACGATTTTTTCGGGATGTAGGTCAAACTGAATGTATAGCGTATAAAGTTCTGGAATAATGAACACCAGAATCAATATAATGGCTATCCACCACTTCAGTTTTAGCAATTCTTTCCATTGTTTGGTAAGTAGCCAATAGATGATAAATCCACCAAACACCGGAATTAATACAAAAATTCCCTTTATCATAATGGCACATGCAGCAGAAAGAGAACCTGCAACAATATGCCAGAAAGTAGATTGATGTGCTTTATAGTAATGATATATTGCACCTAAAGTGAACGTAGTGATATATACTTCCGCCCGTACATCGAATGTTGATATCAGGATGTGCAGTGCACTTAGAAAAATTAAAGCACTGATCAATCCGGTTTTTTCGTCGTAAATATCTTTTGCCAGTTTGTAGAGATAGCCTGCTCCGATCAATCCGAATAAAAAAGATGGAAGCTTGTAGGCAAACGCATTAATGCCAAATATCTTGAAAGATGCCGCCGCTAACCAAAATGTTAAATGGGGTTTGTCTAACCAGTCTGCACCCCTAACATAAATATTAATCCAGTCGTTTCTCAACACCATATTCTTAGCAATGGAAGCATATAGCGCCGAATCGGGCTCCATAACGCCGCCCAACAATGCCAGTGAACTTACAATTGCGATGGCGGCAATTAAAATTTTATATAGTGTAGTATCTTTGATATTCATTTATAGCATTCATTCTATCTTTCTCTTCCTCTCTTCTCCATGCCCCCAAACCTCCTGTTACGGCAAATATGAGCAAAAAAAAGTCAAATTTTTTTAAGGCTTTAGATTAAAAGGAGCAAAGCCTTATCTTTGTTTCATGACAAAGTTATCGGTAAACATTAATAAAATTGCTACACTGCGCAACAGCCGTGGAGGTAATAATCCTGATTTGGTTAAAGTTGCCCTTGATTGTGAGCGCTTCGGTGCACAGGGAATTACCGTACATCCCCGTCCCGATGAACGCCATATCCGATACCAGGATGTTTATGATTTAAAAGCAGTTATTGCTACCGAGTTCAATATCGAAGGCAATTGCCGCGAAGATAAGTTTGTTGACCTGGTTTTGGCTAACAAACCAGCACAGGTTACCTTAGTTCCCGATGCCGAAGGTCAGATAACAAGTAACCACGGATGGGATACCCTAAAACATAAAGACTACCTCAAAGAGATGGTTGCTGTTTTTCAGAAAGAGGGAATACGGGTTTCTATTTTTGTTGATCCGGTTGTGGACATGGTAGAAGGTGCGGTAGAAACAGGAACAGATAGAATAGAATTGTATACCGAAGCTTATGCCCATAACTATTTTTCCGATCGCGAGAAAGCCGTTGTCAGTTATATTGCGGCGGCACATCATGCCAATAAATTAGGCCTGGGCATTAACGCCGGGCACGATCTGGATTTGCACAATTTGCATTATTTCGCACAAAGTATCCCAGGTCTACTGGAGGTTTCCATTGGTCATGCCCTAATCAGTGATGCACTTTATCTGGGTTTGGAAACAACTATCCAAAAGTATTTACAACAACTGGCTTAATAAGCTGAAAGACTTTAAACAATAATACGGTTATCGATAAAAATAGTATGCTGAAAGGAATTCTCCTTGTGTTTTTCGGTGCCTGTAGCTTCGGTATCCTGTCTACTTTTGTTAAACTGGCTTATCATGATGGCTACACGCTCGGTGATGTGACGGGTGCCCAAGCATTTTTTGGAGCAGTAATTTTATGGATCTTATTTTTCTTCCAACGCACAACTTCTGGATATAAAAACAAAAAGCGTTATCGCATCACACCTTACTGGAAAATGATACTGGCAGGAACCTGCACCGGTTTGGTCAGTATTTTTTATTACCAATGTGTAAAGCTGGTACCCAATTCAGTTGCCATCATTTTATTGATGCAGTTTATATGGATGAGTATTTTATTGGATTTTATCATTTATAAAAAGAAACCATCTGCACTTCAGCTTGCTGCGGTTTTTCTGGTTTTAGCCGGAACCGTACTGGCCAGTGGAATGGCAGAATCTAATATAGCTGATTTGAACCTGAAAGGAATTGGTTTTGGCCTGTTGGCTGCGGTTTCCTACGCAGGCTTTCTCATGTTGAGCGGACGGATTGGAAATGAATACCCGCCACTTCAGAAAGCTGCGCTCATGATCACAGGAGCATGCATTTTAATTTTTGTACTTTTTCCTCCGGCTTTTATTTTTAACGGAGCGCTTAGCGGAACCCTGTTAAAGTGGGGGGTGATCATCGCGGTTTTCGGCACCGTTATTCCTCCATTGTTTTACGCCGAAGGTGTACCTAGAATTGGAACTGCATTAAGCTCCATATTAAGTGCTGCCGAATTACCTGTTGCCGTAATGATGGCAGGATTTGTACTGCAGGAACAAGTATCTATCCTCCGATGGCTAGGTGTTTGCGTCATTTTATCTGCGATGGTTCTGCCAAACCTTAAATTTTTAAAACGACCAGCTTAGTTTTTTAACTACTGGTCGCACTATAAGATCGGCAATAAAATATTACTTCGAAACACTTTTCTTACTTTGCGGTTTAAACTAAAATTAAATACCTTTAAAATATAACGCAATGGCCATGAAAAAAATCACCACTTATATCCTATCTCTTCTGATCATTGGCATCGCCGGATGCAAAACTAAAACCACCATCAATCAGGATCAGGCAGGGGAAGTGATTATTGATTACCTGAAAGCAAACCCTGAATATAAAACGACACGTTTCAACTTCGGCGAAATTAAGTTTAACAGTACCAACGATATGTTCGAGCTTGGTAAATACAAAACCCTCGCCAGTAAAGGGCTGGTTGCCTTAAATTTGAAAGAAGCAAAAAAGAAATTTCTTTCTAAAGACAGTAGTTTCGTTTATCAGATTACACTAACAGAAAAAGCCAGTCCCCTGGTATTAAAACAAGATAAAAATAAAGCAACTGTGAAAGTACTCGAATATGCACTGTCGGATGAGAAGCCGGTAAATTTTGAGCAGGTTAACTCCAGTACGGCAAAAGTTACCGTATCATTAAAAATGGTCACTACCGATTTCGAACCTTTCGATAAGGATGCGAATAAAAACAGCAACTTCATTACCAAAACTTATAAGTTAAAATTAAGTAAAGATGAGGGCTGGAAGGTACAGCCCTAGGCGCTCACTTACCGCTTAATTCTGTACATAAAATTTGTTAGAGGTATCAACAGCAAACTTTAATTTTTAAATAATCCCTGCGTTCCGAATAAATACAAATGCCAGCATAATGTACTCGCAACAGGTGTGCTATCTGCCATTAAAAACGACCAATTTTGTCGCTTTTAATATCCGGATAATAGACCTTTTTTGCATTGGTTTATAGCGAAATACCTGTTCGTTTTTCCTACATTTGCACGAAATTTATTATTCATACCGCATGAGCTTAAATATCCATTACAAAGAGGATTTTCAAAATCGTCATATTGCTCCTAATGAGGCTGATACAGCTGAAATGTTGCAAACAGTTGGCGTAAATTCTATTGATGAGCTAATTGAACAAACAGTTCCACCGGCAATCAGATTAAAACAGCCATTAAATCTGCCTGCAGCAAAATCAGAAACTGAATATCTGGGTGCTTTAAAACAAACTTCATTGCTAAATAAAGTTTTCAAAAGCTTTATCGGTCAGGGTTACTATGATACCATCACACCAGGGGTAATTTTACGTAACGTATTCGAAAACCCGGGATGGTATACCCAATATACACCATATCAGGCAGAAATTGCTCAAGGTCGCTTGCAGGCGCTGTTGAATTTCCAGACCATGGTTATCGACTTAACCGGAATGGAAATTGCCAATGCATCACTTTTAGATGAAGGTACAGCTGCTGCCGAGGCAATGTTTATGCAATACAGTACGCGCAAAAACCAGGCTGCTAAAAAATTCTTCGTTTCAGAACTGCTTTTCGCTCAAACCACCGATATTTTAAAAACCCGCGCTAATCCTTATGGTATTGAACTGGTAATTGGTAGTCATTTAGACTTCGTTGCCACCGAAGATTTCTTCGGAGCTATCGTTCAGTATCCTGCTGGTAATGGTGAAGTATTTGACTATAAGAACTTTGCTTCAGAATTACACAATCAAAATATTAAATTAACAGTTGCTGCCGATATTTTAAGCTTGACCCTATTAACGCCTCCGGGTGAATGGGGAGCGGATATCGTTGTAGGTACTACACAACGTTTCGGTATTCCGATGGGCTTTGGTGGCCCACATGCGGCTTTCTTCGCTACTAAAGAAGAATACAAGCGTTCAATCCCGGGTCGTATTATTGGCGTAACCATTGATAGTCATGGTGATTACGCATTGCGTATGGCTTTACAAACCCGTGAGCAACATATCCGCAGGGATAAAGCAACTTCAAATATTTGTACCGCTCAGGCCTTACTGGCCATTATGGCTGGCTTTTATGCAGCTTATCACGGTCCCAAAGGATTGAAAGCCATTGCAGAACGTACACATGGTTTGGCTGTAAGCTTAGCTTCAACCTTAAAAAATCTGGGATACGAGCAGTTAAATTCAGCTTATTTCGATACAATTCGTTTTGATTTAGGTGATTCAAAAGGTGGGATTCACGCATACTGCCTGGATAACGAAGTCAACTTGAACTACGTTGCAAATACCGTAAGCATTTCGGTTGATGAAACTACAACTCTTGAAGATATCACTTTAATAGCTAAAATCTTTGCCAGAGCAAAAGGTATTGCAGGAGATCAGGTGGAAGTGGTAGAAGAGGTTGAAACTGTTATCCCATCGGCACTACAACGCAGTTCTGCGTATTTAACGCACCCGATTTTCAATTCGCATCATTCTGAACATGAAATGTTGCGTTACATCAAATCATTGGAAGCAAAAGATTTATCACTTTGCCATTCAATGATTGCTTTGGGTAGCTGTACTATGAAACTAAATGCAACGGCAGAAATGATTCCGGTTACATGGTCTCACTTCGGTCGCATTCACCCGTTTGCACCTGCTGATCAGGTATTGGGTTACTATTCTGTTTTCAATGAGCTGGATCAATGGCTGAGTGAAATTACTGGTTTTGCAGCCATGAGCTTACAGCCTAACGCCGGTGCTCAGGGTGAATATGCTGGTTTAATGGTTATCCGTGCTTATCACCACGATAGGGGCGACTACCACCGTAATGTAGCGCTAATCCCTGCTTCTGCACATGGTACGAACCCTGCTTCCGCAGCTATGGCCGATATGAAGATTGTAGTGGTTAAATCTCTTGAAAATGGTAACATCGATGTTGAAGATTTAAAAGCAAAAGCAGAATTACATAAGGATAATCTGTCATGTTTGATGGTAACCTATCCATCTACACACGGTGTATTTGAAGAAAGCATCATCGAAATATGCGAAACTATTCACGCCAATGGCGGACAGGTTTACATGGATGGTGCAAATATGAACGCTCAGGTTGGTTTAACAAGTCCGGCTAATATCGGAGCAGACGTTTGCCACTTAAACCTGCACAAAACTTTCTGTATCCCTCACGGTGGTGGTGGTCCGGGTATGGGCCCGATCGGTGTGGCGAAACACCTGGTACCTTATCTTCCTGGTCATGCCGTTGTTGATATCGAAAAAGGTAAATCAATTTCTGCAGTTTCATCTGCACCATGGGGTTCAGCATCAATACTGATCATTTCTCATGCTTACATCGCAATGATGGGTGCTGAAGGATTAACCAATGCAACAAAGTATGCGATCCTGAATGCAAACTATATGAAAGCCCGTTTAGAGCAGCATTATCCTGTACTTTACTCTGGTGCCCAGGGCCGTTGTGCACACGAAATGATTTTAGATTGCCGTTCTTTTAAAGCTTTTGGAATCGAAGTAACTGATATTGCAAAACGTTTAATGGATTATGGCTTCCATGCTCCAACGGTGTCATTCCCGGTTGCTGGTACGCTAATGGTTGAGCCTACTGAATCTGAGCCTAAACATGAGCTTGATCGTTTCTGTGATGCATTAATCGCGATCAAAAAAGAAATTAGCGAAGTGGAAAACGGTACTTTAGATAAAGTGGATAACCCTCTTAAAAATGCGCCTCATACCGTTTCTGTAATCACTGCTAACGAATGGGATCATGCTTACAGCCGTCAAACTGCTGCTTTCCCACTCCCATATGTTCTGGAACGTAAGTTCTGGCCTTCAGTAGGTCGTGTTAACGATAGTCACGGAGATCGCTCATTAATCTGTGCCTGTCCACCGGTTGAAAGTTATTTAGAGGAAATCGTTCCTTAGATATATCTTAATGTCATTGCGGGGCGGCTTTTTCAGCCGACGAAGCAATCTGATAAAATAAGTCATCTGCAAGTTTTGTGAATTTTATTTCATAAAGCTTGCAGATTTTTTTTGGCATAAACTTCCGTAACGATCAACCCGGTTTAAGAATGCGCAGCGTCTTCGTGCAATCTACGCAAACGTTTTCGTATCATTCTCATTACTGCGATGAGATGGAAAAGCTTTTAGTAATTTTATCTAAGTGAGATAAGTTTTTAAATCAGCGCATTTAAAGGTCTTTCTTACACTTTTACTATTCTGAACACGAAAAAATCCTGAATAATGACTAATCAGTTTTCAAGTCGCAAATTGAAGTATTCGATTTTACTTGTTTTTACATCCCTCTTTCTGAGCGATTATGTTCATGCTCAAAACGTCAGGAAAATTAATTCCACTACTGTCGGGGTATCACTTAATAATGGTCAAAAATTAATTTTAGATTTCTACGGCAGTAATATTTTTCGTCTTTTTCAGGATCAGTCAGGAGGCATGTTACGCGATCCTCAGGCTAAACCAGCAGCAAAGATTCTGGTAGATAACCCTAGAAAAAGTGTTTCGGATTTAACTGTAAGCGAAGAAAAGAATGTTGTGCTTATTTCGACAAGCGAAATAAATATTCAGCTTGATAAAAATACATCGTTGTTAAAAGTATTTCATCAGAAATCGAAAACGTTGGTTCTGGAAATGGTAAAGCCTGTCGCAATCGAAGGAAACCATGTAGTGCTAACCCTCAAAGAAAATACCGGGGAATATTTTTATGGTGGAGGGGTGCAAAATGGTCGTTTTTCCCATAAAGGCAAGGCGATTGCCATTGAAAATCAAAACAGCTGGACGGATGGGGGAGTAGCGTCTCCAAACCCCTTTTATTGGTCTACCAATGGCTACGGTTTGATGTTCTACACCTTCAAAAAAGGTAAATATGACTTTGGGGCAAAAGAGAAGGGGGTGGTTAAATTAACGCACGAAACAGACTATCTTGATGTTTTCGTAATGGTTAACGATGGCGCAGTTCCGCTTTTGAACGATTTCTATCAGCTCACAGGAAATCCGGCTTTGTTACCCAAATTTGGATTTTATCAGGGGCATTTAAATGCATACAATCGTGATTACTGGAAAGAAGATGATAAAGGTATACGCTTTGAAGACGGTAAAAAATACAAAGAGAGTCAGAAAGATAACGGTGGGATTAAAGAATCGCTTAACGGGGAAAAGAATAACTATCAGTTTTCTGCCCGCGCAGTAATAGGCCGTTATAAAGCACACGACATGCCATTAGGTTGGATACTTCCTAATGATGGTTACGGTGCAGGCTATGGACAAACCGGAACTTTAGAAGGAAATATTCAGAATCTGAAAAGTTTCGGCGAATATGCCAGAAAGAATGGCGTAGAAATAGGCCTATGGACACAATCCGACCTCCATCCAAAAGCCGGTATTAGTCCGCTTTTGCAAAGAGATATTATTAAAGAAGTAAAAGATGCAGGTGTTCGTGTGCTTAAAACGGATGTGGCCTGGGTCGGAGCGGGTTACTCATTTGGCTTAAACGGTGTAGCTGATGTTGCAAAAATCACTTCTTCCTATGGCGGCAACAGTCGGCCATTCATCATTTCTCTTGATGGCTGGGCCGGTACTCAACGCTATGCAACCATTTGGAGCGGCGATCAAACCGGTGGCGTTTGGGAATACATCCGCTTCCATATTCCAACCTATATTGGCTCAGGCTTATCTGGACAGCCAAATATTACCTCTGATATGGATGGTATTTTTGGCGGTAAAAATCCGGTAGTCAACATCAGGGATTTCCAATGGAAAACTTTTACTCCAATGCAGCTGAACATGGATGGATGGGGTACAAATGAAAAATATCCACAAGCACAGGGCGAATCAGCTACGTCCATTAACCGTAATTATTTGAAACTAAAATCCCAGCTTATTCCATACACCTATAGTATCGCGAAACAAGCAGTTAATGGTTTGCCAATTGTAAGGGCCATGTTTCTGGAATATCCCAACGATTACACTAAAGGCAAAGCAACGCAATATCAATACTTGTATGGCCCGTGTTTTTTGGTGGCGCCAATTTACCAGTCTACGAAAACAGATGATAAAGGCAATGATATCCGCGATGGGATTTATTTACCTGAGGGGACGTGGATAGATTATTTTACAGGCGATAAATACGAAGGAAACCGGATCATTAATAATTTCGACACACCGCTTTGGAAACTTCCCGTGTTTGTGAAGAACGGAGCAATAATTCCAATGACGAACGCCAATAACAATGTTTCCGAAATCGATAAGAAATTACGGGTGTTTGAATTTTATCCGACAGGTAAAAGCTCATTTACGCTATATGATGATGATGGTGTAACTGAAGCATATAAATTGGGAAAAGGCACATCAACATTAATTGAAGCCGCCGTAAGTGATAAAACAGCTACAATTAAAATTGCTGCAACGACAGGAGATTTTAGTGGGTTTACGAAAGAAAAATCAACTGAACTTAAGATTAATGTAACTGAAAAACCGAAATCTGTATCTGCAACAGTCCGGAAACAAAACATTAAACTGAAAGAAGTGAGTACTTTGGCCGATTTTTTAAAAGCGGAGAATGTTTACTATTATAACCCTGCGCCCGACTTTAATCAGTTCGCTACAAAGGGAAGTGACTTTGAGAAGGTTCTAATCGTTAAAAACCCTCAGGTTTTGGTAAAACTCGCCCCAGTTGATATTACTGTTAATACAACTTCAGTAGAGATTCAGGGATTTGTATTCGCACCGGTAGATAAACAAAAGGTTAAAACTGGCGGCTTGTCCGTGCCGCAAAATGTAAAAGTAAGTGATAAAAATAACGGGGCATATACCTTAAAACCAGAATGGAAAACGGTAAGTAATGCCGATTACTATGAGATTGCTTTCGGTGGAATGAACTATAGTACTATAAAGGATACCACATTAATGTTTGATGGCCTGAATCCTGAAACGGACTATTCTTTCAAAATCCGGTCGGTAAATAAAGACGGATATTCTGACTGGGCAATATTAAATGCAAAAACAAAGCCCAATCCCCTGCAGTTCGCTATTCATGGTATTGTTGCCGAAACTACAGCAAAAAATCAGGAAAGCGAAGGCATTGAAAATCTTTTCGACTTTGATGAAAGTAATTTGTGGCATACAGTGTGGGGCACCAAATCAGTTCCCTTTGATATGATAGTGGACCTGAAATCGATTAATCAGCTGGAGAAACTTAGTTATTTACCCCGCTCAGGCAGAGGCAATGGTGTTTTGTTAAAAGGAACGGTTTATTATAGCAACGATAAAGAAAACTGGATTACAGCCGGAACTTTTGAATGGTCAAATAACGGCGATGTGAAGTCATTTATTTTTAATGGTCAACCTGTGGCCCGGTATCTTAAAATTGAAGTTACCGAAGGTGTGGGCGGTTTTGGCTCGGGTAGAGAGTTGTATGTTTTTAAGGTTCCGGGTACAGAAAGCTATTTACCGGGAGACATCAACAACGATCGCTTAATAGACAAGAACGACTTAACTTCATACATCAATTACACCGGTTTAAAAAAAGGTGATGCCGATTTCGATGGCTACATCAGTAATGGTGACATCAATAAAAATGAGGTTATTGATGCTTACGATATTTCAGTTGTAGCCACACAGCTAGACGGGGGTATTAAAAATTTAACCGCCGGAACAGTGGCAGGTAAGCTTGAACTTAGTGTCCCTAAACGAAATTATGCAAAAGACGAACCGGTTGAAATTACAGTGAAGGGTATTAATTTAACTTCAGTTAATGCGTTAAGTTTTGGCCTCCCTTACAATGCACAGGATTTTGAGTTTGAAAGTGTAAAAGCAGTTAATACCGAAGGTATGGAAAACCTAACTTATGACAGGCTACACACCGATGGCAGTAAAGTGCTTTACCCAACGTTTGTAAATGTTGGCAATAAAGAAACCATTAACGGAACTAAAGATTTATTTATCATTAAGCTCAAAGCGAAGAAGAAACTTAGTTTTGAACTTAAAGCCGTTAATGGTTTGTTAGTGGATAAGAAATTGAATTCCGTTAAGTTTTAACTAATTAACTGAAAGTTCCAAAATGCCACAAAATCCCTGATGGGTCGTGTAAAAAACATTCGCTTCCCCAGTCCTCTTTTCTGACTGGGGATATTTTTACCCCTTCATATTGGTCTGGCAAACCAAGTGCCGAGAGCGCTTCATAAAACTGGTTAACGTCATTCACCTCCATAAAAATCATCGTGTTGTCAACCCAGTCCTTCACATAGGCATCTTGCAGATAAAAGGCCATTTCGCCGCTTTTAAAAACCGACATGGTGGTGCCTAAAGTCGTTTCTTCAAAACCTAGGTCCCGGTAGAAACTTCTGGATGTTTCAAAGTCCTTGGCGCCGATAAACGGGCGGATTGATTTTGCGTAGTGATTCATGCCTTAAAATTAGCTAATCTTTGCCATGACTAAAATTTATTTGAATGATTTAAAGCGCTCATTAAACCTCAGCATATTTTTGCTGTCAATAGCATGAATTTAAATAAAACGGGTTATTTTTAAAAAACTTAACATAGGTCAATAACAATGGCCCGGCCTTAATCATATATTTGTATCATAATTTAAAAACCAGAAAATGAAATTAAAAATCTCTTCAATCTTTTTATTAGTTGCAGTTGTGTCATTATCAGCTTTTACAACTATTAAACCAGTTACTTACACTGTTGACGCAGCAAAATCAACCATCACCTGGATTGGTAAGAAAGTTACAGGTTCTCACAACGGAACAATCTCTCTACAATCAGGAACATTAAATGTTGATGGTAAAAAAGTAACAGGTGGTACTTTTACTATTGATATGAACTCTATCAAAGATGCTGATGGAAGCGCTAAATTAGAAGGTCACTTAAAAGCTGACGATTTCTTTGGAACAGCTAAATTCCCAACCGCAACATTCGTAATTACCAAAGTTACTGGTTCAGATGCAAACTTAACTGTAACAGGTAACCTAACAATTAAAGGTATTACTAAGCCATTAAGCTTCCCTGCTTCTGTAACAGTTAACACAGATGGTACGGTTTCAGCTTTAGCTGGTAAAATCACTGTTGACAGAACTAAATATGATATCCGTTACGGTTCAAAATCATTCTTCGATAGCATTGGCGACAAAGCAATTGACGATAACTTTGAAATCGGCGTAAAATTAGTAGCAAAAAAATAATTTCCACTTGATGGGAAAACAAAAAGCGCTCAATTTATTGAGCGCTTTTTTTGTGCTTATAATTTAAGCTCCGGTCTCTATCCTATCTGATTTTAAACCCACCTTCAACCTCGTCTACAAAACCTGTTGCGGCGCTTTTACCATGGTAAAACAAACATTCCCAGTTCTCTTCCGCTGCGCGCTTGCCAAACACTTTCCTTAGTTCCATCGCCTTGCGTCCATCAAAATCATATTTTGCAATAAAATTTTTAACCAGCTCTTCCGGCTCAGGCAAAACATCACCACCAAAAAACACCTTCCGATTGCCTTCTGTTAACAGAAAAACCTGGTGATTCGGACAGTGCGCTCCCGTAAATTCAAAAGAAATTGTTTCATCCAGTGAACCGTCGCCTTCTACAAAATGCAATTGTGCATTGCGCTGCACAAATTCAAAAATATCAGTGTGATATGATGAGGACGTACTACTGAAAGCCGTTTCCCATTCGCCACGGTTAATCACATATTCTGCATCAGGAAAACTCAATTCTGTTTTATCCCCAAGCTTATGGATCATACCACCAGAGTGATCATAATGCAAATGAGACATCAGCACCTTCGTTATATCTATAGGGTCGAAGCCTGCATTACGGATGTTTTTATGCAAAATCAGTTCACCGTGGTCATCACTGAAACCCAATCCCGTGTCAAACAAAACCAGATCATTTTTTAACTCAACCAAAAATGGTTGAACATTGATAAATAAAGAACCAGGACGGTCTTTAAAACTATGTATGGCAGAATCAAATGGAACAAATTTCTTTGTTGCATTAACCGAATAAGTTCCTTCGAAAAGAGTGTGGACTTGCAAAATATCGATGTTTTTAATGTACTGCAAAGTTAACAATCTATTTATTTAATCGTTTTGTTAAAATCAGTCATGTCTTATTTAATATCGTTTATGATGATTAAATTGGTGGCATGAAAAGGATTTTTACATTTCTTATATGCTCTCTGCTATTCATCAGTTTTGTCATTGCTCAAAAACGACCCAATGTTATTCTTGTCCTTGCCGATGATATGGGCTACAGCGATCTTTCATGTTACGGAAATCCTTTAATCAAAACACCTTTCCTGGATAGCATGGCTGAGAAGGGAATCATGGCGACAAACTTCGTTACTACATCGCCAACCTGCACACCGTCAAGAGCATCCCTTTTAACAGGCAGGTACTGCAGCCGGATGGATTTACCAAGACCAATTGGCCCTGGTGATAAGCGGGGAATTCCTGAAAATGAAGTCACTATTGCGCAAATGTTAAAAGAATCCGGTTATCAAACTGCTTTAGTCGGCAAATGGCACCTGGGCGATCATGGCGCCTCACTACCAAATAAAAAAGGTTTTGATGAGTTTTTTGGAACACTGTATAGTCACGACTATCGCTACCCTTATGTTAAAACAGATACTGTAATCAAGATCTTCAGAAATGCCAAACCCGAAATATACAAACCCCACGACAGTATACTAACCACCTCATACACCCGGGAATCAATCAAATTTATAAAGAAAAGCACTGAATCAAAAAAGCCATTCTTTCTATACCTTGCCCAGAATATGCCTCATCTGCCTGTTGCTTTCGCTGCGCAGAAGTTCAGGACAAAACACTCGTCGGGAGGTGAACTTGGCGATGTTATTGAAGATATGGACGAAGGTTTGGCACAAATCTGGAAACAGGTCGTCGCATCAGGCCAGGCCGATAACACCATTTTTATTTTTACCAGTGATAACGGCCCCTGGATTAACGCACCACAACGCATGTATGATGATGGTTTCACGAAATTTTATCATGTGGGTACAGCTGGATTCTTTAAAGGCTCTAAAGGAATTTCCTATGAAGCCGGACACCGCGTGCCCTTCATCATCTACTGGAAGGGCCATACCCTGAAAGATAACCAATTCTCAAAACCTTTCTCTAACCTTGATGTTTTGCCTACACTCGCAAAATGGACAGGCTCCAGACTGCCCGTTCAAACACTCGACGGAGAATCAATAGCAGATTTGCTTACTGATAAAGATTTTAATAAACCCCACCGACCCATTTACTACCACAATTATGTGCTCGAAGGGGTTAAAGATGGCGACTGGAAACTCCGCTCTACAAAAAACGGAGAGCAGACGCTAATGGAGCTCTTCAATCTTTCATGGGATCCCTCAGAACGCGTCAATCTTTTTGATGATCCGAAATACGCAACCCAAAAAGCCAGTTTACTTAAACTCCTGGCGGAATATCCTGGAAATAAAAAATAAATTAACATTCTGAAATAAAGCGCCTCACTTTCGCAGCTACTTAAATTGGTGGAACAATATTTAATTTAAATGTATATTTACTCTTCGGAGATAGAATAAATGGAAAAAAGATGGGTAAAAGCATCAGTTTGTAACGATGATACGGTAACCAAAATTACAGAAGCGCTCAACATTGACCGTTCACTTGCGCAGATATTGGTGCAACGGAATATCTGCAGTTTTGAGGAGGCAAAAGATTTCTTCCGCCCGGATCTCAATCACCTTCATAATCCTTTTTTGATGAAGGATATGGATGTCGCCATCCAGAGAATCGATGATGCATTGGCCAGTCATGAAAAAATATTGATCTACGGCGATTATGATGTAGATGGCACAACTTCGGTTGCCCTGGCCTTTAGTTTCTTCTCCCAGCTTACCGAAAATATTGAATATTACATTCCCGACCGTTATCTGGAAGGTTATGGAATTTCAACCGCTGGGATCGATTACGCCCATCAAAATGGATTTACGCTGATTATCGCCCTTGATTGTGGAATCAAATCGGTTGACAAAATTGACTATGCAAATCAGTTGGGCATCGATTTTATCATTTGTGATCACCACTTGCCTGGGGCCGAGATCCCTGCCGCGGTTGCGGTGCTGGATCCAAAACGGGAAGATTGTGATTATCCCTTTAAAGAATTAGCTGGCTGTGGCATCGGATTCAAACTTGCACAAGCCTATTCGCAAAAACACCACCTGCCTAAAGAAAACTTTTTGCAATACCTAGATCTTGTCATGATCAGTATTGCCGCCGATATTGTTCCTATAGTTGGCGAAAACAGAATTCTTGCCTATTACGGTTTAAAAAAACTCAATACAAACCCTTGTGAGGGCCTAAGGGCTTTAATGGAAGTTTCCGGTAAAAAGGAAAACTACACCATTATGGATGTGGTATTTACCCTCGGCCCGCGTATTAATGCAGCCGGGCGGATAGATCATGCCAAGCATGCTGTAGCCATGTTGCTTTGCCAGGAAGATGGAAACGCCCTGGAACAAAGTGAAATCATTAACCTCAAAAATACCGAACGTAAAGCCTTCGATCAGGATATTACCCGTGAAGCACTCGCGTTGATCGGTGATAGTGAAATACTCATAAACAAAAAAACTACCGTTGTTTTTAATGAAAACTGGCATAAGGGTGTCATCGGTATTGTGGCATCCAGATTAACAGAAACGTACTACAGACCAACAATAGTACTCACCAAATCCAACGGACACGTGGCGGGCTCTTGCCGCTCGGTAATTGGTTTCGATCTTTACGAGGCGCTAAGCGGATGTTCCCATCTGCTTGACCAGTATGGAGGTCATAAGTTTGCTGCAGGCCTAACCATGCAGGAGCATAATGTAGATGCCTTTGCCGATAAGTTCGAAGAAATTGTATCCGCCAGCATTACTTCAGAGCAGCTAACGCCAATGATTAAAATTGATGCAGAAATAGAATTATCTCAAATTAATGGTAAGTTCTATCGCATTCTGGCACAAATGGGGCCGTTCGGTCCCGAAAATTTAGCACCCGTATTTGTAACCCACCAGGTGTACCTCGATAAGCCGGCAATGACGGTTGGCGCAAATCATTTAAAAATAAATATTAAACAACAAAATTCGCCTATTTTTGAGGGCATTGCATTTGGGTTGGCCGAATTTCAAAATCTTCTGCAACCAAAAGTTCCGTTTTCTGTTTGTTATACAATAGAGGAAAATGTTTGGAGAGACAAAAAGCGTTTGCAACTCAATATTAAAGGTATAAAAGTGAATTAGCTAACCTCATAACCCTAACAGGTTGAAATAAAACATATGATATTAAGAGCCGAAAATCTGGTAAAAAAATATAAGCAGCGTACTGTGGTAAACGACGTGTCGTTCAGTGTGAGTCAGGGCGAAATAGTTGGCCTTCTAGGACCAAATGGTGCGGGGAAAACCACTTCATTTTATATGATTGTGGGCTTAATCAAACCAAATGAAGGCCGTATCTTTTTGGAAGAAGAAGACATTACTGAAGACGCCATGTATCGCCGTGCTCAAAAAGGTATTGGTTACCTGGCCCAGGAAGCGTCTGTTTTTAGAAAGCTTACTGTAGAAGATAATATCCTCGCCATACTCGAAATGAGTAATCTGAGCAAAGAAGAACAAAAGCATAAACTGGAGGAACTGATTAATGAGTTCAGTCTGCACAAAGTGCGCAAAAACAGAGGCGATTTATTATCAGGAGGAGAACGACGCAGAACTGAAATTGCACGTGCCCTCGCTGCTAATCCTAATTTCATATTGTTGGATGAACCTTTCGCCGGGGTAGACCCGATTGCTGTTGAAGAAATCCAGAGTATTGTAGCTAAACTTAAACACAAGAATATCGGAATTCTAATTACCGATCATAATGTGCAGGAAACACTTTCAATTACTGATAGGGCTTATCTGCTGTTTGAGGGCAAAATTCTTGAGCAAGGTGTGCCCGAAGTTTTGGCGGAGAATGAAATGGTTAGAAAGGTTTACCTTGGCTCGAACTTTGTGCTCAAACGTAAAAAATTCGATGTCTAATTAAAGCTAATGGCAATTGTAAATTCAATTTTTACCTGGTTAATGAAAAAGCGGATCCACCAGATCGAGCTTTTTATGAAATATCCCCATGATGTACAGCAGGAGTGGTTTCACACTTTAATTGATAGTGCCGAAAATACCGAATGGGGTAGGATGTACGATTATAAAACCATTCTTACCCCTCAGCAATACCAGGAACGTGTTCCCATCCAGAATTACGACACCCTGAAACCTTATATCGAAAGGATGCTTGCCGGTGAACAGAATATACTCTGGCCATCAGATATTAAATGGTTTGCCAAATCATCAGGAACTACAAGCGACAGGAGCAAATTTATTCCGGTTTCCAAAGAAAGTCTGGAAGAATGCCATTTTAAAGGTGGCAAAGATATGCTCTCTATTTATTGCAATAATCGTCCGGAAAACCAGATGTTTACCGGGAAAGGACTTGTTTTAGGAGGGAGCCATCAGGTAAACCAACTAAATGAAGATTGTTTTTACGGCGATCTTTCAGCCGTATTGATTAAAAACCTACCCATTTGGGCCGAGTTTTACCGCACACCAGATATGTCCATCGCCCTGATGGATAACTATGAAATAAAAATGGATCGGATGGCGGAAGCGACCATTCATGAAAATGTTACCAGTATTTCTGGCGTTCCCACATGGACTATTGTCCTCGCAAAAAAAGTTTTAGAACTAACTGGTAAGCAAAACCTGCTCGAAGTGTGGCCAAATTTAGAGGTTTACATCCATGGGGCTGTTAATTTTACACCCTACCGCGAGCAATTCAAACAATTAATCCCTTCAAACGACATGTATTACCTCGAAACCTATAATGCTTCCGAGGGATTTTTTGGCATACAGGATCAGGATGATTCAGAAGAAATGTTGCTGATGTTAGATTATGGCATTTTCTACGAATTTATCCCAATGGAAAATATTGGTGAAGAAAATCCACAGGCACTGCTGTTGGGAGAAGTAGAACTCCATAAAAATTATGCTATTGTAATTTCTACCAACGGTGGATTATGGCGGTACATGATTGGTGATACGATTCAGTTCACCTCTCTGGCTCCCTATCGCATCAAAATCACTGGTCGTACAAAACATTTTATCAATGCTTTTGGTGAGGAAGTAATCATAGATAATGCTGAACAGGCACTAACAAAAGCATGCTGTGCTACGGGGGCTGAAATTAAAGATTATACTGCGGGTCCTATTTATTTTGAGGGAGAGAAAGCAGGAGGCCATGAATGGATCATTGAATTTGATACACAACCAGATGACTTCGAGAAATTTGTCGATATCCTCGATCAAACCCTTCGGGAAATTAATTCGGATTACGATGCAAAGCGATTTAAGGATATGGCTTTATGTCGCCCGAAAGTTCACAATGCGGCTCCCAATACTTTCTATAACTGGCTGAAATCGAAAGATAAATTAGGAGGGCAACACAAGGTGCCACGCCTGGCAAATGAACGCAAGTATCTGGATGATATCCTGGAAATACTCAAGTCTGCAGCTGCTTAATAAAATATGGATTGGTAATTGCTGTATCTTGTGTATGGGTCTGAACACAAATAAAATACTCAATCTTTTCAAAAAATCGCAGAGCAGAGCATCAGCGATCCTAAAAGATAAATCAAAAGCCAGCGTCACCGTCGAAAATGCGCTCGGAAAAGCCGTATCCAATAGAAGTGACTTAGAAGGCGTTTGGGATAAAATGGTATTGCTGTTAGCCGTTTCGAAAGATTTTATCAATGGAAACTACACCGCAATTCCTAAACGCTCAATTATTGCCATACTCGGCGGCTTGGTATATTTTCTTTCTCCGATCGATGTAGTGCCCGACTTTGTTCCGGTTTTAGGTTTTATAGATGATATTTTTGTTTTAAATCTGGTTTATAAACAGGTTCTTAAAGACCTGGAAGAATATAAAACCTGGAAAAGCGGCCAAGGTAAATTAGTCAGTATCGATGGCGAATCATAACAGTTTAGCTAACTGGCTTAGTCATCATCTTTTTGCATGTCCTTTCAAAGCTTACTTTGGCTTTGATTGTCCGGGCTGTGGCTTCCAGCGCTCAGTCATCTCATTATTTAAAGGTAATATTGCAGAGTCATTCCGATTTTATCCCGCAACTATGCCTATCCTTTTTCTTGCGGTGTTTGCCATCATTCACCTTAGCATGGATGTTAAAACAGGTGCCAGCATAATTAAAATCGCTTATGCAGGTATTGCAATAATTATCTTAATCAACTACATTTATAAAATATCTACTCATCAACTTATCAGCTAATCTATGTCAGAAGAACAAGATAATTCTCACGAGCACAAGCCTATAGATTTAAGTAAAAACGAAAGCAGTACAGAACCACCGGTTAACCCCGGCTTTTCTGCTCCTCCACCGTTTCAGCAACCTCCGCCATTTGGACAGTTTCAAGGTGGTTTTGGAATGGGACAGCAAAATCTCCCTAACGCAACAGCTGCGTTGGTATTAGGAATTATTGCACTGCCGGCATGTTGCTTTTACGGCATATTCGGCATTGTCTTCGGTATTATCGCGTGGATTCTGGGTGCTGGCGATGTAAAAAAATATCATCAGAATCCAGGATTATATAGCGAATCGTCCTATAAAAATGCAAAAGCAGGAAAAATCTGTGGGATGATTGCTACAATATTGAGTGTGCTGTTTATTGGTATAATCATATTGTTTGTAGTTGGTGCATTAACCCACCCTCAGGCATATGATAACTTCTTTAAAGGTTTCCATTAAGCATAAGCTTAATTTTACCTTAAAAATATAAATCGGATGTTGCATGACATCCGATTTTCTTATTTTTGTACGGTAAAACTGTAATTAAAAAAACTAACATAATGTATCCGGAATATTTAGTAGAACCAATGCGTAAGGAATTAACTAACGTAGGTTTTGAAGAATTAAAAAATGCACAGGAAGTTGATCAAGCCATTAAAGGTGAGGGAACTGTGTTTGTTGTTGTAAACTCTGTATGTGGTTGCGCGGCGGCTAACGCTCGTCCTGCAGCAAGAGCAGCGGCAGCTCACGCAAAACACCCTGATAAACTGGTAACGGTTTTTGCTGGAATGGAAAAAGAAGCTGTAGATCAGGCGAGAAGTCACATGATGCCTTTCCCTCCATCATCGCCAGCTATGGCTTTGTTCAAAGATGGTAAACTGGTTCATATGATCGAACGTCATCAAATCGAAGGCCGTCCGGCACAAATGATTGCTGATAATCTGATTGGCGCGTTTGAGCAATATTGCTAGAAAATTATCATGAAGAATCGGCAATAGAGAATTGTTCTATCGTTTGCCGATTCTTCATTCTTTAGTATTACCTCACTCAAAAATCTTTGTTGAGTAATTTCTCAAGCTCTCCAAACGATACATTCATTCTTACCCTGCCTTGTTTGGCATAAGAAATCTCGCCTGTTTCTTCTGAGATAATCACCGCCACGGCATCTGTAGTTTCTGAAACACCAATACCTGCCCGGTGCCTTAAACCAAATTGCGAAGGCAACTGGTCATTATCCGTTAGCGGTAAAATGCAGCTGGCACTTTTAATCTTATTTTCAGAAATCACCACCGCACCATCATGCAGTGGACTATTCTTCTGAAATATGCTCTCCAGCAGGCGTTTTGAGATTTTTGCATCCACCACTTCGCAGCTATTCGCGAAAAACTGCTCATCATAAAACTTTACAAATACAATCAAAGCTCCCGTACGGGTTTTTTTCATGGTTTTGCATGCATCAATAATAGGCTTTATTCGTGTTAAGTTATTTCTTTCAATTTCTTTCCGTCCAAACAGATAACCCCACCAGGCTTTGTTTTTTTGCAGAAAAGCATTCTTACCGATAAGTAGCAGAAAGCGCCGTATTTCTGGATGAAAAATTACGATAAGTGCAATAATACCCACACTCATGAACTTTTCAATAATGGTAGTGAGCAATTTCATATGCAGGGCATCCACCACTCGATAAAAAATCGCAATGATAAGCATGCCTACCAAAAGGTTTACAGCAAGGGTATTACGGATTAGGGTGTAGACATAGTAAATCAAAAGCGCCACAAGCACAATATCCACCACGTCGGTAACCGTAAACTGCACGAAATCGAAATCAAGTCCTTTCATTTAGGCACAAGATAGCAAAACCCTTAGCAGTTTACAATTTTGAGTTTTATATATTCAAAAATTATGAATGCAGCATTTCAACCAGTTTCACACACTCTACCGCTTCCTTAACGTCATGTACCCTTAAAATACCCGCCCCTTTTTGCAGTGCAATGGTGTTCAGTACAGATGTTCCGTTCAGTGCCTCAGCTGCAGTATTGCCTAATACTTTATGGATCATCCCTTTTCTTGAAAACCCCACTAGTACCGGAAGATTAAATATTTTCAAGTCTTCCATTTCATTTAATAACTGATAATTATGTGCAATGCTTTTGCCGAAACCAAAACCGGGATCAATGATAATATCGTGAATATGTAATGCTTTCAGTGCAGCAACTTTTCTAGCTAAGTAATCAATCACATCAAGGGTTACATGTTTATAAACGGGATTTTGCTGCATGTTTTGTGGAGTACCCCGCATGTGCATTATCATATAGGGCACCTGATGTCTGGCAACAACTTCAAACATCCCGCTATCCATGTCGCCACTGGCAATATCGTTTATGATATGCGCCCCTGTTAATATCGTCTCTTCCGCAACCTTAGCCCTGAAAGTGTCAATAGAAATAATCGCTTCAGGTATTTTCTTACTGATATTTTCAACTACGGGAAGTAATCGGCCCAGCTCTTCTTCTGTGGAAATGTCCTTTGCACCAGGACGGGAAGAATATCCCCCAATATCAATAAAGGTTGCGCCCTCATTCAGCAATTGTTCCGACTTGCGAAGTGCCTCGTCAACAGATTTTGAACGGCTGCTGCTGTAAAAAGAATCAGGAGTAATATTCACTATTCCCATAACTTTTGCCGTGCTTAAATCAATCAGTTTACCTTTGATATTTAAAGTTTGACGGGGTTCAAAAAAGTTTTTTTCTGCCATAATAAACCCTTTCGGGATTTGGGTTTCGCTTTAAAAATGTATCTTTAGCTTTTGTTGTTTCGCAGCAAAAATACATTAAAACTAAATATTTTACCGAATTGGCACAAACAAATACCGCTATAGAATTTGATGAAGTGATCGCAGTTTGCAGGTCTTTATTTCTTAAAAAAACAAAAGATTACGGAACCGCTTGGCGCATTTTAAGGCCAAGTTCTATTACCGATCAGATTTTTATCAAAGCGCAGCGTATCCGTACGCTGGAGGAAAAAAAAGTTAGCCTGGTAGGAGAGGGTGCCACCTCCGAGTATATAGGGATTGTAAACTATTGTGTAATAGCCATGATGCAGCTCGAATTAACTGATGCTGATCCGAATGAACTTCAGTATGAGCTCGTAGAACGTTTGTTTGAGGAAAAAGTTAAGGAAACTAAAGACCTTATGTTTGCGAAAAACCACGATTATGGCGAAGCCTGGAGGGATATGCGCATCAGTTCACTAACGGACTTGATTTTGATGAAGATTTTTCGTGTCAAACAAATAGAAGACAACGAAGGACAAACCCTCGCATCTGAAGGAGTTAAGGCCAATTACCAGGATATGCTCAACTATTCAGTTTTTGCGTTGATTAAATTAGGAGTTAAATAATGAAAAATATTGCTTTAGGCTTTTCCCGATTTTTTGTAGGTGCACTTTTTATATTTTCAGGCTTAATTAAAGCAAATGATCCGCTCGGTTTTGGCTATAAGTTACAAGAGTATTTCGAGGTTTTCCATCTTAATTTTCTTAACGGTGCAGCCACATCAATAGCCATTCTGTTATGCACGCTCGAAATTGTTCTGGGTGCTCTTTTATTGTTGGGCTTCTGGAGCAAAAAGGTAGCATGGGGTTTACTGTTGCTAATCATATTCTTTACCCTTTTAACCTTCATTTCTGCAGCTTTTAAAGTAGTAACCAGTTGTGGTTGCTTCGGAGATGCTATCCCCTTAACACCTTGGCAATCTTTTAGTAAAGACTTGATTTTGCTGGTTTTAATTATCATAATCTTTTTATACAAAGATCGCATTAAACCACTTTTCAGCAAAGAATCTTCACAGCGCAATATTGCAATTTTTGTTACCCTTATTTCTTTGGGTTTCGGCCTTTTTACCTATAATGTTTTGCCTGTTATCGATTTTCTTCCCTATAAAGTGGGCGCCCACATTCCTTCATTAATGGTCATCCCTTCCGGAGAAAAACCAGATGAATTTGAGATTATGTATCACCTCAAAAACAAGAAAACAAAAGAGGAAAAGGATATGAGCGACAAGGCATACCTTAAAACGGAAATCTGGAAAGATAATAACTGGGAAATAATTGGAGAGCCCACTAAACGCCTCGTTAAAAAGGGATACGAGCCCAAAATTAAAGACCTCATTATAACTGATGCTTCAGGTACCGATTACACCAAAGAGCTGATCGAAAACCCATATTATAGTCTGGTTTTTGTGGCGTACGATTTGCGTAATACAAATGAAAGGGCTATCGCAAAACTGAATGCTTTGGCCATAAATGCCACCCAGCAATTTAATATCCGCACAGTGTTATTAACCTCCAACTCAGCTCAGGATGCCGAAGCCTTTATCAAAAAGAACAATCTGTTTTCAGAAGTGTTTTATGCCGATGCCGTTCCGCTAAAAAGCATGGTTAGAGCTAATCCAGGTGTTATTCTATTACGAAATGGTGTAATTGTAAATAAATGGCATAATCACAATGTGCCTACATTCGACCAGCTGAGTAGAAAGTATTTCGATAAATAATGATTGCATACGCACTAAAAAAACTATTATACGGAATACTGGTAATGGCCGGTATCATACTGGTTGTTTTTGTGCTTTTCAACATCCTCCCCGGAGATCCTGCCAGGATGACCATGGGACAAAGGGCCGACGTTCAATCGCTGGAAGCCGTTCGTAAAGAGTTTGGTCTCGATAAGTCCAGGCCAGAACAGTTTGTGCTTTATGTGAACGATCTTTCACCTATCAGTATTTTGGATAACGACGATGCCGCAGCGAAGAAGTATAGATATGTAAAGCTGATTGATTTTACTAACAAAGCCCTTGTATTGAAATGGCCTTACCTCAGAAGCTCTTACCAAACGAAGAGAGATGTGCGGGATATTCTGGGGGAAACTGTCCCAAATACTTTTATCCTGGCATTAACGGCCATGATCTTTGCCACAATCATTGGTGTGTTTCTAGGCGTGGTTTCTGCTGTATATAAAGACACATGGATTGATAAATCCGCAAATGCTTTTGCCATCATGGGTATATCTGCGCCTTCATTTTTCGCAGGAATCATCATTGCATGGTTATTCGGGTTTGTATTAAGTGATTATACAGGTTTGAAAATGAGCGGTAGTTTATATTCTTATGATCCTTTTAACGGCGAAATACTCACACTAAAAAACCTCTGGTTGCCAATGGTTACACTGGGGCTTCGTCCGCTGGCAATCATCGTCCAGCTTACAAGAAGCGCCATGTTAGATGTACTCGCTCAGGATTATATCCGTACAGCACGGGCCAAGGGCCTCGATAGCAAAACAATCATTTATAAGCATGCCTTAAAAAATGCACTTAACCCGGTAATTACGGCCATTTCAGGATGGTTCGCCTCACTATTGGCAGGCTCTTTTTTTGTAGAATACATCTTTGGTTACAATGGTTTGGGACGAACAACTGTAGCAGCCCTGGAGATGTCTGATTTCCCGGTGGTCATGGGCTCAATATTATTTATAGCCTTAGTTTTTGTAGTCATCAATATCCTTGTTGATGTATTATATGCTTACATCGATCCGAGAATAAAATTAGCTTAACATTAATTTAAAATTAATATACAGATGAAAATCTTTTTAGTCGGATATATGGGCTGCGGCAAAAGTACCAAAGCCAAGCAACTGGCACACCGGCTGGATTGTCCGGTTATTGATCTTGACGCAGAGATTGTTTCCAAAACCGGAAAAACAATTGCTGAATACTTCACGGAATTTGGTGAAAGCGGTTTTCGGGATTACGAAAGTGAAATGCTTAAAACATTTGATTATCCCGAACATTGTGTAGTGGCAACAGGAGGCGGCTTACCATGCTTTTTTGATAATATGCAATGGATGAATACGCATGGCGAAACGGTTTATCTTCAAATGGCACCGGCTGCCTTGGTATCAAGACTGCACAACCGCCAGAAACGCCCGCTGATTAAGGATCTTAATGACGAGCAACTATTGGAATTTATAAAAGTAAAACTCCTGGAAAGAGACCCCTTTTATACGCAGGCAAAGATCATTGTCGATGCTTTCGATCTAGATGGTGAAAAACTGGAAGCAGCAATAAAAGGAAAGGCATAGTAACAATCTCACATTCCAATTATTCGACATTTTTTATTTCCTGATCGATTATCTTTGCCGACAAAAGCGCCAATGGAATTCCCCCTCCGGGATGGACACTCCCGCCGCAAAAGTACAATCCGTTGATTTTAGTGCTGAAATTGGAGTGCCTCAGAAAGGCCGAAAACTGATTATTTGAACTGTTTCCGTACAATGAGCCCTGGTAAGAGCCTGTTCTCATTTCTATACTACGCGGATCGAGTATCTCCTCGCATAAAATATCACCGCTAATATCCTTGTTGAGGATACGGTTAATTTTGCTGATGATATTTTGCTTTGCAGACAGGATTAAACTATCCCAATCCTGACTGCTGTTGGCAGGAACATTAATCATGACGAACCAGTTTTCGTGTCCATCCGGCGCATCAGTTTTAACGTGTTTAGCACTGATATTGATATAAACCGTTGGATCTTTATAAATGGCTTTGGCTCCCCATATCGCATCAAACTCGGCCTTGTAATCTTCCGCAAACATGATATTGTGCAGGCCAAGTTCAGGGTAATGGCCCTTAATTCCCCAGTAAAAAATCAGTGCCGAGCTGCTTCTTTCCTGAGTTAATAATTTCGTTGGAGGCGGGAGTTTTTTCAGCAGGTCACGGTAAGTAAACCAGATATCCAGATTTGAAATTACTAGTTCTGCAGGAATTAAAGTACCGTCCTCCTTAACCCCGATAACTTTTGCTCTATCATAAACGATCTCAGTCACCTTTGTATTAAAGTGGAATTTTACCCCAACATCTTTAGCGAGTTGGGTTAACGATGACGTAATACTATGCATTCCCTGTTTTGGGATAAAAGCACCAAAATGATATTCGAAATGCGGAATTACATTTAAGGTTGCGGGTGCCTGATAGGGGTTTGAACCATTATAAGTCGCATAGCGGTTAAATAACTGGGCTATTCTTTGATCTTTGAAAGAATGAGTATTAGCGTCTGCCTGTGTTCTGAATGCATCAATCTCGCCAAACCGAAATACCGATTTCAGCGTATCCCAATGTATAAAGCTTTTGATTTTATGAATAGATCGTTCAAGAAATACCCGGTGGGTAACATCGTATATTGTCTCGCTTTTTGCCAGAAATTTTTTGATTTCCTGAGCAGTTGAATTTGTTTTCTGTTCAATCTCTTTTGCAAATTCATCCAGGTCTGCCTTAGCGGTTAATGTAAGCCCATCCTCATAGAAATATTTACATATCTCATCTAATTTTTCATACTGGAAATAATCACCTGGATTTTTACCTGCAAGCTGGAAAAGTTCATCCACATATTGTGGCATGGTAAAAAGACTTGGCCCGGCATCAAAACGGAACCCATCAATGCAAATTTCGGTAAGCTTTCCGCCAGGGTAACCGTTAGCCTCAAATACCGCTACATCATAACCCTTTACGGCCATTCTGATGGCTGAAGCAATCCCTGCAACCCCTGAACCAACAATTATTGCTTTTGGCATGATGCGAAAATAGGATAAATATTTAATTATCTCTAGGTCCTACCTCAGCTCCTTCAGATATAAACTAGTCTGCTTCTCAATATCAACTGTTGCAACCTTTATAGAAGATCCAATTCGCGTCGTTTCTGCTTTAACAGGCATTTTACCAATGGTTGCCAGTGCATCAATATACCATTTACTCCATACTTCAATAATGTGCCGCTCTTCAGCAGCCGGTTTGCCCGCAGATAGTGCCTTTTTGCTCAGCTCAAACTCCTTTTTTAAACGGGCAAGTCCATCGGCCTTAACTTGTGCAACAGTTGCAGCTGCGGTCGAGTCATTGGCAGAAACTAAAGTATATGCAGCAGTTAGCCCACTCACGCCAACGTTTTTCATCTCAGCGGGCGAAACCTTATCTATCCGGTCGTTATCTGTATGGTAAAATACATCCGTAAAATGCCACATCAGCAAGCCGGGAATTTTATGCTGTAAAAATGGAGTGTGATCACTGCCCCCTTCAAAAGGATTGTAATTTACTCTCCAGTTGGCAAACTTGCCTTGTTCCTTACAAATATCAAAAATGAAATCATTGAAATAATGAGGAAACAGGTCTTTTTCTGTCACATCTCCCGCACCCCACTCTGTATGTTTATCTGTGCCCCTGGTCCATATTGCCGATGGATCAGGCATTTTTTCAATCAGAAAAGAGCCTCCTGTTTTTTGGGTATCCTCGCCTACCATATCCAAACCCATACCCCATAAAATACCTTTTGCTCTGGTGGTGTCTTCTGTAATATAACGCCTTGTCGATACAATTTCATCCCCCCATAGAAAGGTAATTGTGCGCTGAGGTCCAATCTTTTTTGTCTTAACAAGTTCTGCTGTTAACCTCGCCATTTCAGCAAGTGTACCCACTCCACTGGCATTATCGTTTGCACCTGGTTCCTGAACGTGGGCACTGAAAACAAATCTTTCACCTGGCCGCTCGCTTCCACGAACATTAGCTACAATAGTTAATTCTTCTGATGGATAAATTCTTGTCTGGATGTTAACCTTCAACTTAGTCATGCCTTTCATGCAGGCAGCTTTTAGCTTTTCTTTTGCTCCATATGACAATAATAATGTCCATACTTCGCTATTGGCTTTCATGCTGCTAAACTGTATTGAAGTTTGATGAACCTCAGGCTGAGTATATTTCGGCATTGAATAGCCAACTATGCCAATCGCTCCGGCTTTGGTCGCAGCAGCCAGTAATCTGGAAGGGTGATTCTCTGAAAAGATAATTTTTCCCTTCACATCTGTTTTTTCAACATCCGAAAGGTTACTGATGAATACAACTTCAGCGCTAACTCCCCCTGCAGGCGTAGAAGTGCAGTTAATGGGAATCATGTTTCTGTTCGTCTGGAAAGAAATTAAAGGCTCTGGATTTCCTTCGATATCGATTCGCGCATCTACAGGTTCCCAGGTATTATTCTTCATAGAGCGCTTTTCAATGCGGTAAGTCAGTACGCCCTCCGATTCGTTAAGCTTTTGCTTAGCGAATCCCGCATTTTTTAAAATCTGTTCAACATAATGAATACTTGCATTAAAACCCGTATTGCCTGGAATGCGGAAGAATTTTTCTACATAAGCGGTGGTATTATAAGCCTGCTTTTCGTTAAATCCGTCGCGGGTAAGCTTGAAATAGGAGTCAGTTGTATTTTGAGCGTAGCTTGCTGCTGCCGCGAAAAGCAACATAAACAGTATTTTCTTTTTCATTTAGTAATTTAAAACCGAAAGATAGTAAGAAAATTCCGTGTTAATAATGGTAGCGCTGGTCACTTCTCTGAAAGCAGCGCTGCCACTTACTCATGCAGGTTGAAACCTCCACTAACGCACTATCAATCAATTTAATCCATTGGTCTATCCTCCCAATGTAATATAATAGCCTTTAAACTAAAATTAACATAAATTTAATTTGAACTGTTATGGTTTCCGGTATAAATTAGCTATTATTGTAAATATAGAGGAGGTTTTTTATCATGAGCAAAGAAATATTAGAGTTTTCTGTACAAGTAGATGAGAAATTTGACTTAAAGTTTAACTGGTCAGATGGCTTCTGGGAAGCTGCATTCAAATTTTTCGGAAAGTAGAGCTTAAACTGATTTCTTTATTCCGGGTTTTCCTGATCCGGTATGAAATGATACTGCCATAACTTTTTCTTAACAACTTTCCCTGTGCAAGCCATTATTTGTATTCATTCTTACCTGAGCATTGTGCTTTAGTCTTTCAGCTTTTCCGCTTATCTTTGCACGATAATGAGTAGAAGAAAACCAGGTACGGTAACGGTCATTCCAAACGTACAGATAATTGATATTGCTGAAGAAGGTAAAGGCGTTGGCAAGGCCGATGAATTGGTTATTTTTGTAGATAAAGCAGTTCCGGGAGATGTAGTTGACGTACGCTTAACCAAAAAGAAAAAGAACTTTGCTGAAGCTATTATCGATCAGTTACATCAAAAATCTGAATTACGCACGGATCCTTTTTGCCCGCATTTCGGTACCTGTGGCGGTTGCAAATGGCAACATATGGGTTACGATTCTCAATTAAAATTTAAACAGAAAAATGTTGAGGCGGCCCTCCAGCGTCTCGGCAAAATCGATACTTCCAATACTGAACCGATCTTAGGTTCTGCACAAGACCGCTATTACAGGAATAAACTTGAGTTTACTTTTTCCAACAAACGTTGGTTAGACAGAACGGATATAGAGCGTGATGAAGATTTCGACATGAATGCACTGGGCTTTCACGTTCCGCTTCGTTTCGATAAAATCCTCGATATCGAACATTGCTATTTACAGGCCGAACCCTCGAACTCCATCAGAAACGCAGTACGTAAATACGCACTGGAAAATGGTTTGTCGTTTTACGATTTACGCAACCACGAAGGGGCACTGCGTAATTTAATTATACGTACATCCAGTACCGGAGAAGTGATGGTTGCGGTGGTTTTTGCCTATCCTGAAGAGGATCAGGTAGAAGGCCTGATGGGATTTCTTAAACAAGCGTTCCCACAGATTACCGCCTTACTCTATATCGTGAATCAAAAGAAAAATGATACCATCTTTGATCAGGAAGTCAATCTTTTTGCCGGTCGCGATCACATATTTGAAGAGATGGATGGCATCAGGTTCAAAATCGGCGTTAAATCTTTCTATCAAACCAATTCGGAGCAAGCCTTTGAATTATATAAAATCACCCGTGATTTTGCCGGATTTAAAGGTGATGAACTGGTTTACGATTTGTATACCGGGGCAGGAACTATTGCCAATTTTGTGGCAAAAAGCGTTAAACAGGTGGTGGGTGTAGAATATGTACCTACTGCAATTGAGGATGCTAAATTCAATTCTCAGTTAAATGGAATCGACAACACGATTTTCTATGCAGGAGATATGAAGGACATTCTCACTGCAGAGTTCGTATTGGCACACGGCCGACCAGACGTGGTCATTACAGATCCGCCAAGAGCAGGTATGCATGCCGATGTGGTGCAGCGCCTCTTAGAAATGGAATCTGATAAAATTGTCTATGTAAGCTGTAACGCGGCAACACAGGCCCGTGATTTAGAATTACTGAAAGAAAAATATGATGTGGTGCGCATTAAACCTGTAGATATGTTTCCGCATACTCAACATGTAGAAAATGTAGTATTATTAAAATTAAGAGGATAGAATTTCATTTCCTTATTCAAAATTCAATAATTAATATGGATAGAGAAGAATTATTAAGTGCTACACCCGAAGGTAGCGGCGAATCGCAGGGGAAAAAAGAAAGCCCGCTGGTTAGTCTGGAGAAAGATTTGCAATTTTATGCAGATGCCATTAAAGAGGTATCTGTTGAAATTATGGTTGAAGGAATTTCTGCTTACCCTATTTTCATTGCCCATCAGCATGAAGTCAATATTGGTGAATTGATCCTGAATAAAGAAGAACTGAATACAGACTGGACAATACAGGCCTCAACCCTGGAAGAATTTGTAGAAAAGGGAATTATCAATAAAGAGAAAAAAGAAACTTTCTTAAAAGCATACAAACGGCCTGAAGACCATATGTGTATTTTTGTAGTGGTTCCTGAAGGGGCAAACTTCATTTACTACCCATATAAAAAGGGCAGGGCCTAATGATCGGAAACAAAAACGCCGTTTTGCATCCACAAAACGGCGAATTATCATTAACTAAACTAAAGTTCTTAATTTACGTGGTGAACGTCGCCACTCTTTGAATTTGACGTTTTTCTCAATGCTGCATTGCCTTTATAACTCACATCGCCACCGCCGCTCGCAGCCGCTTCTAAGCCTTTGTTAACATAAATATTAACATCCGACCCGCCGGAAACCTGTACCTTTGCATAATCGGTAACAAACTCGTAAGCATCTATATCGCTTCCTCCACTCGATTGAATAGTCATATTATTGGCTTTTCCTTTTAAATCGATATCGCTTCCTCCACCGGATTGAATGGTGATATCCCCACAGGAAACTTCTAATTTTAAATCTGAACCCCCTGATGACCGGATAGCAAGCTTTTCAGTTTTAAGCAGGTTCTGCGTAAACACATCCGAACCGCCTGAAGCAGCAAGAGCAGTTAAAGTTTTATAGCTTACATAGGCTTTGATGATTCTGTTTTTAAACATTCCGCTCCAGCTAATGCCGTCCCTGAACTTAATGTTGATATTGCTACCACTTTGTTCCACTATAATATCTTTTAAGGTCGCCTCATCCGACTTTACAGTCACATTTTCACTTCCGCCTTGCGTGAGGTAAAGGTCTATACCGCTACTAACGCCTATGCTGTTAAAATTCTTTACAGGAAAGTTTTTAGCCTCCTGTGCCCTGGATAGAAAGCCAGCTGTTACCAAAAATAATGTCAGCGAAGGTATGGTTAGTGTTTTCATGTTTTTGTTTTAAGGTTATTCATAAGACGCACCTAAGGCCAAAACGTTGCAGTGAATCGAAATTATTTTTTAAATAGTTTGAATTTCATCCTTAAAATCGTTCTTTTTGTATTCAACCTTTTAATACATGGCATCGCAATTACTTATTCTCAATCAGAAACAGATTCAACAAAAAATAGATCGTATCGCCTATCAGATTTTGGAAGATAATCTGAACGAAAAAGAAATTGTTCTGGCAGGAATCTGGGACCGTGGATATAAACTGGCCATCCGCCTGGAAAAAGTGCTGAAAAAAATTTCCGAACTGAAAGTGACAATGCTTCGCATCGATCTTCAAAAAGAGAGCAGCAAGCTGGTTGCCAAAACTGATCTCGATGAAACACAATGGAAAAATAAAGTAATTATTATTGTCGATGATGTGTTGAACAGTGGAAAAACACTCGCCTACGGCCTTGGCGTTTTCCTGAACACACCGCATAAAAAAATACGCACCGTAGTGCTTATCGATAGAAGTCACAAAATATTCCCCATTGCAACCGATTTTGTCGGCCTTGAACTCGCAACAGTGTTGAAGGAACATGTTGATGTAATCATGGATGTTGAAGGAGAGGAAGACAGGGTTTATTTAAGCTAAATTCCTTCATTGGCTCCAGGGACTTTATCAGTTTACTACATTAATCCACGCCCAAATGCAGCAAAATTTGCAATTAACATCGATTTTTTGCAATTTCCCTACATGTATCGACCGCTTAAAAGTAATTTGATCTGTAATTTTTTCTCCTGGTACATTAAGCTGATCATTAAAAAAGATTTTTCGCATTTTAGGTTTAACGAACTGGAAATCAAAGAATCTGCTGCTGTTTTGGTTTTAGCCAACCACTTTAGCTGGTGGGACGGTTTTTTTATTTTTTACCTCAATAAGCTTCTCTTTAAAAAACACTTTCATGTTCTGGTAAGCGCTGAGAATTACAAAAAGGTTTGGTTTCTTAAATATCTTGGCGCATTTGCAGCAGAAAGTAAAGGAAAAGACGTACTGGCAACTTTAGATTATGCCGGTCAACTGTTAGATGATCCAAATAACCTGGTCCTTATTTTCCCACAGGGAAAGCTTTATTCAAATCATATAAAAAGCATACATTTCGAAAAAGGTGTTATGCAGATGATCAATTCCAGTCAAAGGAGAATGAACATCATATTTGCAGCAACATTCACCGATTACTTTTCAAAAAGAAAACCCATAGTTCAAACTTATCTCCATAATTGGGAAACAGAAGAATATGTAAGTTTGCAATTGTTAAAAAGCGCTTACAATAAACACTATGATCAGTCTGTTCTTAAACAAACACAAATCATCGAATGAGCTTTTTTATCTACGCAGTTTTAATCTTCCTGGTCATCAGATTTTCCGTCACAGTTTTTAATTTTATCTCTAATCCTAAATTGCCGAAGGTAATCAGGCATTATCACGACAAAGTTTCCATCCTCATTCCCGCCCGCAATGAAGAAGATAACATTATCGAATTGCTCCATTCTATAAAAAATCAGGATTACACCAATTATGAAGTCATTGTAATGGATGACCAGAGCGAGGATAATACCTTCGGCCTCGTAAATGATTTTTGTTCAGTAAATGCTAACTTCAGCATTGTCAAAGGTGAACCACTTCCTGCAAACTGGCTGGGTAAAAATTTTGCTTGCCACCAACTTGCTGCAATGGCCACAGGCAAGTATTTTTTGTTCGTAGACGCCGATGAAACCCTAAGCAGAGGATTAGTCAATAGCCTGATTAGCCGGATGGAGATGGGGAAGCTGGCTTTGTTGAGTGTTTTTACTAATCAGGTAATGAAAACATTAGGTGAAAAATTGACTGTTCCCTTGATGCATTTTATTTTACTAAATTTACTACCCCTCAGGCTGGTTAAAGTATCCCGAAATCCTGCTTTGGCTGCTGCCAGCGGACAATGCATGTTTTTCAATGCCGATGATTACCGCCAAAAACTATGGCACCAGCAGGTAAAAAATCAGGTGGTAGAAGACGTGGAAATTATCAAGCTGGTTAAGCAGGAGAAATTTAATGCCGAAGCCCTTTTGGCTAATGGCTTGATACATTGCAGAATGTACAAAAATCTGCACGAAAGCCTGGCTGGCTTTAGTAAAAATTTACTCGCAGGTTTTGGTAATAACGTCTTTATATTACTATTTTACCTGCTTTTGGTAATTATCGGACCAATAATTTTAATCGCAAACTTTAATATATCATTACTGTTGTTGCCATTAACATTAATCATTTTAAGCAGAATGATGATTTCCTATTTATCCGGACAAAATGTCCTGGTTAATTTGATTTTGCATCCGCTTCAAATGTTGTTTTTTCTGATAATTTCAATGATTTCTATAAAAAAATACATTTCAAAAACAGGCACATGGAAGGGCAGACCGATCAGGACGATTTAAAAGTTAAGAAAATTGCAGTTGCTGTAATTGTTATTTTCCATTTAGTTGGTCTGCTTGGTTTTTTGATTCCTGCAGCACAACCGTACTTTATAAAGCTGGTTCCTTTTCACTTGCTGTTAATGTTTGCTGTAATCGTATTTACTTATAACGCAGATATCAAACGATTACTCCTCTTTGTTTGCGGAGTATTCTTGTGTGGATTTCTCGTTGAAGTACTCGGCGTCCATACCGGAAAGATATTTGGAAGTTACTACTATGGTAATACGCTTGGATATAAGATTGCCGCCGTTCCTATTTTAATGGGCATTAACTGGGTAATACTGATCTTCAGCATCGGACAAATGATGAAGGCACTCAAAATCAGGAACAGCATTCTCGCCTCATTGCTTGGCGCATTGCTTCTGGTGATATTCGATTTTTTTCTCGAACCGGTCGCCATGAAATTCGACTATTGGCAATGGGACTGGCATAAAATACCTTTCCAGAATTTTATTGCCTGGTTTATCGTCTCCATCATCCTATTGAAGTTTTATTATGCTTTAGGCCTCAAGCAACAACGCTATATTGGTGTAGCCATGTTTCTTTCACAACTTATCTTTTTTGTTGTCTTGTACATGACAGCCGGAACAAATATTTTTGCTTAATTTTGCATCAATGAGTTACAACTTACAAGTCAGTATCGACAAATCATCGGGTTTTTGCTTTGGCGTAGTTTACGCGATTGAAATGGCTGAAGATATTTTGGAAAGTGAAGGCTATCTATATTGCCTTGGCGATATCGTACACAATGACGAGGAAGTGGAGCGACTCACCAAACGGGGCTTGAAAATTATTGATCACGAAGTGCTGAAAGGACTTCGCAATGAAAAAGTACTCATCAGGGCTCACGGTGAAGCGCCATCTACGTATCAGCTGGCTTTAGAAAATAACCTAACCCTGATTGATGCCTCATGTCCCGTGGTTTTAAAACTGCAAAACAGGATTAAAAATTCCCATGATGATGATGAGCAGGTCTTAATTTTTGGAAAGCATGGTCACGCAGAAGTAATCGGTTTACAAGGTCAAACAGATGGAAAGGCCATCGTTTTTCAGGACCTTGCAGAACTCGATAACGTTGAATTACCTGCTAAATTCACACTTTACAGTCAAACCACTAAAAGCACAGATAAATTTTATCACGTCAAAGATGAGTTTCTGAACCGTGGTTATGAGGTAAAAGCGAACGATACCATCTGCAGGCAGGTATCAAACCGCTATGAGGAACTGGAAGATTTTGTAAGTCATTACAATAAGATCGTTTTTGTTTCAGGGAAAAAATCTTCCAACGGAAAAGTACTCTATGATGTTTGTAAAAAATACAATGAAAACTCATACTTCATTTCCAATGTAGAAGAAATCGACAAGAACTGGTTTTCAGAAAACGATAAGGTTGGTATATGCGGTGCCACTTCTACACCTATGTGGCTCATGGAAGATGTTAAAGCATCTCTTGAACAGCTTTAGAAATAACTAACTTTTCTCCGTTTCTGCTGTTATTACCATAGTATAAACACGCAACATTGAAAACATCCCCTTCAAATTATGGAATTGTAATCGCATTGACAGTTATTTCCTGTTGGTTTGCACTATTGTTTTTTCTGCTCCAGCTAAATTTCCAATGGAATAATTACTGGGTTTATCCTTTGATATTTGTGCAGATGCATCTCTATACTGGTTTGTTTATTACCGCACATGATGCTATGCATGGAACAATCTCATCAAACAAAACAATTAATAATGTAATAGGATACGTTTCTGTATTTCTTTATGCGGGTTTTTTTTACAACACGCTTTACCACAAACACCATCAACACCACCAGCATGTTCACACCAGCGATGATCCCGACTTTGCTCCACACGGATTCTGGAGATGGTATTTAAGCTTTATGCGAAATTACGTCACTGTTATTCAGCTCATCATTATGGCTATAGCTTTCAATGTTCTGAAAATATGGATTGATGAAACAAACCTCCTTCTTTTCTGGGTTTTACCGGCTTTACTAAGTACCTTCCAGCTATTTTATTTTGGAACCTACCTTCCGCATAAAGGCGAACACGATAATGAACATTATGCTTCAACCTTGCCAAAGAATCATTTACTCGCATTCATCACTTGCTATTTTTTTGGCTATCATTTCGAGCATCACGAAAAACCTCATATGCCCTGGTGGCAACTTTATAAAACCAAATAGTGCGACGCTTATGCATTAAAATTTGACTAAAAAATGTTTACGATCACATTTTAGCGATAGGCAGAAATCAATAAAAAAGCGATATTTGCGCTTCAAAACATATTTTCATTAATAATGAGCAAAAAGGGAATTTTACTGGTAAACTTAGGAACACCCGATAGTCCGGAAACTGCAGATGTAAGGAAATACCTTGATCAGTTTCTGATGGATGAAAGGGTAATTGATATTCCTAAACTCAACAGAACGCTATTGGTTAAAGGTATAATTGTTCCTTTCCGTAGTCCCAAAACAGCTAAATTATATAAAGAAATATGGAATGAAAATGGTTCCCCACTTTTATACTATAGCCGTATTCAGGCAAAAATGCTTCAGGAAAAGCTGGGAGATGATTACCATGTGGAATTAGCCATGCGTTATCAAAGCCCTTCAATTGAATCTGCCCTGGCAAACCTTAAAGCAGGTCTGGTTGAAAGTATTCAGGTAATCCCCATGTTTCCCCAATATGCATCTGCAAGCTCGGGCTCTGTAATCCAGTTGGTGATGGAATTGGTAAGTAAATGGCCAACAGTGCCGCCTGTTTCTTTTGTCAACTCATTCCATGATAACGAATTGATGATTAAGGTTTTTGCAGAAAATGCCAGAAAACATCAGGTAGAAAGTTATGATCATGTGTTATTCAGCTTTCACGGCCTGCCTGAAAGGCAATTGTTGAAATGTGATCATACAGGCAGTTATTGCTTAAAAAGTGCTGATTGCTGCCAGACTTTGAACGATACGAATAAATTCTGCTATTCTGCTCAGGGCCACGATACGGCAAGGTTAATTGCTGCAGCGCTAAATCTTCCAAAAGATAAATATACGGTTTGTTTTCAATCGAGACTTGGAAAAGAGCCTTGGGTACAGCCATATACCACCGATGTGTTGAAAAAATTAGCGGCTGAAGGCAAAAAACGTTTGTTGGTCTTCAGTCCTGCCTTTGTTGCCGATTGCCTGGAAACACTGTACGAAATCACTGTAGAGTACCATGAAGAATTCAGGGCATTGGGAGGGGAGCATGTTCAGCTCGTGGAAAGCCTGAACGATAATCCATTGTTCATTGATGCCTTAGCAGGGATGATAAAATAATCTTTATGGCAAGATTCATCGTTTTAATGGGCGTTTCAGGAAGTGGTAAAACTGCTGTAGGAAGAGCACTTGCTCCAGCTGTTCATGCTGAGTTCATCGATGGAGATAATCTCCACTCGCAAAGAAATGTAGATAAAATGGCCGCAGGTATTCCCCTTACAGATGGCGACCGGCTAGACTGGTTAAATCTGATTGCAAAAGTCGGCAGGGATCATGCGGCCGCAGGTACAAACTGTATCATAGCCTGTTCGGCACTCAAAAAAGCCTACCGGGATTTACTCAGAGTGGAAAACCCAACTATTCACTTCATTTACCTTGAAGGAACTTTTGAATTGATTCATGAACGTATCAGTAAACGATCTCATCAGTATATGCCATCAAGTTTACTTAAAAGCCAGTTTGATACGCTGGAAAAGCCCGGTTTGGAAGAAGAAGACGTGCTTGTAGTTTCAATCGATCAGCCCATCGATAAAATCATTACTGAAATAGTTGATGCTAAACTGATCGCGTAATCATTGAAACAATAAGCGCTGTTGCCCCTTTTTTATTCTCAACATATTTTTTCGATGCATCTGCCGCAGCCTCATTCTCTTTGAAAAGATTAAATGCTTCCATCAGTTCTGCAGAGCTCGCTATACTTTTAGCTGCACCAATAGCGATCAGATCGTTCGCTTCCTGAAACTTATCATACTTCGGTCCGAAAATAACAGGCTTACCAAATGCAGCAGCCTCCAGCGTATTGTGTATCCCTGCGCCAAAACCACCGCCAATGTAAGCTACTTTACCATATTGATAAAGTGAGGACAGCATACCGATGTTATCAATAATTAAAACAGTTGGATGCAAATCGCTAAGCGAAGCCTGCTTGCTAAATACAGATAAACGAACGACGTCCTCCGGAAAAAGCTTTTCAATGTTTTCGATGTGGCGCTCATGAATTTCGTGTGGCGCTATGATAAACTTCCACTCAGGGTATTTACCAGGCAACACAGAAAGTAGGGTCTCGTCTTCCGGCCAGGTGCTGCCGCAAATTAGTGTTGGCGACCCGTTAACAAACTTTTCTATCTCTGCCAGCTGTTTTGGTATCTGTGCATTTTCGTAAACCCTGTCAAAACGGGTATCCCCGTTTATCGTAACATTATCCAGGCCCACAGATTTTAAAAGATCTTCGCTCTCCTGATTCTGAACAAAAAAGTAGGTCACTGATTTTAAGATATTACGATAAAAGCCACCATACCATTTGAAAAATGCCTGGCCAGGTCTGAAAATTCCCGAAATAACATATAATGGAATACCACGGTCCTTTAATCCCTGGAAATAGAAGTGCCAGAATTCATACTTCGTAAAAATAGCCATCTGCGGATTAACAATATCCAGAAACCTTTTTGCATTAAAGGCTGTATCTATTGGCAAATAGAAAACCTCCGCCAGTGTATAGTTTTTTCTGTTTTCATACCCCGAAGGCGAAAAAAAGGTAACGATTATCTTTTTATCTGGCTGAGCACTTTTAAGTGTTTCAAGAACAGGCCGGCCTTGCTCAAACTCCCCTAATGATGCAAAATGAAACCAGATGGGTTTATCCGTTTTGCTGATGCGTTCCTTAATCTTTTTAAAAATATCCTTTCGCCCCTTTATAAATAATCTCGCCTTTGTATTGAACAAAGAAAAAAATAAGATTATTAAATTGTAACCCCTAATTCCTAATATATAAAGTAAAAGCATTGCTGTAAATTCCTATCTTCGTGCCAAGATAAAGCGAATTTATTAAAAAAGCTTAAAATATATAAACCCATTAGGCTTTGTATACGTTAATCAATTGGTTACACAGAATAGCACTTTACCATTTTAATCCTTAAGATGTCAAAAATACTAGTTACCGGTGGAACCGGGTATATTGGTTCCCACACTGTTGTAGAACTGCATAATGCAGGTTATGAGGTAGTCATCGTAGACGATCTATCCAATTCTAACATTAAAATTTTAACCCAGCTTCATGCGATTACCGGCAAATGGTTCGATTTTCAGGAAATCGACCTTCAGGATGACAGGGCGGTTCAGGAATTTGCTGAGCAGAACAAAGACATCACAGGAATCATTCATTTTGCAGCTTCTAAAGCCGTAGGAGAGTCCGTTCAAAAACCATTGAAATACTATAGGAATAATTTTTATGGGTTGATCAATCTGCTTACTTCATTCAACAGCAAAATTGATTTCGTATTCTCATCATCTTGTACGGTATACGGTCAGCCAGATAGTTTGCCAGTAACAGAGGCCGCACCTGTAAAGAAAGCAGAATCGCCCTATGGAAATACCAAGCAAATAGCTGAAGAAATTCTGGAAGAAACTGCAGCAGTAACTCCAGAGTTGCGTGTGATCGCACTTCGCTATTTTAATCCGGTTGGCGCGCACGAAACTGCTTTGATTGGTGAACTTCCAAACGGTGTCCCCGCCAATCTGGTGCCTTTCATTACACAATCTGCAATTGGTAAAAGAGGCCCTATAACCGTGTATGGCAACGATTATGATACCCCTGATGGTTCTGCTATCCGCGATTATATCCATGTCGTAGACCTGGCTAAAGCGCACGTTGCGGCAGTAAAAAGATTAGCCGAGAATAAAACATCATCTGGCTATGAAGTGTTCAATATCGGAACAGGTAGAGGATCATCAGTTCTAGAAATTATAGCAGCCTTCGAAAAGGTGAATGGCGAAAAATTAAATTATAACATTGGCCCGAGAAGAGCGGGCGATGTCGTTCAGATATATGGTGATGTTCAAAAATCAAATGACGAATTGGGCTGGAAAGCACAGCTCGACTTAAATGAAATGATGCGTTCAGCATGGGAGTGGGAGAAATATATTAAAGCAAATCCTTTTGAATAAATTTGGATAGCCTCCCTCTTCGCAAATAAACTTTTTTAATGAAACTATCAGAGCACAAAGACCTTAAAACAGCAATTACAGATTTACCCGTAAAGGAAAAAGACAAGTTGCTGTTGCGTTTAATCGCTAAAGATAAAGTGCTCACCGAACACCTTCATTACAAATTACTGGAAAATGAAAGTGATCTGGATGATAGGAAAGAAACCATTAAAGCCGATGTAATTCAACTCATTCCCGATTTGAAAAAGCTTGCTGCAAAAGATGCCTTGGCACAAGTCAGGAAAATGATTACATCGGTTAACCGTTTTTATAAAATCACCAAAGATCCGATTGGTGAGGTTGAATTGAAGATTTTTATGCTGAACCATATCCCCTTGGAATATAAAAGATCAACCTTTGGTTACAGAGATTATGGCTTCCTGTTTATTGCTTATTACATTAAAACCGTAGAAGTAACAATTAATAAGTTTAAAAAACTTCACGAAGATATTCAGTTCGATTTGAGCAGTTATTTAAACGAACTGCTTAAGCGCATTTATGATTCTAAGCTTGCATCTGCAGCTGCTGATGTTCATCTGCCAAAAGAAATAAATTAAATACCTGTATTCCCATATGTTCGGATTCTTCAAAAAGAAAAAAATCGTACCCGAATTTAACTTCGCAAGTATTGGAACTGATATGCACTCTCACATCATTCCCGGAATCGACGATGGCGCACAAACACTAAAGGACTCACTGGCCTTGGCGCAGAAATTTAAGGCCCTTGGTTTCAGGAAGCTGATTGCCACACCGCACATCATGGCCGACTACTTCCGCAATACCCCTGATACCATTAATCGCGGACTTGATATTTTAAGAAAAGGGCTGCACGATATTCAGCTGGATTTAGATGTAAATGCTGCAGCAGAGTATTATCTTGATGAAACTTTAGAAAAAAAAATCAGGCAAAAAGAAGTACTTACCTTCGGCGCTGATTACATGCTCTTTGAACTTTCTTATATCAATCCGCCTCAAAATCTGTTTGATTTTATTAAATTAATACAGGATAGTGGTTATAAACCCATCCTTGCTCACCCCGAAAGGTATCCATATTACTACTCATCTTTTGAAAGCTATCATCAGATCCGGGAAACCGGATGTCTATTGCAAATGAACTCCATTGCCCTGACAGGATATTATGGTTCGGGGGCAAAAAAAACGGCTGAAGAAATGGTTGAGAATCATCTGGTAGATTTCATTGGGAGCGACATGCACCATCTTAAACATGCAGCTGCTTTGGAGAACAGCTTGACTACACCACTAATGCAGCGCCTCCTGGGGCAGCATCAGCTGAATAATACATTGATTTAAAACTGCTAACTCAAATTTTAATTATGCGTTGAGCTTGATACTGAACAAATATCCGATTTCTTACTCGTACCGCAAAGCTTCAACCGGATCAAGTCTGGATGCTTTTTTCGCCGGATAATATCCTGATAAAATGCCAACCAATACACACAGAACAAAGCCGCCCAGAATAAATGCCCATGGAATAAGAAATGATCCCCCCATGGCAAGGGATATAATATTACCCAAAACAATACCAAGAAAAATACCCATTACGCCACCCATTAAGCAAATTACAACAGCCTCAATTAAAAACTGACGTCTGATCACTTTCGGATTTGCACCAATAGCCTTCCTGATCCCAATCTCTCTGGTACGTTCCGTTACAGAAACCAACATGATATTCATTAAGCCTATAGAAGCGCCAATCAGTGTGATGATCCCAATAGCAATACCACCAACTGCTACAAAGGCCAGATTCTCAAATAAAGTTTGAGCAACAGCATCACTCTTCGTGATCTCGAAGTTGTTGGCTTCACTCACCTTCACTTTGCGAATATTCCGGAACAGGGCAGTCGCTTCTCCAATAACACCATCCTGGTTGTTATTGTCGCCAACCATAACAGTGATGGTATAGGATGGGTTAGCATTGGCGTTAATTTGTTTAGCTTTCAGCAAAGGAACATATACAGCCCTGTCGCCACTGAACCCCATACTTGAACCCTTTTTCTCTAAAATCCCAACAATTTTGAAACGATTGTTTCCAACATTGATTAATTTATCCATCGGATCTGAATCTTTAAACAAGCGCTCAACAACCTCATTACCCACAATGCAGACATTGCTGCCGAGTGATACTTCAGATAAGCCAAAGTTTCTGCCTTCAGATAAATTAAGCCCTTGAGAAGCCAGGCCGTTTTCATCGATACCCTGAATATTGATATTTGGATTGGTTTTTAAACTTCCGAATTTCACCGTAGAACCACCACTGGCAAATACACTCACGGCAACGGTGGCCGGAGCATTCAGACTGTCTTTAAATCTTACAGCATCTTCATAACGAATGGATTTAAACGGTTTCGGCCGTTTTCCATTTCCGATTCTGATACCCGTGCCCCGATTCCTGATCGTAAACGAATTTGCTCCCATGCTACTAAAAGCGTCCGTCATACTTTTCTTTACAGCATCAAGCGTAGTTAAAATACCTACCAGAGCCATTAAACCTATTGCAATAATTAAGGCCGTAAGCATGGTGCGTAAGCGGTTTGCCTTGATAGATTCTAATGCCAGTCTGATGTTTTCTCTGTAATTCATTGTATGAGTGTCAATATAGGGAAATCTATTTGGTTTATCTTCATGTCTCCGCTATATCCGCTGCCAATAAAAAAGTCCCGACGTTTAGACATCGGGACTTCAATATATGTTACAATAATATTTTAATTATGCTGAGAAACTTGTTCCACAACCACAAGTACTCGTTGCATTCGGATTTACGAATGTAAAACCACGCGAGTTAAGCCCGTCTTGCCAGTCGATCATCATGCCCATTAAGTACATCTGATGTGCTTTGTTCATAAAAACCTTGATGCCATCGATAAAAAATTCCTGATCACCGTCTTTTCGTTGGTCGAAACCCAGAACGTAATTCATCCCGGCACAGCCACCACCTTCAACGCCAACGCGTAAACCATAATCCTGGCCGATCTCCTGCTGATCCCTTAATTTAGTAAGCTCTTTCGTTGCACCTTCTGAAAATGTAACCGGTGCAAATGATGTATCAACTGTTGTGCTCATGTTATTTCAAGTTTATCTTTTACAAACTTAGATAAATTGCTTTTATATGTATAATAATTAACATCATAAAAAAGCAATTTATCGTTCTCTCCTTTATCAATGAGAATATGTACTCATAAAGGAAATATAAATAATAATGTACATTTTTGCTTTTCACTCAACGTTAATATTACCGTAAGTAAACAAACCATGAGCATTCAACAAGTTTTAACCGATGTAGTTATTTTATTTGCCGGCATCTTCCTGGCCTTTATGGCCCTCTATTACATTATAAAAGGTGATATACAACGCTTTTTTAATTTAAAGGTGCTCGAATTAAATAAAGAAAGCAGGGCGCATCTTCTGCCGTTGCGACTTCAGGCACATGAACGCTTGATTATTTTCACCGATAGGATCAATCCCGCAAATTTATTGGTGCGTTTGCATCAGCAGGGGATTAGCATTGCTGCATTGCAGACCGGAATTCTCAATGAGGTCCGCTCTGAGTATCAGCATAACATCACGCAACAGTTATACGTAGATAGCCAAACCTGGACAGTTGTTCGTAAATTGAAAGACGATACCATTGCCATGATTAATAATGCAGTTCAGGGATTGCCTGCCGATGCCAGTGGTATAGAACTGAGCAAAGCAATTTTGCAGCACATGGCTGTCATTAGCGACAATCCCTACGATTTGACAATCGAACTGATTAAGAAAGATATTGCCGTGCTGTTTTAATCATTGCGCGAATAAGCATTTGGATGTCGCAATCGGTTAAATAGTTTTAACAGTTAACCAAATTTACCATGAGCCACAAAAAATACACCACCACATCAGGCCTTGAGATAAAGGAAGTTTATACCTCATCCCGGCCAATGGAAGAACAGCCTGGCGAATTTCCCTTTACCAGAGGTATTCAAAAAGATATGTATCGGGGCAGGCTTTGGACGATGAGGCAATACGCAGGGTTTTCAACTGCTGAAGAATCCAATAAACGCTATCACTACCTGTTAAATCAGGGAACCACCGGACTGTCAGTAGCTTTCGATTTACCCACACAAATTGGCTATGATTCCGATCACGAAATGGCTGATGGCGAGGTGGGAAAAGTTGGCGTAGCCATCGATTCATTGAAAGATATGGAGATTCTTTTTGATAAAATAGCATTAAAGGACATCACAACATCAATGACTATAAATGCTACGGCTTCAATATTGCTGGCCATGTACATCGCTTTGGCAAAAAAGCAAGGGGCAGATATCAGACAGATTTCCGGTACCATCCAAAACGATATTCTTAAAGAATACGCCGCAAGGGGAACTTACATTTATCCACCCGCACCGTCTATGCGGATCATCACCGATATATTCGAGTTTTGTAGTAATGAAGTGCCCAAATGGAATACCATCTCGATTTCCGGTTACCATATTAGGGAGGCAGGCTCATCGGCGGTGCAGGAACTCGCATTTACCCTCGCCAATGGAAAAACATACTTGAAAGCAGCTATAGAAAAAGGCCTGGATATTAATGTTTTTGCTAAACGCCTGTCCTTTTTCTTTAATTGCCACAATAATTTTTTTGAAGAGATTGCCAAGTTCAGGGCAGCAAGGCGAATGTGGTCGAAAATAACCAGACACCTTGGCGCTACCGATGAAAAGGCACAGATGCTTCGTTTCCACACGCAAACGGGTGGTTCCACACTAACTGCACAACAGCCACTTAATAATGTAATCAGGGTAAGTAATCAGGCTATGGCTGCGGTGTTGGGCGGCACACAGTCGCTTCATACCAACGGGTATGATGAGGCCTTGTCTTTGCCAACGGAATCTGCAGCCAAAATCGCCCTTAGAACACAACAGATTATTGCCTTCGAAAGTGGCGTAACCGATACAGTTGATCCGCTGGCAGGCTCTTTTTTCGTTGAAAACCTCACCGATGAAATTGAAAACGCCGCATGGGCCTACATCGAAAAAATAGATGCCATGGGAGGATCAGTCAAAGCAATCGAAAATGATTACATGCAGAATGAAATTGCCAGCGCTGCTTATCAGTACCAGAAAGAAGTTGAAAGCGGGGAAAGAGTCTCGGTTGGGGTGAATAAATTTACGCAGGAAGAAGAAGGAATAAATGAGGTTTTCAATATTGACGACTCCATTCGCAAGCTTCAAATGGATAAGTTGATCAGTCTTAAGGCATCAAGAAACAGTGAGGCCGTCGCCGGCGCTTTAGGTGCCTTAGAAATAGCCGCCCGTGGAAACGTTAATTTAATGCCATTCATCATTGAAGCCGTTGAAGTATATGCTACACTTGGTGAAATTGCCGATGTATTTCGTGGCGTATTCGGAGAGTATTAATCATCTTTTGTAAACTGCATGCTTAATAATATTTTCTCTGAACACCTTAGTTAAACACGTGGTTTTTTACTTCATTTGACCTTAATCTCCCCCGGGAATTTGGTCAGCAATAATTTTCGCACTAAACGGATGAGTGAGGACAAATTGCCACATTTTTCTACACAATAAGGTCTAAAAATATTATTTGGTTAAAATCGTTTGAGATATGTATTATGATATTCAGTATGTTGTGTTTTAAACATTAAAAACACGTCTAAATTTATGCCTTTAAAAGCCTAGTGGCTTGAATTTTGCTTTTTAAATGGCGATCCGGAGTATTATTAGGATGAAACCAGCAAATAGCATTAAATGCCGAAAATTGATGTTAATAAATAGTTATCAACATAAAAAATTGAGGTTAACAGGGCTACTCAATTCCTTATCAGTAGGTTACAATTTATTTCAGAATTTTGTTTAAAATGTTGATAATTTTATCAATATTCGTAGTCCCGAAACGGACCATCCCTTTACGTCGAATCGGTACTGAAAATCAATAATATATAGAAATCGCAATGGAAAAAACTTGTACAGAAGTATGGAAGAACTGTCTTCAAATAATTAAGGATAACATCCCGACCCAAAGTTTCAAAACCTGGTTCGAGCCAATAACTGCCCTTAAATTAGAAGGTAAGGTTTTAACCATACAAGTGCCGAGTTTATTCTTTTACGAATGGCTTGAAGAACACTACGTGGGCTTGCTTCGCAAGACCGTAAAAAAACAACTTGGAGAGGATGGCAGATTAGAATACAATATCGTTGTTGATAAATCATCAAACAGTGGTAGTCCTTATACTACCAATATGCCATCAAATGGAAATGGGGCAGAGGCCAAGGTACAATCTATGCCTATTCCGGTTTCCATCAATAAGGATATCAAAAATCCATTTATCATACCTGGATTAAAAAAATTAAATGTAGATCCGCAGTTAAACGCTAACTATACTTTCGAAAACTACATCGAGGGCGATTGTAACCGCCTTGCACGTTCCGCAGGTTATGCTGTTGCAGCTAAACCAGGAGGCACGTCATTTAACCCGTTAATGATTTACGGGGGAGTAGGTTTAGGGAAAACCCACTTAGCGCAGGCAATCGGTAATGAAATCAAACGCAGCATGCCAGATAAGCTGGTTATTTATGTAAGCTGTGAGAAATTCTGTCAGCAGTTCGTTGATTCATTAAAAAACAACACCATAAATGATTTCGTTAACTTCTATCAGGCAATGGACGTCATCATTATGGATGATGTTCACAACTTTGCCGGCAAAGAGAAAACGCAGGATATCTTCTTCCACATCTTTAACCACCTCCACCAGTCTGGTAAACAGGTTATTTTAACTTCAGATAAAGCGCCAAAAGATTTAGCTGGCCTGGAAGAGCGTTTATTAAGCCGTTTTAAATGGGGTTTATCTGCCGATTTGCAGATTCCGGATCTGGAAACACGTATCGCAATTCTCAGAAAGAAAATGTATGCCGATGGTATTGAACTGCCAGGAGAAGTGGTGGAGTATGTTGCACACAACATTGACAATAATGTGCGTGAGCTTGAAGGGGCCATGGTATCTTTATTGGCACAAGCCACTTTAAATAAGAAAGAGATCGATTTAGCGTTAGCTAAACAGATGTTGAAAAACTTTATTAAAAATACTTCCAAAGAAATCTCCATGGAATATATCCAGAAACTGGTATGTGAGTATTTTGAGGTACCTGTTGATATGGTGAAATCACAAACACGTAAACGCGAAATTGTTCAGGCCCGTCAGATATCGATGTACCTTTCGAAAAGCCATACAAAATCATCTTTGAAAACAATCGGTGCATTTTTTGGCGGACGTGATCATAGTACCGTAATCTATGCATGCCAAACCGTTGAAGATTTGATTGATACGGATAAAAAGTTCAAAGCTTACGTACACGATATCCAGAAAAAATTAAAAATGAGCTAGTACGGGGCAGAATTTGTTTGCACCTGGTACTTAAACAAAAAGGGTGGCGATTTGATATTCAAATCACCACCCTTTTTTATTGACGAACCCTTTCAGTCGTTACTCAGCTATTACTCATTGCCTGCTGCGTGCAGTATCATTAAGGGTTCCCCGCCATTATAAACGCAGTAAGTCCGAGTCAAGTCCGCACTTTCCAGCATATTAAATTAATTCGGTAATTAAATGTGTGCCTGATCTATAGCCATTAACCCATAGTGCAATGCAGCTACATGAATACATTGGGCAATTTTATTCTCTTTTAAAAGTTGTTTTACTTCGTCGATGGTATATTCTTCCACATTCAGGATTTCGTGCTCGTCCAGGTGTTGCTCATGGGTTTTTACGCCCCCCGTTAACAGGTAAGTAAAGGTTTTGTTATTCGCTGTAGCCGGATTTGGATAAAGTTCTGCGATGAGCCTGCAGGTTTTAAACGTATACCCGGTTTCTTCTACCAGTTCTCTTTTTATTCCTGCTTCAGGACCCTCGTCACCATCAATTACTCCACCTGGGATTTCCAATGAAACAATATCGGCTGCATGGCGGTATTGACGAACCATAATAATTTTACCTTCTTCCGTCAGCGCAACTGCAGATGCCCAGTCAGGATACTCCAATACAAAATAATCATCCTTGATCGTTCCGTTTGGTAATTTCAGTTCATCAACCCTCAGGGTTGCCCATCTCTCCCTTACTAAATATTTAGAGGCAAGCTTTTGCCACTTTTCTATAATCATTCGTTTAAATTTAATCTGTTGGTTTAATCCTAGAGGTATTGTTGTATGGTTTGCTGACGGTGGAAATTTACCAGGTGCACAATTTTGTGATGAGCCGATAAATACTGATAAACCAAATTAAGCTTTGGCGCAATCACACTGTTCCGTTCAGCACTTAACCCCAGTTCATAATAGAGAAATTCACTTAATGAGTCCAGTTTCTCGGGAGGCATCTCGTTACCTTTCAGCCATTCATCAAAAGCATCTGCGCCATCAGCTTCCAGTACTTCAACCGGAAGAGAGAAGTTAGATACCATGGTTTGGTCAAAGAGCCTGCTGGCCTCATCGGGTTTCCCCTCAAGTTTCAGGCCCATGATTTTCGACAATACCTCTGCCAAACGTTGTATCTCCGCCGTGATCAATTCTCTTCTATGCACGCTATTTAAATATTATAATGGTAAATATAAAAAAATATACCCTACCAGCTACCGCTTGATCCGCCACCACCAAAACTACCGCCACCAAAGCCTCCAAAACCACCACCACCTGATGATCCGCCCCCGCTTCCCCAGCCACTGCCTCCACCACCACGGCTTCCGCTACCAAATAACATGGCCCAGAATAGCGCATCAGATGCACCGCGACCGCCAATTACCTGATTGCCACCGCCGCCGCCACGCCTGCTGATGATAATGATAATCACCACAATAATGATAATCACAAATACACTACCTAAACCAGCTCCTTTCTTTGAAAAAGTTTTAGGCTTGTCATTTTTGTATTCACCCTTGGTGTATTTTATAATGGAAGTTGTAGCCTCATCCAGCCCGGCATAATAGTTTCCTTCCCTGAAATTAGGCTTAATATCATTGTCTATAATTCTTTTGGCATATACATCCGGAAGTACTCCCTCAACTCCATATCCGGTTTGGATGGAGATTTTGCGATCGCCAACAGCGACAACAATCATAATTCCATTGTTCTTACCACTTTGTCCAACGCCCCATTTCCTTCCGAGCTCAAGGGCATACTCATTGATGTCGTAATCACCAACAGATTTTAAAATTGCAATGGCAATTTGCGTAGAAGAAGAATCATCAAAAGCAACTAGTTTACTTTCCAGCTGCTGTTTTTGATCGGCCGATAGTACGCCGGAATAATCATTAACGAGTGTAGACGGTTTCGCTGGGAAATCCTGGCCAAAAGACAAGCTAAACGTAAACCCGAGTAATATGAATAACAATAGTTTTCTCATGGTTTATTTGTTTTCCGGGTTATCTAAAAATACAATATCATTCGGCAACTCATTAATGTCACCTTTTTGTGGAGGGAAAAATAATGCTAGTTTTTCTCCCGCCAAAGCAACGCCAGCAATAATTCCATCTGCTAAATTCCCTTTGGCAAAGTGGGCGGTCATGGCAATTTTAGTAGTTTCCCAAAAATCATCAGGAACCAGCTTGTTAATGCCGGAGTCGCCTATAATGGCAAACTTATGGTCCGCATGCGCCAGGTAAATTAAAACACCGTTCCTTCTCGCTGTTTTATCCATATCAAGCTTCGAGAAATACTCCACAGCTTTTTCAATGGGATCTGCTTTGCAATGCTTATCAATAGCAATTCTGATTTCTCCCGAAGTGGCCGTTTCGGCATCAGCTATTGCCTTTGCGATTTTATCTTGTTCTATATCTGAAAATAATGGCATTTCTATAGTATAAATGGAATGAAAAAGGGTAGTGGTTGTTCACAAGTAAACAGCCACTACCCTTAAAATGATTGATGAAAATTAAAATTCTACTTTAGGAGCATCTTTTGCCGTAGCGTCTGCCTCGAAATAGCCCTTAGGTTTAAAACCAAACATACCTGCTGTCAGGTTAGTTGGGAATGACCTGATCTTACCATTATACTCCTGAACAGCATCATTGAAATCTTTACGGGCAACAGTGATTCTGTTTTCAGTACCTTCCAGTTGTGCCGATAGGTCACTGAACTGCTGAGTTGCCCTTAATTCAGGATAATTTTCTGTGATAGATAATAATTTTCCTAATGCCTGACTCAACTGACCTTGAGCAGCCTGAAATTTCTGAATATTCTCCGGGGTCAAATCGTCTGCTTTAACAGTCATCTGCGTTGCTTTAGCACGGGCTTCAGTAACCGCGGTTAGCGTTCCCTGCTCAAATTTGGCAGCACCTTTTACCGTTGCCACAAGGTTTGGAATTAAATCAGCCCGTCTCTGATATTGGGTTTGCACAGTTCCCCATTTCGACTTTACATTCTCATCTAATTTAACCATGCTGTTATAACCGCATGAACTTAAAGTGCTAACTGCAATCACAGCAGCTAATATTCCAAATACTAATCTTTTCATTTTTATGGTTTTTGTCTTTGTTATGTCAACTGAAATTTATTCAATTTACGAATTAGATATCAAATTGCATGCCTTTGTTACATTTAATCAGAATAAGTGACATTTTGTTTCTTATCCCGATCCTGTGGATTTTTCACTACGCTATTTCGGCATCAAACCTTATCTTTGTATCGATTCAGGATAAAAACCTGACAAGTTGTATGCAAAAGGATATCGAGATTACCTTGCTCCCCCACCAGGTAGAGCATACCGAAATAATCAAAACCAAACTGGCCGAAGGGCTTAAGGTTACGGAAAATCGTATCAATGGTTATGAAATCTTGAAAAGGTCGATCGATGCTCGGTCCCGGAAAGTTATTTTCCGCTTACAGGTCAGGGCTTTTGTAGATGAATTGCCAAGCCCGGAAATCAATATTATAAATTACCCGAATGTAAGTAATGCCAAACAGGTGCTGATTATTGGTGCCGGCCCTGCAGGTCTGTTTGCAGCTTTGCAATGCATCGAAAACGGACTAAAACCAGTGGTCATTGAACGGGGTAAAGACGTTAAGCAACGTCGCCGGGATCTTGCGGCCATCAATAAGCAAGGGCTGGTCAATACCGAGTCCAATTATTGTTATGGTGAAGGCGGTGCCGGAACCTATTCTGATGGTAAGTTGTATACCCGTTCGAACAAGCGCGGTGATATCAACAAAGTACTGCAGGTATTTGTAGATCATGGTGCAGAAAAAGACATCATCATTGATGCCCGCCCGCACATCGGGACCAATAAATTGCCTCATATCATTACATCGATCAAAGAGACAATACTTAATGCAGGTGGGGAAGTGATGTTTGATGCGAAGATGACCGATATCATTTCAGAATTTGGTCAGGTAAAAGGCATTGAAATTAACTATCAGGATAAACTTTTTGCAGATCATATCATTCTGGCTACCGGACATTCGGCGAGAGATATTTACGAGCTTTTACATAAAAAAAACATCTTAATTGAAGCAAAGCCTTTTGCTTTGGGTGTACGCATTGAGCATCCGCAGGAAATTATTGATGCTGCTCAATATCATTGTGACACCAGATCCGAGTTTTTGCCTCCGGCATACTATAGCCTTGTTGAACAGGTAGGTGCGCGTGGCGTGTTTTCGTTTTGCATGTGCCCGGGTGGAATCATTGCACCTTGCGCTACCGGTGAAAATGAAATCGTAGTAAATGGCTGGTCGCCATCTAAACGCAATAACCCCTATGCCAACTCTGGTACAGTTGTTCAGGTTACTTTAGATGATGTTAAAGGATATGACCCCCTACGTATGCTGAATTTTCAGGCTGAAATTGAAAAACGCTCTTTTGAAGCTGGCGGAGGTAACCTGGTTGCCCCCGCACAAAGAATGGTCGATTTTGTAAACAACAGATTGTCAATCGACCTTCCTAAAAACTCTTACCTTCCGGGCACAAAAAGTGTGATGCTCGACAACCTACTTCCAGAATTTGTGTCGCAAAGCTTAAGAGCAGCGCTACCACTTTTTGGAAATAAAATAAAAGGCTACTTTACCAATGAAGCTATTCTGGTTGGTGTTGAAAGCCGCACTTCTTCACCAGTTCGTATCCCCCGTGATAAGGAAACTTTTCAGCATCCCCAATTAAAAGGGCTTTATCCATGTGCTGAAGGCGCAGGATATGCAGGCGGAATTGTATCGGCCGCCATAGATGGGATTAACTGTGCCAATGCAATTCTGAATCAACCCTGAAAAACTTTATAATGTTAAGGTTGTTACTGATAAAATGAAAAAGACACTCATCATTGGGGCATCTCCGGATCCATCCAGATATGCATATAAAGCGGCTCACATGCTTCGTAGATTCAATCACGATATCATTAATGTGGGCATAAAAAAAGGAGAAGTCGCAGGAGTTGAGATTGAAAGGCCTGGCGAAATTCACCATGATATCGATACGGTAACACTATACATCGGTCCTGCTTTGCAGCCTCAATATGAAAACTACCTTCTGGAAACCAAGCCCAAACGGGTCATATTTAATCCGGGAACTGAAAATTATGAGCTTGAAAAATTGCTTGATCAACATGATATTGAGCCTGTAAGAGCTTGTACTTTGGTTTTGTTAAGTACAGGACAGTATTAAAAGCGATACACTAATCCCCAGTTTACATAATCAGCCTGAGCAAAGTGCATATACGTTTTTGCCTGAATGCCCAGACGGGGGGTAATATTGTAAGTTGGCCCGAATGTCCAGTACCAGGTGGCATCTTCCTTGTATCTGTTATAATGGAGATACTTGCCTACCTGGGCACCTACAGTGATTCTCCAAAGGTTGATCTCTGCACCCACACTTAAACCGGTACGCCACCTGTCGTAAGAGGTACCGTAGTTCTGGTAAGTCCCGGCATAGTCATCAGGATTGTAAACAGTATAATAATAAACGGCATCAGCACCTGCCTTCAAAACCATGATATCATTCAGATAAAAATTATATCCGGCATATAAGCCGCTTTTAAATAAATGTTTATCACTCTGCTGCGGAACGCCTCTGGCGCCCAAACCAACACTGATTTCGATTGAATTTCTTCGTAATGGAATATAAGTGCTTCTTTTTTCCTCAGATGGGTTTTTAGGGTTATTCAGCTTTAAACCCAGGTAAATGTTTCCGGTATTTAATCCGCCATTGGGTACCGTCAATCCACCATTTGAGATATGCAGGAAGCCAAATCCTGCGAGTAAACTGGTGTATTTGCCAACGGGTAACGCCATTCCCAGGTCAGCTTTTATAGCTTCATTTACCGGACTGCCCAGAAATCTGTTTTTCGGATGATTGCCAAAGTATTTATTGGTAAGACTTAAGCCAATACCCGGGGTAAAGTTAAATTTTGCCTTTCCTAATTTAAAAAGCTCAAAATCCATTTGGGCAACCAGTCCATATACCTGACCGAAAGAATTTGCTGAAGTATCTTTTGCGCCTTTCAACCGGCTGATATCTCTGAAAATAAAACCTAAGCCATAAGATTTTGCACCGAGTGCTTTTATCCAGTGATCTTTATTTTGTTCGATGTCTTTAAAATACGCAGCATCAAAGCCAATGATCTGGTCTTGAAATAAATGCCCCTGATCGCTGTTAATGTGAGTCCCAAATACCGGTTTGAAAAAGATGGAGTGATTTTCAGGCGCAATCTGTGCGTGTGTTGAAACTAACCCGAAAATAAAGAATATAGCTAGTAGGTGTTTTCTCATATTAACTTTTACTGAAACGATAGGCTAAACTGTAATATGCATAATGGTAACCCCGGGCGCTGTTTTTAACTTCATTTGTGATAAAAGTAGCCATATAGCTTCCTGTCCACCTGGCTATAGATAAGGTTAAACCAGCCTGGCCGGTTAAAACAAAAGGATTGGGCTGAAATGAAACTGGCCCTTTGTTCTTCAGGAACAAACCGCCTTCAATGCTCGAATCAAAAGCAACGGCATGTATTTGTGGAATCACAGAAAGGAAAAGCTCATACTTTCGCCTGGCTTTGCTGGTGTGATTATGACTCACCAGGCTACTAAACGCAGCCGATCCATCCATTTCATTAAATCTTCCAAATCTGAATAAGCTTCCCAAACTGGCTTTAGTAGTTACGTTTCCTGCAAATGCTGATGCAATCGCAGTTCCATCCAGTACCCCGTTTTCTGTGCTGAATATTCTTTTGTTATACTCCGCACCAAGATTGATTGTTGGCTCACTATTCAAAGCATACGCCCAGCCCGATATTTGATTCTGTCCAACCAGTTTATGAAAGGCCTTTTGAAAGGTTTCACCCAATGCATTTTTACCGCTTATACCAAGTTGTGCAGAAACTTTAAGCATTTGTTGTTGACTGTAAAACCTGCTATAATTCACTTCTCCATATAAGTATGCGGAAAAAGGCCTGTCGTGAGTTGCCGGATCAGGCGCATAGCTGTAAAAAGGGTTATATATTTTTTGTCCCACCTCAAAGCCAAGAATCTCTTTTGTTCTCTCGCCCCTTAACTTCTTTCCGTCGAGAGCATGTTTATATCTGATAAAAAATCCATTGGTATAATACCGGTCGCTCGTGATATCTACGTAAGCATCATTCTCACTAATCACAGAAACTTCGTTCTTAAAATTCTGGGCGTGGCCTAATTTCACCAACCCAATAATGGCAAGCGTAATATAGAGTTTCAATTTCATCAACAATCTTAGATTTTAATTGGCTGTAAAAGTATTAATAAATTGCAAAATTGTCCGTCAAACGGGGCATTATTAGTGGTTCCTAAGTCTGATCAACATCCATATCCCGCAATTGCCATTGATAAATAGACTAATCAGTCACCATATAGCTGAATACTCAGATCCCAATTGCCACCGATAACTAGACAAACCAGTCATCAATATATCTGGATACACTCATAACCCTTAGGTCGGCGTTTATTCGTCGATTCGTCACTGTTTGGTCGGGTACAATTGTCACAAGCCCGACCAATCCCCGACCAATGCCCGACTTAGCAGTGACGAAAGGCTTAATGGTGGTGCCGAAAAAATCACCTTTAATACTTGTTGTAATATACAGATCTCACGGATAGCCTGGCTCATTTTTGCAATTTGGCTAGGTAATATATATAGTAGTACAGTATTGGGCAGTAGCCAGTAGTGCTTTCTTGATAGGTTTAAATGGCCAGCGGCTTTTGCATACAAATTTCTTTTAAAAATGTTTGAGTGATTGTTAAATTTTTGACACTGTAAAACAGTGCTTTAAGGATTGGTTTGCATAAAAGGGTAAAATATATTTGGCAGGTGGTTATTTTTTTCTACTTTTGCATCCCGCTTCGGAGGAAGGGATTGATTGAAAAGGTGGTTTAAGATGATGTGAGAGGGGAAAAGGCCAAAGATTTATTTTAAAATAAATTTGCGGAAGAAAAAAAGATGATTACCTTTGCAACCCGGTTCGGAAGAACGGAAAGCCAGTTAAAATGGCAGATTGAAATAGCGGAGATAGAGAAAAGAAAGAGGCAAACAAATAAAAAATTATTTTATTTGGAAGTTAAAAAAAGTTTTCTACCTTTGCACTCCCAACCGAAAGGAAGGGAAGAAA